>NZ_JBIUYI010000003.1:0-1144524 GCF_044744425.1 Streptomyces sp. NPDC087300
CCGGCAATGTATTGCTCTTGAGGTGCCAGCGCTTGCGTCGGGCGGCGCAGTCGCGCTGGGCGACGTGCCGGGCGACCGCGTCGGCGCCGGGCCGGACCACCATCGGATTGCGCATCACCACAGCTCGCAGGTGGTACAGCACCGCGATCCGGTCACCGGCCGCCTCCGCCCCGGACAAAAGGAAGGACGGGACAACGGCACGCCTGTGTCCCCGGACACGGGAAAGCCTCTCAGTGCGGCTCAACTCGCGGAGATCGAACCTTCGGCCGGTGCCCAGCTCAGTGACCCCGCCGGGGAGACGGAGACGCCCGAGGAGACGGACGTCGCCCCTGGGGCCCTCGCGGTGAACAGCGATGGCGCACTGAAGGCCAGCGTCAAGGGCGGCAAGTGGAAGACGACGCACATCACTTAGAGGTCGCGCGAATGGGTGCTCCACGACCGTGAGCTCTCCGTACCCAGGGAGTCCTGGCGAACGGTTCTTCGAGCGGGGGCATGGGCTTCAGGCGGATGCCTGAAGCAGGTGTCCACTGCCTGGTAGCGTTCACGGCATGTCTGCTGCTTCGTGTGCGGCCGCTTGCGCCGCAGTGACCAGGACGTCCCGCTAGCGGCGGGGCGTTCGACTCACCTTCTTCCCTGGGCGTCCAGCCGCTTCGTGATCAGACCGGAGCGGCACATTCGTGCTGCTCGGAGCTTTCTCTGAGCAACGGAGCACCTGATGCTTTCAGGCATCCTTTCTTCACGCGGGCACAGCCCGTCCCCTGCACGCGCATGGCTGGTGCTGTGCGCGATGTCCATGCTGCAGTTCTTCATCGCGGTCGACGTGACCGTGGTCAACATCGCCCTGCCCTCGATCGGCACCGACTTCGATGTCGACGGACACACTCTGACCTGGGTCGTGGTCGGGTACACGGTCACCGGTGGCGGGATGCTGATGCTCGGTGGCCGGCTGGGCGACCTGCTCGGGCGGCGGCGCGTGCTGCTGCTCGGCACCGGCCTGTTCGGCGCCGCGTCCCTGCTGGCCGGCCTGGCCCCCACGTTTTTCCTGCTGGTGGTCGCGCGCCTACTGCAGGGCGCCGGTGAGGCCATCGCGCTGCCTGCCGCGATGGCGACCATCGTCCTGATGTTCCCCGAAGGCCCGCGTCGGTCGCGGGCCTTGAGCATGTGGGCCGCGGTAGCCAGCTGCGGTCTCGTGCTCGGATTCGTCCTGTCCGGAATCATCACCGTCCACCTGGGGTGGCGGTGGATCTTCCTGATCTCGGTCCCGTTCATCCTGATCGTGCTGCTGGCAACCGTCTTCCTGGTCCAGGGCGACCGGCCCGTGGCCAAGGGCTCCCCCTCGCTGGACCTTCCCGGCGTACTGCTGCTGACCGCCTGCCCGCTGCTGTTCACCATCGGCGTGGTCCAGGCTGGTGAACCCGGAACACCGGCATGGGTGGCGCCGGGGGCGCTGACCGGGGCGGTGGCCGCCGGGGTGGGGTTCGTGCGTGTCGAGGCGCGCTCGCGTAACCCGCTGCTGCCGCTGCGTTTCTTTGCCAACCGCACGCGTGTGGCGGCCAACCTGACCACGATGCTGCTGAGCGGTGCGCTGTCGACCTCGTTCCTGCTGTTCACCTTCTATCTGCAGGACCGGTTGGGCATCGGGCCGCTCGGAGCGGGCCTGACGATGCTGCCGCTGGCCGTCTCGCTGATGGCATTCTCGATGCTCGTGCCTCGTCTGCTAGGCCGCTGGGGAGCACGCGCGTGTGTGCTTGCCGGCATCGGGTTCACCGCGGCCGCGATGGCCGCGATCGCGCTCGTCTCGGTCATGCAGGCAGGCGGGGTGGCGATGATCCCAGCCATGCTCCTGATCGCGGCCGGGATGGGGTTCGGCATCGTGGGGCTGCAGTACGTCGCAGTCAGCGGCGTCACCGAGGACGACGCCGGGATCGCCTCGGGCGTCCAGCGCGCGGCTGACCAGCTGGGCGGTGCCTCTGGGGTAGCAGTCTGCGTCGGGATCGGATTCGCTCCGACCCTGCACTCCCTCGATCCCTTCCTGGTCGCCACCCTGCTGGCCGCGGTGGGGCTCGTGACCGGTGCGGTCGTGGCCTGGCGCATGCCCGCGCCCGCTCCCGCAGAGGACCTGTCAGAGGGCGTTGCGACTGCTGTGCGCTAACGCGATGTGGTTTCCTCCGGCGGAGCACCGCGTAGCGGCTGACGGCCGCGTGCAGCTGCCTCTGCTCGTGTTCTGGCATGGCCCTGGCCTGGGCGAACTCCAGGATGTGCGTGGCGACTTCGCGCACCCTCACGTTGGTGCGCTGGGAAACATCGCGCAGTACTCGCCATGCGTCTTCGGGCGGGATGCCGCCCAGGGCGACGACGGCGCCGATCGCCTGGTCAACGGCAGCGTGCGAGGTGACGGCCGTTTTCAGCTGGCCGATCTGTACGAGCAGCCGGGCATGCTCAACAGCGAGTTCGGCGGTGGAGAGCAGCTCCAACGGCTTCGTGGGATGCAAGGCGAAGAAGGCCATCGCCCCCTGATGTCGAGTATGGCCACGGTCCACTGCGCGGAGCCTGCCCCGGCCTCGAGCGGGCACGCCCCTCAACGCGAGTGCGGCAGGTCACCGCGGGCCACGGGACCCGTGAGGTGTGTCATCAACGTCAGCTGGGCGGGAAAGGCCCGAGTGCGTGGTCGTCGGCGTCGTTGACGTGGATCAGGTGGGTGATGGCGGGGGCGATGGCGGCCAGCGGCAGAATGTAGTCCACCTTGCCGTACGCACGGTTGCCGTGGGCATGCCGTGGAACTCGTCGGTCTCGGGGTCCTGCACGATGACCGTGCCGCCGTGTTCCTTGACCGCTTCCACACCTCGGGCGCCTTCGCTGTCCGTGTCGGTGAGCACGCAGGCGATGATGCCCTTCCCGTACGCATCGGCTGCGGCTGCTGGGCGACCAGTACCAGTACCGGCAGCTCGGCCCGCAACCCGCCCAGGAGCGTTTTCAGCCCCTGCAGGCCACCGGCAGAGGAAGCGATCAGGACAGCCGCCCAGCGGTCATCGTCGTTGGCGCACGGGCTCGGCGCATACGAAAGCTGCCGCAGAACCGCAGCTCCAGACGCTCTCAGCGAGACCCGTCGACGGACCGACGTCGTGGTGCCCGAGGATGCGCCGACCCCGTTCGACGTCACCCCTTCTGAGCGGCGACGCCAGGCTGAGGGTGTCCCGCGCGGCCGCGCTGCGACGGGCCCGAGCCAAGCGCGGCCGCCGAGGTGACGACGCTGGACAACAGCAGGCGCTCGTAGTGCGATGGGGGGCGCACACCGCCCCCTTCGGCTTCTGCCATTGTCTCGCGGGGAACGTTGCGATCATGACCATCACACACAATCCGGCGACCCGCCTCGGCCGCCTGGTCTTGACCGCGGGTACCGCCGTCGCGCTCTTTGCCGCGCTGCCCGCGAGCAGCGCGCACGCCGCCGATGCCAGCGGCACGTTCTTCTACTCCTCGTCGGTGGGGGACTTCCAGATCACTGACCCGCCGCTCCAAACGTGCGAACCCGTCCACGGCGGTGCGACCAGCGCCTCGAACCAGACCAACGCCACCGCGACGCTCTACTTCGACAGCAACTGCTCGAACTCCTGGGGCAGCCTGCAGTCCGGCCAGTTCACCAGCTTCTTCGGGGACCTGCCCCACAGCGTCAGGTTCGGCTCCTAACTGTCGCCCCCGCGTACGGCGGGGCCGAGGTCAGGCCCCGCCGCCCGGCGGCCGCAGGAACTCTCCACACGCACACGCCCCTGCCGGACACGGCCGCCCCGGGGAACTGCCGTACGCCGCCGGCCGGGAACTCGACGGGCCGGTCCTTGCCGCGCTGGCCCTCTTCCACGCCCCGGCCGGCTACTGCGGCCCGGGCGAGACGGATGCCTGGGAATCCGCTTGTCCAGGCTGATGCTGGCCACGAGGCGGCCAGCTTGGTCAGCTGGACAACCCGGGATTTGGATGCGGCTGGGGGAGGTTGGTCTGTGGGAAAAGGCGTCCGACGTGGTGATCGAGGACCGCTCGCACGTCGGCCAGGGTGCGTCGGCCGTGGACGACGTCCATACCGAGCCCTATCGCGCCTGATACCAGCAGATCCGCTTCGTACTGTGGATCCAGGCCGGCGACAGCGCCACCCGCCGCCGCGCCCGCGGCGATGAGCGCCGCGACGAGCCGCTCGAGCGGCTGCTCGTCGTGGAGGAACACCGCCGCGAGTTCGGGGTCGGTGAGGCTGCGGGCGTAATAGGCGGCGAACACCCGGAGCGCTGCGGCCCGTTGGGGGTCGAGAGGCAGAAACTTGCAGATACTCGGCGCCGTGCTCATGGTCACCTTCGGGCAGGGCCTGATCCGGCTCCTCGTCGACCACGACCACACCGGCCTTCTCGGATGGCTGCCCGGCGGCTTCGCCGCGCTGCTCGTCGCGTACGTCTCCCTGACCGCCGTCGGCGTACTGCTCACCGGATGGGCGCATTCCCGGGCCGCGGCGCTGGGGCGACGCGGGTAACGCGGGTAACGCGCGAGCCGAGGGTGCCTCGGGGATCGCTGTGACCGCCTCGGTCTTGTCGAGGTCCAGGTCCCGGAGCGGATGTCGGACGGGTACCGGTGCCGACGTATGACGACCCGGGTGTTGCTGGTGGCCTCGTATTGGCGCACGCACCTCACGTTGCGGTAGGTGGTGCCGCTGCTCGGAATCTCTACGTCTGCGGCCGGCCGGGGGCTGGATCACCTCGCGCCCCTGTTGGCTATCGCTCCGGCTCGTCGACCGTGCAAGGACATGGTGTACGTCGTGGACAGCACCCTGGTGCCCACCCGCGACCGAACCATCTCCGCATCGAGCAAGAACTACCGGTATTCGACCAGTCCGCAGGTCGTGATCGCCGCCAACAGCCGCCTGGTGGTGGCCATGGGGGTGCCGCTGCCTGGCAGCCGGAATGGCTGTCGGGCGTTCATGGAGTCCGGTGTCGACCGGGCCTGCCGCGGCGCCCCGGTCATCGCCGACGGCGGCTACCAGGGCGCCGGCCTTCTCGTTGCGCACCGCAGACCACGGGACCAGAAGCGTCTGAGCGTTCAGCAGGGGGCCGAGAACGGCGCCCTTTGCAGAACCGTGGAGGCAGCACGGCGTATGGCGTTGATCGTGGGCAGCGTACGGTTCTTAGCCATCCAGGCCAGAACGGTGGTGCTAGGTGACACGTCCGACCGGGACGTCGACGACCGGGCGCCCCGCCAGTTCGGCCAAGGTGACGGTGGTCCGGTCGGCGAGCTACGTCGACCTCCCTCTGCGTCAGCGCCTGGACGTGGTGTGCGATATCGAGACTGCACACATCGAGCTTGATATCGGGGTTCCGTGTACGGAGAGCTTGATATCGGGGTTCCGTGTACGGAGTTCCGCCAGAATCGCTCGGGTGTAGGGCTGTTGGGCCTCCGCCCCGATGGAGCCGGTCGCCAGCCGTCCCTGGACGCGCCGGATCTGGGTCTTTGCGACGTGACGCATACGGTCCACCGACTCCACCGCCATCTGTGCTTCCGGCAGCAGCGCCTGGCCTGCCGGTGTGAGCTCCACCCGGCGACTCGATCGAGCCACCAGTCACCCAGCGGCGCGCATCGCTGTCCGAGGCCAGAGCCAGCGAAGAGGAAGCGTGGGCGTGGATCCAGGAGATGGCCGAGGCTGCCGAGACCGGGCTCACCCCCTCACTGGCCACCATGAAGCTCGCCGACTACGGCGGCGCCACCATGGATCTCGCCCTTCGCGGGCTTGAGTTGAAAACGCTCGACCCCTACCTCGCAGGCTGGCGACTGCGTGTCACCCCGGCTCTGGGACATCTGTCCGTCCGCACGATCACCAACGGTGCTGTCGACCGGACGGTTCAGAACTGGATCGCCGAAGAGTGCAGCCGCTCGACGGTGAAGAACACCATCGCCGTCCTGGTACGCGTCCTGGAACAAGCGGTCCGCGATGGCCTCATCAAGGTCAATCCGGCGCGGGTGACCGGCCGGCAGAAGCTGTACAAGCAGGCCGAGGACGAACTCCTCGACCCACGGGCGCTCGCGCTGCCGGACTGGGAGACCCTGATCCAGCTCCCCGAGGCCCTCGCGGCCGCCTCCCACAACCACTACCTGGGCTGGGGCGAAGTGGTGCTCTTCGCTGCGAGCACCGCTGCCCGCATCGGCGAAGTATCCGGCTGCCGCGTCGGCGACATCGACAACGTCAACTGGATCTGGACCGTACGACGCCAGACAACACCCCGACCTGGCGGGCTCATCGACCAGGACACCAACGGGCAAGCGAGCCCGGCAAGTCCCCATCATCGAGGAGACCTGCGACGACACGACCTACGCCATACAGGACTGACCTGGTTCGCGGATGCCGGAGTCCAAGTACACGTCCTCCGCAAAATCGCCGGGCACGGCTCACTCACCACGACCCAGCGCTACCCGCACCCCGACGCCCGGCACATCACCGCGGCAGGCGCCGCGCTTTCGGCCCACCTCACCGCCTTGCGAGCACCCCGGTCAGCGACCCTCCAGGTGGCCACCGCACGGTGACACGACCAAGCCGGACTGGTCCCCAACTGGTCCCCCAGAAACGCGGATGAGCCCGTATTGGATCACTCCAATACGGGCTCCGACCTGCGAATACGCTGGTCGGGACGACAGGATTTGAACCTGCGACCCCTTGACCCCCAGTCAAGTGCGCTACCAAGCTGCGCCACGTCCCGTTGTGTTCGGCGCGGTGCTCCGCGTGATCACAAGAAGAACTCTACCCCACGTCCGAGGGTGCTCCGTTCCCCGGTGACCGCCGTCAGGTACGCGCGACAATCGCCGTATGAGCACCGCACCTGGACCCCACGACCGTGGCCGCGAGCGGGACCGAGACGAGGAGGGCAGGGCCCGGAACCAGCGGCCGCGCGACGGACTCGGGCGCCCGCTGCCGTACGGCACGGACGGCGTCGCCCGGCAGCCCGAGGGCGTCGTCCGCACGCCCGACGAGTCCGTCTCCGAGGCGCAGGCCCTGCTGGACGCGGGGCGGCCCTTCCACGCGCACGAGGTCTTCGAGGACGCGTGGAAGACGGGCCCCGACGAGGAGCGCGGACTGTGGAAGGGCCTCGCGCAACTCGCGGTGGGGCTCACGCACTCGGCCCGCGGCAACGTCACGGGCGGCGCGCGGCTGCTGCTGCGCGGCGCGGGAGCCGTGTCCGAGTGGAGCGCGACGACGGGGCGCCCCAGGCCGTACGGGATCGGCGTCGCCGAACTGGCCGCGTGGGCGTCGGCGTTGTCGACGCGGGTCACCGAGGACACCACCACTCCCCTCGACGCGGCCGCGGAGGCGCCGCGCCTGCGCGAGGACTCACGGCGCTGACGGGGGGCTGGGCCGGGGTCGGGCCCGCCCCAGGGTCCGCTCCACGCCAGCCCCCCGCAGATCGGCCCCGAGCGACGCCGCAACCCGGCCCCCCGCCACCGCCCCGGGCGAGCCCGCAGCCCGCCCCCTCAGCCCCCATCCGCCCAAGGCCCCCGGCCAGCCCCATCACCGAACCGGACTCGCCCCGCATGCACGGCCCCCGTCCCGGTGTGAGGGTGGCCGTGTGACCACCACCGATCAGTCGGCCGCCGGTTCCGCTCCCGTCGCGGCGCAGCCGCAGGCGCCGCCCGTGCTCGACCGGCGCCGCCGCAACGTCGTCTTCGTGACGATCATGCTGGGCATGCTGCTCGCCGCCCTCGACCAGACCATCGTCGGCACCGCGCTGCCCACGATCGTGTCGGACCTCGGCGGCGCCGAGCACATGTCATGGGTCGTCACCTCCTATCTGCTCGCGGAGACCGTCGCGACCGTCCTGGTCGGCAAGTTCGGTGACCTGTTCGGGCGAAAGGTCGTCTTCCAGCTTTCGGCGATCATCTTCATCACCGGCTCGTTCCTGTGCGGTCTCTCCACGAACATGACGCTCCTCATCGCCTGGCGGGCGATGCAGGGCATCGGCGCGGGCGGCCTGATGGTCACGTCCATGGCGCTGATCGCGGACGTCATCCCGCTGCGCGAGCGCGGCAAGTACCAGGGTGCGATCGGCGCGGTGTTCGGGGTGTCGACGGTGATCGGGCCGCTGCTCGGCGGGCTCTTCACGGACCATCTGAGCTGGCGCTGGGCGTTCTACGTCAATGTGCCCATCGCGATCGTCGTGGTCCTGGCGGCCGCGCGGACCATCCCCGTGGTGAAGTCCGCGGTACGGCCCGTCATCGACTATCTGGGCATCGCACTCGTCGCGGTCGGTGCGAGCTCCCTGATCCTGGCGACCAGCTGGGGCGGCAACCAGTACGCGTGGGGCTCGGCGACCATCATCGGCCTCTTCGCGGGCGGCGCGATCGCGCTCGCGCTGTTCTGCGTCGTGGAGACGCGCGCGGCCGAACCGATGCTGCCGATGCGACTGTTCGGCAATCCCGTCTTCACGGTCTGCTCGATTCTCAGCTTCATCGTGGGCTTCGCCATGCTCGGCGCGATGACGTTCCTGCCCACCTATCTCCAGTACGTCGACGGGGACTCGGCCACCATCTCGGGCGTGCGGACGCTGCCCATGGTGATCGGGCTGCTCATCGCCTCCATCTTCAGCGGCAACGTGGTCAGCAAGACGGGGACGTACCGGATCTTCCCCATCGTCGGGGCGCTGGTGATGGCGCTCGGGCTCTATCTGCTCTCGCTCATGGGCAGCGCCACCAGCACCTGGCTGGAGTCCCTGTACATGTTCGTGCTCGGCACCGGGATCGGCCTGTGCATGCAGGTCCTGACGATCGCCGTGCAGAACACCGTGCCGTACGGCGATCTGGGCACCGCCACGTCCGGCGTCACCTTCTTCCGTACGCTCGGCAGCTCCTTCGGCACGGCCGTGTTCGGCACCATCTACGCCAACACGCTCGCCCCCAACCTCAAGGACGGGGTCGCCGCGGCCGTACGGGCCGGGGGCGGCGATCCGGCCGCCGTCGGCAAGGCGGCGCAGAGTCCCGAAGGGCTGCACGAGCTGCCCGCCGCGGCGGCCGCGCCGATCGTCAAGGCCTACGCGGACACCCTGCACACCGTCTTCCTGTGGACCGTGCCCGTCGCGCTCATCGGGTTCGTCGTGGCGCTCTTCCTCAAGCAGGTCGAGCTGCGCGACAGCGCGCGCATGGGCGCCCCCGACATGGGTGAGGGCTTCGCGCAGCCGACCAGCGGCGACTCGGGGCATCTGCTGGAGCGGGGCGTCGCGAACATCATCCGCCACGTCGGCATGGACACCGCGCGCGGCATCATCAGGGACTCCGACACCCGGCTGGACATCGCGGGCGCCTGGGCGGTCATGCAGGTGTCGCTCTTCACCCGGATGGTGGGGCACGCCAATCTCGGGCTGATCGCGGCCCGGCGCAGGATCCCGCCCGAGGTGCTCGTCCCCGTCTTCGACCGGATGACCGACGAGGGCTATCTGACGCGTACGGGTACGTACTTCTCGCTCACGCCCGCGGGTGAGCGCGAGGCGGACGTCATCTCGGGGGCCTGGTCGGCGTGGCTCGGCGAGGAGATCGAGAAGGACCTCGGCAGGCCACCGGACAAGGAGCTCACGGTGGCTCTGGACTCCATCGCCAAGCGGCTGCTCGCCGAGGATCTGGAGCACGGGCTCTCCCCGGAGACGGCAGGGGCCTCGGTCGGCTCGCGCTGAGCCGCCGGCGGCTCAGCGCAGCAGGAGTTGCAGTCCGCCCAGCACGGTCGCGCCGATCACCAGCTGTTCGAAGAGGCGCTGGTTGATGCGGTCGACGGCGTACCGCCCGAGGACCGCGCCCGGCACCACGAAGAGCACCAGGGCCGCGTCCAGGAGCAGCGAGTGGGCGTCGATCAGGCCGAGGCCGACGCTGAACGGCACCTTGGTGGTGTTGACGATCAGGAAGAACCACGCGGACGTACCGAGGAATCCCAGTTTCCGGAAGCCCGCCGACAGGAGATACATCGACATCACGGGTCCGCCCGCGTTGGCGACCATGGTGGTGAAGCCGCCGAGCACGCCGTAGGAGGGGGCTTTGAGGCGGCTCCCCCGCACTTCCTCGTCGGCCGGTTCGGCGCGGGCGGCCGCTCTGCGGCGGGCGATCGTGACGCCCGCCATGAGCAGCAGGATCGCCCCGATCGACGTACGCATCACCGCGTCGTCGGCCCACATCAGGAAGCCGGTGCCCACGACCACCCCCGCGGCGACCGCGGGGAACAGCCGCCACAGGGTGGGCCAGTGGGCGTGGCGCCGGTAGGTGAGCACGGCGAGGAGGTCGCCCGCGATCAGGATGGGGAGCAGGACTCCCGTCGAGGCGCGGGCGGGCAGGACCGCGGCGAAGACCGCGAGGCTGATGGTGTTGGCCCCGCTGACGGCGGTCTTCGAGAAGCCGACGAGCATCGCCGCCGCGGCGAGCGCGGCGAACTGTCCCGGTCCGAGGTCCCACAGAGGTATGTCCATGCCGGAAACACATGCTAGGCCCAACTATCCCCGTGGTGCCGGGTGATCGGGGTGCCGCGTGCGGTCAGAGTGCCTCGTGGTTGGCCCAGACGACCTGGTACGGGTAGCGGGCCTGCCAGCGCTTGCTGAGCTCCACGATCCCCGGCACGGCGAAGACCGCGTTCAGCGCGTCCAGATCGGCGAGGCCCAGCTGGACGACCGCGGTGGCGACGAAGACCGGGCTGTGGTCGTCACCGGCCACGCGGATGTGCTGCCGGGCCGAGAACGTCTCGACCCGCCCGGTGTCCATCATGAGTCCTTCGATGTCCTTGAGGTATTGATGCAGCTCCGTTTCCGGGATGTCGGAGTCGAACGAGACGATCATCGTGTGGTGAATCATGCGTCCATTGAAGCCACTCGGCGGCCCTGAGGTCCAAGACCTGTTGGTTCATCGGCGATGAACCACAGGAATCGATCCCGGTACGCTTGGGCCATGGCTGATCTGGAGACACGGGAGCTGGAGTACTTCGCCGCGGTCGCCGAGGAACTGCACTTCGGCCGGGCCGCCGAGCGCCTGTCCATCGCGCAGCCCGCGCTGTCGAAGGCGATCCGGCGCATCGAGGCGCGCCTCGGCGTCCCACTGCTCGTCCGCACGAGCCGCCACGTCTCGCTCACCCCGGCCGGCGAGGCCCTGCAGCACCACGGGCGGCACGCGCTCAACGCGGTCAGCGCCGCGGCCCAGAGCGCCCGCAGCGCCGGGGACGCGCAGGCGCGGATCCGTCTGGTGATCAAGCCGGGCGGCGACGCCGATCTGCTGTCGGGGATCCTCGCGGAGTACGCCCGTACGCCGGACGCGCGCCGGGTCGACATCCTCTTCGGCGGGGCCACCGACCGGGCCGACCACGTGCGTGACGGGCGGGCCGATGTGGCGCTCCTGTACGCGCCGTTCGACGATCTCACCGGTCTCGACCACCGGACGCTCGCGGTGGAGGGACGCGTCGCGATCCTGCCGGCCGGGCACCGGCTCGCCGCCCGCGACGAGCTGCGCATCGCCGACCTCGACGGGGAGACGCTGCCGCGCTGGAAGGAGGTGCATCCCACGATGCACCCCACAGCGCACCCCACCGCACACCCCGCCGCGCACCTCACGGGGACGGGCAGCGAGGGCAGCGGCCCCGAGGTCACCGACGTGCCGCAGCTGATTCAGCTGATCATGGTGGGGCGCACGGTCGCGGTGCTCCCCCGTTCGCTCGCCGAGCCCGCGCACCCGGGCCTGGTGTACCGCCCGGTGGTCGACGCGCCGCCCAACCACATGGTCATCGCGTGGTCACGCCGTGATCAGCGCGCGCTCGTCGCGTCCTTCGTCGCGGCCGCGGTCGCCGCGAGCAACGCGCGGGCCACACGGGGCACACCGGATGCTCACGACGAGGCGTAGGCGGTGCGCAGCTCGCGCTTGAGCACCTTCATGCTGGGGCCGAGCGGCAGCGCGTCGGTGAACTCCACGCGGCGCGGGTACTTGTGCTTGCCCAGGTGCTCCTTCGACCAGCTGACGATGCCCGCCGGGTCCTGGGCGGCGCCGGGTGCCGCGACGACGACCGCGCAGATCTCCTCGCCGTGCACCGGGTCGGGCAGGCCGATCACGGCGACCTGGGCGACGTCCGGGTGGCGGGCGAGGACCTCCTCGACCTCGCGCGGGTAGACGTTGAAGCCGCTGCGGATGATGACGTCCTTCTTGCGGTCGACGATGGTCAGGAAGCCCTCGGCGTCCTTGGTGCCCAGGTCACCGGTGCGGAACCAGCCGTCGACCAGGGCCTCGGCGCTCGCCTCCGGCCTGCCGAGGTAGCCGGAGAAGACGTTGTGGCCGCGGACGACGACCTCGCCGAGTTCGCCGACGGGCAGGAGTTCGACGCGCTCGTCGACGTCGGCGCGGGCGATCTCCACGTCCACGCCCCACAGCGGGTGGCCGATGGTGCCCGCCCTGGTGCCGAAGTCGGGCTGGTTGACGGAGGCGGTCGGGGAGGTCTCGGAGAGCCCGTACCCCTCGTACACGGGGGTGCCGAAGGCCTTCTCGAAGCGTTCGAGGACGGCGACGGGCAGCGAGGCGCCGCCGGAGATGCAGGCCCGCAGCCGGGGCAGCGCGGCGGCGTCCGCGGCCGCCGCGACCAGGCCGACGAACATGGTGGGCACGCCGTGGAAGGTGTTCACGCCCTCCGCCACCATCAGCTCGACAGCGCGCGCGGCGTCGAAGCGCGGCAGCAGGACGAGGGTGGCGCCCGCCCGCCAGGTCGAGTTCATGGAGACGGTCTGGCCGAAGGCGTGGAAGAGCGGGAGCGCGCCGAGCGCGATGTCGTCGGGGCGGATGTCGTTGGCGTCGAAGGCGTTGACGGTCGCGTTCATCACCAGGTTGAAGTGGCTGAGCACGGCGCCCTTGGGGACACCGGTGGTGCCGCTCGTGTAGAAGACGACGGCCGGGTCGTCGGCCTCCCGGGTGACGTACGACGTGAGCGGCTCGGTCTCCCGCGCCAGTTCCGCCAACTCGCCCTGCCCGCCCAGGCGCAGCACGCGCACCCCCGTGGCCGCGGCCGCCGCGCCGCCCGTCTCCGCCTGCGCGGGGTGGCACAGGAGCAGGCTCGCGCCGCTGTCCCGCAGCACGTGCTCGACCTCCTCCGCGGAGAGCAGCAGGTGGACGGGGACGACGACGCCGCCCGCGGCGAGGATCGCGTAGTACGCCGTGGGGAACTCGGTGGTGTTGGGCGCCATCAGGGCCACCCGGTCGCCCGGCCGCACCCCTAGCGCCACGAGAGCCGCGGCCTGGGCGCGCGCCGCGTGCCACATCTCCTTGAAGGAGAGCCGGAGTTCGCCTTCGACGAGGGCGGTGCGGTCCGGGTGGCGGCGGGCGGGCTCGGCGAGGATCGCGGCGAGGGACAGCGTTGCCATGGGAGTGGTGCTCCGTTTCCGTGCGGGCTGCGGTGGCTCGGTCTGCGGCTGAACCGCGGTGCCCGCCCGGCGCTGCGGGCGGGCACCACTGGCCGGCCGCGTCAGTCGCGCTCGACGAGCAGCGCGCTGCCCTGGCCCACGCCGACGCACATGGTGGCGAGTCCGCGCGAGGCGCCCGTGCGGCGCATCCGGTGGAGCAGCGTGGTGAGGATCCGGGCGCCGGAGCAGCCCAGCGGGTGGCCGAGCGCGATGGCGCCGCCGGAGGGGTTCACCAGTTCGGGATCGATGCCGATGGCGTCCACGCAGGCCAGTGCCTGGGCGGCGAACGCCTCGTTGAACTCGGCCTCCTGGAGGTCGCCGACGCTCCAGCCGACGCGGTCGAGCGCCTTGCGCGTGGCGGGCACGGGGCCGATGCCCATGACGTCGGGGTGCACTCCGGCCGAGGCCCCCGCGGCGTACCGGCCGAGGGACTCCAGGCCCAGCTCGTTGAGCGCCTCCTCGCTGACGAGCAGCAGTCCTGCCGCGCCGTCGTTCATGGGTGACGCGTTGCCCGCGGTGACCGTGCCGCCCGCGCGGAACACCGGCCGCAGGCCGCTGAGCTTCTCGTACGAGGTGTCCTCGCGCACGCACTCGTCGGTGTCGACGACGACGCCGTCCTGCCGGGTGACGGGCAGCAGTTCGTCGTCGAAGTGGCCGTCCTTGCGGGCGGCGGCCGCGCGCTGGTGGCTGCGCAGCGCGAAGGCGTCCTGGCGCTCGCGCGGCACGCCGTAGCGCTCGGCGACCTCCTCGGCGGTCTCGCCCATGGCGAGCACGCCGTGCAGCTCCCGCATCCTGGCGTTCGTCAGGCGCCAGCCGAGGCGGGTGTCGGCGGTCTCCATGCGGTGCGGCAGCGCCTCGTCGGGCCGCGGCAGTACGAAGGGGGCCCGGCTCATCGACTCCGAACCGCCCGCGAGGACGATCTCGGCCTCGCCGGACGCGATGGTCCGCGCGGCGGTGGTGACGGCTTCCAGGCCGGAGGCGCAGAGCCGGTTCACGGTCGCGCCCGGCACGGACTCGGGGAGGCCGGCGAGGAGCGCGGCCATCCGGGCCACGTTGCGGTTGTCCTCGCCCGCCTGGTTGGCGGCGCCCCAGTAGATGTCGTCGATCCGCGCGGGGTCCAGCTGGGGAATGTCGGCGAGGAGGCCGCGTACGACGCCCGCGGCGAGGTCGTCGGGGCGGACGGAGGAGAGGGCGCCGCGGAGCTTGCCGATGGGGGTGCGGCGGGCGGCGGCGAAGTGGACGGTGCGCACGATACGGCTCCGGATCGTTCTGCGGTGGTCCCGCTGCTTAAATTAGCGGTGCTAGTTTTGGAGTCTATGCGCGGGACGGGGGTGTGGGAAGGGGCTCCTGTCGGTAACCCCTTCCGTGCCGTGCGTGAGGAACGGCGCGCGCCGAGGAGCGCCGGGCCGGAACCGGGGAGCGCCGGGCCGGAACCGGGCAGGGGCACGCGGGCCGGAAGTGCCACCGGCCCCAGGAGCGGGAGCCTCTCAGCCCAGGTCGATGCGGACCGGGCCGCCGTCCGCCCGCACCCGCGCCGCCCAGTCCCCGCCGATGTGGAACGGCCGGTTCGGTACCGGGGCGCGCGACAGCCGGGCCTGGTGGAGCGTCCGGTCGCCCTGGGTGATCACCAGCGGCGCCCGGCCGACGAACTCCGCGGTGCGCAGCGCGAACCGCTCCCCGTACGGCAGCGGTTCGTCCGGGGTCACGAGGTTCGGGGCGACCCAGGCGAGCGGCGCCGCGACCCGCACGGGCACGGACGCGGACGGCCAGTCGCCGTCGGCGAGGTAGCGCCGCACGGCGGCCCCCGCGGCCGCGCCCTCGCGGGCCACTTCCCTGGCCGGTTCGACGGCGTGCAGCAGATTGCCGACGGCGAAGACGCCGCGCACAGCGGTGCGGAAGGCGCCGTCGACCGCTGGACCCCGGGTGCCGGGGTCCAGCAACAGGCCGCCGCGCCGCGCCAGTTCGTGCTCGGGTACGAAGTCGCCGGTGAAGACGACCGTGTCGCAGGGGACGTACGCCGTCCTGCCGTCCTCGTGGGCCAGCCGCACCCCGGAAAGCCGCCCCCTGCCCAGGATTTCGGTCACGGTGGCCCCGGTGAGCAGCGGGACGCCGTGGCGCAGTCTGGCGTCGGCGGCGCGGACGGCCGAGGTCTGGTGACGCGGGTGCCCGGTGACCAGGGCGGCGACGTCGACGCCCGCGAGCCGCAGGGCGTCGAGGGCCGCGTAGCTCACGGATTCGGCGCCGACCACGACGGCCCGGGTGCCGACGTGCTGCCGCCCGTCGTGCACGGCGCGCAGGAGTTCGCCCGTGGTGAGGACTCCGGCGGGCCTGGTGCCCGGCACCAGGCGGGCGGCGCGCGGCCGTTCGCGGGCGCCCGTGGCGAGGACGACGGCGCGGGCGGTGATCCGCTCCAGGCCGTGCGGGCTCGTGGTGTCCACGGTGAGCGGACCCGCCCAGCCCGTGACGGTGACACCGGTCCGCACCACCGCGCCGCCCCGCACGGCGGCCGACACGCACCGCTCGGCGAAGCCGGGCCCGTCGAGCCCGAAGGCGCCGAACCCGCCGTGGTGGCAGTGGCGCGGCATGCCGCCCGCCCGTGGTTCGCGGTCGAGCACCTCGACCTCGCCCGCGCCCGACGCGGCGAGCCCCGCCGCCGCTGCCAGCCCCGCGGGGCCCGCCCCGACGACCAGGACGTCGACGATCCGTGTGCGCCTCACCGGTCCGCCACCTGCCCGCCGCGCTCGAAGAGTTCCCGCACCTCGGCGCCGCAGTGGAAGCCCTGGCAGCGCCCGCCGCGCGCCCGCGTCCTGCGCCGCAGTCCTTCGAGGGAGCCGGGCGGCACGGTGGCGGCGAGCGCGTCCCTGATCTCGCCGCGCGTCACCCGCTCGCAGTGGCAGACGACCGTGCCGTACGCGGGGTCGGCGGCGATGAGGTCCGCGCGCTGGTAGGGGCGGGGGAAGGCCTCGCCGAGATGGGGCATGCGGACCGGCGGCAGGTCACCGGCGCCCGGCAGGTCCGCGCCCGCGTCGTCGAGGAGTTCGGCGACGTACGCGGCGATGGCCAGGGACGCGGTGAGGCCCGTCGAGCGGATGCCGCCGACCGTGACGCCGCGCCGCTCAGGGTGGGCGCGGATGCGGTAGTCGTCGTGCTCGGTGGCGGCGCGCAGCCCTGCGTACACGGCGGTGACCTCCTCGTCGAGCAGGTCGGGCAGGATCCGCCGGCCCTTCTCGCGGAGCGCGGCGATGCCTTCGGCGGTCGATCCGGTGGCGGTCTTGTCGTCGAGGTCCTCGGCGGTGGGCCCCAGCAGGACGTTCCCGTACACGGTCGGGGCCACCAGGACGCCCTTGCCGAGCGCGGTGGGGACGGGCAGCAGGATGTGGCGCACCAGGTCGCGGGCGAGCTTGTCGAAGACGATGAGCTGGCCGCGGCGCGGCGTGACGGTGAAGTCCTCGTGGCCGAGCAGGCGGTCGACGGCGTCGGCGCCCAGCCCGGCGGCGTTCACCAGCCAGCGGGTGCGCAGGGGACCGCGGCCGGTGCCGAGCACCTGCGCGTCGCCGGACGGATCGATCGATTCCACCCGGCAGTTGAGGTGCAGGTGCACACCCGCGCGTACCGCCTGTGTCGCATAGGCGAGGACGGTCGTCCAGGGGCAGATGACGCTCTCACCGGGCACGTCGAGCGCGCCGAGGGGGCCGGGGCCCAGGTGCGGTTCGCGGGCCAGGACCTCATCGCGGCCGATGATCCGCGCGGCGTCGTAGCCGTTGCGTTCCGCCTTCGCCAACAGCGTCGGCAGCGCGTCGAGTTGTTCCTGGTCCCAGGCGACGAGCAGTGCGCCGACCGGCTCGACGGGGATGCCGGTCTCGGCCGCGTAGGCGGCGAGGAGCGCGCTGCCCTCGCGGACGAGGCGGGACTCCAGGGAGCCGGGCACGGCGTCGAAGCCGGTGTGCAGGATCGCCGTGTTCGCCTTGGAGGTGCCGTCGCCGACGTCGTTCGACGCGTCGACCAGGGCGACGCGCAGGCCGGGGCGCGCGGCGAGTTCGCGCGCGACGGCACAGCCGACGACGCCCGCGCCAACGACGGTCACGTCGTACGTCACGTCGGGCAGTGCGCCCGCCCTGGTCACGGTCGTCTCGCCGGGTGCGACCCGTGTCATGACGGCGGCCGTTCGGCGAGCGTCGCCACCGCGGCGCGGAAGCCGTCCAGACGCTCCGCGGCCGTCGCCGCGTCGATGCGCGGCTCGTACACGGCGGCGGGCCGCCACGCGGGGATCGCGTCGGCGACCGACAGCGCGGGGTCCAGGCCGATGCGGGCCACGGCGGCCGCGCCGAGCGCGGTGACGTCGGGCAACGCGGAGACCTCGACGGGTAGTTGGAGCAGGTCGGCCTGGGTCTGCATGAGCAGGGCCGAGCGGGTCAGGCCGCCGTCGACCCGTAGGCTCTTCAGCGGCTCGCCCAGGTCGGCGGCGACCGCGTCGGCGAGCTCGGCGACCTGCGCCGCGATGCCCTCGCACAGCGCGCGGACCAGGTGGCCCCGTGTGGTGTCGAGGCCGAGGCCAGTCAGCGAGCCGCGCAGGTCGCCGCGCCACCAGGGTGCGGCGAGCCCGGCGAGCGCGGGCACGAAGGTGACGCCGCCGGCGTCCGGCACGGCCGAGCCGACCGGGTCGAGGTCCGCGGCGCCGGAGATCACGCCGAGGTCGGTGAGCCAGCGCACGGCGGACGCGGCCGTGTAGACCTGTCCGTCGAGGCAGTAGCTGCTCTCCCCCGCGAGCCGCCAGGCGACACAGCTGACCAGGCCGGACGTGCCGCGTACCGGACGGTCCCCGGTCTGGGCGAGCAGGAACGCGCCGGTCCCGTAGGTGCACTTGGCGCTGCCCGGCTCGGTCACGTCCTGGGCGAGCAGCGCGGCCTGCTGGTCCACCAGGAGTCCGGTGAGCGGGAGTTCGGGCCCGAACGCGGTGGTGGTGCCGACGGGGCCCGCGGCGTCCACGACGCGGGGCAGCCGTTCGTCGGCGAGTCCGTAGAGGTCGAGGGCGCGCGGTGACCAGCTGACGGTGTCGAGGTCGAGGAGCTGGGTGCGGCCGGCCGTCGCGGCGTCGGTGACGTACGCGCCGGTGAGCCGGTGGACCAGCCAGGCGTCGCTGGTGGTGACCACGCCGCCGCGGGTGAGGTGGCGGCGTATCCACGCCATCTTGGGTGCGGCGAAGTAGGGGTCGAGCGGCAGCCCGGTGAGGTGGCGCAACTCGTCCGCGTACGGGGCGATTTCGGTGCAGACCGACTCCGCGCGGCGGTCCTGCCACACGAGGGCGTCGGTGAGCGGTTCGCCGGAGTCCGGGTCCCAGGCGAGGACCGTCTCGCCCTGGTTGGCGAGGCCGACGGCGGCGACCGGTTCACCGGCGTCGGCCAGCGCGCGGCGGCCCGCTTCGACGACGGAGGAGTGGAGTTCGGCCGGATCCACCTCGACCGATCCGCCCGGCAGATGGCGGGGGCGTACGGGCGCCTCGCCCGAGCCGATCACACCGCGCTCCGGGCAGACGACGAGGGCCTTGGTGCCCGAAGTGCCCTGGTCGACGGCGAGCACGGGCCCGTCGCGCCCGGCGGTCCGCTCGTAGGTGATCACCGCGGCAGACTGCTACAGGGCGCCCGAGGGCGTCAAGGCTTACCGATGGTCCGGCCAAGGAACCTTAACGACAGCTCAAAGAGCACGAAATGACCGTGACTGTTCATCAAATGCCCTTTCGGCGCGCCGGTTTGACAGATCGGTATGGAAAAGATCCCCACAGGGCGCTGGAAACCGGAACTGCCAGCTCTACACTGACCGCCGAACAACATCAGTAACACCCATCACTCAACACACCCCGACAACAGGCCGGTTCAACCCCCCATCTTCCCGACCGAGGACTCATGCCCATGCCGTTAGGCCGCCCGGTGTATCACCCGGCGGGCCACGACGAAGCCCTGCGTGCCGTGCTTCAGGACCTCAGGGCCGGCCGCTGGGTGTCCACGCGCAACCTGCTCACCGAGACACCCGACTGGGGACTGTGGACCCAGCGGACCCAGATCCTCGCGGCCTCCGTCGCGGGGTCCGACGTGGTGCGCGCCTGGCGTGCCGAGGAGCCGCACAGCGCGTCGGCCGCCGTCCTGTATGCCCGGGTCATGGTGGAACGCGCCCTGCGCGCCCACCGCGCGGGCCACCGCCAGACCAACGACCTGTGGCGCGAGGCCGTATCGGCCTGCGGCACCGCGTCGTCGATGTCGCCCGAGGACCCGGTCCCGTGGGTCTGTCTGCTCGCGCTCGCCCGGCTCGACGAGGGCCAGCGGTGGGACGAACACCGGGTGGCGCCGCCGGAGCCGATGCTCTTCCCCGGGCCCTGGCACCTGCTCGGCGAGGCCGACAAGCGCGATCCCGGCAATCGCGAGGCGTACCACCGGATGCTCCAGTTCGTGTACGGGCGCAGGCCCGACGGGCCCCTCACCGAGGCGTACAACTTCGTGCAGTGGGCGTCGGCGGGCGCCCCCGCGGGCTCCTCGCTGCACCTGCTCCCGCTGTACGTGCGCGTCGAGCGCTACCGCAGGGAGGGCGGCGGCGAGCGCGCCCTCGATCTGCACTGGATCTCCGAGGACTCCACGCGCGGCGCGCTGCGCGCCCTCCAGCTGTGGTTCGACTACTCGCCGCCCGCAGGCGCCTCGCTCCTCGACCTCAACCACCTGGCGCACGCGCTGTGGGGAGCGCACCAGTTCCAGGACGCGCTGCGGGTGTTCGAGGCCATGGATCCGTTCTTCACCGTCGTGCCCTGGACCTACCGCACCCGCTCCCCCGGCGACGCGGACGCGGCCGCCGAGGTCTTCGTCCAGGCCCGCGCCCGCTGCTCCAACGCCTCTCGCGCCCCGGGCTAGCACCACCACCCGGCCACCGGTCCCCCGCTCCCCAAATGTTCCCCACCGGAGGTACATCCGTGTCCCGCACCACCATGTCGAGCTCCGTCCCCGCGCCACCACGCCAGGACGAGGAAGAACGGCTCAGAGAGCTCGGCTACCAGCCCGTACTCGCCCGCCGCATGGGCGGTTTCGGCAACTTCGCCATCAGCTTCTCGGTGATCTCCATCCTGTCCGGATGCATGACGCTGTACGGCTTCGGCCTGGGCACCGGCGGCCCCGCGGTGATGCTCTGGGGCTGGGCGGGCGTCGGCCTCTTCGTCCTCTGCGTGGGCCTCGCGCTGGCCGAGGTGACCAGCGCGTACCCGACGTCGGGGGCGCTCTACTACATGGCCGACCGGCTCGGCGGGCGCCGCTGGGGCTGGTACACGGGGTGGCTCAACCTGCTCGGCCTGCTGGGCGCGATAGCGGGCATCGACTACGGCGCGGCCCTGTTCACCGGCGCGTTCCTGAACCTGAAGTTCGGCTTCACGCCGACGGCGGAGAAGACCTTCCTGATCTTCCTCTGCATCCTGCTGCTGCACGCCGTCCTGAACCTCTTCAACGTGCGCCTGGTCAGCCTGCTCAACTCGATCAGCGTGTGGTGGCACGTGGCGGGCGTGACCGTGATCGTCGGCGTCCTCGCGATCGTGCCCGACCACCACCAGTCGCCGTCGTTCGTCTTCGGCGAGTTCTACAACGGCACCGGCTGGGAGAACCCGCTCTACGTCACCGCGATCGGCCTGCTCCTGGCCCAGTACACGTTCTCCGGGTACGACGCCTCCGCGCACCTGTCGGAGGAGACCTCCAACGCCTCGGTGTCCGCGGCGCGCGGCATCGTGCGCGCCATCTGGGCCTCCTGGATCGCCGGTTTCGTGCTGCTCGCCGGTCTCACCTTCGCCATCCAGGACTACACGGGCACGATGAAGACGGACACCGGGGTGCCACCGGCGCAGATCATGATCGACGCGATCGGCGAGTCCGGGGCCACCGCGCTGCTGCTCATCGTGATCGTGGCGCAGCTCTTCTGCGGCAACGCCGAGACGGCCGCGGCGAGCCGCATGGTGTTCGCGTTCTCCCGCGACAACGCGCTGCCCGGCTCCGCGATCTGGCGCAAGGTCAGCTCCCGCACCCAGGTCCCGGTGCCCGCGGTGTGGCTCTCGGTGGGCCTGGCCGCGGTCATCGCGCTGCCCTCGCTGTACTCGGCGACCGCGTACACGGCCGTGACCGCCATCAACGTCATCGGTATCACGCCCGCCTACGCCATCCCGATCTTCCTGCGGCTGCGGGCCGGTGACCGCTTCGAGCAGGGCCCGTGGAACCTGGGCCGCTGGAGCAAGCCGATCGGCTGGATCGCGGTGGTCTGGGTGGCGTTCGTGACCGTCCTGTTCTGTCTGCCGCAGGCCTCGCCGGTCACCGTCCAGTCGATGAACTACGCGTCGATCGCGCTCGCCGTGGTGCTGATCCTGGCCACCGTGTGGTGGTTCGTGGCGCGCCGCTCGTACAGCACGCCGCAGGCCTACGGCTCGGACCGCGAGCAGGCCGAGGTCGCCGAGGGCATCGTCTGAGCGGTCTCGCGAACCGCCCTACGCGGGGCGGTCGTTGAGGATCCGCTGGAAGAGCCGGTGGTCGCGCCAGGCACCCTGGATGTACAGGAAGCCCGGCGCGACCCCGTACTCCTCGAAGCCGCACTTGGTGAGCACGCGCTGCGACGCGGTGTTGTGCAGGAGGGTGCCCGCCTCGACGCGGTGCAGGCCCAGTTGGCTGTCGGCGGCCTCGCAGACGACGTCGGCCGCCCCTGACGCGAGGCCCTTGCCCACCTGCCCGGCGTCGATCCAGTAGCCGAGGTTCGCGCTGCGGACCGGGCCGAGCACGATGTTCGACAGGGCGGCGTGCCCGAGGATCTCACCGCCGCCGACCAGCACCCAGTGTGCGGACCGGCCCGCCCGGCCCTCCTCCAACTGCGTCCGGAGCCGGTCGGCCTGCCCCTGTTCGGTGAAGAAAGGGGCCGGCCTGTCCGGGTCCCAGGGTTCGAGGTGGGCGCGGTTGCGCCGGTAGGCACGGGCGAGCGCCGCCGCGTCGTCGAGCGTGACCGGGCGTATCAGGACGTCGGGCGTGAGGGAGACCTCTCCACTGATCATGCGTCCAGATTACGAGGGGCCGCCCCGGGCCACCCGGCCGCCGAGGTCAGCGGCCGCCCGCGACCCGCAGGACCGTGCCCGTGGCGTAGGAGGCGTCGGCGGAGAGCAGCCAGGCGACGGCCGCGGCGATCTCCTCCGGCTGGCCCGAGCGCCCCATGGGGATGCCGTCGGCGAGCTTCGCCGGGCGCTGCGGGTCCGCGTGGAACTCGGTCCAGATGACGCCGGGGGCGACGGCGTTGACGCGGATGCCGTCGCCCGCGACCTCCTTGGCCAGGCCGACGGTCATCGTGTCGACGGCGCCCTTGGCGGCCGCGTAGTGCACGTACTCGCCGGGGGCGCCCAGGGTGGCGGCCGCGGACGAGATGTTCACGATCGCGCCGCCGCCGTTCGCCTTCAGGTCCCGCACCGCGCGCCGGGCGCAGAGCAGATAGCCGAGGACGTTCACGTCGAGCGCGCGGCGCATGCCCTCGGCGTCGGCGTCGGCGAGCGGCCCGACGGGACCGCTGACGCCCGCGTTGTTGACCAGGCCCGTGACGGGGCCGAGTTCGGCGGCCGCGGTGTCGAAGAGCCGGTCGACGTCCGCCGGTTCGGTGGTGTCGACCTGGACGGTGACGCAGCGGCGGCCCGCGGCGCGGACGGCGTCGGCGGCCTTGGCCGCGGCCGCTTCGTCGGAGCGGTAGCCGATGACGACGTCGTGCCCTTCCTTGGCGAGACGGGCGCTGACAGCGGCGCCGATACCGCGGCTGCCGCCGGTGACGACGGTGACGGGGTGGTGCTGCACGGGGGACCTCCGGCTCTGGGTGGCTGACTGTCGCGCCGCCCGGACACGGGGATCGCCCGCGTCCGGCACGCCGTCATCCTACGAACCGGTGATCTTCGTCAGCGGCGAGGGGCCTCCACGGCCGCGCACACCGGTGTGGTGCCCACGTGCTCGCGCCCCAGCCGCAGCAGGTTCCGGCCCGGCTGCCACTGGGCCGGGCCGTGCCCCTCCCGCAGGAGACGGCGCAGCCGCTCCGGTTCGTGCGTCCGCACGGCGGCGGGGACGCCCCGGGTCGGACCGAGCACGTGCAGGGCGATCAGGCCGTCGTCGGCGACGTCGTGCGAGGAGAGGAGCACGTCACAGCTGTCGTGGTCGTGGGTGTCACGAGCACGGGTGTCGTGGTCAGGGGTGTCGTACGCGTGCGTCATGGAGCGCCTCCGGAGTCGTGGACCCCGGGCGCTCGGGAGCCCCGGTGATCCGCCGTTCCCCGCGCGCCTCGCGCGGGGCGGGTCGTCACCCGGGGCACCCGCGACGGAGCGGGGTGCCGTCCAGCGAGCCGGGGCTTGACGCTGGAACTCGTGACCCGCCCCGACCGTAACACGGCTCTACTGGGGCGTCGCGGGGATAAATACGTCCTCCGGAGCGGCCTTCTCCGCGGGCAGGCTGTCCATGAAGGAGCTCACCGAGAACACCGCGTTGCCGGGGCCCGCGGGGCCGTAACCGGGCGGCGAGGAGAGGCCGTTGGCCTCCATCGTGGCGCGGTAGGCCTCCAGGAGACGCACGTGGTACTCCAGCGGCGCACCCTGCGGGTTGGCCTTGCCGAGCGGCGTAGTGGGCTCGGGGCACCACGTGGTGAAGCGGGGCGTGATGCCGCGCGACATGAAGTACTGCAGGCCCTCGACGGTGGAGTCGATGGCCTCGCCGACGGTCTTGAAGCCGAACGGCTCCGCCATCTCCACGCCCGCCACGAAGTTCGGGATGACGTTGCGCGGCCCGAAGACGTCGGCGGAGTCCAGGATGCGGCGGTGCCACTCGTCACGGCCGACGTAGCGCTCCTTGCCGGGGCAGTAGCGCTCGAACAGGTACGGGTCCCACACCTCGTAGTTGGGGTGGTAGATCCGCACTCCGTAGTCGTGGAAGCGCTGCACGTCCGCCTTGGGCAGGGCCTGGGCGACGACCTTGCCGATCCAGCGGCCGGGGAAGCGCTCCTCGATGGCCTTCGCGTACTGCCCGTAGAAGTCGGCCTCGTCCTTGCCCTGGAGCTGCGTGGTGATGGCGCCACCGGTGAGCGTGTACGCGGTGGAGGCCTTCGCGGTGTCGTACTTGTCGATGATGGCGAGGGCTTCGAGGACCTCGTCCAGCGGCTTCACGCCCGTGTAGGGACGGCCCGCGGCCTTCTGCTGGCGCCAGTTGTGGTTGATGTCGCAGTACTGGCACTCCTCCTTGGCGCCGAAGTACTGGCAGACCCGGAAGACCGTCAGATAGATCAGGTAGCCCCACTGGATGGTGGGGGCCACCTCCATCACGGACTTGCCGTTCTCCAGGGTGTGCCGGTAGTAGTCCGGCATCGGCGGCAGACCGACGTCGGAGATCCGCCTGCCGTCCAGGTAGAGGCCGAGCACGCCGTCGTCGTCGGCCGCGACCCGGTAGGGCGACGCGGGGTTCACGCGGACCGAGACGACGGTGCGGCGCAGCTCGTAGGGGCCGCCGGTGAGGACGATCTCCTCGGGCGGGCGGCGCAGGGCGGCGGCGCCCAGCTCGGGCAGGGTGCCGTGGTCGAAGGAGAAGATGAAGTACGACTTCGGCTTGACCTCGCCGCCCTCGTTGTCGCTGAGCGCCGACTCGTCGAAGGCGATCCCGCCGCGCAGCAGGTCCTCCTTGATCACGGCTTCCCGCGGCACGTTCGGGAACCGCTCCATGAGTGACTCGATGAGCTCAGTACGGTTCTCGCTGCGGCTTGGCATGGGCCGGGCACCTCGGATCCTTGTCGTCATTCTGTCCCGACCACGCTAATACCCGTCCGATCCGCTCCGGATCCGACTCCGGTCTCAGCGCCCCTACGCCGCAGGTCTAGGCTCCGGGTGGTGTGCCCCCTTCGACGACCGTGCCCGGCTTCGGCACGTCCAGGTCGGTGAGGTAGCGCAGGACCGTGTCCCGCTCGGCGCCCCCGTTGAAGATCTTCACGGCGTGGCCCCAGCCCTTCACCTCGACGAGCGCCGCCCGGTCCCCGAGCCGCCGCTGCACCGAGCGCGCCCAGTCCAGCGGGGTCGCGTTGTCGTACCGGGCGCCGATCAGGAGCAGCGGCGTCCTGGTGTCGACGGCCTTCTCGTCATCCGGCACGGCCTGGGGCGCGGGCAGGCCCTGGCAGAGGTTGGCGTACGAGACGGTGTTCGGGGAGTAGCCGAAGCGGGGCGCGGACGCGCGGGCCGCGCGCTGGTCGGCGAGGTAGGCCGCGGCGTCCGGGACACGCAGGTTCAGATCGGCGCAGACGGACAGGTCGGCGCCGGGCAGCAGCTTCTCGCCCTGCGGTACGCCGCCCTCGTCGGTCTCCCACGGCTTCCCGGTGTCCAGGGCGTGCAGGTACTGGGCGACGGCCGGCCAGGACGGGGTGAGGAGCATCGCGTCGATCGTGCCGTTCAGCTCCGCGAGGGGCACGTCCTTGCCGCCGTTGCGCAGCGTGCCCTGGGTGGCCCGCGCGGCGAGGTCCTCGTACACCCGCCAGGCGTCCCGCTCCCCCAGCTCGCAGTCGCGCGAGCGCCCGCACCACCGGGCGAACTCGCCGAAGGCGCCCTCCAGCGCCTTCGCCCCGGTGACGCCGAAGGCGCGCCGGCCGATCGCGGGGTCCATGACGCCGTCGAGCACGGCGGCCCGCACCCGGCCGCCGTACATCGCCGCGTAGCGCTGGCCGTAGACCGTCCCGTACGAATGTCCGTAGAGGGAGACCTGGTCCTCGCCGAGCGCGGCGCGGATGACGTCCATGTCGCGGCTGACGCTGCCCGCGTCGGTGTGCCGGGCCACGGCGCCGGAGGTGCGGGCGCACTCCGCGGCGAGGCCGGTGGCGCGCTTCTTCAGCCGGGCGAAGTCGCCGGTCGTCGTGACGGGCCGCTTGTCCGTGATCATCGCGGCCAGCGGCTTCGCGGGACACCGCACGGGGCTACTGAGTCCGGTGCCGCGCGGGTCGAAGCTGACGATGTCGAAGCGGTGTTCGGCGCCGCCCCACTCCTTGGTCCCTGCGACGTTCTGGACACCGGAATTGCCCGGTCCGCCGGGCAGGAACATCAGGGTGCCGATGCGCTCGTCCTGCCGGGTCGCCTTCCTGCGCACCACCGCGACGTCGAGCTTCTCGCCGCCGGGCGCGGTCCAGTCCACGGGGACGCGGACGGTGCCGCACTCGGCGCCCTTAGGCGCGCCCTCCGTGGCATCGGCGGGGCAGGGCTTCCAGGCGATCCGCTGCGGCCTCTCCGCACCGGCCTTCCCGGTGTCCGGTCCGCCTCGGTCGCCCTGGCCTCCCGACGAGCAGGCCGCCAGCGAGAGCAGGGCCGCGCCCGCCGTCACGGCCGCGAGCGTTCCTCTGCCACGTGTCGTGCGTGCTCCCATCAGCCGCGGGCCTTCATCGCGACATCCTTGTCCTGCCAGGCGTAGAGCACGCCGTCGACGCGGGCGCCGGACCACGTGCCGCAGTTCGTGTCGGCCTTCGCCGCGAGGTCCGAGGGGAACCAGTCGGCCTTGATGCGGGGCTTGCCCTGCGGCTCGCCCTTGACGCACTGCTTCGGGAACTTCCCGTCCGGCGTCGTGAACTTGATGATCCGGTCGTCGCCGGTGGTCGACATGACGTACTTGATGTCGGTCGCGTCGTCGGGCAGCCAGCGCGGCACGGACTTCCTGGCGCTCTTCGCCGCGGCGCCGTCCTGGTAGGACGCCTTCTCCCGGTGGTCGTCGAAGGGGTTGCTGGAGCCGCCGCCGCAGGCGGTCAGGGACACGGCAAGGGCGACGGCACCGAGCGCGCAGAGTGTCGTGCGGGCCGCACGGGGGCGGAGGGTGATCGGTCGGGACATGGTCATCGCTCTCTCGTCGGGGCGTGGGGGCGTCGGGACATCGGGGCGTGGGGACGTCGAGGCGACTGAACGTCGAGGCTTCAGGTCGCCGGCACGTCGGTTCGCCACTCCGTCACTGCGTCGCTTCGTCGGGCACCGACGCCCGGGGCTGGTGTGACTGCCTCCACGTTCGCCGCACCGGCCCCTCGCGCGCCTCGGCCCTTCGGTGGATCGCGGGGCCCCGGTCAGGCTTTCGGCTGATCCGCGGAGTGCGACCTGATGCGTACATTCGGTACGTGGATGATCACCGCTCCCCGTCCGGCCCGCGCCCCCGTCCCCGCCTCGGCAAGGCGCTCCTGTTCGCCGTCCCCGCACTGTTCCTGTGGCTGCTCGACCTGGTGTCGAGCCAGCCGGACGGGTCCTGGCTGCCGCTGCTCTCCGGGCCGCTGGCCGTCGCCGTGCTCCTCGTGCGGGGCGGCCCCGGGATCGAGGCGAACGCCGCCATCGCGGCGTTCGCCTCCGGCGGGCTCACGCTCGGTCTGGCGCTCGGCCGTGTCCAGGTCGGCAGCTGGGGGCTCCTGGAGTCCTTCGCGCTGCTCGCCCTGCTCACCGTCACCACGCGTACGGCGCGGCTGCCCGCCGGGTACGTCCTGTGCGCGCTGCTCGCGCTCGCCGTCGCGGCCGCGCCGGTCAGGACGGGCTTCCAGTCCGAGGCCGAGACCTTCGCGTTCATCCTGACGGTCGCGGCGGGCGGGGCGCTCGCGCTCGGCGGCTATCTGCGCGCCCTGGACGGCAGGCGGGCGCTCGCGGTGACCGCGACGCAGGAGGAGGAGCGCCGCCGCATCGCCCGCGATCTGCACGACTTCGTCGCCCATCACGTGACGGGGATCGTCGTCCAGGCGCAGGCCGCGCGCGCCGTCCGCGAGACCTCGCCCGAGCAGTTGGAGCCGCTGCTCGCCGGGATCGAGCAGGCCGGCACCGAGACCCTCGAATCGATGCGGCGCCTGGTGCACGTGCTGCGCGCGGAGCCCGGCGCCGCCACCAGGCCCGCCGACCTGCTCACGGAGCTGGCCGCGCTGGTGGCGGCGCACGGCGACGCCGCGACCCTGGAGGTCACGGCGCAGGTCCGTGCCGCCGCGCTCGCGCCCGAGGTCGAGACGTCCGTGCACCGGGTCGTCCAGGAGGCGCTGACCAACGTCACGCGGCACGCGCCCGGCGCCGACGACGTCCGGGTGCGCGTGTCGGTGGCGTCGGGACGGCTGGTCGTCGAGATCACCAACGGCCCGTCCCCTCAGGGCCGCGGCAAGGACCGGACGCCGCCGGGCGGGCGCGGCGGCCTGGGCCTGATCGGGCTGCGCGAGCGGGTCGCGGCGCTCGGCGGCGACCTGGCGGCGGGGCCGCTGCCGGACGGCGGCTGGCGCCTGCGCGCCACGCTGCCCGCTAGCTGAACATCACGCTGTGCGGCACGGGCGCCCCGAAGTCCCGCGCGCTGCCGGGCGGGAGCGCGGGCCCGAGCACGTCCTCGCAGCCGTGATCGGAGAAGACGGTGGCGGTGGTGTCCGTGCCGTTGTCCACGTGCGCGGCGCCGGAGACAAGCAGGTAGCACTCGCCGTTGACCGGGTTCGCGGTGCTGAAGTCGTCGCCGTTGACGTTGACGTAGTGCAGGGTGCCGTTGGCGGCGCTCGCGGAGGCGGGCAGGGCGGTGACGAGGGCGAGGGCGCCGAGGGCGGCGACGACGGTGCGGTGCAGGCGCATGAAGGTCCCCCTGGGGCTCGGCGGGCGCCCGGCCGGCGGACGGGTCACCCGGTGGACGCCCGGCCGGCGGACGGTCGCCCGCCAGGGAGCATGCCACCGGTCACGGTCTCGTGCCGGAGCCGCCCGAGGCGCTCGGTGGTGATCACGGGGCGCGTGGAAGTGCCTCGTCAGGGGCCGTGCGCGCAGGCACGCCCCGGGCCGTCCTAGTCTTCTCCTCGTGGAAGAAATGCCGCAGAACCACCATCCCGCACGCTCCGTGCGCGTCCTCATCGCCGACGACCAGGAGATGGTGCGGACCGGGTTCCGGCTGATCCTCTCCGCGCAGCCGGGGATCGAGGTGGTCGGTGAGGCCGGTGACGGGGCCGAATGTGTGGCGCTCGCGCGGCGGTTGCGGCCCGACGTGTGTCTCGTCGACGTCCGGATGCCGAAGCTGAACGGTCTGGAGGTGACCCGGCTGCTCGCCGGTCCCGGCGTCGCGGAGCCGCTGCACGTCGTGGTCGTCACCACCTTCGACCAGGACGACTACCTGGACGAGGCGCTGCGCAATGGCGCGGTCGGCTTCCTGCTCAAGGACGCCGGGCCAGGACTGCTCGTGGAGGCGGTGCGCGCCGCCGCGAAGGGCGACGCGCTGGTGTCCCCCGCCGTGACGCTGCGGCTCCTGGAGCGCATGGCGGACCGGCACGGCCCGGGGTGCGGCGCGGCGGCCGCCGGGCCCGCGCCCGAGGTCCTCTCGGAGCGCGAGCTCGACGTGGCGAGGCGCGTCGCGCGGGGCCGCACCAATCAGGAGATCGCCGAGGAGCTGTGGATCGCCGTGGCGACCGTCAAGACCCACCTGGCGAGCATCCAGACGAAGCTGGCCGTCCGCAATCGCGTGGAGATCGCCGCATGGGTCTGGGAGACGGGCCAGGCCGGACGGCCCTGACGGGTCAGCCGACCGGCACCGGCGCACCGTCGCGCGCCGACGCGTAACCGGCCGCCACCACGCGCAGGGTCCGCAGCCCACCCTCGCCGTCGGCGACGTCCATGCCGTCCTCGCCGGGGCCGTACAGGAAGGCGTTCAGCATCCGCTCGTCCAGGTCGACGCCGAACGGCAACTCCACTCCCTGGCCCCGGCGTTCGCTGAATCCGTGCACCTTCTGGTCGAACGCGTCCATCTCCAGGGTGGCCCGCTCGCCGACGACCGTGAGTTCCAGGCCGCCCCAGGAGTGGTGGGAGCGCGGATGGGACCAGCTGCAGTCGATGGTGGCGACGGCCCCGTTGGAGTAGGTGACGCTGACCAGGCCGCTGGTCTCGACGTCGACCTCGTCGGCGTACAGCAGGTTGTTGGTCTGCGCGTACACCTCGACGGGCCGCGCGTCGCCGAAGAGGTCGTCGAGCAGGTCGGCGATGTGCACGGTGTGGTCCATCAGGGCGCCCCCGCCGGAGAGTTGGGGCTCGGCGAACCAGCGGCGCGAACGGGTCGGCATGGAGCCGTTGTTGGCCCCCGACACGGTGAGGACCTGTCCCGCGTCCCCCGAGTCGACCGCCGCCTTGACCGCGGCGTACGCGGGGCTGAAGCGGACCGGGAAGGCGACCGCGAGCCGCACCCCCGCGGCCCGGCAGGCCGCGACCATCGCCTCGCCGTCCTCGACGGACGCGGCGAGCGGCTTCTCGCACAGGACGTCCACGCCGTGCGCGGCGGCCAGTTCGACCAGCGGGCGGTGCCGGGCGTTCTCGGAGCAGACGATCACCGCGTCCGGGTGCCAGGCGAAGACCTCCTCGTAGGTGGCGGCGTACGGCACTCCCAGCTCGTCGGCGAGGGGGCGGCCGCGGACCTCGCCGGGCGCCGCGAGATCCGTGTCCGGGTCACTGCCGAGCACCTCGACCCCCGGCATGCGCGCGAGCAGCCGCAGATAGCCGGCCGCGTGGACGTGGGCGAACGACAGGACGGCGACCTTCATCGCGCTGCCTCCTCGGCAGGATCGGTCGGATCGGTCTGCTTGGTCGGGGCCGTCCCCGCGGGTCGTGGGAGTTCCACGACGCGGCCGGTGCGGCTGGACTCCACGGCGGCCTCGGCGATCCGTACCGCCTCGACGCCGTCGTGCGCGCTCACCCGCGGCTCGGGCCCGCCCGGCTGCCAGGACGCGGCGAACTCGCGGAGTTCGGCCAGGTAGGGGCTCTCGGTCAGGGGGCTGGACGGGATGCCTTCGTTCGCGGCCCGTACGCCTTGTGCGGTGATCCGGAAGCCGGGTACGGCGGTGGAGTCGTGGTGCAGCAGTCCGTCCGTGCCCGCGACCCGGAACGTCGTACGGAATTGCTGGTCGGGCAGGCCCCACAGGCCGCTGATGTGGCTGACGGCGCCGGACGCGTGGGTGAGCACGGCGGTCGCGCTGACGACCTCGGCCGGGGTGCCGGTGGCGTGCTCGACGCCGCGTGTGCGGGCGTGCACGCGGACCACGTCGCCCGCGAGCCAGCGGGCGATGTCGATGTCGTGGACCATCAGGTCCATGATGACGCCGCCGGACTGGGCGGGGTCACCGAACCACGGCGCCCATCGTGGCCGCGCCCCGCCGCGCGTGAAGCGCAGCACGGCGAGTGCGCCGAGGTCGCCGCGGTCGACGGCCGCGCGCAGCGCCGCGTACGCGGGGAAGTAGCGCACCACGTGGGCCGGGTGGAGCCGGACGCCCGCCGTCTCGGCGGCCGCCGCGATCTGCCCGGCGTCGCGCGCGGTCAGCGCGAGCGGCTTCTCGCACACGACGTGCCGGCCCGCGGCGACGGCGGCGAGGGCGAGTTCCTTGTGGGTGGGGGTGGGGGTGCAGATGTCGACGGCCGTGGCGGTGGCGAGCAGGTCGTCGAGACTCGCGGCGGTGCGGACGTCGTGGCCGCGACCCGCGTACTCGGCGGTGAGCTTCTCGGCCGAGCCGTCGACGGTGTACACGCTGACGCGGGCGCCGAGCGCGAGCCAGCCGGGCAGATGGGCGCGGGCGATGCCGCCCGCGCCGAGCAGGCCGATGTGGAGCGGTGGCATGAAGAGTGCTGCCTTTCCTTGGGGGACGGCTCAGCTCTTGGAGCCGGACAGGGCGACGCTCTGGACGAAGTGCCGTTGGAGGAAGAGGTAGACGACCAGCATGGGCAGGCTCGCGATGAGGGAACCGGCCATCATCACCGGGTAGTTGGTCTCGAACTGTCCCTCCAGGGAGGTGAGTCCCGCGCTGATCGGCATCTTCTGCGGGTCGGTGTTGACGACCAGTGGCCACAGCAGGTCGTTCCACGACCACATGGCGGTGATGACGGCGAGGGCGGCAAGGGCGGGCCTGATCAGCGGCAGCATGACGGACCAGAAGATCCGGAAGGGTCCCGCGCCGTCGATGCGGGCCGCCTCCTCCAGTTCCTTGGGCAGGGTGAGGAAGAACTGCCGCAGCATGAAGGTGCCGAACGCGCTGAACATGCCGGGCAGGAACAGCGCGGGCGCCGAGTTGAGCAGCCCGAAGCGCTGGATGATGTCGTACTGCGGCAGCACGAGCAGCGAACTCGGCACCATCAGGACGGAGAGGAAGAGCGCGAACAGGACGTTGCGGCCCCGGAATTGCATGCGTGCGAAGGCATAGGCGGCCAGGGAGCAGAACACCAGCTGTCCCAGGGTGCGGCCCAGCGTGTTGATGACGCTGTTGGTGAGCATCTCCCGGAAAGGCAGCCCGGTGAAGACGCTGTCGAAACTCTTCCAGTTCCAGTCGTCGGGCAGGAACGTGGGCGGCACCTGTGAGGTCTCCGCGAGGGTCTTGAGCGCGGTGAGCAGCTGCCACAGGAAAGGAAAGACCATCACGAGCGCGCCGAGCGAGAGCACGGCGTGGGTGGCGACGGATCCCGCGTTCAGGCGCCTCTTCGAGCTTTCGGTCCTTGTGCGCTCTGGGGTGTCAGGCATAGTGCACCCACCTCTTCTGGAGCCGGAACTGCAGATACGTGAGAGCGGCGATGACCACCATGAGCAGGAAGGCGAGGGCGGCGGCCGCGCCCTGCGCGTTCTCGATGAACGCCCATTTGTAGAAGAGGCCGACGACGGACTGCGTATCGCCGATCGCGGGATTCTTCTCGCCCATCATGATGTAGATCAGGTCGAAGGTCTGCAGTGAATTGATCATGCAGATGATGGAGGCGAAGAAGAGGGTCGGGCTGAGCAGCGGCAGCGTGATCGTGAAGAACCGGCGCAGCGCGCCCGCCCCGTCGAGCTCCGCGGCCTCGTAATAGTCCTTTGGAATGCCCTTGATGCCCGCCATGAAGATGATCAAGTAGTAGCCGGTGGTCGACCAGACCATCACCGTGCCGATCGCGTAGACGGCGGTGGAGGGGTCGGAGACCCAGTAGTGGCGGTCGATGCCGAACCAGCCGAGCACTTCGTTGAGGAGCCCGAAGTCGCCGTTGTAGAGCCAGTTCCAGACCAGCCCTACGGCGACGGGCAGCGTCACGAACGGCACGAAGTACAGGGCGCGGTAGACGGACACGCCGCGCAGTCCGCGCCGGTTCAGGAGGGACGCGACGACGATGGCGATCGGCAGCGCGGTGAGCCCGATGACGCTGTAGATCAGCGTATTGACCAGCGCCTGCCAGACGGTGACGTCCTGGATCACCCGGGCGTAGTTGTCGGTGCCGATGAACGTGTGGCCGCCGAACGCGCCGAATTCGGTGAAGCTGAAGTAGAACGTCTGGAGCAGCGGCCAGAAGTAGAAGAGCGCGAAGCCGATGCCGAGCGGCGCGATGAACCAGTAGGCGGCGCGCTGGTTGCGGGAGCCCGGTCGCGGTGCGGCGGCCGAGGCTCGCCGCTCCTTCGCCTTCGCGGCCGCCGTGGCGGGAAAGACACTCATGCGCCGCTCTCCTCCTTCAGGGCCCGGTCCATCTGTCCGCCGAGCCTGCGGGCGGCGCTCTCGATGCCGCCCTTGCCGCTGAACGCGGCGCCGAGGATCGGGTATTGGAGGTTCTCCCAGACGGCGGTGTTCTCGGAACTCGGGTACGGGACGGCGTACGTCTGCATCTCGATGAAGTGCTTCAGGTCGAATTCGGGCATCGACTTGAGCCAGGCGTCCTGCGTCCCCGCGTACGAGGAGATGGTGACGCCCTCCCTTGCCTGGATCTCGGCCGCTTCCCTGCCCGCCATGAAGTGCACGAACTGCCAGGCGGCCGCCTTCTTGCGGCTCTTGGCCGAGATGACGTTCGCCAGGCCGTGGATGATGGTGGCCCTGCGGCGCCCCTTGGGCAGGACGGCGACGCCGCCGTGGTCCTTGAGCGCGGGCACGGCGTACATCTGCCCTGCCATCGCGGAGAGGTCGTAGTTCATGGCGACCTTCTCTGACCAGTAGCGCACGCGTCCGACGGACTCGACCATCGCGCTCTGCGGCGGGGACCAGCCCCGGTCGACCATGTCGGTCAGGAAGCGCAGGCCCTCGATGGACCGTTCGTCGCCGAATCCGGAACGACCGTCCCTGAGGATGTATCCGTCCGCCCCGCAGACCGCGGGATAGATCTTCCCCTGCCGGTCCATCTCGGCGGCGAATCCGTGCACGCGCTTCTTCGGGTCGGTGAGTTCGGCGGCGGCGTCGCGCACGTCGTCCCAGGTCCAGCTCTCGTCGGGGTAGGTGATGCCCGCCTTGTCGAAGAGCGCCTTGTTGTACCAGAGGCCGATGGTGTCGAAGTCCTTCGGCAGCCCGTACTGCGTGCCGTCGTACGCGTAGAGCTTCACCAGCGCGTCGGGGTGGCGGTCGACGGGCGTCCGGTCGCTCCTGATGTGCCCGGAGAGCGGTTCGAGGACGCCGTTGGCCGCGTACAGCTGGAAGTTGACGGCGTTCATCCAGAACACGTCGGGCGCGGTGCCGCCCCTCATCGACGTCTTCAGGGTGGTCCAGTACGTCGCCCAGGGCGTGAGCTCGATCCGCACGGCTATTCGCGGATGCTCCTTGCGGAACGCGGCGATGATCTTCTGCATGCCCGGCACCTGCGCCGGGTCCCACATTCCGTAGGTGAGGGTGGTGCCGCCCCCGCCCTCCGTGCCGTCGCCCCCGCCGGAGCAGGCGGCGAGCAAAGGGGCCGCCAACGCCCCGCCGAGCAGAGTCCTTCTGCGCATGCGCGCCTTCGCCTCCTGTGCAGTCGTCGGGCGTCACCGCGGAGCACCCCCGCCCGGGGGCGGCGCTACGACGCCATGTCCGAGAGCAGTTCCACCTCCACCTGGTCGAGCGCCTTGCGTACGGCGCCGATGGCCACTCCGCGCTCGCCGAGCGGACTCAGGGCGATGCGCGGGACGTGCAGGGTCATGGGGCGCAGCCGGTCCGCCAGCAGCGGCACCAGATGCCGGCCGACGGGGGTGGCGCCGCCGGTCAGCACGATCAGTTCCGGGTCGACGGCGAGGGAGATCGCCGCGATGCCCGGGGCGATGCGGTCCGCGAAGTCGGCGACGGCGGCCAGGGCGCGCGGGTCCGCGGCGTCGGCGGCGCGGGCCAGCGCCGCCACCTCGGACTCGCCGGTGGGCCGCACGTCGGGCCAGCGCAGGGCTTCCTGGGCGCCGCTCATGCCGAGCAGCGGCAGCATGCCGAGCTCGCCCGCGCCGCCGCGCCTGCCCCGGTGCAGCCGTCCGTCGATGGTGAGGCCGCAGGAGACGCGGTGTCCGGTGAGCACGCAGACGACGTCGCCGACGAGGGTGGCGGCGCCCTGCCAGCGTTCGGCGAGCACCGCGAGGTTGACGTCGTTCTCGATCACGGTGCGGCCCGTGCCGTGGCCGTCTTCGGGGAGCAGCCGCGCGAGGTCGACGCCCGACCACTCGGGGATCACGACGGAGGTGATGACCCCGGAGGCGTCCACCATGCCGGGCACGCCCACGCAGCGGGCGAGGACCTCGTCGCCGCGCGGCGCGTGGGCGTCGAGGAAGGCCTCCATGCCGTCGCGCAGCAGCTCCAGGCGGGCGCTTCCGCTCAACTCCGGGTCGATGGACCGGTGTTCGTGGGCGAGGACGGTGCCGCCGAGGTCGGCGAGGAGCAGCACCATCTTGTGGAGCCCTATGTCGACGCCGAGCACCTGCCCGGCCTCGGTACGGAAGCGGAACCGTCGCGCGGGGCGTCCGGGCGGGCGTTCGCCGGGCCCCTCGGTGGCCTCCCCGACGAGGCCCCGCCCGGCGAGTTCCTCGACGGCGGCCTCCACGGTCGGCCTGGACAGGCCGGTTTCGGCGGCGAGTTCGGCGAGGGTGCGGGGGCTGCGGCGGTGCAGCGCGCGCAGCACGACGGTGGTGTTGAGCCGCCGCAGCGCGAGCAGATCGTGGCCGCGAGCCCGGTTCCGCATCAGTGCTGCACCTCGAATCCGCCGCCAGGGCAGCTTGGTTGGCCCGGTGAGTGGGTCTTCTCGCCCGCCACGCACCGGAATTGTCGAGGAGACATGCATAACTCGGGCCGCCGGGGAAGTCCTTGGACAGCGCCGGTGCGAACGCCCGGCGCACCTTCTGAAACACACCCTTATTCATCCCTTCGGGCGACAAATACCCCCGCTGGGCGTATGGGGGCATGCCCTGGGCATTTTCCGCCTGGGTGCGGATCCGCACCTGCGCCGAGGACAACCGGAAGGAAAGGGAGGTTCTCCATGGAGCACGAGGAGATCTACGAACCACCGGCGATGGTGGAGGTCGGCGACTTCGCCGAGCTGACGCGCGGCGAGGCCCTGGGGTCGTTCTACGAAGGCGGGTTCCCGCCCTACGAGTGGTACCTCGGCCCCAGCTGACCCCGCCCCGCCGCACTTCGACGACATTCCATGACGTCTACGACAGGTGACATGCCATGAGCGGTGACGTGTGGTTCGCCGTCCTCCCGGACGGCGCAGCCGGCGTGGCCGCGGCACAGCTCCTGCGCCCCTGGACCACGGACTCCATCGCGCACGACTCGGGCCGGCCCTGGCTGCTGGGCAGTTGGCCGGACGGTCATGTGACGGTGGGTGCGGCAGGGGCGCGGCGAGTTGCGGTGATCGGGCGCTGTCCCGTCACCGCCGACACCCTGTCCGCGCGCGTGGGGCGGCTGCGCGGCATCGGGGACGTGCGGCGCATCGCCCAGGGGCTGCACGGCAGCTTCCACCTCGTCGCGTCGGCGGACGGCTCGGTCCTCGCCAGGGGCAGCGCCTCCGGGGTGCGGCGGCTCTTCCACACGCGCGTGGCCGGTGTGACGGTCGCCGCCGACCGGTCCGACCGGCTCGCCGCCCTGACCGGTGCGGGCCCGGACGAACGGCTGCTGGCCGCCCATCTGTTGGCCTCTCCCCTCCCCTATCCGCTGGACGACCTCTGCGTCTGGCAGGGCGTGCACGCCCTGCCCTCCTCCGACTGCCTGCTGCTCGACGCGGAAGGACGGGCCCGCACCCGCCGCTGGTGGACCCCTCCCACACCCGAGCTCGGATGGCGGGAAGGCGTCCCCGCGGTGCGCGACGCGCTGACCGCCGCCGTGGGCAGCTGCACGGCCAGCGGCGGGACGGTGAGCGCGGACCTGTCGGGCGGCATGGACTCCACCAGCCTGTGCTTCCTGGCGGCGCGGGAGCAGGACGGCATCCGGTCCGCGTTCGCCCGCGCCCACCTGGTCACCATGCGCTGGCGCAGCCTCGATCCGGACAACGACGACGAGCTCTGGGCCGCGCGCGCCGTCAGCCGCCTGCCCGGCGCCGAGCACGTCACGCCGCCCCGCGACCGATGGCCGCTCTGGTACAGCGGCCTGCCGGCCCTCACCGACGCCACCGCCCCCGCCGTCCCCACCGATGAGCCGGGCCCCTGGGTGCGCGACGGCGCCAGGATGGCGGCGCTCGCCGCCCTGATGACCGACCGCGGCTCGCGCCTGCACCTGATGGGCGGCGGCGCGGACGAACTGTTCTGCACGCTCCCGCCGCATCTGCACGACCTCGTCCGACGCAGCCCGTCGGCCGCGTTCGCCCGCATCCGCACCCAACGCGCCGCGCAGCACTGGCCGCTCGGGCAACTGGTGCGGCAGCTCGCCGACCGCAGGACGTTCGCCCAGTGGCTCACCGCGTGGGCCGACGGGCTGACCGACCCGCCGCCCTCCTCCGCCGCGCTGGTCCGGAGCGCCCCCTCGACCGCGTGGGGCGTGGACCTGCGGATTCCCCCGTGGGCGACCCCCGACGCGGTCCACGCCGTGCGGGACCTGCTCCACGAGGCCGCGGGGAGCGCCGACACCGCCGAGCCCCTCGCGGCCGAGCGCGGCCAGCACGCGGCGCTCGCCTGCGTACGCACCGGAGGGCGCGGCCTGCGCCAGCTGGACCAGGTCACCTCCGCGCGCGGACTGCCGCACGCCGGGCCCTACCTGGACGACGCGGTGATCGAGGCGGCCCTGGCCATCCGCGTCAGCGAGCGCAGTACACCCGGCAGGTACAAACCGGTGCTGGCGGCGGCGATGCGCGACATCGTGCCCGCCGACGTACTGGGCAGGCGGACCAAGGGCGAGTACAGCGCGGACTTCCACACCGGGCTGCGGCACAACCGTGCCGCGCTGGTCGGTCTCTTCGAAGGATCGTGGCTCGCGCGCGCCGGTCTGATCGACGACGCGGCGGTCCGCGCCGCCCTGCTCGGGGTGCATCCGACCCCCGAGGCGCTGCGCTCCTTCAGCTCCACCCTGGGCTGCGAGGTCTGGCTCCGCGCCGGCCGCGGCAGCACCCGCCCACCGAGCACCGCGAGCACCGAAGGAGCCCCGTGAGCCTCATCCTGCGCCGCGACGTCTGCGCGACGGACACCCCGGACGGCATGGTGCTCCTCGACGAGGCGACCGGCAGATACTGGCAGCTCAACGGCTCGGCGGCGCTCGTGCTCCGCACCCTGCTCGGTGGCGCCGAACCGCCCGACGCGGCACGCGCGCTGCGCGCCGCGCACCCCCGGCTCACCCCCGAGCGCGCGGCCGACGACACGGCGTCGATCACCGGCGCGCTCCTCGCGGCCCGACTGGTGGTGCCCACATGAGCCAGCCGATGGTGCCCCCGTCCCGCGAGCGGCTGCCGCTGCGCCGACGTCCACCGGTGCTCGCCGCCACGGCGGCCGCCCGGCTGATCGTCCTGCTCAAGCCGCGCCGCGTGCGCCGCGTCCTCACGGTGGTCCGGCGCGGGGCCGCCCCCGCGAGCACCGCACAGGCGCTCGCCGCGCGCCGGGCCGTCGTCGCGGTGAGCGCGCGCTGCGCCGGGGAGGGCTGCTTGCAGCGTTCGGTGGCCACCGCGCTGCTGTGCCGGATGCGCGGGGTCTGGCCCGACTGGTGCACCGGGGTGCGCACCGAGCCGTTCCGCGCGCACGCCTGGGTGGAGGTCGACGGGCTGCCGGTGGGCGAACCCCACCAGTCGGCGGCCTACCACCGCATGATGGTGGTGCCGCCGCAGCCCGCGAAGCGGCCCTGAGCCCGCCTTCTTACTGGGACCGGCACCGGCCGTGCTGATCGGTCACCGGTCCCGCGCCAGCCGGTACAGCTCCGCGAAGAGCCCGTCGCGTGCCAGCAGCGTCCGGAAGTCGCCCTCTTCGCGGACCCGCCCCCGGTCCAGTACGACGATGCGGTCCGCGATCCGCGCGTTCTCCAGGCCCTGCGTGACGAAGACGGCCGTCCGGCCCGCGGCGAGCTCCTTGAAGCGGCGGATCACCAGGTACTCGGCGCGCGGGTCCATCGCCGACGTGGGCTCGTCGAGCATCAGCATGGCGGCGTCGCGGTAGAAGGCCCGCGCGACCGCGATCCGTTGCCACTGGCCGCCCGAGAGGTCGGTGCCGCCCCAGTGGGAGCCCGCGACCAGCGTGTCCAGACCGTGCGGGGCGCGCGCGATGACGCTGTCGGCGCCCGCCGCCCTCGCGGCGTCCATGAGCAGCGCGTCGCTCTCCGAACGGGGCTGGCCCAGATGGATGTTGGCGCGCAGGTCCATCGGCCAGCGGGTGTAGTCCTGCGGCACCAGGCCGACCTTCGCCCACACGCTGTGCGGATCGGCATCCGCCAGGTCCACCCCGTCCCAGGCCACCGTCCCGGTGGACGCCACGCGGAGCCCGGTGAGCAGGGCGGACAGCGTGGTCTTGCCCGATCCGTTCTCCCCCACCAGGGCGATCAGTTCACCGCGGCGCAGGGTGAGGCTGACCCCCTCGACCGCGGGTTTCGAGGCGCCGGGATAGGTGTAACTGACGTGCTCCGCACGGATCTCGGCGGGGCCGCCGTCCGGGACCTCCCTGGATCCGCGCACCGCACGCAGCGCCCGCGCGCGCCGCAGGAAGTCCTGCCAGTCCTCCAGATACAGGCTCGTGCGGAAGAGGCGGGCGGTGGCGAGCACCAGTGAGGTCAGCGCGCCCGTGGAGGTGCGCACGGCGACGACGGCGGTGGCGGCGAGCGCGAGGTCCATCCGGCCGCTCGCGGCCAGCCAGCCGAGCGCGGCCCAGGTCAGGGCGAGCATCAGCCCGCTGACGCAGGCGCCGACCAGGGTGACGCCGAGGATGCGCGGGGCGGCGCGGCGGTGGGTGGTCCTGATCCGGCCGCTGATCTCCGCGTACCAGCCGGACAGGAACGTCGCCATGGTGGTGGCGCGGACCTCGGCCGCCGTGCGCTGGTGGGTGGCGTAGTGGCGCAGCAGATAGCGCAGATGACTGTCCGCGATGTTCTGGTGGTCGGCCCGGTGCCGGATGCGCGCGGTGGTGACGGCGGCGGCGCCCTTGGGCAGGACGGCGAGCACCAGCAACGGCAGCAGGACGGGATGGAGCAGCGAGAGGACCGAGGCCGCGGCGATGAGCTGGCCGAGCGCGGAGACCATCGCCTGGGCGTCGGCGACGAGGTTCTCGGTCGCCTCGGCGCCGCGCCCCGCGGCCTGGAGCCGGTCGGCGAAGCCCGGCCTGTCGTACTCCTCCAACTCCACCCGTGGGGCGGCCGCGAGGATCTGGAGGTCCGCCTCGGACGCGACCTCGGGGCCGAGCCTGGCGGCGGCCCAGACCCCGACCGCGTCGGCCCCCGCCCGCACCCCCGCGGCGACGGCGACCACGACGAGCCCCGGCGCGGCCGCCGCGATCCGCTCGCCCACCTCGCCGCCCTGGAAGAGCTGGGCCAGTACGCCGGGCAGCGCGGCGAGCCCCACGGCCGACGCGGCGACGACGGCCAGTTGGCAGACCGCGAGCCAGCACATCGCGGGGCGGTCGGCCGCCCAGCCGAGCCGGGTCGCGGCGCCGAGCGTGCGCGGAAGGCGCCCGGCCATCCGCCACCAGGTGGCGTTCGCGATGTCCTCGAAGCGCGGGTCGCTGCGGTAGCCGACCTGTTGGCGGGCGTCGGACTCCCGCGCGTCGGACTGACAGGCATCGGACTGACAGGCATCGGACTGTCGGGCATCGGCGGAGGACGGAGGATCTGAGGGCTGCGTCACTCTCCTCATCGTGACGGCCCAACTGGTGCGCGTGCGGGCGAAGATGGCGAATTCGCCCACATGGGGTGACGGTCCGTCCACGGCGGCCGCGGAGCCCGACAGTACGCTCCCGCCCGGCGGTTGACATACGTGACCGCTCTGTGAAGATCCAGGTGGGGGTACGCGCGACGGCCGCCGACGCATGGGGCAGGATGACGTCCGCGCCGGACCGGGTCCCCGTTCCGGCGTGACCGCACTCCCGGAATCGAGCAGGTATCACAAGGTGACGACACATCACATAGGCCGCGTCCGGCCGCTTTCGCCGCGTACGACGGGAGCACGCCGATGACCCGCGCGCTCACCCTGCACGACTGGATCGTGGCCGGCATCGCCGTGTTCGCCGGACTCGCGGCGGGCCTGCTGCTCCGGGCCACGCTGCGCTGGCTCGGCGAGCGGGCCAGCAGGACCCGCTGGAGCGGCGACGACGTCATCGTCGACGCCCTGCGCACGCTCGTGCCCTGTGCGGCCATCACCGCGGGCCTCGCCGCGGCGGCCGAGGCGCTGCCGCTCACCCACCGCACCGGGCGCAACATCACGATGACGCTGACCGCGCTGCTCATCCTCGCGGCGACGCTCACGGCGGCCCGGATCGTCACCGGCCTCGTCAGGAGCGTGGCTCAGTCCCGTTCCGGGGTGGCGGGCTCGGCCACCATCTTCGTGAACATCACCCGCGTCGTGGTGCTCGCGATGGGCTTCCTCGTCGTCCTGCAGACGCTCGGCATCTCCATCGCGCCGCTGCTCACCGCGCTCGGCGTGGGCGGTCTCGCGGTCGCCCTGGCACTCCAGGACACCCTGGCCAACCTCTTCGCGGGCGTGCACATCCTCGCCGCGAAGACGGTGCAGCCCGGCGACTACATACGGCTCAGCAGCGGCGAGGAAGGCTATGTCGTCGACATCAACTGGCGCAACACGACGGTGCGCCAGCTCTCCAACAACCTCGTGATCATCCCGAACGCCAAGCTCGCCGGCACCAACATGACCAACTTCAGCCGCCCCGAGCAGGAGCTGTCGATCATGGTGCAGGTCGGGGTCAGCTACGAGAGCGACCTGGAGCACGTGGAGCGGGTCACCATCGAGGTCGTGGACGCCGTGATGACCGACATCACGGGCGCGGTGCCCGACCACGAGGCGGCCATCCGCTTCCACACCTTCGGCGACTCGCGGATCAGCTTCACGGTGATCCTGGGCGTGGGCGAGTTCAGCGACCAGTACCGGATCAAGCACGAGTTCATCAAGCGCCTGCACCAGCGCTACCGGGCCGAGGGCATCCGGGTGCCCGCCCCCGCGCGCAACGTCACCGTCCAGCAGGGCGAGCTGCCGCCGCCGCTCGGCATCCCGCACCAGCGCGACGTCTCCTCGCAGCCACGGGTGCACTGAGCCGACCGGCGGCACGTGCGGTGGCGGGCCCCGCACCCGCGTGATCCACTCGCGGGCATGGGGCACGACCACGGCCCGTCCGCCGCGACGGCGGGCGGCACGCTCAGCGGGACGTACCGCAACCGCCTGCTCTGGACCATCGGGATCAGCGGCACGATCACCGTCATCCAGGTGATCGGCGCGCTCCTCTCCGGCAGCCTCGCGCTGCTCGCCGACGCCGCGCACAGCCTGACCGACGCGGTCGGCGTCTCCCTCGCGCTCGGCGCCATCACCCTCGCCCAGCGTGCGCCGACGCCACGGCGCACGTTCGGCTTCTACCGGGTGGAGATCTTCTCGGCCGTACTGAACGCGCTGCTGCTCGTCGGCATCTTCGTCTGGGTCCTGTGGTCGGCGATCGGCCGCTTCAGCGATCCGGTGGAGGTCAAGGGCGGCCTGATGTTCGTGGTCGCGGTGGGCGGGCTGCTCGCCAATCTGGTGGGCCTGTGGCTGCTGCGGGACGCCAAGGACAAGAGCCTCAACCTGCGCGGCGCCTACCTGGAGGTCCTCGGCGACGCGCTCGGCTCGGTCGCGGTGATCGTGGGCGGCCTGATCATCCTGCTCACCGGGTGGCAGGCCGCCGACCCGATCGCCTCCATCGTCATCGGCCTGCTCATCGTGCCGCGCGCGTACGGGCTGCTCAGGGACTCCGTCCACGTACTCATGGAAGCGACGCCGCAGGACGTGGACCTCGGCGAGGTGCGCAGGCACCTCCTGGAGGAGCCGGGCGTCGTCGCCGTGCACGATCTGCACGGCTGGACCGTCACGTCGGGCATGCCGGTGCTCACCGTGCACGTGGTGGTCACCGAGGCGGCCCTCACGGGCGGATACGGCGAGCTGCTCGGGCGGCTGCAACGGTGCGTCGGCGACCACTTCGACGTGGCGCACTCCACGATCCAGCTGGAGCCCGAGGGGCACGGGGAGGACGGCGGGGCGCTCCATACGTGAGCGCTCCGCGCGGCGCGCCTGCCCGGCCGTCCGGCCACCTGGCTGTCCAGCTACCCGCCTCCTCCGCTACCCGGCTCATCCGCTACCCGCCCGCGTCGCCCCGGAGCGGGCCTTCCCTGCGGGAGTCGATGACCTCGTAGCGCGCCCGCATCTCCCTGCTCGCCGCCGGGCCCGGCACGAGGACGTACGCCGCGGTGTCCACCCTGCGGCCGGTGCGGCGATCCACCAGGACCGGCTCCGCCTCCTGCCTCGTCGCCGCGTCGACGAGGACGAGACCCCGCTCCTCGGGGGCCAGGTCCTGGTTCACCCAGGCGGCCATGGCGAGCAGGAGGGGACGCAGACCGCGGCCCCGGTCGGTGAGCAGGTACCGGTCGTGCGGGACGTCGGCACCGGTGCCGTCCTCGTCGCACCCGGGCGCGGCGCACGGCACGCGCCGCAGGAGGCCGCCCGCCACCAGCGTCGCGAGCCGCTCCGCGAGGACGTCGCGTGGTGTCCGCAGGCTCTCCGCGAAATGCGCGGCGTGAGTGTGCCCCTCCCACGCGTCGTGCAGCAGTTCCAGCGTCCACCACTCACCGATGCGTGCCACGGCGTGGGCGAGCGGGCAGTCGGGGATGCGCGGCGCCATCATTCCTCTCTCCTGTTCTCGTGCTCGGTGGTCAGCGGGCGGCGTGGGCGACGGGGCAGCCCTGGACCGGCGACGGAACCGGAGCCGGGGACGGCGCGTGCGTGGGCGCCGGTCGTGACGGCTGAGACGCCTGCGATGCCTGCGACGGGGCCACCACCTCCTCCTCCCAGCGCTCCATCAGGTGCGCGGTCTCCCGGTGCAGGTGGGAGTCGCGGGAGGCGAACTCGCGGCGTACGCGCTCGCGCACTTCCGGCGCCTGCTCCTGGCTGAGCTTGAACATGCCCTCGACGGCCGTGACATGAAAGCGGAAGGCGCCCACGCCGGGCACGATCTGCCGGAAGTAGTCGACGGACGTGGTCATGTCCCAGTCGGCGCCGAACTCCCGCTCGAAGGCGCGCACGGTGTGCTGCACGACCGCGAGCGTGGCCTCCCCCGGCTCGATCCCGCGGAGCACCCCGTGCACATGGACGGCGGTGAAGTTCCAGGTGGGCGCGGCGACGGGCTTCGCGTAGACGGTCGGGGAGACATACGCGTGGGGTCCGGTGAAGGTCAGCAGCGCCCGCACGCCTTCGGTGCCGGCGCTCGCCGCGGCCAGCGCCTTCCAGTGCGGATTGGCCCGATTCATATGGCCGAGAAGTGTCGCTCCGGCGAATTGGAGGTCCTTCTCGTACCAGTCGGCCGGCATTTCCGGATCAGGAATGACGGGCAGATGCGTGGCGAACGGCTCCCTGGATTCCGGGCCGTTGGTGGCCAGGAGCGCGAGAGGATTCCGACGTATCAACTCTGCCGCCCACGCGGGATCGGCCTGTCGGTAATCGCTGGGAACGAACATGCGGTTCTCTCCTTTTACGACTCGAACCGTGGGTCCGACGGGCACCGCACATCGAGCGAGCGTCCATTCGCATTCCCCGTCGGTCCCACACGATCCCTTTGCCGTGAGCGCCTGGCAATGGGCGCCGGGGCCCCGCCAGGCCCCGGACCGGTTGTCCCGTCAGCGGGACGCCCGGACCTCAACGATCCGCCCTCACCAGCGACTTGGCACGGAACGCGGCCATCCGTTCGAGCCCCTCGCGCGGTCTGGTCGCACCCCCGGAGAGTTGGCTCCGCACGGCCCGCACGGCAGAATTCGAGACTGGCCCCGGAGCTTGTCTCCCCCGTCGAACTCCGGGGCCCCCGAAGCGCTCTGACGGGGCGTCAACGTCGCGTCAATTTACCGCCGCAGCCCTGGCGCATTCCCTCTCCTCACACCGTAAGTGGAACTCGCTCACCGTGAGTGGACCTCGGAATGAAAAGAATCGAGGAAATATGTCCGACACCCTTTCCGCAGCCCTGACCGACAGCACGGCCCGAACATCCGGAACAACAGCCTCCGCGTCATCCACCCCGCTCGCCATCGAGGCCCTCGGCCTCCGCAAGGCGTACGGGGAGAAGAAAGTGCTCGACGGGATCGACCTGCGCATCCCGGAGGGTTCGATCTTCTCGCTCCTCGGCCCGAACGGCGCGGGGAAGACGACCACCGTGCAGATCCTCTCGACCCTGGTCGACCCGGACGCGGGCCAGGTCCGCGTCTCCGGCCACGATCTGGCGAAGGACGCCGCGGGGGTGCGTGCCTCGATCGGTGTGACCGGGCAGTTCTCGGCGGTGGACAACCTCCTCACCGGCGAGGAGAACCTCGCGATGATGTGCGATCTGCACCATCTGGGCAAGAAGGCGGGGCCACGCAGGGTGGCGGAGCTGCTTGAGCAGTTCTCACTGGTCGACGCGGCCAATCGGTACGCGTCCACGTACTCCGGAGGCATGCGCCGCCGGCTGGACCTGGCGATGACGCTGGTCGGCGACCCCCGGCTGATCTTCCTCGACGAGCCGACGACGGGCCTCGACCCGCGCAGCAGGCACGACATGTGGCAGATCATCCGCGAGCTGGTGAGCGGCGGCGTGACGATCTTCCTCACCACGCAGTACCTGGAGGAGGCCGACCTGCTCGCCGACCGCATCGCGGTCCTCAACTCCGGCCGGCTGGTGGCCGAGGGCACGCCCGACGAGCTGAAGCGGCTCATCCCCGGCGGGCACATCCGCCTCCAGTTCACCGATCCCGGCGGCTACCAGAAGGCGTACGCGCTCTTCCCCGACGCCTCGCCCGACGAGGAGGCGATGGTCCTCCAGGTCGCGCACGACGGCAGCGTCCCCGCGCTCAAGGGGCTGCTCGACCGCATGGAGCGCGAGTCCGTGACGCCCGAGGGGCTCTCGGTGCACACCCCGGACCTCGACGACGTCTTCTTCGCCCTGACCGGCCAGCACAAGGAAAAGGACAGCGCCCGATGAGCTCTCTCACCACCGCCCTGATCGACTCGCGGACCATGCTGCGGCGCGATGTGAAGCACATGGTCCGCAACCCGCTGATGATGATCGCCTCACTGTGCGTCCCGATCTTCATCCTGCTGCTCTTCATCTACGTCTTCGGCGGCACGATGGGCGCGGGTCTCTCCGACTCGCTGGGCAGCGACGCGAAGTACATCGACTTCGTCGCGCCCGCCGTCATCCTCATGACGGTCGGCTTCGGTTCCGCGACCACCGCCGTCGCCGTGTGCATGGACATGACCGAGGGCATCATCGCGCGGTTCCGCACGATGGCCATCGCGCGCGGGTCCGTGCTGACCGGCCACGTCATCGGCAGCCTGCTGCGCACCGCGATGAGCACGCTCGTCGTCATCGTCACCGCGCTCCTCATGGGCTTCAGGCCGACCGCGACGCCCGTCGAATGGGTGGCGGCGATCGGCGTGATCACCATGCTGACCTTCGCGCTGACGTGGCTGGTGGTCGCCTTCGGTCTGCTCGCCAAGTCCCCCGAGGCGGCGAACAGTTCCACCCTGCTGCTCCAGTTCCTGCCGTTCATCAGCAGCGCCTTCGTGCCGACCGACTCGATGCCGAGCGGTCTCGCCTGGTTCGCCCACAACCAGCCCTTCACGCCCATCATCGACACCCTGCGCGGTCTGCTGATGGGCACCGAGATCGGCGACAGCGCCTACTGGGCCATCGGCTGGTGCCTGGTCGCCACGGCGGTCGGCTACCTGTGGGCCCGCCGCATCTACGACCGCGGCGCCGCGCACTGACCCTCCCGCCCGGCGTACGCCCGCGGCCCCGACGTCGTCCTCCGGCGTCGGGGCCGCGGGCGTCGGTGCGTCCGACAGGGGAGCCCGCACACCGCACGCACAGGGACACGGACACGCACACACTCACGCACACGCACGGCGCGCCGCGTCCCGGTGGCGGGACACGGCGCGCCGTGTGCTGAGGGGCGGTACCGCCTAGGCGGCCATCGCCTCGCGGAGCGACCTGGGCCGCATGTCGGTCCAGTTCTGCTCCACGTAGTCGAGGCACTTCTGGTGGTCGTCCGCTCCGTAGACGATCTCCCAGCCGGCCGGGACCTCGGCGAACGCGGGCCACAGGGAGTGCTGGCCCTCGTCGTTGACGAGCACGTGGAACTGGGCGTCCTTGTCGTCGAACGGGTTGGTGCTCATGGTGTTTTCTCCTCCGTGGGTGAGACGACTGCTCAGTGGGTGAGCAATTCAGGGGTCTTACGCGGCCGCGCGGGAACCTTTGTCTCCGCGGCCAGTGAATTCGTTATCTCGCCGCTGCGGATCGCCATGTTCGAAAGGAGTGAAGACGGCAGTCCGTGCGTGTGTTCCGTACCGCCCTGGAGATAGATTCCGACGGCGAGCTCGGGGGCCGTGACGATGCGATAGTCACGCTCCACCCGATAGCGGCCCTGCTCGTCGCGCAGGCAGTACGCGTCCAACTCCCCGAGCAGGTCCGTCGGGTCCATCGAATCGTAACCGGTGGCGCACACGAGCACATCCACATCCATCGGATAGGACTGTTCGTTCAGCTTCGACAGGATGGTGATGCGGGCGCCGTCACCGGACTGCTGAACTCCTTCCACGCGGGACAGGTTGACCATCCGCAGCCGACGGTCACCGGTCAATTCGTCGGCGTACGCGCGTTGATGGAGGTCACGGATGACATCGCCGTCCGCGACCGCGTAATTGGTGTTCCTGTGGTAGTTCCAGATCGCGTCCCTGGCACTCTGCGAGCCGTGGTAGAACTCGTCGACCGTGCTGGCGTCGAACACCTTGTTCGCGAAAGGGGTGTCGTCGGCGACGGAATAGCCGTAGGACGGGATGATCGCGGAGACCGTGGCGTGCGGCAGCTTGTCGTAGAGGAAGCGGACGATCTCCGCGGCGCTCTGGCCCGCGCCGACCACGGCGACCCGCTGGAGCGATCCCGGGTCGCGCTCGTCGAACCGGTGCAGGAACTCCGAGCTGTGCCAGACCGCCCTGCCGCGGGTCACGTTGGCCGGCATCTTGGGCGCGAGGCCGGTGGAGACCACCAGGTTGCGGGCGCCGACGGTGCGTACGCCGCCGGGGAAGGACGGGTTGCGGACCTCCACCCGCACCTCGCCGACCGGGCCGCTCCCCGCCGCTTCGGGCGGCAGGGAGACGCCGGTGACCTGTGAGCTGTAGGTGACCCAGCGCGAGAAGTGGGACTCCACCCATTTCAGGTAGTCGTGGAATTCCTTCCTGGTCGGATAGAAGTCCTGGTTGTTCACGAAGAGCGCGAGCCTGTCCTTCGCGTGCAGATACGAGATGAAGCTCAGCCGCGACGTGGGCTTGCGGAACGTGACCAGATCCTTGAGGTACGAGATCTGCATCTTGGCGGACGGCAGCAGCATTCCGCGGTGCCAGCCCAGCGAGTGCTGGCGCTCGAAGAACGTCGCCGTGATCGGGTCGTCCTGGTGGCTGTCCGCGTACTCCTCCAGTGCGGTCGCCAGCGAGAGATTGGACGGCCCGAACCCGACTCCGATCAAGTCGTACGTGTCGAGCATGTCGCGCGTGCCCAGCGCGTGGGAACCCACTGTGAGGGATTCGCCGTTTTCCATACAGACCTCCCGAAGTGCATGATTCTTCTGGGTGTTGTGCGGCGTTTTCACTGCTGCCTTTCGGCACCTTCGATGTGCCGGGCGATCGTCCGGCAGATCTCCGCCGCGTGTTCGGGCAGATACATGTCGCCGTGTGCGCAGGGCACGTCGTGCTCCTGTACGTCACCGACGATGTGGGGACCCCATTGGGGGGCGTAGGAGTCGTCCGGGTTCAGGGTCGCGTTGAAGAAGAGCGCCCGGCCGCGGAAGACGGGAGAGGTGAATTCCTTCATCATCGCGGCGTGCTTCACGACGATGGTCGACGCCGTCTCGAGGAGGAAGTCGTACTGGTCGGTGCCGGTGAGATGGGCGACGTAGGCGCCGAGGAAGGCGCGTACGTCGTCCTTGCGCACCTCCGCGTGGTCGGCGTAGGCCGCGCTGGGCACGCTGTCCAGGAGGGCGAGCGTGGCGACCTCGCAGCCCTGCCGCTGGAGTTCGGCGGCCACGGCGTGCGCGAGGGTGCCGCCGATGGACCAGCCGAGCAGGTGGTACGGCCCGTGCTGCTGCACCTTGCGCAGCTGCTCGACGTAGTCCTCGACCATCGCCGTGACCGAGTCGGGCACCGGCGATCCGTCGAAGCCGCGGGCCTGGATGCCGTACAGCGGCCGGTCGTCGACGAGCCCCGCGAAGCCGAGGAACGGCCAGCACAGGCCGCCGCCCGGATGCACCAGCCACAGGGGGTCGCCCGCCACGTCCGTACGGATCGGCAGGACCACGTTGTACGGGTCCTCCGGCGCCACGTCCAGCGGGCGGCGCAGGTGCGGGGCGAGCGCGGCGACCGTCGGCGACTGGAAGACGGTACGGATCGGCAGCTCGACGTCGAGCGCGGCCCCGATGCGGCTGATGAGCCGGGTGGCGAGCAGGGAGTGGCCGCCGAGCTCGAAGAAGTTGTCCTCGATGCCGACCGTGGGCAGGCCCAGGATCTCGGCGAAGAGCGAGCAGAGCAGCTCTTCCTGCGAGGTCCGGGGTGCCCGGCTCGTCGCGAGGGCGGCGAAGTCGGGGGCGGGCAGGGCGCGCCGGTCGACCTTGCCGTTCGGGGTGAGCGGGATGTCGTTCAGCGGCACCACGGCCGCCGGAACCATGTACTCCGGAAGCCGGTCGCGCACGTGCTCGCGCAGCGTCGCCACCAGGGTGCCGACCCCGCGGACGCCCGCCGGGTTGTTCACATGGGCACGGTCGGCGAGCCCCGACGGGACGAACGCACCGGTGAACACGCGGCCCGCGGTCGGCGTTCCGTCGAGGACCAGCACGGCGTCGAAGGCGTCGGGGCCCCCGGCGGTGAGGGTGGGCAGGACTTCCCAGCCGTGTCCCGCGGCCCAGAGCGCGAGCTCGTGCGGGTCGACGGCGGGACCGCTCGTGGTCGGCTCGCCGACGACGGAGAGCGCCACGGCCGCCGACATCTCCTCGGCCAGACGGGCGTTGGGGATACGGCTGACCCGCAGGGCGTGGGAGTCGGTGGCTCGGGCGAGCTCGTGCAGAGCGTCGAGGTCGGCGACTTCCTCACCCCAGGTCACGGCAGGCACGTCGTCAAGCGGGATCCGGGCGGCGGGTGCCTTGTGCAGCACCACTTCGTAGCGGTGGCGGGTCAGCTCGTTGTGGTCCGCGCCGGGTTTCACCCGGACCTCGACCGCGACCTCCGCACGCCCGGCCGCCCAGCGGGTGAACCACTCGGGCTCCACGACGAGTTCACGCTCGCGCAGCACGGCCTGTTCGATCGCCGCCCGCAGCACAGCGGGGGCGGTGCTGGGGTTCTGGTGCCGCTGGACCGTCGTCTGAAGGAGGCGGAGGGTGCCGTACGAACGGACGTCACCGACGACGATGCGGCCGCCGGGCGCCAGGAGCTCCATGGACTTCTCCAGTACGCGGCCGAGATAGGCCTCGTCGGGGAAGTACTGCGCCACAGAGTTGATGACGACGGTGTCGAAGTATCCGACCGGCAGCCCCGTGATGTCATCGGCAGGGCGGCACGCCAGGTGCACCCGGTCGGCACGGCCGGCCTCCGCGACCTGCTCACCGAGCCGCTCGATGACGGGACCCGAGAAGTCCGTGCCCCAGTACTCGTCGACCTCGGACACCAGCTGCGAGAGCAACAGGCCCGCGCCTACGCCCAGTTCGATGATCCGGCGAGGTTCCCAGCGGCGAATCTCGTCGACGGCGGTGTCACGCCACGTGCGCATCTCGTCGAGGGGGATCGGGTCTCCGGTGTAGGTGGAGTTCCACAGCGCGAAGTCCTCACCCCACTCGGCGTCCGAGCGCGCATAGACCTCGTCGTACACCTCCTGCCATTCATCCACCTGCGCACCAGCCCCGGACTCCGAACCGTCCGCGGACGGCACGACATACGCCACCAGGCGGGGGTCGTCGGCGGCGTCCTGGCGGGCGACGACCACGGCGCGATCCACTTCGGGGTGGGCGGAGAGAACCGTCTCGATCTCCCCAGGCTCGATCCGGAAACCCCGGATCTTCACCTGCTCATCGACCCGGCCGACACAGGTCAGCCGCCCATCCGGACCCCACTTCGCCAGATCGCCCGTCCGATACATACGACGGCCACCATCGGAAGCAAACGGATCAGCCACGAAACGACCCGACGTCAAACCAGGCCGGTTCGCATAACCACGCGCCAACCCCTCACCCGCGATATACAACTCCCCCACCACACCAGGAGCCACCAACCGCAAAAACTCATCCAGAACGTAGACCTGAGTGTTGGCGATCGGCTTTCCGATCGCGGGTGCGCCGACTCCGGAAACCCGATCGGACACCGACCAGATGGTGGTCTCGGTCGGCCCGTAAAGATTCGTGACCTCCCCACCGGCCTCGACCATCGCCGACGCCAACGAAGCCGGCAACGCCTCACCACCCACCAACACCTTCAACCCGGCCAACATCCCCGGATCATGCGCCACAACCGACTGCCACAACGACGGCGTCGCCTGCATCACCGACACCCCACACCCCCGCACCACCTCCCCCAACACCGAAGGCTGAGACACCATCTCCTTGTCCGCCAGCACCACACCCGCACCCGACACCAACGGCACGAACAACTCCAACGCCGCGATATCGAACGCAACCGTCGTCACCGCCAACAGCCGATCCCCCACCCCCAGACCGAACCGCCCCGCCATATCCACCACGAAATTCGCCAAAGCCCCATGCGAAACCACCACACCCTTCGGCAACCCCGTCGAACCCGACGTATAAATCGCATACGCCGCACCCCCCGACGACACCCCCACACCCGGCGCCACATCAGAGAAACCCGAAAAATCACCCCCCAACTCACCCTCATCCAAAACCAACACCGGATCCGCATCACCCACCACATGCGCCACCCGCGCCGCCGGATAATCCGGATCCACCGGCACATACACCCCACCGGCCTTCAACACCGCCAACAACGCCACCACCAAATCCACCGAACGCGGCAACAACAAAGCCACCCGACGCTCCGGACCCACCCCCCTCCCCAACAACCACCACGCCACCCGATTCACCCGACGATCCAACTCCCCATACGACAACGACACACCGCCGTACGACACAGCGAGCGCATCAGGACTCGCCGCAACCTGCCGCTCAAACAAATCCACCACCGTCACGGGAGGCACCAGAACCGCCGAGTCGTTCCACTCACCCAGCAACACCTCCCGCTCCCCCACCTCCAACACATCCACCGAACCGATCGAGCGCCCCGGATCAGCGACGACCTGGGCCAGCAGATGGCGCCAGCGGGTGATGAGGAGTTCGACGGTGGGGCGGTCGTACAGGTCGGTCGCGTACTCGACCATCGCGCCGACGCCCTGCGGCGTGCCGTCCTCGTCGCGGTGTTCGCCGAGTGCGATGAGGAGCTCGAAGCGGGCGGTGTTCGTGCCCGCGAGCGCGGGCCGTACCGTCAGGCCCGGCAGTTCGAACTTGCCCTCCGTCACGTTCTGCAGCCCGAACGAGACCTGGAAGAGCGGGTGGTGGGAGGTCGAGCGCTCCGGGTTGAGGATCTCCACCAGGTGCTCGAAGGGCACGTCCTGGTGCGCGTACGCGGCGAGGTCCGTCTCGCGCACCCGGTCGACCAGTTCCGTGAACGTCGGGTCGCCCGAGGTGTCGGTGCGCAGCACGAGGGTGTTGACGAAGATGCCGACGAGATCGTTGAGCGCCTCGTCCGTGCGGCCCGCGATCGGGGAGCCCAGCGGGATGTCGGTGCCGGCGCCGAGCCGGGTGAACAGCGCCGCCATCGCCGCCTGGAGCACCATGAAGACGGTGGCGCCGCGCTCGTGGGCGAGGTCGACGATCCCTTGGTGGAGCTCCGCGTCGAGGTCGAACTTGAGGAGTTCCCCCTCGTACGAGGGGACGGCGGGCCTGGGCCGGTCCACCGGCAGGTCCAGGTGGTCGGGCAGCCCTGCCAACTGCCTCGTCCAGTAGCCGACTTGGCTGGAGAACAGGCTGTCCGGGTCGTTCTCGTCGCCCAGGACGTCCCGCTGCCAGAGCGTGTAGTCGGCGTACTGCGCGGGCAGTTGCTGCCAGCCGGGCTCGCGGCCCTCGCGGCGCGCCGTGTACGCGCTGACCAGGTCGCGGGCGAGGGGCCCCATCGACCAGCCGTCCGCGGCGATGTGATGGATCAGCACGAGGATCGCGCATTCGGTGGGGCTGATCTCGAACAGCCAGGCCCTGACCGGGAGTTCGGTGGCGAGGTCGAAGCCGTGGGCGGCCGCCTCGCGCAGCGCGCCGTCCAGGTCCTCCTCGGTGGTGTGCCTGACCTCCCAGGTCACCGGCAGTTCGGCGGGGTCCATGACCTGCTGGCGCGGGCGGCCCTCGGTCTCGGGGAAGACCGTGCGCAGCGACTCGTGCCGTGCGACCACGTCCCGCAGCGCCTGTTCGAGCGCGTCGCGGTCGACGCGCCCCGTGAGGCGCAGTGCGAGCGGCATGTTGTACGTCGCGGACGGCCCCTCCAGCTTGTGCAGGAACCACAGGCGCTGCTGGGCGAAGGAGAGCGGCAGGACGTCGGGCCGGGTCCGCACCGACAGCTGTGCGCGCGCCGCTCCCGAGCCGTCCGCCTGCTCGGCGAGCTGCGCCACGGTCGGCGCCTCGAACAGGACGCGGATCGGCAGCTCGATGTCGAGGGTCGCGCGGATGCGGCTGATGAGCCGGGTGGCGAGCAGGGAGTGGCCGCCGAGCTCGAAGAAGTTGTCCTCGATGCCGACCCTGGGCAGCCCGAGCACCTCGGCGAACAGATCGCAGAGCACTTCTTCCTGCGGGGTGCGGGGCGCGCGCCCGGTGGCCAGGGCGGCGAAGTCGGGGGCGGGCAGGGCACGCCGGTCGACCTTGCCGTTCGGGGTCAGCGGAATGTCGGTGAGCGGCACCACGGCCGCGGGGACCATGTACTCGGGGAGGCGGTCCCGTACGTATCCGCGCAGCGTCGTCAGGAGCGTGCCCACGTCGCGGGCCCCGGCGGGGTCGTTGATCAGGGTGCCGTCGGCGAGCCCCGAGGGCCGGAACACTCCGGTGAAGACCTGGCTCGGGGACTGTGGGACGGCGGTGAGCACGACCGCGTCGAAAGTGTCGGGGGCGCCCGCCGTCAGGGTCGGCAGGACTTCCCAGCCGTGTCCCGCGGCCCAGAGCATCAGGTCGTGCGGGTCGACGGCGGGACCGCTCGCGGTCGGCTCGCCGACCACGGAGAGCGCCACGGCCGCCGACATCTCCTCGGCCAGACGGGCGTTGGGGATACGGCTGACCCGCAGGGCCTCGCCGTCGGCGGCACGGACGAGGTCGTGCAGGACGTCGAGATCGGCGACCTCCTCGCCCCAGATCACGGCAGGCACCTCCGCGAGGCACACCTCGGCGGCGGGTGCCTTGTGCAGCACGACCTCGTAGCGGTGGCGGGTCAGCTCGTTGTGGTCCGCACCGGGCTTCACCCGGACCTCGACCGCGAGCCCCTCGTGCTGGGCCGCCCAGCGGGTGAACCACTCCGGCTCGACCACGAGTTCACGCTCGCGCACCACGGCTTGCTCGATGGCCGCCCGCAGCACCGCGGGGGCCGCCTCCGGATTCTGGTGGTGCTGTACGGCGGTCTGGAGCAGTTTCAGCGAACCGTGCGCGCGGACGTCACCGACGACGATCCGGCCGCCGGGCGCCAGGAGCTCCAGGGACTTCTCCAGCACCCTGACCAGGTACGCCTCGTCCGGGAAGTACTGGACGACGGAGTTGATGACGACCGTGTCGAAGTGCCCCAGCGGCAGCCCCGTGATGTCGTCCGCCGGCTGGCAGGCGAGGCGCACCCGTGCGCTCAGCGACGCCTCCCCGACCTGCTCACCGAGGCGGTCGATGACCGGGCCCGAGAAGTCCGTGCCCCAGTACTCGTCGACATGGCCCGCCAGCTTGGCGAGCAACAGGCCCGCGCCCACACCGAGTTCGACGACGCGGCGGGGAGCGCCGCGCAGCACCTCGTCGACGGCGGTGTCGCGCCACGTGCGCATCTCGCCCAGGGGGATCGGGTCTCCGGTGTAGGTGGAGTTCCACAGCGCGAAGTCCTCACCCCACTCGGCATCCGAACGCGCATAGACCTCGTCGTACACCTCCTGCCATTCATCCACCTGCGCACCAGCGCCCGCGCCGGAGCCGTCGGCGGCGGGGATCACGTAGGCGACGAGACGGGGGTCGTCGGCGGTGTCCTGGCGGGCGACGACCACGGCGCGATCGACCTCGGGGTGGGCGGAGAGAACCGTCTCGATCTCCCCAGGCTCGATCCGGAAACCCCGGATCTTCACCTGCTCATCGACGCGGCCCACACAGGTCAGCCGCCCGTCCGGACCCCACTTCGCCAGATCGCCCGTCCGATACATACGACGGCCACCATGGGAAGCGAACGGATCAGCCACGAAACGACCCGACGTCAGACCAGGCCGGTTCGCATAACCACGCGCCAACCCCTCACCCGCGATATACAACTCCCCCACCACACCAGGAGCCACCAACCGCAAAAACTCATCCAGAACGTAGACCTGAGTGTTGGCGATCGGCTTTCCGATCGCGGGTGCGCCGACTCCGGAAACCCGATCGGACACCGACCAGATGGTGGTCTCGGTCGGCCCGTAAAGATTCGTGACCTCCCCACCGGCCTCGACCATCGCCGACGCCAACGAAGCCGGCAACGCCTCACCACCCACCAACACCTTCAACCCGGCCAACATCCCCGGATCATGCGCCACAACCGACTGCCACAACGACGGCGTCGCCTGCATCACCGACACCCCACACCCCCGCACCACCTCCCCCAACACCGAAGGCTGAGACACCATCTCCTTGTCCGCCAGCACCACACCCGCACCCGACACCAACGGCACGAACAACTCCAACGCCGCGATATCGAACGCAACCGTCGTCACCGCCAACAGCCGATCCCCCACCCCCAGACCGAACCGCCCCGCCATATCCACCACGAAATTCGCCAACGCACCATGCGAAACCACCACACCCTTCGGCAACCCCGTCGAACCCGACGTATAAATCGCATACGCCGCACCCCCCGACGACACCCCCACACCAGGCGCCACATCCGAAAACCCCGAAAAATCACCCCCCAACTCGTCCTCATCCAAAACCAACACCGGATCCGCATCACCCACCACATGCGCCACCCGCGCCGCCGGATAATCCGGATCCACCGGCACATACACCCCACCGGCCTTCAACACCGCCAACAACGCCACCACCAAATCCACCGAACGCGGCAACAACAAAGCCACCCGACGCTCCGGACCCACCCCCCTCCCCAACAACCACCACGCCACCCGATTCACCCGACGATCCAACTCCCCATACGACAACGACACACCGCCGTACGACACCGCCAAAGCATCAGGACTCGCCGCAACCTGCCGCTCGAAGAGGTCCACCACGGACACGTCGGGGACGGCGGCCTCGGAGTCGTTCCACTCGCCCAGAAGGACCTCCCGCTCCCCCACCTCCAACACGTCCACCGAACCGATCGAACGCCCCGGATCAGCGACGAGTTGGCGGACGACGGAGACGAAGCGGGACGCGATGCGGTGGACCGTGTCGCGGTCGAAGAGGTCGACGGCGTATTCGAGCGTGCCGTGCACGCCCTCGCCGGGGACCTCCGCGAGGTTGAAGAACAGGTCGAACTTCGCGGTCGGCGTCGAGACGGGCTCGAAGGCGACGCGCAGGCCCGGCATGTCGAACTCGGGCCAGACGTTGTTCTGCCAGGCGAACATGACCTGGAAGAGCGGGTGGTAGGCGGTCGAGCGGTCCGGGTTGACGATCTCGACGAGCCGCTCGAAGGGGACGTCCTGGTTGTCGTACGCGGTCAGGGACTTGTCGCGGACCTGGGTGAGCAGGTCGGTGAAGGCCGGGTTGCCCGCGAGTCCGGCGCGCAGCACCCAGGTGTTGACGAAGAAGCCCACCATGTCGGCGAGCGCCTCGTCCGTGCGTCCTGCGATCGGGGAGCCGAGGGTGATGTCGTCGCCGCCGCCGAGCCGGTTGAGCAGTACGGCCAGGGCGGACTGCATGACCATGGCGACGGTGACGCCGCGTTCCTGCGCGAGCCGCTCGACCTGCTGGAGCAGTGCGGGCTCCATGGCGAAGTCGACACTGCCGCCGTCGTAGCCCGCCGTGGCGGGGCGCGGCCGGTCCGCGGGCAGCTGGAGCGGCTGGGGCACGCCCGCCAGCTCCTTTGCCCAGTAGGCGGATTGGCTCGCGAGGACGCTCTCCGGGTCGTCCTCGTCGCCGAGGAGTTCGCGCTGCCACAGCGTGTAGTCGGTGTACTGGACCGGCAGTTCCTCCCAGCCGGGCGCGCGGCCCAGGCGGCGGGCCGCGTACGCGGTGGAGATGTCGCGTGCGAGCGGTGCCGCCGACCCGCCGTCGCCCGCGATGTGGTGCAGGACGAGGACGAGGACGTACTCCTCGGGTGCCAGGCGCAACAGCAGGGTGCGCAGGGGCAGTTCGACGGCGAGGTCGAACTCGTGGGCCACGGCGGCCCGCACCGCGGCCGCGAGCCCGTCCGGTGTCACGTCGGCCTTATCGACCGCCGGCTTCGCCTCGTCGTCCGGCAGGACGTGCTGGAAGGGTTCGCCGTGCCGGTCCTCGACGATGAGGGTGCGCAGGCTCTCGTGCCGGGTGACGACGTCCCGCACCGCGGCGGTGAGCGCGTCGGGGTCGAGGGTGCCGGTCAGGCGCAGCACCACGGGGATGTTGTAGGTGGCCGACGGGCCCTCGAACCGGTTGATGAACCACAGCCTGCGCTGCGCGAAGGACAGAGGGATCATGATGCGTTCACTCCTGATTCCTGAACCTGGGTCCCGGCCTGCGGGGCGTCGGTCGCGGCGGCCTGTGCGCCGGTCATCCGGCGCAGGCGCGGCCTGCGGGTCTTGGTGGTGGTCCTGGCGGCGATCCGGGCGAGGGCGGTGACGTTCGGCGACTCGAAGACGGCCCGGATCGGGATGTCGACGGCCATGACCGCGCGGATGCGGCTGATGAGCCGGGTGGCGAGCAGCGAGTGGCCGCCGAGGGCGAAGAAGTCGTCGTCGGCGCCCGCCCGTTCGACGCCGAGCACCTCGGCGAAGAGGCCGGCGATCGTCGTCTCCTGCGGGGTGCTCGGGGCGCGGTACGCCTCCGTGGTGAACTCGGGAGCGGGCAGCGCCGCCCGGTCGAGCTTGCCGTTCGGGGTGAGCGGCAGCCGGTCGAGGTGGACGAACGCGGCGGGGACCATGTGGTCGGGGACGAGCTGGGCGACGTGTTCCTTGAGCTCGCGGGTCACGTCGTCGGGACCGGTCACATAGGCCACCAGGCGGCCTCCGTCGCGGACGACGACCGCGGCCTGGCCGACGCCGTGGTGCGCGGTGAGCGCGGTCTCGATCTCGCCGGGCTCGATGCGGAAGCCGCGCACCTTCACCTGGGCGTCCCCGCGGCCGACGTACTCCAGTTGTCCTTCCGGGGTCCAGCGTGCGAGGTCGCCGCTGCGGTACATGCGGGATCCCGGCGGGCCGTAGGGGTCGGCGACGAAGCGTTCCGCGCTGAGCCCCGGGCGGCCGTGGTAGCCGCGTGCGACGCCCGCGCCCGCGACGTACACCTCGCCGACGACTCCGACGGGCAGCGGGTTGAGGGCGGTGCCCAGTACGTAGGTGCGGGCGTTGCCGATGGGGGCGCCGATGGGGATGCTGCCGGTGCCGGTGCACTGGTTGCTGTCGGGGACGGGGTGGGTGGTGGCGTAGTACGTCTCGGTGGGGCCGTAGCCGTTGACGACCTGGACGCCGGGGATGGCCTCGCGGACCTGGCGCACCAGGGTCTCGGTGAGCTGTTCGCCGCCGAGCACGATGGTCTCGGCGACGATCTTGCCGGAGAGCTGGTCGAGGAGCTCGGTGAAGACGGAGGGGACGGTGCAGATGGTGCCGCCCGCCCAGCCGCCGTTCTCGGTGCGTTCGGCAAGGGCGAGGACGTCGGCGACGACGTCCACGGTGCCGCCGGTGCAGAGCGTCGAGAAGATCTCGAAGACCGACACGTCGAAGCTGACCGAGGTGGCGGCGAGCATGCGCGCTCCGGGCCGCACGGCGGCGTACGGGGCGAGGCACAGCGCGCCGTTGGTCATGTTCGCGTGGCTGGTGGCGACCCCCTTCGGCCGGCCGGTGGAACCGGAGGTGTAGATGAGGTAGGCGAGGTTGGCCGGGCGCAGGGCGCGGGCCGGGTCGGTGGCGGGCCCCGTGTCGGCGAGCCGCTCGGGAAGCAGCCGCGGGATGTCGGGGTGCGGCAGCCGTGGCGCGATCGACTCATCCGTCAGGAGCAGCGCGGGAGCCGCGTCCTGGAGGATGAACTCCAGCCTGCGGGACGGGTATTCGGGGTCGATGGGCAGATAGGCGCCGCCCGCCTTGAGGACGGCGAGCAGGGCGACGACGAGTTCCTCGGTGCGGGACAGCGCCACCGCCACGACGGACTCCGGGCCCACCCCGCGCCCGATCAGCTCGTGCGCCAGACGGTTGGCGCGGTCGTTGAGTTCGCCGTACGTGAGCGTGCGCGTTCCGAAGATCACAGCGGTCGCGTCCGGGGTGGCCGCGGCCTGCCGCTCGACGAGGTCGGGCACCGTCACGTCCTCGGCGGGCGACGCGGTGGCGTTGAAGTCCGTGAGGACCCGCTGCCGCTCGTCGGGTGCCAGGACGTCGAGTGCGGCGAGCGGCCGTGCGGGGTCGTCCACCAGGTGGCGCAGGACCCGGACGAGGCGGGCGCCGATGGCGTCGGCGCTCTCCTGGTCGAGGACGTTGCGCTGGTACTGGAGGGAGAGCCGCAGGTGCGGGTCGGCCGCGGCGGTGACGGTCAGCGGGTAGTGGGTGCCGGTGAAGGGCCGCAGCCCTGTCACGGCGACGCCCGCCGCGTCGTTGGCCTCGGTGATGCCGCCGAGATCGACGGGGAACGACTCGAAGACGACGAGCGTGTCGAAGAGCTTGCTCAGGCCGGTGATCCGGTGCAGCTCGGTGAGGCCGTAGTGGTGGTGGTCCAGCAGGCCCGCCTGGCTGCTCTGGACGCGGGTCAGCAGGTCGCCGAAGGTGTCGCCGGGCTCCGAACGCACGCGTACGGGCAGGGTGTTGATGAACAGGCCGACCATGGAGTCGACGCCCGCGAGCTCGGGCGGCCGGCCCGAGACGGTGGTGCCGAACACGACGTCCCTGCGCCCGGTGAGCTCGCCGAGCAGGACCGCCCAGGCGCCCTGCACCAGGGTGTTGAGGGTGACGCCGAGCTGGGCGGCGCGCCGGGACAGGGCGCGGGCGTCCTCGGTGGTGAGGTCGACCTCGGCCTCGCCGACGGACTGCTCACCGGCCGGTTCGGCGCCCGCCAGCAGGGTCGGCTCGTCGAGTCCGGCCAGTTCGTCCGCCCACGCCCGGGCCGCCTCCTCGCGGTCCTGCCCGTCCAGCCAGGACAGGAAGGTGCGGAAGCTGCGGGTGCGCGGCAGTTCGGAGTGGTCACCGTCGGCCGCGTAGAGCCGCATGAGGTCTTCGATGAGCAGGGGCACGGACCAGCCGTCGAACAGCACGTGATGGGCCGTCAGGACGAGTTCGGAGCGGCCGTCGCCGAGGGTGACGAGGGCCATCCGCAGCAGGGGCGGCACGGCCATGTCGAAGTGGACGTCGAGGTCCTCGGCGAGGAACTCCTCCAGGGCCAGATCCTGCCGCTCGCCGCTCAGCGCGCCGAGGTCGAGGGTGCGCCAGGGCAGTTCGAGCCCGTCGACGAGGAGCTGCACCTGGGTGCCGTCGGCGGCGGGGACGAAGGCGGTGCGCAGGTTGTCGTGCCGGTCGAGGAGTGCCTGTCCCGCGGCCCGCATCCGGGCGGGGTCGACGGTCCCGGAGACATGCATGACGAGCTGCATGTGGTAGGCGTCGAAGGAGGCGTCGGCGAGCATCGAGTGGAACAGGAGCCCGGACTGGAGCGGTGTCAGCGGCCATACGTCGGTCAGGCCGGGGTGGCTGTCCTCCCACGTCTCCAGGGCGTCCTGGGTGACGGCGGGCAGCGCCACGTCGGAGGGGGTGAGCCCGCCGGTGCCCGGTGTGCCCACGTGGCGGGCGAGGCCGGTGAGCGCCTGCTGCCACAGGTCCATCAGCTCGCGGACGTCGTCATCGGTGAGGACCCGGGGGGCGTAGCCGAAGGTGATGCCCAGCTGGGGTCCCTGACCGGTGTCGGTGACGAGGGCGGTGACGTCCAGCGCGGCCAGGGCGGGCATGTCGGGGTCGGGGGTGAGTGTCAGCTCGCCCACGTCGGTGGCCAGGTTCCAGCCGAGGCCGCGCAGGTGTTCGGGCATGTCGGCGCCGGAGAGCTGTCCGAGGTAGTTGAAGCTGATCTGACCGGTTCCGTAGGGAGCCAGTCGGGTGGCGGTCTCGGGGTTCAGGTAGCGCAGCAGCCCGTACCCGATGCCCTTGTCCGGGATCGCGAGGAGCTGCTCCTTGACCGCCTTGACCACCCGGCCCGCACTCACGCCACCGGCCAGCGCGTCCGCCAGATCGACACCGGCCGTGTCGAGCCGCACCGGGAACATGCTGGTGAACCAGCCCACCGCACGCGACAGATCAGCACCCGGCGCCACAACCTCCTCACGCCCATGACCCTCAAGCCGGATCAGCGCCGAGGTCTCCTCCACACCACGCCGCTCACGCCACACCGCCACCGCGGTGGCCAACGCCGCCAGCAGCCCGTCGTTCACACCACCACGGAACGCCGCAGGCACCCCCGTGAGCAGAGCCTCGGTCACGGATGCCGAGAGGCGTGTCGCGAGGGTCCGGGTGTCTGCTGCCAGGTCCCGTTCGGCGTCCAGGGGACGAGAACCGATGACAGGGTCCGGGCCCTCCAAGACCTGCTCCCATATGGGGAGTTCAGCCTCGCGGCCCTCGGTCCGGGCAGCCTCCTCCAGGGCGTGCGCCCAGCGCCGGACCGACGTACCGGCCAACGGTAGAGCCGCCTCACGACCCGCACGCACCCGCTCCCACGCCGCCGCCAGATCCGGCAACAGCACCCGCCACGACACCCCGTCCACCACCAGGTGATGCAGCACCAACAACAGACGCCCCACACCCGAAGGCGCGGCCAGCCAGACGCACTGGACCATCACCCCGGCAGCCGGATCCAACCGGCCCTCGGCGAGGGCCAGTTCGTCCGAAACCAGCGTGCGCGTCGCGGCGCTCTCCCAGTCGCCGTCACAGGCCACCCGGCGTACGAGGGATCCCGGGTCGACGGTCCCCTGCGCGGTGACGAGGAGCCCCTCGGCGCCGTCCAGGAGACGGGAGCGCAGCACGTCGTGGCGGTCGAGGACCGCGCCGAGCGTGGCGGTGAGGCCCGACTCGTCTATGCCTTCGGGCAGGTGCAGGGCGACCGACATGGAGAACCGGTCGATGGAACCGCCGAGTTCGGTGAGGTAACGGGCGACGGGCAGCAGCGGCATGGTGCCGGTGCCCCCGCCGTCGTACTCCGCGAGGACGGCGGAGGCGCCCGCCCCTCGGTGGGCGAGGGCGACCGCGGCGAGCTGGGCGACCGTCCGGCTCTCGAAGATCTCCCTGGGCGTCACCTCGACGCCGAGCGCACGGGCCCGGGTGACGACCTGGATGGAGCGGATGCTGTCGCCGCCGACGGTGAAGAAGTCGTCGTCCACACCCACCCGGTCCAGACCCAGCACCTCGGCGTACACGGCGGCCAGGACCTTCTCCTCGGCGGTCTCCGGGGCGCGGTAGCGGCCGCCGGTGAACTCGGGCTCGGGCAGGACGGCCCGGTCGAGCTTGCCGTTCGGGGTGAGCGGCAGCCGGTCGAGCAGGACGAAGGCGGACGGCACCATGAACTCGGGCAGGCCGCGGGCGACGAAGGAGCGCAGTTCGCTGGTGACGACGCCCGCGCCGCCGGCGGCCGGCACCACGTACCCGACGAGCTGCTTGGCACCGCCGCCGCGGCCCTCGCGGGCGACGACGACGGCCTGGGCGATGCCGGGGTGCGCGGTCAGCGCGGCCTCGACCTCGCCGGGCTCGATGCGGAAGCCGCGCACCTTCACCTGGGCGTCGTCGCGGCCGAGGTATTCGAGCTGGCCTTCGGCGTTCCAGCGCGCCAGGTCGCCGGTGCGGTACATGCGGGTGCCGGGCGGCCCGTAGGGGTCGGCGACGAACCGCTCCGCGGTCAGGTCCGGGCGGCCGTGGTAGCCGCGGCCGATGCCGGAGCCCGCCACGTACAGCTCGCCCGCGACGCCGGGGGCGACCGGCTGGAGGCCGGGGCCCAGCAGGTGGACGCGGACGTTGCCGATGGGGGTGCCGATGGGGGCGCTGCCCGTGCCGTTCCACTCCTGGCCGGGCGGCAGGACGAACGTGGTGGCGTAGAAGGACTCGCTCTGGCCGTAGGAGTTGACCACGCGGGTGCCGGGCAGGGCCTCGCGGACCCGGTGCACGAGGCCGGCGGACAGCGCCTCGCCGGCGAAGACCACCGAGTCGACGTCGAGCCCGTCGGCGACCGCGTCGAGGAGTTCGGTGAACGCGGACGGCACGGTCGAGACCATGCCGCCGGACCAGCCGTCCGTCCGCTCGCCGAGGACGAGCACGTCGCGTACGACCTCGATGGAGCCGCCGGTGAACAGGGTCGAGAAGATCTCGAACGCGGACACGTCGAAGCTGACGGAGGTCGCGGCAAGCGCCCGCTTGCCGGTCGGGCCGCCCAGCGCGTCGACCAGGCCGAGCGCGCAGTTGACGATGTTGCGGTGGGTGATGACGACGCCCTTGGGCGTTCCGGTGGAGCCGGAGGTGTACATCACGTAACCCGCGTGGTGCGGGTGCAGGCGCGGCGGCAGGAGCGCGCCCTCGGCGCCCGGGTCCGGCCGGTCCACGTACATCCGTGGCGTACGCACGCCCTCCGGGAGGACCCGGGCGCTCGCGGTGTCGGTGAGGACGAGCGCGGGCCGGGCGTCTTCGAGGATGAACTCCAGCCTGCGGGAGGGGAATTCGGGGTCGATCGGCAGATAGGCGCCGCCCGCGTCGAGGACGGCGAGCAGGGCGACGACGAGCTCCTCGGTACGGGGCAGGGCCACCGCGACCACGGTGTCCGGCCCGACCCCCTGCCCCGCGAGACGTACGGCGAGCTCCCGTGCCCGGTCGTCGAGTTGACGATACGTCAGAGTAGTCTCGTCGAAGACGACGGCGACCGCGTCCGGGGTGGCCGCGACCTGCCGCTCGAAGACCTCGGGCACGGTGAGGTCGGGGACGTCGAGCGCGGTGGCGTTGAACTCGTGCAGCAGTCGGCCGCGTTCGTCGTCGGCCAGTACGTCCACCGCGCCGATCCGGCGGTCCGGGTCGGCCACGACGGCGCGCAGCACCCGCACGAACCGGTCGGCGAGCGCCTCCACGGTGTCGCGTTCGAAGAGGTCGACCGCGTACTCGATGCTGCCGGCCACTCCCTCGCCGGGCACCTCCGCCAGGTTGAAGAAGAGGTCGAACTTCGAGCTGCCCGTGGAGATCGGCTCCAGACCCACCTTCAGGCCCGGCAGGTCGAAGTCGGGCCTGGCGTTGTTCTGCCAGGCGAACATGACCTGGAAGAGGGGCTGGTAGGCCGTGGAGCGCTCCGGGTTGAGGAGTTCCACGAGCCGTTCGAAGGGGGCTTCCTGGTTCTCGTAGGCGGCGAGCGCCTTGGCCCTGACGTCGTCCAGGAGCCGCCCGAAGGAGGGATTGCCCGCGAGACGGGCGCGCAGCACCCAGGTGTTGACGAAGAAGCCGGAGAGGTCGGCGAGGGCCTCGTCGGTGCGGCCCGCGATGGGCGAGCCGATGGTGAGGTCGTCGCCCGCGCCGAGCTGGTGGAGCAGCACGGCGAGCGCCGACTGGAGCACCATCGCGGTCGTCGCGCCGTGCTGTCGCGCCAACTCCTCGACGGTGGAGAGCAGTTCGAGATCCATCACGAAGTCGACCGTGTCGCCGACGTGGCTCGCCTTGGCGGGCCGCGGGTGGTCGGTGGGCAGCTGGAGGGGCTGCGGCACGCCGTCGAGTTCGGCGGCCCAGTACGCCGACTGGGTGGCGAGCAGGCTCTCCGGGTCGTCCTCGGCGCCGAGGATCTCCTGCTGCCACAGCGTGTAGTCCACGTACTGCACGGGCAGGTCGGCCCAGCCGGGCACGCGCCCGGCCCTGCGGGCCGCGTAGGCGACGGAGATGTCGCGGGCCAGCGGCGCGGTGGAGCCACCGTCGCCCGATATGTGGTGCAGCACCATCACCAGGACGTGTTCCTCGGCGGACCCGCGCAGCAGCGTCGCCCGGAACGGGATCTGGGTGGACAGGTCGAACCGGTGCCCGGCCGCCCGCCGCACGGCCGCCGGGGTCTGCTCGGGCGTCACGTCGACGACCGGCACGTAGATCGCGGCGTCAAGGACCGGCAGCACGTGCTGGAACGGCACGCCGTCGCCGTCCTCGGCGACGAGGGTGCGCAGGCTCTCGTGCCGGGCCAGGACGTCCTTGATGGCCTCGGTCATCGCGTCGGTGTCCAGCGGCCCCGTCAGGCGCAGCGCGACGGAGATGTTGTACGTCGCGGAAGGCCCCTCGAAGCGGTCGATGAACCACAGGCGGCGCTGGGCGTAGGAGAGCGGGATGCGGTCGGGCCGTACCGAGATCGCCTTGAGCGCGGCGCGCGCTCGGCCGCCCCGGTGCAGCTGCTTGACCAGTCCGGCGACGGTCGGCCAGTCGAAGACGGCCTTGATCGGCAGCTCCGCGCCGAGTGCGGCGCGGACGCGGCCGGTGAGCCGGGTGGCGAGCAGCGAGTGCCCGCCCAGGTCGAAGAAGTCGTCGTCGACACCGACCCGGTCCAGGCCGAGCACCTCGGCGAACAGGTCGGCGAGCACGGCCTCCTCGGGGGTGTTCGGCGCCCGGTAGAGGCCGGAGACGAACTCCGGCTCGGGCAGGGCCGCCCTGTCCAGCTTGCCGCTGGGCAGCAGCGGCAGCTTGTCCAGGACGACGGCGACGGAGGGCACCATGAAGTCGGGCAGCCGGGCCGCGACGAAGGCGCGCAGCGCGTCGGAGTCCACGCCGTTGCCGCCGGTCCCCGCCTCGGCGCCGTCGGCTCCCGCTTCCCGCGCCCCTTCGGCGTCGGCGGCGTCGGGGGCGTCCGCGTCGAGGACCACGTACGCGACGAGCTGCTTGACGGTCCTGCCGTCGCGGGCGACGACCACGGCCTGGGCGACGGCCGGGTGCGCGGTGAGGGCGGCCTCGATCTCGCCGGGCTCGATGCGGAAACCGCGCACCTTCACCTGCGCGTCGCCGCGGCCCATGTACTCCAGCTGCCCTTCGGCGTTCCAGCGCGCCAGGTCGCCGGTGCGGTACATGCGGGACCCGGGCGGCCCGTAGGGGTCGGCGACGAACCGCTCCGCGGTGAGCGCCTGCCGGCCGTAGTAGCCCCGGCCCAGGCAGTCGCCCGCGACGTACAGCTCGCCGACGGCCCCGTACGGGGCGGGCGCGAGACCGGTGCCGAGCACATAGGTGCGCATGTTGGCGAGCGGGGTGCCGATCGGCGCGCCGCCCGTGCCGGTCCACTCCTGGCCGGGCGGCAGGACGAACGTGGTGGCGTAGAAGGACTCGCTCTGGCCGTAGGAGTTGACCACGCGGGCCTCGGGCAGCGCCTCGCGGACGCGGTGCACCAGCGAGGCGGGCAGGGCCTCGCCCGCGAAGACCACCGAGTCGACGTCGAGCCGTCCCGCGACCTGGTCGAGGAGCTCGGTGAAGGCCGACGGCACGGTCGAGACCATGCCGCCCGTCCAGCCGTCCGCGCGCTCGCCGAGCACCAGGACGTCCCGTACGACCTCGATGGAACCGCCCGAGCACAGCGTCGAGAAGATCTCGAAGGCGGACACGTCGAAGCTGACGGAAGTCGCGGCAAGCGCCCGCTTGCCGGTCGGGCCGCCGAGCGCGGCGATCAGACCGGTGACGCCGTTCACCACACCGCGGTGGGTGATCGCGGCGCCCTTGGGGCGGCCGGTGGAGCCCGAGGTGTACATCAGATACGCGAGGTGCGCGGGCAGCAGGGCGCCGCCGCGGTCCGCGTCCGTGGGGGCGGTCCCGACGTCGCGCGTGCTCCCGTCGAGCAGGTCCACGTGCAGCTGGGCGCAGTCGGCGCCCGGCAGCCCCTGGCCGGTGGCGCTGTCGGTGACGACGAGGGCGGGTCGGGCGTCGCCGAGGATGAACTCCAGGCGCTTGCCCGGGTATTCGGGGTCGATGGGCAGATAGGCGCCGCCCGCCTTGAGGACGGCGAGCAGGGCGACGACGAGTTCCTCGGTGCGGGGCAGCGCCACCGCCACGACGGACTCCGGGCCCACCCCACGCCCGATCAGCTCGTGCGCGAGCCGGTTGGCGCGGTCGTCCAGCTGCCGGTACGTCAGGGAGGTGTCGCCGAGGACGACGGCGACGGCGTCCGGGGTGGCCGCCACCTGCCGTTCGAAGAGCTCGGGGACCGTGTGGTCGGGGACGTCGAGAGCGGTGGCGTTCAGATCACGCAGCAGCCGGCGCCGTTCGCCCTCGTGCAGGACGTCCACCGCGCCGACCCGGCCCGTCGGATCGGCCACGAGCTGCCGCAGCACCCGGACCAGCCGCGCGGCCACCGTCTCGGCCTCCGCCTGGTCGAACAGGCCCCGCTGGAACTGCACGCTGAGCCGCAGGTGCGGATCGGCCGCGGCCATCAGGGTCAGCGGGTAGTGGGTGACGGTGAAGGGGCGGATGCCGGTGACGGCGACCCCCGCCGCCGTGTTGGCGTCGGTGATGCCGAGCCGGTCCACGGGATAGGACTCGAAGACGACGAGCGTGTCGAACAGGGAGCTGTGGCCCGTGGCCTGGTGGATGTCGGTGAGGCCGAAGTGGTGGTGGTCGAGCAGCGCGGCCTGCCGGGTCTGCAACCGGTCGAGCAGCTCGCCGAAGGTGTCGCCGGGAGCGCTGGTCACCCGGACCGGCAGCGTGTTGATGAAGAGGCCGACGGTGGCGTCCGCGCCCGGGAGCTCGGGCGGCCGGCCCGAGACGGTGGTGCCGAACACGACGTCCCTGCGCCCGGTCAGCTCGCCGAGCAGGACCGCCCAGGCGCCCTGCACCAGGGTGTTGAGGGTGACGCCCTGCTCGGCGGCGCGCCGCGACAGGGTCCTTGCCTCGTCGGTGGAGAGCGGCACGTCGGCGGAGCCGATGCCCGAGGTGTCGTCGGGCGCGAGGGTCCCCGAGGCGACGACCGTGGGCTCCTCAACCCCGTCGAGTTCCCGCTGCCAGGCCTCGCGCGCCGCGTCCCTGTCCTGCCCGGCGAGCCAGGACAGGAAGGTGCGGTAGGAGTGCGGGCGGGGCAGCGCCGTGGTGTCGCCACCGGTCGCGTAGGTCCGCAGCAGCTCCTCGATGATCAGCGGCAACGACCAGCCGTCGAACAGGATGTGATGGGCCGTCAGTACGAGTTCGGCGCGGTCCGGGCCGAGCGTGACCAGGGTGAGGCGCAGCAGCGGCGGGACGAGCGGGTCGAAGTAGTCGCGGTGGTCGTCGGCGAGGAACTGTTCGAGGGCGCCCGCCTGCCGCTCCCCCGCCAGATGGGTGAGGTCGATCTCGCGCCACGGCAGGTCGAGCCCGTCGACGACGAGCTGGACGTGCTCGCCGTCGGCGCCGGGCACGAAGGCGGTGCGCAGGTTGTCGTGCCGGTCCAGGAGCGCCTGCCCCGCGGCCCGCATCCGGGCGGGGTCGACGCGGCCCGACAGATGGAAGACGAGCTGCATGTGGTACGCGTCGAACGCCGCGTCGGCGAGCATCGAGTGGAAGAGCAGCCCGGACTGGAGGGAGGTCAGCGGCCATACGTCGGACAGGCCGGGGTAGGTCTCCTCCCACTTCTCGATCTCCTCCTGGCCGACGGGTTCCAGCGCGTCGGAGGGGGTGAGCCCGCCCGCGCCGGGCGCCGTGACGTGCCGGGCCAGTCCGGTCAGTGCCTCGCACCACAGGTCTGCGAGCTCCCGTACGTCCTCGCGGGCGAGGAGTCCGGTCGGGAAGTGGAAGCGGGCGGAGAGCCGCGGGAGTCCCTCGGGGGTGTCGGTGACGATGGAGTCGATGTCGAGCGCCGCCATCGCGGGCATGTCGGCGTCGGGGGCGGCCTGGAGCACGGAGGCGTCCCCGGCCTGGGTCCAGCCGAGGCCGCGCAGGTGCTCGGGCATGTCGGCACCCGAGAGCCGGCCCAGGTAGTTGAAGCTGATCTGACCGGTCCCGTACCCGGCCAACCGCTGCGCGGTCTCAGGATTCAGATAACGCAGCAGCCCGTACCCGATCCCCTTGTCCGGGATCGCGAGCAACTGCTCCTTGACCGCCTTGACCACCCGGCCCGCACTCGCACCACCGGCCAGCGCCTCCGCCAGATCGGCACCGGCCGTGTCGAGCCGCACCGGGAACATGCTGGTGAACCAGCCCACCGCACGCGACAGATCAGCACCCGGCGCCACAACCTCCTCACGCCCATGGCCTTCCAGCCGGATCAGCGCCGAGGTCTCCTTCACACCACGACGCTCACGCCACACCGCCACCGCCGTCGCCAACGCCGCCAGCAGCCCGTCGTTCACACCTCCACGGAACGCCGCAGGCACCCCCGTGAGCAGAGCCTCGGTCACGGACACCGGCAGCTGGACCCGTACGGTCTCCACGGAGGCGGCCACGTCGACGGCCGGGTCGAAGGGGCGCGACCCGAGGTCCGGGTCGGCTCCTTCCAACACCCTTTCCCACATCGGGAGTTCGGACTCGCGCTCCTCGGTGCGAGCAGCCTCTTCCAGGGCGTGCGCCCAGCGCCGGACCGACGTACCGGCCAACGGCAAGGCCGCCTCACGACCCGCACGCACCCGCTCCCACGCCGCCGCAAGATCCGGCAACAGCACCCGCCACGACACCCCGTCCACCACCAGGTGATGCAGCACCAACAACAGACGCCCCACACCCGAAGGCGCGGCCAGCCAGACGCACTGGACCATCACCCCGGCAGCCGGATCCAACCGGCCCGCCGCGGCGTCGAGTTCAGCGGTGACCAGGGCCTTGACCGGTGCGCTGTCCCAGTCGCCGTCGCAGGCCACGCGGTGTACGAGTGAGGCGGTGTCGACCGATCCCGGCGGGCTGACGAAGAGTCCCTCCGTGCCGTCCAGAAGGCGGGAGCGGAGCATGTCGTGGCGGTCGAGGACCTCGCCCAGAGTGGCGGCGATGCCCGACTCGTCGATGCCGTCGGGGAGTTCGACCAGCATGGACTGGGAGAAGCGGGAGAAGCCGTACGACTCCACGGCGCCGCCGCCCAGTTTGCGCAGGTAGTGGGCGATCGGCAGCAGGGGAACGGTTCCCGTCCCGCCGCCTTCGAGTTCGGCGAGGGCGGGCGTCCCCGTGCTCTCCGCGTCGCCCGCGCGGGCGACGGTGGCGAGCTGGGCGACCGTGCGGGACTCGAAGATCTCGCGCGGGCTGACTTCGAGGCCGAGCGCGCGGGCGCGGGAGACGACCTGGATGGAGCGGATGCTGTCGCCGCCGATGGTGAAGAAGTCGTCGTCCACACCCACCCGGTCCAGACCCAGCACCTCCGCGTACACGGCGGCCAGGACGCTCTCGGCCGGGGTGCCCGGCGCGCGGTAGGTGGCGCCCATGAACTCGGCGTCGGGCAGCGCCTTGCGGTCGAGCTTGCCGTTGCGGGTGAGCGGCAGCCGGTCAAGGACCACGAACGCGGACGGCACCATGAACTCCGGCAGCCGCTGCGTCGCGAACGCCCGCAGCTCGCTCGTCGTCACGCCGGAGTGGATGTCGATGTCGCCACCCTCGGGGGCGTCGCCGCCCGGGACCACGTACCCGACCAGTTGCTTGCCGCTGTCGCCGACGTCGCGGGCGATCACCGCGGCCTGTGCGACGCCCGGGTGGGCGAGCAGCGCGGCCTCGATCTCGCCGGGCTCGATGCGGAAACCGCGCACCTTGACCTGGGCGTCGCCCCGGCCGAAGTACTCCAGCTGTCCGTCGGCGGTCCAGCGGGCCAGGTCGCCGCTGCGGTACATGCGGGAGCCTGGCGCGCCGAAGGGGTTGGCGACGAAGCGCTCGGCGGTCAGCGCGGGACGCCCGTGGTAGCCGCGGGCCGCGCCGAGCCCCGCGACGTACATCTCGCCGATGACGCCGGTCGGCGCGGGCTCCATGTCCGGGCCGAGCACGTACACCTGGACGTTGCCGATGGGCACGCCGATGGGGCTGGCGCCCTGGTCGGCGGAGTCGGCGGTCAGCTCCAGGTGGGTGACGTGGACGGTGGTCTCGGTGATGCCGTACATGTTGATCAGGGCGGGCGGGTTGGGCAGGTCGCCCGGGTACCAGCCGCGTAGCCGTGCCGGATCCAGCGCCTCGCCGCCGAAGACGACCATGCGCAGCGGCGACGCCCGCTCGGGTTCGGCGGCGCGCGCGCTCACCAGCTCGTAGAACGCGGACGGCGTCTGGTTGAGCACGGTGACGCCGGTGTCGAGGACGAGCCGCCACAGGGCGTCCGGCGAGCGGACCACGTCCCACGTCACGACGACGACCCGCCCGCCGTACAGCAGCGCGCCCCACAGTTCCCACACGGAGAAGTCGAACGCCTGCGAGTGGCACCACGCCCACACGTCGTCCGGGCCGAAGCGGCACCAGTGCTCGGTGCCCGCGAACAGCGAGACGACGTTCTGGTGGGTGACGGCGACGCCCTTGGGCCGGCCCGTGGAGCCGGAGGTGTACATCAGGTACGCGAGGTGCTCGGGAAGCAGCGCGGGCGCCGGGTCGCGGTCGGCGTCGGGGCCCGTCTCCGGCAGGTCCGCCAGGTAGAGCGCGGGCAGTCCGGTGTCCGGCAGCGTCGGGTGGACCTCGGCGTCCGTGAGGAGCAGCCGGGGCGCGGCGTCGGTGAGGATGTAGTCCAGGCGCGCGCTCGGGTACTCGGGGTCGATCGGCAGGTAGGCGCCACCGGCCTTGACGACGCCGAGCAGCGCGGTGACGAGCTCCGGGGAGCGGGGCAGCGCTACGGCGACGGTGGTCTCCGGGCCGACGCCGCGCCGGATCAGCTCATGGGCGAGGAGGTTGGCGCGCCGGTTGAGCTGGCGGTACGTCAGGGAGGTGTCGCCGAGGACGACGGCGACGGCGTCGGGGGTCTCCGCCGCCCAGCGCTCGAACATGGCGGGCACGGTGAGGTCGGGGACGGGCCGTGCGGTGTCGTTGTACGCGGTGAGCAGCGCCTGCCGTTCGCCGTCCTGGAGGACGTCGACCGCGCCTACGCGCTGCGCGGGGTCGGCCGTCAGACGGCGTACGAGGGTGACGTAGCGGTCGGCGATGAGCGCGGCCGTGGCGTCGTCGAACAGGTCGACGGCGTACTCGATCGAGCCGAGCACGGTGCGGCCGCCGTCGGTTCCGCCGTCGTCGTGCTGCTCGGCGAGCATGAAGGACAGGTCGAACTTGGCGGTGCCGTTGGGTACCGGGGCCAGCGTTCCGTGCGCATCGCCGAGCGACAGCTCCGACCACGCGCTCTGCCAGGCGAACATCACCTGGAAGAGCGGGTGGTAGGAGGTCGAGCGGTCCGGGTTGATCAGCTCGACCAGGCGCTCGAAGGGCACGTCCTGGTGGTCGAAGGCGCCGAGCGTCTTGTCCCTGACCTGGGCGAGGAAGGCGTCGAACCGGGGGTCGCCGTCGAGTTCGGCGCGCAGCACCCAGGTGTTGACGAAGAAGCCGACCAGGTCGGCGAGCGCCTCGTCGGTGCGGCCCGCGACGGGCGAGCCGATCGCGATGTCGTCGCCCGCGCCGAGCCGGTGCAGGAGCACGGCGAGGGCCGACTGGAGCAGCATCGGCACGGTGACGCCCTGCGCGCGTGCGGTGCGCTCGACGTCTGCGAGCAGGCCGGTGTCGAGGGTGAAGCGCACCATGCCGCCGCGGTGTCCCGCGGTGGCGGGGCGGGGCCGGTCCACGGGCAGTTGGAGCGGCTGCGGCACACCCGCGAGCTCGCGCTCCCAGTAGGCGGACTGCTCCGCGAGCGTGCTGCTGAGGTCGTCGACGTCGCCGAGCAGTTCGCGCTGCCACAGCGTGTAGTCGACGTAGTCCACCGGCAGCGGCGGCCAGTCGGGGACGGTGCCTGCGAGCCGTGCCGCGTACGCCGTGGCCAGGTCGCGGGCCAGCGGCAGCGCGGACTCACCGTCGCCCGCGATGTGGTGCACGACGAGGACCAGGACGTACGACGTGTCGGACGTGCGCAGGAGGGTCAGGCGCACCGGCAGGTCGGCGGCGAGGTCGAAGGGCTCCGCGACGGCCCGCGCGACGGCGTCCGCCATGTCCTGCTCGGCGACGTCGAACAGCGGCACGTCCACCGTCAACTCGTCTGCGGGGACGACGTGTTGGTAGGGGGTGCCGGTCTCGTCCTCGTGGATCAGGGTGCGCAGCGCCGCGTGCCGGACGAGCACGTCCCGCACGGCGCCGGTCAGCGCCCGCTGGTCGACGTGGCCGGTGAGGCGGGCGGTGAGCGGGATGTTGTACGTCGCCGACGGGCCCTCGAAGCTGTCGATGAACCACATGCGCCGCTGGGCGTACGACAGCGGTGCGCGCTCGGGGCGGTCGGCGCGGGCGGTCAGGGCGGCCCTGGCACGGGTGCCGCGCGCGACATGGGCGGCGAGCGCGGCCACGGTGGGGGTCTCGAAGACGGTGCGGATGGGAACTTCGGCGCCGAGCACGGCGCGGATCCGGCCGGTGAGGCGGGTGGCGAGCAGGGAGTGCCCACCCAGGCCGAAGAAGTCGTCGTCGACGCCGACCCGGTCCACGCCGAGGATCTCGGCGAAGAGGCCGGCGAGTATCTGCTCCTCGGGGGTGGCGGGCGCCCGGTAGACGCCGGCGGTGAACTCCGGCTCGGGCAGGGCCTTGCGGTCGAGTTTGCCGCTGGAGAGCACGGGCAGCGCGTCGAGCGGCACCACCTGGGCGGGGACCATGAACTCGGGGAGGCGGGCGGCGACGAAGGCCCGCAGCGCGTCGGAGTCCACGCCGTCCGCCGCCGTCTCGTCGAGCACCGCGTAGCCGACCAGGCGCTTGTCACCGCCGCCGCTCTCGCGGGCCACGACGACGGCCTGGGCGACGGCCGGGTGGGCGAGCAGCGCGGCCTCGACCTCGCCCGGCTCGATGCGGAAACCGCGCACCTTCACCTGGAAGTCGCCGCGGCCGATGTAGTCGATCGCCCCGTCGGGGCGCCAGGCGACGACGTCGCCGGTGCGGTAGATGCGGGCGCCGGGCACGAAGGGGCTCGCGACGAAGCGGTCGGCGGTGAGTCCGGGGCGGTTGAGGTAGCCGCGGGCGAGCTGGACGCCCGCGAGGTACAGCTCGCCGGGGACGCCGGGGGCGACCGGGCGCAGCGCCCCGTCCAGGACGTACACCTGCGTGTTGTGGACGGGGGCGCCGATCGGCACTCCCGTGGCGCCGGGCGCGGGCCGGTGCTGCCAGGCGGTCACCTCGACGGCCGCCTCGGTGGGCCCGTAGAGGTTGTGCAGCTCGGCGTGCGGCAGGAGGCGGGCGAACTCGTCGGCGACCTCGACCGGCAGCGCCTCGCCCGCGGCCTCCACGCGCCGCAGCGAGCGGCACTCCTCGACGCCGGGCTCCGCGAGGAAGGCCGCGAGCATGGAGGGCACGAAGTCGGCGTCGGTGACGCCTTGTTCGCGTACGAGATCCACCAGATAGGCGGGGTCGCGGTGCCCGTCGGGGCGGGCGATGACGAGGGCGGCGCCGACCTGGAGCGGCCAGAAGAGCTCGGGCAGCGACACGTCGAAGCCGATGGAGGTCTTCAGGAGCATGCGGTCGTCGGGGGCGAGGCCGTAGCGGGCGTGACCCCAGACGAGCCGGTTCATGATCGACCGGTGTGACACGAGGACGCCCTTGGGGCCGCCGGTGGACCCCGAGGTGTAGATGACGTACGCGGCGTGGTCGGGGTGGACGGTGACGGCCGGGTCGTGGTCGGGCCGCGCGTCGAGGCCTTCGGGGAGCTCTTCGATGAGGAGCAGCGGCCCGGCGTCGTCGAGCATGTATGCCACGCGTTCGGCGGGCAGGTCGGGGTCGAGCGGCAGATAGGCGGCGCCGGTCTTGAGTACGCCGTAGACGGCCGTCAGCAGGTCGAAGGAGCGGGGCAGCCGGAGCGCGACGAGCTGTTCGGGGCCCGCGCCACGGGCGATGAGGTGGTGGGCGAGGCGGTTGGCACGCCCGTTGAGTTCGCCGTACGAGAGGGTCTCGCCCTCGAAGACGAGCGCGGTGGCGTCGGGCGTGCGGCGGACCTGTTCCTCGAAGGCGGCGATCAGGGTGCGGGCAGCCGTGGGCCCGGCCTGCGCGCCGGTGGCGTTCCACTCCTCGACGACCTGGTGGCGCACGTCGGGGCCGAGCAGCTCGGCGGTGCCCACGCGGGCGTGCGGGTCGGCGGACGCGGCTGCCACGAAGGTGGTGAACTGGTCGGCGAGTGACGCCAGTTGCTCGCAGGTGTAGCGCTCACCCGGGGCGTCGAAGCGGATGTACAGGTCGCTGTCGGCGCCGCCGTCCCGGTAGGTGGAGATCATGACCTCGTCGACGGCGCCGAAGCTGCCGCCCGCGAAGGTGGCCGGGCTGCCCCCGAGGTCGAGGCCTTCGACGAACGGGATGACGTTGAGGACCGCGCCGAAGGGGCTGCCCCCGGCGAATCCCGTCTGCCCGGTGGCCCGTTGGATCAGGGAGACCTGGTGTCCCGCGTGCCGGAAGACGGTGCGCTTCTCGTCGGTGAGGGTCTCCGCGAGCTCGGCGAACGTGGCGCCGTAGGGGACCTCGACGCGCAGCGGGAGGCTGTTGGAGAGCAGGCCCGGGGTACTGCGCTCGGCCCCGATGCGGTTGTTCACGGTGAACGCGAACTGGATCTCGCGCTGATCGCAGACGTGCCGGAAGAAGGCGGCGGCCGCGGCGGTGAGCAGCGCGGGGAAGGTCAGTCCCGCGCTCTGGGCCGCGGACTCCCAGCCGTCGGCCCGGAGCTTGGGGACGGCGACGGTGTGCTGGGCGACGCCCATGGCTGCGGCGACGGAGGACCAGTCGTCGGCGCTCCGGCCCGCCTGTTCCCCGCCCGCCGGGGCACGGCCGCCGGAAGGACCCTGCGCGGCGGGCAGGCGGACCGCGTCGGGGGCGTCGGTGAGGTAAGTGCGCCAGAAATCCGCGTCCTTGGCGAACCGGGCGGACGCGCGGTAGCGGGTGTCGCGCTCGACCAGGGCATCGGGTGTGGCGGCGGCAGGGCGGGCCGGCAGCGGCTCGCCGGCCAGGAGAGCGGAGTAGACCTCGGCGATGCGGCGCGACAGGAGGCCGATCACGCCGTACGCGTCGGTGACGATGTGGTGGAAGACCAGGACCAGCAGATGGTGTCCGTCCGCGCGGCGCACGGTGCCGACCCGGTACAGGGTGTCGTGCGCGAGGTCGAAGGGCACCCGCACGCACTCGGCGACCACGTCACGGGCGGCGGCCCGGGGATCGTCGGCGGCGCTGACGTCCACGAAGAAGGGGGCCGGGTCCGGGACTTCACCGGTACCCGCGTCGATGGCATCCGCGCCCGTGCCCGCGTCCACGGCGTCCGCGCGCAGCGTCTGGCGGGGCCCCGCGCCGCCTTCTCCGCGACGGAAGTTGACGCGCACCGTGTCGGTCTCGGCAAGGACGGTGCGCAGCGCGGTGTCAAGCACCTCGATGTCGAGGCCGCCGCGCACGTCCCAGCAGACGGCGACGTTGTTCGACACGTCCGGGTTCAGCTCCTGCGCGAGCCACAGGGCCTCCTGTGCCGATGACAAACCCAATGGACGCAAAGTGACCATCCCCTTGCTCAGAAGAAGTGAGAACCCGGAGACCCCGGAAAACTGGAAAATGCAACGTGTCTCACCATCGCCAGCCGAGAATGGCGAGTCAAGCACGCAGAAAGAGATTGGATAGGTACGGAATCCCGCCCTCCGGCCGTACCGGTTACCTCGTTCTGTTTTTTCGTTGCCGGAAGAACTAAGCACGCCCTACTGTCGGTTCGACCGTCGGACACCGGCGAGCGGCCGGGACGGCTCACGTCCGTCCCGTCGGCAGGACAGACGAGCGAACGACTCATCGTTTCCCCAGGTGGCAGCGGATTTACCACGTCACCCGGCAGCGGCTCGTCCCTCTCTCCGCACTCCACCACTCCATTGATTCCGTCATTGGCATCACGCCTCGGGGGCTGTCGTGGTCAAGAGTTCCAAGAATGAAGTCAAGTTTGTGCGATGGCCCGCCCAGGCGGCCTTGCGCAGTCAATGCAAAACCGAATCCATTCCCTGCCTGCTCATTGTGGAAGCGGGCGCGGAACCGCCTCTGTGCAGCGATCCGCGCGAGGACTGGGTGCGCGCTCCCATTTCGAAGGCGGACCTCGCGGCCCGGGTGAAGGCGCTGCAACAGAGGGCGGCGGGACGCCGTACGCCCGTTCTCGATTCGGCGGGCACACTGCATTACGACGCGCAGTCGGTGAGCATCTCCTCCACCCAGACCGAGCTGATGGAGCTCTTCGTCGAGCACTTCGGCTCGGTGGTCCACCGCGGCGAGCTCAAGCAGCGGCTCGCGGAGACCGCCAACGGCGATCCCTCCCGCAACTCGCTCGATCTGCACATCATGCGCCTGCGCCGGCGCGTCGCCGCGGTCAACCTGGCCATCCGCACGGCCTGGGGCCGCGGCTACCTCCTCGAACCCTGCGAGGAGTCCGAGAACGTCGACCGGACGCGGGCCCACGGCGCCTGACCGCCCGCCCCCAAGGAGCCCTCGTGCCGACCACACTCATCAACAGCATCCGCGTGCACTACGAGGACACGGGATCCGGCGACGCCCCGGTCCTCATGATCATGGGCACCGGAAGCGGCGGTCAACCCTGGCACCTGCATCAGGTGCCCGCACTCGCCGCCGCGGGCCATCGCGTCATCACCGTCACCAACCGGGGCATACCTCCCACGGACGAGTGTGCCGACGGATTCACCGTGATGGACATGGCCGCCGACGCGATCGCCCTGATCGAGCACCTCGACCTGCCACCCACCCATGTGATCGGCACCTCGCTCGGGGCCCGCATCGCGGCCGAGACCGCCCTGGCCCGCCCGGACCTGACGGACCGTCTGGTCCTGCTCGCGGCCTGCGCGCGGGACGACCGGATGCGGCTCGCCCTGTCCGCCGCCGAGCGCGAGATGCAGGAGGCCGGCATCGTCGCGACGCCCGCCTACCGCGCCGCGGTCAAGGCCCTGACCTACCTCTCCCCCACCACCCTCGCCCAGGACACGACGGTCGGCCAGTGGCTCGAACTCTTCGAGCTCTACGACGGGGACGGCACGGCCCCGGGCGTCCTCGCCCAGGAGCGGCTCCAGCCGCTCCCCGCCCGCCTCAACGCGTACGCCGCGCTGCGCGCGCCGACCAAGGTGATCTCCTTCGCCGACGACCTGGTGACCCCGCCGCACCTGGGCGCGGAACTGGCGGCGGCCATCCGCGGCGCCCAGTACGAGGTGATCCCCGACTGCGGCCACTTCGGCTACCTGGAGCGGCCGGAGGCGGTGAACCGCAGCATCCTCACCTTCCTCGGCACGGCTCGCTGAGCACCCCGGCCCCGGGTGCCTCCGGGGCATCCGGACCCCCTCAACTCCCCTGTGAGTTGAGGGCAATTCACCATGAACCAGGATCCTGTCCCCAGGTTTTCCCGGGGACTTCAAAAAAAGAGAACGTTCGCTATGCTCTTTCCTGAGCCCGCTCGCCAGAACCTCATGGCCGGCCCAGGGAGGGACCGCATCATGCCTGCTCACGATCTGACGCTCACTCAGCGCATGCCGTCCGCCTCGGAATTCGCCGACCAGGTCTTCGGCTCCCTGCCGCGCGCCGATCAGCGGCACTGGGGCCGGGCCTACGTCATGGCGCTGCTCGCGACCGAGGGCAAGAAGACCGTCCGGCGGCTCGCCTCCTCGGTCTCCGCCTCGGCGACCGCGTCCCAGTCCATGCACCAGTTCGTCAACGCGAGCCCGTGGGAGTGGATGCCCGCCCGCGCCGAGCTGACCCGCTGGGTCGCCGCCAGGATCGCACCGCAGGCCTGGGTGCTCGACGTGGCGGTGCTGCGCAAGCGCGGCGACCACTCCTGCGGCGTGCACCGCCGGTTCCTGCCGGAGGCCGGACGCTCGGTCAACTGCCAGGTGGGCGTGGGTGCCTTCCTGGCCGGCACGGCACGGGAGCGGGAAGGCGCGGCGGCCGTGCCGGTGGACTGGCGGCTGCTCCTGCACGGCGGCTGGGCCGAGGACCCGGAGCGCAGGGCGCGCGCCCGCGTGCCGTCCGGCATCCGGCCGCAGCCCGTCGGGCAGTACGCACTCGACCTGGTGGACGCCGGGCTCGGCGGCCGCAGGCTCGGCTCCTTACCGGTCGTGGCGGACCTGACGGGACACCCCGGGACGAGCACGCTGGTACGTCAACTGGTCCGCAGGGGCCGGGACTTCGTCGTCGCCGTGCCGGGCACGATGCCGGTGCTCCCCGCCGAAGCGGTGCGGGTCGGCGCCGGTCGCACGGGAGGCGGCTCCCCCGCGTCCCCGGCCGCCGGCGCGGCCCCCGTCGAGGCGTGGACGTGCCTGAGCCCGTCGCCGAACGACAACCGCCGCTACGACAGCCGCGACCGCTCCGTACGACGGCCCGCCGTGCTCAGCGGACTCGTGCAGCTGCCCGGGGTGCGGCCGCCGCTGCAGCGGGTGCACCGCCTCGTCGCGCTGCGCCACGTGCACGCCGGGACCGCACCGCGGCTGTGGCTCACGAACCTGGTGCACCGGCGCCCCGACGAACTCCTCGCGCTCGCCTCGCTCGCGGCCCGCGCCGGGGCCGCGACCCGCCGCATGGAGGACGACTACGGCCTGCTCGACTTCGAGGGCCGCTCCTACCCCGGCTGGCATCACCACATGACGCTGGTGTCGGCGGCGCACGCGTACGGAAGCCTGGGCGGCGAGGCGCTCGACGCGGCGGCGTGACGGCCGACGCGGGCGGGACGCGGCAGAGGGCGACAGCACGTGGTCGGGCCCCCGGTGTGTGCCACCGGGGGCCCGACCACGTGGCGCTAAGGCCTCAGTTCTGGTGCGCGTGCGCGCGGGCGTAGTCCTCGTGCACCTGGCTGCGCATCCGGCGCAGTTCGGTGAAGGGGAGCGTGATGCGCGCCGCCAGATACGCGGCGCCCGACGTGCCCGCCGTGCCGGGCTTGTCGCCGAGCGTGCGGGACATCAGGGCCAGATGACCCACCTTCCATCGCCAGTAGTCGTTGCCGATGTCCATCAGGGTCTCGGCGATCCGGTGGAAGACTCCGGCGGGGGCGCCCCTGCGGCAGACCTCCATCGCGGAGGTGTCCGCCCTTTCGAGCGCCACGAGGTACGACTCGTAGAGTCGGCCCGGTATCTGGTCGTCACCGAGCAGCCGGTGCAGCTGGGCGAACTGAACCGACTGGGCGCCGCTCGCGCTGCCCAAGTAGGGGCGGAATTCCGCGAAGTGACGCAGCGGCAGTTTCTCCAGGGCGACGAGCTGCTGCTGGAGGACCCGGAAGAGCTCCTCGACCCGCAGCAGATACTCGACGGCCACTTCCGGATCGCCGTCACCGAACTGGCTGTCCAGCGTGTCCACCGCCGCCTCCAGATCGGCGACGATCTGCTTGAGCCACAGCTCGCAGGACTGGTGGGTGACGATGAAGAACTGCTCGGAGAGGACGACCGCGCGGTCCACGGTGTCCGGGGTCTGCGGGACCTGGAGGGAGAGCAGGGTGTTGAGGTGGAGGTAGTCGGCATAGGTGAGGCGCGCGGGTGCGTCCGGTGCGGACCGGGACGTGGATCCGGGTGTGGAGGTGGACATCAGCTCACTCCTGCTCGCAGCTGCGGACGAATTCGAGGATCCGGCTCACACCGGTGCGCAGTGTCCGCGGGTCCACGCAGAAGGCGATCCTGACCAGATGGCGCGACCAGGGCGCGAAGCCCGCGGACTCGATCCGCCCCGCCGCGTCGAGCCGGGGCTGCATCGCGAACCCGGCGCCCGCCACGACCGCGACGTCCTGCGCCTCCAGCAGCTTCATGCTGAAGGCCGCCGCGTCGAGCCCGGTGCGCGAGACGTCGAGCATCGCGTACCAGCCGCCCGCGGGCAGCTCCCGCAGCAGGCCCGCGTCGACCAGCGGCGCGAGGAGGGTGTCGCGGTTGCGGCGCACCATCTCGCGATGGGTGTCGGTGACGCCGGGCAGCGCCAGTGCGGCGATGCCCGCGTACTGCACGGGGGTGCAGGGCGCGATGATGCTCGCCTCCTGCACCACGCGCAGGGCCTGCGCCGTGGGCTCGTTGGCGGCGGCGACGTAGCCGAGCCGGTAGCCGGTCATGGCGAGGCTCTTGGAGAGGGTGTACACGCTGTGCACGATGCGCTCGTCGACGGGCACGTCGCGCTCCAGCGAGGCGAGGGAGATGTGCTCGCCCTCGTACACGAAGTGCTCGTACGCCTCGTCGCTGATCACCTGCCAGCCCTCTTCGCGCGCCAGGGCGAGCAGCGCGGCGAGCCGCTCGGCGTCCATGGTGACGCCGGTCGGATTGGTCGGGGAGTTGATCATCAGGACCCGGGTACGGGGACCCGCGGCGGCGCGGACCGCCTCCGGGGTGGGCCGGAAGTCCTCGCCGAGCGGGTAGAACACCGGCTTGAGCCCGGCGAGCAGGGCCTGCTGGAGGTGGACGGGCCAGTGCAGTTCGGGCAGCAGGATCTCCGCGCCCGGCTCGGCGAGTGCCTTCATCAGGGCGGACAGGCCCTGGGCCGAACCGGGGCTGACGAAGATGCGGGACACGTCGCTGTCGACCCGGTTCTCCCGCGCCAGCTTCTCGGCGATCGCCTCCCGCAGCTCGACGAGGCCCTCGACGGTGGTGTAACTGGTGCGGCCCAGCTGGACCGCGTCCATCAGGGCCTTGGCGACGTCGTCGGGCGGCAGGAAGTACGGCTCGCCGACGTGCAGCTTGATGATCTCCGCGCCGGTCTCGCGCTCCTTGCGCTCGGCGGCCCGGTAGATGTCCATCAGGCAGGAGGAGGGAATCGTCCGGGCGACGGACCGGCCGGCCAGGGGGTCGGCGGGGGGCCGTACGTCGGGGCGGGCGGGGCTTCGCGTGGTCATGCCACCTCCAGGGGTGGGATCGGGAAGGCGGCCGGGACGGCCGACTGATCTGACGTACCGTCAAAATGTGCTGGAGTGCGCCGTGTCGGCGAGGTGGGGGTGCTGATCTGTGTACTGAGGTCGGTGTCGTGCCGTGCTGCTCCGTACGTCAGGCGGTACGGCCGCCGTCGACCGGCATCAGCGCGCCCGTGATCCACCCCGAGAGCTCCGGGTCGATCAGGAAGCACACCAGGGGGGCGACCTCGTCGCCGTCGCCGAACCGGCCCATCGGGGTGGCCGCGAGCAGTCCGGTGCGCAGCGCCTCGGTCCCCCCTGCGGTCAGGCCCGCCTCGTGCCAGAGAGGGGTGTCCACGGGACCGGGCAGTATCGCGTTGATCCGTACGTCCGGGGCGAGTTCACGGGCGAGCGAACGGGTCAGGCTGTTCAGGGCGGCCTTGCTCGCGCCGTAGGCGGATCGTCCGGGCATGGACAGCACGCCGCCCACGGAGGAGACATTGACCACCGCGCCCCGGTGGGCGCGGAGTTGGGGCAGCGCGTGCCGGACGAGCTCGGCCGGCGCGCGTACGTTCACGGCGAACATGGCGTCGAAGTCCGCGGCCCCGCTCTCCGCCAGCTTGCCGAAACGGGCGAGTCCCGCGTTGTTGACGACGGCGTCCACCCGGCCGAAGCGCGCCACGGCCGCGTCGACGATGCGCGCCGCCGCGTCGGGCGCCGCGACGTCGGCCGCGACCACTTCCACGGGGGTGCCGAGGCGCCCGGCCAGCTCCTTCAGGGGCGCCTCACGGCGGCCCGCGACGCACAGCAGGGCTCCGGCTCGCGCGGCGCGCTCGGCGATGGCCGCGCCGATGCCCGAACCGGCTCCGGTGACGATCACCGACTTCCCTTCGAGACTCACGGGGGCTCCTTTCTGCGGATTTCTGCGGACCAGGTGGTCAGGCGGGTTGCGCCAGGGGCAGGGCGTCGGCCGACAGGGCTGCCAGGATGTCCGGGACGAGCTCGGCCGTGCCCGCGCCAGTGCCCGCGCCCATGGCCGTGGTCGTCCCGGTCCCGGCTCCCGCCGCCGTGCCGTCGTCGGCGTAGAAGTGCCCGCCGGGATGGGGCAGTACCGTGAACGCCCCGGCCGTGACACGCCCCCACTCCGTGACGCGCCCGGCGTCCACGAGCGGGTCGCGCCTGCCGAAGTAGCAGCGCACCGGGCAGCTCAGCAGGCCGGAGACCGGGTGCGGACGGTAGGTCTCGTTGGCGGTCAGGTCGGCGCGCAGGGTGGGCAGGAGCAGGTCGCGCAGCTCGGGATCGTGGGCCACCTCGGCCTCGAACCCGCCGAGGCCGGTGACGGTCTCCCACAGCGTGGTGTCGTCGGCCCGGTGCAGACCGCCGTCCCGTACGTCGTGCGGCGCGGCGCACCCCGAGACCAGCAGGTGCGCGGGCTCGCACCCCGCGTCGCGCAGGGCGAGCGCCGTCTCGTAGGCGACGAGCGCGCCGAGACTGTGGCCGAAGAAGGCCGTCGGCGCGGGCTCGGCGGTCCCGCCGTACGCCGTGTTCTCGTACGTCGTGTTCCCGTACGCCGTCGCGAGCTCGTCGGCGACCGCCGCAGCCATCGCCCGGACGGAGCCACTCGGGCGCTCCGCGAAACGGTCGCCGCGGCCGGGGAACTGGACGGCGAGGAGTTCGACGTCCGAGGGCAGCGCGGCGGCCCAGTGGGCGTAACTCGCCGTGGAGCCGCCCGAATGCGGGAAGCAGACGAGGCGGGCCCGCGGCCGGGCGGCGGCCCGCAGGGTGCGCACCCAGGTGGCACCGCGTCCCCGGCGCGCTCGTGGCTGCGGCTGTGTCGGCACCGGCGCCAGCGCCTGGGCCCGCGCCTTCTTCCGTACCTGCGACGGCGACTGCGACTGCGTTCTCGGCACGATCCACCTCACACACTCGGTTCCGGCCTGTGTCCGGCAGGACCCGAGAGTGGCACGGCGGCGGACGTGTGCCCGGCAATCTTTCCCTTGTCCGTCAGCTGCCCGTCAGCGGCGCCGCCGGGCCCCGTACGCACTCGAAAGAGGTCGGCAAGAAGCGCCCACCCGAGGCGCCGGGGCTGTGACGATCCCAGCGACCGTGCCGCGCGCCTCCCGCGTGACATGTCAGGCACCGTGCCGCGCGACGTCCCGACAGGAGAACCCGGATGAGCCTGCCCTTCGCGCTTGCCCGCTCGCTCGACCTCACCGATCCCGCGACGTTCGCCGCGCACGATCCGCGCGACATCTGGCCGGAGATCCGGCAGCGCGAACCCGTCTACTGGCACGAGGCCAGGGACGGCAGGCCGGGCTTCTGGGTGGTGACCCGGCACGCCGACGTACTGGCCTGCTACAGCGACGCGGCCGGCCTCGCGTCCGGGCGCGGCACGGTCCTCGAAGTCCTGTTGCAGGGCGACGATCCGGCCGGCGGCAAGATGCTCGCGGTCACCGACCGGCCCCGGCACCGTTCGCTGCGCCGTCTGATGCTGCGCGCGTTCAGCCCCCGGGTGCTCGGGCACGTCGCCGAACGCATCGCGTCGCGCACCTCCCGGCTCATCGCGTCCGCCACCGCCCTGGGCGAGTTCGACTTCGCCACGGAGGTCGCCGAGCAGCTGCCGATGGGCATCATCTGCGATCTGCTCTCCGTCCCCGAGCAGGACCGCAAGCAGCTCCTGGAGTGGAGCAAGTCCGCGCTCGCCGCCGAGGGCCCGGACGACGGGGCCCTGGACTCGGTGAGCGCCCGCAACGAACTCGTCCTGTACTTCATGGACTTGGCCCTGGACCGCAGGGCCGCCCCGGGCGACGACGTGGTGAGCATGCTGGCGACCAGCGAGGTGGACGGCGCCCGCCTCACGCCCGAGGAGATCGCGCTCAACTGCTACAGCCTGATCCTCGGCGGCGACGAGTCGTCCCGGATGGCCGCCACCGCCGCCGTGAAGGCACTGGCGGAGAACCCCGCGCAGTGGCGGGCGCTGCGCGACGGCGAGACCGGCACGGAGACCGCGGTCGAGGAGGTGCTGCGCTGGTCGACCCCGGGCATGCACTTCGCGCGCACCGCCACCAAACCCCTGACGATCGGCGGTAGTTCGGTCCGGACCGGCGACATCGTCACGCTCTGGAACACCTCCGCCAACGACGACGAGGAGGTCTTCGCCTCCCCGCGCTCCTTCGACCTGGCCCGCACCCCCAACAAGCACGTCGCCCTCGGCCACGGCTCGCACTTCTGCGTCGGCGCCTTCCTGGGCCGGGCGAGCCTGCGCTCCCTGCTCGACTCCCTGACGCGGAGCGTCCGGCACATCGAGGTGCACGGCACTCCGGAACGCGTGCACTCCTCCTTCCTGTTCGGCCACCACTCACTGCGGGTGTCGTTCGAGGGCTGAGGCCGGGCATGAACAGCAGGAAAGTACCGCTGACAGTACGGAGGGACCGCTCACCGAGGTGAGCGGTCCCTCCGTACTGTCAGCGGTCTCCTGGCCGCACTGTCAGCGGTCTTTTGGCCTCCGCCCGGCTCAGCCGACCAGGTCCGGCACCCGTGTCTCGCGCACCGTCCTGGCCAGCTCCCCCAGCGTGCGCGCCTCGAAGATCGAGCGCATCGGGATGCTCGCCTCGAAGGTGCGGCGGATGCGGCGGGCCAGGGACGCGGCGAGGATGGACTGGCCGCCGAGCTCGAAGAAGTTGTCGTCGAGACGGACGTCCGTGACGTCGAGGATCTCGCCCACGAGGTCGAGCAACCGCTGTTCGTCCGGGGCGACTTCACCGCCGGACAGGGTGGCTACGGAGGTCCGCGGCTCCTCCGGACGCGGGACGGCGTCGCGCAGCGCGGACCTGTCGATCTTCCCGTTGGACGTGGTCGGAAATCCGTCGAGGACGAGTACGGCCGAGGGGACCATGTGCTCGGGAACCTGGGCGGCAAGGAAGCGGCGCAGGTCCTGGCCGGTCAGGGCGGGGCTCGCGGGGGCCGTGACGTACGCGATCACCCTGGCGTCGGCGAGGCCGCCCTCGACGAGGACCGCCGCGAGGGACACGTCGGGGTGCTGGGCCAGGCGGGTCTCTATCTCGCCGAGCTCGATGCGGAAGCCGCGCACCTTCACCTGGTTGTCCGCACGGCCGGTGAAGACGAGCTCGCCGTCGGGGCGGCGCCGGCCCCGGTCGCCCGAGCGGTACATGCGCGCCCCGGGCGGCCCTGCCACATCGGGCACGAAGCGGGTGGCGGTGACGCCGGGGCGGCCGAGGTAGCCGCGTGCCTGACCGCTGCCCGCCAGGTAGAGCTCGCCCTCCTCCCCTTCGGGGACCTCGCGCAGCCGCTCGTCGAGGACGTACACGCGGTTGCCTGTCCACGGGGTGCCGATGCTGACCTCGTCGGCGTCGGTGACCGGGCCCGCGACGGTCGCGCCGACGGTCACCTCGGTGGGGCCGTAGCCGTTGAACATACGGCGGCCCGCCGACCATTCGCGGACCAGCGTCTCGGTGCAGGCGTCGCCCGTGGACATGACGGTGCCGCCGACGAGGACGCCCTCGCTGTCGGTGACGCTGAGGGCGACCGGGGGCAGCACGGCGTGCGTCACGTCGTGCCGCAGCAGCGTGTCACGCAGGGGCTGACCGGGGAGTATGTCGTCCGCTTCGGCCATCACCAGGGTCGCGCCCGAGAGCAGCGCGAGCGTCAGGTCCCAGAACGCGGCGTCGAAGCTGATCGACGCCCACTGGAGGACCCGGTCGCCGGGCCCCGGGCCGATGACGTCCGCCTGTGTGGCGACCATGTCGGCGACGCCCGCGTGCGGCACGGCGACGCCCTTGGGGACGCCGGTGGAGCCCGAGGTGTAGATGACGTACATCAGGTGGTCGGGGGTGAGCGGGGCGAGACGGTCCGCGTCGGTGAGGTCGGCCTCGTCGCCCGGTCCGGCCGCAGCACCGGGACCGGCACCGACCGGAACGAACTCCGGTGCCTCAAGGACCAGTTCGGGGATGCCGGGCGCCGGGGACGGCACCTCGGGGGTGCGCAGCATCAGGACGGGGCGCGCGTCCTCGACCATGCGGGTCAGCCGCGGCGCCGGGTAGTTCGGGTCGAGCGGCAGATAGGCGCCGCCCGCCTTGAGCACCGCGAGCACCGCGACGACCAGGCCGTCGGAGCGGGGCAGGGAGAGCGCGACCAGGGTGTCCGGGCCCACCCCGTGGGCGACGAGGCGCCGTGCGAGGCGGTTGGCGCGGGCGTTCAGCTCGCGGTAGCCGAGGGTGCGGTCCTTGAAGACGAGCGCGGGGGCGTCGGACTCCCGCGCCACGATCGCCTCGAAGAGTTCGGGAACTGTCGACACCATGCGTTCGGACCCTTCTCGATAGGGGGCTTCACTGATGACGAACGTAGGCGAGATTCGCCCCGCACACGGCCGCGTGAAAGACGCATGAAAGGCATCGCCCCGATCTCCGGCGGCTGGTGAAGAATTGCCGTCAGGTCGCCGACAGACCGCATCTCAACGGGCCTGACCTGCATGGACGTCGCCTCCCCGGAATCCTTGCCCGGCCCTTGCGGCAGATCCGGAATTCCTTCTCCCCGTCGGCCCGTGCGCCGCCCGACGGAGTTGCCCGCCAAGGAAAGAAAGGAGAAAGCAATCGTGGACACCGTCTCCTTTGCCGCGCCCCTTCTCGTCCTCGCGGCGATCCTCCCCACCGCTCTCGCGGGGCGCCGCTTCGCCCGGCTCGTCGGGCGGCCCCCGGTGGCCGGCGAGGTGGTGTTCTGCACGCTGCTCGGCGCGGTGCTCGTGACGTGTGCGGGGTGGGGCGGGGACTTCGCGCCCGGCCGTGAACTCCTCACGCAGCTCGGGCAGTTCGGGCTCGCGCTGTTCCTGGTCGGGACGGCCCACGAGGTGCGCGGCAGCGCGTTCGTCGCGCCCTGCCGCACCGCGTCCTGGCTCTCCGTCGCCGCCGCGCTGCTCCCGATGGCGGCGGGAGCGGGCCTCGCCGGGTGGGTACTGGCCTACGGCACACCGGAGTTGCGCGGTGCGGCGCCCGCCTCCGCGCTCATCCTGGTGGTCACCGTGGCCCTGTCGAGCACCGCGGTCCCCGTCCTCGCCACCGCGCTGCGCAACCGCAATATCCAGAACAGCCCCGCGAGCCGTCTCGCCACGGACCGCGCCGCGTTCGTCGAGGCGGTCATCTGGGTCCTGCTCGCCGCCACCCTCGGCCTCGCGGCGGGTGACGACGGACCCGGCCGCACGGCACTCGTGCTCGGCGGCGGTCTCGCGGCCGCGTACGTGCTGCGCAGGCTGGCCCGGACCACGGCCGTCAGGTCCTTCGCCGCCCGCTTCCCGCTCGGCGTACTGCTCCTGATCGCCGCGCCCGCCGCGCTCGCTGTGCATCTGCGCGGGCACGTGGGACTCGCGGTGCTGTGCGGCGCGGTCCTGGTCGGCACCGCCCTGCCCGCCGACGGACGCCGGGGCTCGTTCACGCTGAGCTCGCGCACCCTGGCCGGACTCGGCAGGCTCACGCTGCCGGTGCTCTTCACCCTGACCGGCACCGCCGCCGTCGCCGCATCGCCGCCCGCGCTGCCCTGGACCGCGCTGCTCCTGGGCGGCACACTCGCCGTCCTCGCCCGGCTCGCGGGCAGCGGCCTCGCCGCGGTGGCCTGCGCGCGGCGCGGCGGCACCCCCCGTACGCGCGCCGAAGCCCTGCGCCTGACCGCGCTGCTCAACACCGGCGGACTGACCGAACTCGTCGTCCTGCAAACCGGATACGCGGCCGGCATCCTCACTCCCGGCGTCTATCTCGCCCTGCTCGTCATGGCGCTGGCCGCCACCGGCCTCAGCGGACCGCTGCTGTGGACCGCGGACCGGCGCGCCAAGGCCGCAACGCCCGCGTGGGGCCGCCGCGCGGCGGGCCTCGCGACGGCACCCGGTGGCCCTGCCGCAGGCCCCACCCTCCTGCACCGCTCCGGCCCCACCGGTCCCGGCCCCGACCCCGTCGCCCCCGCGGCCGACGCGGTCCTGACCACCGTGGACTCGGCGGCTCGGACGACTCTCCCTACCACCGGCCCCGACCCCGACCGCTTCCGTTCTCTGCTGGCGGGCTTCCCCGACGGGATCGCCGTCGTCACCGCGACCGGCGCCGACGACGGTCCGCTCGGCACGACCTGTTCGTCCCTGTGCGGCGTCATCCTCGAACCGCCCACGCTGCTCGTGCGGATGCGGCTCGGCAGCGCGACGCTCGACGCGGCGCTGCGCAGCGGCCGGTTCGCCGTGAACCTGCTGCACGGCCGGGGGCGGGCAGCCGCCGACGTGATCGCCGCCGGCGGCCCCGACCGCTTCGACCGCCTCTCCTGGCACCGCACCGAGCGCGGCGCGGGCCCTCATCTCACCGACGCGGCACGCACGATCGCCGACTGCCGGATCACCCGGACCGTACGCGTCGGCACCCAGCGGATGGTGTTCGGCGAGGTGTACGACATCACCGAACCGGCCGCCGCGGAGCCGCCGTCGCCGTCCGGGCCGCGCCACCACGGACCCTGGCCGGGCGCCTGACACCGCCCCGGCCCCCACCTGCTTCCCTCCTCGCCGCACGGCAGCACCCTGCCGTCGGCAGTGCTCGAACCGCCCTACGAACTGGAGTGTCATGACCACTGTCACCGCCCCCGTCACGGCCACCACCACCCCGGCCGCCCGTGTCGCGCGCACCCGTAGGTATCTGATGTGCCGTCCCACTCACTTCGACGTCACCTACGCGATCAACCCGTGGATGGACCCGGCCAAGCCCGTGGACACTCCGCTCGCCGTCGCCCAGTGGGAGCGGCTGCACGACCTGTACGTCCAGCTCGGCCACCGGGTCGACCTGATCGACCCGATCCCCGGTCTGCCCGACATGGTCTTCGCCGCCAACGGCGCCACCGTCGTGGACGGCAAGGTGCTCGGCGCGCGGTTCCGCAACGCGGAGCGGGTCGCCGAGGGCCCCGCGTACCTGGAGTGGTTCCGCACGCACGGTTTCACCGAGCTGCTCGACCCGGAGTACGTCAACGAGGGCGAGGGCGACTTCCTCGTCACCGGCGACTACGTCCTGGCGGGCAAGGGCTTCCGCTCCACGCCCGAGGGCCACTTCGAGGCGCAGGAGTTCTTCGGCCGCCCGGTCATCGGCCTCGACCTGGTGGACCCGCGCTACTACCACCTCGACACCGCGCTGACCGTCCTCGCCGAGAACGAGGTCATGTACTACCCGGGCGCCTTCTCGCAGGGCAGCCTCGCCGTGCTCCGCCAGCTCTTCCCCGACGCGGTGCTCGCCACGGCCGACGACGCGGGGGTCTTCGGCCTCAACGCCGTCAGCGACGGCAGGCACGTGATCCTGCCCGAGGCCGCGAGTGGCCTGGCCGCCAAGCTGCGCGAGCGGGGCTTCGAGCCGATCGGCATGGACCTGTCCGAGCTGCTCAAGGGCGGCGGCAGCATCAAGTGCTGCACCCTCGAGCTCCGCGAGCGCCGCGCCGTCTGAGATTTCCAGCACCCGTTCAGTTACCGAAAGGCAGGAAGAACCATGTCGTCACTGGCTGAGATCGCCGAGCAGTACGAAAGGGACGGTTTCGCGATCCTGCGCAACGTCATCGACCAGGACGTGATCGCCGAGGCCCGCGCGCACGTGGAGTGGCTGGGCACCAAGTACCCCGAGCTGCGCCCCGAGGAGTACCACCACCCGCTGATGCGCAACGACGCGTTCTGGGTGCGGATGGTCACCGACAAGCGGCTCGTGGACATCGCCGAGTACTTCCTCGGTGCCGACGTCGCGTGCTTCACCGCGCACTACGTCAGCAAGCCGCCGTACGACGGACGGCCCGTGCTCTGGCACCAGGACGGCGCCTACTGGAAGCTCGACCCCATGGAGGCGCTCACGGTGTGGCTCGCCGTGGACGAGTCCAAGGAGGAGAACGGCTGCCTGCGCATGATTCCCGGCAGCCACGTCATCCCGATCCAGCCGCCGCGCCCGCGCACCGACGTGCCCAACATGCTCTTCTCGCAGGCGCGCGACGAGCTCGTCGCGGAGTGGGTGGCGAAGGCGGGCGTCGTCACCATCGAGCTGGAGCCGGGCGACGTCTCCATCCACCACCCCAACCTGCTGCACTACTCGGAGCCCAACACCTCGGCCAAGCGCCGCTGCGGACTGGACATCGGCTACATGGCGGCCACCACGTCCATCTCCAACGAGGGCCTGTACCTGGACCCGGTGCTGGTGCGCGGCGAGCCGGTGCCCGGGGTCAACAACTACCGTCCCTACCCGGTGTGGGACGAGGACGAGACCATCCCCTTCGACGGCAGCGAGGGCTGGAACGCCCACGTGCGGGAGGTCAACTCCCGCTTCGGCAGCGCCAAGACGGACGGGGAGACCCCGCTGGAGACCACCCACCGCATGGTGGAGCGGCTGCGGGAGGGCACGGTGACCCGCTGAGGCACCGGGAGCTCCCCCGCCGCACAAGTGAATCGACGACCCTCGGACAGGGGTGCGCGAACCTCCCCCGGACGCGCACCCCTTCGCCGTACTTGCCGTACCCGTGCACGCCCCGCGCTCGCGCATCCGGGCACGTTCCCCCGCGGACATCCGTCCGACTCGATCTGACACCCGACCTCACAGGAGTGAGACATGCTCGAAGGCTGCGCCTTCTGGCCCGCCGACGTCGCGGGCCGGTACCGGCAGGACGGCTACTGGCTGGGCCGTTCCCTCGGCGACCTGCTGGCGCGATCGTGCGCCGACAACGCCGCGAAGACCGCCGTCGTATCCGGCGGGCGACGCATCACGTACGGCGAACTCGGCGCGGGCGCCGACCGGTTGGCCTCCGGTCTGCTCGGTCTCGGGCTGCGCCCGCTCGACCGGATCGTGGTGCAGATGCCCAATCTGCCGGAGCTGATGACGGTGCTGCTCGCGGTGTTCCGCGCGGGCGTCATCCCCGTTCTCGCGCTGCCGGGCCACCGCAAGAACGAGATCGTCCACCTGTGCGCGCACTCGGGCGCGATCGGCTACCTCGCCATGGACGACTTCTGCGGCCAGGACTACCGCGCGCTTGCCCGTGAGGTGTGCGAGGAGGTGCCCGGCATCCGTCATGTGCTGATCTCGGGCGACCCGCAGGAGTTCACCTCCCTCGAATCCCTCGCCCTGACCGGACAACAGACGGACGGGGCAGACGAGTTCGCACCGGTGGACCCTTCGGATCCCGCCCTCTTCCTGCTCTCCGGCGGCACCACCGGGCTGCCGAAGCTGATCCCCCGGACGCACGACGACTACGCGTACAACATGCTGGCCACCGCGCGTGGCCTGCGGATCGGGCCCGACGACGTGTACCTCGCGGTCAATCCGGCCGCGCACAACGCCGCCCTCGGCTGCCCCGGCGTGCTCGGCACCCTGCTCGTCGGCGGCAAGGTGGTGCTCGCCGCGGGGCCGCGTCCGCAGGAAGCGTTCGAACTGATCCGCCGCGAGGAGGTCACCCTCACCACGCTCGTCCCGCCCCTGGTGCGGATGTGGGTGGACGCGGCGGAGAAGGAGCCGGTAGACCTGTCGGCGCTGACCCTCCAGGTCGGGAGTTCCAAGTTCAACCCCGCCGAGGCGGAACGGGCCCGCAAGGTCCTCGGCTGCCGGCTCAGCCAGTGGTACGGCATCGGCGAGGGCCTGCTCACCTACACCCGGCTCGACGACCCGGACGACATCGTCTTCGGCACGGAGGGCCGCCCGATGGCCGCCGCCGACGAGATACGGGTGTGCGACCCCGTCACGGGCCAGGAGCTCCCCGACGGCACCGAGGGCGAGCTGTGCACCCGCGGCCCCTACACGATCCGCGGGTACTACGACGCGCCGGAGGTCAACGCCCGCTCGTTCACCGCCGACGGCTTCTTCCGCACCGGGGACCTGGTGGTGCGCCGCCCCGACGGGAACATCGTCGTCACCGGCCGGCTCAAGGACGTCATCAACCGGGCGGGCGACAAGGTCCCGGCGGAGGAGGTCGAGAAGTATCTGCTCACGCATCCGTCCGTGCAGGACGCGGCGGTGGTCGGGATGCCGGACCCGGTGCTCGGCGAACGCAGCCACGCGTTCGTCCTCACGCACGACGGGGCGCTGCGAGGTCCCGCGCTGAAGGCGTTCCTGCGCACGTGCGGTCTCGCCACGTACAAGATCCCGGACAAGGTGCTGCTGCGGGACGCGTTCCCGTACACGGCCGTCGGCAAGGTCGACAAGGGCGCGCTGCGGGCGGCGCTGGAGGTCCGGCCGACCGGGTGAGGCGGGCAGTGGGTGGTGAATTGGGGCGGCGGCCCGGAAGCTGAGTCTTCCGGGCCGCCGCCCCAATTCCTCGCCCACGCACCACCGATGACGATTACCTGAGTATCTTCGGGAAACTATTCATAAACTCAATGCGGGAACTTCTTCCAAATCCGCGAGAGTCGCCCCCGCCTCCCTGTCCAGGGTCGCCATCACCCAATTCTCCAGGTCGATTCCGGACTGTTCAGCGGCCTGCCGCCACCGTCGCACGCGATTGTCGGGGACTTCGAGACGGCGTACGGCGACGGCCTTCTTCTCCTTGGCGGGCGCGATGTCCGTGCGCTCGTCCCGTATGGCGTTGCGCAGTTGCTTGGTGCTCCACATCGCCTCCTCGGCACGCTCCAGCCACACGTCCTGTTCGCCCTGCGGCAGCGACGCCACCTCCGCGTGGTGCTGGAAGCTCAGCTTGGCGCGGCGGCGCGAGACGTCGAAGCGGCGGGAGACCCAGGCGTAGTTGCGCAGGGTCTGGTACTGGAGACCGGCGGCGCAGATTCCGCGCTGATAGCGGTCCGCGTAGTGCGCCTTTCCGTAGACCAGCCAGTCACCGAGCCACCAGCAGGACGAGTCGACGATCCGGGCGAGCTGCCGGCCCGCGCGCTCCCAGTCGTCGAAACTCAGGGCGGTCGGCATCTCCAGGCCCACCCCCGTGGTGAGTACCTGCCCGGCAGGCGGCCCGCCGGGCGGGCGGAGCCCGACGCCCGGCACCTGACCCGACGGGGAGTGCGTCTGCGCCTGCACCGGAATCAGGGCGATCTTTTTCGCCCGGGTTTCCCCTGCCGTATTCATGAACGTTCCCCCATATCGACTGACGGTCACTTCACGGTCATTCGCGTGATCGATGTGGATGGAAGATCACCGCCGGCCTCATCCGCACTTACACCCGGAGATACATCCGACGCGCATCCTTCCCATGAGTAGCCTGACAGCTGTGCCCCGCGGGAGAAAGTCCGGGCGCGTCAGGGCCATCGACTTTGGCAAGTCCGCCGGAATCCGGTCCGGGGGCGCGTGCGGGGGCCGTTAAAGTTCCATCAATTATTCGGCCCGCTCGACTACTTGGGCAACTCCACGTTGCCGGTCATCGCAGGCCGGAGCAACCTTGGAGGTCCGCCCCCCGCCCCGGACGCCGGACCGCACGTACCTGTGCGAGCCGGACGTCGAGTTTACGGAGAGACCATGGTGAAGCAGGAGCGAGCGATCAGGACCCGCCGCGCCCTGGTGGTGGCGGCAGCCGCCGAGTTCGACCGGGACGGCTACGACGGTACGTCGCTGTCGCGGATCAGCCGGGCGGCGGGCATCTCGATGGGCGCACTCACCTTCCACTTCCAGGCCAAGAGCGAACTGGCGGAGGCGGTGGAGGAGGCGGGGCGGACGGTGACCCGAGCCGCACTCGACAAGGTGACGGCCACCGGCGATCCCCCACTGCACCAGGTGGCGGCGCTGATGACGGAACTGATCCTGCTCGTGGAGAGGAACCCGGAGGTGCGTGCGGCCGTCCGCCTGGAGCGGGAGCGCCCGGGAACGGACGGCTGGACCGCCCTGTGGCTGCCGGTCGCGCACCTGCTGCTGCGGCACGCGCACGGCAACGGCCAACTGCGGGCGGAGGCCCGCCCCGACGACGTGACGACACTGGTGCGTCATCTGGTCGCCGGGGCCGCCGCTCATCTGCGGCACCGGGACACGGCCGCCACCGACGACGTCGCCCCGCTGCTCGCCCACAACTGGCAGCTGGTGCTGACCGGCATCGCCACGGCGGAGCCGGGCGTCGCGGTGCGCAACCACCCGCCCGGCCTCTCCTGACGGCGCCGACGGCTCAGGCGGCGGTCCAGCCTCCGTCCACCGGCACCGGCGCCCCGGTCACGAACGACGACGCGTCGCTGCACAGCCAGGCCGCCGCCTCGGCGACCTCCACCGGGGCGGCCATCCGCTTCTGCAGCGAGCGGGCGGTGAACGGCTCCGTCAACGCCGGTGTCTCCGCGAGGACTTCCTCCATCAGCTCGGTCAGGGTGGACCCCACGACCAGGGCGTTCACCCGTATTCCGCGCTCGCCGTACTCGGCGGCCGCCGCCTTCGTCAGGCCGATCACGGCGTGCTTGGCCGCGACGTAGGGGGCGAGGGCCCCGGTGGCGACCAGGCCCGCGGTGCTCGCCGTGTTCACGATGGACCCGCCGCCCGCGGCGAGCATGGCGGGCACCTGGTGTTTGACGCAGTTCCAGACCCCGCGCAGATTGGTGTCCACGATCTGGTCGAAGACGGCGTCGTCGGTCTCGTGGATGAGGGTGCCCGCGGCGCCCCAGCCCGCGTTGTTGAAGGCGCCGTCGAGCCGCCCGTAGGTGTCGACCGCCATGGCGACGGCCCGCTTGACGTCGACCGGGTCGGTCACGTCACCGGCACAGACGCTCGCGCGGTACCCGCGGTCGGCCAACTCCTTGGCCAGCGCCTCCAGTCGGTCCCTGCGGCGGGCCATCACCACCACCGCGGCGCCCCGCTCGGCGAAGAGCCTGGCGGCGGCGGCCCCGATGCCGCTCGACGCGCCGGTGACCATGATGACCTTGCCCTCGAGCATGTGTGGCATGCCTGTGAGACCCATCTGCTCCCCCGTTCTCGTGATCCTCCGACAATCCCTGACCGTACGAGTGGTGCGGTGTGCGCAATGTGAGAGTGCGTCAGGAACCGGTCCAGCACGTGCCGTTGGCAGCCTCACCGTCGAGCCGCGCGAGAAGTTCCTCGTCGATCCCGTCCAGCGAAGGCACCACATGGCGCACTCCGGCCTCCCGCATCAACTGACGCTGGAAGCTGCCGTGGAAGTTGCTCGGGTGGCCGATGAATGCGACATCGAGCTCTCTGGCCGCCTCGGCCACACGGGCCACGTCGTCGACGAAGAGCACTTGGTCGTGGCGGAGTCCGAAGAGGGCGGCGATCTCGCGGATGCCGGGCCGGAAGTCGTTGGTGCAGACGTAGTGCGGTGCGTCGAAGAGGTCGACGTGCGGGCCGAGGAAGCGGTCGAAGTGCTCCTTTCCGAGGCCGCCGTAGCAGACGGTCGCGAGCCCCAGGGAGCGCACCCGCTTGAGCAGGTCGAGCGCGCCGTCGAGGACTTCGACGGGGTGGTCCGCCAGGTAGGCGGCACGCTCCTCGAAGTACCGAGCGAGCGCTTCCCCGCCGTCCACCCCGGAGCGGTCGAGTCCGGTGACGGCGGCCATCTCACGGCCTGCGACGGCCTGCGGTTGGGAGAAGATCCGCCGCTCGACGTCGGCGGTGTAGGCGGCCCCCCGGCTGACGACGAAGTGGTGGATGACGGGGCTGAAGGTGTCGTTCAGCAGGACGCCGTCGATGTTGAGCGCGGCGAGCCGTAACTGACGTGCCGGTGGCATGAGCTCTCCTCGTGAGTGAGCGCTGAAGGGCGTACGAACGAAGGAGGTGCGGCGGTACGTGTGCGAAGTGGAGTACCTCGGCGCGGGGCGAGGCACGGCGGGTTCGGCGGGGCGTGGCTCAGCCGACGAGGGCGTCCGCCCGCTCCAGACTGACCTCGATCGAGTCGCGGAACGATTCGTTGACGATGCCCGGCAGGAGCAGCAGCCACATGTCGATGGCGCGCTCGGAGAGGTCGGCGCGCTTGTTGACCAGGTCGGAGTACATCTGCATGCCGGTGCAGGCGCCGACCACGAACTCGGCGATCTGGTGCGGCGATACGTGCTCCCGCAGCTCGCCCGCCTCGCTGGCGGTGACCAGGCACTCCTCCATGGTCTTGCCCCACTCCTCGTAGGGCGTGGAGTCGTGCAGCCCGAAGCTGGTCTGCTCGCTGGTGAGGCGGACGCCCGCGCGCAGCAGCGGGTCGGTCTGGAGCTGGCGCGACCAGACCAGGGTGAGGTCCACCAGCCGCTGCAGTCCGTCCGACGTCAACCTCGGGATGATGGAGTCCTGTTGGGCGTTCATCACCTCTTTGGCGAGGGCTTCCTTGTTGGCGAAGTGAAAGTAGACGGCTCCCAGGGTGACTCCGGCGCGCATCATGATCTGCCGCATGCTCGAACCGCTGTACCCGAACTCGTCGAAGACCTCGGCGGCCGCGTAGAGGATCGTCTGCCTCGTCTTCACCGCCCGGTCCTGCTGCACCCGCGCCACCCCGGTCCCCGCCTCTCGCTCGACTCCCACGCGACTGCCGACGCCAGATGGCTCGACAATCAAAACGAACACTCTGTATTTTACAGATCGGCCCACGGAGCGCCAGGTCTCCAGAGCCTCGACATGCGCACGCCCAATGGGGGATGACATGCCTTTGTTCGCAGGTCCCGTGCCATCGCAACCGACGCTGACCACGACGGTTGCCCGCGAGTACGTTCATCGAGCAGCACATTCCGAGGTGTTCCTGACGGGGTGGCGCGACACGGGTGAGGACACCTTCACCGTGACCGCCCAGTGGCCGAGGAGCCACAGCTTCTTCGTCTCCGAACACGCCCTGTACGACCCGCTGTTGCTCTGCGAGACCATACGGCAGTCCTTACCGCTGCTGTCCCACGCGGCCTACGGGGTGCCCTTCGGGCACCAGTTGAGCTGGTCGCACTTCCAGTACGAACTGAACCCGCAGGCGATGCGCATCGAGCAGGCGCCCGCCGACATCCAACTCAACGTGACCTGCCGCGACATCGTCTACCGGCGCGGCGTCCCCACCTCCCTCTCGATGCACTTCGAGATCCTGCGCGGCGATCTCCTGCTGGGCAGCGCGAGCACCGTCTTCATCTGTGTCGCCCCGGCGATCTACCGCAGGATGCGGGCCGAACACGGCGACGTGGAAGCGGTGTTCGGAAGCGCACCGGCTCCCTCTCCGGCGCTGCCTACGCAAGTGTGCGGGCGCGACCGGGTCCAGGACGTCGTCCTCTCGCCCTCGCCGACCCCGCAGGTCCCGGGCCGCCGCTGGCAACTGCGGGTGGACACGACCCACCCCGTGCTCTTCGACCACCCGGTGGACCACGCGCCCGGGATGCTCCTGATGGAGGCGATCCGGCAGGCCGCCCACGCGCTGACGCCGGCCGCGGACATCACGGCGCTCTCCTCGATGGACATCACCTTCCACCACTACGTGGAGTTCGACAGCCCCTGCTGGGTCGACGCCCGGCCGATGCCGTCCGCCGAACCGGGGGAACCGCGCGGCATCCTGGTCGAGGTGGCGCAGAACGACCGCACGATGCTGACGGCGGTCACCGGCGTCACGGATCTGCTCAGCCCGCAGCTCATCGCGGGGCAGTTGACCGACGGCGTCGGCGCCGAGGTGGTGGGCGCGGCGGTGGCCGCGGCCGCCCGCTGACCCACGCCACCGGCGGTCGATCCGAACCGTCGCCTCACTCCTCATCCGGCCCCTCGGGGGCCTCCTCGGTCCCGGCCGGAAAAAGAATGGTGCTCACCAGGACGGACCTGCGCCCCGGCGCGGGTCCGTTCTGCATGCGCGGCACGATTGCGGCCTTCAACTGACCGACGACATCGGCCAGTTCGTCGTCGTCCAGCCAGACGGTCGCCTGCCGGTAGGAGACCGCGTCCGCCACGGGACGGGCGTCCGCGCGGTCGAGATAGGTGTCGAACTCCGCGATCAGCGTGGCCATCGCGGCCGCGAACCCCTTGCGGTGGTCGCCCGCGGACATGGCGGCGGCCGCCTCGGCCCCCACGACGGCCGGCACCGGGCCCAGCCGGTAGCGCCGCTCGACCGCCCCGCGCACCCGCTGCTCGCCCTCCACCTCCAACAGGCCGCCCTCGGCGAGCCGGTCGACGTGCCGGTACATCGTCGCCTTCGACACACCCGGGACGCGCGCGCACAACTGGCCGGTGGTGTGGGTCTTCCCGTCGGACATGGCATGCACGATGCGCAGCCGCACCGGGTGCAGGAGCAGGTCGATGGTGTCCACGAGGGGACGATCTCACACCGCACGCGGGTTCGAGAGGCACTTCTCACGATTGATCGCACGGTTGACACCATCCTCACTCTTGAGAAAGGTCGACGGTGTCCGCCGTCGACAGCGAGGAGCAGCCGGTGCCTGGCCGCCAGCAAGCAATCACCTTTCACAGCAGCACTTCTGAGGCGTTATCAGATCCTGAGGCTCTCTCAGCTTCCGGTGCCTTCTCAGATGCCGGGGCTCGCTCAGCTTCTGGGGCCTCCGCGCCGACCGCTGCCACGGCGGACCTCCGGCAGCCACCCCGGGGCACACTGCACCCGCAACTGCGTCTGCTCTGCCACATCGACCGAGCCGCCCCGGCCGACGGCGCCCCGGGCCCGACCGTCGTCTTCGTCCCCGGCGCGGGAATGCTGGGCCTCGACTATCTGAACCTCCACGACCGCCTGCGCACCGGACCAGGGCCGCGCGCCACCAGCGTGCTCTACGACCGGGCGGGCACCGGCTGGAGCGAGCCCGGCCGCACTCCCCTGCCGCGCACCGCCGCCGAGGTCACCGACGAGTTACGCGCCCTGCTGCGCGCCGCAGAGGTCCCCGGCCCGTACGTCCTGGTCGGCCACTCCCTCGGCGGACTCTACGTACGCCACTACGCACAGCGCTTCCCCGACGAGGTGGCGGCGCTCCTCCTCCTCGACCCGAACCACGAGGACTACGCGCACCGGATGCCGCCGCAGATCCTGTCCGACGCGGCCGGACCGGCGGACGCCGGCGCGCTGCCGGACCCGGGCGAGGAGGTCATGGAGACCTACCGCACCCAGTACGCGCGCAAGCTCGCCGGCTGGCCCGCCGAGGTACGCGGGCCGCTGGTCGAGCAGCACCTGCGGACCTGGCGCACCGGCCTCACCGAGATGGCGAACGTCGAGTCCGTCCTCTACCCCGAACTGCGCGCGGGCGGCGGACTCCCCGACGTACCCCTGACCGTACTGACCGCGCTCGCTCAGGATCCCGCGCACGCGCACCTCCTGCCCGACGGTCTCGCGCAGGCGATGAACGACGCGAAGCTCGCCGTCCACGCCGACCTCGCGGCCTCGGTCCCCCGGGGCGTCCATCGCGCCCTGCCCGACGCGGAGCACAACTGGATCCATGTGGACGAGGAGACGCTGGTGCTCCGGTGCGTCGAGGACCTGATCCGGGGCTAGCGGACCTCATCCGGGGCCGGCGAGACCTCGTCCGGGGCCGGCGGACCCGGCGGAGAAATCTTTTTCCGGTGGGCTGTCACATTCCCGCTCCCCCGCGGGTCAGGGGGATGAGGGAGCGAGACTCCCCGCCGGAGCGGCCCCCGCACCGGCACCCGCCAGCTGAGGAGCCACCCTGATGTCCACCGCCTACGTCGTCGTCACGCTCGTCGCCGCCGCCATGACCGCCTTCTCCGCCGGGTCCGCGTTCCTGCGCGCCGCCTGGGTCGTCAAGCCCATCCACGACTACGGCGTCCCGGACTCGTGGCTGCCCTGGCTCGGCGCGGCCAAGGCGGCCGGGGCCGCGGGCCTGCTCGTCGGGTTCCTCGTGCCCGCGATCGGCGTCGCCGCGGGGATCGGGCTGGTGCTGTACTTCGCCGGCGCGGTGATCACCGTGATCCGCGCCCGCTGGTACACCCACATCCCCTTCCCGCTGGTCTACGTCGCCCCGGTCGTCGGCGCGCTGGTCCTGGGCCTCGCGGCCTGACGACGTGCCCTGACTCCGATTGCCGCATATCGTTCATGGAGTCACCAAAGCCACATAAGGCCGTGCAGGACACCCCGTCCCGGAAGGGCCCTCATGCACCGCTCACTGACCTCCGCCACGCTGGCCGGACTGCGGCAGCCGCGCCCCTATCCCGCCGTCACGGTGGTACTGCCGACGCACCGCAGGGAACCGGACAACGCACAGGATCCGGTCCGCCTGCGCAATCTGGTCGCCGAGGCCAAGGAGCGGCTGCGTGCTGACCCCGCCGTCACCGCCGAGCACGCGGCCGACGTCTCGGGACAGCTGGACAAGGCCCTTGAGGAGGTGGACCTGGTGCACGCCGAGGACGGACTCGTCGTCCTCGCGGCACCCGGCGAGCACCAGGTGTGGTCCCTGGCCCGCTCCGTGCCCGCCCGGGTCGTGCTCGCCGACACCTTCCTGACCCGCAACCTCGTGGCGGCCCAGGCCGCCGAGCGCCCCTACTGGGTACTCGCCGTCTCCGCGGACCGCGTCACCCTCTGGAGCGGCACGCCCGAGCGCGTCACCGAGCACCGGGCGGACGGCTTCCCGCTGACGCGCAGCCTGGAGGACCCCGACGCCCAGCGCAAGGAGCGGATCGGCGACCTGCCGAGCACCTTCCGCGACGAGCAGACCCGCGCGTTCCTGCGCGAGGCCGACCAGGCGCTCGCGGCCGTGCTCGGCGCCGAGCCCCGGCCGCTGTTCGTGGCGGGCGAGGCCGCGGCGCTGTCCCTGCTCGACGACGTCGGCACGGCGGCCGACGGGGCCTCCCCGATCCGGCACGGCGGCCTGGCGCAAGGTCCGGCGACCGCGGTCCACGAGGCGGTCCTGCCCGCTCTCGCCGACCGCGCCAAGTCCGAACAGGACGCGGCCCTCAAGGAGTTGGACGGCGCCCAGGGCCGCAAGCAGTACGCGGCGGGACTCGACGAGGTCTGGCAGAACGCGATGACCGACCGCGTCGGCCTGCTGGCCGTGGAGGACACCTACCGCGCGACCGTACGCGACCACGGAGGCCACCTCGTCCCCGCGGAGAGCGGCGACCTCGACGCACGCGACGACATCGTGGACGAGATCGTCGAACGCGCCCTGGATGGTGGGGCCAAGGTCCGCTTCCTCGCGGAGGGAACACTCGCGGACCGGGGGCGGATCGCCGCGGTCCTTCGGTACTGAGTCACTCGGAATCCACGGGCCCGGCCCGTCGGCGCTCCCTGACGGCCTCCCGCGCCCGTCCCAACATTGCGCATCCCCGCAGCTCACACGAGGGCCGGTGTCCCAGGCGCTGCTGGGACGCGGGAGCGCTATCCACGGGAGTGACGGCGCTGCCACTGTTGCCCAGCGCCGCCGGGAAAGGCGGTCGGCATCCATGGGCAGGACGACCAAGGGGGAATCATGCAGCACGTATTCAGGGGGGCCGGGCTTCTCGCGGCGGCTGGAGCGCTGACGCTGGTCGGCTCGGGCACGGCGTCGGCGGGTGTCTTCGGCACCATCGACAACAGGACGCCCTACTACTTCGACGCGGGCGACCTCGGCGGCGGCTCCTCCAAGTGCAAGGTGTGGAACAAGGACGGGGGCTCGAAGATCTCCAACAAGACCTTCAACTGCACCATCGAGAACATCGCTCCGCACACCCAGACGGGCACCTGGTTCGACGCCGATTCGCTGCGTCCGCGCGGCGGCCAGAACGAGTACAAGGTCCGCTGGGGCAACGGAAGCTGGACCTGGGTGAGCATGTACGTGTACACCAAGATCCAGGACGACGAGATCGCCAAGTGCACGAGTACGGCGCTCGGCCTCGTCGAATGCACGGTGAAGTAGGCAGGAAAACGGAAAGGGCCGTATCGGATCACTCCGGTACGGCCCTTGGCCTGCGCGTACGGTCAGAACCCGACTGGCTCCCTGATCAACGGACACGTCATGCAGTGCCCGCCTCCGCGCCCCCGGCCGAGCTCCGCGCCGACGATCGTGATGACCTCCACCCCGGCCTTGCGCAGCAGCGTGTTGGTCTGGGTGTTCCTGTCGTACGTGAAGACGACGCCCGGCTCCAGGGCCACGGCGTTGTTGCCGCTGTCCCACTGCTGGCGCTCGGAGGCGTACTCGTCGCCGCCCGTCTCGATCACCCGCAGTCCGGACAGGCCGAGGGACTTGGCGACGACGTCGACGAAGGGCCGCGACCCCTCGTCGGTGATGTGCAGCCCGGCGGCCGTGTCGCCGGGGCGCAGCGTGAACGTGCGCACCGCGTCCATGATCTTCGGGTAGAGCGTGACGATGTCGCGGTCGGCGAAGGTGAACACCGTGTCGAGGTGCATCGCCGAACGCAGCTTGGGCATGCCCGCGACGACGACCTGCTCGGCGGCCCCGTTCTGGAACAGCGCGGAGGCGACCTGTGTGATGGCCTGCCGCGAGGTGCGTTCGCTCATGCCCATCAGGACGACGCCGTTGCCGACCGGCATGATGTCGCCGCCCTCGAACGTGGCCTGCCCCCAGTCCCGTTCGGGGTCGCCCCACCACACGGTGGCGCCGGTGAAGTCGGGATGGAACCGGTAGACGGCCTTCATCAGGAGCGTCTCGTCGTGCCGGGCGGGCCAGTACAGCGGGTTGAGCGTCACGCCGCCGTACAGCCAGCACGTCGTGTCGCGCGTGTAGAGGGTGTTCGGCAGCGGAGGCATCAGATATTCGCGTACGCCGGTGGACTCGCGCACGAGGGCGACGTAGTCGGAGCGGAACTCGTCGGGCAGGTCCGCGGTGGCGAGGCCGCCGATGAGGTACTCGGCGAGCTTGGCGGGTTCCAGGGTCTCCAGGAAGGCGCGGGTGCCGTCGATGAGGCCGACGCCGACCTCGTTCGCGGTGATCTTCCGTTCCAGCAGCCAGTCCCTGGCGCCGGGCACGGCCACGGTCTGCGCGAGCAGTTCGTGCAGTTCGACGACGTCGACGTCCCGCTGCCGCAGCTTGTTGACGAAGTCGGCGTGGTCGCGCTGGGCGTTCTCCACCCACATCACGTCGTCGAAGAGCAGATCGTCGGCGTTGGTGGGGGTGAGCCTGCGGTGGGCGAGTCCGGGCGCGCAGACCAGGACCTTGCGCAGCCTGCCGACCTCGGAGTGGACGCCGAACGTCGGAGCGGTGGTGGTGTCGGGGCTGGTCACGGTGTGCCTTTCCGGGGTTGCGACGGGTACGGCGTCGGAGGCGGGACGGGGCCGGTCCCGGCCGCCCGTCACAGGCTGATCCAGCCGGCCGCGAGGGCGATCACACCCACCACGGCGCCGATGACCGAGACGGCGAGGATGACGAGTTCACGGGGCGAGAAGAGGCGTCTGCCCTGCTCGCGCCGGGCCATCACGAACAGGATCGTGGCCGGTGCGTAGAGGACGAAGGAGACGAGGACGAACTTGAGTCCGGCCGCGTACAGGAGGAACGCGGTGTAGAGCACCGCGAGCGCCCCCACGACGAGTTCGCCGCGGGTGGCCCTGCCGCCCTCGGTCCTGCTGTCCGCGCGCAGGGCGATCTTGACGGCGAACCCGGCAGCGAGCAGATAGGGGATGAGCGACAGCGAACTGGTCAGGTCGAGCGCGAAGTTGAACGCGTCGTCGGAGAACATCGTGACGACGAGCACGACCTGGGTCAGGCAGGTGGTCATCAGGAGCGCGGGCACCGGCACGTCGGCCGCGGTGGAGCGGCCGAGGAAGCGCGGCATGTCGTCGTCCTTCGCGGCCACGAAGAGGACCTCCGCGGACATCAGCGTCCAGGCCAGATAGGCGCCGAGCACCGAGACGATCAGTCCCAGGCTGATGAACACCTTGCCCCAGGTGCCGACCGCGGACTCCAGGACCCCGGCCATGGACGGCTGCCTGAGCTCGGCGATCTCGCTCATCGGCATGATGCCGTACGACACGATGGTGACGGAGGCGAAGACGGCGAAGACGCTGAGGAAGCCGAGGATGGTCGCCCGGCCCACGTCCTTGCGGCGCTTGGCGTGGCGCGAGTACACGCTGGCGCCCTCGACGCCGAGGAAGACGAAGACGGTCGCCAGCATCGTGCCGCGCACCTGGTTGAACAGGGAGCCCGCGTAGTCCGCGCCGCCGAAGTTGTCCGCGAAGACGTCCGCCTTGAAGTAGAAGAGCGCGAGCACGACGAAGAAGAGGATCGGCACGACCTTGGCCACGGTCACGATCCTGTTGATCGCCGCGGCCTCCTTGACGCCCCTGCGGATGAGCAGGAAGAACGCCCACAGTCCGACGGAGGAGAGGACGACGGCGAGCACGGTGTCACCGTCGCCGAGGCTCGGCCAGATCGCGCCGACCGTGGACATGATCAGCACCCAGTACGTCACGTTGCCGACGCACGCGCTGGCCCAGTAGCCGAATGCCGAGAAGAACCCGAGGTACTCCCCGAACCCGGCCTTCGCGTACGCGTACACACCGGCGTCCAGATCGGGCCGCCGCACGGCGAGCGTCTGGAAGACGAACGCGAGCATCAGCATGCCGGTACCGGCGATCGCCCAGGCGATCAGCGCCCCGGCGACCCCGGTCTCCTCGGCGAAGCGCCGCGGCAGCGAGAAGACCCCGGCCCCGACCATCGAGCCGACGACCATCATGGTCAGCGTCAGCATGGACAACTTGACGGCCGATCCCCGCGCCTCGGTGGCGCCGCCCTTGGTGTCCACGTGGCTCATGTCGCTCCTCGTCGGCGCACGGGGCCCGCTGCCCGCGTCCTGCTCGATCGGGAGACCACCGAGAGGGGAAATCTATCGCGAGGCGGGTGTTATGTCCTGATTTGATCCCGCGCGGCGAGAGCCTTGGCCGGACCTGCACGCAGAGCGATCCTCGGGGCATCGGCCGTCGGCTTCCCGATCGGCCACGCCGGGAACATCCGGTCAGGTCGCCACGGTTGCACCCCCAGGGTCGCGGCACTCCCACCGCGCATCCACATCACGATGCTTGTCTACAGATCCATGCCTAGATCCACGTCTACAGATCCATGCCTACAGAAGGACAGTTCCATGACTGACCGGCCCCTGACGCTCATGGCGGTACACGCTCACCCCGACGACGAGGCCACGAGTACCGGAGGGGTCCTCGCGCGCTATGCGGCGGAGGGCATCCGGACCGTTCTCGTGACCTGTACCGACGGCGGTTGCGGTGACGGACCCGGGGGCATCAAGCCGGGCGATGCCGGGCACGACTCCGCGGCCGTCGCCGCGATGCGCCGTCAGGAACTCGAGGCGAGCTGCGAGGTCCTGAAGATCAGCGATCTGGAGATGCTGGACTACGCCGACTCCGGGATGGTCGGCTGGGCGGCCAACGACGCCCCCGGATCCTTCTGGGGCACCCCCGTGGCGGAAGGCGCCGCCCGGCTCGCGGAGCTGATGCGGCACTACCGGCCCGACGTGGTCGTCACCTATGACGAGAACGGCTTCTACGGCCACCCCGACCACATCCAGGCGAACCGCATCACGATGGCGGCGCTGGAGCTGACCGAGCTCACGCCGAAGGTGTACTGGACGACGATGCCCCGCTCGACGATGCAGCGGTTCGGCGAGACCATGCGCGAGTTCGGCGAGGACATGCCGGAGCCGGACCCCGCCGAGACCGCCGCGCTGGCCGAGATCGGCCTCCCCGACGACGAGATCAGCACGTGGGTGGACACCACGGCGTTCAGCGGTCAGAAGTTCGACTCCCTTGCCGCGCACGCCAGCCAGGGCGAGAACATCTTCTTCCTCAAGATGGGCAAGGAGCGGTTCGGCGAGCTGATGGGCATGGAGACCTTCGTACGCGTCAAGGACACCACCGGCGCCGCCGTTCCCGAGAACGACCTCTTCGCGGGGCTGCGCTGACCCGCACGGCCACCGGGGCCCCGGCCCCGGTGGTCGGCGCATACCCACCGGCACCTTGACCCACGGCGCCATGCCCGCCAGAGACCCGGACATGCGAAAAGCCGCCCTCTTCGTATGAAGAGAACGGCTTCCGACCTGCGTGAAACGCTGGTCGGGACGACAGGATTTGAACCTGCGACCCCTTGACCCCCAGTCAAGTGCGCTACCAAGCTGCGCCACGTCCCGGTGCCCGTGTGACCTGGGGTTTCCCCTGGCCGAACGCGCACCGAAACAATACCGCACTCCGGCCCGTGATCGCTCACCCCTTTCCCCGGCCGGGTCCCCGTTGACCTCAAGTGCGGTTTAAGTTGCACGCTTCTCGGCATGACGACGACCACGGAACGCGCATACGACCACGCAGACCTGCCCCGGCTCATGGGGCTGATGACCGGGGCGGAGAAGCACGGGCCCGCGGCCACCTCCACGCTCGACGCGCTCTGGGTGCTCTACGACCGGGTGCTCGACGTCACACCGGAGCGCATGGACGACCCGGGGCGCGACCGGTTCCTGCTCTCCAAGGGGCACGGGCCCATGGCGTACTACGCGGTGCTCGCGGCCAAGGGGTTCCTGCCGGTGGAGTGGCTGGAGGGCTTCGGGGCGTACGACTCGCCGCTCGGGCACCATCCGGACCGGGTGCTCGTGCCGGGCGTCGAGATCGGCAGCGGGTCGCTCGGGCACGGGCTGCCGCTCGCCGTGGGGACCGTGCTCGGGCTCAAGGCGCGGGGGTACTCCGAGGCCCGGGTGTGGGTGCTTGTCGGGGACGCCGAGATGGACGAGGGCAGCAACCACGAGGCCGTCGCCTACGCCGGGCCCGCCGGGCTCGAACAGCTGCACGTCCTCGTCATCGACAACGCCTCCGCCAGCTACACGCGGCCCGGCGGGATCGCCGCCCGGTACGAGGCCGCCGGCTGGTCCGCGGAGACCGTCGACGGACGCGACCACGAGGCGCTCCACGCGGCCTTCACCGCGCCGCATCCGGGACGGCCGCGCGTGGTGGTCGCGCGCGTCGAGCCCAAGGAGTACGCCGGCGAGCCCAAGTCCGCGTGAGCACCCACAACACTTCCCGGAAGGACCTTTCTGCCATGGACACCATGCGTGACCGCTTCGCCCCCGTGCTGACCCGGCTGCTCGACGAGGATCCCCGCGTCGCCGTCGTCCTCGCCGAGATCGGCAAGGACGGCTTCACGGAGGCGATGCGCGCCCACCCGGACCGGGTGATCAACGTGGGCATCAGGGAACAGCTCCTGGTGGGGGCCGGTGCCGGGCTCGCGCTCGCCGGGCTGCGGCCCGTCGTGCACACCTTCGCCAGCTTCCTGGTGGAGCGGCCCTTCGAGCAGCTCAAGCTCGACTTCGGGCACCAGGGGGTGGGCGGCGTCCTGGTCAGCGCCGCCGCCTCGTTCGACTGGCCCGCGGGCGGCTTCACCCACATGTCGCCGGGCGACGTGGCCCTGCTCGACACCCTCGACGGCTGGACCGTGCACGTCCCCGGCCACCCGGACGAGGCCGAGGAACTGCTGCGGCACGCCGTCGCCGCGGGCGACGACAAGGTGTACGTGCGTCTGTCGGTGCAGTCGAACGAGCGGGCGCTGCCGGTCGACGGCGCGCGCTTCCTGACCGTGCGCGAGGGCCGCTCCGGCGTGGTCGTCGCGGTCGGGCCGATGCTCGACCAGGTCCTCGCCGCGACCGAGGGGCTCGACGTGGGCGTGCTCTACGCGACGACCGTGCGGCCCTTCGACGAGGAGGCGCTGCGCCGGGCCGTCGGGGGCGGGCCGTCCGCCGACGTCGTGGTCGTGGAGCCGTACCTCGCGGGCACCTCGACGGGCGCCGTGAACGACGCGCTCGCGCATCTGCCGCACCGGGTGCTCGGCCTGGGCGTCGGCCGCCGTGAGCTGCGCCGCTACGGGACCGTGGACGAGCACGTGGCCGCGCACGGGCTCGACGCGGGATCACTGCGCGAGCGGATCACCGGCTTTCTGGGCGAGCGGACGCCCGTCGGGGTGGCGTAGGCGGACCCGCCGCTTCCACCGGCCCCACCGTCTGCGCCGTCTCTATCGGTCCTGCCGTTCCCGACCCGGCCGCCGTCCCGCCGTGCGACCCGTACGACGGCTCGACGCGCACCAGGCCGCGGATCGCGGGGACCGAGAGCAGCGCGAGGCACACCACGGCCGCCATCACGCCACCCGTGATCAGCACCCGCTCGGCACCGAAGGCACTCGCGGCGGGACCCGCGAGTGCCTGGCCGACCGGGAGCATCGCGAGTGAGCCCGCCACGTCGTACGCGTGGATGCGGTTGAGTACGTCCGGGCGGACCTGGGTCTGCACGCTCGTCGCCCACATCACGCCCCAGAAGGAGATCCCGGCGCCCGCGACGGCCGCGCCGAGCGCCATCAGCGGGACGCCGAGCTGGGCGCCGACCGCCGTCGGGAACGCGCAGTAGCCGAAGAGCGCGAGGGACCCGGCGCGCAGCATCCGGCGCGGGCGCAGCCGCAGGGCGATCAGGCCGCCGACGACGGTGCCCGCGCCGAGTGCCGAGTTGACCAGGCCGTACGCACCCGAACCGTGCTCCTGGACGACGAGGGTGGCCACCAGCGGGACGGTGGGTCCGGTGGTCGTGATCATCAGTACGCCGAAGATGGCGATCACGCCCCACAGCCAGGTGCGGGCCCTGAACTCACGCCAGCCCTGGACCAGATCGGCCCGGAAGCCCTCGCTCTGCGGGAGCGACCCGGCGAGCGCGGGCGGCAGCCGGAGCAGGACGAGGCACAGGGCGCTCAGTCCGTACGTCGCCGCGTGCGCGGCGAAGACCGCGCCCGGCGAGGCGAGTCCGACCAGGACACCGGCGACGGCGGGGCCCGCGAGGGACGCCGTCGACTCGGCGACCCGGATCGCGCCGTTGGCCCGCTGGACGTCGGCGGCGAGCCGCGGGACCGTGCTCGCGACGCCCGGCTGGAAGAGCGCCGCGGCCGCGCCGTTGACCGCGCCGATCACGCAGATCTGCCACAGGACGACGTGCCCGGTGAAGAAGAACACCGCCGCGAGCGCCTGGGTGCCGAGCCGCACGGCATCGGCACCGATCATCAGGAGGCGCGTGCTGAACCGGTCGGCGAAGACCCCGCCGAAGATGACCAGGCCCGCGAAGCAGACGGTGGTCGCGGCCATCGCGAGGCCCACGGCCCCCGCGCCGTACCCATGGTCGAGCAGGCCGGCGGCGAGGGCGACGGGCAGCATGGTGTCGCCCAGCTTGGCCACGGCGCGGGCCGCGAAGAACAGCCCGAAGTCCCGCGACCAGAGGCCGTGCCGCGCCGTACGACTCCGCGCCGCACGACTCCGCTCCCCCGTCGGCTTGCCCGTCCGCGTCCCCATCCCGATCCCCTCCCCGAAGGCACTGCGAGGGGATCATGCCACGGCGGACAGACAGCGCTCTCTTTCTTTCAGCCCGTGGCCGCCACCCCCAACTCCGGGTGCGCTTCGAGGAGTCGGGGCGGGGCCGCCTGGCGCCAGGAGTCCGCGAGGATGTCGGTCAGCTCCTCCTCGTCCAGGGCGGCGAGGCGCACGCGGACCCAGGCGGAGCCCGCCTCGTGGTCGGCGACCCAGAACTTGCCGGGCTCGGCGAGGACCAGTTCGTCACGCTCCACCTTCGGACAGCGGACGGCGAAGGACGTCTCGTCGTCGGGCACCGTCACGAACATCTTTCCGGCCACGCGGAACGTGGGCATGCTCCACGCGATCTTCTCCACCGTGTCCGGCAGGGCGAGGGCGATGCGGCGCACGTCGTCGGAGGTGACGACGCGGGCACGGGATCTGGACTTCGACATGCCATGAACCGTAGCCAACGCCACTGACAGTCACCCGCCGACGACGTGCGCCACGGCCCGCCGCCCTCACCTCCTCCGCTTCACAGCACCCGCTCGTCCAGCCAGTCCGTGAGGTCCTTCTGGACCTCGTCCCTGTTGGTCTCGTTGAGGATCTCGTGGCGGGCGTCCGGGTAGCCCTTCCAGGTGAGGTCCTCGACGCCCACGTACCGGAAGTCCTCCAGGAGTTCGTGGACCAGCGTCATGCCCTGGTTGCAGGGGTCCTGCTCGCCGACCGCGATGTGCACGGGCAGGTCGGCGGGCACGCGCGCGAGGTTGCGCGGATCGTTGATCTTGCGGACGCCACGTACCCAGTCCAGCGAGAGCCCCGCGGAGAACGGGAATCCGCAGCGCTCGTCGGCGGCGTACAGGTCGACCTCGGCCTCGTCGCGCGAGAGCCACTCGAAGCCGGTGCGGTGCGGGTACGGGTCGTTGAAGGAGGCGAAGAGGTCGGGCACGAAGGAGGAGCGTGCCGCGCGGCCGCCCTCGTCGATCTCCCGTTCGAGACGGGCGAGGGACTCCTCCGGCTCGGCGCCGGGCAGCGAACGGAACGTGCCCGAGAGGATCAGGCCCGCGAGCCCGTCGGCGTACTCCTGCGCGTAGTCCCGCGCGAGCATCGAGCCGAGGCTGTGTCCCAGGAGGAAGAACGGCAGCCCGGGGTGCAGGGTGCGCACCTGGTCACCGATGTCCTTCAGGTCGTCGACGATCGCCCGCCAGCTGTCGATGCCCGGGGCGCACGCGATGTCCGTGGCGACGGACGCGCCTGGCGTCGTCACGCCGTAGCCGCCCGTGGCCTGCGCGGTGGCGCCGTGCCCCCGGTGGTCGGAGGCGACCACTCCGTAGCCGTGCGCGGCCAGGTGGCGGGCGAACCGGTCGTAGCGCAGGGCGTGTTCGGCGGCGCCGTGCGCGATCTGCACATAGGCGCGGGGCCTGCCGTCGGCCGGCAGCCAGGTGTACGTGGCCACGGGCACGCCGTCCGCCGCGTTGAGCAGCCCCGCGCTGAAGGTCGCGGTGGGCGTACTGGTCGGACCGTGGGCGTCGTCTCGGTCGGGCATCGGAGCGGGCTCCCTGAGAGTGCGGCTGTCTTCCTCCGCCCGAGCCTCCCCCACGTACGAAACCTCATGCGCCCCATCCCCACCTCACGCCGGGCGCGCGGCCCGGGTCCGGGTCCAGCCCGGCATCCACGCGCGCGTGCATGGTCATCCCCGTGTACGGATGACCCACTACCGACGTACCGCTCCAGACACCGACCTCCCCCAACTCCCGCCCCGCCCAAGCCCCTTCCGACCCATTGACCCTCCGTGGAACCGGAACCTACGCTGAGCCTCGCGCGACGAAAGCGCTTTCTAGGGAGGGGCGGCCCCCGAAGCCGTACCTCCGCTCAAGCGCGGACGCAACTCACCGCACACCCGGCGACCGGCAGCCGTCCACCCGCCAAGCCCAGGGAGCGCCATGAGTTCCACGGCACCGCAGCGTGCGCCAAGACCCCTGCTCGTCCTCATCGCCCTGCTCGCCCTCGTCGTGGGTCTCGGCATCGGGGCGCCGCCCCGTGCCGAGGCCGCGGCGGCCTTCCGTGTCCTGGTGTTCTCCAAGGTCACGAACTATCGCCACGACTCGATCCCCGCGGGCGTCGAGGCGATCGAGAAGCTCGGCAGCGAGAACGGGTTCGAGGTGGAGGCCACCGACGACGCGTCGGCCTTCACCGACGCCAACCTCGCCCGCTTCCAGGCGATCGTCTTCAACAACACCAACTCCACGCCGGAGAAGGGCGATCTGCTCGACGCGGCCCAGCGCGCGGCCTTCCAGAAGTACGTGCGGGCGGGCGGCGGCTGGGTCGGCCTGCACGCGGCGTCGGCGAGCGAGCGCGACTGGGACTGGTACGAGGGCCTGGTCGGCGCGATCTTCGACAAGCACCCCGCCGTACAGACGGGCCGGGTCAAGGTGCTCGACCAGGCGCACCCCTCCACCAAGGGGCTGCCCGAGCTCTGGGAGCGCACGGAGGAGTGGTACAACTGGCGCACCAACCCCACGGGGAAGGTGCACACCCTCGCCCAGGTCAAGGTGCGCGACGGCGTCTCGGGCCTCGACGAGGGCGTCGACCAGCCGTGGTCCTGGTGCCAGAACTACGACGGCGGCCGCTCCTGGTACACGGCGGGCGGACACGCCAAGTCGGCCTTCCAGGAGGCGGGTTTCCTGCGGCACGTCCTCGGCGGCATCCAGTGGGCGGCGGGCGACAAGCCGGGCGACTGCACCGCGACGAAGACGGGCAGCTTCCAGCGCACGCCCCTCGCCACCGAGGACCTCGCCGACCCGTTCGAGCTGGCCGTGGCGCCCGACCGCAGGGTCTTCTTCATCCAGCGCACCGGAAAGCTCAAGATCATCGACCAGGAGACGCTGAAGGTCTCCACCGCGCTCGACCTCGCGTACACGCCGGAGATGACGAGCCAGTCGGACGGACTGCTCGGACTCGCGCTCGATCCGCGGTTCAAGGACAACCACTGGCTGTATCTGCTGCATTCGGACAAGACGGAGAAGCGCATCAATCTGTCGCGCTTCACCGAGGCGGGCGGAAAGATCGATCCGGCGTCGGAGAAGCGCCTGTTGACGATTCCGACGTGGCGCGGCGAGGGCCGGGCGAATTCGCACATGGCGGGCTCGATCGCCTTCGACAAGAAGGGTGATCTGTACGTCGCGACGGGCGACAACACCGACCCGTTCGCCTCCGACGGATTCTCCCCCGTGGACGAGCGCGAGGGGCGTCGCGCCTGGGATGCGCAGGGCACCGCGGGCAATACGAACGACCTGCGCGGCAAGGTCCTGCGGATCACGCCCAAGGACGACGGGACGTATGCCGTGCCCGAGGGGAACCTCTTTCCCGCGGGTACGGAGAAGACGCGCTCCGAGGTCTACGCGATGGGCCTGCGCAATCCCTTCCGGATCACCACGGATCCGCTGAGCGGCGCGCTCCTGGTCGCCGACTACGGGCCCGACGCCAGGAAGGCCGTCGCGGACCGGGGCCCCGAGGGGACGGTGGAGTTCGACCGGATCACCCAGGCGGGCAACTACGGCTGGCCCTACTGCGTCGGGAACAACACCCCCTTCAACGACTACGACTTCGCCACCAAGACGTCGAAGGAGAAATTCGACTGCGCGAAGCTCGTCAACGACTCGCCGAACAACACGGGCCTGCGGGATCTCCCGCCCGCGAAGCCGGCGAACGTCTGGTACGCGTACTCGGAGTCGGCGGAGTTCCCGGAACTCGGCGCGGGCGGCGGCGGGCCGATGAGCGGTCCCGTCTACGACTACGACGCCGACAACGCGTACAAGACCAAGTTCCCCGAGTACTTCGAGGGGAAGTGGTTCAACTACGAGCTGACCCGGCAGTGGTTCAAGACCTTCTCGATACAGCAGAAGGACCAGACGTTCACCGATCCGCGCTTCGAACCGGCGAAGGCGGGCGATCTCCAGTCCATCAATTCCGTCTTCTCCGACATGAAGTGGAATCAGCCTTTCGACGCCGATTTCGGGCCCGACGGCGCGCTGTACGTCATCGACTTCGGCCTCGGCAGCGGCACGGGCCGCGGCGGCAGCAACGAGGGCGCGGGCATCTACCGCATCGACTACGTGGCGGACGGGCGGCTGCCCGACGCGCGGATCACGGCGACCCCTGACAACGGGCGCACCCCGCTGACCGTGAAGTTCTCCAGCGAGGGCTCGGGGCTCCCGGGCGGCAAGCCCGTGACGTACGCGTGGGACTTCGACGGCGACGGCACGACCGACTCGACCGAGGCGAACCCGACCCATAAGTACACGAAGAAGGGCCAGTTCAGCGCCCGGCTGAAGGTCACGGGACCGGGTGACCTCAGCGGGCTCGCCGTACGGGACATCACGGTCGGCAACACCCGGCCCGTGGTGACCATCCAACAGCCGCCGAACGGCGGGACGTTCAGCTTCGGTGACACCATCCCGTTCAAGGTCAAGGTGACGGACCGGGAGGACGGGCCGATCGACTGCGGCAGGGTCGTCGTCCAGTCCCAGCTGGGGCACGACAGCCATCTGCATCCGCTGGACAACTACACCGGCTGCGCGGGCGAGATCGTGACGGACGCCGGGGACAGCCACGGTCCGGGACAGAACCTGTACTACGGCATCACCGCCCAGTACGAGGACAAGGGTGCGAGCGGCGTGCCCGCGCTGACCGGGTCCGCCTCGCTGACGCTGCGGACGTCGTTCCGCGAGGCCGAGCACCGCACCGCCACCGGCGGCGCGCACGGCGGGGCCGACACCGGTGACCGGGCCGACGCGTCGGGCGGCAAGCGGCTCATCGAGATCGAGGACGGCGACTGGGTCTCCTTCGACCCCGTGCACCTCAAGGGAGTCGACTCCGTGACGGTCGGGGCGGCGTCGGGCGGGCTCGGCGGCGACATCGAGTTCCGCGCCGGGTCCCCGACGGGCGAGCTGCTCGGCAGGGTGACCGTGCCGAACACCGGCGGCTACGGCAACTTCATCTCACCGACCGCACAACTCGCCGACCACGACGGCACGACGAACTTGTACGCGGTCTTCACCAACCCCCGGTGGACGGCCGACGGACCCGACCTGCTCACCGTCGACTGGCTGCACTTCAACGGCCCCGGCGTCGAGAAGCGCACCGGCGCGAAGGTCTCCGTGACCGCCACCCCCGACAGCGGGGCGCCGCCCCTCGCGGTGAAGCTGACGAGCAAGGTGAAGCTGCCCGCGGGCCGCACCGCCGCCTCCTACCACTGGGACTTCGGCGACAACACGAAGCCGTCAGGTACGCAGGGCCCGACCGCCGACCACGCGTACGCGCGCGCGGGGACGTACACCGCGCGTCTGACGGTGACCGACGACAAGGGCGACACGACGACCGGCGCGGTCCGGATCACGGCGAAGTGAGGGCCACCATGAACGGCACCACGCACGGATCGCCGCACCCGTCCTCCCGGGGCGACACCAGACGCGCCTTTCTCCGTAAGACCGCCGGTGTCTCCGTAGGCACGTCCCTCGGGCTCGCCGGGGCCGTCACCGCGGCCTCGCCCGCGCGGGCGGCGGAGCACGGACACCGGCGGCGCATTCCGCGCGGCGGCATCGGGATGCACCTCTACACGATGCGCGACGTCCTCGCCCGGGACTTCGCGGGCACCCTGGAGCGGCTCGCCGAGATCGGGTACGCGACCGTGGGCGTCAGCGGCCGGCACGGGTACGGCGCACCGGACATCCGTCGGATGCTCGACGCGACGGGCCTGCGGGCAGTGCTCGAACACGTCGCGTACCCCACGCTCACCGGCAGCGGGCTGCCGGGGGCACTGGACGATCTGCGCACCCTGGGCGCCTGGTGGCCCGTGGTGCCGAGCCTGCCCGCCGCGCTGCACACGCCGGACGGGTTCCGCGAGGCGGCACGGCAGTTCAACAGGATCGGACTCGCCTCGCGCAAGGCGGGCCTCGGGCCCGTGCTGTTCCACAACCACGGCACGGACCACGTGGTCGTCGACGGCGTGAACCTGTACGACGTCCTCGTCACCGAGACCGACCCCGCCCTCGTCGGCTTCGAACTGGACGTCTACTGGGCGGTGAAGGGCGGCGCCGATCCCGCGACGTACTTCCGCCGCCATCCGCGCCGCTTCCCCGCCCTGCACGTGAAGGACATGGCGGCGGACGGCGGCTTCGCCGACGTCGGCTCAGGGACGCTCGACTTCGCCGCGATGTTCGCCCACGCGCGCGTGGGCGGCGTCCGGCAGTGGCTGGTCGAGCACGACACCCCGGCCGACCCGTTCGCCACGGCGCGCAACAGTTACGCGTATCTGTCGGCGCTGCGTTACTGAGCACCGGCTCCAGCGTGCCCGGCGCCGGCCCGCGTGCCGAGCTTCTTGTAGAAGAGGGTCGTCGCGTGCAGGCCGCCCGCCGGGTCCGTCGCGTAGTCGGGGATGGTCCCGGCCCGGGTCCAGCCCGCCTTCCCGTAGAGGGTCTCGGCGGGACTGTGGGTCTCGGTGTCCAGGACGAGCAGGGTCACGCCCGTATCCACCGCCGCCTCCTCGGCGGCGGTCAGGAGCGCGCGGGCGAGGCCCTGTCCGCGCGCGCCCGGGTGCACCATCAGCTTGATGATCTCGGCGCGGTGGCGGCCGTTGGGCTTGTCCACGAAGGCGACGCCGACGGTGCCGGTGACGCGCTCGGTGTCGCGGGCGGCCCAGACGGCGAGCCGTCCCCCGGCGACCTCGGGGGCGAGCCCGCGCCACCAGGCGGCCGCGGCGGTCCGGTCCAGACCCGCGAGGAAGCCCAGCGAGGCACCGCCGCGCACGGTCTCGACGAGCAGGTCGGCCAAGTCATCGGCGCAGGAGAGGAGTTGGTCGGCGGTGAGGCGGGTGACGGTCGAGGGGCCGGTCACGGCGTCACCACGGCCAGCGCGTACCGCACGGCCGTCTCCCCCGGGCAGCGGAACCGCGAGGCACCCCACAGCCGGTAGCGCAGACAGTCCCCGGTGCGCAGGGTGTGCGTCTCCCCGTGGACCGTGACCTCCAGACTGCCTTCGAGCACCCAGATGTGCTGCTCCAGACCGGGCACGGGCGGTCGGTCGTACGCGATGTCGGCGCCCGGCTGCAGGCGGCCCTCGACCAGTTCGCCGCGCATCCCCGCGCTCGGCGGCGAGACCGACCAGCGCATGAAGCCCGTGTCGTCGTCCGCCCAGACCGCCTGGTCGACGGCGCGCACCAGCTGCGCGGGCTCGGCCTCGACCTCGCTCAGGAGCTGCGACATGGTCCGCTCGTAGACCACGCAGAGCCGGTTGAGCAGGGCCGCGGTGGGGCTGATCTCCGCGCGCTCGGCGCGGGACAGGGTCGAGCGGCTGATCCCGCTCAGTTCGGCCAACTCGCCCAGGGACAGGCCGCGTTCGGCGCGCAGCTCGGACAGCCGGGCGGCGAGGCGCGCGTCGACTCCATCGTGTTCCATATTCGGCACGCTATCCCAGATCTGGGATTCCGGGCAAGGGTGGGCCGCCCCTGGCACCACCTGTCAGCCGCCACCGGGCGCGCCGCCACCCGCGCCGCTCTCCCCTGGCGTCAGTCGTGCGCCGAGACCGCCCCCAGGAGCTCCCTGATCCGCACGGTCGCCGTACGGAACTCGGGTGAGGCGAGCGTGGCCGCGTACTCCCGCTCCGGCGGCAGCCCGACGTCGATCACCTCCGTCACCGTGCCGGGACGCGGGCTCATCACGACGACGCGGTCCGCGAGGTAGACCGCCTCCGGGATCGAGTGGGTCACCAGGAGGACGGTGGTGCCGGTCTCGCGCCAGATGCGGTTCAGCTCCACGTTCATCTGCTCGCGCGTGAGCGCGTCGAGCGCCCCGAACGGCTCGTCCATGAGCAGCACGGGCGGCTCGTGCAGAAGCGCCCGGCACAGCGCCACCCGCTGCTGCATGCCGCCCGACAGCTCGTGCGGATAGGCGTCCTCGAAGCCGCCGAGGCCGGTCATGCGGATCAGTTCGCCGGCACGCGCGCGTGCCGTTGCGACGGGGATCTTCCGCATCTCCGCCTGGAGCAGGATGTTGCGCCGCGCCGAGCGCCAGTCCAGGAGGGCGGCGCGCTGGAAGACGTAACCGATGTCGCGGCGCGGCCCGCGCACCCGCTCGCCGCCGAGGAGCACCTCCCCCGACGACGGCGCGAGCAGCCCCGCGACCAGCTTGAGCAGCGTGGACTTGCCGCACCCCGACGGGCCGACGATCGCCACGAACTCACCGGCGCCGACGTCGAGCGACACGTCCCGCAACGCGGTGACGTCCTTCTTCTTCGTACGGAAGCGGACGGCGACGTCGCCGAGGCGCACGGCGGGCCTGACAGCCGTGCCCTCCTGCGTCATGCCGCCTTCTTCCGTCTCCTGCCGTGCCGCGAGCGTGGCGTCCTTGGGCATGCTCACCCCTTGATCCCCTTGGCCGAATCCCAGTACTCCGTCACGGACTTGGGCTCGTCGACCAGGCCCGCCTCGGCGAACACCTCGATGGTCTGCCGCCAGTCCGCCTTCGTGTTGGCGCCCGGCGCCTTGCCCTTCGTGGCGTCCGTGTGCAGGAGGGTCAGCGTCGTCTTGAACTGCTCCGAAAGGACGCTCTTCGGGGGCAGTTGTTCGGACGCGCCCTCCATCGCGGCGACCGCGGGCCCGGGGCTCCGCTCCGCGGCCGCCCACGCCTCGCTCACCGCGGCCGTCATGCGCCGGGCCAGGTCGCCCCTGCCCTGCAAGGTCTTGGGGCCCGCGATGAGGCCGTTGGAGTAGAAGTTCAGGCCGTGCTCGGAGAACCGCAGGTAGGAGACGTCCTTGTCCGCCTTGTTCCGCATGGTCGGGCCCTGGTCGCTCGCGTAGCCGAGCAGCGCGTCCGTCTTGCCGGAGATCACCGCGGCGATCTTGCCCGCCGGGTCGGTGTTCTGGATCTTGACGTCGGACAGTTCCATGCCGTTCTTCGCCAGGAAGATCGGGAACGTCTTGGTGAGCGCGTCGCCCGCCGTCCCCGCGATCGTCTTCCCCTTGAGCCCGGCGGGCGAGTCGATGTCCTGCGCGTCGAAGAACTGCACGGAGGCGGGCGTCGTCTGCAGGAAGACGCCGAGGCTCTTCACCTTGACGCCCTGGTCGACGCCCGCGAGCACGGCGGGGGTGTCGGCCCAGCCGAAGTCGGTCTGTCCGGCGCCGGTGGCCTGCACGGTCTTCTGCGAGCCCTGGCCCGCCCTGATCTCCAGGTCGATGCCGTGCTTCTCGAAGATCTTCCGCTGCTTGCCGAAGTAGAACGGCGCGTGCTCGCCGTACGGGTACCAGTTCAGCGTCAGCGTCACCCTGTCGAGCTTCTTGCCGGAGTCGCTGGTGCTCGTCCTGGCGTCGTCGCCACAGGCCGTCGCGGTCACCGCGACGAGCGCCAGGGGGACGAGTCCTGTGAGGAGTCTGCGCGCGTGCATGAGCGGCCCTTCTCGCGTACGGGAGGCATGACTTGGCAGTGCGGGGCGTGCGGTCAGTACGTCGTGGCGGCCGCGTCCCTGCGGCTGGCGTGCCACGGCAGCAGGAGCTTCTCGGCGATCTCGACGAGCACGAAGAGGACCACCCCGATCAGCGACATCACGAGCAGCCCGGCGAAGAGCATCGGGGTGTCGAGGTTGCCGTTGGCCTGGAGGATCACATAGCCGAGCCCTTCGTTCGCGCCGACGAACTCCCCCACGACGGCACCGGTCACGGCGAGCGTGACGGCCACCTTCAGGCCGGAGAAGAGGTGCGGCAGGGAAGCCGGGAAGCGGATCTTGAGGAAGGTCTGCCAGGGGCGGGCGCCCATCGTCGCGGAGAGCTGGAGCATCTCGGGGTCGACGGCCTTGAGCCCGGTGACCATCGAGATGACGACGGGAAAGAAGGCGATGAGGACGGCGATGAGGATCTTGGGCGCGATGCCGAAGCCCAGCCAGACGACGAACAGCGGGGCGATGGCGATCTTCGGGACGACCTGCGCGAAGAGCAGGATCGGGTAGAGGGTCTTCTCCACGGTCGTCGACGCGACCATCAGGACCGCGGAGACGATCCCGACGCCGACCGCGATGACGAAGCCGATCAGGGTCTCGTACGTGGTGACCCAGCTGTGCTGCCAGAGGTAGTCGGGCTTGTCGATGATGACGTCGAGGGTCGCGCCGGGCGAGGGGACGAGATAGGGCTCGACCATGGCGGTGGCGGCGATCAGCCACCAGGCGCCGAAGCAGACGATCAGCAGGGCGAGCGGACGCCAGCTCCGCTCGGCCGCGTCGGCGGCACGCTGCCGCAGGCCGGGCCGTTCCCGCTCGACGACGCCCGCCGCCTTCACGGGCGTGGGGGACGACAGTACGCGCTGGCTCACGAGGAACTCCCCTGACATTCGGCTGGCATGCGGCGCGCTTCGGCGAACTCGACGGCAGGTGGCAGGTGCGGAGGATGCTGCGGGAGAGGCGGCGGAGAAGCGTGTCCAGAAAGCGCTTTCTGACAGGCTGTCGGCCACGCTAATGACTGGCTCGCGGCAGGGTCAATAGGTCGGACCTGAGTTTCGGGGCCGTGCCCGTCGAGCCCCGATTTCGTCTGCCCGTTGTCAGTGGGAGCTGCCAGCATGGGGTTCTCGGTCGGGGACAGCGGCGGCATCGGGGGGCGACATGCTGTGGAACTGGGCGTATGAGTGGGGCGGGGCGTACGACGGGGACGAGGCGTGCGGACGGGACGCGGCGTGCGCGCGGGACGGGTCATGACGCGACGGCCGCCCGCGCGGCGGCGAGCGCGGCGCTCACGGCGCGGACGGGGACGCGGACGGACACAGGCACGCGGCAGGGACGCCGAGATCGTGATGGTGTGCGTGGCTGCCGTGGCGGCGGTCGGTCTGGTCGTGGCGACGGTGAGCTGGCTGCTAGCGCACTGGTGGCTGCTGCTCGTCGCGGGCGCGGCGGCCGCCGGGGCAGGTGGTGTGTGGTGGGACCGGAGGTCCGAGCGGGCCCGCTGGGACCGGGTCCGCGCGCAGGGCCTGCGGTTCGCGATAGGCCAGCTCGACGCCCTGCACCACCGGGACTTCGAGTACGCCGTGCGCGACTTGATGCGGCGCGACGGCTGCCGGGACGCGGCGCAGGTCGGCGGGGCGAACGACAACGGGGCGGATGTGAAGGCCACCGACCCCGCAGGCCGCCGCTGGGTCATCCAGTGCAAGCACCGCAGGCGCGGCGCCGAGGGATCGGCGGTCGGCACGCCGGATCTGCACGTCCTGAACGGGACGGCCCGCCAGTTGCACGGCGCCGACGTGGTGGTTCTGGTGACGAACGGCAGGTTCTCCGCGAGGTGCGCGCCCCTCGCACGGTCACAGCAGCTGCACCTGGTGGACCGCGGGACCCTGGCCACCTGGGCCGCGGGCCCGCGCCCCTTGTGGGAACTCCTGTCGCGCATACCCCCGCCGAGGCGGCCGGTCTCCTGACGGTCCGACGTGCGGTCGGCGCTTCGGCGAGACCGTGAGGGGGCTAACCCGCCGCCTCGCCCAACGCGTCGAGGACGGGGCGGATCAGCGGATGTTCCTCCGCGCCGCAGCGCACCGCAGCGAACACCCTGCGCGTGGGGGCCGCACCCTCCACGGGCCGTACGACCACGCCGGGCACCTCCATGCCCCGCAGCGCCGAGCGCGGCACCAGGGCGACTCCCGCCCCGGCCGAGGCGAGCGCCACCACCGCGCGGAAGTCGTCCGACCAATGTTCGAGCAGCGGCTGGAACCCGGCCTGCTCGCAGGCGAGGACCACCACGTCGTGGCAGGGGTTGCCCGCGAAGGGGCCGATCCACGCGTCCTTGGCCAGCTCGGCGAGGGCGACGCGGTCCGCCGCCGCGAGCCGGTGGCCGACCGGGAGCACCGCGTCGAAGGGCTCGGCGTAGAGCGGGACACGGGTGAGGCGGGGGTCGTCGGCGCCGGGCGCTCCCCGGTACTCCACGGCGACGGCCACGTCCACCTGCCGGTCGAGCACCATCGGCAGGCTCGCGTCGCCCTCCGCGTCCTGGACCCGGACCCGGATGCCGGGCGCGGAGACCGCGAGCCGGGCGAGTGCGGGGCCGACGACCAGGCCGATGCCGGTGGCGAAGGACGCCACGGTCACGGTGCCCGCCGCACCCGAGCTGTACGCCGCGAGTTCCGCCTCGGCGCGCTCCAGCTGGGCGAGGACCGCGTTGGTGTGCGTCAGCAGGATCTCCCCCGCCGCGGTCAGGCGCACCCCGCGCGCCGAGCGTTCCACCAGGCGGTGGCCCGTCTCCTGCTCCAGGGCGGTGAGCTGCTGGGACACCGCGGACGGCGTGAGGTACAGGGCCGCGGCAGCGGCCGTGACCGTGCGGTGGTCAGCCACCGCACGGAGGATGTGCAGCCGCCGTGCCTCGATCATGCGGACGATTCTCCCCCACGGGAGGCGTCACCCCTACCGGTGGCCCCACGCGCGCCCCGCAAGGGGCGCGGGGAACTGAGCGATCAGCCCCCACCATCCCGCAGCCAGAGCGCCGGCCGGAGGCGGGACGAGGGGTGGGGCGGGACGGGGGCGGGACAGGACGGGGGCTCGGGCCGACCACGTCGTACCCGCGCCCCCGTCCCCCAGGTCACCCCTCCAGCTCGGCCCGCGCGGCGACGAACGCGTCGACCGCGCGGTTGACGTCCTCCGTCGAGTGCGCCGCCGACAGCTGTACGCGGATCCGCGCGGCGCCCTGCGGCACCACCGGGTACGAGAAGCCGATCACGTACACGCCGCGCTCCAGGAGCAGCTCGGCCATGCGGCCCGCGGCCGACGCGTCGCCGATCATGACCGGGGCGATGGCGTGGTCGCCAGGCAGGATGTCGAAGCCCTCCTCGGTCATCCGCGAGCGGAACAGGGCCGTGTTGGCGGCGAGCTGTTCGCGCAGGTCACCGGCGGACTCCAGGAGGTCGATGACCTTCAGCGAGGCCGCGGCGATCACCGGAGCGAGCGTGTTCGAGAAGAGGTAGGGCCGCGAGCGCTGGCGCAGCAGCGCGACGATCTCGGCGCGGGCCGCGACATAGCCGCCGGAGGCGCCGCCGAGCGCCTTGCCGAGCGTGCCCGTGATGATGTCGACGCGGTCCATGACGCCGTGCAGCTCGGGGGTGCCGCGGCCGCCGGGGCCCACGAAGCCGACGGCGTGCGAGTCGTCGACCATGACCATCGCGTCGTAGCGCTCGGCGAGGTCGCAGATGTCCGCGAGCGGGGCGACGTAGCCGTCCATGGAGAAGACGCCGTCGGTGACGATCAGCTTGCGCCGGGCGCCGCCCTCGGTGGCCTCCTTGAGCTGCTTCTCCAGGTCGCCCATGTCGCGGTTGGCGTAGCGGAAGCGGCGGGCCTTGGAGAGGCGGATGCCGTCGATGATCGACGCGTGGTTGAGGGCGTCGGAGATCACCGCGTCCTCGGCGCCGAGCAGCGTCTCGAAGACACCGCCGTTGGCGTCGAAGCAGGAGGAGTAGAGGATCGTGTCCTCCTGGCCGAGGAAGGCCGAGAGGCGCGCCTCCAGTTCCTTGTGCACCTCCTGCGTACCGCAGATGAAGCGGACGGACGCCATGCCGTAGCCCCAGCGGTCGAGCGCCTCGTGGGCCGCGGCGACGACCTCGGGGTGGTCGGCGAGGCCGAGGTAGTTGTTCGCACAGAAGTTGAGGACCTCACCGGGGCGCCCGCCCGCAGTGACGGCGACCGTGGCGGACTGCGGGGTGCCGATGACGCGCTCGGGCTTGTGCAGTCCGGCGGCGACGATCTCGTCGAGGGTGGCCTGGAGGTCTTCGCGTACGGAGTCGAACATGCGTGATTCCTTCGGGAGTTGAGCCGTGGCGGAGGGGGAACGGGGGTCCGGGACGGTCAGGAGGTCCAGTCGAGGATGACCTTGCCGCCACGGCCGCTCGCCGCGTCGTCGAAGGCGGCCTCGAAGTCACGGTGGCCGTACCGGCCCGTGATCACGGGAGCCAGGTCGAGCCCCCCTTCGAGCAGCACGGACATCGCGTACCAGGTCTCGAACATCTCACGGCCGTAGATGCCCTTGATCGTGATCATCGAAGTGACGATCCGGGCCCAGTCGACCGCGAACTCCTCGGCCGGCAGTCCGAGCATGGCGATCCGGCCGCCGTGGGTCATGTTGGCGACCATGTCGCGCATCGCGTGCGGGTTGCCGGACATCTCCAGGCCGATGTCGAAGCCCTCACGGAGCCCGAGGGTGCGCTGCCCCTCGGCGATCGTGGACTCCGCGACGTTGAGCGCGAGCGTGACCCCGGTCTTGCGGGCCAGGTCAAGGCGCTCCTCGCTGACGTCGGTGATCACGACGTTGCGGGCGCCCGCGTGCCGGGCGACGGCCGCCGCCATCAGGCCGATGGGACCGGCCCCGGTGATCAACACGTCCTCGCCGACCAGCGGGAAGGAGAGCGCGGTGTGCACGGCGTTGCCGAACGGGTCGAAGATCGCGGCCACGTCCAGGTCCACCGGGACGCGATGCACCCAGACGTTGGTGGCGGGCAGCGCGACGTACTCCGCGAACGCGCCGTCCCTTCCGACGCCGAGTCCGACGGTGGCGCGGCACAGGTGGCGGCGCCCCGCCAGACAGTTGCGGCACTTGCCGCAGACCAGGTGGCCCTCGCCGCTGACCAGGTCGCCCGCGCTGATGTCCGTGACGTCACGACCGGTCTCCACGACCTCGCCGACGAACTCGTGTCCGACGATCAGCGGCGCGGAGATCGCCTGCTGCGCCCAGCCGTCCCAGGCCCTGATGTGCAGATCGGTGCCGCAGATCCCGGTGCGGAGCACCTTGATCAGGACGTCTCCGTGGCCGATCACCGGCTCCGGTACGTCCTTCAGCCGGAGTCCCGGCTCCGCCTTCTCCTTGACCAGCGCCTTCAAGGCCACGGCTCCTGTCGTCGTCCGTCGGTTCTTCCTGCGACGACACAGGAATCTTCCCTACGGCGGCGCCCCGGTCCATCGAGGATTTCTTAAGCGCCGCCGCAGCTTTCCTTCAGGCCCCCGCGCCGGAACGGCGCGTCAGCGGATCTGACCGCGTTCGAAGTAGGCGATCAGCTCCGGGTCGAGCGCGGGCACCTCGCGCGGGGTCCCGCCGTCGCGCAGCGACTCGGTCGCCCGTACGCCCGCCGCCACGGCCATCCGCGCCGCGACGGGCGAGGTGTCGGTGCGCCCGCCCTCGCGTGCGAAGCGGACGAACTCGTCGACGAGCAGCGGGTCGGCACCGCCGTGCCCGCCGTCGTCCTGCGCCTCCGGCACCGGGTACTCGGCGTCGGCCTCGCCCCGGTAGGAGGACCGGCGGGAGTTCCACACCTTGACCACTCCCCCGGGCCCGTCGCCGAAGTTCTCCAGGCGCCCCGCGTCGCCGATGACGGTGTAGTTGCGCCAGTAGTCGGGCGTGAAGTGGCACTGCTGGTAGGCGGCGAGGACCCCGTTGTCGAGGCGCATGTTGACCAGGGAGACGTCCTCGACGTCGATGACGGGGTTCAGGTCGCGCTGGGTGTGCGGCGGCCAGTGTCCTTCCTTGGTGTACCAGTCGTCGGTCTTGGGCTCGCCCGGCGCGCGGCGGTGCGGATTGTCGCCGTAGACCATGAGGTCGCCGAGGGCCTGCACCTGGCGGGCGTAGCCGTTCGCCAGCCAGTGCAGGACGTCGATGTCATGGGCGGCCTTCTGGAGCAACAGCCCGTTGGTGTACCGCCGTTCGGCGTGCCAGTCCTTGAAGTACCAGTCGCCGCCGTAGCCGACGAAGTGCCGCACCCAGACGGTCTTGACCGCGCCGATCTCGCCACGCTCGATGACGTCGCGCATCAGCCGGACCACGGGCATGTGCCGCATGTTGTGCCCCACGTACAGGCGCGTGCCCGTCTCGTACGCGGTGCGCAGGATCTCGTCGCACGCCTCGACGCCCGTCTCCAGCGGCTTCTCGACGAAGACGGGCTTGCCCTCGCGCAGCGCCTCGCAGGCCAGCTCCGCGTGGGTGTGGTCGGGGGTGAGGACGACGATCGCGTCGATGTCCGGGTCCTCGACGACCTTGCGGTGGTCGCTGGATATCAGCGCGCCGGGGAAGGCCTCGGCGGCCCCGGCCCGTGCGGCGGCGTCGTGGTCGGCGAGGGCGGTGACGCGCGAGCCCTCTCCCGGCCGGTGGGCGGTACGGGCGAGCGAGCCGCGCAGCCCGTAGCCGAGGACGCCGAGACGGAGGTCGGTCATGGAACTTCCTTCGCTTGTGCCGGTGTTGCGGGTGCTTGGCTCACGGGTGCCGCTGGCGTCGATGAGCTTGATCCTTATCTATCCGGCCCCGGCCGCCCGTGTCGAGAGGGCCGGGCGGCCGGACGGAAGCCCGGTCGTCAGGGATGGACCAGCACGTGCGCGAGGCCCACCCGTCCGGTTCCCGTGAGCCTGATCCGTACGAATCTGGCCGTATCGCCCCCGGCGAAATCCAGGAGCGTGGGCCGCAGCGCCTTGCCCTGCACATGGCGCGTGGTGGCGTCGGTGAAGTCCGCGGTCCTGGACAGCTGCACGTCGAAGTCCGCCGTGGTCATCGCCGCGTCGTTCCACACCTCCACCTGGCGTACCCGCCGGACGGCGCCGAGGTCGACCTGCCACCAGGCGCCCGCCCCGGCGAGCGTGCGGGTGTCGGTGGAGGTGTCCCCGTCCACGGCGTACGAGGCCTGGGCGGCGCCGTCCGTGGCGGACTGTGCCGCCGTGCCCGCGCGGGCGAGGTCGGGGCGGAGCTGTTCGACGGGCCCCGGGCGAGCGCCCGCGCGCCGGGCCACGGCGAGCGCCTCGACGGGCAGCCGGTCGAGCTTGGTGCGGTTGTCCTTCATGGTGGATCCGGTGCCGGCCAGGGCCGGTGCGTCGGTGTCGGTCCAGTTGCCCGTGGCGTGGTTCTGGATGCCGTAGTCCGCCCAGTTGGAGACCCACTTGTAGCCGAGCCGGGTCAGCACGTTGCCTTCGACGCGGATGTGCGAGGACTGCTCGTCCAGGTAGATGCCGTTGCCGTCGCGCTCGGTGTTGCCGTACGCCGAACGGTTGATGTAGTTGCCCGCGACGAGCGTGCCGGGCTGGGCGCCCTGGGTGTAGACGGCGCCGCCGTCGTGCTGGTCGTGCTCGACCCGCATGACGTCGGTGATCCGGTTGGCGGTGATGCGGTTGTCGCGCAGCACGGACGTCCGCGCCTCGGGCTGGTTCCATCCCCAGCCGACCGAGATCCCCGAGTAGGGCAGCTCTTCGAGGGTGTTGTGGTCGACGCTCAACTCCGCCTCGTACCCCGCCCAGATGCCCACGGAATCGGTGTACTCGACCCCGGTGCGCCGGACGGTGTTGTACGCGAAGGTGTTCCGCTCCCCCGCGAGCGCGGGCTCCGGGTCGGGCTCAGTGTCGCCGATGTAGGCGGCGCCCGAGGAGAGGTCCGTGAAGCGGGAGCGGGTCAACGAGGAGTCCTTGGTGCCCGCTTCGAGGATAACGCCGGCGCCGCCGAGGTGGCTGAACTCGGCCCGCGTGACGGCCACTTGACGGCCGCCCCGGACGGTGAGGGCCGCCGCCGGTTTGGTGTAGTACCGGCCCGCGTGGTCGACGGGCCCGGTGGCTCCGGTGAGGGTGAGGCCCGCCTGGGTGCCCGCGTAGCCCTCGTCGGTGCCGGGCTGGTGGTAGGCGGCGTACGCGAAGCCGATGCCGTCGACGCGCACGTCGTGGGCCCCGTCGACGACCATGAGCCGCTCGGCGACCGGGGTGACCATGCGCGCGTGGCGCGGATCCTCGCCCGCGCGCGGCAGGTAGGTGACGGTGCGGTCCTCGGCGTCCCAGACGAACTCACCCGGCTTGTCGAGGAGTTCACGGGCGTTCTCGAAGAAGGCGACGCCGTGGTAGCGGGCCGAGTCGACCGTCGTGGAGTCCCAGGCGGGACCCGTGCGGCCGGTGCCGCTCGCGGCGTTGGTCCAACAGGGCTTGGCGAAGGTGAGGTTGTCCCCTTGGACGCCGGTGATGCGGCAGTGGTAGTCGCGCCAGCGGACCTTGATGACCGCCTCCGCGCCGGTGGGGCGCCGCCAGTCGGCGACTCCGGACTTGATCGCGCCCGTCATTCCGGTCTTGGTCGCGTCGCAGGTGGCGGCCGGGCAGGCCGCGCCCCGGGCGCGCTGTGCCCGTCGGCCGTCCACGAAGAGCTGGCGCGGGGTGACGCCTTCGGGGGCGGTGGCGGTCCAGGTGCCGTCCTGGTTCCTGGTCCATCCCTCGATGTTCCGGCCGCCGGACAGCACGGGGCGGGCGCCCCGCGCCGCGGTCCAGGTGACGGTGTGTCCTGCCCGACCCGAGTCGGCCTCGCCGAGCTTCAGGGACTCGGTCAACGCGTAGGTGCCGTCGGCCAGTTCGACGCGCACGTCCCGGCCCTCGACGTCACGGGCGGCGTCCCGCGCGGCGGTCGGCGAGCAGGGGCGGGCGGTGCTGCACGCCTCGCCGCTGCCGTGCGGTGCCACGTGCAGGACGTACGGCCCGGGAGCGGCAACGGCCGCGGGGCCGAGCGGCGCGCCGAGCGCCAACGTCACCAGGGTCGCCGCGAGCGCGGCGGTGCGGCGCCTCACGGCGTGACGCCCCAGTCCGGGTGGCCCGGCATGGGCGGGTTGTCGAGGTCGAACAGCCAGTGGTGGAGGAAGGTGCCGACGGACGCGTCGCCGGTCACCTTCACCGCGTTGTCGATGAAGTCCTGTGTGGAGGCGTTGCCGTGCCGGTGCTTGGTCAGCCACGCCTTCATGACGGCGTCGAAGTCGTCCTGGCCGATCTGCTGCGCGAGGGCGTAGAGGGAGACGGCCGCCCCGTCGTAGATGCTGAAGCCGCCGAGCCCGGTGGGCTTGCCGGGCGGCCCGTCGGTCTTGCGGACCGCGTCGAGCTTCTCGTACGCGGTCTTCATCTTCTCCTCGATGGGCTGGAACCCCTTCTGGTCCGCCCACACGGCCGCGTAGTACACGGCGGGCCCCTCGTTCAGCCACGCGTCCTGCCAGGTGGCGGGGGTGACGGAGTCGCCGAACCACTGGTGGGTCAGCTCGTGGACCATGGTCGTCGAGTAGGTGGGGCGCTCGAACCAGCCGGGGCCGAAGAGGGAGAGCGTCTGGTTCTCCAGGGCGTCGCCGTAGCCGTCGCGCACGATCTGCACGCCGTAGGTGTCGAAGGGGTAGCGCACGCCGAGGGTCTTCTCCAGCCAGGCGAGCTGCCCGCCGGTCTCCTCCACGATCGGGCGGTACTTGGCCAGTTGGTCGGTGGGCACGAGGTGGCGCAGCTTGACGCCGTGCGGCCCTCGTCCATGGAGGTATGTCTGCTTGTTGACCGAGATGCCCAACAGCTCGGGCGCCATCGGGGGCTTGAGGGAGAAGTCCCAGGTCTCCTTGGCGCCGGGGGCGCCTCGCCGGCCGATGAGGTTGCCGTTGGCCGCGGGCGTCCACCCCTTGGGCGCGGTGAGGTGGAACGTCCAGGTCGCCTTGTCGGACGGATGGTCGTTGACCGGCGCGAAGGTGTCGGCGCGCGAGGCCTGGGCGGCCGACGCGAAGCCGCCGTCGGACATGTAGCGCCAGCCGGGCTGCCCGACCGGCTTCGTCTTCCCGTTGCCGTGGTACGTCAACTCGACGTCGAACGAGCGGTGTTCGCGCAGCGGGCGGGCCGGGGTGACGGTGAGCTCCTGGCCCGTCCTGCCGGGGCCGATCGCCCAGGTGGCGGGCGCGCCGTCGACGGTGATCCGGTCGACGGCGAGCGAGTCGACGTCGAGGTTGAAGGATGACAGGTCCTGGGTGGCCCTGGCTCTGATCTTCATGGTGGCGGCGAAGTCGTACGTCACGGGCGTGAAGTCGAAGGAGAGGTCGTAGTGGCGGACGTCGTAGCCGCCGTTGCCGAGCGTCGGGAACAGCGGGTCGCCCACGCCGTCCGAGCCGGGCGTGGGGGCGAAGGGGTCGGCCTGGGCGGGGGCGGCGAGCGCGAGAGTGGCGGCCGCGGCCGCCGTCGCGATGGCGGCACGCACGGTTCGGGTCCTTTTCTCAGCCATGGGGCGGCAACGTAGTAATCGCTTACTGTCCCGTCAACACCTCTGAGGTACCGCACTCTTGGACTTTCGCGCACCGACTCCCTGGCGCGGGGACAAAATTCGGTACACGCTTACTGTCGATGCCGAGGCGGCTGACCCGGTCGAAAGGCGCGGGCGACTCCGCGAGGGGCGCGGGGAACCGTGCGGCCGGCCACGACGAACCCGCACCGAAAGGACGGCCGCACATGGCAGACCCGCCGACGCACGGAAGCAGTCCCACTCGGCGAGCGACCATCACGGACGTCGCCGCGCGAGCCAACACCTCATCGGCAACCGTCTCCCGCGTCCTCAACGGCAACTACCCCGTGGCCGAACCCACCCGTGCCCGCGTCCACGCGGCAGTGGAAGAACTCGGCTACGTCGTCAACGCGCACGCCCGCGCCCTCGCCGGCACCTCCAACCGCACGGTCGGCATCATCGTGCACGACGTCGTAGACCCGTTCTTCGCACACATCGCCCGCGGCGTGGAACGCGCGGCGTCGGAGGCGGGCCGGCTCTGCATGGTGTGCTGCACCCACGGCGACCCGCGGCGCGAACTCGCCTTCGTCGACCTGCTGCACGAGCAGCGCGCGGACGCGGTCGTCCTGGTCGGCGGCGCGCACCAGGACCGCGCGTACGCCCGGGAGGTCGCGCGCAGGGCGCGGAGCCTGCACGCGGGCGGGGCCAGGCTCGTGCTGTGCGGGCGGCCTTCGGTGGGGCGCGACGTGCCGACGCTGTCGGTGGAGTACGACAACGAGGGCGGCGCGTTCGCCCTCACCGACCACCTGCTCACCCAGGGGCATGAGCGCATCCTCTACCTGGGCGGCCCGCCGCACCTCTCCACCACCCACGACCGGCTCGCCGGGCACCGCAGGGCGCTGGCCCTGCGCGGCGTACCCGCGCCCCCCGAGCTGGTGCACACCGGGGCGTTCAGCCCGGCCTTCGGACACCGCCGACTCACCGAACTCCTGGCCGCCGGGCCGTACTTCAGCGCGGTCTTCGCGGCGAACGACATGGTGGCGATCGGGGCGCTGCAAGCCTTGGAGGAGGCGGGCCTGCGGGTGCCCGACGACGTCTCCCTGGTCGGGTACGACGACGTGCCCGCGGCGGCGACGCTGCGGCCCCGGCTGACCACCGTGCACGTACCGCTGGAGGAGATGGGCCGGCAGGCGGTGCGCGTCGCGGTGCCGGACGCCGAGTCCGACGCGTGGCGACCGGCCGCCGAGGGCGGGGTGCGGCTGGGCACTCACATCGTCGTACGGGACTCGGTGGCGGCACGCCCGCCCTCCTGACAGCGAGTCGGAAAGAAAGCGGTTAACCGGCGAGGAGCGCACACAGCCCGCTGCTCGGACAGAAAGAACGTAGAAACTTCACGGCCCCTCTTGCGCCGTATAGCAACCGCTTACATGCTGTCGCGGGATCGCCTCGTGTGCCTCCGACACCTCAGGGAGTTCGCATGCCCACGCCTGCCCCCGACTCCACCGGGCCCCGCCGTCGCACGGTCCTCGCCGCGGGGGCCGCCGCCGTCGCCGCCTCGCCGGTAATGAGCGGGACCGCACGGGGCGTCACCCGCGACGACGCCTTCGAGGCGCTGCTCACCCGCGCCGCGGAGCAGCTCACCGGTGGTTCCTTCGACGCGGCCGACCCCGACTTCGCCGCCGCCCTGAAGACCCTCGACACCCAGGCGTCGGAATGGTGGCGGCAGTTGGACCGCGGCGCGGGCAGGACCGCGCTGTGGGCCGACCTCTCCCCCGCCACCGACCCCGGGAACTTCGGTCAGAGCTACACCCGCCTGCGCACCCTCGCCACGGCCTGGGCCACGCCCGGCACCTCGCTCAGCGACGGCGCGGAGATCGCCGACGCCCTCCTCGGCGCGCTGCGCTTCCTGCACTCCGCCGCCTATCACCCCGGCCGCCCCGAGTCCGGCAACTGGTGGTTCTGGGAGATCGGCGCACCCCGCGCCCTCATGGACACCTGCGTGCTGCTGCGGGCGCGCCTCGCCGCCGACGATCTCGCGGCCTACACGGCGACCGTCGCGAAGTTCTGCCCGGACCCGGACCGGCGCACCAACTCCCCCACGCTCGCCGAGACCGGCGCCAACCGTGCCGACAAGGCCGTCATCGTGGCCCTGCGCGGGCTGCTCGCCCGCGACCCGGCCACCGTCGCACTCGCCCGCGACGGCCTCTCCGACGTCAGGGACGGCGGCCGCAACAGCCTCTTCCAGTACGTCACTTCGGGCGACGGCTTCTACGAGGACGGCTCGTTCGTGCAGCACGGCTCCGTCGCGTACACGGGGACGTACGGAAGTGTCCTGCTCGGCGGCGCGGGCCAGCTGATCGCGCTGCTCGCGGACTCCGACTGGGCGGTCACCGACCCGAAGACGTCCGTCCTGTACGAGGCGGTGGAGCGGACGTTCGCGCCGGTGATCTTCGACGGTCTGATGATGGACACCGTGCGCGGCCGGGCGATATCCAGGGAGCGCGCCCGCGACCACGACGACGGGGCGGTGACGCTCTCCCACATCCTGCGGCTGGCGTCCGGCGCCCCCGCCCCGTACGCCGCGCGCTGGCGGGCGCTCGCCAAGGGCTGCATCCAGCGCAACAGGACCACCCCGTACTACGGCCTGGTCGGCATCCCCGCGATCGCCCGCGCCAAGGCCGTCCTCGACGGCCCCGGCGTCCCCACCGCGGCCCGCCGCACCGGCCACCACGCGTTCGCCGACATGGACCGGGTGGTGCACCGGCGGCCCGGCTGGGCGCTCGCCCTCTCGCTCTCCTCGCGGCGGATCGCCGCCTACGAGGCGGGCAACGGCGAGAACCTGCACGGCTGGTACACCGGCGACGGCATGACCTATCTGTACGACGGCGACGGCCTCGGACAGTTCGGCGACGCCTTCTGGGCGACCGTCGATCCCTACCGCCTGCCGGGCACGACCGTGGACACACGCGCGCGTGCCGACATCGGGACCGGCGGCGGCACCGGGACGTACCGCCCGAAGAACGCCGTCGCGGGCGGCGCGGTCCTGGCCGGGCGGTACGGCGCGGCCGCCATGGAACTGCTCGCCGACGGCAGCAGCCTGCGGGCCCGCAAGGCGTGGTTCTGCCTCGACAACGTGGTCGTCGCGCTCGGCACGGGCATCACCGCGAGCGAGGGACGGACGGTCGAGACGGTCGTCGAGAACCGCAATCTGCACCTGGGCGGGCCCACGCGGCGGCTGACCGTGGACGGGCGCGGGCAGCCGGGCCGCGACGGCTGGTCGGCGCGGTTCGAACGGGCCGGATGGGCGCACCTGGACGGGACCGGCGGCTATGTCTTCCCGGACTTCCCCGGCCGGTCCGACCGCCGCGGCCTGCGCGCCCTGCGCGAGGAGCGCACCGGCGCCTGGCGGGACATCAACACGGGCGCGGACACGGGCGGCAGCGCCACACCGGTGACGCGCCGCTATCTGACCCTCTGGTTCGACCACGGCGTCTCGCCCGCCGACGCCTCGTACGCGTACGTCCTGCTGCCCGGCGCGAGCGCGGTGGCGACGGCGGTCTGGGCGGGGGCCCGGCCCGTGCGGATCATCGCCAACGACGTCGTCCAGGCCGTCGAGGCCCGGCGCGACGGGGTGCTCGCCGCGCACTTCTGGGGTGCGGGGCGCGCCGGAGGGCTCACCGCCTCCGGACCGGGCACGGTTCTTCTGCGGCGCGGGCACCGGGGGATGTCCCTCGCCGTCGCGGACCCGGGCCGGACGGAGTCGACTTTGACCATTGAACTGCCTTATCCCGTGCGGGAGGTGGTGCGTGCCGATGACACGGTGGCCGTCCGGCCGGGGAGGCGGGGGGTCGTCACCGTGCGGGTGGGGGGCTCGCGGGGGCGAACGCACGTGGCGGAGTTGACGTGAGGTGGGGCGAGGCCGCTGATCGGTCCGGATCCTTGTCCACGGGTGCCTCGTGGCTGGTCGCGCCCACGCGACGGAGCCGCACATGGCACAGCTCCGCGCCCCAAAAGCTCCCCCTCCGCCCGAACACCGAGGAGTCACACACCCCATGACCGCCCCGCACCTGACCCTGCCGCCCACCGACCGCGTCCTGTCCCCGCTCACCGGCTGGACCAGGGCGCACTGGGAGGCCCTCGCCGACCGGCAGTTGGAGGCCCTGGTCCCCTACGCCACACCGGGCTTCGCGCAGTACCGCCTGCCGGGACGCAACAGCTGGTCGGGCGTGGTGTCGGACGGGCTCGAAGGGTACGCACGCTCGTTCCTCCTGGCCTCCTTCCGGATCGCCGGAGCCGGCGGCGACGTCGATCCCCGCCTGACGGATCGCTACGCGCGGGGTCTGGCCACCGGCACCGACCGCTCCAGCGGCGAGGCGTGGCCCGAACTCACCGACTGCTCCCAGCAGATGGTGGAGGCCGCCTCGATCGCCATCGGGCTGCACGAGACCCGCCCCTGGATCTGGGACCAGCTCGACACCCGGGTCCAGGAGCGGGTCGTCGACTGGTTCTCCGGCTTCGTCGGGGGCCGGACCTGGGACAACAACTGGCGCCTCTTCCAAGTGGTGTCCGAGCAGTTCCTCGCCTCGGTCGGCGCCCCGCACAGCCGGTCGGACATCGAAGGCGGCCTGGACCGCATCGAGGACTGGTACCGGGGCGACGGCTGGTACAGCGACGGGGACGGCCGCAACTTCGACTACTACATCGGCTGGGCGATGCACCTGTACCCGCTGCTGTGGTCACGGATGGCCGGTGCGGACGACGGCGGCCGCGGCAAGGTCTACCGCGAGCGCCTCACTCAATTCCTCACCACCTACCCGCACTTCTTCGGCGGCGACGGCGCCCCCGTCCACCAGGGCCGCTCCCTGACGTACCGCTTCGCGGCCGCCGCGCCCGTGTGGATGGGCGCCCTCACGGAGTGCACACCGCTCGCGCCCGGCCTGACCCGGCGGCTCGCGTCCGGCACCGCGCGGCACTTCGTGGAGCGCGGCGTCCCCGACGAGCGGGGGCTGCTGCCGCTCGGCTGGTACGGCACGTTCCTGCCCGCCACCCAGGCGTACTCGGGCCCCGCATCCCCCTACTGGGCGAGCAAGGGCTTCCTCGGCCTGCTGCTCCCCGCCGACCACCCGGTGTGGACGGAACGCGAAGTGCCGCTGCCCGTCGAGGAGTCCGACCAGTACACGGCGCTCCCCCGGCCCGGCTGGCTGCTGCACGGCACCCGGCACGACGGCATCGTCCGCCTGGTGAACCACGGCAGCGACCACAATCCCCTCGAAGGCCCCGCCGCCGACGACCCGCACTACGCCAAGCTCGGCTACTCCACGGCGACCGCGCCGGAGACGGCCCCGCGCGCGTGGGAGCGCGCCGTGGACGGCCACTTCGCGCTGCTCGCCCCGGACGGGACCGCCTCGCGCCGCCGCCGCATCCACCCGCTGACCTGCGAGGGCAGGATCGCCTCGTCCCGGCACGACGCGCGATTCCCGGACCAGGAGGGCGAGTTCCCCGTCACGACGGTCAGCGCGCTGCACGGGCCGTGGGAGATCCGCGTGCACCGCGTGACCGCCCCCGCCGAACTCACCGTCCGCGAGGGCGGGTACGCGGTGGCCGACGCGGCACGGCCGGACGCCGAGCTGGGCCCCGGCTGGGCGCTCACGCGCACGGAGTCGGGTCTTTCCAGCGCCGTCGTCGCGCTGCACGGCTGGGACGAGCAGGCCGGGATCGCCCGCGAGGTGGCGGCCAACGCGTACGGACCGCACTCGGCGACCCCGTTCCTGTCCTGCGCCGCCCGCCCCGGCGCCGAGAGCGTCCACGTCACGCTCGTCGCGCTGTCCCGTGACACGGTCGAGCCCGAGGCGCTGCGCTCGTCCGTCACCTGCGCCGTCGACGACGACGGCGTGGTGCGGGTCCGTTTCCCCGACGGGGTCGAACTGCGCCTGTGAGCACGTCAGATGCCGCCGTCCTCCCGGCGGTGGATCTGTCCGATCAGCTCGGCGGCCAGCGACTTGATCGTGTCGAGCCCGGCCCGGCCCCAGGGCCGCGGCTCGACGTCCACGACGCAGACCGTGCCGAGCACCACGCCCGTACGGTCGATGAGGGGCGCCCCCAGATAGGAGCGGATGCCGATCTCGTCGACCACGGGATTGCCCGCGAACCGCGGGTAGTCGCGGACGTCTTCGAGGACGAGGGCCTTGCGGCGCACCACCACGTGCGGGCAGTAGCCGTGGTCCCTCGCCAGGTAGCGGTTGCCCGAACACTCGCCCTCCGGAGTGTGCAGGCCCGCGAAGAACTGCCGTTCCTCGTCGATGAAGTTGACCATGGAGTAGGGCGCGCCGGTCAGCTCGGCGAGCCGGTCGGCGAACAGGTCGAGGGCCGGGTCCGGATGCTGTCCGAGCCCGAGACCGCGCAACCGCCGCACCCGGGTGGGTGCCTCCTTGTCGACGGGGGTGAGCAGCAGGTGCGCGGTCGGGTCGTACATCACGTGTGTGCTCCGTAGCTCGGCGCCGGGGCATGGTTGAGCAGGTGCTTGACGAGGGTCAGGAGCGTCTGGATCCCGGAGCTCGAGATCCGCGCGTCGCAGCGCACCACGGGCACTTGAGGATCGAGGTCGATGGCGGAACGGACCTCCTCGGGCTCGTAGCGGTAGGCGCCGTCGAACTCGTTGATCGCCACGATGAAGCCCATGCCGCGCTGTTCGAAGAAGTCCACCGCGGCGAAACAGTCTTCCAAGCGCCGGGTGTCGGCGAGCACCACCGCGCCGAGCGCGCCTTCGGACAGCTCGTCCCACATGAACCAGAAACGCTCCTGCCCCGGCGTGCCGAAGAGGTACAGCACGTGCTCCGGGTCGAGCGTGATGCGTCCGAAGTCCATGGCGACGGTCGTCGTGGTCTTGTTCTCCACGCCCGACAGGTCGTCGGTGGCCTCGCTGACCGTGGTGAGCAACTCCTCGGTGCTCAGCGGCGCGATCTCGCTGACCGCGCCCACAAAGGTCGTCTTGCCGACCCCGAAGCCACCCGCGACCAAGATCTTCAGTGCGGTGGGGAAGGGGTCAGAGCTGTCGTCGTAATCCATCGAGCACTGCCTCCAACAGGGACCGGTCAGTGGGGTTGTGGTAGAAGTCCGGGGCCTTCGTCGTGAGGGCCCCGCAGTCGATGAGATCCGAGAGGATCACTTTGGTGACGACCGCGGGCAGTTTCAGCTGCGCCGCGATCTCGGCGACCGATCTGGGTGCCTCGCACAGGCCGATGGCCGTGGTGTGCTCGGGACCGAGGTAGCCGATGGGCGCCGCCCCGGTGGCCATCACCTGCGAGAGCAGGTCGAGTTGGCTGGTCGGTCTGGTCCGTCCGTTGCTGACCGTGTAGGGGCGGACGAGCCGCCCGGCGGCGTCGTCGAGCCAGGGCCCGTCGTGCGGGGGCGCCATCCTCAGTGCCTCATCGGCGCGGGTTCGCCGACGGTCTGCCGGGGCGCGGTGATCAGGTACGGGCGCACGCTCTTGACCAGCATCGCCATCTCGTACCCGAGGACGGCCGCGTCCGCGTCCCGGCTCGCGAGGACGGCGAGACAGGTGCCCGAGCCCGCCGTGGAGACGAACAGGAGCGTGGAGTCCAGCTCCACGACGACCTGGCGGACGTCCCCGCCGTCCCCGAAGCGGACGCCCGCGCTGCGCCCCAGCGAGTAGAGCCCCGAGGCGAGCGCCGCCATGTGGTCGGCGCTGTCCGCGTCGAGGCCGTGCACCGACTTCACGAGTCCGTCGGAGGAGAGCAGAACGGCGCTGTGGGTGTGCGGCACACGCTGCACGAGGCCGCTCATCAGCCAGTCGAGATCGGATACATGGCCGGTCGGCACATCGCTCGCCATGGTGGATCGACTCCTTGGGGTACGAACGTACGTAGATCTGCGTCGGCGCGCCGCGCCGGCAGAGGTGGTGGGGGGTGATCGGGCGTGGTGGTGCGCGGGTCAGCCGCCGTGTTCGCTCCCGTCGTGCGGGAGTCCGGACCGGTGCTCGCCGGGAGCGGGGTCGCGGACGTCCTGTGCCTGGGCGAGGCCGATGCCGCGCTGGAACGCGGCCATCAGGCCCGGGTCGTGTCCGACGAGTGGTTCTCCTTCGGGGCGCGGCGCCGGGCCGTCGCGGAGCTGGGGCGCGATGTGCTCCTGGGCGCGCCGCTTGGGCAGTTGGGGCTTGCCGACGCGGCCGCGCACCGCGCCGTTGCGGGGGGTCGGGGGCGTGCCCGCGTGCTCGTCGGCGGCCTGCCGGTCCTCGGCCTTGATGCCGGGCACGGCGTCGGCGGGCGTCGGCCGCGCGCCGCGTGCTCCGCGCACGGGCAGCGGGGCGGGCCCCGTGCCGCTCGCGGTACGGCCCGGCACCGGCTCGCGCTCGCGGCGTGGCAGGTCGTGCTGCGGCGGTACGGGGACCGCGACCGGCTCGGGGCGCGGTGTGGGAGCGGGGGCGGGGGCGGCGTGCGTGGCGTGGGTGACGGGGGCGACCGGTGCGGCCGGTGCGGCGTGGGCGGCGCGCTGGGGGGCCGCCGTGACGTCGGGCGTCCCGGCCACGGGCGGCGTGGGCGCGTCCGGTCGTCCGTCCCCGGCGCCTCCCGCCCCCCGGGCCGCCGCCTCGGCCGCGGGGCGCCGCCGCTCGGCAGGTTCCACCGGCTGCTCGGCGCCGAGCAGCTCCTGCGGGACGATCAGTACGGCCTGCACGCCGCCGTAGATGTTGGACTGGAGGCGGACCGCGACGCCGTGTCTGCGGGCGAGCGCGGAGACCACGAAGAGGCCGATCCGCCCGTCCTGGAGCAGGCTCGCGACGTTGACCTGGTCGGGGTCGGCGAGCAGCCGGTTCATCTTGTTCTGCTCGGCGAGGGGCATGCCGAGGCCCCGGTCCTCCACCTCGACGGCGAGGCCCGCGGTCACGAGGTTGGCGCGGAGCAGCACTTGGGTGTGCGGCGCGGAGAACACCGTGGCGTTCTCGACGAGTTCGGCGAGCAGGTGGATGACGTCGGCCACCGCGTGTCCGCGCAGCGTGCCGTCGATCGGCGGCACCAGCTTGACCCGTGAGTACTGCTCGACCTCGGCGATCGCGGAGCGCATCACCTCGGTCATGGAGACCGGCTTGCTCCACTGGCGGCGCGAGACGGCGCCGCCGAGCACGGCGAGGTTCTCGGCGTGCCTGCGGATGCGGGTCGCCAGGTGGTCGACGTGGAAGAGGCCCTTGAGCAGCTCGGGGTCCTCGACCTCGTTCTCCAGCTCGTCGAGCAGGGAGATCTCGCGGTGCACCAGCGACTGGAGGCGCCGGGCCAGATTGACGAAGACCTCGACCTTCTGTTCGCTGCCCGCGTGGCTGGAGAGCTGGGAGGCCTGGACGACGGCGCCGACGGCCGCGTCGTGGGCGCGGTTCAGCTCGTCGGAGAGCTGGTCGAACTCGTCGCCGCCCGGCCTGCTGTGACGGGTCGGTCTGGGGGCGGGCGGCTGGTCGCCGCGGCGCAGCTGTTCCACGACGCCGCGCAGGTCGGCCTGGCCGCGCGCGGTGGCGCGGCGCAGCACGCCGACCCGGTCGCGCAGGGACCGCGCGGCGCGGTCGGCGGCCACCGCGGCGATCACGATGCCGGAGAGACCGACCACGGTGGCGGCGGCGAGCACGGCGAGCAGGGCGGGGCCCGGCCTGGTGTCCGACGAGCGGAGCGTGCACAGCACGGCCGCGCAGGCGCTCAGGCCCACGGCGACCGCGGGCAGCACCGCGATGCGCAGGAGTTGGGGCCGTATGTGGGTCTCGGGCAGCTGGGCGCTGCGGCTGCCGGGCCTGCCGTGCCGCCCGCCCTCACGACGGTCCGTGCGTGCGGCGGGTGCGCGTAGGTGAGACATGTGCGTCCTCGGTACGTTGCGACGGGGGGGGGTCCAGCGGTCGGCCCGACTCCTGATTGCGGCATCGCCGTGCCGGTCGGCAGGTCCGCGAAGGTGATCCCTGCGTCGCCCGACGGCCACACACGGTAGTCGGCAACGCATCATGTGCGGTGGGCAGTTGACAAAGTCAGCGGGGCTGCGTCCCGCTCTGGTATGACGCCTCGTACGGGGGTCCGATTAGCCTCGTACGCAGGTCCGATTCCCGCCTCGTTCGGGGGTGGGCGGCGCTCGGCGCGGCGGCCGGGGCGTCGAAGCCGCCGGCTCCTTGCGCGCGCCTGGGAGTCACGCCCCGACGAGCGCCCCCGCGCCGCCAGGCGCCCCGCCTCCGCCCGTCAAGGACCCCGGTGCGGGCACACGGACACGACGGCTCCGCCCCGCCGGAGTGCACCGTCAACGCGGGGCTCCGGAAGAACCCTCCGCGGGGTACGACAAGTTGACCGGAGGAACGCCTCGTACGGACAACTACGGCGTCCCGGGCCATCGCCGGGGCACGCCGACGGACAGGGCGCCGGACCCGCGTACGGCGGATCCGGCGCCCGTTCGATTCTCAGCTCTCAGCTGGGGCGGGCTAGCCAACCGGCGCCGTCTCCGGCTCGCCGCTGGCCGCAGCCCGCGGCCCCGCGTCCTTCTCCTCGGCAGCGCTCCAGCCGCCGTCCGGCTCGACCGCGACGCCCCGCCACCACGGCACGCCGGGCACGGCGTCCGAGCCGGGCTCGAAGGGCTCGCCGGGGGTGGGCAGCGCGATCCTGGTGCCTTCGTCGCGGGCGGCGGCGAGGGTGCCCTCGCCGGGCTCCGACCACGGGTGCGGGGCGAGGTTGAAGGTGCCCCAGTGGATCGGCAGCATGACGCCCCTGGGCTGTCCGCCCTGGAGGTCCAGATGGGCGCGCATGCCCTCCTGGGGTGTCATGTGGATGTCGGGCCAGAAATCGCTGTAGGCGCCGATCTGGATCATCGTGGTGTCGAAGGGCCCGTACTGGGCGCCGATCTCGCCGAAGCCGGGGAAATAGCCCGTATCACCGCTGTGGTACACCCGGTGCCGGGGCCCCGCGACCACCCAGGACGCCCACAGCGTGTGCTGCTGGTTGCGCAGGCCGCGGCCGCAGAAGTGCCGCGCGGGGGTGGCGGTCAGGGTCAGGTCGGCCACCTTCGCCGACTCGTGCCAGTCCAGCTCGTGCAGCCGCTCGGCGGGCACGCCCCAGCGCTCCAGGTGGGCGCCGACGCCCAGCGGCACCGCGAACACCGTGTCCGTGGCGGCCAGGGCCTTGATCGTCGGCATGTCCAGGTGGTCGTAGTGGTCGTGCGAGATGACCACGGCGTCGACCGGGCCGAGCGCCTCCAGGGGCACCGGCACCGGGTGCAGCCGCTTGGGGCCCGCGAAGGCGAAGGGCGAGCAGCGGTCGCCCCAGACCGGGTCGAAGAGCACCCGGCGCCCGTCGATCTCGACGAGCACGCTGGAGTGCCCCATCCAGGTGACCCGCAGCCCGTCGGCAGGCGGCCGCGCCAGGTCGGCGAGCGTCGTGGCGTGCACCGGCACCGTGCCGGTGGGGCCGCGCCGCACGCGCTCCTCCTTGCGGAAGTAGATCTTCGCGAACTCCACGGTCGACCCGGTCGGCCTGGTCCGCGCCCCCACGGGGTTCTGGAACGTGCCCTCCGTGACGGAGAAATTCGGGGACCTGCGGATCCGCGCCATCCGCGCACCCGTCGGATCCGCTCCGAAGGCGGCGGGCCGCAGGGAGCGGAGCCCGGGAATCAGGGACCGGGACACGGGACCTCCTGAAGAGGGGGGATAGGCCACCCCATTATGTCCACGGCCTCCGACAGCGGCCGCTCCGAGGGGTCCCGATGGCTGTTTCCCGGGGTCCCCGGGGCGGATGTCACATTCCGCGCCCCGCCGTCCGTCCCTCCTGTAGCCCGGTCCTGCAGTCCGGTGAACGACACCGGGGCACGACGTACGAAGCACCACTTCGGAGGTGGCCCCCATGGCCCGCATCTCGCTCACCCCGCGCCGCACGCTCTTCTACCGGATCATGGAGTGGTACTCCAAGCGCACCTACGGCCAGGTGCTCGACCCCGGCAAGGCGCTGGCCCATCACCCGCGGGCGCTCTGGTCCTACCTCCGCTTCGAGCAGAGCCTGGCGAAGTGGAACAAGCTGGACGCCGGTCTCAAGCAGCTGGCCGTGATGGCGTCCGCCGCCTCGGTCGGCTGCTCCTGGTGCATGGACTTCGGCTTCTGGGAGTCGCACAAGCAGGGCATCGAAGTACGGAAGCTGCGGGACGTCCCCGCCTGGCGCGACAGCGACGTGTACACCCCGATGGAGCGGGACGTCATGGAGTACGCGGAGGCGATGACCGCGAACCCGCCGACCGTCGGGGACGACCTCGCCGAGCGGCTGCGCAGCGGCCTCGGCGAGCCCGCCTTCGTCGAGCTGACCGCGATGATCGCCATGGAGAACTACCGCTCCCGCTTCAACTCCGCGCTCGGACTGACCAGTCAGGGCTTCAAGGACTCCTGCGACCTGCGGGACGCCGGGCGTCAGGCCGCCGGGTGAGCGAACGCCGATTCGGGCGGCGCACGCACGCGTGGGTAGGGTGCACCGCGTGACAGGGGTGCGGCTGAGCGTGGCGGAGCGACGTGCGGAACTCCTCGGCGCCACCGTCGAACAGATCGAGGCGCGCGGGGTGGCCGCCGTGCGCATCGCCGACGTCGCCACGGCGCTCGGGGTGAGCAACGCACTGGTCCTGTACCACTTCTCGACCAAGGAACGGCTGGTCGCCGCCGCCTTCGAACACGCGGCGCAGGCCGATCTGGCGCGGCTGCGCGGGATCCTGGGCCGCCGCACCTCCGCGCTGCGCCGGCTGCGCGCGGCCGTGCGCTGGTACGCGCCGACCGGGCAGGCCAAGGGCTGGCGGCTGTGGATAGAGGGCTGGTCGGCCGCGCTGCGGGAGCCCGCCCTGCGGGAGGTCACGCGCGGCCTCGACCAGCAGTGGAAGGCGGCGCTCGCCGAGGTCGTCGCGGAGGGCGCGGCCGCGGGCGAGTTCCGCTGCGCGGACCCGGCGGGCGCGGCCCTGCGGCTGACCGCGCTGCTCGACGGGCTCGCCGTGCAGATGACGGCGTACGACGGCGCGGTGTCCCGCGCCAGGACACGGGCCTGGGCCGACGCGGCCCTGGCCCGCGAACTGGGCCTCACGGAGGACGACTTGCGGGCGGCGTAGCGACGCGTCTTTCGCAGTGCCCATACGCGGCACGTCGCTCGTCGTACCCATACGCGGCGCGTCGTCCGTCGTGCCCGTACGACACGCGACCCCCGGCACCCCGCACACCCCGGCCCCGCCGCTACCGCAGTTCGAACACCGCCGTCACCGCGACCTCGTCCTGGATCTGGCCGGGGGCCACCGGCACGTCCTCCTTGGCGAACGCGCCCACCGGCACCGGTACCGGCCGCGGGCGCCCGCCGTCGCTCTCGTCCAGCGAGACCAGGCGGCCGAGGCGGCGCCCGGCCAGCTTCGCGTACTGCGCGGCCTTGTCGCGGGCGTCCGCGTACGCCGCGTCGCGCGCCTTCGCCCGCAGCGGGCCCGCGTCCGCGACGTCGAACGCCACCGCGTGGACGCGCCCCGCGTCACCGGCCGCTCCCACCACCGCCTGGATCACCGCGCCCGTCCTCTCCAGGGCCCTGACCTTGATCGAGAACGTCTGTGACGCCTGGTAGCCGGTCAGCTTCGCGGTCCCGTTGACGTCCTCGTAGGCGGCGGACAGCGAGAGGCTCTCCGTCTTGACGTCCTTGTCGGCCACGCCCGCCTCGCGGACGGCGGCCAGCAGCGCGTCCGCCGCCGTGTTCTGCGCGGCGAGCGCCTTCTCGGCGGTCTTGCCCGTGACCTCGACGCCGGCCGTGAGCACGGCCGTGTCGGGCGCCGCGGACGCGCTGCCCGTGCCGGTCACGGTGACCGTGGTGGCAGGGGCGGGGGCGACGGCCGGTGCGGCGGGGGCGGGCGCCGCGGCGACGGCGGGCGCGGCGGGCAGCCCGAGCGCGGCGAGCGCCACGGCGAAGGCACTGACGGAACGTACTGCGTGCATACGGGGGTTCCTTCCGGCTCTCCGTCCCTCCGGGGACGGTTCGCCGTCATCCCAGCACCGGCGCCCTTCGCCGCGCTCGCGCCACTCCCGCCCTGTCACCTCACCGGTCCAGCGCGGCGAAGATCGCCGGCCCCTGCCGCACCGTCGTCGAATCCCCTTACGATGGCGGGCATTCGCGCGCGACCAGGCGCAACGACCCCGCCCCGCCCGAGGATCGGAGTGACCGGTTGTCCAGGCCGACGAGTTACGAGTCCGCGTACCGCGAGAGCCTCACCGATCCGGTGGCCTTCTGGGGCCGCGCGGCCGAGGCCGTCGACTGGTACGTGCCGCCGCGCGAGGTCCTCGACCCGACCACCCCCGCCGCGCCGCGCTGGTTCGCCGGCGGGGAGCTGAACACCTGTCACAACGCCCTGGACCGGCACGTCGCCGCGGGCCACGGCGACCGTACGGCGCTGATCCACGACAGCCCCGTCACCGGCACCGTCCGCGCCTTCAGTTACCGCGAGCTGCTCGACGAGGTGGCCCGCACCGCGGGCATGCTCACCGAACTCGGCGTCCGCAAGGGCGACACCGTCGTCCTGTACCTGCCGATGGTCCCCGAGGCGGCCGTGGCGATGCTGGCCTGCGCGCGCATCGGCGCCGTGCACTCCGTGGTGTTCGGCGGCTTCGCCGCGCCCGAGCTCGCGGCCCGCATCGACCACGCCCGCCCCAAGGTGGTGCTCTCCGCGTCGTGCGGCATCGAGGTCGACCGCGTCATCGCGTACAAGCCGCTCCTGGACGCGGCCCTCGACCAGTGCGCGCACCGCCCCGACGCCTGCGTGATCCTCCAACGCCCGCAGGCCCACGCGGAGTTGCGGGAGGGACGCGACCTGGACTGGGCGACCGCGCTCGCCGCCGCGCCCGCCGTGGACTGCGTGCCGGTGGCCGCCACCGACCCGCTGTACGTCCTCTACACCTCGGGCACCACGGGCGCCCCCAAGGGTGTGGTCCGCGACAACGGCGGTCATGCCGTGGCGCTGCGCTGGTCCATGGAGCACGTCTACGACGCCCGGCCCGGCGAGGTGTTCTGGACGGCGTCCGACGTGGGCTGGGTGGTGGGCCACTCCTACATCGTGTACGCCCCGCTGCTGAGCGGCTGCACGACCCTGCTGTACGAGGGCAAGCCGGTCGGCACGCCGGACGCGGGCGCGTTCTGGCGGGTGGTCGAACAGCACAACGTATGCACCCTGTTCACCGCGCCCACCGCGCTGCGCGCCATCAAGCGGGACGACCCCGAGGGCGCGCTCAAGGCCCGGCACGACCTCTCGTCGCTGCGCGCCCTGTTCCTCGCGGGCGAGCGGCTCGATCCCGACACCTGCCACTGGGCCCGCGAGCTGCTCGGCGTGCCCGTGGTCGACCACTGGTGGCAGACCGAGACCGGCTGGCCCATCGTCGCCAACCCGCTCGGCATCGAGGCGCTGCCCGCCAGGGCCGGTTCGCCCGGCAAGGCCGTGCCCGGCTGGGACCTGCGGGTCCTGGACGAGGCGGGCGCGCCCTGTCCGCCCGGCACGGACGGCACCCTGGCGGTGCGCCTGCCGCTGCCGCCGGGCAGCCTGACCACGCTCTACCGCGACGACGAGCGGTTCGCCGACACGTACTTGAGCCGCTTCCCCGGCCACTATCTGACCGGCGACGGCGGGCACATCGACGCGGACGGCCACGTCTTCGTGATGGGCCGCCTCGACGACGTCATCAACGTCGCGGGGCACCGGCTGTCGACCGGCGCGATGGAGGAGGTGCTCGCCGACCACCCCGACGTGGCCGAGTGCGCGGTGGTCGGTGTCGCGGACGAGCTCAAGGGCGAGCTGCCGCTCGGCCTGGTGGTCCTGCGCCAGGGCGTGGACAGGCCCGTCGAGGAGGTCGAGCGCGAGCTGCGCACGCTGGTGCGTGAACGTATCGGCGCCGTCGCCACCCCGCGCCGCGTGGTGCCGGTCCCCCGGCTGCCCAAGACGCGTTCCGGCAAGATCCTGCGCGGGACGGTGCGGGCGATAGCCGACGGCCGCGACTACGCCGTACCCGCGACGATCGAGGACGCCGCGGTGCTGACCGAGATCACCGCGTCCCTGAGCGGGCTCCGGGATCCGGGCTGATCCGACCCGGGCATGCCGAAGGCGCCCCTCGGGAGGGGCGCCTTCGGCATGGGCGGAGTCGCACGGTCGTTCGACCGCCGGGTCGCTCAGGAAGCGGCCTCGATCTGCATCTTGATGGTGTGCGGATTGCGGATGCCCTTCGCCTCCACGTGGTCGCCGGAGCTCTCGCCCCGGATGCGCCGCCCGATCCACGGCACCAGGTACTCGCGCGCCCAGTGGATGTCGTCGCGCCGCACCTCCAGCGTGCCGCGCGGCGGCAGCGGCGGCCACGCCTGGTCCGGGTCGGCGGGCACCTCGAAGCCGAGCACCTGTCCGGCGCGCAGCGCCACGCGCGTGTGCCCCTCGGCGGAGAGGTGCAGACGGTCGCCGTCCCAGGCCCGGCGGTCCTGGACCGTCTTGAGGGACCAGAGGTCGAGCACCGGGCAGCCGTACCGGTCGGCGATCGCGCGCACGTGCATGTTGTACGTGGCGATCTTGCCGCGCAGATGCTTGAGCAGGGCCACGCCACGGGTATCGAAGCCGGTGGTCACCATGACGGTGCCCACCGCCGACGAGAGGTCGGCGACGGCCCGCTCGAACCGCTCGGCGACCTCGTCGGGGTCGGTGCCGGGCCGGATGATGTCGTTGCCCCCGGCGCAGAAGGTCACCAGGTCGGGGGCGAGTTCCTTGGCACGCGGCAGCTGGTGCTCGACGATCTGGTCGAGGAGCTTGCCGCGTACGGCGAGGTTGGCGTACCGGAAGGTGTGCTCGGGCACGCGGTCGTCGAGCAGGACGGCAAGACGGTCGGCCCAGCCGACGAACGTGCCGTCGGGACCCGGGTCGCCCACGCCTTCCGTGAAGCTGTCGCCGAGCGCCGCGTAGGAGTTGAATACGCCGTTGTTGAAGGGGTGATTGATGAAGGATGTCGACTCTGCGCTCACAAAGTCACATCTTTCACCTCCCTAAGTGACCTACGCCACCGTAGGGAGGGGTTGACGGAGCGTGAGATAAGCCACCGGTCAAGATTCACCCAAGCCGGAATAAGGGACCGCCGCCCTCAGACCCGCCGCAGCCGGAACACCCCGGCGTCCAGATCACCGCGCAGACCGGTCCGCAGCCCGCGCCGCAGGAGCACCCCGCCCCGGTAGGTCTCCCCCGTGTCCCTGCACTCGTACAGGGCCGCAGGATCGAGCCCGCGCAGCCGTACCGGCGCCTGCTCCTCGCCGTACGACTGCGCGGGCAGCCAGGCCAGGACGACGGCGTGGTCCCCGAGGACGTACTGCACGGCGCTCGGGCCGCCGTCCGGCGGACGCAGCCGGTAGAGGTCGCCGAGTTGTACCAGGGGCCTGATCTCCTTGTAAAGATCCACCCATTCGCGCGCTTCGGCGAGCTCGCTCTCGTCCCACCGGGTGAGGTCGCCGCCGATCCCGAGCACCCCGGCCATGGCGCTGACGAACCGGAAGCGCAGCGAGCTGATCCGGTCGTTGAGCTGGACGTTGGGGCTGTCGGTGACCCAGGCGGCCATCACGCGCGCGGGGTGCAGCTGGCTGAAGCCGTGCTGGATGGCGAGCCGGTCGAGGGGGTCGGTGTTGTCGGATGTCCACACCTGGTCGGTGCGGGCGAGGATGCCGAGGTCGATGCGTCCGCCGCCACCCGAGCAGGACTCGAAGGACACCGTGGGGTGCGCGGCCCGCAGCCGGTCGAGCAGTCCGTAGAGGGACTGCGGGTGCTCCCACCACAGCTCGGGCAGATCGGCGTCGCCGGGCCGCCCCGCGTCGGTGAAGCTGCGGTTGAAGTCCCACTTCACGTAGTCGATGGGCGCGCTGGAGAGCAGCCCGTCGAGCTGCTGCCACAGGTACGCGACCACGTCCGCGCGGGTCAGGTCGAGCACCAGCTGGTTGCGGAACTCCGTGCGGGTACGGCCGGGTTGGTGCTGCACCCAGTCGGGGTGCGCGCGGTAGAGGTCGCTGTCGGGGTTGACCATCTCCGGCTCCACCCAGATCCCGAACCGCATGCCGAGCCCGTGCACCTCGTCGGCCAGCGGCTTGAGCCCGTCCGGGAAGCGGTCCGGGTTGGGCGTCCAGTCGCCGAGGCCGGCCCGGTCGCTGACCCGGCCGCCGAACCACGCGTCGTCGACGACGAACAGCTCGACGCCGAGGCCGGCGGCCCGGTGCGCGAGCGCCCGCTGCTGCTCCTCGCCGATGTCAAAGCCGGTGGCCTCCCACGAGTTGTAGAGCACCGGCCTGACCGTCCCGGCGTCCGGAATCACGTGCGCGCGCTGATAGGTGTGCCAGGCGCGGCTCGCGCCGCCGAAACCGCCGCCGCTCCACAGACCGGCGAAGACCGGACCGACGATCGCCGTGCCGGGCCGCAGGACGGTGACCCCGGCGTCGTCGTGGCCCGCGCCCCCGGTGATCTGCACGGCGCCGTCGGGCAGTTGGCTCACGCTGATCCGCCAGGACCCGGACCAGGCGAGCGCGCAGCTGTAGACCTCGCCGCTCTCCTCGCCCGCGCCCTCCGCGTCGAGCGCGACCCAGGGCAGATGGGCGTGGCCGGTGTGCCCGCGCCTGCTGCCGATGGTGTGCTCGCCGTACGTGAGGTCGGCGCGCGCGAGCCGTGACTCTGCTCCCCACCGGCCGTGCAGCTGCGAGAGCCGCCAGCGCTCGCGGCGCGGCAGCGTCCAGGTCGCGGAGTCGGCGCGGAGCACGTCCAGCGGCCCGGTGCGGTGGTCCCCTTGGTGGGTGAGGAGCCAGAACCGCTCGATGACATCGCCCCGCAGCCGGTAGAAGAGGGTGATCCCGAGGTGGTGCAGGGGGTCTTCGAAGTGCAGCTGGAGTTCGTCGTCCGCCGCGGCCGAGCCGGTGTGCCGCCACTCGGTGCCCCGGACCCGCTCGTCGCGGACCGACAGCGCGGGCCGTACGAAGCGGCGGCCGCCCTCCACCGGATACTCCTCGCGCCCGTCGAGCCAGGACTCGAAGCCGCGCTCCGGGGGCGGCGGCTCGGCGGCCAGCGCCTCGGCGTCGGCCAGGGCGATCCGCGCGCCCCAGTACAGGTGCAGCAGCTCGTCGCGGCCGGTGAGCCGCAGGGCGTAGCTGCTGGTGGGGCCCGAGAGGAGCCAGGTGCGGCGGTCCGTACCGATCTCGATCATCAGGCCTCCGTCGACGCGGCTGCACGGTCCGCGCCGACGCGCGCGCGTGGGCACATCCTGGAGGGCGTTTCGCCGCCGGGGCAACGCCCGCGCAGGGGTGATTGCCTCAGGTACCCATGTCGTATCGTCGAAGACGCGTCCACCGGCGAGCCGCGCCGGCAGCAGAGTCCGAGGAGAGCCCGTGACCCAGCAGGTCCCGTCGACAGAGCCCGAGCTTGCCGGAGTGCGCAACTTCCGTGACGTGGGCGGGCTGCCGACCGTGGACGGCCGCCGCGTCCGCCCGGGGCGGCTCTTCCGCAGCGGTCACCTGGCGCACGCCACCGAGGCCGACGCCGTCTTCCTCGGCTCGCTGGGTCTGCACACGATCTTCGATTTCCGCAACGCCGCCGACCAGCGCCTGGAGGGCCCCGATGTGGCGCTGCCCGGCGTGCGCAACGTGAACCTGCCGCTGACCGACCCGGCCGACGGCGCCGAGTTCTGGAAGATGGTCCGCGACGGCGAGCTCGACCAGCTGCGTTCGGTGCTCGCCGACGGCAAGGCCGCGGACCGCATGTCGACCTCGTACCGCGCGATCATCAAGCAGCGCACGGCCGAGCACGGCCAGGTGCTGCACGCGCTCGCCGAGGACAGTGTGCCCGCCCTGATGCACTGCGCGGCGGGCAAGGACCGCGCCGGGCTCTCCATAGCCGTGACGCTGCTGGCCGTCGGCGTCGAGCGCGACGCCATCGAGGCGGACTACCTGGAGTCGAACGCGGCGCACCGGCGCTACCGGGTGCACCGCACCGACGACTCCCCCAACGCGATGTCCCCCGAGGTCATGGAGCTGCTCAGCCCGCTCTTCGACGCCCGTGCCGAGTACCTTGCGGCGGCCTTCGAGACGATCGACGAGACCTGGGGCGGCGTGGACAGCTACCTCGCCGAGGGCCTCAAGGTGACCCCGGCGACCCGGGAGCGGCTGCGCGAGCGCCTGCTGGACTGACCCGGCCGGGCGGGCGGGTCCCGGCACGCTACTGGTTCTGCGCGCCCAGTTCGAACAGCAGATAGATGAAGGCCGCGAAGAGGTGGCCCACCGCCACGTAGATGATCAGCCGGACCCAGAGCGCCCGGGGGAACTTCTCCTCCATCCGCATCACCTTCGGAGCCGGCTGCTCGTCCTGCTCGGTCCGGTGCGGCTGCTCGGGCAGCTCCTGACGGGCAAGTCCCTGCGGGTCGGATTCCGTCATGTCGACTCTCCCTGAGTGGGGCCGCCGAGGCACAGCGCGGTGGCGGGGCTCTGCAGCAGCGTGTGGACGAAGAGGAGATCGGCGCCGTCCCGGTCGGCGGCGGCGATCCGGTGCGGGGTCAGCGAGTCGAAGTGCGCGCTGTCCCCGGGCCCGAGGACGTGCGCGGTGTCCCCGAGGCGCAGCCGCAGCCGCCCCGTGAGGACGTAGAGCCACTCCTCACCGGGGTGGACGCGCACGATGTCGCCCTGCGCGCCGTGCGGCACGTGCACGCGCAGCGCCTGCATGCCGCGGCCGGGCGCGCCCGCCTGCCAGTAGGTCCAGCCGCCCGCGCGGGTCGGTTCCATGGCGGTCGCGCGCACGATCGAGTCCCGGTCGGCGACCGTCTCGCCGAGTAGTTCGGAGACCGTCGTACCGTAGATGCGGGCGAGCGCGAGCAGCATGGGCAGCGAGGGCTGGCGCTGACCGGTCTCCAGGCGGGACAGGTGGGCGGGCGAGAGGCCCGCGGTGCGGGCGGCGGCCTCCAGGGTGAGCGACGCGCGACGGCGCAGCTCACGCAGCTGGGGCGCGACGGCGGGCAGCGCGTCGTCCGCCTGGGACGGGTCCGCGGGCTCGACGGGCTCGGCTGGGCTCATGTCCCGATTGAGCCAGAACCTTGCCTCTCGGGCAACTTTCTTGCCCGAGAGGCAAAAGCATCCGGAGGAATCCGGTCAGCGATTGGCGACCGCCTGCTTCACCAGTGTCCTGCCGAAGTCCCACATCAGCCCGCCGCCGCTGTGCGCGTCGTCCATCACGGCGGTGAACGCCTCGACGAAGCGGTCCACCTCCTTCTCGCCCACGGTCAGCGGCGGGATCAGCTTGATCACCTCCAGGTGATCGCCGGAGACCTGGGTGAGGATGCGGTGCTTCTGGAGCAGCGGTACGACCACCATCTGCGCGAAGAGCCCCTTGCGGGCGGCCTGGAGCATGGTCCAACGGCCGCGCAGCTTCAGCGATTTGGGCCTGCCGAACTCGATGCCGACCATGAGTCCACGGCCGCGCACCTCGCTCAGCAGCTCGTAGCGCTCCACCAGGGCGGCGAGCCGCGTCTTGAGCAGCTCCCCGGTCACCCGGGCGTTCTCGACGACCTTCTCGTCCTCCATCACGGACAGGACGGCGAGCCCGGCCGCCATGGCCTGCGCGTTGGAGCCGAAGCTCGCCGAGTGCACGAGCACCCGGTCCATCGAGGAGTAGACCTTCTTGAAGATCCAGTCCTTGCCGAGGGTCGCGCCGACCGGCACATAGCCGCCCGACAGCGCCTTGGCGACACAGACCAGATCGGGCTCGACGCCCTCCTCGTGCTGGTAGGCGTAGAAGTCGCCGGTCCTGCCGAGGCCGGTCTGCACCTCGTCGAGGATCAGCAGCCCCTTGTGCTGATGGAGCAGCTCCTGCGCGGCGCGCAGATAGCCGGGCGGCGTCTCGTGAACGCCCTTGCCCTGGATGGGCTCGACGATGAGAGCGGCGACGTCGCCCTTCTTCAGCTCCTTGCGCAGCGCGTCCAGATCGCCGAGCGGTACGGCGGTGTCCGGCAGCAGCGGCGCGAAGCCGTCGCGGAACCCGTCCTCGCCGTTGACGGAGAGCGAGCCCGTGGTGAGCCCGTGGAAGGCGTGCGCGCAGTAGAGCACGCGCGGCTTGCCGGTGGCGTACCGGGCGAACTTCAGCGCGGTCTCGACCGCCTCGGTCCCGCTGTTGCCGAAGAACACCCGGTCCAGGTGCGGACTGTGGGTGAGCAGCCGCTCGGCGAGCAGCCCCGGCAGCGGCTGGCAGTCGAAGCGGGTGAGGTCGGCGAGCGAGGCGTCCAGGACGTCGTGCAGCGCCTTGCGTACGACGGGGTGGTGCCTGCCCAGGCCCATCACGCCGAAGCCCGCGAGCATGTCGAGGTAGTCGTTGCCCTCGGCGTCCCAGAAGTACGCGCCCTCGGCCCGCTCGTAGACCTTGTCGAAGCCGATGGTGTGCAGCATGCGCGGCAGCTGGTGATTGAGGTGCCGCGCGTGCAGCTCGTAGCGCTCGGCGCCCCGCTCGGCGAGGAGTCTGCCGAGGTCGAACTCCTTGGCACCGCGTTCCTCCGTGCCGAACTCCTTGGTCATGCGCTGTGCTCCTTGCCTGAACCCGGCTCCCCCGTGCTCTCCTTGGCCGCCAGCGTGGCGCTGATCCGCCCGGCGATCTCGACCGGCGTGAGCCCGAGGTCCGCGAGCACCTCGCCGCGCTTGGCGTGCGCGAGGAACTGCTCGGGGATCCCGAACCGCCGTACCGGTACGTCCACTTCGGCCTCGCCGAGGGCCAGCGCGACCGCGGCGCCGACCCCGGCGGAACGGCTGTTGTCCTCGACGACCGCCACGACCCGGTGCCGGGCGGCGAGCCCCGGCAGCTCCGCGTCCACCGGCTTGACCCAGCGCGGGTCGACGACGGTGCAGCGCAGGCCGCGCGCCCGCAGCAGCTCGGCGGCCTGGAGACAGACCGGCGCCATCACCCCGACGGCGACCAGCAGCACGTCGGCGTCGGCCTCCTGGAGCAGGACGTCCATCCCGCCGAGCCGGTCGACGGCCGGGATGGCGGGCCCGACCGACTCCTTGGGGAAGCGGAGCAGCGTCGGAGCGTCGTCCACCGTGACCGCCTCGCGCAGTTGCAGCCGCAGCTGGTCGGCGTCGCGCGGCGCGGCGATCCGCAGGCCGGGGACGACCTGGAGGATCGACATGTCCCACATGCCGTTGTGCGAGGCCCCGTCGACGCCGGTCACGCCGGCCCGGTCCAGGACGAAGGTCACGCCGCACTTGTGCAGCGCCACGTCCATCAGGAGCTGGTCGAAGGCCCGGTTGAGGAAGGTCGCGTAGACCGCGACCACGGGATGCAGCCCGCCCGTCGCGAGCCCGGCGGCCGACACCGCGGCGTGCTGCTCGGCGATGCCGACGTCCCACACCCGGTCCGGGTACGCCTCGGCGAACTTGGTCAGACCGACCGGCCCCAGCATCGCCGCGGTGATCGCCACGACGTCGTCGCGCTCGGCACCGATGCGGACGATCTCGTCCCCGAACACCGAGGTCCAGGACGGGCCGTTGGACGGCGCGAGCGGCTCGCAGGTGAGCGGGTCCATGACGCCGACGGTGTGGAAACGGTCGGCCTCGTCGGCGAGCGCGGGCTCGTAGCCGCGCCCCTTCTCGGTGAGGCAGTGGATCAGGACGGGGCCGTGGAAGCGTTTCGCGCGGCGCAGCGCCGACTCGACGGCCCCGATGTCGTGCCCGTCGATCGGCCCGACGTACTTGAGCCCGAGGTCCTCGAACATGCCCTGCGGCGCGAAGGCGTCCTTGAAGCCCTTCTTGGCGCCGTGCAGCGACTCGTAGAGCGTCCGCCCGACCAGGGGGGTGCGCTGGAGTATGTCCTTGCCCCAGGCGAGCACCTGCTCGTAGCTGTCCGTCGTACGGAGGGTGGCGAGGTGGTTGGCGAGACCGCCGATGGTCGGGGCGTAGGAGCGCTCGTTGTCGTTGACGACGATGATCAGCGGCCGGTCCTTGGCGGCCGCGATGTTGTTCAGCGCCTCCCAGGCCATGCCACCGGTCAGCGCGCCGTCCCCGATGACGGCGACGACGTGCCCCCGCTCGCCGAGCACCTGGCGCGCCTTGGCGAGGCCGTCGGCCCAGCCGAGCGCCGTGGAGGCGTGGCTGTTCTCGACGATGTCGTGCTCCGACTCCTCGCGCGAGGGATAGCCGGAGAGGCCGCCCTTGCCGCGCAGCTTGGAAAAGTCCTGACGGCCCGTCAGGAGCTTGTGCACATAGCTCTGGTGGCCGGTGTCCCACACGATCCGGTCCACCGGCGACTCGAAGACCCGGTGCAGGGCGATGGAGAGTTCCACCACCCCCAGGTTGGGCCCCAGGTGACCGCCCGTCCTGGCGACCGCGTGCACCAGGAACTCCCGGATCTCCTCTGCCAGTTCGTCGAGCTCCGCCTCGGTCAGCGCCTTCAGATCGCGCGGCCCCCGAATGGTGTCCAGAATGGTCATGCTCGGGCCCCCTCTCCGGTTGTTCTCAGCTCACGGTGACGTCGGGCACCCCTGACGGGATGCCGTCGTCCTCCATCTGCGCGGCGATCTTCATCGCCTCTTCGATGAGGGTCTCGACGATCTTCGACTCGGGCACGGTCTTGATGACCTCGCCCTTGACGAAGATCTGCCCCTTGCCATTGCCGGACGCGACGCCGAGGTCCGCCTCACGGGCCTCCCCGGGACCGTTGACGACGCAGCCCATGACCGCCACCCGCAGCGGCACCTCCATGCCGTCGAGACCCGCGGTGACCTCTTCGGCCAGCTTGTACACGTCCACCTGCGCCCGCCCGCACGACGGGCACGAGACGATCTCCAGGCGGCGCTGGCGCAGGTTCAGCGACTCCAGGATCTGGATGCCGACCTTGACCTCTTCGGCGGGCGGGGCGGAGAGCGAGACACGGATGGTGTCGCCGATGCCCTCGCTCAGCAGCGCGCCGAACGCCACCGCCGACTTGATCGTGCCCTGGAAGGCAGGACCCGCCTCGGTCACCCCCAGGTGCAGCGGATAGTCACAGGCCGCCGCCAACTGCCGGTAGGCATTGACCATCACCACCGGGTCGTTGTGCTTCACCGAGATCTTGATGTCCCGGAAGCCGTGCTCCTCGAAGAGGGACGCCTCCCACAGCGCCGACTCGACGAGCGCCTCCGGGGTGGCCTTGCCGTACTTCTTGAGCAGCCGCGCGTCCAGGGAGCCCGCGTTCACGCCGATCCGGATCGGCGTACCCGCGTCGTTCGCGGCCTTCGCGATCTCCTTGACCTTGTCGTCGAACTGCTTGATGTTGCCCGGGTTCACCCGGACCGCCGCGCACCCGGCGTCGATCGCCGCGAACACGTACTTCGGCTGGAAGTGGATGTCGGCGATCACCGGGATCTGCGACTTCCGCGCGATCGTGGCCAGCGCGTCCGCGTCGTCCTGCGTGGGACAGGCCACGCGCACGATCTGGCAGCCGGAAGCGGTCAGCTCCGCGATCTGCTGCAAGGTCGCGCCGATGTCCGACGTACGCGTCGTCGTCATCGACTGCACCGAGATCGGCGCACCGCCTCCCACGGCCACCGGCCCGACCTCGATGCGCCGCGAGACGCGGCGCTCCGAGACCGGCCGGACCGGCAGCTCGGGGAGGCCCAAAGAGACGGGCTCTCCAGCGGTCACGACGTCACCCGCGGTTTCCGGAGACCGTCTCGCGGGCGGCGCGGATGGACTCCTTGAGGGAGCCCATGGTGGCGAGGACGGCGGTCGGCTCGTAGCCGCAGTGCGCCATGCAGTTGGCGCACCGCGGATCCTTGCCGCGGCCGTACTTGCTCCAGTCGGTCTCCTCGATGAGCTCCTTGTACGTGGGAACGTACCCGTCGCTCATCAGGTAGCAGGGGCGCTGCCAGCCGAAGAGCGAATAGTTCGGGATCGCCCACGCGGTGCACGGGAAGTCCGCCTTGCCCTCCAGGAAGTCCAGGAAGAGCGGCGAGTGGTTCAGCCGCCAGCGCCGCCTGTTGCCGCCCGCGAAGGCCTTCTTGAAGAGTTCGCGGGTCTGCTCGACGCCCAGGAAGTGCTCCTGGTCCGGCGCCTTCTCGTAGGCGTAGGCGGGCGACAGCATCATCTCGTCGACCTCCAGCTCATCATTGAGGTAGTTGAGGACCTCGATGATGTTCTGCGGGGTGTCGTTACTGAAGAAGGTCGAGTTGGTGGTGACGCGGAAACCGCGCTTCTTGGCCTCCTTGATGGCCGCCACCGCCTCGTCGAACACACCCTCCTTCGCGACGGATTCATCGTGCCGTTCCCGCATGCCGTCGATGTGCACGGCGAACGCGAAGTAGGGCGAAGGCGTGAACTTCTCCAGCTTCTTGCGCAGCAGCATCGCGTTGGTGCACAGGAAGACGTACTTCTTCTTGGCCACCAACTGCCGCACGATCTCGTCCATGTGAGGGTGCATCAGCGGCTCGCCACCGGCGATGGACACCATCGGCGCACCGGATTCGAGCACGGCACCCACGGCCTGGGCCACCGGCATGCGCTGCTTGAGCACCCCGGCCGGGTGCTGGATCTTGCCGCATCCCTCGCACGCGAGGTTGCATGCGAAGAGCGGCTCCAACTCCACGATCAGCGGAAACTTCTCCCGCTTGCGCAGCTTCTGTTCAAAGAGATACGTCGCGACCTTGATGGTCTGGCGCAGCGGCATGGCCATCTGGCTCACCTCCGAGGGAGCAAAGAAGAACGGTGCCATTCGAAAAATGCGGGAAGCACGGCACGAAGAACGCGGAAAGCTGATATTCCACCGCGCACCGTGCCGATGCGGACGAGTTCGTGCTGTGGGGCGTCCACGACCACCCGGACGGCGGCAACGGGGCGCCGTCCGGCACGCACCGCGCTGTGCAGGGTCGCCGCGGACTCCATGTCCACCGCGATCGCGCCCGTGGCGAGCAGGTCCTCCCGCTCGTGGCCGCGGACGACGTGGTCGGAGCCGGTCAGCGGGCCGGTGTGCACCGTGCGTCCCGGCACGGCCTTCACCAGCTCCTCGACCAGCAGCCCGGTGCCCTCGCAGCGGATGCTGCCGCGGGCGTCCCTGGTCTCCTCGGCGACGACGAGGTCACCGGGGTGCATGCCGGGGGCGAGTCCGGCGCAGAAGCCGGTCGCCAGGACGGCCGCGTCGCGCAGGGCCTCCTTGCCGAGCGCCTTGGTGACGGCGCTGTCGGCGTTCCTGGGACCCATGCCGGTACGCAGCACGGTCGTGGCGCCCGGCGCCCCGCTGCGGTCACCCGTGCGCAGGGCGAGGTGCTCGATGCCGAGCGCGCAGGCGATCAGCAGCGGTGCGTGGCCCGGCGGACGGGCCGGGGCCCCGGCCATCAGCTCCCCTTGCCCGAGCCGCCCGTGAACGGCTCGCCGTTGACGTACCTGCCGAGCGCGGTCAGCGGGAACACCTGCCGGTAGAGGTGGTAGTTGATGGAGAAGTCCCAGGGGAAGCCGGTGCCGGTGAAGTACGGCTCGTCCCAGGAACCGTCCTCGCGCTGTGTCGCGGCCAGCCAGTCGACGGCCCGCTCCACGGACTTGGCCTCGCGCTCACCGGCCGAGAGGAGCGCGAGCAGCGCCCAGGCGGTCTGCGAGGGCGTCGACGTGCCGTGTCCCGCCCAGCCCCGCTCACGGTAGGAGCGCAGGTCCTCGCCCCAGCCGCCGTCGTCGTTCTGCACTGACTCGAGCCAGTGGACGGCGCGGCGGATCGCGCGGTGCGAGGCGGGCAGCCCCGCGACGACGAGCGCGGGCACCACGGACCCGGTGCCGTAGACGTAGTTGACGCCCCAGCGGCCGAACCAGGCCCCGCACTCCTCCTGTTCGGCGAGCAGCCACTCGATGCCGCGCCGGGTGCGCGGGTCGTGCGATCTGCCCTCGACGGCGAGCATCTCCACCACGTGCCCGGTGACGTCGGCGGACGGCGGGTCGATGACCTCGCCGAAGTCGCAGAACGGCAGGCGGTTGGGGAAGGCGCTGGTGTTGTCGACGTCGAAGGCGCCCCAGGCGCCGTTCTTCGACTGCATGCCGAGGTTCCAGCGCACCCCGCGGTCGATGGCGTTCTCCAGGCGCGCCTTGTCCGGGTGCTTGACCCTGCGCAGCGCGAGCGCGACCTCGGCGGTGTCGTCGATGTCGGGGTAGTTGTCGTTGTGGAACTCGAACGCCCAGCCGCCGGGCGTCAGTTGAGGCCTGCGCACCGACCAGTCCCCGGGACGGACGATCTGCTCGCCCAGCATCCAGTCGGCGGCCTTCACCAACTGCGGGTGATCGGCGGGCAGTCCGGCGTCCGCGAGCGCGATGGTCGCCAGGCAGGTGTCCCAGACCGGCGACTGACACGCCTCGATCATCCGCGAGCCGTCCTCGCGCCACACGGCGAACCGGTCGAGGGAGGCGAGCCCGGCCTTCAGGACCGGATGGTCCAGGTCGTAGCCGAGCAGGTACAGGGCGATCACGGAGTAGACGGCGGGCGGCTGGATCCCGCCCCAGCAGCCGTCGTTCTCCTGCCGCTCGATGATCCAGCGCGCCGCGCTGTTCATCGCGGCCTTGCGCACCCGGCGCGGCGCGACCTTGTGATAGACGTGCAGCGCCTTGTCGAGCCGCTGGAAGACGCCGTCCCAACTCGCCACCGGGGCAAGGGGTTTGACGGGGTTCGGGCGGCGCGCGTCGGCGTGCAGCTCGTCCAGGGCGAACGGCGCGGGGCGTACCGGGCGCTTGGCGGAGACGATCGTGAGCGGCACGATGGTCTGCCGGGCCCAGCAGCCGAAGTCGTAGATGTTGAGCGGGAACCACTTGGGGAAGTAGATGAGCTCCGGCGGGAGTTCGGGCAGGTCGTCCCACTTCCACCAGCCGAAGAGGGCCAGCCAGATGCGGGTGAACACCCGGCTCGCCGCGATGCCGCCCTGCTCGCGGACCCATGCGGAGGCCTTCACCATGTGCGGCTCGTCGGGCCGGTCGCCGGCAAGGCGCAGCGCCACATAGGCCTCGATGGTGGCGGAGAGTTCGCCGGGCCCGCCGAAGAAGGTCGCCCAGGTGCCGTCGTCGCGCTGCTCGCCGCGGATGAAGAGCCCGGCGGCGCGCGTGGTCGGCTCGTCCCTGATCCCGAGGAACTGCCGCAGGAGGAGGTCCTCGGCGTCCATCGTCACATTGGTCTCGAGGTCGCCCTTCCACCAGCCCTGGGCGTCCTGACGCGCGAGAAGGAACTCGGTGGAGCGTTGTATGGCGCGTGCGGCGGCTTCCCTGGTTCCCGCCGTCGCCGCGGTCGTGTCGATGGTGTCGGTGGGCTGGCTGGCCGAGGCTGCGCGGGGCGTGGCCGCTCCGGTGCTTCCGTCGGTCGTCGCTGTCATGGCTTCCCCTTCGTGCAGTGCGGTGTCACGTCTGCTGTGGGTCCGCCGTCGGCCGACGCGAAGCGCCGGCCGGCGACTGCGAGTCATATCCGCGCGATAGTGATCATCTCTTTCGTACGACGACGAAGTCGGCGAGCGCGACGAGCTGCGCCCGCACCCGGTCCGGCATCTGAACGGTGTCAAGCGCCTCGATGGCGATGGTGTGCTGGCGCCGGGCCTCCTCGGCGGTCCACTCGCGCCCGCCGGCCTCTTCGATCAGCGCGGCGCGCACGGCGAACTCCTCCTCGGAGAAGTTCTCGAAGTCACTGCTCTTGGCGTCGGCGGCGAGCAGCTCGCCGAGCCGCTCGGACGCGGGTCCGCCCGCGGCGAGCGCGGCCACCACCGGCAGGGACTTCTTGCGCTGGCGCAGATCGCTCCACGTCTGCTTGCCGGTGGCCTCCGGGTCGCCCCAGATGCCGAGCAGGTCGTCCACGGCCTGGAAGGCGAGGCCTAGGTGGTAGCCGTACTTCTCCAGGATGTCGGCGGTGCGGTCGTCGGCGCCGCCGAGGACGGCGCCGATGGAGACCGCGCAGGCGAGCAGGGCGCCGGTCTTGTTGCCCTCCATCTCCAGGCACTCCTCGACGGTGACCCGCTCGCGGTGCTCGTAGGAGATGTCCTGCGCCTGGCCGTCGATCAGCGCGCGGGTCGCGGTGGTGAGGCGGCGCGTGGCGCGGCCCGCCTCGACGGTGCCGAGCTCAAGGAGGATCTCGTTGGCGAGCGCGAAGAGGGCGTCGCCGACGAGGATGGCCTGCGCGGGGCCGTGCACCTTCCACACGGTGTCGCGGTGGCGGCGCTGTTCGTCGCCGTCCATCAGGTCGTCGTGCAGGAGCGAGAAGTTGTGCACGAGCTCCACGGCGACCGCGCCGGGCACCCCGACCTCGGGGGCCGCGCCCGCGGCCTCGGCGGAGAGCAGGGCGAGCGCGGGGCGCACCGCCTTGCCGCCGTCGCCGTCGGACGGGTTGCCCGCGGCGTCGATCCACCCGAAGTGGTAGGCGGCGACGGTGTCCATGGGCGGCGCGAGCCGGTCCACCGCGGCCCGCAGCACCGGGGTGGCCAGCGTTCTTCCGCGCTCGAGCAGTGAGGTCACGTCCACCGTGTCGGCAGCCGTTTCGGCCGAGGGCACAGTCGGCACAGTTTCTCCTCTTGTTCCGGTGCTGGGGTTCTGGGGACCTGACCCCAGAAGGTCGAGCTTCACGCCGCCGCCTCCTCGAATGCGAAGAGGTGGTCACGGGGGCGGTCGAGGGTGGCGAGGGCGGCCTCGGCCGCGCTGATGCCGCTGCGCACGGCGCTCTCCATGGTCGCGGGCCACCCGGTGGCGGTCCACGCGCCCGCGAGGTACAGACCGGGGGCCTTCGTACGGGCGCCGGGCCTGAGCCTGCCGACGCCGGGCGTCGGTGCGAAGGTGGCGGTGCGCTCGCGGGTCACGAAGAAGTCCCGCACCTCGGCGCCGTGGGCGGCGGGCAGCAGCCGCTCCAGCTCCGGGAGATAGCGCTCTCGCAGCGCGGCGACGGGGGCGTCGATCTCGTCCTGGGCGGCCGACTGGGAGAGCGCCAGGTACTGCCCCGAGGTGAGCCCCGAGGCGTCGGTCCTGTCGAAGACCCACTGGATGGGCGTGCCGAGCGCGGCGAAGAACGGCCGCTTGAGCACCTTGCGGTCGTATACGACGTGCATGTTGAGGATCGGCGCGTTGTCGATGTCGAGCAGCCGGTCGGGCTCGTCGAGCGCGCCGTCCGGGAGCAGGTCGTGCGTCTCGTGCTGCGGCACGGCGAGCACGACGGTGTCGGCCGCGATGCGCTCGCCGGGAACCTCCACGGACCAACCACCGTTCTCCGTACGGGAGATGGAGGTGACTCGTGTCCTCAGTTCGGTACGGACTCCCGCGGCGTCGAGCGCCTTGCGGGCGAGTCCGTCGTGCAGATCACCGAGGGGCACCCTGGCCCAGCCGATGTCGGCGGCGCCGGGGTCGGAGAGCAGCCCGGTCTTGAAGACCATCGCGGCGAGCCCGAGCGAGGCGTCGCCCGCGACGGCGTTGAGCGTGGCGACGCCCACGAGGTCCCAGAGGGCCTCGATGGCGCGCGCGGACTGGCCGTGCGCGGCCAGCCAGCTGCCGAAGTCCTGGCCGTCGAGCGCGGGGTCGGCCGGATCCAGTCCCTTGAGGGCGAGCGCCGCGCGCCCCACCTTGGCGCGCTCGGCGACCGACAGATGCGGGTAGGTGGCGAGGCTCGCCGCCAGGTGCAGCGGCACGGGCAGCGCGGTGCGGCGCAGGCGTCCGAGCCGGTTGCGGTCGGCGTCAAGCACCGGTACGTCGAGACGTTCCTGCACGGGGGCGAGGTGCGCGCCGCCGACGCGGTCCAGGAACCACCGGTAGGCGGTGCAGCAGCGCAGATAGACGTGCTGGCCGTTGTCGACGGTCAGGTCGCCGCGCCGGAAGGAGAAGGCGAGTCCGCCGAGCCTCGGCCTGCCTTCGAGCAGGGTGACGCGCAGGCCCGCGTCGGCGAGCGAGAGCGCCGCGGTGATGCCCGCGAGCCCGCCGCCGACCACTACGGCGGCCGCCCCTCCAGGGCGGCCTTCGACGTCCGCGGCCGGCCCGTCGGGCGGCATGTTCTGGCTGTTCACGCACCCTCCTTTTCGGCCGTTGCAGTCTGGGACGCGACCATGGAGCGGAGGGTTGCCCGCCGCTTCGAGCCGGTGGTCTCAGGAGCCCCGCACTCACCCAGGACGCACCTCACGCGCGCCTCCTGACGGTCCCTCGTGAGACGTTGCGCGCGTCGAGCCCGGACAGACCGCGCACGGCGACGTACGCCTTCTCGCGGCCGGGCAGCGAGACACGGCCGCGCAGGACCGCTTCCGGCTCGCGCTCGATGCGGTCGAGCAGCCGGCGGTAGATGCCCGCCATCGCCGCCACACAGGCCCCACTGCGCCGGTCCAGCATCGGGAGGAGCCGGTAGCCCTCGGCGAAGAGGGCCCGCGCGCGCCGGACCTCGAAGTGCACCAGGCCCGCGAAGTCCGATCCGGCGGGCGGCTCGGCGCCCGAGAACCCGGCGGAGCAGCCGAACTTGGCGAGGTCCTCGGCGGGCAGATAGGTCCGCCCGTCCTCGGCGTCCTCGCGAACGTCCCGGAGAATGTTGGTCAGTTGGAGCGCGAGGCCGAGCGTGTCTGCATACTCCGGCGCGCGCTCGGCATGGAGCGCCCCCCGTTCCGTACCGAACACGCCGAGCGAGAGCCGCCCGATGGCACCGGCGACACAGCGGCAGTAGACCTTCAGGTCCTCCCACGTCTCGTACGTCTCGCCGCGTACGTCCATCAGGACGCCGTCGATGAGTTCGTCGAGGCCGCCCATCGGAATGGGGAAGTGGGTCGCGGCGTGCGCGAGGGCGACGGCGACCGGGTCGGTGTCGTCCTCCTCGACCGCGCCTTCACTGATCCGGACGAGCAGCGCCCGGGTGTCGTCGAGCCGGTCCGCCTTGACGTCGGGCGGGAGCGCGCCGTCGCCGATGTCGTCCACGCGCCGCGAGAGCGCGTAGAGCGCGGACATGGCACGCCGCTTGGGCGTTGGCAGCAGCCTGATGCCGTACGCGAAATTCCGGGCCTGCTGTCCGGTCACGGCCTCGCAGTAGCTGTACGCGGCGAGTACCGGCGCGGACACGTGCGGATCTGACTCCACGGTCCGGCTCACCCCTCTCCTCGCAGAACCGCCCCGGCCGCACGCAGCAATCGGGGCTTGGTGGGTTTGGGTGGTCCTGGAAGTACGTCGTATCCAGCGGCGGCGATCGACTGGACCGTCGCCCTTCCCCCTGCCACGAACCCCGCGAGCAGCAGCTTGAGCCTGCCGTGGACGCTACCCACCAGGGGGGTGCCTTCATTCAGGAGACAGCGGGCGCGTTCCGCTTCGAATGCGACCAGTGCGCGCACCGACGCGCCTGCGCTCGGTGCGGCCAGGTCGCGCTCCTGGACATGGAAGCGCTTCATGTCCTCGGCCGGCAGATAGACACGGTCACGCCTGAGGTCCTCACTGACGTCCTGGAGGTGCTCGACGATCTGCAGTGCGGTGCAGACGGCGTCGGAGCGACGGATGCGTTCGGGGGTGGCCGTGCCGGTGATGGCGAGGACCAGCCGGCCGACGGGGTTGGCGGAGAGTTCGCAGTACGCCGCGAGGTCTTCGTACGTCTCGTAGCGCCTGACGACCTGGTCCTGGCGGTTGGCCTCGATCAGGCCGATGAACGGCTCGGGGGTGAGACCGCGGCGGCGCACCGTGGGCTGGAGCGCGCGCAGCAGCGGATGGTGCGGGGTGGCGTCGAAGACCCGGTGCAGATCGGCCTCGAAGGCGTCGAGGAAGGCGAGCCGGTCGTCGGCGGCGGCCGGGTCGAGGCCGAGGTGGCGGGCGTCCGCGCCGCCGGGGGCCAGGTCGCCGTCGCCGATGTCGTCGACGAGGCGGGCGTAGCCGTACACGGCCATGAGGTCGTCGCGCCAGGCCCTGGGCAGGAAGAAGGGGGCCACCGGGAAGTTCTCGTCCGCGGCCTTGTCGAGGACGGCGGATGCATCGCGGAGCTGGAGATCATCCGTAGCCATTGCCGTCACATCTCCCGTTCTACACTGCCGACCCAATACATCCTATTTCGGACACGCCGCTCAGCCCTCCCCAAGCCGGACCCTGCCCGGAAACCGGGGCGCCGCGCCATATCGCCCCACTTGCCGCGAATCAGCACCGGTACAGCTTACGTTGTACAACCCAGCGCGCATCGTCGGGGTGTTCCGCACGTCACAACAACACACCGATTGGCGTCAATCTTCCCTGAACGCAGGTGAGTTGAGGGACCCCTGGGGCTCCGGTCAGCCATGCGCACGACAGGGCCCCACCGAGTCCTCCCGGTGGGGCCCTGCCGTCGAACGAGTGGCGCCGCGTGGCGCGATCGGGCTACTTGCCCGTGAACTTCTCGTACTCCTTGATGACCTCGTCGGTCGGCCCGTCCATGCGCAGCTCGCCGCGTTCCAGCCACAGCACGCGGTCGCAGGTGTCGCGGATCGACTTGTTGTTGTGGCTCACCAGGAAGACCGTGCCGGCCTCCTTGCGGAGCTCACGGATGCGAGCCTCGGAGCGCTTCTGGAACTTGCGGTCGCCGGTGGCCAGGGCCTCGTCGATCATCAGGACGTCGTGGTCCTTGGCCGCCGCGATGGAGAAGCGCAGGCGGGCCGCCATGCCGGAGGAGTAGGTGCGCATCGGCAGGGTGATGAAGTCGCCCTTCTCGTTGATGCCCGAGAAGTCGACGATCTCCTGGTAGCGCTCCTTGATCTGCTCGCGGGACATGCCCATCGCGAGCCCGCCGAGTATGACGTTGCGCTCGCCGGTCAGATCGTTCATCAGAGCCGCGTTGACACCGAGCAGCGAGGGCTGGCCGTCGGTGTAGACCTTGCCCTGCTCGGCGGGGAGCAGCCCCGCGATGGCGCGGAGCAGGGTGGACTTGCCCGAGCCGTTGGAGCCGATCAGGCCGATGGCCTCGCCCCGGTAGGCGGTGAAGCTGACGCCGCGTACGGCGTGCACCTTGCGCACCCCGCGCTCCTCGCCCCGCCTGAGCATGCGGCTCAGGGCGGAGGTGGCGCTGCCCTTGCCGGTCTTCGCGCCGTTGACGCGGTAGACGATGTGCAGCTCGTCGGCGATGACGGTGGGGATGTGGCCCTTGCCCGCGTTGCGGCCGGCCCCTTCGGTCGTGTCGTTCTTGTCGTCAGCCACGGCCGTAACGCTCCTCAGCCTTCCAGAAGTACACGAATCCGACGACGCCCAGCAGGACCGCCCAGCCGGCCGCGAAGGCCCAGACGTGCGGCGGCAGGTACGAGGACCCGTAGTCGTCGATCATGGCGAAGCGGATCAGGTCCATGTAGATGGAGGCCGGGTTCCACTGGAGCACGTCCCCGACCCAGCTGGGCACGCCCTTCTTGTCCGCGAGCATCGCGGGGATGCTGAACATGACGCCCGACGCGTACATCCAGGTCCGCATCACGAACGGCATCAGCTGCGCGAGGTCGGGCGTCTTGCTGCCCATCCTGGCGAAGATCAGCGCGAGGCCCGTGTTGAAGACGAACTGGAGGGCGAGCGCGGGCACCACGAGAAGCCACGACCAGGTCGGGAAGATCCCGAAGCCGACCATGATCAGGACGAGCACGATCATCGAGAAGAGCAGCTGCTGGAGCTGCTGGAGCGCGAAGGAGATCGGCAGCGAGGCGCGCGGGAAGTGCAGCGCGCGCACCAGGCCGAGGTTGCCGGAGATCGCCCGCACGCCCGCCATGACCGAGCTCTGCGTGAAGGTGAAGACGAACACGCCCGTCACCAGGAACGGCACGTAGATCTCGTGCGGGATGCCCTTCCTGGCACCGAGCAGGAGTCCGAAGATGAAGAAGTAGACCGCCGCGTTCAGCAGGGGGGTCGCCACCTGCCAGAGCTGGCCGAGCTTGGCCTGGCTGTACTGGGCGGTCAGCTTCGCCTGCGAGAAGGCGAGGATGAAGTGACGCCGTCCCCAGAGCTGGCGGACGTACTCGAAAAGTCCGGGCCGTGCGCCGCTGACGGTCAGACCGTACTTGGCGGCGAAGTCGGCCCGGGAGAGCCCGTCATCGGGCGACGGGGTCGACGGGGATGCAGTCACCGCGACCCCGCCGTCATGCGTTGTCTCACTCACGAGTGGAAACTTTCGTCTTCAATAAGCGCAGCCGGTCGGGCGTAGGCGTGGGCCAGGGACCGGGGTATGGCCCAGATGCTCTCAGACCCGAGCTTGTCAGATGACGGGAGGGCGGCCCAGTCGGGTCAGCCGCCACACCGTACGCCACTTCATCGGACGGCGAGGCCCGCAGGGCGTGGTCCAGCCCTCCTTGAAACCGCCGAACCAGGCCTTGAGCGCGGGCCGCGAGGGGCGCCGGGCCAGGGTCAGGAGCAGCCAGACGCCGAGGTAGACGGGGACCAGCAGGGCGGGCAGGTTGCGGCGGGCCAGCCAGACGCGGTTGCGGGCGACCATGCGGTGGTAGACCGCGTGCCGCGAAGGGGCCGTCGTCGGGTGGAAGAGCACCATGTCGGCGCGGTAGTCGATCATCCAGCCCGCGTTCAGCGCGCGCCAGGCGAGGTCGGTCTCCTCGTGCGCGTAGAAGAACTCGTCGGGCAGCCCGCCGACCTCTTCGGTGACCTTCGTGCGCACGGCGTTGGCGCCGCCGAGGAACGTCGTCACGCGCGAGGAGCGCATCGGATCGGCGGCCCGCAGCCGCGGCACGTGCCGGCGCTGGGTCTCCCCCGTCTCCGGGTCCGCGATGCGGAAGCTGATGATGCCGAGCTCCGGGTCGGCGGCGAACGCCTCCCGGCACAGCTGGGCGGTGTCCATCCGGGCGAGCAGCCCGTCGTCGTCCAGGAAGAGCAGGATGTCGACGTCGGTGCCGCCCGGTCCGAAGGCCTCGATGCCGACGTTGCGCCCGCCGGGGATGCCGAGGTTCTCGGGCAGCTCGACGGTGCGTACGCCCGCGGGGACGTCCGGCACGGGGGCGCCGTTGCCGACCACGACCACCTCGACCGGGTCGCCGTCCTGCTTGGCGACCGAGTCGAGGAGGGCGCGCAGCTCCTGCGGCCGGTTGCCCATCGTGATGATGACGGCGCCGACCTTCATCGTCCTCTCCCCTGCCGTACTCACTTGAGCCTGCTCGAAGCCAGGATGGACACGAGGTGCAGCAGCGTCTGCAGGACCGCGATCCCGGCCAGCACGGCGACGCCGAGCCGTGAGAAGAACAGGTCGCCCCGGACCTGGTCCACGATCGCCAGGACCAGGATGAGGAGGGACGCCTCGATGCCCAGGATCAGCCGGTGGAACTTCAGCGCGGCCGCGGCCTTGCGGGCCAGGGCCATGCCGGAGCCGCGCATCTCGGACGCGGTCTCCTTCACCTGCTCCTTGCCGTTCTGCGCACGGGCCACGGCGACGAGGTCCGTCTCGGCCTTGATCAGGATGGCGCCGAGCGCGGCGAGCGTGCCGAGGAACGCCCACAGCCAGTCGATCCGACCCGAGCCCCACAGGTCCGCGGCGCGCAGTCCGAAGCCGACGAGGACGGCCGCGTCGGTGAGGTAGGCGCCGACGCGGTCCATCCAGACACCGGCGAGCGAGTACTGCTTGCGCCACCGGGCGATCTCGCCGTCGACGCAGTCGAGCAACAGATACAGCTGCACCGCGACGACGCCGAGGACCGCGCCCCAGATGCCCGGAACGAGCAGGGCCGGGGCCGCGAGGACGCCACAGACGGTCATCAGGTAGGTCAGCTGGTTGGGCGTGACCTTGGTGTTCACCAGGTGACGGTCGATGCGCAGCGAGATCTCGCGCATGTAGAGCCGTCCGCCCCAGTGCTCGCCGCTCCGCCGGTCCTTCACCCCCGGAGGGTGAACAACCGGGCGGAGCTCAGCTACCGATGGCTTTTGCATAGTCGGCGTATGCGTCCCTGATCTGGTCGTTGGACAGGTCGAGGTGTTCGAGGATCGTGTAGCGGCCCGGCCTGGTCTGCGGAGCGAACTCCACGACCTGTACGAACTCGTCCACGGTGAAGCCGATCTCCTCCGGCAGCACGGGCAGGCCGTGGCGGCGCAGCACCTGGGCCATGAACGCGGACTCCTCGCGGGCACCGCGCAGGTGCATCGCGAAGGCCGCGCCGAGGCCGCACTGCTCGCCGTGGCTCGCGGCGCGCTTGGGGAAGAGGAGGTCGAAGGCGTGGTTGATCTCGTGGCAGGCGCCGGACGCCGGACGGGAGTCACCCGAGACCGACATCGCGATGCCCGTGAGGACCAGACCCTCGGCGAGGACCTGCAGGAAGGCGTCGTCGCCGACGCCGCCGGGGTGGCGGAGCACGGCCTCGCCGGCCTGGCGGGCCATCGCGGCCGCGAGACCGTCGATGTCCTCGCCGCGCTCGCGGGCGGCGAGCTCCCAGTCCGCGATCGCGGAGATGTTGGACAGGGCGTCACCGATGCCCGAGCGGACGAAGCGGACCGGCGCCTCGCGGATGACGTCCAGGTCGATGACGACCGCTATGGGGTTGGGTACGCCGTAGGAACCGCGGCCCGCGTCGTTGTCGAGGGTCGCGACCGGCGAGCAGAGGCCGTCGTGCGACAGGTTCGTCGCGACGGCGACCAGCGGCAGGCCGACGCGCGCCGCGGCGAACTTGGCGCAGTCGATGATCTTGCCGCCGCCGAGGCCGACGACGGCGTCGTAGCGGCCCTTCTTCATGGCGTCGGCGAGCTTGATGGCGTCGTCGAGGGTGCCGCCGCCCACCTCGAACCACTCGGCGCTGGGCAGCGAGGGCATCAGGCGGTCCCGCAGGACCGCGCCGGAGCCGCCGCTGATGGCGATGGCGAGCTTGCCGGTCGACGAGCAGATCCGCTGGTCGGCGAGGACACCGGCCAGGTCGTTGAGCGCCCCCGGCCGGATGTCGACGACGACCGGCGAGGGGATGAGCCTCGTCAGTACTGGCACGCGATCTCCCGGCCCTTGGCGAGGTCCTCGTGGTTGTCGATCTCGACCCACTTGACGTCACCGATCGGCGCCACGTCGATCTTGAAGCCGCGGTTCACGAGCTCCTGGTAGCCGTCCTCGTAGTAGAGGTCGGGGTCGCGCTCGAAGGTGGTCTTCAGCGCGTCGGCGAGCTCGTCGGCCGCCTCGCCCTCGATGAGGGTGACGCCGATGTACTCACCGGTGGCCGTCGCCGGGTCCATCAGCTTGGTGATCTTCTGGACGCCCTTGGCGGGGTCCACGATGACCTTCATCTCCTCGTCGGCGAGGTTCTTCACCGTGTCGAGGGCGAGGATGATCTTCTTGCCGTCGCCGCGGGCGGCGAGCAGCGTCTTCTCGACGGAGACCGGGTGCACGGTGTCGCCGTTGGCGAGGATCACCGAGTGCTTGATCGAGTCACGGCCGCACCACAGGGAGTAGGCGTTGTTCCACTCCTCGGCCTTGTCGTTGTCGATCAGGGTCAGCTTGAGGTTGTACTTGGCCTCGAGCGCCGCCTTGCGCTCGTAGACCGCCTCCTTGCGGTACCCGACGATGATCGCGACCTCGGTCAGGCCGATCTCGGCGAAGTTGCCGAGGGTGAGGTCCAGGACGGTGAGGCTGTCCTCGTTGCCCTCGGGACCCACCGGCACCAGAGCCTTGGGCAGGGTGTCGGTGTAGGGGCGAAGACGCCGTCCGGCGCCGGCCGCCAGCACGAGGCCGATCATGCGGGTTCTCCTTCATCGTGTACGGCGGGTGCGCCATGTTGGCTGGCAGCGACCCAGAAGCGGATGCTCTCGACGAGCACCACGAGTGCCACGGCCACGGCGAGTGCCGTGAGCGCGACGGTGAAATCTGTGGTGGACAGCAGGGCGGCGGCGAGCGCGACCACGAGGGTCCTGCCTTCTTGGCCGCCGATGGCCCGCACCAGCCAGCGCGGGGGCGCGCCGGTGCCGCCCTTGATGCGGTACACCGTGTCGTAGTGATGGTAGGCGACCGCGGCCACCAGCCCGAAAGCCGCGGGCAGCGCCCCGTTCACATCGGCTTTGGCCGCCAGTACCAGGACCGTGCCGTACTCGGCCGCCCGGAAGAACGGCGGCACCAGCCAGTCCAGGGGCGCCTTGAGCGGACGCGAGAGCGCGAGGCCCGAGGTGATGACGTAGACGACGGCGGCGACGACCACCCACGGGCTGCCGTAGGAGGTGAAGGCGGCGACGGCGACCACCGCGGCGCCGCCCACGAAGGCGACGACGGGCGCGGGCAGCGGGAAGCCGCCCCGCTTGAGCGCGGCGAACGCCGAGGCCAGCGGGCCGTTGTCGGCGAGCTCCGCGAGGGCGAGCGCGGCGCGGTCGGTGCGGGTCGCCTTGCGGGTCAGCGAGCGCAGGACGCGTCCCGCCGTGGTGTAGCAGGCGGCCAGCGCACAGCCGATGATCAGTACGACGAGGGTGATGCGCGGGGTGGTGACCGCGGTGAGGACGGCGATCATCGCCCAGCGCTCGCCGATCGGCAGCACTATCATCCGGCGCGCCCAGACCGTCCACCCGACGCTGTCGAGCTTGTCCGAGAGGGCGGCGGTGGGGCTGGTGTTGGCGGTGGCGGCCGTGCTGTCGGAGTTCGCCTCGTTGAAGGAGAAGTCCACGACGTGCCGGCAGGTCTGCAGGACCATCGCCCCGAGCGCGAGCGCCCACACGTCGTCGCCGCCGCGGGCCGCGCCGAGCGCGAGGCCCGCGTAGTACGCGTACTCCTTGGCGCGGTCGAACGTGGCGTCCAGCCAGGCGCCGAGCGTCGAGTACTGCAGGGAGTAGCGGGCGAGCTGCCCGTCCGTGCAGTCCAGGACGAAGGAGAGGAGGAGCAGGAGGCCCGCCGCGACGAAGCCGCCGCGGGTACCGGTCGCCGCGCAGCCCGCCGCGATCAGGGCGGTGAGCAGCGAGGCGGTGGTGACCTGGTTCGGGGTCAGGCCCCGGCGGGCGCACCAGCGGGCGAGGTAACGGGAGTACGGGGAGATGCAGTACGTGGTGAAGAAGCCGTCGCGCGACTTGACCGCGGTCCGCAGGCGCACGGCCTCGTCGTCGACGGCGGCGACGGCCTGGCGGGCCTCGTTGCGGGACTGCGGGTCGCTGGGCACGGTGGCGACGAGGGTGCCGAGTTCGGGGCGCTGCACCGCGGTGTCGGTCGACTCCAGGGCCGTGGCGATGTCGTCGGGGAGGACGTCGAGCGTGACGACGCCGCCCGCGGTGTCCGCCGTGGCGCGCAGCGCGCGGGTCAGTTCCTTGCGGGCCTCGGGCTTGGCCGTGACGGCGCCGGGCACCGCGGCGGCGGCGAAGCGGGGGTCGGTGAGGCCGAGGCGCAGGGCGTGGACGTGACCGACGAAGCGCGCGTCGACGACGGCGACGCGCTGGTCGGCGGGGACCGCCGCGAGCAGCGTCTCCGCGTCCGCCGCGGCCGAGGCGACCCGCACGTCGAACCCGAGGGACCGCAGATCACCTTCGAGCGGCGACCCGGGGACCGGCTGTCCGGTGAGGATGGCGGTCGACAGACGAACTCACTCCTTGAATCCCGGCGCGGCTCGCGCCGGGCGCATGCGTGAAGGGGGGCGCCCCTGGCCATGACTGGCCGGGCGGCACGTCGGCAGAGGCTATCGGATGCTGGGAAGCGGGAATTCACCACCCGTTCACGGCCCGATCAACGCGACCTGCGAGGGCCTCGGCGTTCGCGATCATCATGGTCGATGGGAGGCCGCCCCCACAAACCGCGCCCGTCTTGCCCGCATAGCGTTCGCTTAGGGTGGGCGCCCATGACATGGCTGATCACAGGCGGAGCTGGATATATCGGGGCACATGTGGCGCGCGTCATGGCCGCCGCCGGGGAGGACGTCGTCGTTCTCGACGACATTTCCTCGGGGGTGCCGCAGCGGCTGCCGCAGGACGTCCCGCTCGTCAAGGGCTCCTCGCTCGACGCGGAGCTGCTGCGCAGGGTCCTCGCCGAGCACGACGTGACGGGTGTGGTGCACCTCGCGGCGCGCAAGCAGGTCGGGGAGTCGGTGGAGCAACCGCTGCGTTACTACCGGGAGAACCTCGGGGGTTTGACGACGCTGCTCGAAGCGGTGGCGGAGGCGGGCGTGCGGCGGTTCGTGTTCTCCTCGTCGGCCGCGGTGTACGGCAACCCGCCGGACGTGGACCTGGTCTCCGAGGACACCCCGTGCGCGCCGGTGAGCCCGTACGGCGAGACGAAGCTCGCGGGCGAGTGGCTGGTGCGGGCGGCCGGGCGCGCCCACGGCATCGCGACCGTGTGCCTGCGCTACTTCAACGTGGCGGGCGCCGCGAGCCCCGAGCTCGCGGACACCGGTGTCTACAACGTGATCCCGATGGTCTTCGACCGGCTGACCCGCGACGAGTCGCCGCGGATCTTCGGCGACACCCTGCCGACGCCGGACGGCACCTGCGTGCGGGACTACATCCACGTGTCCGACCTCGCGGAGGCCCATCTCGCTGCGGCCCGGCGGCTCGCGGACGCCGACGGGGGCGATCTGACGGTGAACATCGGCAGGGGCGAGGGCGTTTCCGTACGCGAACTGGTCACTCTCATCGGCGAGGTGAGCGGCGACCGCCGTCCCGCCGTGGTGGAACCGGCGCGCGCCGGGGACGCCCCGCGCGCCGTCGCCGACGCCTCGCTCGCCGCGCGCGAGCTGGGCTGGACCGCCCGGCGCGGGGTGCGCGAGATGGTCGAGTCGGCGTGGGCGGGCTGGTGTCTGCACCACCCGGGAGCCCCTCGCGCCTGATCTCCGTGGAGCCCTGACCTGCGCCCCTTCCACTACCGGCAATCGTTGCCATTTTCGCAGGTCAGGGCACATGACAACGGTGTTCAGTGCCGCGTTGCGTGATACCCCCCACCCGTAGTTCACTGTCGTCGCGCGACCAGCGAACAGCAGACCGATGACCGACGCGGGAGGGCGGCTCCATGGGGGCTGGGCACGATCACGGACACACACACGGGGCACCGACCACGGGGACGGCGGCCAACGCCTACAAGGGGCGGCTGCGCATAGCGCTCACCATCACGATCATCGTGATGTTCGCCCAGATCGTCGGCGGCATCATGGCCGACTCGCTCGCGCTCATCGCGGACGCGACGCACATGGCGACGGACGCGCTCGGGCTCGGCATGGCCCTGCTCGCGATCCACTTCGCGAACAGACCGCCCACCGCGAACCGCACCTTCGGCTACGCGCGGGCCGAGATCCTCGCCGCCCTCGCCAATTGTCTGCTGCTGCTCGGCGTCGGCGGCTACGTGCTCTACGAGGCGGTCGAGCGGTTCATCACGCCCGCGCAGACGCAGGGCGGGCTCGCCGTCTTCTTCGGCGTCTTCGGACTCGTGGCGAACATGATCTCGCTGTCGCTGCTGATGCGCGGCCAGAAGGACAGCCTCAACGTGCGCGGCGCCTTCCTGGAGGTCCTCGCGGACACCCTGGGCTCGCTGACGGTCATCATCGCGGCGAGCGTCATCATGCTCACCGGCTGGCAGGCCGCCGACCCGATCGCCTCGCTCGTCATCGGCGTCATGATCGTCCCGCGTACGGTGAAACTGCTCAAGGAGACGCTGAACGTCCTGCTCGAATCGGCGCCCAAGGGCGTCGACATGGGCGAGGTGCGGGCCCACATACTCGATCTGCCCGGCGTCGAGGACATCCACGACCTGCACGCCTGGACGATCACCTCGGGCATGCCGGTGCTCTCCGCGCACGTGGTCGTCAGCTCCGGCACGCTCGACGCGATCGGCCACGAGAAGATGCTGCACGAGTTGCAGGGCTGCCTCGGCGACCACTTCGACGTGGAGCACTGCACCTTCCAGCTGGAGCCGAGCGGCCACGCCGAGCACGAGGCGAAGCTCTGCCACTGACGGGCTCCGTCCGTGCGCCCCCGCGCTCCTCCGCACTACCCGGAATTCCCTTCACGCATATGTGCTCTTGTGGGACAGTCGACGGAGAGTTCACAAACGCACTTGCTCCGGGGGAAAGCCAGTGTCACATCCACAACCTCCTGCCCCGCCCGGTCCGCCGCGGCCGGGGCACGATCCCGATCCCATGGGCCGGCCGCGGCCGTTCTGGCAGATCGCCACCGCCGCCATCGGCGCTCTCGGCGCGGTCGCCGCCGCCGTCATCGGCGTCAAGCTCTCCGACAGCGGCGGCGAGCCAGGACCGACCACCGCACCGCCGACCACCCAGTCCGAGCACCGGCCCAAACCGGCCCAGCCCTGGAAGTCCGGCAACGAGTTCTTCCTCAACGTGCCCGCCCAGCCCTACGACCTGGACAGCCCGTGGGCGCACGCCGACGCACGGGCCTCGGGCTCGGACGTGCAGGTCACCGGGAGCGACAGGAGCACCCTCGCGGTGCTGAACGGCGCGACGATGGCCGTCATCACCGCGAGTGGCAAACCGACGGTCGAGGAGTGCCGCAAACGCATCTCCGAGACGGAGATGAAGTCGGCCACCATCGAGATCGGCCAGTCCTACTGCTTCAGGACGACCGAGGAGAACACGGTGGTCATGCAGGTCAAGCGCCTCCAGGCCGATGACAACGGGGTGCAGCAGGTCGTGGTGGAGAACAGCTTCGCCGACGGCTGACCGAGCACCTTCGTCACGGACAGTGTTATGGTGGCCAGAGATCTTGAGTTCCCGAGGAGGTGGGTTGATGACTGTCGTGGCTTGCGCTGCTCCGCGCGGCGACACGTGCATCCCCACCTTCCGGGCGCGCGTCTGACCGCTCGTACGCCATGCGTACGTAGGGTCCGCGGGTCCTTCACTCAAGGATTTCCACGTTGACTGACAACGCCTCCATCACCGAAGCCTTCTTCACCCTGCACCACGGTCTGCCGCGGCAGGGTCCGGGCTCCGACGCCACCACCCGGCGGCTGCTCTCCCTCGCGGGACCGCTGCCCGAGCGTCCGCGCGTGCTCGACCTGGGCTGTGGCCCCGGCCGTGCCGCTCTCCTCCTCGCCGCCGAGGCCGGCGCCGAGGTGACCGCCGTCGATCTGCACGAGCCGTTCCTCGACGAGCTCCGCGCCTCCGCCGAGGAGCGCGGGCTCACCGGATCGATCACCGCCGTCAACACGGACATGGCCGAACTCACCCATCCGGATGGTTCGTTCGACCTCATCTGGGCGGAAAGCTCGGTCTACTCCATCGGCTTCGACGCCGCCCTGCGGACCTGGCGCCGACTGCTCGCTCCCGGCGGGGCGCTCGTCGTCACCGAGTGCGAGTGGACGGCCGCCGAGCCGTCCGCCGCCGCGCGCGCGTTCTGGGACCAGCACTACCCGCTGCGTACCGGCGAGGAGAACCTGCGGGCCGCCACCGGCGCCGGCTACTCCGTGCTGGGCGTATACGCGCAGCCCGAGTCCGACTGGGACGAGTACTACGGACCGCTGGCCGCCCGCGCGGACGGCGCGGACCCGGGCGCTCCGGGCATGGCACGGGCGCTCGCCGCCACCCGCGAGGAGATCGCGATGCGGCGCGAGCACGGGGCCGACTTCGGCTACACGGGCTACGTCCTGCGTCCCGCAGACGCATGGCCCTGCCGGCCCGAGACCGCATCGGACGTCGCCGCCGTGCACGCCGTGAACGCCGCCGCCTTCGAGACCGAGGGCGAGGCCGACCTGGTCGACGCGCTGCGCACGGACGCCGACGCCTGGCTGCCCGGCCTCTCCTACGTCGCGCAGGCGCCGGACGGCGAGGTGGCGGCGCACGCGCTGCTCACCCGCTGCCGCGTGGACGGGGCGCCCGCCCTGGCCCTCGCGCCGGTCGCCGTACTGCCGAAGTACCAGCGGACGGGGGCCGGTTCGGCCGTCGTGCGGGCGCTCCTGGACGCGGCACGCGCGCGTGGGGAGCGGCTGGTCCTCGTCCTCGGGCACCCCGAGTACTACCCGAGGTTCGGTTTCAGGCCCGCTTCCGGCTACGGGATCCGGCCAGGCTTCGAGGTGCCGGACGAGGCCATGATGGCGCTCGTCCTGAACGGCCCCGACGATTCCTCGCGCGTACCGCAGGGCACGATCAGGTATCCGGCCGCTTTCGGCGTCTGACACGCCCCGGGCGTCGGTGATCCCGACGCCCCCGCATGTCCGCCGTGCACCCCGCACGGCGGACATGCGGGTCCCGGGAGTGCCTGGAGTGTCCGAAACGTACGGCAGACTTGAGGTTCGAAGACCGAAGCGAAGGATGGGTATGCCGATCACACCTGCCACCGCGGCGAACAGCTCGTCGAACGGCACCGGAGAAGCGATCTTGCTCGAACTCGTCGACGAGGACGGCAGGACGATCGGCACAGCGGAGAAACTCTCCGCGCATCAGGCGCCCGGGCAGTTGCACCGGGCGTTCTCCGTTTTCCTCTTCGACGAGCAGGGCCGACTGCTCCTCCAGCAGCGCGCCCTGGGCAAGTACCACTCCCCCGGCGTCTGGTCGAACACCTGCTGCGGGCACCCGTACCCCGGCGAGGCGCCGTTCGCCGCGGCCGCCCGGCGCACGCACGAGGAGCTGGGGGTCTCGCCCTCGCTGCTCGCCGAGGCGGGCACGGTGCGCTACAACCACCCGGACCCGGACTCGGGCCTGGTGGAGCAGGAGTTCAACCACCTCTTCGTCGGCATGGTGCAGTCGCCGCTGCGCCCCGACCCCGCCGAGGTCGGCGAGACCGCGTTCGTGACCGCGCAGGAGCTCACGGCCCGGCACCAGGAGGGGCCGTTCTCCGCGTGGTTCATGACCGTCCTCGACGCGGCGCGTCCCGCGATCAAGGAGCTGACGGGGCCCGCCGCGGGCTGGTAGGCCCTAGTCCCCCTGGGGTTTGAGGGGCAGGGCCGCCCAGATGACCTTGCCCCCGCTCGCGGTGTGCTCGACGTCGCAGGCGCCGCCCGCCTCCGCCGTGATCTCGCGGACGAGCAGCAGCCCCCGCCCGCCCGTCTGGCCGTGGTCCGCCACCAGGGCCGTCGGGCGGTAGGGGTGGTTGTCCTCGACGGAGACCCGCACCCATTCGGCGCCGACCGCGACCTCCACGGCGAGCATCGGCGAGAGCAGGGCCGCATGCCGCACCGCGTTGGTGACCAGTTCGGAGACGATCAGCAGCAGGCCCTGGATGAGGTCGTCGGACGCGGGTACTCCCTGCCGCGCGAGCAGGTCCCGCACGGCGTGCCGTGCCTGGGGTACGGAGGCGTCGACGGCGGGGGCGGTGAAGCGCCATACGCCCTCGTACGGGACCGCCCCGTTCCCCCTGGGAAGTGGGCCGGACCCCCTCCCGTCGTTCTCCATCGTCCGGTCGCCGCCCTTGTGCTCGATTGTCACCACACATCGAGTGTTGGGAATGCTCAGGTCCGGACCGCACTACTGACCAGAAGTCAGCGACTATCGACGCGATTTGACCGTAGGCGCATGACCCCGTCAGCCGGATGACTGGTCCTGTCCCTCTTGTTCCGTCTTGAAGGTTTCTTCAGGTTGTACGAGGCTGACGATGCGGCGGCCGCCGATGCCGGTGGCGATCAGGCCGAGGCCGTCGAAGAGCAGCGAGAGGGAGAAGAAGCAGCCGATCACGTACTGGCTGTCGCTGGGCCACCCGCCGAGCACCAGGATGCCGAGCAGCAGTCCGAAGGCGCCCTGCACCAGCGTCCAGCCGAACTGAGGGCCGCGCACCACCAGGCTGCCGACCAGCCGGAACACTCCGCCGGTGAGGAAGAGCAGCGCCGCGAACATGGTCAGCGCCTCCGCCGCCACGTCGGGCCTGCGGATGATGACGACGCCCGCCGCGAGGTTCAGCGCGGCGACCACCACGCCCAGCCAGAAGAAGTTGCTGCCGCGCGACTGGACGGCGTGCAGCAGGCCGACGAAGCCGCCGACGAGGAGCAGCCAGCCGAACAGGAGCATCGAGGTGAGGGTGGCGAGGCCGGTGTAGACGAGGCCGACGAGGCCCGCCACCGCGAGGATCGCGCCGAGCAGCGCGAGCCAGCCGAAGCTGCGGCTGAGCCTGGCGCCCTGGGCCGCGGGAGAGCCGGTCTCCTGGCGGGCGTCACCGGGGTCCTTGGATCGGGCCATCAGCGTCTCCGTCTCGCTCGGCACACCCCCTTCTTGATCGTACGTTCGAGTAGGGCGGATAGCATCCGGCGCATGGAGCCGCAGCTGAGGCACACCGTCATGGACGGCGTCGCCACCGTCGTCATCGATCACCCGGCCAAGCGCAACGCCATGACCGCGCGGATGTGGGGCCAGGTGCCGCCGCTCTTCGCGGAGCTGGCCGCCGACCCCGCCGTACGCGCGGTCGTGCTCACCGGGGCGGGCGAGACCTTCTGCGCGGGCGCCGACATCTCCTCGCTGCGGGAGTCGGCGGGCGCCGCGCAGGATCTCGCGGTGCGGGCCGAGGAGGCCGTGGCGGCCTTCCCCAAGCCGACGCTCGCCGTGGTGCGGGGCTACTGCGTGGGCGGTGGCTGTCAGCTGGCCGGGGCGTGCGACCTGCGGTTCGCTGCCGACGACGCCTGCTTCGGGATCACCCCGGCCAAGCTCGGCATCGTGTACCCCTCGTCGTCCACGCGCCGCCTCGTCTCGCTCGTGGGGCCCGCCACCGCCAAGTACCTGCTCTTCTCCGGCGAGTTGATCGACACCGCGCGGGCGCTGCGCACCGGCCTGGTGGACGAGGTGCTGCCCGGGGACGAACTCGACAAGCGGGTCGCGGAGTTCACCCGGGTGCTTGCCGCGCGCTCCCAGCTCACCCAGGCGGCGGCGAAGGAGTTCGCGGCGGGGCGCACCGACCGGGACGCGTACTGGGCGGAGCGGGCGCGCGCGAGCGACGACACCGCCGAGGGTGTCGCCGCCTTCCTGGAGCGCAGGCAGCCGCGGTTCACCTGGAGTCCGGCCGCCGGCTGAGCGGCTCCCGCGCGCCTGGCACGGCGCCCGTTACTTCTCGATCCCCTGGGCGAAGCGGCTGTCGTCGCGGAACTTCGCCACGAGGTGCGCGGGCGCCTTCTCCGGCGACCCCGCGTCGTAGGGCGGCTGCGGGTCGTACTCGGTCAGCAGCTGCACGGTCTGCGCGTGCTCGTCGCCCGCGATGCGGCCCGCGAGCGCGAGACCCATGTCGATGCCGGCGGAGACACCGGCGCCCGTCACGTACTTGCCGTCGAAGACCACCCGCTCCCCCGTCGGCTCCACGCCGAGCCGCTCCAGCTCGGCGAGGGCCAGCCAGTGCGAGGTGGCGCGGCGGCCCTTGAGCAGACCGGCGGCGGCCAGCGCGAGGGAGCCCGTGCAGACCGACGTCGTCCAGGTCGTGGTGGCGTCCACGGCGCGCAGCCAGTCCAGGAGCGGCCCGTTCTCCATCTGGTCGCTCTGCCCGGGGCCGCCGGGCACGACCACGATGTCGGGGCGCCTGACCTCGTCGAAGGACTTGTCGGCGACGAGCGCGAGGGAGCCGCGGTCGTCGCGCACCGGGCCCGTCCGCTCGGCCACCAGGACGGTCTCGGCGCCCGGCAGGCTGCTTAGGGTCTGGTAAGGACCGATCGCGTCCAGGACGGTGAAGCGCTCGTACAGGGCGATGGCGATCTGCATGGTGTCCCTATCGGTGAGTGGTGGTCGTGACCTGGGGCGTGCGGTGGAAGCGGCGCCGGTACTCGGCGGGTGAGGCACCGAGCGTCTTGACGAAGGAGCGGCGCATCGCCTCCGGAGTGCCGTATCCGCAGGCGCGCGAGACCTCCTCCACACCGTCGCCGGTGTCCTCCAGGAGGCGGCGCGCGTGCTCGATGCGGACCCGCTCGACGTACTTGCCGGGCGTCATGCCCGTCTCTGCCTGGAAGGCGCGGGCGAAGTGGCGGGGCGAGAGGCGGGCGCGGTCGGCCAGCGCGTCGACCGAGAGGTCGTCGTCGGGGTGCTCGGAGATCCACTGCTGGACCTCGCGCAGCGGTTCGCGCCGTGCGGTCTGCGCGGCGAGCTGGGCGCTGAACTGCGCCTGGTTCCCCGGCCTGCGCAGGAAGACGACCAGATAGCGGGCGATGGTGAGCGCCGCCGCCCTGCCGAAGTCCTCCTCGACCAGGGCGAGGGCCAGGTCGATGCCCGCGGTGACCCCGGCCGACGTCGCCACATGACCGTCGCGTACGTAGATGGGGTCCGGGTCGACCTCGATGCCGGGGAAGTCCCTGGCGAGCTGCTCGCAGTACGCCCAGTGGGTGGTCACCCTGCGGCCCTCCAGGAGGCCCGCCTCCGCGAGCCTGACGGCGCCGGTGCAGACCGACACCAGGCGCTCGGCGCGCGGGCCGTGCTCACGCAGCCAGTCGATCAGCTCCCGGTCCTCGGGTCGGGTGCCCTGGCCGCCCGGCACCAGGAGCGTGTGCGGGGCGGGGGCGTCGGCGAGCGAGGAGTCCGGGAGCAGCCTGAGCCCGCCGGAGGTGCGCACGGGGCCGCCGTCCAGCGAGGCGGTGTGGACGCGGTAGGCGCCTTCGGGTTCCCCGACGGCGTGGGCCGCACCCGCGAAGACCTCGACGGGACCCGTGACGTCGATGCTCTGGACGCCTTCGAAGAGGACGACCAGGACGGTTCGCTGCTCCATGCCTCCGATTGTTGACGGGGTGCCCGATGGCCGCAATGACGAGTTCCCCACCTTTCCTGCCATCGGAGGTGGCCCCCTGACCGACATACCAGTCAGTAGGTAGCGTGCTCCCATGACCTCTTCGACGACCTCGCCCACGCCCACCGCGCTGCCCCCGCGCGCGGGCCGCCGCTGTCACAACGTGCTCAACCCGCTCCACTCGACGCACTACTTCTCCCCCGACGTGTCGCAGGAGCTGGCCAAGCTCGGGATAACCCACCGGAGCGCGGTCAACTTCGCCGTGCGGGCGGCCGCGCTCGGCGCAGTCGGCGCCGGGGTGGTCACCGCCACCTTCTACAACTACAAGCACACCCTCGTCGCCGAGCACGTGCCCGCGGTGTGGCGCACGGCATCGCCCGAGGACGTCCTCGCGGCACGCACGCGTGCCGTCGACACGACGCTGCGCCGCCTCCTCGGCGAGGAGCTCGTCTCCTCGCCCGAGATGGCCGAGGCCGCCGGGCTCGCGCTGCGCGCCGCGGAGGCCTGCTCGCGTTCCGCGCGGCCCCTCTACTCCGCCCACGCCGACCTGCCGGTGCCCGAGGCGCCGCACCTGGCGTACTGGCACGCGGCGACGCTGCTGCGCGAGCACCGCGGCGACGGGCACATCAGCGCGCTGCTCGGCGCCGAACTCGACGGCATCGAGGCGCTGGTGAGCCACACCGCGACCGGCAAGGGCATGACGCCGAAGTGGAACTTCGCGACGCGCGGCTGGAACCAGCAGGAGTGGGACGCGGCCACCGAGCGGCTGCGCGGCCGCGGACTCGTCGACGGCGCGGGCGAGTTGACCGAGCAGGGCGTGGCGCTGCGCGCGCACGTCGAGGAGGAGACGGACCGCCTCGACCGGGCGCCGTACGAGCACCTGGGCGCGGCGGGCGTGGAGCGCCTGACGGAGCTCGGCACGCTGTTCATCGGGACGGCGCTCCAGGCCGGGGCCTTCCCCGCGGACCTGCTCGGCAAGGCCTGAGGTTCGCCGGAACGAGAGGCGTGAGGTCCGGCTGAACCAAAGGCCTGAGGTCCGCGGAACAAGACGCACCGGTGGGGCATGGTCGTCGCCCACCGAGGTACCCGCCCGTCTTCCGGCCCCGCCACCCCGGCGGAACCGGGAGACGAAAGGGGAATGCATATGTTCCGTGCCATCGCGGACGTCCTGCGGCAGATAGCCGGTGCCATTGCGACGGTCGTCACCCTGCCGTTCCGTGCGCTGGCCCGGCTGTTCGGCGGAGCCTCCGGTTCCGCGGGACGCGGCGGCCGAGGGGGCCGGGCCCGCCGGGTCTGATCATGCGTTGTCGGCGCCACCTGCCACAATTGCCCGGCAACCCCAGTGAGAAGGCGGTACCGGAACGTGGCAGCTTTGACGACGTCCACTCCAGCGTCCATCGAAGGCAGGATCGCCGAGGAACTCGGCGTACGGGAGCGGCAGGTGAAGGCCGCCGTCGACCTGCTCGACGGCGGCTCCACGGTGCCCTTCATCGCGCGCTACCGCAAGGAAGCGACCGAGATGCTCGACGACGCGCAGCTGCGCACGCTCGAGGAGCGGCTGCGGTATCTGCGCGAGCTGGAGGAGCGGCGCGCCGCGATCCTCGACTCGGTCCGTGAGCAGGGCAAGCTCACCGACGAGTTGGAGGCGCGGATCCGCGAGGCGGACACCAAGGCGCGCCTGGAGGACATCTACCTGCCCTTCAAGCCCAAGCGGCGCACCAAGGCGCAGATCGCCCGCGAGGCAGGTCTCGAACCGCTGGCCGACGGGCTGCTCGGCGACCCGGGCGTGGACCCGCACGCCGCGGCCGCCGCGTTCGTGGACGCCGACAAGGGCGTCGCGGACCCGCAGGCCGCCCTGGACGGCGCCCGCGCGATCCTCGCCGAGCGGTTCTCGGAGGACGCCGACCTCATCGGCGAGCTGCGCGAGCGCATGTGGGTGCGCGGCCGCCTCGCCGCGAAGGTCCGCGACGGCAAGGAGGAGGCGGGCGCCAAGTTCGCCGACTACTTCGACTTCGCCGAGCCCTTCAAGGAGCTCCCCTCGCACCGCGTCCTCGCGATGCTGCGCGGCGAGAAGGAGGACGTCCTCGACCTCGTCCTGGAGCCGGAGGAGGCCACTGAGGGCCCGTCTTCGTACGAGGGGATCGTGGCCCACCGCTTCGGCGTGGCCGACCGGGGGCGCCCCGCCGACAAGTGGCTCCAGGACACGGTGCGCTGGTCGTGGCGGACCCGGATCCTCGTGCACCTCGGCATCGACCTGCGGCTGCGGCTGCGCACGGCCGCCGAGGACGAGGCGGTGCGCGTCTTCGCGTCGAACCTGCGCGACCTGCTCCTCGCGGCGCCCGCGGGCACGCGCGCGACGCTGGGGCTCGACCCCGGTTTCCGTACGGGTGTGAAGGTCGCCGTCGTGGACGCGACCGGCAAGGTCGTCGCCACGGACGTGATCCACCCGCACGTGCCCGCCAACAAGTGGGACGAGGCGATCGCCAAGCTCGCCCGGCTCGCCGCCGAGCACGCGGTCGACCTGGTCGCCATCGGCAACGGCACGGCATCGCGCGAGACCGACAAGCTCGCCGGTGAACTGATCACCAAGCACCCGGAGTTGAACCTCACGAAGGTGATGGTCTCCGAGGCGGGCGCCTCGGTGTACTCCGCGTCGGCCTTCGCCTCGCAGGAGCTCCCCGACATGGACGTGTCGCTGCGCGGCGCGGTCTCCATCGCGCGCCGTCTCCAGGACCCGCTGGCGGAGCTGGTGAAGATCGACCCGAAGTCGATCGGCGTCGGCCAGTACCAGCACGACCTCTCCGAGGTGAAGCTCTCGCGCTCCCTGGACGCGGTCGTCGAGGACTGTGTGAACGGCGTCGGCGTGGACGTGAACACCGCCTCCGCCCCGCTGCTCGCCCGGGTCTCCGGCATCGGCGCGGGCCTCGCGGAGAACATCGTGGCGCACCGCGACGCGAACGGCCCGTTCAAGAACCGCAAGGGCCTCAAGGACGTGGCGCGGCTCGGCCCCAAGGCGTACGAGCAGTGCGCGGGCTTCCTCCGCATCCGCGGCGGCGACGACCCGCTCGACGCCTCCAGCGTGCACCCGGAGGCGTACCCCGTGGTGCGCAGGATGGTGAAGTCGTCGGGCGGCGAGGTGGCCGCGCTGATCGGTGACACGGCGGCGCTGCGTTCGCTGCGGCCCGACGAGTTCGTGGACGACGTCTTCGGCCTGCCGACCGTCACGGACATCCTCAAGGAGCTGGAGAAGCCGGGCCGCGACCCGCGTCCGGCGTTCAAGACGGCGACCTTCAAGGACGGCGTCGAGAAGATCTCCGATCTGGCCTCGGGGATGGTCCTCGAAGGGGTCGTCACGAACGTGGCCGCCTTCGGCGCCTTCGTGGACGTGGGCGTGCACCAGGACGGGCTCGTGCACGTCTCCGCGATGTCCAAGACGTTCGTCAAGGACCCGCGGGACGTCGTGAAGCCCGGTGACATCGTCAAGGTCAAGGTGATGGACGTCGACATTCCGCGCAAGCGGATCTCGCTGACGCTGCGCCTGGACGACGAGGCGGCCGCCGACGGCGACGCACGGCCCAAGCGCGGCGGACGTCCGCCGCAGCAGCGCCAGCAGGGCCAGGGGCAAGGACAGAACCAGGGCCAGGGCCAGGGCCAGCGCGGCGGTGGGCAGCGCGGTGGCGGCGGTCAGCGCGGCGGGGGCCAGCGCGGCGGGCAGAAGCCGCAGCGCCAGGGCCCGCCGCCGGCGAACGACGCGATGGCCGACGCGCTGCGCAGGGCCGGTCTGGTCGACCCCAAGCGGCGCTGATCCGGCGGGAGTTCACCCCGGGGAGAGGGGCGGAGCCGTCACAGTGACAGCTCCGTCACCTTGCCCGCCGCCACCTCCAGGCGCCGCGTCACCCGCACCGCGTCGAGCATCCTGCGGTCGTGCGTGACCAGGAGCAGGGTGCCCTCGTAGGAGTCGAGGGCCGACTCCAGCTGCTCGATGGCGGGCAGGTCGAGATGGTTGGTCGGCTCGTCGAGGACCAGCAGGTTGACGCCCCTGCCCTGGAGGAGCGCGAGCGCGGCGCGGGTGCGCTCGCCCGGTGAGAGCGTGGCGGCGGAGCGCAGTACGTGCTCCGCCTTCAGGCCGAACTTGGCCAGCAGCGTGCGGACTTCGGCGGGCTCGGTGTCGGGCACGGCCGCGCAGAACGCGTCGAGCAGCGACTCCTCGCCGTGGAAGAGCGCGCGGGCCTGGTCGACCTCGCCGACCAGGACGCCCGAGCCGAGCGCCGCGTGGCCCGCGTCGAGGGGGACGCGGCCGAGCAGGGCGCCCAGCAGCGTCGACTTGCCCGAGCCGTTGGCGCCGGTGATCGCGACCCGGTCCGCCCAGTCGATCTGCAGCGTGACGGGCCCGAGCGTGAACGCGCCGCGCCGCACCTCCGCGTCGCGCAGCGAGGCGACGACCGAGCCGGAGCGCGGCGCCGCCGCGATCTCCATGCGCAGCTCCCACTCCTTGCGGGGCTCCTCGACCACGTCGAGGCGCTCGATCATGCGCTGGGTCTGGCGGGCCTTGGCGGCCTGCTTCTCGCTGGCGTCGGCGCGGAAGTTCCGGCCGAGCTTGTCGTTGTCGCCACCCGACTTGGCCTTGCGGCGGGCGTTCTTGACCCCCTTGTCCGCCCAGGAGCGCTGCATCTGGATGCGGCTCTGGAGCGCCGCCTTCTTGTCCGCGTACTCGTCGTACTCGTCGCGGGCGTGCCTGCGCGCCACGTCGCGCTCCTCCAGGTAGGCGTCGTAGCCGCCGCCGTAGAGGTTGATCTGCTGCTGGGCCAGATCGAGTTCGAGGACCTTGGTGACGGTGCGGGTGAGGAACTCGCGGTCGTGGCTGACCACGACGGTGCCCGCGCGCAGGCCGCGCACGAAGCCCTCCAGGCGCTCCAGTCCCGCGAGGTCCAGGTCGTTGGTGGGCTCGTCCAGGAGGAACACGTCGTAGCGGGACAGGAGCAGCGAGGCGAGGCCGGCGCGGGCCGCCTGGCCGCCGGAGAGGGAGGTCATCGGCTGGTCGAGTCCGACGGCGAGGCCGAGCGAGTCGGTGACCTCGTCGGCCCGCTCGTCCAGGTCGGCGCCGCCGAGGGCCAGCCAGCGCTCCAGGCTGTCGGCGTAGGCGTCGTCGGCACCGGGGGCGCCGTCGACCAGGGCCTGGGTGGCCTCGTCCATGACGCGCTGCGCCTCGGCGACACCGGTGCGGCGGGCCAGGAAGGCGCGGATGCTCTCGCCGGGGCGGCGGTCGGGTTCCTGGGGCAGGTGGCCCACGGCGGCGGTCGGCGGCGAGAGCCTCAGCTCGCCGCCCTCCGGGGTGTCCAGGCCCGCGAGCAGCCGCAGGAGGGTGGACTTACCCGCTCCGTTGGCGCCCACCAGGCCGATGACGTCGCCCGGGGCGACGACCAGTTCAAGGCCGGAGAACAGGGTGCGGTCGCCGTGGCCGGCGGCGAGGTCTTTGGCGACGAGGGTTGCGGTCATCAGGGACGTGATTCTAGGCGAGCCCGCCCGGCCCCTGCCTCCGGATTTCCCGCCGGGCCCCGACCGCCAGGTTTCCCGCCCGGCCCCGGCCTCCAGGTTTCCCGCCCGGCCCCGACCTCCGGGTTTCGCTCCGGGCCCCGCCCGGCCGCCGTCAGGCGGTGGTCGGGGTGACCAGGACGCTGCCGGTCGTGCGGGCCACCACGTACGACTCGCCCTTGGTGGCCTTCGCGTCGAGCGGGACCCGGTGCTCACCGGGTTCGAGGACCTCGTCGAAGAGTTGGTGGGTGTGGGTGCGGTAGAGGCGGTCGAGGCGGTACGCGATGAGCTGGACCCGGCACGTGGAGGTGACCTCGACCGACGCCGTGCCGGGCGTGGCGGCGAGCCGGGTGAGGCGGCGCAGTTCCCAGGGGCTGCGATCCAGGGCGTGCTCTATCTGGGCCACCAGGAGCGGAATGATCGGCGCGAGCCCGTCCACGTAGGCGACCCCGACGCCCGCCGCGTCGAACGCGGCGCGCACGGCGTCGCGGTCGGCGGGAGCCACGGCACGGCCGAAGGCGACCGCCCCGTAGGTGCGCAGTTCGTCCGGCGGGACGCCCGCCGCGTCCGCCGCGATCTCCGCGCCGATGCCGATGGTGCGCAGCGCGGCGGCGAGCTTGGCGAGGACGGCCACGCGGGCCCCGATCAGCAGGACCCTGCGGCGGGCGGGCGGCTCGTCGGCGGCGAGCAACTGGCCGAGCGCCGTGCGGTATTCGTCGCCGTGGAAGCGGAAGGGACCTATGCCGTGGTAGCCGTTGAGTTCCAGATCGGCGGGTTCCGCCGTCTGCCAGGCGAAGTCGCGCCAGACGAAGTCGTCGGCCCCGTCGGCGGCGCGTTCGATGACGGCGGTGACGGCCCCGCACTCCAGGCCCTCGCACTCGGGGCAGCCGTAGATGACGTACCGGCCGTCGCGCAGCGGAGCCTCCGCCTCCAGGAGGAGTCTTCGTACGTGCGCGGTGAAGATGGCGGGTGGGATGTCGGAGGCCAGCGGGGAGACCGCGTCGAGGTCGGAGAGCTGGAAGAGGAGGGGCCGGCCGTCGACGATGAAGTCGACGAAATCGCGGTGCACTTGGTAGTCACCGTTGGCGAGAACCCCACCGGCGCGCATGGCCGGTGCCAGACCGAAGGTCGCGTACTCGGCAGACATGCTTGGAGTATCCCCACCTGATGTGTGATGTGAGCACGGCATGACACATTCCGCTACGTCCCTGGGACGCGTGGGGACCGTGTGGTCGTGGTGGGCCGCGGAGTCATACGACTGACCACGGCAGGTGCGGGCGGAGCACGGCGGCGGCGGGTGGACCGGCGTACGCATGGTCGAGGGCGTACGGGCACAGCCGGGACTGGACGAGCCGGGCCCCTGGGGGTGGGCCCAGGAGCCCAGGAGGCGGCGGTCCTGGCGACCGCCGCCTCCTGGGGCGGTACGGAACGAGCCGGGTCAGCGGTTCTCGATCACCGCGTTGTCGGCCTCGGGACCCTCTTCGTCCTGGGCGGGGCCGATCCGGATCTCGAAGTCGCCGTCGTACTGCTCGTGGCCCGCGATCACGGCCTTCTCGACGGCCTCGGTGCCGTGCTCGCCGCGCACGATCAGCGGGTCGTGGCGCAGGTCCCGCATGAGGGACACACACATCCCGATCATCACGATGGTGAAGGGTGCCGCCACCAGGATGGTCAGGTTGCGCAGTCCTGTCAGCGCGTCGTCGGAGCCGTCACCGATGAGCAGCATGATCGCGCCGACGGCGCCGGTCACGATGCCCCAGAAGATGACGACGAACCGGCCGGGTTCGAGTGCGCCCTTCTGCGAGAGCGTGCCCATCACGATGGACGCCGCGTCCGCGCCGGAGACGAAGAAGATGCCGACGAGGATCATCACCAGGAGGCTGGTGGCCGTGGCGATGGGGTACTCGTGCAGCAGGCCGAAGAGCTGCGCCTCCGGCGTCGTCTCGCCCTTGAGTCCGCCCCGGTCGGCGACCGTCATGGCGCTGCCGCCGAAGACGGCGAACCAGATCAGGCTGACGGTGCTGGGCACCAGGATGACGCCGCCGACGAACTGACGGATCGTACGGCCGCGGCTGATGCGCGCGATGAACATGCCGACGAAGGGCGTCCAGGAGATCCACCACGCCCAGTAGAAGACCGTCCAGGCGCTGAGCCAGTCGGCGACGCCCTTGCCGCTGGCGGCCTCGGTGCGGCCGATCAGCTGCGGGAGGTCGTCGAGGTAGGCGCCGAGCGAGGTCGGCAGCATGTCGAGCATGATGACGGTCGGGCCCGCGATGAAGACGAAGATCACGAGCAGTCCCGCGAGCACCATGTTGATGTTCGACAGCCACTGCACGCCCTTCTCCACCCCGGAGACGGCGGACGCCACGAAGGCCAGGGTCAGCACGGCGATGATGACGACCAGCAGGCCGGTGCTCGCCTCGTCCATCCAGTCGAGCACCTCGATGCCGCTGCCGATCTGCAGGGCGCCGAGGCCCAGCGAGGCGGCCGAACCGAAGAGCGTGGCGAAGATGGCCAGGATGTCGATGATCCGGCCCCAGGTGCCGTGGGCGTGCCTCGCGCCGATCAGCGGCTCGAAGACGGCACTGATGGTCTGCCTGCGGCGGCGCCGGAACGTGCTGTAGGCGATGGCCAGGCCCACGACCGCGTAGATCGCCCACGGGTGGAGCGTCCAGTGGAAGAGGGTGGTGGCCATGGCCGTTTCCATCTTCGCCGCGGAGTCCGCCGGGTCGGTGCCCGGCGGTGGCGACATGAAGTGGGCGAGCGGCTCGCTCACGCCGTAGAACATCAGACCGATGCCCATACCGGCGCTGAACATCATCGCGACCCAGGAGACGGTCTTGAACTCCGGCTCCTCGCCCTCCTGGCCGAGCGTGATCTTCCCGTACCGGCTGACGGCCAGCCAGAGCGCGAAGACCACGAAGCCCGTGGCGGTCAGCATGAAGAACCAACCGCCGTTGTGCATCAGACCGTTGAGCATGTCCGTGGAGACGTTCTGGAGCGAGTCCGTCGCCACCCCGCCCCAGACCACGAAGGCCAGGGTGAACGCGGCGGTGACGCCGAACACGACCCGGTCCGTCTGCGGTGCCCGGCTGGCGGGGGCGGTCGCCGCGGTGTCCGGCGATCCTCCCCCGTCGTCCGCTTTTTGATGATCCTGCGTCACAAGTGACACCTTTCAAGGGGTCGATTACGTCGGCACTTTGTTCTCCGTTACCCCCTACCACATGTGACGCACATCTCACCTCATCAACAGCTCATGTCGGGCTGCCCTTTGACGAGGTGATACGGAGCGCGCTCGTCCAGGAGCAGCGGCACCAGCGCCCTCGCGGACTGCCGCAGCGGGACGTACGCGCCGGTCTTCTGCCGCTTCACCGTGACGCCGTGCAGAGCCAGTTCGTCCTTGATGTCGCCGTACTGCGCGGCGTCGAGGCGGTAGCCGCACGGCGGGTCCTGGATGATCTCGGACGGCTCCGCGGGGTCGTTGTCCGCGCCGCCGAGGTAGACCGGGCCGCGGTCGCGGAAGCCCTCGGCGCGGGCCTTGTCCGTGGCCCGCTCCAGGCGTGCGCGCCGCTCGTCGGTGTAGTCGAACAGGCCGCCGAGCGCCGAGAGCTGGGAGGACACCCGGCGGCGGTTGTTGAGCGCCGCGTCGTTCTTCTCGGCCTCGGTCAGGGGGTCGACGCGGCTCTCGATGAGCAGGCCCGCCGCGTGCTTGATCCCGGAGACGTTGCGCAGGATGCGCTCCTGGCCGTCGCCCGCGGTCTGCTTGATCGGCTCGCCGGTGACCGGGTCGGTCCAGATGCCGTACGTGCCGGTGGTGTGGCCGTGGTCCTCGGCGGCCGGTCGCACGTAGTCCTTCGACAGGGTCCGCGCCTCGCCGTGCACGGCCTCGTCGGTGTTGAGGTTGCGCGGCCAGAGGTCGAAGAGGTCCTTGTCGTAGTACTTGGGGGTGGCGCCGTACTCGTGCAGGTCGTAGATGACGTCGGGCTGCCGGTCGCGGATCACGGCGGCCATGGCGCGGGCCTCCGCGGTCTGCAGTGCGATGTGGTCGCGGTTGATGTCGATGCCGTCGGAGTTGCCTCGGGTGTCGGCGGCGCGGCCGTCCGGGTTGGCGGTGGGGACCACGAGCAGCGTGGTGCGCTTCAGGAACCGCTCGGTCTTCCTGTCCTTGGCGTACGCCAGGTCGCGGATGGTCGACAGACAGGCGTCGCGGCCCGAGGGCTCGTCGCCGTGCTGGCTGCAGATCAGCAACACGGTGTTCTTCGCCCGGCGTTCGCCGATGCGGACGAGCTGGACGGGCCGGTCCTGCTTGGTGGTCCCGATCCGGGCGACGGAGACCCGGTCGCTCGCCTTGTCGACGGTGGCCAGGAGCTTCTGCTCCTCGGGCTGCGTCGTCCAGCGGGCGCCGTCGGACTGCTCGAATCCGGTGCGCGGCGGCGACGGCGTCGCCTGGGCGGGCGCGGTCACCAGGGGCGCGGCGAGCGCGGCGGTGGCACAGGCGAGTGCCAGGGTTCGGATACGGGGTGTCATGAAGTACGGCCTCCCGGGACGGGGTTGAGCGGACGCGGCGGGGCCACGCCGTCGAGACGGGATTCGCGGGGGGTGACGGTTTCGGGGGCGTCGGTGGTGGCGAACGCCTTGGCGCCGCCGACCAGCGGGACCTTCGCGTACGTACGCGACAGGTCGATGCCGAGCGTCGGGGTGTCGGTGGGGGGATCGATGAGGTTCTTGTCGGTGCCGCCGATGATCAGCGCGAGGCGGTGGCCCTTCGGTACGACGTGGTCGCTCGCGGCGAGGTCGAGGGTGATGGTGTACGGCTTGCCCGGGGTGAGCGGGCGGCCCTTGTCGTCGTCGGCCCAGTTGCCGAGGTCGGCCCAGCCGCGGCTGAAGATCGTGTAGTCGACGTCGGCGGTCTTCGCGCGGGTCTCCTTGAAGCAGGCGCTGTCACCCGTGGTGCTCGCGCCCCAGCAGGTGCGTTCGGGAAGGGTGCTGATGCCCTCGCCCGAGGCCGCGTAGTCGCGGATGGTGTCGGGGCCGAGGTCGACGAGGACCGCGCTGAGGTGGGCGGTGCGGGTCGTCGGGGTGGCGGTGACACTCACCTTCGAGGAGCCGGAAAGGCGCAGGTCGCGGCCGAGGGGCTTGCTGAGGAACCCGGCCTTGGACGAGGTCGGGGAGGCGATCTGCCCGGCCCAGTCCGTCTCGCTCAGGCGGGGGTCGTCGGTGAAGGTCTCGGTGCCGGAGCCGGGGCGCGGGCCGAGGGTCCCGACGCCGGGCGAAGCGCCCTTGGCGGGGCGGAGCTTGACGGTGTCCGTGGCGCGCGGGGGCCAGACGCGGTCGGTGCTCCAGCGGTCGGGGGCGCGCTCGATGTCGGCCATCGGCTCGCGGTCGATGCCGTTGTCGTAGCCCATGAGCTCATGGTCGAACCAGCGGTGCAGGGTGCGTACCCAGTCGGCACGGCGGTAGTCGAAGGGGTCGACGTGGCCGGTCTGGCTCAGCCAGATCTTGCGGTCGACGCCGTTCTCGGCGAGGGCGTCCCACCACTGGCCGAAGTGCTTGGTGCGCACGTTCAGGTCCTGCATGCCGTGCACGACGAAGACGCTGGCCTTCACCTTGCCGGCGTCCGGGACGTAGTCGCGTTCGCTCCACAGCCGGGTCCGGTCGCCGGTGCGCGGCGCCTCGTCGACCAGGCGCTGCTGCACCGCGCCGCAGCGGGCGCGGGCCTCGGGGCTCTCCACGTAGTCCGAGAGTCCGTCGGGGCCGCTGTCGTAGAGCGGGGCGCCCTTGGCGAAGTAGTAGTCGTACCAGGAGGAGATGGAGCCGATCGGCACGATGGTCTTGAGACCTCGCACACCAGTGGCGGCCACTCCGTTGGCGATGGTGCCGTCGTAGCTCTTGCCGATCATGCCGGTCTTGCCGTTGGACCAGGAGGCCTTCGCGGGTTCCGCGCCGGTGCGGCTGGTGTAGCCGCGGGCGCGGCCGTTCAGCCAGTCGACGACGGCCTTGGCGGACTGGATGTCGGAGCGGCCGCCGACGTCCACGCAGCCGTCGGAGCGGTTGGTGCCCGCGAGGTCCACGGCGACGTAGCCGTAGCCGCGGGGCACGAAGTAGTTGTCGTAGTAGAGCGGGAGCTGGACCGGCTTCCCGTTCGCGTCGTACGTCTTCTTCTGGCTCTCGTTGCCGCGTCCGCAGCAGGAGTAGTACGGGCTCGCGTCCATGATCACGGGTATCTCGCGGCCCGTGCGGTCCAGTTCGCGCGGTCTGACTATGTCGACGGCGACGCGGTCGGTCCTGCCGTCCGCGTCGCCGTCGATCCTGGTGTCGACCCATACGGATTCGCGTATCGCGTCCTCGTACGAGTACACGGGTCTGCTCTCGCCCGGCGGGCGGAGCGCGTCGCCCGGCGCGGCCGGGGCCTGCGCGGCTCCCAGCGCCGCGCCCGGGGACATGAGGGTGGCAAGGAGGGCGGCCAGGGCCGCCGCGATGAGCGTCCGCCACAGCAGGCGGGTGCGTCGCGCACGTATCGGCATGGGCATGGCGCGGAAGGTACACCGGTGAACTCCCGCGCGACAGAGGGCGGTGAGCATGGACGACAGGTCCGTGGGACACAAAGGCACATGTCGGCCGAATGGCGATCGTGTGACGTCCGGGGCCATGGACATGACGCGCGCCGGGAGTGCTGAATAGGGTCGACGATCAACGGACCCCGTGCGGACAGGTACGGCAGGACCCTCGCGGCAACCGTTCTTGTGCCCCTACGACTTGGAGCTTTCGTGCACCGCAGACTCATCGCCCCGGGCGCGCTCGCGGCCTCCCTTCTGCTGGCGATCCCGGCGTCGGCCGCCGACTTCTCCCCCGGGGCCCCGGGCATCGGCGACCCCTATTACCCGGCGAGCGGCAACGGCGGATACGACGTCTCGCACTACGACCTGCGGCTGAAGTACCAGCCCAAGACCGACCTGCTCGAAGGCACGGCGACCATCAACGCCCGTGCCACGCAGAACCTTTCGCGGTTCAACCTGGACTTCGGCCTCAAGGTCTCCGAGGTGCGGGTCAACGGCAAGAAGGCGAAGTTCGCGAAGACCAGCGACCAGGAGCTGGAGATCACGCCGCCGGCCGGGCTCGCCAAGGGCACGGCGCTCACCGTCGTCGTGCGGTACGCGGGCAAGCCCTCCGAGCTGAAGATCAACGGCTACACGGCCTGGCACCGCACGCCCGACGGCGGCGTCGCGGCGCAGGAGCCGGAGGCCGCCGTGTGGTGGTTCCCGTCCAACGACCACCCGCTGGACAAGGCCACCTACGACGTGTCGGTCTCGGTGCCCGACGGCAGCCAGGCGATCTCCAACGGCGTGCTCCAGTCGCAGAGTTCCAAGCTCGGCTGGACCCGCTACAACTGGCGTTCGAACAAGCCGCAGGCCAGCTATCTGACCACGCTCGCGGTCGGCAAGTTCGACATCACCACGGACAAGACCGAGTCGGGCCTGCCGGTCCTCAACGCCTACAGCAAGGACCTCGGCGACAACGCGGGGGCCGCGCGCGCCAGCATCGAGCGGACCACCGAGGTCGCCGAGTGGCTGGAGACGGTCTTCGGGAAGTACCCCTTCAACGCGCTCGGCGGCTACGTCCCGAACGTGAAGAGCAGCTACGCCCTGGAGACCCAGACGCGGCCGTTCTACAGCCCGGCCGCCTTCGCGAACGGCTCCAACGCCTCGATCGTCGTCCACGAGATCGCCCACCAGTGGTACGGCGACAGCGTCTCCGTGGACGGCTGGAAGGACATCTGGGTCAACGAGGGCTTCGCCCGCTACAGCCAGTGGCTGTGGTCGGAGAAGGAGGGCGAGGGCACGGCCCAGGAGCTCGCTGACTACGTGTACGCGCAGCACCCGGCCGACGACGAGTTCTGGACGGTCAAGCCCGGCGACCCGGGCCCGGACAACCAGTTCCACGGCGCGGTCTACGACCGGGGCGCGCTCGCCCTCCAGGCGCTGCGCAACAAGGTCGGCGACGCCACGTTCTTCAAGATCCTCAAGGGCTGGCCGCAGGAGCACGCCTACGGCAACGCGAAGGTCAACGACTTCGTGAAGTACGCCGAGAAGGTCGCGGACAAGCCGCTCGCCGGGCTCTTCGACACCTGGCTGTACCAGCCCTCGCGTCCCGCGGCGCCGGCGGCCAAGCAGGCCCGTGTCGCCCGGTCCGCGGCGGCCGCTCCGGTCGCGCCCAAGTCGTGGAAGGAGATCGCCGCGACGAACGGCGTGCACGAGCACGAGCACGAGCACTGACCGGAGGGGCCGGCCGTGCCGGTCCTTCGTCCCACGCGGCGCGGCCGCCCGGTGGCATCAGCCCCGGGCGGCCGCGCGGTGCCGGGCCCGTGCCCTGCGGGCCGCGGGCAGATAGCGCAGGCGTTCGGGCAGCAGCGGCACCACCGTTCGGACCACCGCGCCGAAGCGGCGCAGCCTGCGCTCCTGCGCCGGGGTCCAGGCGAGCCCGATCGCCTCGCGCGCGTCCGGCGGCAGCAGACCGATCGTGACGAAGCTGCGGAAGCGGGCCAGCGGGGGCAGCAGCACGGGCCACAGGGCGCGGGCCACCAGGCGTACGGCGCGGGGCCCGCGGTCCGGCGGCGGCAGCGAGCGGTCCACCCCGATCAGCTCCGCGGCGACCGTGGTCAGGGCGAGCTCCTCGGCGAGGATGCGCCGGTAATAGGGCCAGAACTCCTCGACGCTCGCGGGCATGTCGCGGTCGTGCAGACCGAGGATCCGGCCGACCTGGAGCCACTCCGCGTACAGCTGCCGCTCCTGCGCGTCCGTGAAGGGGCGGCCCAGATAGCGCTGCGCCTGCCGGTATACGGGGAAGCCGGTGGCGTGCACCCAGGCGTAGTTGGCGGGCATGAGCGCGTGGTAGCGCAGGCCCCGCGCGTCCGTCCCCCGGATGGGCTTGTGCAGCTCACGCAGCCTGCGGCCCTCCTCGGCCGCCTCCTCTCCCCCGTACACCCACAGGAGCAGCGAGCGCAGGGAACGCTCGCCGCGCCCCCAGGGGTCGGTGCGGAACACGGAGTGGTCGTCGACGCCCGCCCCGACGGCCGGGTGCGCGACCTGGAGGGCGAGCGCGGGCGGCAGGGACAGGAAGACGCGGATGTCCCCCGCGATGCTCCAGAGGATGCCGCCGGGCGGGGGCGGCTCGGGGTCCTCGGCCCGGTGGGGCGGGGCGGGGGCGGCGGTCTCGTCGGTCTTCATGCGACGTGCTCCTTCGCCGTGCGCGGGGGCGGGCCCTGATGCGCGGGGGCGGGCCCTGATCCGGGCCCCGCGCACTCGGGGAATGCCTGACTTACGGGCTTGTTTCCGTTTTGCCCGTATTTCAGTATGCAGCCCCGAGGCTCGCCGTCCGGCGCAGCGGGGTTCCGGGCAGGGGCCCGCCGGGTGCAGGCTGCTGCGGGAGCGCGCGATCCGCGGCCGCGCCACGACGCCCTCTGGAGAGCTGACTGATGGCCACTTTCGCCGTACGTTCCCCCGCCACCGGCGATGTGCTCGGCGAGCACCCGGTGCACGGCCCCGCCGAGGTCGCCCACGCCGTCGTACGGGGCAGGGGCGCGGCCGCCCGCTGGGCGGGTCTCGGCTGGACGGGCCGGCGGTCCCGGCTTCTCGCGTGGAAGCGGTCGCTGGCCCGGCGCATGGACGAGTTCGCGGGCGTGGTCGCGGCGGAGACCGGCAAGCCGGTGCACGACGCGCGGGCCGAAGTGCTGCTCGCCCTCGTCCACCTGGACTGGGCCGCGCGCAACGCCCGCCGGGTGCTGCGCGTGCGCCGGGTGCCGTCCGGGGCGTTCGCCGCGCACCAGCGGGCGCTGCTCGGCCACCGGCCGCTCGGGGTCATCGGGGTGATCGGCCCCTGGAACTACCCCCTCTACACCCCGATGGGCTCGATCGGTTACGCGCTCGCGGCCGGGAACGCCGTGGTCCACAAGCCGTCCGAACTCACGCCCGGCACGGGCGTGTTGCTCGCCGAGAGCTTCGCGGACGCCGTACCGGACTGCGCCGACCTGCTCCTTACGGTCACCGGTCCCGGCTCGACGGGGCGGGCGCTCGCGGAGTCAGGGGTCGACAAGGTGGCGTTCACCGGGGCGCCGGGGACGGCGCGCAAGGTCGCCGAGGTCTGCGCGCGCTCGCTGACGCCGCTGCTCGCCGAGTGCGGCGGCAAGGACGCGGTGCTCGTGGGCGAGGGCGCGGATCTGGCGGCGGCGGCCGAGGCCGTCGTGTGGGGCGCCATGGCGAACGCGGGCCAGACCTGTGCGGGCGTCGAGCGCGTCTACGCGGTGGCGTCGGTGCACGAGCGGCTCTGCGAGCTGATCGTCGCCAAGGCGCGGGACCTCGCCGCGGGGCGGGCCTACGGACCGATGACGCTGCCGACCCAACTCGGCGTCGTGGAACGCCACATGAAGGAGGCCCTGGCGTCCGGCGCGCGGGCGCCGCTCGGCGGGCCCGAGTCCGTCGCGGCGCCGTTCGTGCACCCGGTGGTCCTGGTGGACGTGCCGGAGGACTCGCCCGCGATGACGGAGGAGACGTTCGGCCCGGTGGTGGCGGTGAACCGGGTACGGGACCTGGACGAGGCGGTGGAGCGGGCCAACGCGTCCGCCTACGCGCTGGGCGCGGCCGTCTTCGCCCGCTCACGCGTGGCCGGGCGCGCGGTGGCGCGGCGGCTCGACGCCGGTGCGGTGTCGGTCGACTCCGTGCTCGGCTTCGCGGCCGTGCCCTCACTGCCGTTCGGCGGCACGGGCGAGTCGGGGTACGGGCGGATCCACGGCGCGGAGGGCCTGCGGGCGTTCTCCGTACCGCGCTCGGTGACGGTCAAGCGGTTCGCGCCGTACGCCGATCTGACGTCGTTCGCCACGGATCCGGCGCGGGCCGCGCGGGCGGTGGAGCTGGGCCGCAGGCTGCACGCCAGGTTCTGACGGGGCGGTGGGCGGCACGGGCCGTGGCGCCGCCGCGCCCGGTCAGCGCGCGGCGGCGTACGCGTCCAGGATGACGTCGGCGACCGCGTCCAGCTCCCGCACGCTCGGGAAGTGGTCGCTGTGGGCCAGGCGCACCAGACGGCAGCCGGGGATGCGGGCCGCGATCGTCTCGTTCAGGCGGACCACGCCGGGCTGGTCGTGCTCGGCGAGGGCCAGGACGCAGGGCACGTCGAGTTCCCCGAGCCGGTCGTAGACGGGTGGATCGGGGACCTGATGCGGATAGACGGCGAACCACGCCGGGACCACCGACCTGAGATGGTCCGTCACCTCGGCGTCGTCCCCGGTGCCCCGCACGGCGGACACGCCGCGCAGCATGACCACGATGCCCTCCACGTCGCCCGCCTGGGCGAGCCTGCCGACCTCGGCCATGAACGCGGGCGAGAGGGCCTCGTCGGCACCGGTGACGGTGGGCACCACCAGGGCGAGGCTCGCCACCCGGGCGGGATCGCGCAGCGCGAGACTGACGGCCGTGGCGCCGCCCATGCTCGAACCGGCGAGCACCGCGCGGGCCACCCCGAAGTGGTCGAGGACCGCGATGAGGTCCTCGACCAGGGAGAAGGGCGCGGTCGGAGCGGGCGACCTGCCGTACGCCCGCGCGTCGTAACGGATCACGCGGTGGCGTTGCGTGAGGCGCGGCAGCAGATGGTCCCAGACACGGGAGTCGGCGACTCCGGGGTGCAGCAGGACCAGGGGCAGGGCGTCCTCGCCCGTGCCGCTCGGGGCGCCCGAGTCGTGCGCCCACACTTCGCCGTCCTTCACCGACACCATGACGTCCATGCCCCGAGTCTCCAGGGGCCCGGACGGCGCCGCCAGAGGGCGCGTGCGACGAAGGCGCGAATGCGTACGGCTGGGGCCCTAGCAGCCGGAACCCGTCGGGGCGCCGTCCGCTCCGTCGTCGGCGGCCCGGCCCTGGGAGCCGGTGAGCAGCCCCGCGTTCGCCGCCGGTACGGGTATCGGCTCGCCCACGATGCGGCTGGCCAGCTCCGATGCCACCTCGGAGACGCAGCCGCGCAGCTCGGCCTCGGCCTCGACGCGCTCCGCCTCCACCCTGGCCTGCCCGGTGACGACGATCTCGGCGCGCTCGCGCAGACCGTCCTCGCGGGCCTCCGCGATCAGCGCGGCGCCCTCCTCACGGGCCGCCTGGCGCACCCGCGCGGCCTCCCTGCGGGCTTCGGAGAGCAGCGTCTCGTGCTCGGCCCTGACCCGTTCCGCCTCGCGCCTGATGGCGGCGGCCGGTCCCCCGGTGACGCCGTCGAGGAGCGTCGCCCGTTCCTCAAGGACGCTGTTGATCCGGGGCAGGAAGCGTCCGACGAGGAGAAAGACGGCACCGAAGAGGACGGTGGCCACGGCGAGCTCCGCGACGTCCGGATTGAGCGGCCCGAGATTCATGGGAATCAGCTGCATGCCGATGCCATACCCGCTCATCCGTGCGCAACAACGCGCATCTGCAGGGCAGTTGGGTGGCCCCGGTCACGTTCGCGCCCCGCCTCCCTCGAAGGCACGGCCGCTCAGCCCCCGTAGTCGTACGCCGTCACGGCGATCCCCCTGGCGCAGAGCCGCCCGGAAACGGCGCGGTGGCGTCACCTCGGACATACGCGATCTCCGACATGACGCCACCGTAGGGGCCACCACTGACAGCGGCCGTCGGGCGGCCGCGTCGTCCTACTCCTCGCGCTGCTTGGGCAGGGTGAGGTCCTGTGCCTCGCGCTCCACCCGGCGCCGGACGCCGAACCAGCCCACGACCAGGGCCACGCCCACGATCGGGATGAGGAAGAGCGTCTTGCGGCCGATCTCGGCGTCCTTCCACATCAGGCAGAGGACGGCGAGCAGGAACGCGATCGTCACGTACTCCGTGATCCCGCTGCCGGGGAGGCGGAACTTCGGCCGGGTGATCTCACCGCGCTTCGCGCTGCGCACGAAGGCCAGGTGACAGACCATGATCATGATCCACGTGCCGATGATGCCGAGCGAGGCCACGTTCAGGACGATCTCGAAGGCCTGCTCCGGGACGACGCTGTTCAGGCCGACGCCGAGCACGCCGATCGACGCGGTGAGCAGGATGCCGCCGTAGGGCACCTGGCTGCGGTTCATCCGCGCCGTGAACTTCGGGGCCGAGCCGGACATCGCCATGGAGCGCAGGATGCGTCCGGTGGAGTAGAGGCCGGAGTTGAGCGAGGACATCGCCGCGGTGAGCACCACGAAGTTCATCACGTCGCCGGCCGCCGGGACGCCGATCTTGGACAGGACCGTCACGAACGGGCTCTGGTCGGCGGAGTACATCGAGCCCGGCAGGAGCAGGGCGAGCAGCACGACGGAGCCGACGTAGAACAGGCCCACGCGCCACATGATCGAGTTGACCGCGCGCGGGACGACCTTCTGCGGGTCCTTGGTCTCGCCCGCCGCGACGCCGACCAGCTCCAGGGACGCGTACGCGAAGACGACGCCCTGCATGACGATCACGACCGGCATGATGCCGTTCGGCAGGAAGCCGCCGTGGTCGGTGATCATGTTCAGACCCGGCGTCTCGCCGCCCACCTCGTGCTGGCTGGCGAGGAGGAAGATACCGATGATCATGAAGGCGGTCAGCGCGGCCACCTTGATGATCGCGAACCAGAACTCCATCTCGCCGAAGTACTTCACCGAGATGAGGTTCACGGAGAGCACCACCGCGAGGGCGATCAGCGCGAGCACCCACTGGGGTATGTCGGTGAAGAAGCTCCAGTAGTGGGTGTAGAGCGCGATCGCCGTGATGTCGGCGATGCACGTGGTCGACCAGTTGAGGAAGTACATCCAACCGGCGAAGAACGCGCCCTTCTCGCCGAGGAACTCACGCGCGTACGAGACGAAGGAACCCGACGAAGGCCGGTAGAGGACCATCTCGCCGAGCGCTCTGACGACGAAGAACGCGAAGATGCCGCACACGAGGTATGCGACGGCGAGCGCGGGGCCCGCCGAGTTGAGGCGGCCACCCGCCCCGAGGAAGAGCCCTGTGCCGATCGCGCCACCGATCGCGATCATGTTGACGTGGCGGGCCTTGAGGTCCTTGCTGTATCCGGCGTCTCCCGCGTCCGCGGGGGCCTGGTTCGCATCGGTGCGGGATGCGTCCAGGGCGGCCGAATCTACGGCTTCCTTGCTCACGTGGTGGATCTACTCTCTGGTGCCCGGAAGAAACCGGGGTCCGGATGTGCTCCGGTCCGCGACACCCCTGACGCGCGCGGACCGACGGGACACCTTCCCCCAGAGATCACCCCGTACGCGGTGGCGCACGTCACATAGCGGCACTTCTCACATGGTGGTCAAGGGGTGTAAAGGGAATCGATGACCTGCTCGTACTTGGCGCGGACGATCCGTCGGCGCAGCTTGAGCGACGGGGTCAGTTCGCCGGTCTCGGGGCCCCACTCCTCGCCGATGAGGCGGTAACGCTTGATCTGCTCGGTGCGGTTGAGGCGTGCGTTGGCCGCGGCCACGGCGCGGTCCACCTCCTCCCGTACGGCGGCGCTCGCCATGAGGTCGCCGGTGATCCCCCGCGCGGCGGCCCAGGCGGGCGCCATCTCCGCATCGAGGACGAGCAGCGCCACCAGGTACGAGCGCCCGTCGCCGTGCACCAGGGCCTGGCCGATCAAGGGGTGCTCCTTGAGCGTGTTCTCGACGAGCGCGGGCGAGACGTTCTTGCCCGTCGAGGTCACGATCATTTCCTTCTTGCGGTCGGTCAGCCAGAGGAAGCCGTCCTCGTCGATCCGCCCGATGTCACCGGTGGCGAACCAGCCGTCCGCGTCGCAGGCGCTGTCGACGCCGCCGTCGGCGCGCAGATAGCCGTCGAAGACGGTGGCGCCGCGCACGAGGATCTCGCCGTCGTCCGCGACGCGCACCTCCAGGCCCTCCAGCGGCTTGCCCACCGAGCCGAGCCGGAACGCGTCGGGCCCGTTCGTCGTGACCACGCCGGTCGTCTCGGTGAGCCCCCACGCGTCCATGACCACCAGGCCGAAGCCGGCCCAGAAGCGCGCCACGTCCAGCGGCATCGGCGCCGACGCGCTCGCCGTCCACACCAGGCGGTCGAAGCCCGCGAGGGCGAGCAGCGGGTCGAGCACCCGCTCCTTCGCCTCCCGGTAGGCCTCGGCGAGCTCGGCGGTCGGTTCCTCGCCGCGCTCCCGGCAGGCGACACGCGCGCGTGCCGTCTCGTTCGCCGCCTCGACCGCCCGCCGCCGCTCCTCGGGCAGCCCGGCGAGCGCGGCCTTCACCGAGGCCGCGAGCTTCTCCCAGACCCTCGGCACCCCGAAGAACTGGAAGGGGTGCAGCTCGCGCGCGGTGGCGGCCACCTGGGCCGGGTCCGCGCAGAGGTAGACGTGCGCGGCGCGAAGCACCGGCAGATAGATGCCGAGCATGCGCTCCGCGATGTGCGCGAAGGGCAGGTAGCAGATGTGCCCGACGTGTTCGGGGAACTCGACGACGGCGTCCAGGGCGATGCCGTTGAGGACGACGTTGCGGTGGGTGAGGCGGACCCCCTTGGGGTGGCCGGTGGTGCCGGATGTGTAGACGACGGTCAGCGCGTCGGTGGGCACGCTCTCGCGCCAGGCCTTCTCGAAGGCGTCCGGGTCGAAGAGGCGGCCGCCGGTGGCGTGCAGGGAGCCGTACGTACGGTGGGTGTCCGCCTCGGCCGCCTCCACCACGACGAGCCGTTCGAGCGGTGCCGTGGCGTCGGCCAACAGGGGCTCCCAGCGCGGCAGTTCACGGGCGCCCTCGACGATCGCGAAGCGGGCCCCGCTGTGCCGGACGATGTGCGCCACCTGTTCGGGCGCGGCGGTGCCGTAGACGGTCACGGGGACGGCGCCGAGGTGGGTCAGGGCGAGATCGCTCAGCCAGTGCTCGGGGCGGTTGCCCATCATCATCAGGACGTGCTCGCCGCGCACCACGCCGAGGGCCTGGTAACCGGCGGCGAGGACCGCGACCTTGCGCCGCACCTCGCGCCAGGTGAGCGTCGTCCACTCGTCGCCCGGCTGCCCTCCCGACCGCCAGGAGACGGCGGGCAGATCTCCGTGGTCCTCGGCATTGCGGAGCAGCAGCGCGGGGAGCGTGACGTCGGTGAGGTCTCCGGGAAGTCGCAGGATCGTGGTCATGACCGCCTCCTGGCGTCATCGGCCGATCTTTCGCGGATCCCGGAGGGTTTCACAACACTGGTGTGCCAGCAATACTGTTGCACCGGATTGATGCACAGGAGGGCGCTGCCATGACGACGGACACTGAGGAGCCGACACTCACCGTCGACGAACTGGCCGCCCGCGCGGGCGTCACGGTCCGCACGATCCGCTTCTACAGCACCAAGGGCCTGCTGCCGCCGCCGGTGATCGGCCCCCGCAGGGTCGGCCACTACGGCCCCGAGCACCTGTCCCGTCTCGCGCTCATCGAGGAGCTCAAGGACCAGGGCATGACGCTGGCCGCCATCGAACGCTATCTGGAGCTGCTGCCCGCCGACCTGAGCGCGCACGACCTGGCCATCCACCGTGCCCTGGTGGCGAGTTGGTCGCCCGACGCGGCCGAGGACGTGTCCCGCGCCGAGCTGGAGCGCAGGGCGGGCAGGCCGCTCGCCGAGGCGGACCTGGACCGGCTCACCGCGATGGGCGTGACCGCGCGGACCAAGGCGCCGGAGACGTACCGGGTGGATCCGGGCCTGCTGCGCCTGGGCGTGCAGCTGCTGGACGTGCCCATCGCGCACGAGACGATCCTGGCGGCGCGCACGGTCCTGATGGAGCACACCCGCTCGGCGGCCCACGAGCTGTCCCGGCTCTTCCGCGACGAGGTGTGGGGCCCCTACCGCGAGCGCGAGTCGGCCCCGGAGCACGTGGCGGCGATGCGCTCGCTCTCGGCCCATATGCAGCCGATGGTGGTGCAGGCCCTGGTGACCGCGTTCCAGCGCTCGCTCAAGGAGGAGCTGCGCGGGTGGCTCAAGGAGAGTTGAGCCACCCCGGGGCCGCCGCCGCTACACCCGGACGGCGGCCGCGCTCGCGGTCGGCGTCTCGTCCCGTGCGGCCTGCCGCATGCGCGCGGCGTAGACCTCGGCGAGCGCCTTGAGGTCCTTGTCGGCGGCCGCCCGGCCCGCGTCGTCCCTGAGGTCGAGCGTGGCGATGTAGGCGCCCTGGCGGATCACGATCGTCCGGGTGTTCTTCCGCGCGGACGTCCTGTACCCGTAGGTGATGCTCGCGTCGCGCTTGGCGCCCCGCGCGTAGCTCTCCCAGGCGGCGAAGGCGCGTTCGGCCGCCCTGGTGTTCCGGTACACGATGAGGTCGTAACCGGCACTCTCGGCCATGTCGTCGCTGCGGTAACCGGCCCGGCCGTTATAGACGGCGCCCTTGCACCTGCCGCCCGGGGCCTCGCACACGGACGGCGCCTTGGCGCGGCTGCACGGCGCGGTGGAGACACCGCGCAGGGCGGTGGGCATGGTGTCGACGGGCGGCAGGAGACGCGGGGGCGCGGCCTCCGGTTCCACCCCTGACCAGGCAGAACCGGAGGCGTCGAGACGGTCGGGCGTCGTTCGGCGTCGCTCAGGCGTCGCTGAACTTCTCGCCCTTCTCCGCCTTCTCGACGAGCAGCGCGGGCGGCAGGAACCGGTCGCCGTAGCGCTCGGCGAGCTCACGCGCGCGTGCCACGAAGCCGGTGAGACCGCCCTCGTAGCCGTTGATGTACTGGAGCACGCCGCCGGTCCAGCCCGGGAAGCCGATGCCGAAGATCGAACCGATGTTGGCGTCGGCCACCGACGTCAGGACGCCCTCCTCCACCAGGCGCACGGTGTCCAGCGCCTCGGAGAAGAGCATCCGTTCCTGCATGTCCTCGAACGGGATCTCGTACCCGGGCTTGGTGAAGTGCTCGCGCAGGCCGGGCCAGAGCTTGCCGCGCCGGCCGTCCTCGTAGTCGTAGAAGCCCGCTCCCCCGCTCCTGCCGGGGCGCTCGAACTCGTCGACCATGCGGTCGATGACGGTGTCCGAGGGGTGGCCCGCCCAGCTGCCGCCCGCCTCCTCGACGGCCCGCTTGGTCTCGTTGCGGATCTTGCGGGGCAGGGTGAGCGTCAGCTCGTCCATCAGGGAGAGCACCTTGGCGGGGTAGCCCGCCTGGGCCGCCGCCTGCTCGACGGAGGCGGGCTCGATGCCCTCGCCGACCATCGCGACGCCCTCGTTGATGAAGTGCCCGATGACGCGCGAGGTGAAGAAGCCGCGCGAGTCGTTGACGACGATCGGCGTCTTGCTGATCTGACGCACCAGGTCGAAGGCGCGGGCCAGCGCCTCGTCGCCGGTCCGCTCGCCCTTGATGATCTCGACGAGCGGCATCTTGTCGACGGGCGAGAAGAAGTGCAGGCCGATGAAGTCGACCGGCCGCTCGACGCCTTCGGCGAGCTGGGTGATCGGCAGCGTCGAGGTGTTGGAGCACAGGAGCGCGTCGGGCTCGACGACGTGCTGGATCTCCTGGAACACCTTGTGCTTGAGCGAGGTGTCCTCGAAGACCGCCTCGATCACCGCGTCGCAGCCGGCGAGCGCCTTCGGGTCGGCGGTCGGCGTGATGCGGGCGAGCAGCGCGTCCGCCTTCTCCTGGCTGGTGCGTCCCTTGGCGACCGCCTTGGCACAGAGCTTCTCGGAGTAGCCCTTGCCCTTGGCGGCGGCCTCCGCGGAGACGTCCTTGAGGACCACGTCGATGCCCGCGCGTGCGCAGGAGTACGCGATGCCCGCGCCCATCATGCCCGCGCCGAGCACGGCGACCTTGCGTACGGTCCTCGGCTCGATGCCCTGGGGCCGGTTGGCGCCGGAGTTGACGGCCTGGAGGTCGAAGAAGAACGCCTGGATCATGTTCTTGGCGACCTGGCCCGTGACGAGCTCGGTGAAGTACCGCGCCTCGATGGTCAGCGCGGTCTCGAAGTCGACCTGGGATCCCTCGACGGCCGCCGCCATGATGTTGCGCGGGGCCGGGTAGGGGGCGCCCGCCGTCTGCTTCTTGAGGTTGGCGGGGAAGGCTGGCAGGTTCGCCGCGAACTTCGGGTGGGCCGGGGTGCCGCCGGGGATGCGGTAGCCGGGCTTGTCCCAGGGCTGCTGCGACTCGGGGTTGGCGTCGATGAAGGCGCGGGCCTTCTCGATCATCTCCTCGGGCGTCGCGGCCAGTTCGTGGACGAGGCCGTTGTCCAGGGCGCGCTTCGGGTTGTACTGGGTGCCCTGGAGCAGCACCTTCAGGAGCGCGTCGGTGATGCCCATCAGGCGTACGGTGCGGGTGACTCCGCCGCCCGCGGGGAGCAGGCCGAGGGTGACCTCGGGCAGGCCGATCTTGGAGCCGGGCGCGTCCAGGGCGACGCGGTGGTGGGAGGCGAGGGCGATCTCGTAACCGCCGCCGAGGGCCGCGCCGTTGATGGCGGCGACGACGGGCTTGCCGAGGGTCTCGATGCGGCGCAGCGAGCTCTTGATCGCGGTGCCCGTGTCGAACGCCTCCTGTGCGTTCTCCGGGCCGACCTTGATCATGTCCTTGAGGTCGCCGCCCGCGAAGAAGGTCTTCTTGGCGGAGGTGTAGATGACGCCGCGGATCGAGTCCCGCTCGGCCTCCGCGCGCTCGGCGATCGCCGCGATGGAGTCCTTGAACGCCTGGTTCATGGTGTTCGCGGACTGGTTGGGGTCGTCCAGGACGAGGGTGACGACGCCGGTGTCGTCCTGTTCCCAGCGGATGGTGGTGCTTTCGGTCATGTCGGTGTCTCCGTGAAGTCTGTGGCAGGCGGGGAGGCGGAGTCGGGGTACTGGGGGGCGCGGCGAAGCCGCGGGCCCAGGGGCGCGGGGAACTGCGCGAGCAACCACGGCGCACCCGCGGTCGGCGACGCGCCCCAAGCCCCTACGGCGAGAGGCCCTACAGCCGCTCGACGATCGTGGCGACGCCCATCCCGCCCCCCACGCACAACGTGACCAGCCCGTACCGGAGGTCACGCCGCTCCAGCTCGTCCACGAGCGTTCCGAGGATCATCGCCCCGGTGGCGCCCAAGGGATGCCCCAACGCGATCGCTCCGCCGTTGACGTTGACCTTGTCCAGGGACAGGCCCATCTCCTCAACGAAGCGCAGCACGACCGCGGCGAACGCCTCGTTGATCTCGACGAGGTCGATGTCGTCGATGGTCAGCCCCGCCTTGGCGAGCGCCTTGCGGGTGGCGGGCGCGGGCCCGGTCAGCATGATCAGCGGCTCGGATCCGGAGACCGCGGCGGAGACGATCCGCGCGCGCGGCGTCAGCCCGTAGCGCTCGCCGACCTCCTTCGTGCCGACGGCGACAAGCGAGGCCCCGTCGACGATGCCGGAGGAGTTGCCCGCGTGGTGCACGTGGTCGATCTGCTCGATCCAGTGGTACTTCTGCAGCGCCACCGCGTCGAAGCCGCCCATGTCGCCGATGTCCTTGAAAGACGGCTTGAGCTTGGCGAGGGAGTCGGCGGTGGTGCCGGGGCGCATGTGCTCGTCGTGGTCGAGGACGACCAGGCCGTTGCGGTCCTTGACCGGGACGACGGACCTGCCGAAGCGGCCGTCCTTCCAGGCGGCGGCCGCCCGCTCCTGGGAGAGCGCCGCGTACTCGTCGACGTCCCGCCGCGAGAAGCCCCCGATCGTGGCGATCAGGTCGGCGCCGATGCCCTGCGGCGCGAAGTTGGTGTCCCAGTTCGTCATCGGGTCGTTGAACCAGGCACCGCCGTCGGAGGCCATCGGCACCCGCGACATGGACTCGACGCCACCCGCGAGGACCAGGTCCTCCCAGCCCGAACGGACCTTCATCGCGGCCAGGTTGACGGCCTCAAGGCCCGAGGCACAGAAGCGGTTCTCCTGGACGCCGGCCACCGTGTCGGGCAGCCCGGCGGCGATCGCCGCGATGCGCGCGATGTCGGAGCCCTGATCCCCGACGGGGCCGACCACGCCGAGCACGATGTCGTCGATGGCGGCCGGGTCGAGGTCGGGGAAGCGGGCCTGGATCTCGTGGATCAGGCCGACCACGAGGTCGATCGGCTTGGTGCCGTGCAGGGCACCGTTGGCCTTGCCGCGTCCGCGCGGGGTGCGGATCGCGTCGTATACGTACGCTTCGGTGGTCACGCGTGAGCCTTTCGGGGTCTGCTGCGGGGTACTGGAGGGTTAGCCGAGGAGGGAACGGCCGATGATCTCCTTCATGATCTCGGTCGTGCCTCCGTAGATGGTCTGGATGCGCCCGTCGGTGAAGGCCCTGGCGACGCGGTACTCACTCATGTAGCCGTATCCGCCGTGCAGTTGCAGACAGCGGTCCGCGACCCGCTTCTGCAGCTCCGTGGCCCACCACTTCGCCATCGACGCGTGGGTCGCGTCGAGTTCCCCGTTCGAGTGATCGACGATGCACCGGTCGAGGAACGTACGGGTGACGGCGCACTCGGTGGCCATCTCCGCGATCTCGAACCGGATGTGCTGGAGCTTGGCGAGCGGCCGCCCGAACGCCTCGCGCTCCTTGACGTACGTCGTGGTGATCTCAAGGAGGTGCTCGGCTGCGGCGATCCCGGCGACGGCGATGCCCATGCGCTCCTGCGCGAGGTTCGTCATCAGGTGGACGAAGGCGCCGTTGAGCTCGCCGAGCAGGTTCTCCTTGGGGACGCGTACGTCGTTGAAGAACAGTTCGGCGGTGTCCTGGGACTTCTGGCCGATCTTGTCGAGGTTGCGGCCGCGCTCGAAGCCCTCCGCGCCGCGCTCGACGACCAGCAGGGACAGGCCGTGCGCGCCGCCCTCGGGGGACGTCTTGGCGACGACGATGACGAGGTCGGCGAGGATGCCGTTCGAGATGAACGTCTTGGAGCCGTTCAGCAGCCAGTGGTCGCCCCGGTCCTCGGCACTGGTGCGGATGCCCTGGAGGTCGGAGCCCGCGCCGGGCTCGGTCATCGCGATGGCGGTGATCGTCTCGCCGGAGCAGAACCCGGGCAGCCAGCGCCGCTTCTGCTCGTCGGTGGCCAGCGAGGTCAGATAGGGGCCGATGATGTCGTTGTGCAGGCCCACGGCGAGCCCGGCGGCGCCCGCGCGGGTGAACTCCTCGGCGAGCACGGCGGAGTAACGGAAGTCGTCGTTCCCGCCGCCTCCGTACTCCTCGGGGACGGCGAGGCCGAGCAGCCCCTGCTTGCCCGCGGCGAGCCAGGCCTCGCGGGAGACGATGCCGTCCTTCTCCCACTGCTCGTAGTGCGGGATCACCTCCTTGGCGAGGAAGGTGCGCACCGTCTCGCGGAACGCGTCGTGCTCGGCGGAGAAGATCTGCCGTTTCATCTGTTCGTGGCCTCCTGAGGTCCGCCGGGCAGGCGCTAGAGCCAGCCCTTGACGGTTTCGATCGACTTGGCGGGTTCGGGGCCGACCGGGATGACGTTGAGCATGGTGACGCCCGCCTCGCGGAACGCCTCGACGCGCTCGCGCACATAACCCTCGGGCCCGCACAGCGACATGAGCTCGCAGAACTCGTCGGGGACGGCGGCCTCGGCCTCCTTCTTCTTCCCCGCGAGGTAGAGCTCCTGGATGCGCGCGGCCTCCTTCTCGTATCCGTACGCGACCGCGACGTCGTTGTAGAAGTTCTTCCCCTTGGCTCCCATGCCGCCTACGTAGAGGGCGATCGTGGGGCGGGCGAGGTCGCGTGCGGCGGCCGCGTCGGCGCCGATGGCGAGCAGTCCCCCGGCGACGGTCCGGAGCGGTCCGAGGGCCGGATCGCGCTTCTCCTTGCCCTCGGCGAGCGCGGCGCCCCACACCTGGTGGGCCTTCTCCGGGATGAAGAGGGTCGGCAGCCAGCCGTCGGCGACCTCCGCCGTCATGCGGACGTTCGCGGGCCCGAGCGATGCCACGTACAGCGGGACTTCGGGGCGCACCGGCCTGGTGAGGATCTTCAGGGGCTTGCCGAGCCTGCCGCCCTTCTCCGGAGGCAGCGGCATGTCCGTGATGCCGTGATGGTCGATCACCTCGCGGCGCAGGATGCGGCGGGTCAGCTCGATGGTCTCGCGGGTGCGGCCGATCGGCTTGTCGTACGCCCTGCCGTGCCAGCCCTCGACGACCTGCGGGCCCGAGGCTCCCAGGCCGATGATCGCGCGGCCCCCGGAGATCGCGTCGAGCCCGGCGGCGGTCTGGGCGATCAGGGCCGGGGTGCGCGAGTACACGTTGAGGATGGCGGCGCCGATCCGCACGCGCTCGGTGCGGGCCGCCAAGTAGCCCATGATCGTGGGCGAGTCGAAGCCGTACGCCTCCGCGACCCACACCGCGTCCAGGCCCGCGGACTCCAGGGCGGCGACGCCGTCGGCGGCCTCGCGCGGGTCGCCCGCGTAGGCGAGCGGTACCGAGATCTCCATCAGCGGTGTTCCTCCTCGTTCAGGGCCGGTACGTCCCAGTCGCGGGCCACCTCCGCGGTGTCCGCGCCGGGCTGCGCGGGGCCGCTGCGCACGTGCGTGGGCGTCGTGGAGAAGCGCGGCGCGGGGGCGGGCTGGGTGATGCCGCCGTGGTCGGTGAAGGTGCCGCGCGCGGCGAGATGCGGGTGTTCCGGCGCCTCGCGCAGCGAGAGCACCGGCGCCACGCACGCGTCGGAGTCCTCGAAGACGGCCGTCCACTCGTCGCGCGTACGTTCCTTGAAGCGGGCTGCGACGGCCGTGCGCAGCTCGTCCCAGCGGGCCAGGTCCTTGCGGGCGGGGGCGGCCTCGGTGAGGCCGAGCAGCGCGACGAACTCGTCGTAGAACTGCTGCTCCAGGGAACCCACGGCCATGTAGCCGCCGTCGGCGGTCTCGTAGGTGCCGTAGAACGGGCAGCCGCCGTCCAGGAGGTTGGCGCCGCGCCGGTCCTGCCAGCCGCCGGCCGCGAGCATGCCGTGGATCATCGTGGACAGATGGGCCGCGCCGTCCACGATCGCGGCGTCCACCACCTGTCCTTCGCCGTGCACGCGCGCGTGGTGCAGGGCCGCGAGGATGCCCACGACCAGATAGAGCGAGCCGCCCGCGTAGTCGCCCACGAGGTTCGCGGGGATCGCGGGCGGCTCGTCCGGGTTGCCGATCATGCCGAGGGTGCCGGTGATCGCGATGTACGCGATGTCGTGCCCGGCGCGCTGCGCCAGCGGGCCCTCCTGGCCCCAGCCGGTCATCCGGCCGTAGACGAGCCGCGGGTTGCGGGTGTGGCAGGCGTCGGGCCCGACGCCGAGGCGCTCGGCGACGCCGGGGCGGTAGCCCTCGATGAGGACGTCGGCGCGCTCGACGAGGTCGAGGACCCGGTCGGCGCCGTCGGCGGCCTTGAGGTCGACGATCACGGAGCGTTTGTTGCGGTTGGTGACGTCGTACTCGGGATTGATCGCGAGGCCGCCGCCACCGGGGCGGTCGACGCGCACGACATCGGCGCCGAGGTCGGCGAGGAGCATGGCCGCGAACGGGCCGGGCCCGATGCCCGCCAGCTCCACCACGCGCACCCCGGCGAGCGGACCGCGAACGTCCTTGCCTGGCACTGCCATTGAGCCCCCAGCGCTGTGACACAACTGATGTAACACCAGTGATGCTAAGAACGTGTTCCACTGCGCACAAGCCCCTGGCGAGCAAGCGCTTAGCCAATTTCGGCCAGCGGGCGTGCTCCCGCGGTGCGGCGCCTAGGGTCTTTCGTTTGGATCAGGCCAGACCCCGCGAGCCCGGCCTGATCCAAACGAAAGGCCCTAGCCTGACGTCATGGATTCCCTACTGGTCAGCGCGTGTCTGCGCGGCGTGCCCTGTCGCTTCGACGGCCGCGACAAGGCGTCGTCCGAGGTCGACGCGGCGGTGGCGGGCCGGGACGTCGTGTCGTTCTGCCCGGAGGACGCGGGCGGTCTGCCGACGCCGCGCCGCCCCGCCGAACTCGTCGGCGGCGACGGGCACGACGTGCTCGACGGCGGGGCGCGGGTCGTCGACGACACCGGGCGCGACGTGACGGCCGCGTTCGTGGACGGCGCGCACCGCGCACTCGCCGCGGCGCGCGCGGCCGGGTGCACCGAGGCGTTACTGATGCCGCGCAGCCCCTCGTGCGGGCGCGGAGCCGTGTACGACGGGTCGTTCGGCGGGGAGCTGGTGGCGGGCGACGGGGTCACCGCGGCGCTCTTCGCACGCAACGGGATCACGGTGCGGGCGGCACCGGGCGTGTGATCATGCCGGTCCTGGCCCGGCGGCGGCCCGGCCGTTCGCTGCCGCGCGATCGCCCCGGAGAAGCTCGTCGCGGAGCCGGCCGCCCGCGCCGACCGGGCACCTCCTGGTCACGGCCCGCCGCACCCACGCTAGCCTCGGCCACCGACAACTGCGCGGGGCCCACGGCGGAGAGGTGCCATGACCAGCCAGAACAGCAAGAACAGTGATCGCGCGTACGACATCGTGCTCTTCGGAGCGACCGGCTTCGTGGGGGTGCTGACCGCGGAGTACCTCGCCGCCCACGCGCCCGAAGGACTGCGCTGGGCCCTCGCGGGGCGCGACGCGAAGAAGCTGGCGCGGCTCAGGGAACGGCTCGCCGAGCAGCACCCCCATTGCGCCGAACTCCCGCTGGTCGAGGCCGATGTGGCCGACCCGGTGAGCCTGCGGGCGCTGGCCGGTGACGCGCGCGTGGTCGCCACGACCGTCGGCCCCTATCTGACGTACGGGCAGGAGCTGGTCGCCGCCTGCGCGGAGGCGGGCACGGACTATGTCGACCTGACGGGCGAGCCCGAGTTCGTCGACCTCATGTACGTGCGGCACGACACCCGCGCGCGGGAGACCGGCGCGCGCCTGGTGCACGCCTGTGGCTTCGACTCGGTGCCGCACGACCTCGGCGCCTACTTCACGGTCAAGCAGCTGCCCGAGGGGGTGCCGCTGCGCGTCGACGGATTCGTCCGGGCGGGCGCGCAGTTCTCCGGCGGCACCTTCGCCTCCGCCCTGAACCAGTTCGGCAGGGGCCGGCAGATGCTGGCCGCCGCGAAGGACCGGCGGCGCCACGAACCGCGCCTGGTGGGGCGCAAGGCGTACGCCCCGCCGAGCGCGCCCCGGTACGCGGCCGAGGTCGGCGCGTGGGCCCTGCCGCTGCCGACCATCGACCCCCAGGTGGTGCAGCGTTCGGCGCGCGCCATCGAACGGTACGGGCCCGACTTCCGCTACCGGCACTACGCGGCCGTCAAGACGCTGCCGGTCGCCATCGGCGGCACCGCGGCGCTGGCCGGCATGGTCGCCGCGGCCCAACTGCCGCCCGCGCGGCGCTGGTTGTCCGCCCGCCTCAAGCCCGGCGACGGGCCGAGCGAGGAGCGCCGCGCCACGTCGTGGTTCTCGGTGCGGTTCGTCGGCGAGGGCGGCGGCACCCGGGTCTACACCGAGGTATCGGGCGGCGATCCGGGGTACGACGAGACGGCGAAGATCCTCGCCGAGTCGGCGCTCGCCCTGGCGCTCGACGACCTGCCGCCGGTGTCCGGGCAGGTCACCACGGCGGTGGCGATGGGCGACGCGCTGCTGGACCGCCTCGCGGCGGCGGGCATCGGCTTCCGGGTCGCGGCGGTGCGCTGAGCGCGGCGCGCCCGCGTCAGGCCCCCACGGCCTCGCGCAGCGCCGCCCTGCACAGCGCGTCCGCGCGCCGCGTCGACTCGGGCAGCCGGTAGCGCGGCGTCAGGACCAGCGTCTGGGCGCACGCGTTGGTGAGGCTCACCCGGTGGCCCACCGAGACGAACACCGGCTTGACGTCCTCACGGGTGCGCAGCGCCCTGCCGACCTCCTCCGCGCCGTCGAGCAGCGGCGACGCGCTGCCCCTGGGCGCCGCCGGAGGCTCGTACGAGAAGGTGAAGGGGTTCTTCGCGACGCCCATGGTGGGCAGTCCGGTCAGGACGCCGAGGTGGCTCGCGAGGCCGAACCGGCGCGGGTGCGCGATGCCGTAGCCGTCGCAGACGACCAGCCCGGGGTCGGCGCTCAGTCCGGCGAGGGCCGCGAGCACCGTGGGGATCTCGCGGAAGGCGAGCAGGCCGGGCACGTAGGGGAAGGCCACCGTGCCGACGGCGGTGGCCTCCTCCACGACGTCCAGGGTGGCGCCGTCGAGGACGACGACGGCGGCCGCGACGATGTCCCGCTCGTCGTCGTAGGCGACGTCCACGCCGGTGACGTGGCCCTCCCCCGGCGCGGGGCCCGGCTCGTCGAGGACGACGCGGGTGCGCAGTGCGTCCTGGACGGCGCGGGCCGTCCCCTCGTCGGTGGGCCAGTCGGTGGGCGGCGCGTCACTGGTCATGGTGCGGGTCAGCCTAGCCGGGGCCTTGACCACCGCACTCATGTACGACCGGCATTAAAGACGCGTAAAGATTGCCGGAATCCGGCAATGAACCGATCCCTTCCCTGCTGCGAGGATCGTCCCGTACCGAGGTGGGCGGCATGAACGGGGGAAGTGGTCCGATGACGGTGTTTCTAGGTCTCGGCATCGCGGGAATCGTGCTGCTGGTCCTCTCGCTCCTCCTCGACGGGGTCCTCGAAGGGCTCTTCGACGGAGCGGGAGTGCTGGACGGGCTCTTCGACGGGCTCCTCTCACTACCGGTCATCGCCGGGTTCGTCTCGATGCTCGGCTTCGGCGGAGCGATCGTGCTCGGCACCACCGGCCTCGGGGCCGGCCCCGCCACCGTCGTGGGGGCCGGCGCCGGGACCGGGGCGGCCTGGGTGACCTGGAAGGTCACCCGTGCCCTGATGCGCGACCAGACCGCGCGCACGCCACGCGGCGACGACCTCGTGGGCAGCGCGGGCGCCGTGGTCACCGCCATCCCGGCCGACGGCTACGGCGAGGTGCTCCTGCGCCTCGCGGGCCAGCCGGTGAAGTTCGCGGCCCGCAGCTCCGTCGCCGTGGCGCGCGGCACCGAGGTCTGGGTCGACGCGGCCCTTTCGCCGACCTCGGTGGCCGTACGGCCCGTGGAGCGCTGACCGCGGCGGCCGCGGCGAGCCCTGACGCCCGCGGGCGCCGCAAACCGACAGATGTACGCAACCGATCTGCCGTCCCCCGGGAGGCAGGGGGGAATTCGCATGAGTCCAGTTCTGACCGCCGTCATCGGAGTCGTCGTACTCCTCGTCCTGTTGGCGCTCGTCGTCATCACCCGCTACAAGGTCGCGGGGCCCAGCGAGGCCTTCATCGTGACCGGGCGGCGCGGCAAGAAGTCCACCGATCCGGACACCGGCCAGGTGATGACCGACAACAGCGGTCAGAAGGTCGTGGTCGGCGGCGGTGTCTTCGTCGTGCCGTTCGTGCAGCAGAAGTTCACGCTCGACCTCTCCTCGCGGCACATCCCGATCGCGGTGCGCGGTGCGGTCACGCTGCGCGGCGTGAAGTCCCACCTCGAAGGCGTCGCCATCGTCAAGGTCGGCGGCACCGAGGACTCGATCAGGGCCGCGGCCCAGCGCTTCCTCGTGCAGCAGGACGGCATCGTCGGCTTCACCCAGGAGGTGCTCTCCGGCGCGCTGCGCTCCATCGTGGGGCGGATGTCGGTGGAGGACATCATCCGCGACCGCGCCGCGTTCGCCGGGCAGGTCGCCGAGGAGGCCGAGGCCAGCCTGTCCGGGCAGGGCCTGGTCCTCGACGCCTTCCAGATCCAGGACATCACCACGGAGGGCTCCTACCTGGAGGACCTCGGGCGCCCCGAGGCGGCCAGGGCCAGGCAGGAGGCCGACATCGCGGAGGCCGTGGCGCGCAGGGCCGCGGAGCAGGCGCGCCTGAAGGCCGAGGAGGAGATCGCGGTCGCCCAGCGGACCTTCTACCTCAAGCAGGCCGAGATCAAGGCCGAGACGGACGAGGCGTCGGCGCGGGCCGGTGCGGCGGGGCCGCTCGCCGAGGCGGCGCGCCAGCAGGAGGTCCTCACCGAGCAGGAGAAGGTCGCCAAGCGCCAGGCGGCGCTGACCGACAGCGAGTTGGACACCCAGGTCCGCAAGCCCGCCGACGCCGCGCGCTACCAGGCCGAGCAGGAGGCGGAGGCCCGCAGGATCGGCCTGGTCAAGCAGGCCGAGGCGGATGCCGAGCGGGCCAGGCTCACCGGTGAGGGCGAGAAGGCGCAGCGTGCCGCGCTCGCCGACGCCGTACGCCTCGAAGGCGAGGCCGAGGCCGCCGCGATCGGCGCGAAGGGCGCGGCGGAGGCCGAGGCGATGCTCAAGAAGGCGAACGCGTTCACGCAGTACGGCGACGCGGCGGTCCTGCAGATGCTCGTCGAGGTGCTGCCGAACGTCGTCGCCAAGGCGTCCGAGCCGCTGAGCGCGGTCGACAAGATGACGGTGATCTCCACGGACGGCGCGAGCCAGCTCTCCCGTACGGTCGCCGACAACGTCGCCCAGGGCGTCGAACTCCTCACCTCCACCACGGGAGTCGACATCGCGGAGCTCCTCAAGGGGATCACCGGCGGCTCGCGCGGCGCGGCGGCGCAGCCGGTGAAGCCCGCCGCCGACAGCGCCCCCGAAGGGGCGAACGGCAAGATCGAGATCACCCACTAGCCGTCGCGCTCCGCGCCGCGCGACGTCAGCGCTTGACCGCCAGGCCGCCGTGCTCCCCGATGGGCGCGGTGGCCTCGGCGTCGGCGTCGGGCCGCCAGAAGGGCACCGAGACGACGCCGGGTTCGAGGAGTTCGAGGCCTTCGAAGAAGGCGCTGATCTGCTCGACGGGGCGCAGGAAGTAGGGCACGGCGCCGGACGCGTTGTAGCCGTCCTGGGCGCTCTCGTAGGCGGCGTCGATGCCCCGCGAGCCGTCGTTGAGGGCCAGGTAGCTGCCGGCGGGCAGCGCGTCCACCAGCCGCCTGACGATGTCCCGCGCCTGGTCGTAGTCCGGCATGTGGCCCAGGATGTTGCTGAGGATCAGCGCGGTGGGCTCGGAGAGGTCCAGCGTCTCCGCGGCGGCCGCCAGGATGCGGTCGGGCTCGGCGAGGTTGGCGTCGACGTAGGCGGTCGCACCCTGCGGGGTGGACGTCAGCAGGGCGCGGGCGTGCGCGAGGACCATCGGGTCGTGGTCGACGTAGACGATCCTCGCCTCGGGCGCGAGCCGCTGGGCCACCTCGTGGGTGTTGTCGACGGTCGGCAGGCCGGTGCCGATGTCCAGGAACTGCCGGATGCCCGCCTCGGTGACGAGGTGCGTGATGGTGCGGCGCAGGAAGGCGCGGCTGCTCCTGGCGACGGTGACGATGCCGGGGAAGACGGCGCTGTAGGCGTCGCCCGCCGCCTCGTCGACGGGATAGTTGTCCTTCCCGCCCAGCCAGTAGTTCCAGATCCGGGCGGAGTGCGGCACCGAGGTGTCGATGCTCTGATGTGCCGCCGCAGGTCCGGATGTTGTCGCGTGGTCGGTCATGGTTCCCGTCCGTCTCTCCACCGAGGCGTGAATCGTTTACCGCACAACTTAACGGCCAACAGTCGGGCGACGCACACCAGTTCACGCAACAGGAGATTCCGGCACGCGCGGCCATGTCGATTCGTTGCAATTCGGTACATCTTGCCTATGTTGAGGCCGCACACGATCCGCATCTAGGCCTGGACGGCACGTTGACCATGAATCACCGCTTGAAGTGCGCCCTTCTCTCCGTCACCGCGGCCACGGCCGCGCTCCTCGGCACCCTGGCGGGACCGGCGACCGCGACCCCCGGCTCCCCCGAGGACCCCGCCCCGCAACCGGCCGCGACCGCGGCTCCCCGCCCGACGCTCACCGCGCAGGCCACGGAGCACACCGTGCGCGCCGCGCAGGAGTTCCGCGTCCTCGGCACGGCCGAGCACCTGCCGTCCGGCACCCCGGTCACCCTTCAGCAGTTGCAGGGCGCGCGGTGGGTGGACCTGCCCGCGACGGTGCGGACCACGGCGCGGGGGACGTACTCCCTGCGGGTCGTGCTCGACTACGTGGGAAGCAACTCCCTGCGCATGACCGGCGGCGGAGCCGTCTCGCCCGTCGTGCACGTCACGGTCCTGCCCGCTCCGGCGTGAGCGGTGACGTCCCGCCCAGCGCGGCCAGATAGCCGTCGAGCAGCGCCGTCTGGCGCTCCGGCGGGAACCGCGCCGGGTTGAACAGGGCCTGGACGACCAGGCCGAGCACGAAGGACTGGGCGCCCGCCGCGATGTCCGCCGGGTCACCGGCGGACAGTTCGCCCCTCTCCTGGGCCGTCGCCACCAGGTCGCGGAGCTTGTCGCGGCTCTGCCCGTACATCCGGGCGTGCGCGGCGCTCAGTTCGGGATCCGCGAGGGCGACGTCCCAGGAGGAGACCCAGACCCGGTTGCTCGCGGTGGCCTCCTCGGTCAGCGGCAGGATGTCGAGCAGGGCGGCGCGGACGGCGGCGAGGCCCGCGCCCGCGGCCCTGCGCGGCCGCGCCGCGCTGCGCGTGGCGAGCAGGTCGAGCGCGTACGCGACCAGGTCGCGCTTGGCCGGGAAGTAGTGCGTGAGCAGGCCGGTGGTCGCACCGAGTTCGGTGGCGACGGCGCGCATGGTCAGACCGCCGAACCCGTGCGCGGCGAGCACCCGCCAGACCGCCTCGGACACATCGCGACGGCGGGCCTCGTGATCTCCCTTGTTGCGTGGTGGCATGGTGCTACCGTACATAGTCATAACGTTTGTTGTGTGAATGCGAGGTCACCCATGTTCTCCCTGCCGCTGCGGGACGACGCCCAGCTCCGGCCGCTCGAACCGTGGCACGCCGAGGAGTTCGCGGCCCACCTCGACCGCGCCCGCGACCACATCAGGCCCTGGGTGGGCCCGGCCTTCGTCACCGACGACGTCGAGGGGGCGCGGGCCACCCTGCGCAGGTACGCGGAGCGCCAGGCCGCCGACGGCGCCCGGCTCTTCGGCATCTGGCGCGAGGGCACGCTGATCGGCGGCGTGATGTTCGTGGCCTTCGACGCCGCGTCGGGCATCTGCGAGATCGGCTGCTGGCTGGAGCCCGCGGGCGAGGGCCACGGCCTGATCACCGAGGCCTGCCGCGCCCTGCTCGACTGGGCGTTCACCACCCGGGGGCTGTTCCGCGCCGAGTGGATCTGCCGCGCCGACAACGACCGCAGCGGCGCGGTGGCCGAGCGCCTCGGCATGACTCTGGAGGGTGTGCGCAGGGGCGCCTGGCCCTACCAGGGCGCCCGCTACGACAAGCAGATGTGGGCGCTGCTGGCCCCCGAGCACCGGGCCGCCCGCGCCTGACCCCGGCATCCCCGCACCCGCCCGCAGGGCCTCCCTGTCCCCTCGGGATACTCGGATCATGGAATGGGCACTGCGCTCCGCCGGGGCCGCGGACATAGAGACGATCGTCGAACTGCGGGCCGTGGTGATGCGGCCCGACCTGGAGCGGCTCGGCCGGTTCGATCCGCACCGGGTGCGCCGGCGGTTCCGTGACGCCTGCCGCCCCGAGCAGCTCTCGGTGATCGAGTCGGACGGCGCCTTCGTCGGCTGTGTCGCCCTGCGCCCCACCGATTCCGGGCACTGGCTGGAGCACTTCTTCCTGGACCCACGGGTCCAGGGGCAGGGCATCGGCTCGGCCGTCCTCACCGCGCTGCTGCGGCGCACCGACGCCGAGGGCGTGACCGTGCGCCTGAACGTCCTCCAGGGCAGCGCGGCGCGCCGCCTCTACGAACGGCACGGCTTCACGGTGGAGCGCGAGGACCCGGTCGACGTCTTCATGGCCAGGGCGCCGGGCGCCGTGAGCCGCCCGGTAGCCTCGCGATCATGTTCATTCTCGAATTGACCTACACCGCGCCCGTCGCCGCCGTCGACGAGCAGATGAAGGCCCATGTGGCGTGGCTCGACGAACTGTACGAGGCCGGTGTCTTCCTCGCGTCCGGGCGCAAGAACCCGCGCGACGGCGGCGTGATCATCGCCGTCGCCGACGACCGCGCGCGGATCGAGGAGATCACCGCGCAGGACCCGTTCACGCTCGCCGGGGTCTGCGAGTACCGCGTCACCGAGTTCATCGCGACGAAGACGGCGCCTGGACTCGGCGCGTACCGTGAGCAGTTGCCCGCGTAGTCCGCCGGAGATGCGGCCATCGGCCTGCGGGCCGGTGGAGGGCTGGTCGCGCCCCGCGGCGGAGCCGCGGATTGATACAGCCCCGCGCCCCCGACGGGGCACTCAGCGCCTCTCCAAGCGGGCGATCCGTCCCTTCTCCCCGGATGCCCAGCAGCTTCCGTCGCGGACGCAGTCCACCGTGTCGTACGACCCGGTGTCGACCGTCCGCCAGGTGCGCCCGCCGTCCCGTGTGACGTCGGTGCCGGTCGGGCCGACGGCGAGTGCCGTGGCGCGGCCGTGCGGGAACCAGACGACGCCGGAGCGGTAGGCGGGCGGCGGCCGGTCGGAGGGGTGCCAGGTGCGGCCGCCGTTCCCGGTGACGGCGGCCGCCTTCGGGGACGGCTGGTCGGCCCGGTAGTCGCCGCCGACCGCGATCCCGTGCGTACGGTCGCGGAACGCGAGGCCGAACACGCCGCGGGCCGGATCGCCCGCCGGGATCGGGGCGTCGGTCGCCCGCCAGGTCAGGCCGCGGTCCCGGGAGTGCAGGACACGCGCGCGTGCCGCCCCGCCGGTGGCCAGCCACACGTCCCGCGGGCCCGAGCTGACCAGGCACTGGCCGCTGGCCGCGAAGCCGGACTCGCCGTCCTGGGCCGCGGGCATCCCGGAGTTCGGCAGCACCTTCCAGGAGCGGCCGCCGTCGGCGGTGGACAGGATGCGGAACTTGCCGTCGACCGGGTCGCTCATGGCGAGGCCGTGGCGGCCGTCGAAGAAGGTCATGCAGTCGTAGAACGCCTTGGCGTCGGTGTTGCGGAAGGACTCCGTCCAGGTCGCTCCGCCGTCCTCGGTGCGCAGCACCCGCGAGGCCTCGCCCTCGCCGATGGCGAGGACCACGGCACGGCGGCCGTCGAAGGCCTCCACGTCACGGAATTCGAGCCCGGACGCGCCGGGCGGGGAGACATCGCGCCAGGTCTCGCCGCCGTCGGAGGTACGCAGGACGGTGCCCTTGGTGCCGGCCACCCAGGCCGTGCCGGAGCTGACGGCGGCCAGGCCACGGAACCGCGCGTCGCTCCCGCTGTCCTTGAGCTGCCAGCTCAGAGCCCCCTTCGGGGCCGCTCCCCCGGTGCCTTCCGGGTCCGCGGCGGCGCTCGACGGCGCCACGAGCGCGGCCCCCGCGAGCGCGGCACCGCACAGTCCCACGAACACCGCACGCCTCGACGACTTCGACTTCCCCATGCCCCTCATGGCGGGCGAAGCTAGCCGACTCACCGGGCCTCGTCCAGATGGCCTGAAGGCGTCCCCCCGGCGATGGTCGCAGGGAACCGTGGGCGCCTCCACGGTGTCGCGGTGACAGAGGTCACTCGGTCTCACCCGCTCTCCGTATGCACGGATCTCGTCATTCCGTCGTCTATTCAAGTGCCCGACCCCAGTCGTCAAGCAGTCAGTGAGGGAGCAGGCGTTGTCCACCGTCATCGAGCAAGCCGTAGAGGCCCGCCTCGTCGCCGCCGCGCCGCGGATGCCTACCATTCCCGCGACACTCCACTACGACCAGTGCGACCCCTTCGCCGTGCGCATGAGCTTCCCCGCGCCCGCGACCCTGGAGGGCGTGGAGGTCTACTGGACGTTCGCCCGTGAACTGCTGACCCACGGCGTGGAGCGGGCGGTCGGCGACGGCGACGTCCGCGTGCGCCCCTACGGCTTCGACCGCACGGTCGTGGAGTTCCACGCGCCCGAGGGCACCGCGATCGTCCACGTCCGCACCGGCGAACTCCGCCACTTCCTGCACCGCACCATGGCCCTGGTCCCGGCCGGCCAGGAGCACCTGCACGTCGATCTGGACCAGGACCTCGCCGAGCTGATGCGCGACGCGTGCTGACCGCCGCGTTCGCGGGCCCGCCCCACCGGGCCTGACGCAGCCAGCCCTCACCGGTCCCCGGTCCGCCCTTCGAGCAGCACCTCGCGCTTTCCGCAGTCGCCCGGAGCGCCCTCAGCCGCCCCCGCCCGACGCGCGGGCCGCCTCGGCCGACGAGACCGCGGAGGCCAGCGCCTTGCGCAGGTTCTCCATCACCGCCCGCAGCTCCGGCGAAGCGCCGCCCGCCCGCTCGGTCAGCGCGTCGACCCTGTCCCGGTAGCGCCTGCGGTCCTTGCCGGACACGACCGTGCGCAGTTTGCCGGTGGCCGCGCACATGACCAGGGCCGCGTCGGCCTCGGACACCTCGGCGACGGGCTGCGTGCCGCGCAGCACCGAGAGCGCCTCCGCGTGCAGCACCTCCACATGGCCCACCCGCTCCAGGACGTAGCGCCTGGCGGGGAAGAGGCCGAGGATCCTGCCGCGCTCCGTCCGCAGATAGCCGTCCGCGACCAGCTGGTCGCGGACCGCGCTCAAGGTGCCGCGCGAGCGGTGGGTGAGCCAGCCGCGCCAGGTGCGCGGGCGGGACTGCTCGACGAGTTCGGCGAGGCCGTCGAGCGCCGTGTCGCCGGTACGGGCGCCGACGACCGGGGTGACGATGCGGTCCTCCTCGAAGAGCACTCCGCGCCGGGCGAGCTCGGCGAGCGCGCCTGCCCTGACGGCCAGATGCAGATCGGGCGCTCCGGTGACCTTGCCCCGGTGCGTGTTCCAGGCCAGCAGGAAGAGCCTGGCGGGCAGTGACAGCGTTCCGTAGTGCACGGCGCCTCCTCGTGCCGATCGCCACGGTGGGCGGGGGCCACGATAAAACGTTGACATACCCAGGGGCCCCTCCTACGGTGTACAGCGGTTCTGTTGCCGTCGATAGGAGAAGGACGTTGCTCGTCTGAGGTCATGAGACACCGCGTCACACAGCCGCTTCACGCTGTGTACGTCGTTGTGCGACCTCGGCATCCGAGCCGTCCCGTCCCCCCGGCACAGGCCTTCTCTCTTTCCGGCCTCTCCTCCGCCGCGGTGTCTCGAACGCGTTGCCCCTGACCGCGCTCCACACACGCAACCGCGAGGCCTGTATGTCTACCTCCCCCCTCTCCCTCACCTGCACGTCGCTCACCTTCGGCTGGCCGGACGGTACCGCCGTCTTCGACGGCCTCCAGATGGCCTTCGGGCCCGGCAGGACCGGCCTCATCGGCACCAACGGGTCCGGGAAGTCAACCCTGTTGAAGCTGATCGCCGGAGAGCTGACGCCCACCGAAGGGGCCGTCAAGGTCACCGGTGAGGTCGGCTACCTGCCGCAGAACGTCACCCTGGACACCGGTCTGCGCGTCGACGAGGTGCTCGGCATCGCCACGCGGCGCGCCGCGCTGCACGCCATCGAGGCGGGCGACGCGGCCGAGGAGCACTTCACCGCGATCGGCGACGACTGGGACGTCGAGGAGCGCGCCCGCGCCACCCTCGACGAGCTCGGGCTCGGCCACATCGGCCTGGACCGCACCACGGGCGAGGTGTCCGGCGGCGAGTCGGTGCTGCTGCGCCTGGCCGCGCTGCTGCTGCGCAGGCCCGACGTGCTGTTGCTCGACGAACCCACCAACAACCTCGATCTGTACGCCCGGCGGCGCCTGTACCGGGCCGTCGAGGCGTGGTCCGGGGTCCTGGTCGTGGTCAGCCACGACCGTGAACTCCTGGACCTCGTCGACCAGATCGCCGATCTGCGCGACGGCGAGGTGACCTGGTACGGCGGCAACTTCTCCGCCTATGAGGAGGCCCTCGCCGTCGAGCAGGAGGCGGCGGAGCGCATGGTGCGCGTCGCCGAGTCCGACCTGAAGAAGCAGAAGCGCGATCTGGCCGACGCCCAGGTCAAGCTGGCCCGCCGCAAGCGGTACGGCCAGAAGATCCAGGACAGCGGGAGCCTGCCGAAGATCCTCGTGGGCGCGCGCAAGCGGGCCGCGCAGGAGTCGGCGGGCAAGCACCGCATCATGCACCAGGAGAAGCTCGCCGAGGCCAAGGAGCGCCTGGACGACGCAGTCGATGCGGTGCGGGACGACGACGAGATCCGCGTCGACCTGCCGCAGACCCTGGTCCACCCCGGGCGCACCGTGCTCACCCTCAGCGGCCTCGAACTGCACTACGGCGCGCGGGTGGCGGGCGAGTTCGAGCTGCGCGGCCCCGAGCGGATCGCGCTGATCGGGCGCAACGGCGCGGGCAAGACCACGCTGCTCCGTACGATCGCCGGGGAGCTCGACGCGGTCCGCGGCGAGGCGCTCACGCACGTGCCGATGCGGTTCCTGCCGCAGCGCCTCGACGTGCTCGACGACGAGCTGACCGTCGCCGAGAACGTCCGGGCGTACGCTCCAGAGGCGACCAACAACCGGATCAGGGCGCGGCTCGCCCGGTTCCTGTTCAAGGGCGCCAAGGCCGATCAGCGGGCGGCGACCCTGTCGGGCGGCGAGCGGTTCCGCGCGGCGCTCGCCGCGCTGCTGCTCGCGGAGCCCGCGCCGCAGCTCCTGATGCTCGACGAGCCGACGAACAACCTGGACATGGCGAGCGTGCGACAGCTGTCGACGGCCCTGGAGTCCTACCAGGGGGCGCTGATCGTGGCCAGCCACGACGTGCCGTTCCTGGAGTCCATCGGCATCACGCGGTGGCTGCTGCTCGACGGCGAGCTGTCCGAAATCACCCAGGAAAAGAAGACAGAAGCTGTCGGGTATTCCGGCTAGCTTCGGCTGCATGGACCAGCTCAGCCACCAGTTCATCACCATCGCAGGGGCCCGCGAGAACAACCTCAAGGAGGTGAGCCTGCGCATCCCGAAGGGCCGTCTGACGGTCTTCACCGGGGTCTCCGGGTCCGGAAAGTCGTCGGTCGTGTTCGACACGATCGCGGTCGAGTCGCAGCGCCAGCTGAACGAGACGTTCACCTGGTACGTCCGCAACCGGCTGCCCAAGTACGAGCGGCCGCACGCGGACACCATCGAGGACCTCTCGCCCGCGATCGTCGTCGATCAGCGGCCGATCGGCGGCCACTCCCGCTCGACGGTGGGCACGATGACGGACATCTACTCGGTGATCCGGGTGCTGTTCTCCCGGCACGGCACCCCGAGCGCGGGCCCGGCGGCCGCGTACTCGTTCAACGACCCCTCGGGCATGTGTCCCGAGTGCGACGGACTCGGCCGCACCGTGCGGCCCGACTACGACCGCATCCTGGACCCCGCCAGGTCCCTGGCGGACGGCGCGATCCTCTTCCCGCCGTTCGCCGTGGGGACCTGGCAGGGCCAGACGTACACCAACACCACCGATCTGGACACCGGCAAGCCCGTCGGTGAATTCACCGCAGCGGAGCGGGAGTTCCTGCTGCGCGGCGGCCGGGGCAGGAAGAAGGTCAAGGTCGACAACACCGGCGGCGCGCGGGACATCGACTACGAGGGCCTCGCCGACCGCTTCGAGCGGCTCTACCTCAACCGCGACCTGTCCACGCTCGCCCAGCGCACCCGCGACATGGTGCAGGAGTTCCTCCACGAGGGCCGCTGCCCGACCTGTGACGGCGCCCGGCTCAACGCGGCCGCGCTGGCCACCCGCATCGACGGCCTGAGCATCACCGACTGCACCCGCATGGAGGTCACCGACCTCATCGGCGCGCTCGGCGGGATCCACGACCCGGTGGCGGGACCGATCGCCGGGGCCGCGGTGGCCGCCCTGGAGCGGATCGAGGCGATCGGCCTCGGCTACCTCAGCCTGGACCGCGAGACGTCCACCCTGTCCGGCGGCGAGGGACAGCGTCTGAAGATGGTGCGCCACCTCGGCTCCAGCCTGACCGGCATGACGTACATCTTCGACGAGCCCAGCGTCGGACTGCACCCGCGCGACGTGGGACGCCTGAACGATCTGCTGCTGCGGCTGCGCGACAAGGGCAACACGGTGCTCGTGGTCGAGCACGACCCGGACGTGATCGCGGTCGCCGACCACGTCGTCGACATGGGCCCGCGGGCGGGCACGGGCGGCGGTCTCGTCGTCTTCGAGGGCACCCCGCAGGAGCTGCGCCGCGCGGACACGCTCACCGGGCGCCAGCTGCGCCGCACCAGGGACGTCAAGGAGCATCCGCGTGAGGCGAGCGGCGGGCACTGGGTCCAGGGCGCCGATCTGCACAACCTCAAGGACGTGAGCGTGCGGGTGCCGACCGGGGTGCTCACGGCGGTGACGGGGGTGGCGGGCTCCGGCAAGAGCACGCTGGTGACGGGGGCCTTCGTGCCCGCGCACCCCGACGCCGTGGTCGTCGACCAGTCGGCGATCGGCATCTCGGGCCGCTCGACCCCGGCCACGTACCTCGGGATCATGGACACCCTGCGCAAGCTGTTCGCGCGCGAGACCGGCCGGCGGGCGAGCCTGTTCAGCTTCAACTCGCAGGGTGCGTGCGAGCGTTGCCAGGGCCGCGGGATCATCTACAGCGACCTCGCCTTCATGGACCCGGTGACCACGACCTGCGAGGCGTGCGAGGGGCGCCGGTTCAAGGACGAGGTGCTGCGGCTCACCGTCGGCGGCCGGTCGATCGTGGACGTCCTGGAGATGACCGCGGAGCGGGCCCTGGACTTCTTCGACGGGCTCGGCGGCGGCTTCGACGACAAGGGCGTACGCCGCCGGCTCGGCGCCCTGCGGGACGTGGGCCTGACCTATCTCACGCTCGGCCAGCCGCTGAGCACGCTCTCCGGCGGCGAGCGCCAGCGCATCAAGCTCGCCACCCAGCTGCACCGCACGGGCACGACGTACGTCCTGGACGAGCCGACCACCGGGCTGCACATGGCCGACGTCGACGGGCTGCTCGCGCTGCTCGACCGGCTGGTCGACGCGGGCAACACCGTGGTCGTCGTCGAGCACAACCTCGACGTGGTCAAGCACGCGGACTGGGTGATCGACCTGGGGCCCGACGGCGGCAAACACGGCGGGCAGGTCGTCTTCGAGGGCACACCCGCCCAACTCCTGGACGCCACCGGGTCGTTCACGGCGGATCATCTGCGCGGCACCCTGGGCCGGGAGCGTGCGCACGCTGCATGATGTGCGGCACCGCCCCGTCACCGTAGGGAGTCGCCGCCGTGCCCAGCAAGAAGGCCCTGATCCGCCGCCCGGGACCGCGCATCGCGGAGGGCCTGGTCACCGGGGTGCGCCCGCCGGTCGATCCGGGCCTCGCGCTGCGCCAGTGGGCGGCGTACGTGGAGACGCTCGCGGCGCACGGCTGGCAGACCCTCGAAGTGGAGCCCGCCGATCACTGCCCGGACGCGGTCTTCGTCGAGGACACGGTGGCCGTCTTCCGCAACGTGGCCCTGATCGCCCGGCCCGGCGCCCCCTCCCGGCTCGACGAGACGCCGGGCGTGGAGGAGGCGGTGGCCCGGCTCGGCGCCTCGGTGAACTGGGTGTGGGAGCCGGGCACGCTGGACGGCGGCGACGTCCTGAAGGTCGGCGACACGGTCTACGTAGGGCGCGGCGGCAGGACCAACGCGGACGGGGTGCGGCAGCTGCGGTCGGCCTTCGAGCCGCTCGGGGCGCGCGTCGTGGCCGTGCCGGTGTCCAAGGTGCTGCATCTGAAGTCCGCGGTGACGGCGCTGCCCGACGGGACGGTCATCGGATACGAGCCGCTCGTCGACCATCCCTCGCTCTTCCCGCGCTTCCTGCCCGTGCCCGAGGAGGCGGGCGCGCACATGGTGCTCCTGGGCAGCGGGAAACTGCTGATGTCGGCGAGCGCGCCCAGGAGCGCGGAGCTCCTGGCCGATGCCGGGTTCGACCCGGTTCTGGTCGACATAGGGGAGTTCGAAAAACTCGAAGGCTGTGTGACGTGCCTCTCAGTCCGACTCCGTGACCTGTACGCCTGACCAGTAATGAGGCGGTAGTCACGACAGGGGCTGGAGAGGGTGTGGCCACGAGGCCCTTTACGGGGGGTTTAACCTACGGCAACGTAACCTACGACACCGTAGGTAGGTGGTGCACCGCTCGCACCGCTTGCGCGTAAGAACTCCCGTCCCCCTCTGGAGCCCCCGTGACGATCACCTCTCCCCACCTCGGCAGCGCGGACAGCTGGACCGACGCCCGGCTGCTCTACGCGCTGGAGGAAGTGGTCGAGCAGGAACTCAATCGCCACCTGAAGGTGGCCAAGGACTGGATGCCCCACGAGTACGTCCCGTTCTCCGACGCCCGCAACTTCCCGGGCTTCTTCGAGGACGGCGAGGCGTGGGAGAAGGGCCAGTCCCCCGTCACCGACATCGGGCGCATCGCCCTGGTCGTCAACCTGCTGACCGAGGACAACCTCCCCAGTTACCACCACGAGATCGCCTCGCTCTTCGGCCGCGACGGCGCCTGGGGCACCTGGGTGCACCGCTGGACGGCCGAGGAGGGCCGCCACGGCATCGTGATGCGCGACTACCTGCTCGCCTCGCGCGCCGTCGACCCGGACCAGCTGGAGCGGTTCCGGATGCAGCACATGAGCGAGGGCTTCGAGTCGGACAACCGGCACTCGATGCTGCACTCGGTCGCGTACGTCGCCTTCCAGGAGCTGGCCACGCGCATCTCGCACCGCAACACCGGACACCAGTCGGGCGACCCGGTCTGCGACCGGATGCTGGCGCGCATCGCCACCGACGAGAACCTCCACATGGTCTTCTACCGGAACCTGCTCAAGGCCGCCTTCGAGCTCGCACCCGACCTCACGATGCAGGCCGTGCGCGACGTGGTCGTGAACTTCCGCATGCCGGGCCACGGCATGCCGGGCTTCGAGCGGGCCGCCGCCCAGATGGCCATCGGCGAGGTCTACAACATGCGCATCCACCACGACGACGTGCTCCAGCCCGTGCTGCGCCACCTGAAGGTCCTGGAGATCGACGGGCTCGGCCCGGAGGGCCTCAAGGCCCAGGAGGAGCTGGGCCTCTTCATGGGCGGCCTGGACGCCGAGGCCTCGAAGTTCGACGAGCGGCTCGCCGCGCGCAAGGCGCGGATGGCGGCCAGGGGCGCCTGACCGCCCGGCCGACAGAGGGGGGCGCGCCGCGCGGCTCAGCACCGCGCCCCGGCGCGCGCCCCCGACCCTCGGCCACCGGCCACCGGCAGGCCACCCTGCCGCACCGATTTACGCCCGCCCTCCCCGGTGCAACTGTGGGCGAGGGGGTGGAACCCATGGCGCAGACCCATGAGTGGATGTTCTACGAGGTCATGTGGCGCAGCTGGGCGGGCAGGGCGCAGGTGCCCTATCCCGTTCCCTGGTGGACGCAGCAGGCCTTCCGGCGCTGGAGCGACGACTTCGACGCCGGGACGTACGACTCGAAGGAGGCGGCGCTCGCCTCCAACGCCCTGTACCGCTACTGGCACATGGTGGGCGTGAAGGACCACCGCCAGGAGTCCCTGATCGGGCAGGCCGGTGAGATCGAGCCGGTCTACGACAAGTACTGCCTCTCCTTCTTCCTCTACGACCCGGCGACCGGCGCCCTGCACCTGCCGCAGCTCACCGACGGCGGCACGGTCGGCCAGCGCATGGAGGCACCGCACCTGCCGGTCGTCCTCACCGACTTCCGCACGCCGGACGGTGTCGCGTTCGTGCAGCGGACGTTCGCCACGGCGATCGGCGCCCGGCAGCGCGACCTCGTGGTCACCCGGCTCACCGTGGGCACCGCGACCGGCCAGCCGCGCGAGGGCTGGCTCTGCGCGGCGGTCATGCCCGCGGGCCCGAGCGGCTTCCAGCGGCACGACCGCAACGGGCGGCAGATCACCGACCGCAGGCTGACGTTCCTGCGCCATCTGCCCGAGGAGAACCGGGTGGAGACGAACAGCGGCTGGGGCCCGGTGTTCGACACCGCTCCAGAGCAGTACGGCGTGTACGGCAACCCCGACTTCTCCGCCGACCCGGACTCCTATCTGGCCCACAGCCCCTTCCACGACCTGGTCATGGGCGGCAAGCTGAACGGCGCCCGGCAGGCCCAGGACCAGGTGGCCGGGCTGTGCAGCGCGGCGTTCGCCTGGCCCTTCCGGGTCGCCGACGACGAGATGTTCGAACTGGACGTGCGGCTGCCCGTCGATCTGTACGGCGGCGCGGCCGACCTCGCCGAGATCAGGGCGACCCCGGCCGCCGAACTGGAGGAGAGCAACCGCGCGTTCTGGACGGCCAAGCTGCTCGGACAGGGCGTCCAGCCCGAACTGCCGCGCCCCGTGGCCCACTTGACGGACCTGTTCCGCGAGGCGCGCTCGCAGCTGCTCATCCTCTCCGACCAGGGCGAGATCCATCCGGGCCCGACCGTCTACGACTCGTTCTGGATCCGCGACTCGTCGGTGGAGGCCACCGCCTGCTCCCTGGTGGGTGACGCGACGCTGGCCGAGCGCCAGTTGGGCACGCACTATCCGCTGAAGTTCAACCGGGGAACCGGCCGGATCGGGCCGTGCGCCGAGTACGGCTTCTACGGCGGCCCGCACGAGCGTGACGACCGCGAGTGGGACAGCAACGGCCAGGCGCTCTGGGCGATCGGCCGGCTCGACCGCACGCTGGGCAGGAGCGCCGCGTTCGGCACCAAGCTGTACACGCCGTACGTCGTCGACGGCGCCCGCTGGCTGCGGGACAACCGCGACCCGAACGGGCTGCTGCACAGCGGCTGGAGCGCCGAGCACCTGGGCGAGCGCGACAAGCCGCACTACTGGGACGACCTGTGGGCGCTGGCGGGTCTCTACGAGGCGGCGCGGCTCGCGGAGCGCATCGGCTCGCCGGACGTGCCCGAACTCTGGGCGGCCTTCGACGACCTGAAGCGCGCCACGGCCGCGTCCATCCGCTGGGTCCTGGACGAGCAGCGCAGGCGCGGCGCCTGGGAGACGTACATCCCCACCGGGCCCGGGGACGTCGGACGGCTCGACTCTACGATGATCGGCGCGGCCGCGTTCTTCCATCCGCTGCGGCTGCACATGGGCAGCAAGCTCGGCCCCGACATCGACCGGGCCGCGCGCTTCACCCTGGACACCATGTACGCCCACTTCGTGGCGGGCGGCTACCGGCACGAGGCCGCGTGGAACGCCTACGGGCCCTACCTCACCACGCAGTTGGCGCACGCCTACCTGCTGGCGGGTGATCCGGTGCGGATGGACTCGCTGCTCGGCTGGATCGTCGGTGCGGCCTTCCCGCGCACCCAGGAACGGGCGGTGGCGCTCGGCGCGTGGAACGAGCAGCACGCCTTCACGCTCGCCTCCGGCTTCCACGAAGTGCCCGCCCGCCACTGGTACATGGGCGACATCCCGCACGGCTGGGCGGCGGCGGAGTACCTGCTGCTCATCCGCGACATCCTGCTCTTCGAGGCGGACGAGGACGGCGATCCGCATCTGTACATCGCACCGGGGGTGCGCCCGCACTGGGTGCCGGACGGCGACACGGTGGCGGTGGAGTCCGCGCCGACGCTGTTCGGCGAGCCCTTCGGGTACCGGCTCACGCATGACGCGGGCGACCGGACCGTGGCCGTGGAGGTCACCCAGGCGCCGGAGCGGGTGCGGTACGTCTATCCGTGCCGGTTCGGACCGGTGCGGGCCGCCTCGGCGGACGGCCGGCAGCTGCCGGTCTCCGGCGACGACGTGCATGTCCCCGCAGGGACGCGGCACTTCACGGTGACGTACGCCTGAGTCCGGCGGCGACGTACGCCTGCGTCCCGCGGCGACGTACGCCAGAGGGCCCCGGCGTGTGCCTGGGGCCCTCTTGATGTCGGTCGTCGGAGGTCTTATCGGCCCGACTGCTGTCTGAGGGCGTACCGCTCCTTCTCGGAGAGGCCTCCCCAAACGCCGAACCGCTCGTCGTTGGCGAGGGCGTACTCCAGGCAGGCGGGGCGCATCTCGCACATCCGGCAGATGTATTTCGCTTCGCGTACGGAACTGCCGGGCTCGGGGAAGAAGAAGTCCGCTCCGGTCTGGGCGCACAGCGCCTGCTCCTGCCAGGCCAGTTCGGGCTCGGCCGTCATCTCGATCTGCATGTCGCCGATGGTGCCCCGCGGCGCGAAACATTCGATCAACGAACGATCAACGAGGGGCCGGGCGCTGTTTCGCGGCCGGGCGGACAGCCCGTCCTGCCGGTGTCCCGCGCACGGCGCCGGGCCCGATGCCCCGATGAGGGCTGCCCTTCCGGCAGCCCTCCGAAACCCGCCGGGACCGAAGACTACGCCCCGGCCTGCTCACCGGGAGGCGAGGGCTGCAGCACGGCGAACCGGGCCCCCGCCGGGTCGGCCAGCTTGGCGAAGCGGCCCACGCCCTCCATGGAGACCGGCTCCATCCGCACCTCACCGCCGGTCCGCCGGGCCTTGGCGACCGCCTCGTCGCAGTCGTCCACCTGGAAGTACGGCAGCCAGTACGCCGTGGCTTCGGCGGGGTCGGAGTCCAGCGGGACCACGCCGCCGAACATGTCGTCCGCGGTGCCGTCGGCCGGGTGGACCATCGTGTACGAACCGCCGGGGAAGGGCATCTCGGTGGTTCCCCAGCCGAACACCGAGCCGTAGAACCCGAGGGCCGCGGTGACGTCCGGGGTGTACAGCTCGGCCCAGATCAGCCCGCCCGGTTCGTTCAGGACATCGAGGCCCTTGAGCTGCCCCTGCTGCCACACGGAGAACGGCACGCCCGCGGAGTCGGTGAGCCCGGCCATACGGCCGAAGTCGGCGATGTCCACGGCCTCGAAGAGCGTGCCGCCGCCGGCCTGCTCGACCGACTTCACGGTGGCGTCGACCTCCGGCGTGCGGAAGTACAACGTCCATGAGGGTGGGGCCTCGTCCGCCGGCATGGCCATCGCGCCCGCCGTGGTCCTGCCACCGAGCTGGAACTGGCTGTACCCGCCGAATTCGGGACCGCCCTGCTGAAGCTCCCAGCCGAACAGCTCGCGGTAGAAGGAGCTGACGCTGCCGAGGTCGGGGGCGCACATGTCCACCCATACAGGGGCACCCGTCGGGAAACGGCTATTGAGCATGATCGACTCCTTTGTCGTATCTCTTTTCCGTCTCCTCCGAGTCTGGCACCCGGCACTGACAATCCGCCTGTCGCCCCGCGGACCGCCCGTCCCGGTCCCGCCCCGGTCCTTCGCCGACCCCTCCCCGGGCCTCTCACGTCGCCATTTCCTGAAGACAGAAGATTTCTGAGAGCGCTCTCAGTCACATCTCTTGACGCCCCATTCCCCCCGCCGCAACAGTGGTGCACACCCCCACACCCCCCACCGCAGGAGACCTTCCGTGATATCGCGCCGAACGTTCCTGACCGCCACCGCGGGCGCCGCGGGTGCCCTCACCTATCCCGTCTGGGGCAGCGCCCTGAGCCCCGGCGCCCGCGCCGGGGGCAGGGCCGCGCCCGCCACCTGCGAGCTCGCCCTGCGGAACAAGTCGCTGCCCGGACAGGTGCGCGCGTACGTCACCGGGCACGAACAGGGCACGGACCGCTGGGTACTGCTCAAGCCCGACGGTGGCGTCTACCGGCCCGACTCACCCTCGGCGCCGCAGACCCCGCTGCCCGTCGACTGCGCCATCCCGCTCGGCGCCGCCGGTTCGGCCCCCAAGGTGCTGACCCTGCCTCAGATGTACGGCGCCCGCGTCTACTTCGTGCGCGACGACAAGCTCGACTTCTTCCTCAACCCGGGCCCCTCCCTGGTCGAGCCCGCCTTCGCCACCCGCGAGGACCCCAACTACGGGCGCACCTGGTCGTTCTGCGAGTTCACCTTCAACCCGCAGCAGCTGTACGCCAACATCAGCTATGTCGACCTGGTGACCGCGCTGCCCATCGGGCTGACGCTGGAGGGCGACGGCACGCACTCCGTCGCCCCGTTGCCCGACGGGGCCGTCGACAAGATCGCCGCGGATCTGGCGGCGCAGACCGGCAAGGACGGGCAGCCGTGGGACAAGCTGGTCATCCGCGGTGACGACGGCGGCGTCCTGCGCGTCATCTCGCCCCAGAACCTGATGGCGCCCTACTTCGACCGGCCCGACCAGATGCCGTTCCGCGACGTGTGGAACGGCTACATCGACCAGGTGTGGGAGAAGTACCGCTCCACCGACCTGAAGATCGACCTCCAGGGCGGCAGGGGCGTGTTCACCGGGCGGGTCAGCGGCGACGTGCTGACCTTCAACGGCGGCCACTCCTTCGCCAAGCCGACGTCGAAGGACATCTTCACCTGCAACCACGGCCCGTTCGCCAACAACCCGGGCGACCCCGACGACAAGAAGGGCCTGCTCGCCAGGCTCGCCGCCGGGTTCAACCGCAGCATCATGCTCACCCACCCCGAGCAGCCCAACGGCTCGACCTCCGGCGACTACTACCGGGACGCGGTCACCAACCACTGGTCCCGGGTGGTGCACGCCAACTCCCCCATCGGGTACGCGTTTCCGTACGACGACGTGCGGCCGGACGGACAGCCGGACGTGTCGGGCGCGGCGCACGACGGGAACCCGCGGCGGTTCACGGTGAGCGTCGGTTCCTGACGCGGCGGCCGCACCGCCCGGTCACGCCGAGGCCCTGCGCACCAGTGACGTCGGCAGCACCACGCCGGACGGCCTGGCCGCGGGGTCCTCGTCGCGCCCCCGCAGCAGCATCCGGGCCATCAACCGGCCCATCTCCTCGATGTCCTGACGCACCGTCGTCAGCGGCGGGTCCACCTGTTCGGCGACCGGCAGCATGTCGTCGAAGCCGACCACGGCCACGTCGTCCGGCACCCTCCTGCCGCGCTCGCGCAGCACCCGCAGGGCGCCGGACGCCGACAGGTCGTTGGCCGCGAAGACCGCGTCCACGTCCGGGCAGGTGTCGAGGAGCGTGCGCATCGCGCGCTCGCCGCCCGCGGGGGTGAAGTCGCCCTCGACGATCAGCCGCGGGTCGGCGTCTGCCAGGACGTCGCGGAAGCCGTCGAGCCGGTCGACCGCGGAGGTCTGGTCGAGCGGCCCGGTGATGTGCGCGACCCGGTCGCGCCCGAGGCCGACCAGATGCCGCACGGCCTCGCGCGCGCCGCCCCGGTTGTCGCAGTCGACGTACGGGGCGCCGGGCCCGCCGGAGACGGGGTCCGACCAGCCGGGCCGCCCGCCGAACACGGTGGGCACCCCGGCGCGGCGGATGATGCCGGGCAGCGGGTCGTCCAGGTGCAGCGAGAAGACGAGCGCGCCGTCGACGTGCCCGCCCGCGAGATACCGGCCGACCCGCTCGTGGTCGTCCCGCCCCTCGGTGAGTAGCAGCACGAGCTGTACGTCGTGCCCGGTCAACTCCTTGCTGATGCCGCGCAGTTGCAGCGCGAAGAACGGGTCGGCGAACACCCGCGTCTCCGGCTCGGCGATCACCACGGCGACGGCGTCGTGGCGCCTGGTGACCAGGCTGCGGGCGGCCCGGTTGGGCACGTAGCCGAGCTCGTCGACCGCGCGCCTGACTCTCACGGCGAGCACCTCCCGTACGCCCGCGTCGCCGTTGACGACGCGCGAGACGGTGGCCCGGGACACCCCGGCCCGTGCGGCGACGGCCTCCAGCGTGGGGCGCGGCGCGGCGCTCGACTCCTCGGTCACCTTGGTCTCTCCTCCCCGACGGCCACGGAACGGCCCTTCGGGGCCGCCGTCGGGAATCATCCTCCCGCATCGCGCTGCCGGGGGATGACTCAGGGAGGCGCCGACGCCCACGGAGAGGCACCCACGTCGACGCACGCGGCCCGACGACACCGCCGCCGCACCCGTAAGCCGCGCGCCGCTTCCGAACTCCCGTACCGCACGGCTATCTTGGGCGCGTCTCCTCCCCCTTGGGGGAAGGGCGTGACGCCTCCCCAGGTGTCACACCTTCGGCCACACCCGCCCCGCTCAGTGATGGTGCTGCCCCGCCTCCCCCGACGACTTCTTCACGCCTTCCGCGCCCTTCGCGTCCTTCGTGTCCTTCGACCCCTTCGCCGCCGCGCCGTGATGCGGCTCGTAGTCCGGGATCGTCCCGTCCGCCTTCTTGACCAGGAAGAGGCCCGCCATCCCCATGTCCGAGTGGCTCTGGACGTGGCAGTGGTACATCCAGGCGCCGGCGCCCACGCCCTCGCCCGCGATGACCTGGAATCCGAAGGAGTCGCCGGGTCCTGTGATCTTGTCGTCGAGGATCTGGCTGGGGTCGTCCGGGCCGGTCAGCATGCCCGTCCTGTTGTCCGCCCAGCGATGACCGTGCACGTGGAACGTGTGGTAGTACTCGCCGTGCGTGATCGAGACGAATTCGACCCGGTCGCCCACCGTGGCCTCGAAGGTGGGGCTGTCGTGGCCCGACTTGTTGTTGACCGTCATGTCGTTGAAGACGATCGTGCAGGTCTGGTCCGGCAGGACGTCGCCCTTGCGGCGCACGATCAGCGGCCCGTAGAGGCCCTTGCGCACGCCGCCGGTGCCGTGGTCGGTGCCGACCACGTGGTCGTGGTAGTGCCAGTAGCCCGCGGTCCCCGGCCGCCACGTGCCGTCCTTGCGGCGGCCCGGCGCGTGCGTGCGCCAGGTGTAGGTGCGCTTGCCGCCCGGCTCGACGTGGCTCTTGGTGTGCCGGGTGCCGTCGCTGGATATCTCGTAGTCCATGCCGTGGACGTGCAGGCTGGCGTCGACGTCCATGGTGTTCTCGAACTCGATGTGCAGCGTGTCGCCCTCGTTGAGTTCGATGAGCGGGCCGGGGATGGACGCCTTGCCCTTCTCCAGGCCGTAGCCCATCTGCCCGTCGGGGAGCTTCTCCGCGTACATCTTGATGCGTCTGACCTCACCGCCCGCGGGCGCGGTCCGCGGCGGCGCCTCGGCCGTGCTCGCGTCGGGCGCACCCGCGACCGACAACGATGTCACCCCCGCCGCCGCTGCCACGCCGCCCACGAGCATCCGCCGGTTGAAGCCGCGCCTGTCCAGGCCACTTCGGTCCGAGCTCCGTCTGTCCATGCCGAACTCCCCACTGCGGTACGGAGGGTGACGGGGCGCAGGAGGCCCCGGGGACGGCCACACGGTATCGGCGGGATCTTCGTTTATCCACACTCAGGACAAAGTTGGTGCTATCGCGGTCATACCTATTGGCGGCTGGCGAAAAGAGGTCTAGCTTCATCGGCGCTGTTGCTGTGACCGACGAGGGGTGGGTGTACTCATGCGGCTCACACCGCATCAAAGACCTTCGGATGTACGAGGGTTGAGCAGAGCACGACGCAGAACGAACCGCTCGCGGCGGGCCTGGGCGGCCGCCCTGCTGTCCGGCGCCCTGGTCACCGGGGCGCTCTCGGCGCAGGCCGCGTCCGCGCGACCGTACCCGGAACCGCCGTTGACAACGATGTCCCTGCCCTCGCCGCCCGGCGGGGCCAACGTGAAGGTGCTCGTCTTCCACGGCTCCGCCGCGGGCGGCGACGAGTCGCCGGTCGTGAACGCCGGGATCGAGGCCATCGAGAAGATCGGTCTCACGGGCCCCGCCGCGCAGCGCTTCAAGGTCGAGGCGACCGACGACCCCGCCGTGTTCACCAACGGGGCCAAGCTCGGCAAGTTCAACGCCGTGGCCTTCCTGACCGGCGGCGGCGACATCCTCGACCCCGAGCAGGAAGCGGGCCTTGAGGCGTACATGGAGGCCGGTGGCGGCTTCCTCGGCATCCATGACGCGGCCCGCGCCGAGCCGTACTCGAACTGGTTCACCGGCCTGATCGGCGCCAGGCCCGCCGACTCCAGCCCGACGGGCGTGCAGCGCGCCACCGTGGAGGTCGGCGACCGCGAGAACCCCGCGACCAAGGACCTGCCCCTCCAGTGGAAGCGCCCCGACCGGTGGCTGAACTGGACCAAGAACCCGTCCGGCGACGTGCACACGGTCGCCCGCGTCCGGGAGTCGACCTACCAGCCGGGCGACTCCAAGAACGGCTGGGACCACCCGGTCTCCTGGTGCCGCGACTACGACGGCGGCCGCTCCTTCTACACCGGCATGGGCGGCACCGCCTCCTCGTACGACGAGGCGGACTTCCGCGGCCATCTGCGCGGCGCCCTGCTCTGGACGACCCGCATCGCGCGCGCCGACTGCAAGTCGACGATCAACGCCAACTACCAGGCGCAGCGCCTGACGCAGGCCAACCAGCCGGGCCAGAACGACCAGATCGGCGAGCCGCACGGCCTGGTCACCGCGCCCGACGGGCGGGTGCTCTACATCGGCCGCGGCGGCGCCGACTCGTCCCAGCCGGTCGTCACCGACTGGAACGACCCCGACATCGGCAAGGGCAAGGGCGAGATCCACGTCTACGACCCGAGGACCAAGAAGTCGACGCTCGCCGGAGCGCTCTCCGTCTTCGGCAACAAGGGCGGCGGCGACGAGCTCGTCAAGGTCGAAGAGGGCCTGCTCGGCATCGAGTTGGACCCCAAGTTCGAGCAGAACGGGTGGGTGTACCTGCACTACACGCCCCACTCGAAGATCAACCGCGATACGCACATGGGCGAGCGCTACGTCTCCCGGTTCACGCTCGACCAGGCGACCAACAAGCTGGACATGGCCAGCGAGAAGGTGCTCCTGAAGTGGCCGGTGCAGATCCACAGCTGCTGCCACGCGGGCGGCGGGATGGCCTGGGACTCCAAGGGCAACCTCTACATCGCGACCGGTGACAACAACTCCTCGCGGTTCAGCGACGGTTACTCGGGCAACAACCCGCAGCCGAACTTCAAGGGCGTCTCCTTCGCCGACGCGCGCCGCACGGCGGGCAACACCAACAACCTCAACGGCAAGATCCTGCGCATCCACCCGGAGGCCGACGGGACGTACACGCTCCCCTCGGGGAACCTCTTCACCGGCAAGGAGCCGGACGAGGGCGGCGGCAAGACGCGCGGCGAGATCTACGTGATGGGCGTCAGGAACCCGGCGCGCATCTCCATCGACAAGAAGACCGACACCCTCTACGCGGGGTGGGTCGGCCCGGACGCCGGTGAGCCGTCGACGACGTGGGGCCCGGCCAAGTACGACACGTTCGCGGCGATCACGCACGCCTCCAACCGCGGCTGGCCGTACTGCATGGGCAACAACCAGCCCTACCGCGACCGCAATCTGCCGGACCCGACGAAGCCGCTGGGCTGGTACGACTGCAAGAACCTCAAGAACGAGTCGCCCAACAACGACGGCCTGGTGAACATCCCGCCGGCCGAGCCCAACAACATCTGGTACTCGCCGCAGGGCGGCGGCGTGGACTACCCGCGCGACGCCAACGGAGTACCGAGCTACAAGGCGTCCGAGCAGAAGCAGCTGCTCCCATGGCTCAAGGGCGGCGGCCAGGCCACCATGAACGGCCCGGTCTACCGCTACGACGCGGCGAGCACGAGCGCCGACAAGTGGCCCTCGTACTGGGACGGCAAGTGGTTCGTCGGCGACTTCTACGACGGCGACCAGCCGCGGCACGCGGTGCTCACCGATCCCAAGACGGTCGGCAGCGGCGGCCTTCCCATGCACGCCGAGTCGCTGCGGAAGATCATTCCGATCGGCAACGACGGCATCAAGAACCTCATGGACTGGAAGTTCGCGCCCGACGGCTCGCTGTACGTCCTCGACTACGGCCGCGGCTTCTTCACCTCGGACGCGAAGTCGGCGCTGTGGCGCGTGACGTACGAGGGCGGGGCGGCGACGCCGGCCGCCGACGACCTGGCAAGGAAGGCGGGCTGATGCGCTCCCCCACGACGAGGACCGCGGCACGGACCGCGACCCGGACCGTGCCGAGGTCCGTACGGAAACGAAGACTGTGGACGGCGCTGCTGGCCGCGCTCCTCATGGTGCTCGGCCTGACGTCGACGGCGGCCTCGGCGCGCCCCGACAACACCGGGATCGCCGCCGCCGACCAGACGCTGAACTGGACCGCCGACAACGACATCACCAAGTACAAGTCGGCGCCCACGACCGCGGTGGCGGGCAAGACGACGATCGTCTTCGAGAACAGCGAGGCGACCGGCAACACGAGCGGCATGCCGCACACGCTGACGTTCGACGTCTCCGACCCCGAGTACAACAACGACGTCCAGCTGAACCTCATGGCCAACCCCAACGACGCCCAGGGCGGCAAGCAGACCGCCGAGGTCACCCTCACCCCGGGCCGCTACCGGTACCACTGCACGATCCCCGGCCACGAGACCATGCAGGGCATCCTCGTGGTGACCGAGGGCGGCGGCGAGGACACCACCGCGCCGGAGGTCTCCGCCAAGGTGGAGGGCAGCACCAACTCCGATGGCGCGTACGTCGGTTCGGCCACGGTCGCGGTCACCGCGACGGACGCGGGCTCGGGCGTCGACAAGATCGAGTACGCGGTCGGTGCCGACGGCGCCTGGCAGCCGTACACCGCGCCCGTGGTCGTCGACCAGGTGGGCACCCACAAGATCCGCTACCGGGCCTCCGACAAGGCGGGCAACGTGGCGGCGGAGAAGGCCGCGGACTTCACCGTGGTCGCGCCGCCCACCGACGACAAGACGCCGCCCGAGACCTCGGCGACGGTGAGCGGCGAGAAGAACGACCAGGGGCAGTACCTGGGCATGGCGACCGTCACGGTGACGGCGTCCGACACGGGATCCGGCGTCAACAAGATCGAGTACGCGGTCGGGGACGGCGCCTGGACGACGTACGCCGCGCCGGTGATGGTCCACGAGACCGGCACGCACAAGGTCCGCTACCGGGCGTCCGACAAGGCGGGCAACCAGGCGGCCGAGAAGAGCGTCGAGTTCACGGTGGTCACGCCGCCCGTCGAGGACAAGACGCCGCCGGAGACCTCGGCGAAGGTCGAGGGCAGCAAGGACTCCGACGGCGCCTACCTCGGCAAGGCCAAGGTGACGGTCACCGCGACCGACGCCGGATCGGGCGTGGCCAAGGTCGAGTACTCGCTCGACGGCGGGCCCTACCTCGCCTACGAGGCGCCGGTCGTCGTCGACCGCGTGGGACGGCACTCCGTGGCCTACCGGGCGAGCGACAAGGCGGGCAACACGGCCGTCGCGAAGACCGTGTCGTTCACGGTCTCCGAGGGGGGCGGGGTCCCTGCCCCCAACTGCCCCGAGTTCGACGAGCGGTTGACGGTCATCGTGGGCACGGTCGACACGGGCATCCCGAACCGCGTCACCAACAACCGTTGCCGCATCAACGAGTTGATCGAGGACGAGAAGGAGTGGACGTCCCACGCGCTCTTCCTCAAGCACGTCAAGGGCGTCAGCGACAAGCTCCTGAAGACCGGCGAGATCGACCAGCGCGAGTACAACAAGATCAACCGTGCCGCCAAGCAGTCCGGCATCGGCAAGCCGGGCCAGACGGACGGCTACCGCAAGCTCTTCGACGGCACCCAGGCGTCCCTGAACAAGTGGGAGCAGGTGGGCGGCGGCAAGTTCGGCCTCAACGCCGACGGCACGATCACGTCGAGCACCACCGTCCAGGGCATGGGCATGCTGTGGTTCCCCGAGCGGAAGTACGGCGACTTCTCCCTGAAGCTCCAGTGGCGCGACGACGCACCGGGCAACACCAACACCAACTCCGGTGTCTTCGTGCGCTTCCCGCAGGTCCACGACCACCCGGAGGAGTCACGTCCGGAGTGGGTCGCCATCAAGTACGGGCATGAGATCCAGGTCCACGACCGCCCCGACGGCGACATGTACAAGACCGGGTCGATCTACGGATTCGACCGGGTCGGCCTGGCGGGGGCGGGTGTCACCCCGAAGGGCACGTGGAACGACTACGAGGTCCGTGTGGTCGACCAGCACTACTCGGTCTACCGCAACGGCGTGCTGCTCAACGAGTTCGACAACACCGGCGGCCAGGACTTCGTCCCGCCGCGCGGCGACGACCCCGGCACGGACGGCCGGCGGTTCGCCTCCGGCTACGTCGGGCTCCAGGTGCACGGCGTGACGGACGTGGTGTCGTACCGCGACATCAGGATCAAGGAGCTGTAGCACAAGGGCAGTTGGTGCCCCCGTCCCGGTCACCGGGGCGGGGGCATCGTCGTGTTCGGACCCGCCGTCACGGGGCCGGGGATCACCGGACGGGGGTCACCGAACGGGAGTCACCGGACCGGCCGCACCTCGACCGTCACCGCGTCGGGACCGCCGTGGGTGAGCACGGGGTTGCTCCGCACCGAGACGAAGTCCTCGGGCGCGACGGCCCCGGACCCGTCGACGTCCGCGTGCACCCGGACCGTGTAGCGGGCCCGCGGGTCGGCGCCCGGCACCTCCAGCGTCAGCCGGGCCCCCGCGGCGAGGTCGACACCGCGCTCGGCCTTACGGGACACGACGCGGGCCCGCGCGTCCGCCGCGGTGACCTCTTCGATCCGCGCGCGCAGGGTCACGGTGCTTCGCGGCGGTGTCGTACCCGGCGCGAGACAGACAGCGATTTCTACGTTTCGCATACGCTCACCCAGCCCTTGTTGGTCGGCAGGTGCCCCACTACTTTCCGCAAAATAGCGCCCTTTACGGCGGGGCGGGAAGTCAGGATAGAGGGGAGAAACACCATGCCTGCTTCCGAGTCGCGAGTTTCTGGTGAGGGACACGGGGAGTTCCGCTCCTCGCGGGATGTCCGGACCGGTCTGATCGACGGCGTGAGCTTCCAGGTCAAGCCCGTGCAGTATGTGGACATCGACGGGCTCGCGGTCTTCGAAGGCGACATCGTGCTCGGTTCGGTGGCACAGGTGGAGCGCCGCACCTCGGAATTGCGGGCGGAATCGGAAGGAAAAATACCGGAGTCCGCCGTCATCATCACGGGAAAGCAGTTCCGCTGGCCCAATGCGCTGGTGCCGTTCGAGATCGACGGGAACCTGCCGAACCAGCAGCGCGTGACCGACGCGATCGCGCACTGGCAGGCCCGCACCCGCGTGCGTTTCGTGCAGCGCACCGCCGCCAACCAGGCGCGGTTCCCCGACTTCGTGCGCTTCGTGCCCGGCGGCGGCTGTTCCTCGTTCGTGGGCATGCAGGGCGGTTCGCAGAGCATCACCCTCGGCACCGGCTGCACCACGGGCAACTGCGTCCACGAGATCGGGCACGCGGTCGGCCTGTGGCACGAGCAGAGCCGTGCGGACAGGGACCAGTTCGTGACGATCGTCTGGTCCAACATCACCCAGGGCTTCGAGCACAACTTCGACCAGCACATCACGGACGGCGACGACGTGGGTCCCTACGACTACGGGTCGATCATGCACTACCCCAGGGACGCGTTCTCGAAGAACGGCCAGGACACCGTCGTGCCGACCGTCCAGGGCGTCACGATCGGCCAGCGCACCGGCCTGAGCACGGACGACATCGCCGCCGTGCACGCGATGTACGGCCCCTCGCCCGCCTCGGGTCCCGTGGTGTCCTGGGAGTCGGACCGCCTCGACGTGTTCACGACCGGCACCGACTCGGCGATGTTCCACAAGTGGTGGGACGGCAAGGTCTGGGGACCGAGCGTGAAGGGCTGGGAGTCGCTCGGCGGAATCTGCACCGGCCCGCCGACGTCCGTCGCGTGGACGCACGACCGGCTCGACGTGTTCGTCGTCGGTACGGACTCGGCGCTGTCCCACAAGTGGTGGGACGGCAGCAGTTGGGGACCCGGCGTCAAGGACTGGGAGTCGCTCGGCGGCAGCTGCACCAGCGCGCCCGAGGCCGTCTCCTGGGGCCCGGACCGGCTCGATCTCTTCGTGACGGGCACCGACTCGGCGACGTACCACAAGTGGTGGGACGGCAAGGCCTGGGGACCCAGCGTCAAAGGCTGGGAGTCCCTCGGCGGAATCTGCCTGACGAAGCCGAAGGCGGTTTCGTGGGGCGCGAATCGACTCGATCTCTTCGTGATCGGTACGGACTCGGCGCTTTACCACAAGTGGTGGGACGGAAGCTCCTGGGGACCGAGCGTCAAAGGCTGGGAATCCCTCGGCGGAATCTGCCTGAGTGAACCCGTGGCCGTTTCCTGGGGACAGAACAGGCTGGACCTGTTCGTGATCGGAACGGACTCCGCGCTCTACCACAAGTGGTGGGACGGAAACGCGTGGGGACCCAGCGTCAAAGGCTGGGAATCCCTGGGCGGAGTCTGCGAGCACACTCCTTCCGCCGTCGCGTGGGGCGACAACCGGCTCGACCTTTTCACGGTCGGGACCGACTCCGCGCTCTACCACAAGTGGTGGGACGGAAACGCGTGGGGACCGAGCATCAAAGGCTGGGAATCCCTCGGCGGAATCTGCACGAGTTCACCGACGGCCGTCTCCTGGGAGCCGAACCGGCTCGACGTGTTCGTCAGGGGCACGGACTCGGCGCTGTCCCACAAGTGGTGGGACGGCAAGGCGTGGGGCCCCGGCCTCAAGGACTGGGAGTCCCTGGGCGGCAGCCTGACGCACTTCACGGACTGACGCGCCATCGGGCTGACGGGCTGACGGACCGTGCGGCTGACGGACCGTCGGGCCACCGGCACCGGCACTCGCACCAGCCGGGTCATTCCTCGTGTCTGGCCCGGCTGGGCTGCACCCGCTTCGGCTCCCCCGGCATCTTCGGATACTCCGGGGGATACGGCAGGTCGCCCAGGCCCCGGTCCCGCTCGTCCTGATCGGCGAGTCCGAGCAGCGCCTCAAGGGAGTGGGCCGTGCCCTCCATGTCCGCGTGGACGTCGCCGACCCGCGCGAAGCGGTCCGGCATGGTGCCGATGTCGAAGTCCTCGGGCACGGCGTCGTCGACCTCGTCCCAGCGCAGCGGCGCGGAGACCGGGGCGTGCGGGCGGGCCCGTACCGAGTAGGCGGAGGCGATCGTGCGGTCGCGGGCGGTCTGGTTGAAGTCCACGAAGATCCGCTCGCCCCGCTCCTCCTTCCACCACGCCGTCGTCACCGCGTCCGGCATCCGCCGCTCCAGCTCCCGCCCGCAGGCGATGGCGGCCCGCCGCAGCTCGGTGAAGGTCCAGCGCGGCTCGATCGGCACGAAGACGTGCAGGCCGCGCCCGCCGGACGTCTTGGGCCACCCGACGAGTCCCCCGAACTCGTCGAGTACCGCGCGCAGTTCGTGCGCGGCGCGGACCGCGTCGGCGTAGTCCGTGCCGGGCTGCGGGTCGAGGTCGATGCGGAGTTCGTCCGGGTGGTCGGGGTCGGCGCGCCGCACCGGCCACGGGTGGAAGGTGAGCGTCCCGTACTGCGCGGCCCAGACGACGGCCGCCACCTCGGTCGGGCAGATCTCGTCGGCGGTGCGGCCGCTGGGGAAGGTGATGGTGCCCGTGGGGATCCAGTCGGGCAGGTTCTTCGGGGCGCGCTTCTGGTAGAAGGACTCGCCGGCCACGCCCTCGGGGTAGCGCTCCAGGGTCGTGGGCCGGTCCCTGAGCGCGCGCAGGATGCCGGGCCCGACCGCCACGAAGTACTCGGCGAGGTCCAGCTTGGTGAAGCCCCGCTCGGGAAAGACCACCCGGTCCGGACTGGAGAGCCGCACCGTACGCTCCCCCGTGTCGATCTCCACGGCTGCGCTCTTGCCTCTGGCTGCACCCATGCGAGCCACGCTAAGCGGGCCGGGCGCCCGTCGCCATTCACCGCACACCGGGCGATACAGGGTGATACGCCGCAGAATCGGACCATGGATCTGCCGGTGATGCCTCCCGTGAAGCCCATGCTCGCCAAGCCCGTGGCGAAGATTCCGCCGGACATGCAGTACGAGGCCAAGTGGGACGGGTTCCGGGCGATCGTCTTCCGCGACGGGGACGAGATCGAGCTCGGCAGCCGTACGGGGAAGCCGCTGACCCGCTACTTTCCCGAGCTGGTGGCCGCCCTGCGGGAGCGGCTGCCCGCGCGCTGCGTGCTGGACGGCGAGATCGTGATCGCCAGGGACGGGCGGCTCGACTTCGACGCGCTCACGGAGCGCATCCACCCCGCCGCCTCGCGCGTGGCCCTGCTCGCCGAGCGGACCCCGGCCTCCTTCGTCGCCTTCGACCTGCTCGCGCTCGGCGACGACGCCCTGCCCGACACGCCGCTCACCGAGCGCCGCGACCGCCTGGAGAAGGCCCTCGCCGGCGTCACCGCGCCCGTCCACGTCGCCCCCGCGACCAGGGACCCCGTGGTGGCGCGGCAGTGGTTCGAGCAGTTCGAGGGCGCGGGTCTCGACGGCGTCATCGCCAAGCCGCTCGACCTGCTCTACCGGCAGAACGAACGCCTCATGTTCAAGATCAAGCACGCCCGGACGGCGGACTGTGTGGTGGCGGGCTACCGGTTCCACAAGAGCGGGCCCGTGGTGGGCTCGCTGCTGCTCGGTCTGTACGACGAGGAGGGCGCCCTCCAGCACGTCGGTGTCTGCGCGGCGTTCTCCATGCAGCGGCGGGCCGAGCTGGTGGCGGAGCTGGAGCCGCTGCGGATGGAGTCGGCGGCGGGGCACCCGTGGGCGGCCTGGACGGACGAGGCGGCCCACGAGACGGCCCGGATGCCCGGCGCCCCGAGCCGCTGGTCGGGCAAGAAGGACCTCTCCTGGGTGGCGCTGCGCCCGGAGCGGGTCTGCGAAGTGGCGTACGACCACATGGAGGGCGGCCGGCGCTTCCGCCACACGGCCCGCTTCCGCACCTGGCGCCCCGACCGGACGCCGGAGAGCTGCACCTACGCCCAACTGGAGGAACCGGTGCGCTACGACCTCACCGACGTCCTCGGCCCGCAGAGCTGACCCGGCCGTCCCCGCCGCACCCGCGCCCGCCCCGCGTGACGCGATCGCGCGCACCTGCCCCGCGTGACGCGATCGCGCCAATGTGCGAAGCGGCTCGCGCTCACCTTCCGCCCCATTGACCCCGACCGTATGCTCCTGCGCCGGACCAGTCAGTTACCGACGGTAAGGGGGACGGGGCATGGGGCACGGCGATGTCGAGGGCAATGCGGACGGCAAGGGGTGCGAGGGGAGCACGCGGCGGAGGTTCGTCGCGGGAGCCGCGGCGGTCGGCGGCGCGGCCGCGCTGGGCGTGGGGGCGGCGCTGCCCGCTGCGGCGGCCGCTCCCGGGGGCCCGCGAGGGCGGCAGTCGGTGGCCGTGCTCGGCGGCGGCGTGGCGGGCCTGACCGCCGCGCACGAGCTGGCCGAGCGCGGCTTCGCCGTCACGGTCTACGAGCGCAGGGCGCTGGGCGGCAAGGCCCGCAGCATGGACGTACCGGACAGCTCGAAGGGCAACCGCAAGCCGCTGCCCGGCGAGCACGGCTTCCGCTTCATCCCGGGGATCTACCACAACCTCCCCGACACGATGCGCCGCATCCCCTTCCCCGGGAACGCGAACGGCGTGTGGGACAACCTGGCGGCGCCCCGCGAGATGTCGTTCGCGCGCACCGGCCGCGAGGACATCCGGATGCCGATCCCGTGGCCGGGCAGCGACCCGGAGAAGCTCTCGCTCGACGACATCGCGCGGGCGCTCACGGCGCTGCTCGACACCGCCTTCAACCTCCCCGGCCATGAGATCGCGTACTTCGTGAACCGCGCCCTGGTCTTCCTGACCAGCTGCGACGAACGCCGCGACGACGACTGGGAGTCGACGCCCTGGTGGGAGTTCGTGCGCGCCGAGCGGATGTCGAAGGACTACCAGCGCATCCTCGCGATCGGCGTCACCCGCAACATCGTGGCGACCAAGGCCGAGGTGGCGAGCACCCGCACGGTCGGCACGCTCGGCGAGGCGTTCGTCTTCAACGCGCTGGGCCAGGGCGCCGACGGGCCGCCGGACCGCATCCTGAACGCGCCGACGAACGAGGCGTGGATCGACCCCTGGGTGGCTCATCTCACGTCGCTCGGCGTGGAGTTCAAGATCGGCTGGACCGTGCGCGAGCTGGGCTTCGGCGGCGGTCGCGTCACCAAGACCGTGATCGAGGACCCCGAAGGGGTACGGCGCGACATCACCGCGGACCACTACGTCCAGGCGATGCCCGTGGAGCACGCGCGCAAGACGTGGAGCGCCGAACTCAAGGCCGCCGACCCGCAGTTGGCGCGCTGCGACAAGCTGGAGACGGACTGGATGACGGGCATCCAGTTCTATCTGACGGAGCGTCCGCCCCTGGTCAAGGGCCACTTCAACTGCATCGACTCGCCCTGGTCGCTGACCGGCATCGCGCAGGCGGGCCACTGGCCCGAGCGGGACTTCCCCGCCGACTACGGCGACGGCGTCGCGGTCGAGTGCCTCTCGGTGGACATCTCCGAGTGGGACAAGCCCGGGATGCTGTACGGCAAGACGGCCAAACAGTGCACCAGGGACGAGGTCGCCAAGGAGGTCTGGGCGCAGCTCAAGGCCGCGCTCAACGACACCGGCAAGACGGTGCTGAGCGACGGCAAGCTGCACTCGTGGTTCCTCGACCCGGGCGTCGACGGCCTCGGCACCCCGAACCCGACCAACGAGGACCAGCTCCTCATCCACCCCGTGGGCACCCTGCACAACCGCCCTTCGGCCGCCACGAAGATCCCCAACCTCTTCCTCTCCGGCGACTACATCGCCGTCGACATCGACCTGGCGACGATGGAGGGCGCCAACGCGTCCGCCCGGCAGGCGGTCAACGCCCTGCTGGCGCAGGCCGGTTCGGACCAGAAGCCGTGCACGGTGACCCCGCTGTTCCGGGTCCCGGCGGTCGAGCTCCTGAAGCGGCACGACCGCACCCGCTACCGGCTCGGCCTGCGCAACGCCCTGGATCTCGGCTGACCGGCTGCGAACGGGCCGGTACGGGGTAGGACCTCCGCATGAGACGGCGGACGCACACGCGGATACGGACCGGGGCGGCGGTGGCGATCACGCTCGCCGCCCTGGTGTCCGGCTGCACGATCGAGCCGGACGGCGGGGCGGACGGCAAGCCGCCGCCGGGCACGGGCGCCGGCGGAACCGTACTCGCCGTGAAGATCGACAACGTCGGCCCCGCGCGTCCGCAGACCGGCATCGACGCCGCGGACGTCATCTACGTCGAGCAGGTGGAGGCGGGCCTCAGCCGTCTGATGGCGGTGTTCGCCTCGCACGTGCCCGCCACGATCGGCCCGGTGCGCAGCGCGCGCGAGACGGATCTCGAACTGCTGCGCCAGTTCGACGATCCGGTGCTCGCGTTCTCCGGGGCGCAGTCCAAGCTGCTCCCGTTGATCGCCGACGCGCCGCTGCGGGCTCGGCCGCCGGGCAAGGCGCCCGCCGCCGCCTACTACCGGGGCGGCGGCAAGGTCGCACCGCACAACCTGTTCCTGCGCCCCGCCGCCCTGAAGGCCGCGCCGAGCGCGGGCGGCCTGTCGAGCACCGGGTTCCGGTTCGGCCCGCGCCCGGCGGGCGGCACACCGGAGACCCGGCGCACGGTCCGCTTCCCCTCGGCCCGCTTCACCTTCGACTGGGTGGAGTACGAGGGGCGCTGGCGCATCGCGATGGACGGCGAGCGGGCCCGTACGTCCGCGGGCAAGGAACTCGCCGCGTCCACCGTCGTGGTGCAGTACGTGAAGATCCGCCCGTCCCGCTTCCACGACCGCTCCGGCAACGTCTCGCCGTTCTCCGAGACCGTCGGCTCGGGCAAGGCGCGGGTGCTGCGGGACGGCCGGGCCTACGACGCGCGCTGGAAGCGGCCGACCGCCGAGGACGGCACGGAGTTCACGACGGCGGACGGCGCTCCGCTGCCGTTCGCCAAGGGCCAGGTGTGGGTGGTGTACGCGAAGGCGTGAGCGGGCGTCCGGGGCCGGTCAGCCCCGCGCGGCCGCCGCCGGTTCGCCGGGGTGGCGCAGCCCCTCCGCCGCGTCCGCGACCCGCTGGATCAGCTCGAAGAACAGGCCCTGCTCCTCGGTGGAGAGCGGCGCGAGGAAGACCTGGTTCATCCGGGCCGTGCGCAGGGTCAGCTTGCGGTGGGTGCGCACGCCGTCGTCGGTGAGGCGCAGCAGGTAGCGCCGGCCGTCCTCCGGGTCACGCACCTTGTCGAGCAGTCCGCGGCGGATCAGCCTGCTGATGACCTCGGCGACGGTCGAGCGGTCGAGCCCCACCCGCTCCCCCACGGTCCGCTGGTCCAGGCCGGGTTCGGCGACCAGCGCGTTGAGCACGGCGAACTGGGGCGAGGTGATCTCCTCGGAGACCATCGTGTTCCACAGGAGGTAGTGCGCCTGCTGCAACCGCCGGGCCAGGTGCCCGGGGTGGGTGGCAAGGTCCACCGCGGCCATGGGCGGTCCCCCTTCTTCGTCGATGTGCCCAGCCGCGCCTCCTGCTTGGCGGGCGCGCACCGGCTCGTTCGTAGGTGCACTGAACAATACTCGCCCCGGAGTCGCAACACTGCCTGCTCTTGCCATGTACTTCGCCAGCTCCTACCCTCACCCAGATAGTCAGTGCCCTGACTAATTGAGTCGGGGACACGGAGAGAGGGGCCGCACGGATGGACAAGGTGGTGGCCACGGCCGCCGACGCGGTGGCCGACGCCGGGGACGGCGCGTCGTTCGCGGTCGGCGGCTTCGGCCTGAGCGGGGTGCCGAACGAGCTGATACGGGCGCTGCACACGGCGGGCGTCACGGATCTGCACGTGGTGTCCAACAACTGCGGAGCGATGGACTCCGGACTCGCGGTGCTGCTCTCCGCGGGCCGGATCGCCCGGGTGACCGGCTCCTACATCGGCGCCAACAAGGAGTTCGCCCGCCAGTACCTGGGCGGCGAGCTGGAGGTCGAGATGATCCCCCAGGGCACCCTCGCCGAGCGGCTGCGGGCCGGCGGCGCGGGCATCCCCGCCTTCTACACCCCGGCCGGCGTGGGCACCCAGGTCGCCGACGGCGGACTGCCCTGGCGCTACGACGGCGCGGGCGGGGTCCTGGTGGCATCGCCGCCCAAGGAAGTGCGGGAGTTCGACGGCAAGGAGTACGTCCTGGAGCACGGCATCCGCACCGACTTCGCGCTCGTCCGCGCGGCCAGGGGCGACCGGCACGGCAACCTCGTCTTCGCCAAGTCCGCGCGGAACTTCAACCCGCTGGCCGCGATGGCGGGCCGCGTGACGATCGCCGAGGTGGAGGAGCTGGTGGAGCCGGGCGCGATCGACCCGGACGAGGTGCAGCTGCCCGGCATCTTCGTACGCCGTGTGCTCGCGCTCACCCCCGAGCAGGCGGCCGACAAGGGCATCGAGAAGCGGACGGTGAGCAGCTGATGGCCTGGACCCGTGAGGAGATGGCCGCGCGTGCGGCGAGGGAGCTGCGCGACGGCCAGTACGTGAACCTGGGCATCGGCCTGCCGACGCTCATCCCCAACCACCTGCCGCCGGGCGTCGAGGTGGTCCTCGAATCCGAGAACGGCATCCTCGGCGTGGGCCCCTACCCCACCGACGCCGAGGTCGACCCTGACCTGATCAACGCGGGCAAGGAGACCGTGACCGTGCTGCCCGGCGCCGCCTACTTCGACTCCGCGCTCTCCTTCGGGATGATCCGCGGCGGCCACATCGACGTCGCCGTCCTGGGCGCGATGCAGGTGTCCGCCCGGGGCGACCTCGCCAACTGGGCGGTCCCCGGCAAGATGATCACGGGCATCGGCGGCGCGATGGACCTCGTCCACGGGGCGCGCACCGTCATCGCCGTCATGACGCACACCGCCAAGGACGGCACCCCGAAGATCCTCGACACGTGTGCGCTGCCGCTCACCGGCAAGGAGTGTGTCGACCGGATCATCACCGACCTCGGCGTACTCGACGTGACCGAACACGGCCTGGAGCTGGTCGAGTTGGCGCCGGGCGTCCCGGTCGAGGAGATCACGGCGAAGACCGCGGCGAAGGTCCGCGTCCCCGAAGGAATCGCACTCCCCACCGCACGGAGCCGCCAGCCATGACGACGACCACCCAGTCCCAGTCCCAGCCCCAGCCCTTGCCCGACGGCCTCGACCAGCGTGCGATCGACGCCGAGGTCGACAGGGCCCAGTCCACGGCGGCCCCCGGGAACCACCCGCCGCGCGACTACCCGCCCTACCGCAGCAGCCACTTCCGGCACCCCAAGAAGCCCCTGATACCCGTCCGCGACCCGGAAGCGGTGGAGCTGACGGGCCCGGCCTTCGGCGTCACCGACGTCACGGCCCTCGACCGCGACCTCACACGTCGGCACCAGGGTGAGCCGCTCGGCGAGCGGATCACCGTCGGCGGCCGCATCCTGGACCGCGAAGGGCGGCCCGTGCGCGGCCAGTTGGTCGAGCTGTGGCAGGCCAACGCGTCGGGGCGGTACGCCCATCAGCTGGACCAGCACCCGGCGCCCCTCGACCCGAACTTCACGGGGTTCGGGCGCTGTCTGACCGACGACACGGGGGCGTACTCCTTCACCACCGTCAAGCCGGGCGCCTATCCGTGGCGCAACCACGTCAACGCCTGGCGCCCCGCCCACATCCACTTCTCGCTCTTCGGCACGGCCTTCACCCAGCGCCTGGTCACCCAGATGTACTTCCCCGGGGACCCTCTCTTCCCCTACGACCCCGTACTGCGGTCGGTGACCGACGCCGCCGCGCGCGAACGGCTCGTCTGCGCCTACGACCACGGCCTTTCCGTGCCCGAGTGGTCGCTCGGCTACCGCTGGGACATCGTCCTCGACGGCCCGTCCGCGACGCTCTTCGAGGAAGGCGACCACCACTGATGCCGCACGCCCCCACCCCCTCGCAGACCGTCGGGCCCTTCTACGGCTACGCGCTGCCCTTCCCGCGCGGCGGCGAGGTCGCGCCCGCCGGGCACACCGACACGATCACCCTGCACGGGTACGTGTACGACGGGGCCGGGCAGCCCGTCCCCGACGCCCTGATCGAGACCTGGCAGCCCGCTCCCGACGGATCGCGCACGGGCGCGCCCGGCTCGCTGCGCCACGATCCCGTCACCGGACAGGTGATCGGCAGGGACGGCGTCGCGTTCACCGGCTTCGGCCGGGTACCGACCGACGCGGACGGGCACTGGGTCGTGCGGACGCTGCCGCCCGGCGGCGTCTCGTACGTCTCGGTCGCCGTCTTCGCGCGCGGGCTGCTCCACCACCTGTACACGCGCGCGTACCTGGTCGACGAGCCCGGTGACGCGCTCCTCGCCTCGCTCGACGCGGAGCGGCGTTCGACGCTGATCGCGCGGAGCGAGACGGCACGCACCTACCGCTTCGACATCCGCCTCCAAGGGGCGGACGAGACCGTCTTCCTGGAGTTCGCGTGAGCGGCCTGCTCTCCCCCGGCACCGCGGGTTCGGCCGCCGAGGCGGCGACGTCCGACACGGCGTTCCTCCAGGCGCTCCTGGACGCGGAGGCGGCGCTGACGCGCGCCCAGGCGGCGGTGGGCGCCGCGCCGCGGGACGCGGCGGCGGCCGTCACGGAGGCGGCCCGCGACGCGGCCCGCTTCGACGTCCGCGCCATCGCGCTGCGCGCGCGGGACGGCGGCAACCCGGTGATCCCGCTGGTCGCGGACCTGACGGCGGCGGTGCCCGACGCCGCGGCGCCGTACGTGCACCGGGGCGCGACCAGCCAGGACATCCTGGACACGGCGGCCATGCTGGTCGCCGCGCGAACCCTGGACCTGATCCTCACGGACCTGACCCGCACGGCCACCGCGACGGCCCGCCTCGCGACCACGCACCGCGACACCCCGATGCCGGCCCGCACCCTGACCCAACACGCGGTCCCCACGACGTTCGGCCTCAAGGCAGCGGGCTGGCACACCCTGACCCTCGACGCGAGGGACCGGCTACGGGCGGTACGGGATGCGCTTCCCGTGCAACTCGGGGGTGCGGCAGGGACGTTGGCGGCTTTGGGGGTGTATGGGGCGCAGAGTGAAGCTCTCCAAGGCGGCAGCCCGCACGGCGCGGGAACGCGCGACGCGGGCGACCCCGCGCTGCGGCTCCTCGCCGCGTACGCCGCGCAACTGGAGCTCCGCGAGCCCCTGTTGCCCTGGCACACCCTCCGTACGCCCGTGGCCGATCTCGCCGCCGCGCTGGCCTTCGCCGCCGGGGCGCTCGGGAAGGCGGGGGCCGATGTGCTCGTGCTGTCGCGCACCGAGATCGCCGAGGTGTCCGAGGGGGCGGGCGGCGGGTCGTCCGCCATGCCGCACAAGGCCAATCCCGTCCGCGCCACGCTCGTCGTCGCGGCCGCGCGGCGCGCGCCGGGGCTCGCGGGGACGCTGCTCGGGTCGCTGGTCGCCGAGGACGAGCGGCCCGCGGGGGCCTGGCACGCCGAGTGGGAACCCCTGCGGGAGCTGCTGCGCCTGGTCGGCGGCGCCGCCCGGTGCGCCGCCGAGCTCACCGAGGGGCTGCGCGTCCACGCGGACGTGATGCGCGAGCACCTGGACCTGACCGGCGGGGCCATCGTCTCCGAGCGGCTCGCGGCCGAGCTGGCCGCACCACTCGGCAGGGCCCGCGCGAAGGAGGTGGTCACCGAGGCCGCTCGGCGTTCCCTCGCCGAGGGCAGGGCGCTGGCCGACGTGCTCGCCGACGAACCGGCCCTGCGCGGCCTCGGCGCCGACCTCGATCTCACCGAACTGACCGATCCCGCCCGCTACACCGGCTGCGCGGGAGCCCTCACCGACCGTGCCCTGGAGCGACGTTGAGCAGCGCACCGAACCGCAGGCTTCCGCATCACACCGTCGAGGGCCCCGGCACCGCGCCGCCGCTGATCCTCGGCCCGGCCCTCGGCACCTCCACCGCCCTGTGGGACGCCGTGGCGCCCGAACTCGCCACCGGACACCGCGTGGTGCGCTGGGACCTGCCAGGGCACGGCGGCTCACCGGCGGACCTGATCGGCCCCGGCGCGACGGTCGACGAGCTCGCGGACCTCGTCGTCGCGCTCGCCGACGCGCTGGGCATCGACCGCTTCGCGTACGCGGGAGTCTCCCTCGGCGGCGCCGTCGGACTGCACCTCGCGGCCCGGTGTCCGGAGCGCGTGGCGAGCCTCGCGGTGATCTGTTCGTCGGCGCACTTCGGCGGCGAACGGCCGTGGCGCGAACGGGCCGCGCTGGTCCGCCGCGCTGGCCTCGCCACGCTCGCGGACGCCGCCCACGAACGGTGGTTCACGCCCGGCTTCACGGTGCCCGCCCTCGTCGCCGACCACCGCGCGGCCGACCCCTCGGGGTACGCCGCGTGCTGCGACGCGCTGGCCGCCTTCGACATCAGGGGGCGGCTCCCGGCGATCACCGCGCCCACGCTGGTGATCGCCGGACGCGAGGACCCCGCGACCCCGCCCGCCCACGCGCGGGAGATCGCCGACGGGGTGCCGGGGGCCTCGCTCGTCGAGGTCGCGGGCGCCTCGCACCTGGCTCCCGCGGAACGTCCCGACGCGGTGACCGCCGCGCTGCGCGCGCACTTCACGGGCCCCGCGGCGCGCGGCAACGCCGTACGACGTGAGGTGCTCGGCGACGCCCACGTCGACCGCGCGCAGGCGAACACCACGCCGCTGACGGCCCGTTTCCAGGACTTCATCTCCCGCTACGCGTGGGGCGAGATCTGGACCGACCCGACGCTGACGCGCCGCGAGCGCAGCATGGTCACCATGACCGCGCTGGTCGCCCACGGCCACCTGGACGAGCTGGCCATGCACGTCCGCGCGGCCCGCCGCAACGGCCTCACCCCGGAGGAGATCGGCGCGGTGCTCCTCCAGACGGGGGTGTACTGCGGGGTGCCCGCGGCCAACGCGGCGTTCGCGGTGGCGCGGCGGGTCCTCGCCGACGACCACGACGACCGCGACATCCGCGACATCCGCAACATCCGCGACGACAAGAGCCGGGGCGGTGGGCCTCAGACTGCGTAGTACCCGAGGAACATGTCGACACCGGCGACGATCAGACGCTCCGTCAGGTCGTCGCTGATGTCCGTCCCGTACGCGCCGAAGACCAGGTGCGGGAAGACGAGCAGCGAGTAGAGCTGGATGACCGCGGCCTCGGTGTCGGGGATGGCCAGGCGCCCCTGCTCGGCGAGTTCGCGCAACGCCCCCGCGACCGCCGGGTGGTGGCTCTCGGGGCCGTGCTGCTCCCACGCCTTCCCGAGCGAGGGGAAGCGGTGGATCTCGCGGGCCACGAGCTGGCGCAGGGCGCTCATGTGCTGATCCGTGCGGACCGCGTCGACCCATGCGCGGGCGGCGGCGAGGAAGGCCTCGCGCAGGTCGTCGGCGCGGGTGAGGCCGTCGAGCGCGGCCACCACGACCGCCCTGGGATTCATCGCCCACGAGGAGGCCGGGATCGCCTCGGGCCTGGTCAACACCTTCCACGAGGTGGGCGGTTCGGTGGGTGTCGCGGTGGTCTCCACCGTCGCGGCGGCGGGGATCGCCGACGGGTCGAGCGGCCCGTTCGGTGACGCGTTCACGGTGTGCGCGGTCGCCGCGTCGGTCAGCGCGGCCGCCGTGTTCGCGATCGTGCCGCGCGGCACGGCCCGCGTCACGGGCGGGCCGCACGCGCACTGAAGCGCTCCGCTGGATGTGCCGTGTCATGCCGTCACACACTGCGGGTTCGCCGGGGCCGGGCGCACGAGACCGGGGCGTCCCGTACTCAACGCGCCCCGTACACCGCCCCCGGCGGCTCCGCGTCGGCCAGCAGCTTCAGCGCCGTCTCACCCGCGTCGGCCGGTGTCCACCGGGCCCCCTTGTCGGCGGTCGGCCCGGGGCGCCAGCCCTCCATGACGGTGATGCGGCCCGCCTCGGCCTCGAAGACGCGTCCGGTGACCCCGGCGGACGCCGGTGAGCCGAGCCAGACGACGAGCGGCGAGACGTTCTCGGGGGCCATCGCGTCGAAGCCGCCGGCCTCGGGGGCGGCCATCGTGTCGGCGAAGGTCTGCTCGGTCATCCGGGTGCGCGCGGCGGGCGCGATGGCGTTCACCCGCACTCCGTAGGAGGCCAGTTCGGCGGAGGCGACCAGGGTGAGGCCGAGGATGCCCGCCTTGGCCGCGCTGTAGTTGCCCTGCCCCACGCTGCCCAACAGGCCCGCTCCGGAGCTGGTGTTGACCACGCACGCGTGCGGAACGCGACCGGCCTTCGCCTCGGTACGCCAGTGCGCGCCCGCGTGCTTGAGGGGCAGGAAGTGCCCCTTGAGGTGGACGCGCATCACCGCGTCCCAGGCGTCCTCGTCGAGGTTGAGCAGCATCCGGTCCCGCAGGAACCCGGCGTTGTTGACCAGGGTGTCCAGGCGGCCGTACGTGTCGAGGGCGGTCCGTACGAGGGATGCGGCGCCCTCGGAGGTGGCGATGTCGCCGCCGTGCGCGACGGCCTCGCCGCCCGCGGCACGGATCTCCTCGACGACGTCGTGCGCGGGCCCGGCGGAGCCGCCCGAGCCGTCGGTCCCCACGCCGAGGTCGTTGACGACCACCCGGGCGCCTTCGGCGGCGTACGCGCGCGCGTGCGCCCTGCCGAGGCCGCGGCCCGCGCCCGTGACGATCACGACGCGGCCCTCGCAGAGCCCGGACTTGGCTGCTGACGTCATGGCAGAACTCCTCGGATGCGTTCAGTGGTTGACGGACGCCGCGGCCAGGAACGCGGGGCGTTCGCCGCCGCCGTGCAGCCGGAGTGCGGCGCCGCTGATGTACCGGGCCCGGTCGGAGGCGAGGAAGACGCAGGCGTCGCCGACGTCGGAAGGATCGGCGAGCCGGCCCAACGGGACGGTGCGGGCGACGCGTTCGACGCCGTCCTCGTCGCCGTAGTGCAGATGGGCGCTCTCGGTGCGGGCCAGGCCGAGCACGACCGTGTTCACGCGCACGGCGGGGGCCCATTCGACGGCCATGGTCCCCGCCAGGTTCTCCAGGCCCGCCTTCGCCGCGCCGTAGGCACCGCTGCCCGGCGACGGTCTGGTCCCGCTGACGCTGCCGATCATCGTGATGCTGCCGCCCGACTCCTGGGAGCGCATCACCTCGTAGGCGGCGAGCGAGGCGTAGAGCGGTGCGAGCAGGTTGAGTTCGACGATCTTCGCCTGGCGGGCCGGGGCGGAGTCGGCGAGCAGCCCGTAGGGGGTGCCTCCCGCGTTGTTCACCAGCGCGTCCACGCGGCCGTGGTCGGCGGCCACTTCGGCGAAGAACGCGTGCGCCGCCTCGGCGTCGCGCAGGTCCAGGGGCCTGAACTCGGCTTTGCCGCCTGCCACTTCGACGGGCCCGTCCGGCGGTCTGCGGGCGCAGACGACGACCCGGGCGCCCGTGGCGAGGAAGCTCCTGGCGATTCCGGCGCCTACGCCCCGGGTGCCGCCGGTCACGACGACCACCTGTCCCGTGTCAGTCATCGCTGCTACCTTTCCAACTAACAAATGTTTGGTTGAAGGCGTGTGGTCGAAAGGTAGCGGATCCTCTGATGTCTGTCTCCACCTCCGTCCCGGACAAGGGCGTCGCCGTCGTCACCGTCGACTATCCGCCCGTCAACGCCCTTCCCGTACAGGGGTGGTTCGACCTGGCGGACGCCGTGCGCGCCGCCGGGCGCGACCCCGGGACGCGCTGCGTGGTGCTCACCGCCGAGGGCCGCGGCTTCAACGCGGGCGTGGACATCAAGGAGATGCAGCGCGACGCCGGGCACAGCGCGCTGATAGGCGCCAACCGCGGCTGCTACGCGGCCTTTTCGGCGGTGTACGAGTGCGAGGTGCCGGTCGTCGCCGCGGTGGGCGGCTTCTGCCTGGGCGGCGGCATCGGCCTGGTGGGCAACGCGGACGCGATCGTGGCCGGCGAGGACGCCACGTTCGGCCTGCCCGAGCTGGACAGGGGCGCGCTCGGCGCCGCCACCCACCTGGCCCGGCTCGTGCCGCAGCACCTGATGCGCGCCCTCTACTACACCTCGCGCACCGCGACCGCCGCCGAACTGCACGCGCACGGCTCCGTGTGGCGGGTGGTCCCGCGCGCGGAACTGCGCGAGGCGGCCCTCGACCTCGCCCGCGAGATCGCCCAGAAGGACGGCACGCTGCTGCGGTTCGCGAAGGCCGCGATCAACGGCATCGACCCCGTGGACGTGCACCGCAGCTACCGCTTCGAGCAGGGCTTCACCTTCGAGGCGAACCTCAGCGGTCTGGCCGACCGCATCCGCGACGACTTCGGGACGCAAGGGGAGGGCACGGCATGACCGACAAGAGGATGACGCCCGACGAGATCGTGGGGCGGCTGCGCAGCGGGATGACGCTCGGCATCGGCGGCTGGGGCTCGCGGCGCAAGCCGATGGCGCTGGTGCGCGCGCTGCTGCGCTCCGACGTCACCGATCTGACCCTCGTCTCGTACGGCGGCCCCGACGTCGGCCTGCTCGCGGCGGCGGGCCGGATCCGCAAGCTGGTCACCGCCTTCACCACGCTGGACTCGATCCCCCTGGAGCCGCACTTCCGCGCCGCCCGCGAGCGCGGCGCCTTCGAACTCGTCGAGCTGGACGAGGCGATGTTCATGCAGGGCCTCACCGCGGGCGCCCAGCGGCTCCCGTTCCTGCCGATCCGCGCGGGCCTCGGCTCGGACGTGCTGCGGGTCAACCCTCACCTGCGCACGGTCACTTCGCCGTACGAGGACGGGGAGGAGCTCGTCGCGGTGCCCGCGCTGCGGATGGACGCCGCCCTGGTCCACATGAACCGCGCCGACCGCTCGGGCAACGGCCAGTACCTGGGCCCCGACCCGTACTTCGACGACCTGTTCTGCGAGGCCGCCGACACCGCGTACGTCTCGTGCGAGCGCATCGTGGAACCCGCCGCCCTCACCGAGCACGCGGCGCCGCAGACGATGCTGATCTCGCGGCACTCAGTGACGGGCGTCGCCGAGACGCCCAAGGGGGCGCACTTCACCTCCTGCGTGCCCGACTACGGCCGCGACGAGCCCTTCCAGAAGGCGTACGCCACCGCTGCGGCGGACCCCGCGGCCTGGGACGCCTTCCGCGCCCGGTTCCTCGCCGGCGACGAGGGCGACTACCACCTGGCCGTCCAGACCTGGCACAAGGAGCAGCGATGACGTCGACCACCGAAGCGACCGCCACGCGCGCCGAGTACTGCGTGATCGCCTGCGCCGAGGCCTGGCGCGACGCAGGAGAGGTGCTCGCCTCCCCCATGGGCATGGTCCCCGCGATCGCGGCCCGCCTCGCCAAGCTGACCTTCTCGCCCGACCTGCTGCTCACCGACGGCGAGGCGCTGCTGATCGGCGACGTGCCCGCGCTGGGCGCCGCGTCGACGGTCACGGAGGGCTGGCTGCCCTACCGCAGGCACCTCACGATGGTGATGGGCGGCAGGCGCCACGTGATGATGGGCGCGAGCCAGATCGACCGCTTCGGCAACCAGAACATCTCGTGCATCGGCGACTGGGAGCGGCCCAAGAGGCAGCTGCTCGGGGTGCGCGGCGCACCCGTCAACACCCTCAACAATCCGGTGAGTTACTGGATCCCACGCCATTCGACGCGGGTCTTCGTGGCGAAGGTCGACATGATCAGCGGCGTGGGCCACGACAGCGCGGCCGCTGCGGGTCCTTCGGCGACCCGCTTCCACGATCTGCGCCGCGTCGTGTCCGACCTCGGCGTCTTCGACTTCGCGACGCACGGCCACGCGATGCGGCTGGTCTCCCTGCACCCGGGCGTCACCCTCGACCAGGTGCGCGAGGCCACCGGATTCGAACTCGCGATCCCGGCCGACGTCCCCGTCACCCGCGATCCCACCCCCGAGGAACTGCGCCTGATCCGCGACGTGGTGGACCCGAGCGGCCTGCGCGACCGCGAGGTGCGCGCATGACATCGGAGCCGCCCTCCCTGGACACCCCGCTGACCCGGCTGGTCGGCGTCCGGTACCCGATCGTGCAGACGGGCATGGGCTGGGTGGCGGGCCCCCGCCTGGTCTCCGCGACCGCCGCCGCCGGGGCGCTCGGCATCCTGGCCTCGGCAACGATGACGGTCGGGCAGCTCCGCTCGGCCGTCCGCGAGGTCAAGTCCCGTACGGACGCGCCGTTCGGCGTCAATCTGCGGGCCGACGCGGGCGACGCGCGCGAACGGGTCGGCGTCATCGTCGACGAGGGCGTGCGGGTCGCCTCCTTCGCGCTCGCCCCCTCCAAGGAACTGATCGCCGAGCTCAAGGACGCGGGCGTGATCGTGATCCCCTCGATCGGCGCGCGCCGGCACGCCGAGAAGGTCGCGGCGTGGGGCGCCGACGCGGTCGTCGTCCAGGGCTGCGAGGGCGGCGGTCACACCGGGGACGTCGCCACGACCGTGCTGCTCCCCCAGGTGGTGGACGCCGTGGACATCCCGGTGATCGCCGCGGGCGGCTTCTACGACGGCCGGGGCCTGGTCACGGCGCTCGCCTACGGGGCGGCGGGCGTCGCCATGGGCACCCGCTTCCTGCTCACCTCGGACTCGACGGTCCCCGACGCGGTCAAGGCCCGCTACCTCGCCGCCTCCGTCAAGGACGTCACGGTCACCACCCGCGTGGACGGCCTGCCGCACCGCATGCTCCGTACGGATCTGGTGGCCGCCCTGGAGAAGTCCGGCCGCCTCGCCTCCCTCACCCGCGCGATACGCCACGCGGCGGCCTTCCGCGCCGTCTCGGGGCTCAGCTGGACGCGCATGGCCCGCGACGGCCTGGCGATGAAGCACGGCAAGGACCTCACCTGGAGCCAGACCCTGCTGGCGGCGAACACGCCCATGATGCTCAAGTCGGCGATGGTGGACGGCCGCCCGGACGCGGGCGTCATGGCCTCCGGCCAGGTGGCGGGACTCATCGAGGACCTGCCCTCGTGCGCGGAGCTGGTGCGGCGGGTGATGCGGGAGGCGGAGGAGACGTTGGACCGGTTGCGGAAGCTGGGCCCACCCGGCGAGTGACCCCGCTGCCTCACGGGGCCATGCCTCGGGGCTCTGCCCCGGACCCCGGACCCCGGTCCTCGATCGCCGGACGGGCCGTTGTCCATCCGCGCTCACCGTCGGACAAGGCCCAGATGATCCAGCGCCCGGTCGGCCAGGCCGTCCGCCCCGCACGTCCGCGCCAAGGTCAGGCCGCGTTCCAGCTCCGCCACCGAGTCCGCCGCGATGCCGTACTCCACCCGCGCCACCGCGTGCTCGTACGCACAGGGAGACGCCTCCAGATACGTCGCCGCCTGCCGGTACAGCGCGACCGAACGCGCCCCTGTCTCCAGCGACGCCGCACACCTCAGCGCCTCGCCGATCGCCGTGTCCGTGCCGAAGCGCTCGGCCTGCATACGGGCGTCCGCGACGAGGTGGGCCGCGCGCTTGGGGTCCTCGTGGGCCAGGGCGCGGGCGAGGTCGTAGGCCCACGGTGCGAGGACGGTGTTGTACTGGCCGCGCGCGGTCAACGCCTTCGCCGTCGCCTCCAGTTCGTTGAGGCCCTCGTCGGTGCGGCCGAGCGCGAGCAGCAGCCTGCCGCGTACGGACGGCGCGTCGGGCACGTAGATCGTGGAGGCCGACGGCGGCGCGAAGCCGTACCGGTCGGCGACGGCGCCCGCCTCCTCGACGTGACCGCGGGCGAGCAGCGTGTCGATGAGCATGCTGGCCGCCTCCCAGTGCATGGGCAGGCCCTGACCGACCCGGTCGGCCAGGCGCAGGCTCTCGCGCAGCGATCGCTCGGCGTCGTGCAGCCGCCCGCGCCTGCGGTACACATAGCCGAGGAAGGCGTGCGAGAGGGCGAGGTGACCGCCGCTCCAGCCCGCCGTCTCGTACGCCCGCACCGCCTCGGTGAACAGGCTCTCCGCACGGTCGAGCCGGTCCGAGAAGGCGTACGAACCGCCCAGCATCAGGCGGAGTTCGAAGCTCCACTCGGTGTCGGTCCAGCCGAGTCCCGGCGCGAGCCTGCCGTTGACCAGGGCGCGGTCGCAGAGCTCGACGACCAGTTCGGCGTTCTCACCGCGGGTCATGGCGTCGAAGGCGCGCAGGATCAGCAGGGCGCGCTCGGCGTTGTCGCGGCCCGAGAGCGGGCCCGCGAGCGAGGCGAGCCGCCGGGAGCGTCCCGGGGAGTCCTCCTCGCCCGCGTGGATGCCCTCCCACATGTAGCGCACGGCTTGCAGGCGCAGCCGCGCGGGCCCGGCGTCGAGCCGCGCCGACTCCTCGTCGATGGCTCGCAGGCCCTCCTCCAACTGGTCGTTGTGGACGAGTGCCTGGGAGAGCCGGCAGACCGCGTCGACGCGCAGCCCCTGGTCGAGGCCGCGCATGGAGAGCGCCTCGCGCAGGTGCGAGATGGTCGTGGCGGGTGAGGTGAGCAGGGTGGCGCAGCCCAGTTCGTAGAGCACGCGCGCGTGGATCTCCGGCAGCGGCGGTTCACGCAGGGCCCGCTCCAGACAGCGGCGGGCCGCGTCGGGCGCGCCGACCGCGAGGTGCTCGGCGGCGGCGCTGCGCAGCTGCTCGACGAGATCGGGGTCGTCGTCCGGGTGGACCTCCAGGAGGTGCCGTGATGCGGACGCGGCGCCTTGGCCGTCGCGTGCGATGACGGCGGCCGCCACGCCGTGCATGGCGGTGCGGGTGGCCCCGGGGATCGAGCGGTAGACGGTGGTGGCGATCAGTGGGTGGACGAACTCCAGGCCTTCGTCGCCGCCGACCAGGATGCGGGCCGCGCACAGGCGATCCGCGCAGCTCGCCGCGTCGTCGTCGGTCATGACGGCGAGCGAGGCGGCGAGGTCCAGGGAGAAGCCGCTGCCGAGGATGGCGGCGGCCCAGGCGAAGCGCGTGGCGTCGGTGCCCAGTCCCTTGAGGCGGTCGACGAGGCCGCGGCCGCGGGCGGTGCGGTTGAGGCCGCGCAGCTGGTCGGCCGAGCTCTCCACCGGTTCCAGGTCGCTGTCCTGCACCTTGGCGAGCAGCTCGACGGATTCGTACGGGTTGCCGCCGGTGACCGCCCAGACCTCGCGGCAGAACGGGGCGTCGGCGTGCTCGCCGAGCGTGGCGCGGGTGAGTCCCGCGGCGGCGTCCGGGGTGAGCGCGCGCAGCGTGGTGAAGGAGCGGGCGGCCGCGGCGACGGACGCGAGGTGGCGGGCGCTCTCGCCGAGGGCCTCGCCGGGCCGGTGGGCGACCACGACGAGCACCGGCAGTTCGCCCAGGCGCTGGGCGAACGCGGCGAGCCAGTGCAGGGTCTCCTGGTCGGCCCAGTGCGCGTCGTCGATGACGAGGACCAGCGGCCAGTGCAGTCTGGCGAGCCGGGAGACGGCTTCGACGAGGCCTTCGCAGACGCCCTGCGGGTCGGGCCGTCGTCCGCCGGGCTCGGCTATGCCGAGGGCTGGGCCCGCGATCTCGTACCAGTCGCCGAGGTACTCGCGGGCCTCCTCGGGCGAGAGGGAGACGAGGGCAGGCTGCAGCAACTGCCGTACGACGTTGAAGGGGACGGAGGTGACCGTCTCGCCGCCGCGCGCGGACCACACCGTGGCCCTGCCCTCCGCGATGCGGCGCACTTCGGAGAGCAGGGCGGTCTTGCCGATGCCCGCCTCCCCGCTGAAGGTGAGCAGACCGCCTGCCGTCGTGACATCCGCGCAGAGCTCCTCGACGGCCTGGGCCGCCGCGGCGAGTTCGTCTTCGCGCTCCCACAGCGGGGCCCAGGCGGCTCCTCCGGGCCGTCCCTGCGTCATCGCGCTACCTCCCGGGGTCGCTCAATCGACGTACAGAAGTCGAGACTAGCCGGGTCGGGGCCGCGGTGGAGCACGGTCCGCACAGGTACTCCCGCAAGGGGTGAGGGACGGTCGGTTCCGGGTCGCGCGGCGCGGGGGTCAGAGACGCTCGATGATCGTCACGTTGGCCTGGCCGCCGCCCTCGCACATCGTCTGGAGGCCGAACCGGCCGCCGGTGCGCTCCAGTTCGTGCAGGAGCGTCGTCATCAGCTTCACGCCGGTCGCGCCGAGCGGGTGGCCGAGCGCGATCGCACCCCCGTTGACGTTGACCTTCTCCGGGTCGGCGCCGGTCTCCTTGAGCCAGGCGAGGACCACGGGCGCGAACGCCTCGTTGATCTCGACGAGGTCGATGTCGTCGAGGGTCATGCCGCTCTTCTTGAGGGCGTACGCGGCGGCGGGGATCGGCGCGGAGAGCATCCGGATGGGGTCCTCGCCCCGTACGGAGAGGTGGTGGACGCGGGCCCTGGGCGTCAACCCGTGTTCCCTGACGGCCCGTTCGCTCGCGATGAGCAGTGCGGCGGCGCCGTCGGAGACCTGCGACGAGCAGGCCGCCGTGATGGTGCCGCCCGCCAGGACGGGCTTGAGGCCCGCCATCTTCTCCAGGGTGGTGTCGCGGCGCGGGCCCTCGTCGGCGGTGACCTCGCCGTGGGCGACGAGTTCGCGGTCGAAGCGGCCCTCGTCGATGGCGCGGACCGCCCGCCGGTGCGAGCGGAGCGCGAACTCCTCCATGTCCGTACGGGAGATGCCCCACTTCTCGGCGATGAGCTGGGCGCCGTGGAACTGGTTCACGGGCTGGTCCCCGTACCGCGCGCGCCAGCCCTCGCTGCCCGCGTAGGGGCCCTCGGTGAGGCCGAGGGGCTCGGCGGCCTGCCGGGACGCGAAGGCGATGGGGATCATCGACATGTTCTGGGTGCCGCCCGCGACGACCAGGTCCTGGGTGCCGGACAGGACGCCCTGCGCCGCGAAGTGCAGTGCCTGCTGGGAGGATCCGCACTGCCGGTCGATGGTCACACCCGGCACCTCTTCGGGGAGTCCGGCCGCCAGCCAGCTGGTGCGGGCGATGTCGCCGGCCTGCGGACCCACGGTGTCCAGGCAGCCGAAGACGACGTCCTCGACGGCGGCGGGGTCGACGCCGGAGCGCTCGACGAGCGCCGTCAGGACGTGCGCGCCCAGGTCGGCGGGGTGGACCTGGCTGAGTCCTCCCTTGCGCCTGCCGACGGGTGTGCGGACCGCTTCGACGATGTAGGCCTCGGCCATGACTGCGTACTCCTCGGTCGTGGCGCGCCGCGGGTGGTCGCGCCGCTTACGTGCGTACGGAGATGCCGTCCAGGACCATCGACAGGTACTGCCGGGCGATCTCCTCGGGGCTGTGGCCTCCGCCGGGGCGGTACCAGGACGCGGCGACCCAGACGGTGTCGCGCACGAAGCGGTAGGCGAGCCGGATGTCCAGGTCGTCGCGGAAGACGCCTTCGGCGACGCCGCTCTCCAGCGTGGTGAGCCAGGCCTTCTCGAAGCGCTGCTGCGAGTCCGCCAGGTACTGGAAGCGCTGCTGGGCGACCAGGTGCCTGGACTCCTTCTGGTAGATCGCGACGGCGGCGCGGTGCCGGTCGATCTCCCGGAAGGACTCGGTGACGAGGGCTTCGAGCGTTTCGCGGGGGCCGAGCTGGGAGCGGAGCACGCTGTCGTACCCGTCCCACAGCTCGGTGAGGAAGGTGCGGAGGATCTCTTCGAGCATCGACTCCTTGGAGTCGAAGTGGTAGTAGAGGCTGCCCGCGAGCATCCCGGCGGCGTCGGCGATCTTGCGGACCGTCGTCGCGTTGTACCCCTGCTCGGCGAAGACGTCGGCGGCGATGCCGAGCAGTTCGCGGCGGCGCTCGGGCGAGGGGCTCACCGGGGCCTTCTTCTTGCTGTTCTGCTGCGGGTTGCTGCTCCGCTGTTTCGGACTGCTGTTCTGCTGTTTCGGATTCGGCACACGGTCATTCTCCGCCTAGGCGTGCTGGCTGCTGACCGAGACCGTCTCACCCGTCATGTACGAGGAGTAGCCGCAGGCCAGGAAGACGATGACGTTGGCTATCTCCCACGGCTGCGCGTACCTCCCGAACGCCTCGCGCGAGGTGAGCTCCTCGAGGAGCTCGGGCGAGGTGACCTTGGCGAGATGGGGGTGCATGGCGAGGCTCGGCGAGACCGCGTTGATCCTGATGCCGTGCGGGGCGGCCTCCACGGCGGCGCAGCGGGTGAGCGCCATGACTCCGGCCTTGGCGGCCGCGTAGTGCGCCTGGCCCGCCTGGGCGCGCCAGCCGAGCACCGACGCGTTGTTCACGATCACGCCGCCGCGGTCGGCGGCCCGCATGCGGCGCAGCGCGGCGCGGGTCGAGCGGAAGGTCCCGTTCAGCGTGACGTCGATGACCTTGTCCCACTGCTCGTCGGTCATCTCGGTGAGCTCGGCCGTGCCGCCGAGGCCCGCGTTGTTCACCACGATGTCGAGGTGGCCGTGGCGCCGCTCGGCCAGCTCGAACAGCGCCTCGATCTGCGCCGATTCGGTGACGTCGCAGGCCATGCCGTCGACCCGGTCGGCGCCGAACTCGTCGGCGAGCGCGGCCACCGATTCCTTGGTGCGCCGGGCGTGGGCGTCGCCGATGACGATCCGCGCGCCCTCTTCCAGGAAGCGGCGCGCGGTGGCCCCGCCGATGCCCGCCCCCGCGGCCGCCGTGATCACGGCGGTGCGGCCCGCGAGCAGGTCGTGCGCGGGCACATAGCCGGGTGCGTCCATGGGCGGCCCCCCGATTCCGGTCTCAGACCCTCGACTGCGTACGCCCTTCAGGCTAATCTACCAAACACTTGTTAGGGAAGGGTTGGTGGGCCACGGATGGACCTCGAATTCACCGCGCGGGAAGCGGAGTTCAGGCGACGGGCGCGCGACTGGCTCGCCGCGCACGTGCCGCGGCGGCCGCTGCCCTCGCTGGAGACCGCCGAGGGCTTCGCGGCCCACCGCGCCTGGGAGCGGGAGCTCGCCGCCGACCGCTGGTCGGTGGTGTCCTGGCCGGAGGAGTACGGCGGGCAGGGCGTCGACATCGTCGAGTGGCTGGTCTTCGAGGAGGAGTACTACGCGGCGGGCGCGCCGGGCCGCGTCTCGCAGAACGGCATCAACCTCCTCGCGCCCACCCTCTTCGACCACGGCACCGCGGAGCAGCGTGCCCGGGTGCTCCCGCCCATGGCGACCGGCGAGGTGATCTGGGCGCAGGCCTGGTCGGAGCCCGAGTCCGGTTCGGACCTGGCGTCCCTGCGCTCCACCGCCCGCCGTACGGACGGCGGTTGGCTGATCAGCGGGCAGAAGACCTGGTCGTCGCGGGCCGCGTTCGCCGACCGCGCGTTCGGCCTGTTCCGCAGCGAGCCGTACGAGAACCACCGGGACAAGCCGCACCGGGGCCTGACGTATCTGATGTTCCCGCTGGACGCGGAGGGGGTGACGGTGCGTCCCGTGGGGCGTCTCGACGGCAAGCCCGCGTTCGCCGAACTCTTCCTGGACGACGTCTTCGTGCCGGACGACGACGTGATCGGCGAGCCCGGCCAGGGCTGGCGGATCGCCATGTCGACCACGGGCAACGAACGCGGCCTGATGCTGCGCTCCCCCGGCCGCTTCCTGGCCTCCGCCGACCGCCTCGTGCGGCACTGGCGGGCGGCGGGCGACGCCGCCGGCGCGGCGCTGGGCGACCGCGTGGCCGACGCCGTCATCGGCGCGCGGGCCTACGAGTTGTTCACCTGGGCCAGCGCGTCCCGCTTCGCCGCCGGGGAGACGATCGGCGCCGAGTCCAGCCTGAACAAGGTCTTCTGGTCCGAGCACGACATCGCCCTGCACGAGACGGCGCTCGATCTGCTCGGCGCGGACGGCGAACTCGCGGACCCTCATGAGGACGGGGGCGACGGGAGCTCGGACAGTGACGCCGATCCGGCCGAGGCGACCGACTGGTCCGAGGGATACGTCTTCGCGCTCGCGGGCCCCATCTACGCGGGCACCAACGAGATCCAGCGCGACATCATCGCCGAGCGGCTGCTCGGACTGCCGAAGGGACGCCGCTGATGAGGTTCCTGCTCGACGACGAGCAGCGCGAGTTCGCGCGCTCGCTCGACGCGATGCTGACCGGCGCGGACACCGTGGCGGCCGCGCGGGCCTGGGGTGCGGGGGACCACGCCCCCGGCCGCGCCCTGTGGGCGCGCCTCACGGACGCGGGCGTCTTCGCGCTGCCGGTGCCCGAGGAGTACGAGGGGGTGGGGCCGCTCTCCGTCGAGACGGCCGTCGCCTTCGTGGAGCTGGGGCGGCACGCGGTGCCGGGACCCGCCGTCGAGACGGTGGCGGCCGCCGCGCTCCTGACCCGCCTGGCCGAACTGGGTGACACCGCGCCCGCCAAGCGGTTGCTGCCCTCGCTCGCGACGGGCGGGCTGAACGCGACCCTGACGCTGCCCGACGGCGGCCCTTACGCCCTCGACGCGGACGCGGCGGACCTGCTGCTCGCCGTGACGGACGACGGGCTGCGGATCGCCCCCGGGCACGCGCGCGTGCGCCGCTCCCTGGACCCGGCCCGGCGGCTCGCCGCTCCGCTGCCCGGCGGGGAGCGGCTCGCCTCGGGACCCGCGGTGGCCGCAGCCGCCCGGCACGCGAGGGACTGGGCCGTGCTCGCCACCGCCGCCCAGTCGCTCGGCGTCGGCCTCGCGCTGCTCGACAGGACCGTCGCGTACGTCAAGCAGCGCTCCCAGTTCGGGGCGCCGATCGGCACGTTCCAGGCCGTCAAGCACCGTCTCGCGGACGTCCTGGTGCGCCTGGAGTTCGCCAGGCCGCTGGTGCTCGGCGCCGCGTTGACGATGGCGCCGGGTGATGTCGCCGCCGCGAAGGTGACGACGGCGGAGGCGGCGTACGGGGCGGCGCGCGCCGCGCTCCAGCTGCACGGCGCCATCGGGTACACGGCGGAGTTCGACCTCTCCCTGTGGCTCACCAAGGCCCGTGCGCTGCGCGGGGCTTGGGGAGATCCCGGGGTGTGGCGCGGCCGGGTGCTCGCCGCGCACGGGGAGGGGTGAGCCGGCCCGCGCGGCCCGTTCGGTGAGCCGCCGCGAGGGATGGTTCCGGAGTCAGGGGGCAGCTGCACCCCGTGCCTGTTTCGGGCAAGACGCGTTGACCTCCGCCCGTGAGGTGCGATGATCAAAGACTCCGCTGAGCCGATCCAGAAGGAGGCCCCACGTGCGCGTGATCGGGCTCATGTCAGGGACCTCGTACGACGCGATCGACGCGGCAGCCGCCGATCTGACGCTCGACGGGGACAGGCTGACGCTGACTCCGCTCGGGCTGATCAGCCGGGGGTACGACGAGGGGCTGCGCGCCGGTCTCGCCGCCGCGCTGCCGCCCGCGGAGACCACGCTCGCCGAGATCTGCCGCCTCGACACCCTCATCGGGCGGGCCTTCGCGGCGGCGGCGGTCGAGGCGGACCGTGAACTGTGCGACGGGCAGGCCGAATTGGTCGCCTCGCACGGTCAGACCGTCTACCACTGGGTGGCGGACGGGCAGGTGCACGGCACGCTGCAGATCGGGCAGCCCGCGTGGATCGCCGAGGCGACGGGGCTGCCCGTGGTCGCCGACTTCCGGCCCCGTGACATCGCCGCGGGCGGTCAGGGCGCGCCCCTGGTCAGCATGGTCGACCGGATGTGGCTGCGCGGCCGCCCCGGCGCCCCGGCCGCGCTGAACCTCGGCGGCATCGCCAACATCACCGCCCCCGACGGCACCGCGTTCGACACCGGACCGGCCAACGCGCTGATCGACGCCGCGGTGCACGAGGCGACGGGCGGGCGGCTCGACTACGACCTGGACGGCGAGCTGGCCGCGCGGGGCACGGTCGACGAGGGCCTGCTCGGGCAGCTCCTCGCCGAGCCGTACTACGGGCTGCCCGCGCCGAAGACGACCGGCAAGGAACTCTTCCATCTGCCGTATCTGCGTACGGCGTTGAAGGGGTACGAGGCGCTGTCCACCGAGGACCTGGTCGCCACCCTCACCCGGCTCACCGCCCGCACGGTCGCCGACGCGGTCCGCTCGGTGGCCGCCTCCGAGGTCATCGCCTCCGGCGGCGGCACCCGCAATCCGGCGCTGATGGCCGCGCTGCGCGCGGAGTTGGGCACGGTGCCGGTGCGGACCTCCGACGAGCTGGGGCTGCCCTCGGCGGCCAAGGAGGCGTACGCCTTCGCGGTGCTCGGTTTCCTGACCCTGCACGGTCTGCCCGGCACCGTCCCGGCGAGCACGGGGGCGCGGCATCCGAGCGTGCTCGGCTCGATCACACCGGGGCGGCGCGTCGGCTGGCCGCCCGCGGTGGCCCTGGAAGCGGCGCCTTCACGGCTCGTGATCAACGGCCAGGGACACTGAGCGCGGGCAGCGGCGAGGACCGTGAAGTGACGGCTGGGGCGCCGTCTTCGAAGTGGGGGCCAAGGGCGTCGCGGGACCCCGGAGACGGCACCACCGAGGCCCGCAAGCAGAACCTGGCGGCCGATTCGGGCCCCCTCTCATCCAGCTTTCACGCGGGGCTCATACGCTGGCGCCCATGACCCAGATGACTCCCCCAGGCTGGTATCCCGACCCCGGCCAGACGGCCGGCGGACCGCCCACCGAACGCTGGTGGGACGGGAGCGTGTGGACGGACCAGGTACGCGCGGCGGGCGGTGCCACGGCCCCGGCGCAGCCGGTGTATCCGGCCTATCCCGGGCAGCCGCCCGCCCCGCGGCGCCGGCTGCGCGTCGCGATCGCGGCGGGCGTGGCGGCCGTGGTGATCGCGGGCATCGCCGGCGGCGTGTACGTGCTGACCTCCGACGACGACGGGAACGGGGACGGTGACGCGGCGAACAAGCCCGCGCCGCAGGCCCCGCGGAACCCGCAGGCGCCCGAGTCCCCCGGGCCCGAGGCGCCGTCGCCGGGGGCCCCCGAGGGCGAGAAGGGCTTCGCGACCGACCCGGTCAACGGCATCAAGATCCCCATACCCGACGGCTGGGCGGGCGGGACCACGCAGCGGGGTGCCGCGGTGCAGACGGAGCCGATCCCCTGCCCCGGGAACGCCTCGGAGCAGTGCACGCGCGGCAGTGCGTACTCCCTGTCGGCCAAGGGCCTGAAGCTCGGCTCGAAGTCGCCGGAGGAGGCCGCGAAGGCGGACATCGCGAAGAACGCCAAGGAGGGCTACGGCGGCAAGACCTACGGCAAGATCACCTCGCACGAGGTGCTCGCGTCGAAGTCGGTCACCGTGGCGGGCCAGCAGGGCTACCTGGTGCGCTGGAAGGCCGTGACGCAGAAGAGCGACGACGGCTACGTCCAGTCGCTCGCCTTCCCCTCGCCCGCCGACAAGTCGAAGCTCGTGGTGGTCCGCATGGGCATCGACGTCAACAAGGACGCCCCGTCGCTCTCGGCGATGGACAAGATCACCAAGGGCATCAAGCAGGGCAGCGTCGGCGGCGGGGGCGCGGGCCAGAACGTCTAGCCGACGCCGTGGGAACCACGGGAACCAACGGGGGAACGAACACGTGGCCGACGCCGGACGGGCGTCGGCAGGGGCGCGGGTACGGGCGCCGGTACCGGACCGGCTCCCGGTCGGCCGGGCGGGGTTCCTCACCGCTCTGGAGGAACCCCGTCCGGCCTGGGGGTGCGCGCCGCCCCCGTCCCCACGGTGCGGCGCGGGCAGACCCTGGTCCCGTCATCCGGCGGAACCGGGCCCACGTTCAGTGACGCCCTGGATCGGCGTCAGGTAAGCCCGAGGCCGGGCAGCACACAGGCCTCGACGAAGCGGACCAGATACTCCTCGTCCGCGTACACACCTTCGATGATGGGCCGCGCTCTCAGCACCCCGAACAGCTGCAGCGTGACGAACTCCACTGCCGGGTGCCCCTCGGCGATCTCCCCGCGCTCCACCCCGCGCCGGACGATCGCCTCCATCGCCTGGCGCTCCGGCTCGACGAGCGTCTCGCGCAGCGCCCGCTGGAGCTCCTCGTCCTGAAGGACCGCGTGGCTGAGCGCCTGCACCAGCATGGTGTCGCGCCCGGACCCCTCGCCCGCGGCGCGGGCCGCCTCGCGCAGGTCCCCCGCGAGGCTCCCGGTGTCGATCCCCGCGAACCGCACGCAGCGGTTGGCGCGCAGCGCGGCGGCCACGAACTGGGGCTTCGTCTTCCACTGCCGGTAGAGCGTGGACTTGCTGCACCGCGTGCGGGTGGCGACGCCCTCCATCGTCAGCGCCTCGTAGCCGCACTCGCGGAGCTGGTCCAGGACGGCGTCGTAGAACTCCTGCTCACGCTCCGGTGTGATCTTCGAGCGGCTCGACGTCGACGTCATGGCTCTTCTCCTCGGTGCGGCTGGCCCGATCGGCCTCATCGATACGCCAGTGTACCGGTACGCTCCCGTATCGGTACACTGGCGTATCGATGAGTGAGGAGATCCCTCACTCGGCACCGCACCACCTGTCATCACGCAAAGGGGCCGGGGGATGGAATCCCGAACCGAGCCTGCCGAACGGGAGCCGGACATATCCGTCCGGGAGCCGGACGCGACCGTCGTCCGGAAGCCGGACACATCTGCCCGACCGCCCCTCGTCCGCGAGCTCCTTCTCGTCGTAGGACTCTTTCTCGTCTACAAGTTCGGCAGGCAGCTCGCCAACGGACACACGGGCGAGGCCTTCCACAACGCGCACCGCGTGTGGGACGCGGAACGGACGCTGCGGCTGCCCGGCGAGGGCGCCGTGCAGAACGCGCTGATGAGCAGCGACACGCTGATCCACGTCGCGAACACGTACTACGCGACGGTGCACTTCCCCGCGACGCTGCTGTTCCTGGTCTGGCTGTATCTGCGCCGTCCCCGGCACTATGTCTGGACGCGCCGGGTGCTGGCCGCGCTCACCGCCGCCGCGCTCGTGCTGCACCTCGGCTTCCCGCTCGCGCCGCCGCGGATGCTGGACGCCGCGCACCTCGTCGACACCGCGCAGGTCTACGGGCCCTCGGTGTACGCGTCCGAACCCACCACCGACACCATGGCGAACCAGTTCGCGGCCATGCCCTCGCTGCACTTCGGCTGGGCGCTGATGCTCGCCGTCGGCATGATCGTGGCGACCTCCTCGCGGTGGCGCTGGCTGTGGCTCCTGCACCCGCTGCTCACGCTGCTCGTGGTGGTCGGCACCGCCAACCACTACTGGCTCGACGCCCTCGTGGCGAGCGTGCTGCTCGGCATCGCGCTCGCGGTGATCCGGCTGCCGCGCCCCGGGCACTCGCTGGTCGTGCGCCGCTCCGCGGCCGCGCCCGAACTGATCACCTCGGGAGCCGGCCGGTGAACGCCACCCTGCTCGCCGTCGCGCTCTCCCTCGTCTCGGCCGCCGCGTACGCCACGGCCGCGGTCGCCCAGGAACGGCTCGCCTCGCGCGCCTCGGAGGGCGAGAGCGGGGTGCTGCGGATGCTCGGCAGCGGCGCGTGGTGGTCCTCGGTCGGGCTCAACGCGGCGGCTGCCCTGCTGCACGTGGCGGCCCTGAAGTACGGGCCGCTCACCCTGGTCCAGCCGCTCGGCGCGCTCACGCTCGTGGCCGCCGTGCCGCTCGGCGCGCGACTCGCGGGCCGCCGGGTGACCCGCCTTGAGTGGCGCGGCACCGGGCTCACGCTGATCGGGCTCGGCGCGCTGCTCCTGACCGCGTCGGGCCCCGCGCCCGACGACAGCCTGACCGTGCCGGAGGCGCTGACCGTCGCCGCCGCGACCATGGCGGTCATCGGGTTCCTGTCCCGTCCCGGCACCCGCCCCGGGCTGCGGCACGCGACCGCGTCCGGCTTCGCGTCGGGCGTCGCCTCCGCGCTCACCCAGACCGTGACGGTCGCCGTGACGGACCGCTCCGGGCCGCTGCTCAGCCCGCAGGTGATCGTCGTGGCCCTCCTGGTGGCGGCGTTCGCCGCCGGCGGCCTGCTGCTCTCCCAGACCGCCTACCGCGGCGGCCTCGGCGCACCGCTCGCCGTGGTGACGCTCGCCAACCCGCTCGCGGCCTCGCTGATCGGCGTGACGCTGCTCGGCGAGCGGCTCCAGGGCGGGATCGGCGGCATCGCCCTCGCGGTGACGGGCGCCGGGGTGGCGGCGTACGGCGTCGTGGTCCTCACCCGCTCCCCCAGGCCCCCCACGGTCGAACCCGCACCGGACTACCTTCCGTCGATCCCCGGCCAGCCCGAACCGGCCGCGCTACATCTGTCCCGGCCCTGAACGGTGGCTCCCGAAGGGGTGCGGGGAACTGCGCGACCAGCCACATGCGGCCCGCGGAGCGCATGAGCCAGCGTCACGAAACGGCGCCGGCCGCTCCCTCCGTGGGGAGCGGCCGGCGCCGTGATGCAGGAACGGTTACCCGAAGCCCCGCGCATCCTGCTTCAGCGCCGTGTCCACGGTGAGCGCCGTCGCCACGACGAGGCTCAGGAGCGGCTCGGGCAGCTGGTAGTGGATCTGCAGGACGTAGTTGTCCGCGGTGGTGAACATGGTCTTGGCGAGACCTTCCCAGGTCTTCGTGATCCGGGCGACCTCGTTGTCCGCGTGGTCGACGATCGAGAAGTTCCAGGCGCGCCAGTTCTCCGCCTTGATCGCGCCGACCTGCTGGCCGTTCACCATCATCCCGAAGTTGATCTTGCCGATCATGTTCTGCTGGACGATCTCGCCGATCGGCTGGCCGTCCGCGCGCTCGACGATCACCCGCGACTTCATGAACTTGCGGGGCCGCGTCAGCATCATCTGCGGCTGGCCGTAGGCGTCGCGGATCTCCAGCTTGTGCGTCATGAACTGGTCGACGCTGGACACGAAGCGCGCGACCTTCTTCAGCGTGCTCTGACCGACCTGGACGACCGAGCCGAGCACGTTGCCCGCCTGGTCCATGACGCTGTACTCGTTGGTGAGCTCGATGAGCTTGGCCTTCTGGTTCACCACCAGGACCGGCTCCGTGAACAGCGTGCCGCCGCCCTGCGCGGCCGGCGCGACACCGGCCTGGTGCTGCACCTGGCGCTGCACCTTGGCCTGATCTGCCATCGGCGGCGCCTGCTGCGGCTGGCCGAATTGGCCGCCCTGGAACTGGGCCTGCTGCTGCGGGACCTCCTGGGCCGGGGCCTGCTGGGCCTGGGCCTGCTGGGCCGGAGTGGTGTGCTCGGTCCACTGGGAACCGTCCCACCAGCGCAGGAGTTGGGCCACGCCGTGCGGGTCCGGGTGCCAGCCTGCAGGAATGTTCGAATGCGTTGTCACCCGGGGCACCTTACCCGTCGGATATCGGCCATCCGACTGGCTTTTACCTAGGTGTGATGTCCGACTCACCTCGGCCGGGATGGCTGGAAATCCACCGCTTCGCGAATACCTGCCGGTGCGTTGTGGCTGGCCGCGCAGTTCCCCGCGCCCCTGGAGGGGCTCCCCTCGTCCTCCTCAGAACGCCACCTCGACCCGTAGGGGACCCTCTCCCTCCCGAACCTCCACCGTCCCGACTCTTCCCGCCGCCCGCACGTCCGCCTCCGCCGCCGCGAAGTGGTCGAGGGCCGCGCGCGGTGCCGTGATCGTCGCCTTCGCGACGTCCGCGCGCATCGAAAGCTGTGCCTGCGACTTGGCCCTGCGGACCGCAGCGATGGCCTCCGACGCCGTGGTCAAAACCGCCGCGTCGCCCGACTGTTCCCCCAGCGCGGACGCGTCCGGCCACGCCGCGCGATGCACCGAGCCCGCGCGCCACCACGACCAGACCTCCTCCGTGACGAACGGCAGGACGGGGGCGAACAGGCGCAGCAGGACGTCGAGCGCCGTGCGCAGGGCGGCCCGTGCCGATCGCGTGGCGGCCGCGTCGCCGTGGTCGCCGTACGCACGGGCCTTGACCAGTTCGACGTAGTCGTCGCAGAAGCGCCAGAAGAGCTGTTCCGTACGTTCCAGGGCGCGGGCGTAGTCGAAGGCGTCGAACGCCGCGGTGGCCTCGTCGACGGTCGTCGCGAGCGCGGCGAGCAGCGCGCGGTCGAGGGGCTCGGTGGCGACCGCGTCCTCGGGGACGTCGCCGATGCTCAGCACGAACCTGCCGACGTTGAGCAGCTTCGTGGCCAGACGGCGGCCGATCTTCATCTGGCCGATGTCGAACGCCGTGTCCGTGCCGGGGCGACCGCTCGCCGCCCAGTAGCGGACCGCGTCCGAGCCGTGCTGTGCCAGGAGGTGGCCCGGGGTGACCACGTTGCCCCGGGACTTCGACATCTTCTTGCGGTCCGGGTCGAGGATCCAGCCGGAGATCGACGCGTGCCGCCAGGGCAGCGCGTCGTGGCCGGTGTGGGCCCGCAGGACCGTGGCGAACAGCCAGGTGCGGATGATCTCGTGGGACTGGGGGCGCAGGTCCATGGGGAAGACCCGGGCGAACAGATCGGGGTCGGAGAGCCACTTCCCGGCGATCTGCGGGGTGAGCGACGAGGTCGCCCAGGTGTCCATGACGTCCGGGTCGCCGATGAAGCCGTGCGGCTCGCCGCGCCGGTCCGCCGTGTACCCGGGCGGTGTCTCGGCGCTCGGGTCGACGGGCAGCGCCGAGCGGTCGGGGACGATCGGGTGGTCGTGGTCGGGCCGCCCTTCGCCGTCCAGCGGGTACCAGACGGGGATCGGGACGCCGAAGAAGCGCTGGCGGCTGATGAGCCAGTCGCCGTTGAGGCCGCCGACCCAGTTCTCGTAGCGGACCCGCATGTGCGGCGGGTGCCAGGTCAACTCCGCGCCCCGGGCGAGGAGTCGGTCGCGCAGGGCGGTGTCCCTGCCGCCGTTGCGGACGTACCACTGCCGGGTGGTGACGATCTCCAGGGGCTTGTCGCCCTTCTCGAAGAACTTCACCGCGTGCGTGACGGCCCGTGGCTCGCCCACGAGGTCGCCGCTCTCGCGCAGCAGCTCGACGACGCGCTCCCGTGCGGTGTACGCGGTGGCGCCCGCCAGCTCGGCGTACGCCGCGAGGGCCGCGGGCGACTCGACGCCGGGCGGCGGATCGGCGCGGAACCGGCCGTCCCAGCCGATCACCGGGCGCGTGTCGAGCCGCAGTTCGCGCCACCACGTCACATCGGTGGTGTCGCCGAAGGTGCAGATCATCGCGATGCCGGTGCCCTTGCCCGGTTCCGCGAGAGGGTGGGCCACGACGGGGACCTCGACGCCGAAGAGCGGGGTGCGGACCGTCGTGCCGAACAGGTCCTGGTAGCGCTCGTCGTCGGGGTGGGCGACCAGTGCGACGCAGGCGGGCAGCAGTTCGGGCCGGGTGGTCTCGATCAGGACCTCGCGGCCGTCCCCGGCCGGGAAGCGGAGCTTGTGGTACTCGCCGGGCCGCTCCCTGTCCTCCAGTTCGGCCTGGGCGACCGCCGTACGGAAGGTGACGTCCCACAGCGTGGGCGCCTCGGCGACATAGGCCTCACCGCGCGCGAGGTTCTCCAGGAACGCGAGCTGCGAGGTGGCACGGGCGTCCGCGTCGATGGTCTGGTAGCCGTGCGACCAGTCGACGGACAGGCCGAGCGCGCGCCACAGCTCCTCGAAGACCTTCTCGTCCTCGGCGGTGAGCCGCTCGCACAGCTCGATGAAGTTCCGCCGGGAGACGGCCAGTTGCCGCTTGTCCGGCTTCTCGGGCGGCGTGAAGTCCGGGTCGTAGGGCAGCGCGGGGTCGCAGCGGACGCCGAAGTGGTTCTGGACGCGGCGCTCGGTCGGCAGGCCGTTGTCGTCCCACCCCATGGGGTAGAAGACCGCCTTGCCGCGCATGCGCTGGTAGCGGGCGACGGTGTCGGTGTGCGTGTACGAGAAGACGTGGCCGACGTGCAGCGAGCCGCTGACGGTGGGCGGCGGGGTGTCGATGGAGAAGACCTCGTCCCGGGTCCTCGTCCGGTCGAAGGCGAATACGCCCGACTCTTCCCAGCGCCTCGACCATTTCGCTTCGAGCCCGTCGAGGACGGGCTTGTCGGGGGCCCCGGAAGGACGGGGAGCGGCATTCGTCATGCCTCCGGATGCTATCCGGGGCGCTGCGCGAAGGCCGCTCCTTTTCCCTGCCGGAGCCCCCTGCCGGAGCCGTTCGCGGGAGCCCGTCGCCGGAGCCCCCGCCGACGGGGCGTCAGCCGGTGATGATCGCCGGGTCGCTGACGCCCGCCCTGCCGGTCTCCACGTGGCCCGCGAGCCGCCGCAGGAAGCCGGCGTCCGCGTCGGACTTCACGCTGACGTCGTACCAGCGCTTGCTCGCGCGCAGGTCGACGGTGTGGTCGACGGAGGCGCCCGCCTTGACCTTGAACGTCTGGCCCTTGCCACCGTAGGCGTTGGTCACCGTGAGGTTCACGTCGGCGGTGCCGGCGTTCTTCAGCGTGAGCTTGAGGTTGCCCGAGGCCTTGTCGTGGCGCGCGGTCACCTCGGGGCCCGCCTTCTTGCCGGGTCCCTTGAAGGTGCGCAGGAAGCCGTTCGGGCCGAAGACGGAGAGGTCGTAGACGTCCTTGGAGTACGCCGAGTTCCAGGTGTCGGCGACGGTCTTGCCCGCCTCCGTGGTGTACGTCCAGGGGCCGTCGGTGCGGTTGCCCGAGCGGACGTGGAAGCAGACGCCTGCCGAGGCGCCGCCGCCGAAGGTGAGCGTGAACTTGCCCGCAGCCGGGTCGGCCGCGCCGTCCACGAGCGGGGCGTAGGGCAGCGGACGGGCGGGCCGGGAGCCGCGCTCCTGCTTGGGCAGCACCGGGCTCGCGGGCGCCTTGGGCAGGTAGTCGGGGTGGCGCTCGTGGTCCGGCGGCTCGTAGGCCGCGGTGTCCGGCAGGTCCGCGGGGTCGGTGTCCTTGCCGCCGAAGTCGAAGGCGGAGGTGAGGTCGCCGCAGATGGCGCGGCGCCACGGCGAGATGTTGGGCTCCTTGACGCCGAATCGGTTCTCCATGAACCGGATGATCGACGTGTGGTCGAAGACCTCGGAGTTCACGTAGCCGCCGGTGCTCCACGGGGAGACGACGATCATCGGGACGCGCTGGCCGAGGCCGTAGTGCCCGGCCGCGTAGCCCGCGCTGCCGGGGAAGTAGTCGAGCTTCGTGTCGACGGTCGACTTGCCCTGGTTGGCGTCCTTGGGGACGTACGGCGGGACGACGTGGTCGAAGTAGCCGTCGTTCTCGTCGTAGGTGATGAAGAGCGCCGTCTTGGCCCACACCTCGGGGTTGGAGGTGAGCGCGTCGAGGACCTGGGAGATGTACCAGGCGCCGTAGTTCACCGGCCAGTTGGGGTGCTCGCAGAACGCCTCGGGGGCGGCGATGTAGGAGACCTGCGGGAGCTTGCCGGCCTTCACGTCGGCCTTGAGCAGGTCGAAGTAGCCGTCGCCCGCCTTGGCGTTGGTGCCGGTGCGGGCCTTCTCGAAGAGCGGGTCGCCGGGCTTGGCGTTGCGGTACTTGTTGAAGTACAGGAGCGAGTTGTCGCCGTAGTTGCCGCGGTAGGCGTCGTCGATCCAGCCCCAGTGCCCGGCCGCGTCCAGGCCGTCGCCGATGTCCTGGTAGACCTTCCAGGAGACGCCCGCCTGCTCCAGGCGCTCGGCGTACGTCGTCCAGTCGTAGCCCGCCTCCTGGTTGCCGAGGACCGGGCCGCCGCCCTTGCCGTCGTTGCCGACGTGGCCCGTGAGCATGTAGTAGCGGTTGGGGTCGGTGGCACCCAGGAACGAGCAGTGGTAGTCGTCGCAGACCGTGAACGCGTCGGCGAGCGCGTAGTGGAAGGGGATGTCGTCCCGCTTCAGGTACGCCATGGTCCGCTCGGACTTCGCGGGGATCCAGTTGTCGTACTTGCCGCTGCTGAAGGCGCTGTGGCCGCCCGCCCAGTCGTGGTCGAGGCCCGCGATGAACTGCATGCCCAGGTCCTCCGCGTCCGGGTGGAAGGGCAGCACCTCCTTGCCGCCGCCCGTCTGGTGCCAGACCGGCTTGCCGCTGGGCAGGGTCACCGGGCGCGGGTCGCCGAAGCCGCGTACGCCCTTCATCGTGCCGAAGTAGTGGTCGAAGGACCTGTTCTCCTGCATGAGCACCACGACGTGCTCGACGTCCTTGATGGTGCCGGTGGCGCGCCGGGCGGGCAGGGACGCGGCGCGGGCGATGCTCTGGTTGAGCATGGCGAACGTCGCGGTGCCGCCGGCCAGCTGCATGAAGCGGCGCCGATTGAGTTCAGGCATGTGTATTCGGACCTCGTGTTGTGTGGGGGACGCGAGCGGGGTGAAGTGTGCCAAGGGGAGCAAGGGATACGGAAGGGTCCGTGACGGGTGTGTGAAGAGAAGTCCAACCTCCGACGGGCAGGACACAAGTCCCGGGCATTGGGGACCTAAGTCCCATCATTTGACATAGCGGAATAGGCATGACTCACTTGGCGGTGCGCCCTCCTGTGGCGCGAATTTCTCCGTCCCGCGAGCGCAAGGAGGTGTTCGGGATGAGTCCCGAAGGAAGTCCTTGCGTCAGCGGTGACCTTCTCTGAGGCCACGCCGGACCGCTTCCCAAGTAGCGTTCCGCCACTCATGATTGCGGAGTAGCGTTCCGCCACTTCCGATGTCGTGGCCCGCGCGCCGCCGCCTCCGGTTCCGAGGCCGCCCGCCGCCGCTCCCGAGGCCGTTCTCCGCTTCGGTTTCCGCTTTTGCGCAGCGCTTTTACCGTTTCGCCGCGCTCCCGCGCCTTGCCGCGCCGACGGCTTTTCTCCGTCGGCGTCCTCAAGGTTTCTTTCACACACCATTCACACCATTACGTCCTCGTGCACGGGCCTGCTTCGCCATGCCCCCGCGCGGAGGGAGGTCTGCCATGAACAAGCTGATTCCCCAGGTACGCCTGGCCCCGCCAGGCGAGAACCCCAACCCCCGTACCCCCGGCGGCCGCCGCGAGCGCAAGGCCGCCGAGCTGGAGAGCCGCACCCGTGAGGTCGGCGCCCGCCTCGCCGACCTCAGCGCGAGCCCCGCCCGCGACGTCCTGCGCGAACTCGCCGCGAGCACCCGTGGACTGCGCCAGGACCAGGTCCTCGATCGTCTGGAGCGGCACGGCGCCAACGTCGTCGCCCACGAGCGGACGCCGCACTGGTCGTGGCAGCTCGCCAAGTCCTTCTGGAACCCCTTCATCGGCGTCCTCGTCGTCCTGGCCGCCGTCATGTTCTGGCAGGACCCCGCCGACCCCGGTGTCCTCATCCTCTCCGCGATGGTGCTGATCAGCGGCCTGCTGCGGTTCTGGCAGGAGTTCCGCTCCACCAGGTCGGCCCAGGCGCTCAAGGCCCTGGTCACCACGACTTGCGCGGTGCGGCGCCGCTGGAGCGAGACCGCGGCCACCGAAGAGGTGCCGATGGAGGACGTGGTCCCCGGCGACATCGTGCGGCTCGCGGCCGGTGACATGGTCCCCGCCGATCTGCGGCTGCTCACCGCCAAGGACCTGATGGTCAGCCAGGCCGCGCTGTCCGGCGAGTCACTGCCGGTCGCGAAGGCCGACACCCGGGGCCACGACTACGGCCAGAAGTCCACCACCGATCCCGTCGAGGCCGACAACCTCTGCCTGATGGGCACCTCGGTCACCTCGGGCACGGCCACCGGCGTGGTCGTCGCCACCGGCACCGACACCTACTTCGGCTCGATGGCGGGCGCCCTGGTCGGCGACCGTCCGCAGACCAGCTTCGACCTGGGCGTGAAGCGCGTCAGCTTCCTGCTCATCCGCTTCATGCTGGTGATGGTCCCGATCGTGCTCGCCGTCAACGGCTTCACCAAGGGCGACTGGAACGAGGCGCTGCTGTTCGCGATCTCCGTGGCGGTCGGCCTCACCCCGGAGATGCTGCCGATGGTGGTCTCCGCCAACCTGGCACGCGGCGCCGTCGCGATGTCCCGGCACAAGGTGGTCGTCAAGCAGCTCAACGCGATCCAGAACCTGGGCGCGATGGACGTGCTGTGCACGGACAAGACCGGCACGCTCACCGAGGACCGCATCGTCCTGGACCGCTACCTCGACGTGCACGGCCACGAGGACGCCGAGGTCCTGGAGTACGCCTACCTCAACTCGCACTTCCAGACGGGCCTGCGCAACCTCATGGACCAGGCGGTCGTCGACCGGGTGGACGAGGCCGAGGAGGTTGTCGTCGACACGCGCTACACGATGGTCGACGAGATCCCCTTCGACTTCGCACGGCGGCGGATGTCCGTGGTCCTGAACCGCAACGGCCTGCTCGGCGACGTGGGCCGCCCCGAGCACGTCATGGTCACCAAGGGCGCGGTCGAGGAGGTCCTCGGCCTGTGCACCCACATGACGGACCGCGGCGTGCGCGTCGAGCTGACCGACCAACTGCGGGCCCACGTGACGTCCGTCAGCGAGCGGCACAACCGCGAGGGGCTGCGGGTGCTCGCCGTGGCGACCCGCACCATGCCGAACGCCCGGGACACCTACGGGGTGGCGGACGAGTCGGAGCTCACCCTCGTCGGCTTCCTCGCCTTCCTCGACCCGCCGAAGAAGGACGCGGCGGACGCCCTGCGCGCGCTCGCCGAGAACGGTGTCGCCGTCAAGGTCGTCACCGGCGACAACGAACTGGTGGCCGCGCGGGTCTGCGCGGACGTCGGCCTGGACGCCGGCGAGCTGATCACCGGCGCCACCGTCGACCTGGTCGACGACGTCGAGCTCATCGAACTGGCGCGTACGACCACGGTGTTCGCCAAGGTCAACCCGGTCCAGAAGGCCCGGATCGTACGTGCCCTGAAGGCCGACGGGCACACGGTCGGGTTCCTCGGGGACGGCATCAACGACGCGGCGGCGCTGCGCGAGGCCGACGTGGGCGTCTCCGTCGACACGGCGGTGGACATCGCCAAGGAGTCCGCCGACATCATCCTGCTCAAGAAGGACCTGATGGTCCTTGAGCAGGGCGTGTTGATGGGCCGTCAGACCTTCGGCAACACCATCAAGTACATCAAGATGACCGCGTCGTCGAACTTCGGCAACGTCTTCTCGGTCCTGGTCGCCTCGGCGTTCCTGCCCTTCCAGCCGATGCTCGCCATCCAGCTGCTCGTGCAGAACCTCTGCTACGACATAAGCCAACTCTCCATCCCCTGGGACCGGATGGACAAGGAGTACCTCCGCAAGCCGCGCAAGTGGGACGCGAAGGACATCGGCCGGTTCATGATCCGGATCGGGCCGATCAGCTCGATCTTCGACATCACCACGTTCCTGGTGATGTGGCACGTCTTCTCGGCCAACACCGTCGGCGAGCAGACCCTGTTCCACTCCGGCTGGTTCGTCGAGGGCCTGCTCTCGCAGACGCTGATCGTGCACATGATCCGTACGCAGAAGATCCCGTTCATCCAGTCGCGGGCCTCCCTGCCGGTCCTGGTGATGACGGGCTCGATCATGCTGCTCGGCCTGTGGCTGCCATTCTCCCCGCTGGCGTCCGCGCTCTCGCTCCAGCCGCTGCCGATGAGCTACTTCCCGTGGCTGATCGGGACGCTCCTGGCGTACTGCGCGCTGACGCAGGGCGTGAAGACCTGGTACATCCGCCGCTACCACAGCTGGCTGTGATGCGCCGGTCGCGCTGACGCGGGACTAGGTGTCGGGGACAACCATGCGCGACGATGGCTGTCCCCGGCACCTCCTTACGTCCTGAGGAGAACCCATGACCCTGCACGTCCACGGCACCTGCGCCCCCGAGTTCGCCGAGGTGCGGGAGGAATTCGAGCGGAACTTCGCCGAGCGGGACGACCTCGGGGCGTCGGTCGCCGCCGTCGTCGACGGCGAGTTCGCCGTCGACCTGTGGGCCGGTGACGCGGACCTGACGGGCACCCGCCCGTGGCGGCGCGACACGCTCGTCAACGTCTACTCCGTGACCAAGGGGATGACGGCGCTCTGCGCCCATCTCCTGGTAGAACGGGGCGAGTTGGACCTGGACGCGCCGGTCGCCCGGTACTGGCCCGAGTTCGCGCGCGAGGGCAAGGAGGACATCCCGGTGCGCTGGCTGCTCAGCCACCGCGCCGGGCTCATCGCGCCGGGCGAACCACTGCGGCCAGGCGCCCTGCACGACTGGGAGCGGGTGACCGACGCGCTCGCGTCGACGGCGCCGTGGTGGAAGCCGGGCAGCAGGCAGGGCTACCACGCGGTGACGTTCGGGTTCCTGGTCGGCGAAGTCGTGCGGCGCATCACGGGCGTCTCGCTCGGCACGTTCCTGCGTACCGAGGTGACGGGACCGCTCGGCGCCGACGTGCACATCGGTACGCCCGAGAGCGAGCACGGGCGGTGCGCGGACCTGGCACCCGCGCTCGGCACGCCCGCTCCCGCGACCGAACAGGCCCTGGTCGACCAGCCGTTCGGCGCACCCGAGCCGCCGATGCGCGGGATCGACGACCATCCGATGGCGGCCGTCACGCTGGCCATGCGCTATCTGCCGATCAGTGACGTGAACGGTCCGGCCTACCGCGCGGCGGAGATCCCCTCGGTCAACGCGCACGCCACCGCGCGTGGACTCGCCACGGTCTACGGCGAGCTGGCGGCGGGGCGGCTGCTCGGCGCGGACACGCTGGAGCGGCTGCGGACCCGGCAGAGCGAACCGGAGGAACCGGACCTGGTGCTGCGGGGCCTCACCCCGTTCGGCGAGGACTGGCCCTGGGCGCTCGGCTACATGCTCAACCAGTACGGCCAGGCGGGCTCCAACCCACGCGCGTTCGGGCACGGCGGCATGGGCGGCTCCTACACCTTCGCCGACCCGGAGAACGGCGTGGCGTACGCGTACGTCATGAACCGGATGGGCGGCGGGACCTCCGGCGAGGACCTGCGCAGCGTCCATCTGGTCGGCGCGCTCTACCGGGGTCTGCACGCCCGCGGCTGAGGTCCGCGGGTGATGATGGGGGCATGAGCGCTTCCCAGAGACGCATCACCTTCTTCACCGACGCCGCGTCGGACACCCGCTACCAGGGTCCGAGCACCGGGGACGAACGCACGCTGCTCACGGACCAGTTGGCCATCCAGCGCGCCACCCTGAAGCTGAAGTGCACGGGGCTCACCAAGGAAATGGGCGTGCGGTCGGCGGAGCCGTCCGCCCTCTCCCTGCTCGGTCTCGTCCGGCACGTCACCGACATGGAACGCCGCTGGTTCCGCCGCGATCTGGCGGGGCTCGGTGTGGAGCCGCTCTATCCGACGCCGGACAACCCGGACAACGACATCGACGGCGCGGAGCCCGACCCGGGGCCGGAGACCGTCGCCGCGGCCTGGCGGGCCTGGCAGGACGAGGTCGCGTTCGCCGAACGCTTCGTGGCCGACGCCCCGCACCTGGACATCGAGGGCGACAGCCCCTGGCGCGGCACGGTGTCGCTGCGCTGGGTGCTCATCCACGTGATCCAGGAGTACGCGCGCCACAACGGCCACGCCGATCTGCTCCGTGAGCGGATCGACGGGGCGGTGGGGCTGTGACCCCAGCGGCGGGGCGGCGGTACGCCGCCGCCGATCCGCGCAGGGCCGCCATCGTGGAGGCGGCCCTCGGCCGTTTCGCGCAGGCGGGCTATCTGAACGCCTCGCTCGCCAGGATCGCGGCCGACGCGGGCACGTCCGCGCCGGTGATCGCGCACCACTTCGGCTCCAAGGAGCGGCTGCTGATGGCGGTCCTCCAGGCCCGGGAGGAGCGCACGGCCCGTACGTTCGGGCCGCTCCAGGACGCCGTGCGGGGCGAGGACGTGCGCGAACTGTTCCGCGCGATCCTCGCCCTCGCGGAGTACAACCTCACCCAGCCGGGCCTGATCCAGCTCTACACCCGCCTCTCCGCGGAGGCGGGCGACCCCGCCCATCCGGCGCACGCCTACTTCACCGAGCGCTACGAACGGGTGGCCGGTGTCATCGCCGACGCGCTGCGGCGTTCCCTGGCCGCGGGCCGGTTGCGGCCCGGTACCGATCCCGCCCTGGTGGCCCGCGAGATCCTCGCGGTCTCGGACGGCCTCCAGATCCAGTGGGCGTTCACCGGGGGCCGCCTGGACTTCATGGAGCTGTACCGGGCCCATCTGGACCGCCTCGCCCGTGCGGTCACCGTGGACGGCACGGGCCTCGCGGAGCCGGCCTGATCCAAACGAAAGACCCTAGTGCGCGCCGCCGGTCAGCCGGATGTCGCGCGAGGACGACCCGACGTACACCGCGCGCCTGCCCTCGGGGCGCACCCAGCGGCCCCGCCCGGTGTCCCAGTAGGAGAGCTGCCGCTCGGCGACGCGCAGCGTGATCCGGCGGGAGCGGCCGGGACGCAGCTCCACGCGTTCGAAGGCGGCGAGGGTGCGCACCGGCAGTTCCACGCCGGCGTGCCGGGGCGGTCCGACGTACACCTGTGGCACCTCGGCGCCGGTGCGGTGTCCGCGGTTGGTCACCGTGAACGACACCTCGTAGCCCTGGCCCGCGCGCCGCACGGAGAGCCCGGAGTAGCCGAACTCCGTGTAGGACAGGCCGTGTCCGAAGGGGAAGAGCGGTGTGGTGCCCGCCTTGTCGAAGCCCCGGTAGCCGGTGAAGACGCCCTCGCTGTAGGTGACCTTGCCGTCGACCCCGTAGTAGCGCTCGGGGTGCGCGGGGTCCAGCGCCGGGTGGTCGGACTCCTTCTTCGGCCAGGTGACGACGGACTTGCCGCCGGGGTTGGCGCGCCCGGTGAGCAGGTCGGCGGTGGACCAGCCGCCTTCCTGGCCGACGTATCCGGCGTGCAGGACCGTGCGGACGGCCCGGCGCCACGGCATCGTGACGGGCCCGCCGGTGTTGAGCACGACGACGGTGCGCCGGTTGGCGGCCGCGACGGCGGCGATCAGTTCGTCCTGGTGGACGGGCAGGGCGAGCGTGGTGAGGTCGCCGCTGCCGCCGAGCGCGCCGCCCTCGCCGTTGTAGGCGAAGACGACGGGCGTGTGCACGCGCCGGGCGAGGCGGACCGCGGCCTCGATGTGCGCGGTCCGCTGCCGCGGTGTGACCCAGGCGAACCTGACCTGGACGGGGGCGCGTTCGACGACGCGCTCGTCCCACCCGGTGGCCTTGACCACCACGGCGTACGAGCGGCCGCCGGTGAGCTTCACCGGCGCCGCCCTGCCGTTGTCGAGGCCGTCCGTGGTGGGCACGATCGAGGACCACTTGCGCGTGAAGGCGTCACGTACGCCGGACGCGGTCGCCAGCTCGTCGCCGTCCAGGCTCAGCGAGACGGCCGCGCCCCAGCCCTGGATGTTCAGCGCGTACTCCCCCGTGGCGGGCGGCACGAAGGTGCCGGTCCAGGTGGCGCTCGCCCCCATGGGCAGGGCCTCGTCACCGGTGAAGTCGATGTTGTCGTCGGTGCCGTGGCCGGTGCGGACCAGGCCGTCGGGGAACGCGGAGGCGGGCACGGCCGTGCCGGTGAGGTCGACGCCCACCTCGTACGCGATCTTGCGGCCCGTCGTGCGGCGCAGCGCGTCCAGGGGGCTGACCATGCGGTCCTCGAAGCCGTACGCGCGCTCGCCGGAGACCGAGACGGCGACCTGGCCCGCGGTCGGGCCGATGAGGGCGAGGCTGCGCAGGGCCGCGCCGGAGAGCGGGAGTCCGCCGTCGTTGGTGAGCAGCACGGCGCCCTGGACGGCGACCTCGCGGGCGACGCGGGCGCCCGCCTCGACGTCGATCCGCTTGCGGGCGGGCACGCGGCTGCCGTCGAGCATGCCGAACGCGTCGTACCGGCCGAGGATCCGCGCGACCGCCGTGTCCAGGGCCCCGACAGGGATGGAGCCGTCCTCGATGGCCTTCTTCAGGGGCTCGCCGAAGTACGAGCCGTCCCACATCTGCATGTCGAGGCCCGCCTGGAGCGCGGCGGTGGAGTGGGTGGAACCCCAGTCGGAGGTGACGAAGCCCTCGAAGCCGAGTTCACCGCGCAGGATCTCGGTGAGGACCCGGTGGTTCTCGCTGTTCCAGGGGCCGTTGAGGTGGTTGTAGGCGGACATCACCGAGGCGCAGCCCGCGCGGACGACGGCTTCGAAGGCGGGCAGGTAGAGCTCGTGCAGGGTGCGCTCGTCGACCACGAAGTCGTAGGAATTCTCCGGGTGTTCGCGGTCGAACTCGTGCAGGCGCTGGTTGTTGGCGAGGAAGTGCTTGGCCTGCGCGAGCATGCCCTGTGCCTGTACGCCCTCGACCTGGGCCTCGCCGATGAGCGCGTTCAGGTACGGGTCCTCGCCTGACTGGTCCTTGTTGCGGCTGAAGAACGGGGTCCGGGAGAGCTCGATCTGCGGGGCGAGCAGCACGTCCATGCCGAGGGTGCGGCCCTCGCGGCCCATCACCGCGCCGTACTCGCGGGCGAGCCCGGGGTTGAAGGCGGCGCCGAGGGTGGAGACGGGCGGGAGTCCGGTCGCCGACGCGGCGACGTTGACGCCCGCGGGGCCGTCGGTCAGGCGCAGCTCGGGGATGCCGAGGCGGGCGACGCCCGGCAGATAGCCGGCCTGGCCCAGTCTGCGCGGGTCGGCGGCGCCGTGCACGAGGCTGATCTTCTCGTCGAGCGTGAGGCGGGCGAGCAGCTCGCGCACGCGCGGTCCCGCCTTCGCCGCGCCGGTCGCGGGGCTCCCGGACGGGGCCGCGGCGGCGGGTGCGGCCGCCGCGAGCGGGCCCGCGGCGGCGACGAAGGCGAAGGCGGCAGCGGTGCCGCCCAGTTGCTTCAGAAGTTCACGACGAGTGGTGGCGGGCATGGCGAATTGACCTCCGGAACGCGGCTCTTGGGCATGCCGGACTGGTCGGCGACGCCAAGATCTGAATGCGCCATCCGCGCCAGTGCGGGTCTACGGGGCCTGAGTGTTGATTGGTTGAACGGTGAAGGTCAAGAGGTCGGTCCGGCAAAACTTTTACGACCGTTCAATTTCTGCGCGTCCCTGCCCCACGAGGGCGTCGCGGCTTCGTGAACGTGAACGCGTTGCGGCCTCGTGAACGTGTTGCGACTTCGTCAACGTGCACGCGTTGCGGCCTCGTGAACGCGTTGCGGCCTCGTGAACGCTCCGTCACCGCGGGAATAGTCGGGCGATCTTGGTGGTCGTGCCTAGAGGCAGCCGATCGGCGTGCGATCGACGCGAGCTCGAAGTGATCGAGATGAGGGAGTCCAGATGCCCAAGGCATACGCATTCACCGAGCACGGCGGTCCCGAGGTGGAGACCTTCCTCGACCTGCCGCAGCCGGAGCCCGGACCGGGGCAACTGCTCGTCGCGGTGCGCGCGGCGGGCGTCAACCCGGTCGACTGGAAGCTGCGCGCGGGCAAGCGGCGGCCCGGACAGGGGGCGCTGTCCGGGCCCGAGGTCCTGGGCAGCGAGGTCGCGGGCGTCGTGGAGCGCGTCGGCCCCGGGGTCGAGGGGTTCGCGGTCGGCGACCCGGTCTTCGGCAACCCGGTCACCGGCGGTTACGCCCAGTACACGCTGGTCCCCGCCGCCATCGCCGCGCACAAGCCGGACACCCTCTCCTACCCCGACGCGGCCACGCTGCCCGTCGCGGCGGCCACCGCGTACGACGGTCTGCGGCAGCTCGATCTGCCCGCGGGCTCGACGCTGCTGATCACCGGCGCCGGGGGCGGTGTCGGGGTGGCCGCGACGCAGATAGCCGTGCACTTCGGGCTGCGCGTGATCGGCACGGCGAGCGCGGGCAAGAAGGAGTTCGTCGAGTCGCTCGGCGCGGTCCACGTGGCGCGCGGGCCCCAACTGGCCGAGCGGATCAGGGAGTCGGCGCCGGACCACCGCGTCGACGCCGTCTTCGACCTGGTCGGCGGGCCGGACCTGGCGGAGGTCGCCGGGCTGCTCGACGACCGCGCCCGGCTGATCACCGCGGCCGCCAAGGAGACCGTCACCGAGCTCGGCGGCGCCCCGGTCGACCGGGCCCGCACCGCCGAGGTCCTCGACGAGGTCGCGCTGCTCGCCGTGGCGGGCGTGCTGCGCCCGCACGTGACGGCGACGTACCCGCTCGACCGCGCGGACGAGGCGCTGCGCGCCGTCGAGGAAGGCCACGCCCTCGGCAAGATCGTGATCGAGGTGGCCGCATGACCCGGGTCCTCCCGGAGCCGGAGCTCTCGGCCCAGCCGCGCGACCACGCCCCGCACCCCCTGGACAACCCCGCCTACGCCTCGCTCACCGGGCCGCACGCGCACCTCGCCGAGTGGCGCGGGCGAGTGGCGCGCTATCCGCTCGACGTGTCCCCGTGGCTCGCGTTGCCCGACGACCCGGGGGAAGCGGACTGGGCGGACCTGGCCGCGCTCGCCGGTCCCGGCACCGAGGTGCCGCTGCCAGGGACCACGGTGGCACCGCCCGAAGGCTGGGAGCTGACCTTCTCGCTGGACGGCGTGCAACTCGTGGACGACGGGATCGCCGCCGCGCCGGACCCGGAGGCCGTGCGGCTCGGGCCCGCCGACGTGCCCGAGATGCTCGACCTGGTCGCCCGCACGCAGCCGGGACCGTTCCTGCCCCGGACCGTCGAGCTCGGCACCTATCTGGGCATACGGCGTGGGGGCGCGCTCGTCGCGATGGCCGGGGAGCGGCTGCACCCGCCGGGCTGGACCGAGATCAGCGCGGTCTGCACCGACCCGGCGTACCGGGGGCACGGCTTGGCGACCCGGCTGATCCTCGCCGTCGCGCACGGCATCAGGGAGCGCGGCGAGACCCCGTTCCTGCACACGGCGGCGCGGAACACCGGGGCCATCCGCCTCTATGAGTCGCTCGGCTTCCGGCTGCGGCGGACCACGCAGTTCCGTGCGGCGCGCACGCCAGGGCCCGCGGTCACCGGGGACAGCTGAGCGGACGGTCGCGGCGGGCCGTTGACAGCTTCAGGATCATGCGGCCCGTGAGTGAGAACGAGATCCGCGCGTCCTTCGTGAACTGTTCGAAGGGCGAGGCCCGCAGGCTCACCCTCCCCGCGGGCTTCGCCGACACCCCCTGGTCCGACCTGGACTTCCTCGGCTGGCGCGACCCGAAGGCGCCGGACCGCGGCTATGTCGTCTCCTGGCGCGGCGGTTCGAGGAGAGCCTGACACTGGAGGAACAGAACGAGCGGACCGCCCGGAACCTGCGGGGCTTCGTGGACCAGGTGCTCGCCGAGTGAGCGTGCGCCGGGGCCGGTGCGCTCCTGCGGGCCGTCCGTGGCCGCTCGCGCGGTTCCCCGCGCTCCTGCGCTCAGGTCGTCGCCCGCGGGTCCACCAGTTGGAGTTCCAGCATCGGTGACGGCTTCGCCAGGCCCGGCCCGCCCGCCTCGGCCCACGCGAGTATCCCCTCCAGGGACTCGTCGTCCGTGACGAAGCCGACCCAGGCCGGGCGGCCGCCTCGCCTGCGGCCCTCGTGGGACGGCTGGACCACCACGATGTTGGCCTGCCCGCACGGCCCGAGGCAGTCGCTCGTGCGCACCGCGAACCGGCCCCTCGACGCGGCCGCCGCCGAGCGCAGCCGCTCCAGTTGCCAGACGTGGTCGATGCCGGGGTTCTTGCGCGCGTCGCCGCAGCAGCAGCCCCTGCACACGACGAGCGTGCAGGGGCGGCGGGCCGCGGCACCGATGGAGACGACGGGACTCATGTCGTGATCATCTCAGGTACGCCAGACCGGGATGCACCCCCCGGTACCCCTCCGCGAGACGGCGCGCCACCGTCACCGAGTCGACGAGCGGGTGCAGCGCGAACGCCTTGACCGCGGTGGCCAGCGAGCCGCTGTCCGCCGCCGCGAGCACCTCGCGCTCGACGGCCTTGACCGCGCAGACCAGGCCGGTGGCGTGGCCGGGCAGCGGGCTGACCGACAGCGGGTGCGCGCCGTTGGCGTCCACCGAGCACGGGACCTCGATGACGGCGTCCGCGTCCAGGGCGGAAAGCGTCGTGCCGTTGCGGACGTTGAGGATCAGCGTGGCCCGCTCGTCGCGGGCGATGGCCCGCATCAGGGCCAGGGCGACCTTCTCGTACCCGCCCGATTCGAGGTCCTCCGCGGCCCGCTCCCCCGCGCCCGACGCCTCCCTGTTCTCCGCCATGTACGTCGCCTCGCGCTCGGCCCTGGTGTCGTCCCAGGTCTTGAGCGCGGGGGCTTCGGCGCCGGCCATCTCGGCGTAGAAGCCCGCCTGTTGGTCGCGGAGGAAGGCGCCGCGGGTCTGCTCGGCCTCCTGGTAGGCGCGGACGGCCTCGCGGTTGAAGTAGTAATAGTGCAGGTATTCGTTGGGGATCGCGCCCAGCGACCTGAGCCAGTCGGCGCCGAAGAGCCTGCCCTCCTCGAAGGAGCCGAGGAGTTCCGGGTCGGCGAGCAGGCGCGGCAGTTCGTCGCGGCCCGCGATGCGCAGGCCGCGCAGCCAGCCGAGGTGGTTGAGGCCCACGTAGTCGATGAACGCGTCGTCGGGGTCGCCGCCGAGCACCCGCGCGACCCGGCGGCCGAGGCCGACGGGCGAGTCGCAGATGCCGATGACGCGGTCGCCGATGTGCCGGGACATGGCCTCGGTGACCAGGCCCGCGGGGTTGGTGAAGTTGATGACCCAGGCGTCCGGGGCGAGTTCCCTGACCCGGCGCGCGATGTCGACGGCGACGGGCACCGTCCGCAGGCCGTACGCGATGCCGCCCGCGCCGACCGTCTCCTGGCCGAGCACGTCCTCGGCGAGTGCGACGCGCTCGTCGGCGGCCCGGCCCTCCAGGCCTCCCACGCGGATCGCGGAGAACACGAAGTCGGCGCCGCGCAGCGCCTCGTCGAGATCGGTGGTGGCGGTGACCGAGGGCGCGTCGGGCACGCCGTCGGCCTGTTCGGCGAGGACGCGGGCGATCGCGCCGAGCCGCGCCGCGTCCAGGTCGTGCAGGACGACCTCCGTGACGCGGCCCTCCGCGTGGTCGCCGAGCAGCGCCCCGTACACGAGCGGGACGCGGAATCCACCGCCGCCGAGAATGACCAGTCTCACGCCTCAACCACCTTCTGTCGGACCATGTATCGCCTCCGCCCACGTTACGTACGATGGCGCCGCAGCGACCCGATCCCCCACGGAGGTACGCACACCGATGAGCCCGAAAAGATCACTGAGGGCGTCCGCCGCCCTGCTCGGCGCCGTCTCCCTGGCCCTGACGACGGCCTCGGCCGCGTCGGCCGCGCCCCGGTCCCCCGGCGGCTGGCAGGAGTCCGGCACGTCGTACGTCAACTCGCTCACCGGCAGCCAGGGTCTTGCCAGCCGCGCGGACGGCGGGCTCCTGTACCGGGGGCTCGGCTCGATACCGCTGGACCTGCGCATCAAGGGCTGGGGGCACATAGGCGACCCGGACATCGCGAAGGGCCACACCTTCGACGCCTACCAGGGCGGCGACGACGCGAAGTCGAAGATGTACGCGGTCACCACCCCCGGCGGGCAGCGCTACCTCTACGAGCATCCGCTGGACGCGGGCGAGAAGCTGAACAATTCCTTCGCCGCCGTCTCGCCCGACGCCCAGTGGCTGGTCTCGGGCGAGTGGGGCGACCAGAACCGCCTCCAGGTCTTCCCCGCCCCGCTGCTCAACTCCTCGACCCCGCCCGCCGGCGGCACCCTCGCGCAGGCCGGGCAGATCTCGCTCGACAAGCCGGTGCGCGACATCCAGGGCTGCGACTTCGCCTCGGACACCCGGCTGGTGTGCGCCTCCAACGACGCGTCCAAGGAGCTGTTCCCCGTGGACCGCCCGGTCCTCCAGGTCGACCTGGAGCGCCCGCTGGACGGCAAGCCGGTGACCGGCCACGTCTCCAGCCTCTTCGCGTCGCCGCAGCGCAGCATCTGCTCCGGCGGCTTCGAGACGGAGGGCGTGGACTACGACTCCGAGCGCCGCACGCTGCGCGTCGAGGTCGTCCCGCCGTCGCCGTGCCTGGTGACGACCGCGGTGTACTCCTACCGTCCGACGACCGGCTGAGCCGGGCCCCGGTGCCGCCGCGCGTGCCGTCCGCCTGACGGACGGTACGTGTGGGGCGCCGCCGTACCGGGGAAGGTCGTGATCATGACACAGCACGACGCGCAGGTGGCCCCCACCGTCCCCGCCCACGAGCGGCGCCCCGTACGGCAGTTGCTCGCCGCGTCGGTGGGCAACGCGGTGGAGTGGTACGACTGGTACGCGTACACGTTCCTCGCGACGTACATCGCGGGACAGGTCTTCCCCAAGGGCTCGGGCAACTCCCTCGTCCCGCTGCTCTCCACCTTCGCCGTCTTCGCGGTGGGCTTCTTCATGCGGCCCGTCGGCGGCCTGCTGATGGGCGCGGTCGCCGACCGGCGCGGCCGGCGGGCGGCGCTCACCGTCACCATCCTGCTGATGGGCGGCAGCAGCCTGCTGGTCGGCCTGACCCCGACGTACGCGTCCGCGGGCCTGCTCGCCCCGGTGGTGCTGGTCGCCGCGCGGCTGCTCCAAGGGCTCTCGGTGGGCGGCGAGTTCGCGGCCTCCACGACGTTCCTCGTGGAGTCGGCGGGACCCGGGCGGCGCGGGCTCTTCTCCAGTTTCCAGTACGTCTCCACGAGCGCGGGCCAGCTCGCGGCGTCCGGTGTCGCGGCGCTCCTTGTCGCCACGCTCACCGAGGGCCAGATGGACGGCTGGGGCTGGCGCCTGCCGTTCCTGATCGGCGCGGTGCTCAGCCTGGTCGGCTTCTGGATCCGGCAGGGCGCGCACGAGACGCACCGGGCGTCCGAGGGACAGGACGAGCGGCCCGGCCTGTTCGACGCGCTGCGCCACCATCCGCGCCAGTCGCTGCTGATCTGCGGCATCACGGCGGGCGGCACGCTCGCGTACTACACGTGGACGTCGTACCTGCCGACGTACGCCGAGCTGAACACCGACATCGGCAAGAGTCAGGCGCTGCTCGCCGGCACGATCTCGCTGGCGTTCTTCGCGCTGCTCCAGCCGCTCGGCGGACTGCTCTCCGACCGGTTCGGACGCAGGCCGCTGCTGCTCTTCTTCGGCATCGGCTTCGCCGTGCTCAGCGTGCCGCTGCTCAAGTCCCTCACGGGGTCGTTCGGTTCACTGCTGCTCGTGCAGTGCGCGGGGATGGTGGTGCTCACCGGGTTCACGTCGATCTCGGCCGCGGTGAACGCGGAGGTGTTCCCCGCGCGGGTCCGGGCGGCCGGGATCGGGTTCCCGTACTCGTTGACCGTCGCGCTCTTCGGGGGCACGGCCCCGTACATGGGGACCCTGTTCAAGGAGATCGGGTCTCCTGGGCTGTTCCCCGTGTACGTGGCCGTGCTGTGTGTCGTCTCTTCGGTTGTCTACTTGCGGTTGCCTGAGACCGCGCATCGGCCTCTTGAGCGGTGAGGTGCGGGTGTCGTGTGCGGGGGCGTCCAGGTGCGGGTTCGTCGTGGCTGGGCGCGCAGTTCCCCGCGCCCCTAAGAGACCCGGGGTACCTCGGCGATCGAGCGGCCCGCCCAGTCCGGGGCTGTCTCCGTCAGGCCGGTGAGCTGATCGCGGATCTCGTCCGGGAACGGCGTCGTGCGGCCCGCGTTCTGGTCGACGTGGAGGGCGAGGAGTTCCGTGGTCGCCACCGGGGTCGCGTCCGTGGACGGTTCGGCTTCCGCCTCGTCCACCACGTACATCTCGTGCGTGAAGCGCGCCTTCTTCGCGTCCGCGCCCAGGATGCGGGTGCGGACGGCGAGGTGGGCGCCCTCGGGGACGTCGTTCAGGTACCGGATGTGGGCCTCGACCGTGTAGAGGGAGCAGCCGGTGGACTCGCGGTAGCCCGCGTGCAGGCCCGTCTCGATCATCATGGCGTCGGTGGCGTAGCCGAAGACGAGGACGTAGAACGCCTCGCTCATATGGCCGTTGTAGTCGATCCACTCGGGGCGGACCTGGCGGTGGAGCAGCGGCAGGGCGTCGGTCACTTGGTGCCCCCGTTCAGGCGTCCGGTGGCGCGCAGGACGTCGATGACGCCCTGGTCGCGCTCGGCGACGAGATCGGCGATGGTGCGGCCGTCCGCCTCCTCGTCGCAGCCCGCGACGACCGCGTCGTACAGCTTCTTGTCGAGTTCGGGGGCCTCCAGGCGCGTCCACGGCGACTTCAGGGAGGGGCCGAAGTGGTCGAGCATGTGGGCCATGCCGCCCTCGCCGCCGGCCAGCGCGAAGGTGAGCATGGGGCCCATGAACGCCCAGCGCAGGCCGGGGCCCTCGGTGATGGAGTCGTCGATCTCCTGGACCGTGGCCTCGCCGTTGGCGACCATGTGCAGGGCCTCGCGCCACAGGGCTTCCTGGAGGCGGTTGGCGATGAAGCCGGGCACCTCGCTCTTCATGGTGATCACGGATTTGCCCGCGACGTCGTAGAACCGGGAGGCCCACGCCACCGCCTCGGCATCGGTGCGCTCGCCGCCGACGACCTCGACGAGCGGGATGAGGTACGGCGGGTTGAACGGGTGCCCGACGACCAGACGGCCGGGGGTGGCCGCATCGGTCTGCATGTCCGTCATCGGGTAGCCGGAGGTGGAGGAGGCGATGACGACCCCGGCGGGCGTCGCGGCGTCCAGCTTCGCCAGCAGGTCGCGCTTGAGCTCCAGCTTCTCCGGGGCGCTCTCCTGCACGAACTGCGCGTCGGCGACGGCCTCTTCGAGGGTCGCGGTGACGGTCAGCCGGTCCTGCGACGCGCCGTCGGCGAGCCCGAGCTGGGTGAGCGCGGGCCAGGCGGCATCGACCAGGCGGCGCAGCTTCTGCTCGGCGTCGGGCGCCGGGTCCCAGGCGGTCACGTCGTAGCCACGGGCCAGGAAGTGGGCGACCCAGCCGCCGCCGATGACGCCCGCGCCTATGCAGGCGACGCGGCGGACTTCTTCAGGGGTGGTGGTGGTCATGGGGGTCTGGGTTCCAATCGTTGCTGCGGGGGGAGAGTCATCCCCTGAAGGGACCTGCGGGGAGTGCCCCTTCAGGGGCGCGGGGAACTGCGCGGCCAGCCACGACGGGCCCGCAGTCCCCCACCTGCGATTACCTACGAACGCGGCCGCAGGCCCAGCTTCTGGCGGGCCTCGTCCGGCGTGGCGACCCGCGACCCGAGGTTCTCCGTGATCCGCACCGCACGCTCGACGAGCTGCGCGTTGCTGACCTTGTTGCCCTTGCCGAGGTAGAGGTTGTCCTCCAGGCCCACGCGGACCTGCCCGCCGAGCAGGATGGACTGGGCGACCCACGGCATCTGCATGCGGCCGAGCGCGAAGCTGGCCCACTGGGCGCCTTCGGGGAGCATGTTGACCATGGACTGGAGGACGCCCGGGTCGGCGGGCGCGCCCCACGGGATGCCCATGCAGAGCTGGAAGACGGTGGGGTTGTCGAGCAGCCCCTCGGCGAGCAGCTGCTTGGCGAACCAGAGCTGGCCGGTGTCGAAGATCTCCAGCTCGGGCCGTACGCCCAGCTCCTGGATGCGCCGGGCGCCCTGGCGGAGCATGTCGGGGGTGGAGATGTAGAGGTTGTCGCCGAAGTTGAGCGAGCCGCAGTCCAGGGTGCAGATGTCGGGGAGCAGGTCCTCGACGTGCGGGAGCCGGTCGAGGCCGCCGACGAGGTCGGTGCCGGGCAGCTCCCCGAGGTCCTTCAGCGGGTCGACGGGGTCGATGACGAGGTCGCCGCCCATGCCCGCCGTCAGGTTGATGACGACATCGGTGCCGGTCTCCTTGATGCGCTCGACGACCTCGCGGTACAGGCGCGGGTCGCGCGAGGGGTCGCCGGTCTCGGGGTCGCGGACGTGGATGTGCACGACGGCGGCACCGGCCTCTGCGGCCTCCACCGCGGAGGTGGCTATCTGCTCGGGTGTCACGGGTACGTGCGGGCTCTTGCGGACGGTGTCGCCCGCGCCGGTCAGGGCGCAGGTGATGATCACGTTGTCGTTCACGGGCATGCGGAGATCTCCCTCGGGGTGGAGTGGGGTGGGATGACGTGGGGTGTCGGGTACGGCGGGGTCGTACGGTCCCTGCGGTCCGTACGGAAGGTCAGTGCGCGGTCAGCGTGGTGTCGACGTAGGCGACGAGGGCCTCGTGCATGTCGTCGGGGCTCGTCCCCGGGCCGTCCGGGTCGGCCGCGAGGACCTGGGTGGCGAGGCCGTCGATCAGCGCGGTCAGGCGCAGCGCCGCGGCCGCCGGGTCGGCGAGGCGGAACACGCCCTCGGCGATGCCGCGCCGGACGACGTCGGCGACGGTGCCGCGCCACTGCCGGTAGTAGTCGGCGTGCAGCCGGCCCACGGCGGTGGAGCGGGCGGCCTCCGCCCACAGGTCGAGCCAGACGCTCCACTGCCAGCGCTGCTGCGGGGTGCGCGGGATCTGGAGCTCGATGAGCTGGCGCAGCTCCTCCGCCGCGTCGGCCGCGTCGGCGACACGCGCGGCGCGCCGTGCGGTGTCCTCGTCCATGCACCAGCGCACGGCCGCTTCGAGCAGGTCGTCGCGGCCGGGGAAGTGGTAGTGGATGGCGGCGGTGCTGGTGTCGCAGGCCTCCGCGATGTCCTGGACGCGGACGGCGTGGAAGCCGTGCTCGGCGATGAGGCGGACGGTCTCGCGGATGATCTGGAGCGGGCGGCCGCCCTCCAGGGTGGTGCCTGTGGCGCGTCGGCGACGGGCGGGCACCGCGGCGGGTGCCGTGCCGAGCAGCCAGCCCGCGTCGACCCCGCCGGTGGCGGCGATGCGGGCCAGCTCGGCCGCGGTGAACCTGCGCGTGCCGCCCAGGGAGCGGGACAGCTTGGAGGGGTCCATGACGATCCGGCGCGCGAATTCGCGCTGGGTCACACCGGCGTCGGTGATGACCTTCCGTACGCGTTCGGCGACGTCGTCCCGCTGCTCTGACTGCATGGTGAGCCACCGTACCCATGCGTTGCGATGAGCACAACATGGGTACGGGTATCCCGCAGCCAGACCGGGCATTGCGCTTCTGACTGATGCATCAGTCATGTGCGCAACGCATGCCACCCCCGTCAGTCGCGGGTGTGCGCCAGGTACAGGTCGAGCGGGCCGTCGAGTTCCAGGACGAGCACGGTGCAGAGCGGGTCGAGGTCGTCGTCGGTCAGGTGGACGTACTCCCAGCCGGGCACGTCGCCGAGGCCGCCGACGCGTTCGTGGCGCACGGCGGTGCCGGTGCCGAGCACGCGCGCCGAGGTGACGGCGTTGCGGACGCCGCGCAGCACCACGTACTCGTTGGGCCGGTCGAAGAGGAAGAGGTGGAGGGTGCGGCGGTCGGCGGAGAGGGTGGAGGGGCCGTAGAAGTGGCCGTGCGGCAGACCGCGGACCGTGCCGTGGACGGCGTCGGCGTGCCGCTCCTTCCACTCCCCCAGCGCCGCGAGCCGCTCGGTCTGCTCGGGCAGCAGCGTGCCGTCCTCCTGGGGGCCCACGGCGAGCAGGAGGTTGCCGCCGCCTCCGATGGTCTCGACGAAGACGCGGACCAACTGACGGGGCGTCTTGTAGTGGATGTCGTGCGGCTGATGACCCCAGGAGTCGTTGACGGTGAGGCACAACTCCCAGTCGCCGGGCGGTGGTTCGACGGGCACGCCCTGTTCCGGCGTGGCGTAGTCGCCGTGTCCGGTGAGGCGGCCGTTGACGACGGTGTGCGGGCTCAGTTCGGCTATCTCCACGGCGAGTTCGGCCATCCGCCACTGTTCCGGGCCGCGCTCCCACTCCCCGTCGAACCAGAGCAGGTCGGGCTCGAAGCGTTCGAGCAGCTCCCGCACCTGGGCGCGGTGGAAGGCGAGGAACTCCGCCCAGCGCGCGGGGTCCTCGTCGCCCGCCGCCGGCATGGCGTAGGGGTTGCCGCGCTCGGCCGGGTCCTGGCCCGGGGGACGCACGGTGGCGTAGTCGGGGTGTGACCAGTCCAAGTGGGAGTAGTACAGGCCGACTTTGATGCCGCGGGCGCGTAGCGCGGCGACGTACGGGGCGACGAGGTCGCGGCCCGCGGGGGTCCGCTTGACCACCGAGAGGTCGTTCGCGGAGGTGTCCCACAGGGCGACGCCGTCGTGGTGCTTGGCGGTCAGGACGGCGTAGCGGGCACCCGCGCGGACGAACAGCTCCGCCCACTCGTCGGGTGCGTACCGCGCGGCCGTGAACCGGTCGAGCTGCGCCATGTACGTGTCGTAGGGCACGACACCGTCGAAGAACGACCAGGACTCGGCCACTCCGTCCACGCTGTAGACGCCCCAGTGCAGGAAGATCCCGAGCTTGGCGTCGCCGAACCAGGGCTGGATCATCGGTGGTTCTCCTCGTCGTGGCGGAGGGTGGCACATGCCGTGGCGGAGGGTGGCACAGCAAGATCCTGCGGTACGTCCGGCGCCGCCGACAACGGCCCGGACGACTCGCCCGCCCGACCGGGGCGAGGCACCCCATCGGTGTCGATACGGGGCGCAACTCGGGCACGCCGAGCACCCTTTGACGTGCCCTCATCTGTGCGCCGGGGGGAACCACGGGACCCGTTGAGGCACTCTTCTCCGTGTGTCGTACGCATCGTCGCTTCCCCCGCAGCGCCCGCCGTCCCCCGCCACCGGCCACATGGTCGTGTGCGGCGGGGACAACGCCCTCGCCCACCGGCTCGCCGCCGAACTGCGCCTGGTCTACGGCGAACAGGTGACCCTCGTCGTGCCGCCCGCCGGGCGCGGTGAGCGGGCGCAGGCGACCGGGCGGGCCAGGACCACCGCACTGATCGGGCGCATCACCGCGGCCGTCTCGCGCACCACGGGGAACGGCAACGGTCCTTCGGCCAACGGTGACGGCGACAGCAACGGGGCCCTGCGCACCCTCGAAGCGGTCGAGCTCACCGACGACGTGCTGGTCGACGCGGGCGTACCGCAGGCCGCCGCGCTCGCGCTCATGTACGACGACGACGAGACCAACATCCGCACCGCGCTCGCCGCCCGGCGCCTCAACCCCTGTCTGCGCCTGGTGATCAGGCTCTACAACCGCAAGCTCGGCCAGTACCTGGAGGACCTGCTCGACCAGGCGGCCGCCGTCGCGGGCCTGGCGGCGGCCGCCTCCAGCGTCACCGTCCTGTCCGACGCCGACACCGCGGCGCCCGCGCTCGCCGCCACCGCCGTCGCGGGGACCAGCAAGGTCGTGCACGCCGACGGGCTGCTGCTGCGCGCCGTGGAACGTACGCCGCCGGTGACCGGCGCGGCGACGCGGCGGGGGCTCGCCACGCTCGCCCTGCTCTCCTCGACCGCCAACGACCCTGCGGGGTCGGAGGGTTCGGACCGGGCGGGCGGCGACGCGGGGCCGGTGCTGCTGCCCGACGACGACGCCGTGGCCGCGGCGCCGGGGCGCGGCGCGCTGGTCCTGGAGGCCGTGTCGTACTCCGGGACCACGCCGCCGCCCGGGTTCCTCGCGGGGCGCGGCGTGCCGCTGCGCCAGTTGTTCTCCCGGCGGCTGCGCTGGTCGGTCGCCGGGTTCGCGGCCGCCGTCCTCGGCATGGCGATCGCCTCGATCGTCACGACTGAGGACACCAGCCCGCTGCACGCGACGTATCTGACCCTCCTCGACCTGTTCTCGATCAACGACCCGGCCACCGAGGGGCCCACCAGCCGGCAGATCCTCCAGCTGCTCGCCGGTCTGGTCGGTCTGCTGCTCCTGCCGATCCTCTTCGCGGCCGTCCTGGAGGCCCTCGGCACGTTCCGCACCGCTTCCTCGCTGCGCCGCCCGCCGCGCGGCCTCTCGGGGCACGTCGTGCTGCTCGGGCTCGGCAAGATCGGCACCCGGGTGCTCGCCCGGCTGCGCGAGCTGGACATCCCCGTGGTGTGCGTGGAGGCCGACCCGGAGGCGCGCGGCGTCTCGCTCGCGCGCAGGCTCCGGGTACCCACGGTGATCGGTGACGTGACGGAGGAGGGCGTCCTGGAGGCGGCCAAGATCCATCGCGCGCACGCCCTGCTCGCGCTCACCAGCGCGGACACCATCAACCTCGAAGCGGCCCTGTACGCCAGGGCGGTCAAGCCCGACCTGCGGGTGGCGCTGCGCCTGTACGACGACGAGTTCGCCACCGCCGTCTACCGCACCCTGCGGGCCGCGCACCCGGGCGCCCTGACCCGCAGCCGCAGCGTGTCCGCGCTCGCCGCGCCCGCGTTCGCCGGGGCGATGATGGGCCGCCAGATCCTCGGGGCGCTGCCCGTGGAGCGTTCGGTGCTGCTCTTCGCGGTGCTCGACGTCGCCCAGCAGCCGCGCCTGGCGGGCCGGACCGTGGCCGGGGTGTTCCGGCCGGGGGCGTGGCGGGTGGTCGCCCTGGAGCGCCCCTCGGGCCTGGAGTGGGAGCTCGACCCGGACTACGAGCTGCGGCCGAGCGACCGCGTCGTCCTCGCGGCCACCCGGCAGGGCCTGGCCGAACTCCTCGCGCGCAGGCCGCTGCCCACCTCGTCCTGACCCGTGACGGCCGCCGCGGCGTCTCCGTACGACGCGGTCGGCCCGTCCGGGCCGTCAGCCCTTCTCCGCGGCCTCTGGCGGCACGGGCAGGATCTGCCGCAGGTGCGGGTCCGGGTGGAAGTCCCTGCGCCATTCGCGGGGGTAGCCGACCGACGCCTCGACGTGGCGCACGCCGTCGTGCCAGGTGGTGCGCGGGATGTGCAGATGGCCGTAGACGACGGCCTCGGCCTCGTACTTCAGGTGCCAGTCGTCGGTGAGTTCGGTGCCGCACCACAGGGCGAACTCGGGGTAGCGCAGGATCCGGGTGGGTTCGCGGAGCAGCGGCCAGTGGTTGATCAGGATGGTGGGCAGGCCGGGGGTGCGTCCTGCCAGGCGCTTCTCGGTGAGGGCGACGCGGGCCCTGGACCAGTCGTCGCGGGTCTCGAAGGGGTCCGGGTGCAGGAAGTACTCGTCGGTGCAGACGACGCCCGCCTCGTGGGCGGCCTTGAGCGCCTCTTCCTTGGTGTGGGTGCCCTCGGGCCGGAAGGTGTAGTCGTACAGCAGGAAGAGCGGCGCCACCGTGACCGGTCCGCCGGCGCCGCGCCACACGGGGTAGGGGTCCTCGGGGGTGGCCGCCCCCAACGAGCGGCAGAGCGCGACCAGATGCTGGTAGCGCGCCTCGCCGCGCAGCTGGACCGGGTCGTCCTTGGGGGTCCACAGTTCGTGGTTGCCCGGTGCCCACACCACCTTGGCGAACCGCTCGGTGAGCGTGCGCAGGGCCCACTCGATGTCGGCCATGCGCTCGGCGACGTCACCGGCGACTATCAGCCAGTCCTCGTCGGTCTCCGGCCGCAGGGATTCCACGTAGTCCCTGTTGTCCTGGTACGCCACGTGCAGGTCACTGATCGCGAACAGCTTCGGAGTCTTGTCGGATGCCATCACTCCGTGAGGCTAACCGAGTTGATCCGGGACGCGGCGGCCGGTCCCCCGCCACGGCCCGGCCGCCGGCCGCCCCCGTCGTACGACTGTCGTGCCCCGCTCACCGCAGCTGCGCCACCCGCTTCTCCAGGGCCCGGTTCATGGCACGGAACTGCGGGAGCGTGTCGTCGTCGAGCCGCCCCGTCACGAAGGGCACGGCGACACCGGTGAAGCGCTCGCTCTGGGTGAACCGCGTGCAGGGTGGCGCGCATCGTGGCGCCCTTCTCCAGACGGCCGCCGTGCGAGGTCACCTCGGCATGGGTGATGAAGGGATTCCACCGCGGATACTCCGCGAAGTCGGTGAGCACGCCCCAGACTTCCCCGGGCGTCGCCCGCAGCCCCGCCCATGGTCGTGTCCCTCCCTCGGTGCGCCTCGCCGGTGGTTCCCGCCCGCCTCGCTCCCTCGCCCCTTCGCTCAGTGGTGCTCGCCGTCGCCCCGCTGGATCGCCAGGTACTCCTCGGCGGTGGCCTTCGGCACCTGCGCCTTGGGGCCGTACATGGCCCGTGCCAGGCGGGCGCGCAGCCGCTCGGAGCGGTGCACCTTGCGGGCCACGCCGTTGGCGTCGACCGCCGGACCCACCTCGTAGGGACGGGGCTGCTCATGGGCGGTCAGGGTGTACAACTCGGCCTGGGAGAGCGGCTCGTGGATCTCGATGTACTCGCCGTGCGGCAGCCGCTTGATGGTGCCGGTCTCGCGGCCGTGCAGCACCTTGTCCCGGTCCCTGCGCTGGAGGCCCAGACAGATCCGGTGCGTCACGAAGAACGCGAGGACGGGCAGGACGAAGAAGCCGACCCGTACGAACCAGGTGATGGCGTTGATGGAGAGGTGGAAGTGGGTCGCCCACAGGTCGTTGCCGCCGCCGACCATCAGGACGGCGAACACCGCGAGCCAGGCGACGCCGAGCCCGGTGCGTACGGGGGCGTTGCGCGGCCGGTCCGCGATGTGGTGCTCGCGTTTGTCGCCCTTGACCCAGGACTCGATGAAGGGATACACGCCGATCGCGAGCAGGATCAGCGGGAAGAGCGTGAAGGGGATGAAGACGCCCAGTTGGAGGGTGTGGCCCCAGGCGTTGATCTCCCAGCTGGGCATCACCCGGATCAGCCCCTCGGAGAAGCCGAGGTACCAGTCGGGTTGAGCGCCGGTGGAGACGAGGTCGGGCCGGTAGGGGCCGATCGCCCAGACCGGGTTGATGGAGGCGACCGCGCCCATGATCGCGAGCACCCCGAAGACGAGGAAGAAGAAGCCGCCCGCCTTGGCGATGTAGATGGGCAGGAACGGCGCCCCGACCACGTTCTTCTCGGTTCTGCCGGGCCCGGCGAACTGGGTGTGCTTGTGGTAGAAGACCAGGATCAGATGCGCGACGACCAGCCCGAGCATGATGCCGGGCAGCAGCAGGATGTGGATGGGATAGAGCCGCGCGATGATGTCGTCCCCCGGGAACTCCCCGCCGAACAGGAAGAACGAGAGGTACGTCCCGATCACGGGGATGGAGAGGATGGCGCCCTGCGCGAAGCGGATGCCGGTGCCGGAGAGCATGTCGTCGGGCAGCGAGTAGCCGGTGAGGCCGGTGATGATGCCGAGGAACAGCAGCGTCCAGCCGAACATCCAGTTGAGCTCGCGCGGCTTGCGGAAGGCGCCGGTGAAGAACACCCGCATCATGTGCACCAGCATCGCGGCGACGAAGACGACCGCGGCCCAGTGGTGGATCTGCCGGATGAGCAGCCCGCCGCGCACCTCCATGCTGATGTCGACGGTGGACTCGTAGGCCCGGGACACGAGCAGGCCCTTGAGCGGTACGTAGGGTCCGTCGTAGGTCACTTCGGCCATGCTCGGCTCGAAGAAGAGCGTCAGATACGTGCCGGTGAGGATGAGGATCAGGAAGCTGTAGAGGCAGATCTCCCCGAACATGAAGGACCAGTGGTCGGGAAAGATCTTCCGCATCTGGCTCTTGGCCAGGGTGTTGATGCCGAGCCGCCCGTCCGCCCAGTCGGCGAGCCGCTCCCCTCTGCCCGCCTTGCCCGGCCGTGCGGGTAGTCCACGTGCCCCGGTGCGCTCGATGCGTCCGCTCATGCGACTCCCTTTCAGGCGGGTACCAGCGTAGGTCGCATGTATGACGTATCCAACAGGTCCGGATGTGACAACTGGCCGGGCAGTGCGGCGAGTTCAGGTCATCGTGATCTTGCGGCCGTAGGTGAGGAGCAGCAGGTCCTGCGCGGAGCCGTGCAGGGGCGTGCCGGTGCCGTAGGACCAGTCGAGGTCGTCGGCCTGCAGGGCGCGGCCCGTGACGTCGGCGCCGAAGAACTTCAGGGTCTTGGGCGTGACCTGGTCCAGGAGGAGGCGGACGCGGTCGAGGGGGACCCGCCGCTCCAGGCCGAGCGCGACGGTGACGTCGAGCCCGTGCACCACGTCGTGGCCGAGCGCGTTCACATAGCCGCCGACCGGGGGCGTCCAGGGGTGGTGCGCGTTGTCCCTGAGCAGGGCGGCGAGTTCGGCGGTGGTGAACGTCGCGGCGTCCGCGCGGGCGCGGCGGTCGGTCATACGGTGCAGGCTGCCGCGCGCCTTGACGAGTTCGGTGAGGACGCCGGGCAGGGAGTAGCGGAAGCCCAGGGACATATGGGCCACGACCTCGCGCACGCGCCAGCCCGCGCAGAGCGACGGCGTGTCCCACTGATCGGCGCGCAGCCCGTCGAAGAGGTCGGCGAGTTCCCTGCGTTCGGCGGCGATCGCGGCCCTGACTTCGGTGTCGTCGTTACCCATGTCTCCAGGCTGATCAAGGTCCGGCGATAAGTCCAAGAGCCTGCTGTGCTGGCCACTAGCATCATCGGTTATGGAACTGAGGCAGTTGCGGTACTTCGTGGCCGTGGTGGAGGAGGCGAACTTCACCCGCGCCGCGGCCCGGCTGCATCTGGCGCAGCCCGGACTGAGCGCGCAGATACGGCAGTTGGAGCGGGAGCTGGGCCACCGTCTCCTCGACCGCTCGGGCCGCGCGGTGACGCCGACGGAGGTGGGCAGGGCGCTCCTGCCGTACGCGCGCGCCGCGCTCGCCGCCGTCGAGGGGGCGCGGCGCACGGCCGACGAGTTCACCGGGCTGCTGCGCGGTCAGGTCACGCTCGGTCTCGTGTCGGGCGCCGCCATCAGCGAGTTCGACGTGGTGTCGGTGCTCGCCGACTTCCACGACGCGCACCCCCAGGTCGAGATCTCCCTCACCGAGGACTCGTCGGAGCGGATGCTCGCCGCGCTGCGCGGGGGCGAGCTGGACATGGCGCTCCTCGGCGTCGGCGCGGACGAGGAGCCGTCCGGCATCTCCCTGCACGTCGTGATCGACGAGCCGCTGGTCGCCGTCATGGCGCCCGACGACCCGCTCCTGGAGCCCGCCGACCGTACGGAGGTGCCGCTCGCCGAGCTCGCGGAGCGCCCGCTGATCAGCCTGCCGCGCGGCACCGGGGTGCGCGGCGTCCTCGACCGGGCCTGTGCGCAGGCCGGGTTCAGGCCCCGGATCGCCTTCGAGGCGGCGGCTCCCGAGGTCCTCGTGCGGCTCGCGGTGCGCGGTCTCGGCGTGGCGGTGCTGCCCGGACTCTCCGACGCGGAGGCCGCGGCGTTCGGACTGCGGTCGCTGGAGATCACGGAGCCGAGGTCGCGCGGCCGGATCGCGCTGGCCCGGCGGACGGACGGCCCGGCGACCCCGGCGGCCCGCGCCCTGCTCGGCAGGCTGCGCGAGAGGCTCACCCCGGTGGCGTCAACCGGTGCAGCCTGAGGGCGAGTTGGAGCTCCAGGGTGCGGGCGGGGGTGTTCCAGTCGTCGCCGAGGATGCGCGCGACCCGCTCCAGACGCTGCACCACCGTGTTCACATGGACGTGCAGCGCGGTCTTGGCCCTGGTGAGGCTGCGGTCCTGGCCGAAGTACGCCTCCAGGGTGCGCACCAGTTCGGTGCCGCGTTCGGCGTCGTAGTCGATGAGGGGGCCGAGCGTCGCCCTGACGTAGCCGCCCAGGTCGGCCCGTTCGCCGATGAGCAGGCCGACGAAGCCGAGGTCGGCGAGGGCCGCGCCGTGGCCGGTGTGGCCGAGGGCGCGCAGCGCGGAGAGGCAGCGCAGGGCCTCGGTGTGCGTGGCGGGCAGCCCCGTGGGCCCCGTGGCGGGGCCCGCCGCGCCGACGGTGACGGGGGCGCCGGCGGCCTGGCCCAGTTCGGCGGCGAGCGGCACGGCCGCCGTGCCCGGACGCTCGGCGGGCGTCACGATCACCACGTCGTCGTGGTGCAGCCCGGCCAGGCCGCCGCGCGCGCGGGCCGAGCGGTGGGCGGCGGCGAGTAGTCGCTGCCGGGGCACGCTCTCGCTGTGCGCGACGAACACCGCGAGCGGACCCTCGATGCGTACGCCGAGTCTGCGGGCCCGGCCCGCGAACCCCGAGGGGTCGCCGGCGTCGGAGAGCAGATCGCCGAGGAGCTCGCCGCGCACGCGGTCCTCGGTCTCGGCCACGGAGCGGCGCAGCAGCAGGAGCAGCGCGGTGACGACGCTCGCGCGCTCGAAGAGGCGCCGGTCGGACTCGGCGAGTTCGGCCCGCCCCGTCAGGGCGATGCTGCCGAGGAGTTCGGGCCCCGCGAGCACCGCGCACACCCAGGTGCCGTCCTGCGGGACCGCGCGTCCGCTGGCCCGTGACGCGGCGACGGCCTGGGCGGGCGGGGGCAGCGGCCCGGTGCCGGTGCGGGCGAGTTCGACGCCGTCCGCGTCGTGGATGAGGGCGCCGCCGTCCAGCAGGGCGGCGATCCCGTCGGCCACGTCGTCCGCGCCGCCGCCGCGCAGCACGAGATCGGTGAGCTGGTCGTGGGCCTGTTCGGCGCGGCGCATGGCGGCGCTGTGCGCGCGGATGGTCTCCGTCGCGGCGTTGAGGTCGACGAGGGCGGCGCGGGTCTCCTCCAGCAGCCGGGCGCCGTCGATGGCGATGGCGGCGTGGTCGGCGAGCGAGGAGAGCAGCACGATCTCCTCCGTCGCGAACGCGCGGGCCGCGCGGTCGGCGGCGTACAGCACCCCGATGACGCGCGGGCCGAGCCGCAGCGGAACCCCGAGGATCGCCCGCAGCCCCTCCTGGCGGACGGCGCCGTCGATGGCGTCGGTGTGGTGGAAGCGGGGGTCCTGCTGGTAGTCACCGGTGACGTAGGGGCGGGCGGTCTGCGCGACGAGACCGCCGAGCCCCTCCCCCATGCCGAGCCGCAGCTGCTGGAACGCGGCGGCGACGCTGCCGTCGGTGACCCGCATGTACGTGTCGCCCGCGCTCTCGTCGTTCAGCGAGAGGTACGTGACGTCGGTGCCGAGCAGCAGTTTCGCGCGGCGCACGATGGCGCGGAGCACGGCGTCGGGGTCGCGCAGCGCCGCCAGGTCGCTCGCGGTGTCGAAGAGCGCGGTGAGTTCGGCCTCGCGGCGGCGGTGCGCGCCCAGCGTGCGGTGCACGCGCAGCGCCACGGCGGTGGCCTCGTCGAGCGCGGCGAGCTCACCGGCATCGGCGCCCGCCGCACGGGCGCGGGCCGCGGGCCCCGCGAACTCCTCGGCGGGCGCACCCCGGTCGAGCAGATCGAGCAGACCGCGCGGGCCCGCCGGGGGTTCGGCGCGGTCCGTGCCTGGGGTGGTGGGGAGCATGGGGCGATGGTCTCCCGGCGGGGTGGTGGTGGTCGATGGGTGGGTGGCGGTCGGTGTGGTGGTGCCGGTTCGACGGGTCGGCGCTGGTTCGATGGCGCGGTGCCGGTCGCTCAGGCGGTGCCGGTCTGTATGGCGGTCCCCGTCGCTGGGGCGGCGCCGGTCGCTGGGGCGGCGCCGGTCGCTGGGGCGGCGCCGGTCGATAGGCCGGTCCCGGACGGTGGGCCGGACCCACCCTGTGAGGCCGTCCCGGCCGGTGGGCCGGTCCCGGACAGTGGGCCGGTCCCGGACGGTGGGCCGGACCCAGCCTGTGTGGCCGTCCCGGCCGGTGGGCCGGACCCAGCCGGTGAGGCAGACCCAGCCGGTGGGCCGGACCCAGCCGGTGAGGCAGACCCAGCCGGTGGGCCGGACCCAGCCACTGAACTCCGTTCCGGTCAGCCGCCCAGCGACACGGAGCCCTGCCGCTCGGCCACTGGGCGAGCGCCGGCTCCTTCCGCCGCCTCGTCCCTGGACAGATCGCGGCCCCTGGTCTCCCTCGCGAACCGCACCGTCACCGCGGTGACGAGGGCCGCGCCGGACATGTACAGGGCCACGGGCAGCGCCGACTCGTAGTCCTTGAGCAGTTCCACGGCGATGATCGGCGCGAGCGCCCCGCCGATGATGGACGCGAGCTGGGAGCCCATCGAGGCGCCCGAGTAGCGCACCTTGGTGTCGAACAGCTCGGAGATGAACGCGGCCTGCGGCCCGTACATCGCGCCGTGGAAGAGCAGTCCGACGGTGACCGCGAGCGCGATGACGGGGAAGGAGCGGGTGTCCAGCAGCGCGAAGAAGGCGAAGGCCCAGCCGGCCATGCCGACCGCGCCGAAAAGCGTCACCGGGCGCCGCCCGATCCGGTCGGAGAGCGCGCCCCACAGCGGGATCGTGACGAAGTGGAACGCGGACCCGATGAGCACCGCGTTCAGGGCGTCGCTCTTGGGGAGTTCGAGGTGGACGGTGACGTAGACCAGGACGAAGGCGGTGAGGATGTAGTAGGAGATGTTCTCGCCGAAGCGGGTGCCGACCGCGGTGAGCACCTCGCGCCAGCTCTTGCGGAACACCTCGACGACCGGCGGCGGCTGCTCGGCCCCCGCGGCGGCGGCCGCGGCCGCCTCACGCTGCGCCGCCAGGAAGACCGGCGACTCCGTGACCGAGATGCGGATCCACAGGCCGATCATCACGAGCACCCCGGACAGCAGGAACGGCACGCGCCACCCCCAGGCGAGGAACGCCTCGTCGGACTGGACCGCGGCGAGCAGCGCGAGCACCCCGGTGGCGAGCAGGTTGCCGCCCGGCGCGCCCGCCTGCGGCCAGGAGGCCCAGAACCCGCGGCTCTTGTCACCGCCGTGCTCGGAGACGAGGAGTACGGCGCCGCCCCACTCCCCGCCGAGCGCGAAGCCCTGCACCAGCCGCAGGACGGTGAGCAGGACGGGCGCGCCGACGCCGATGCTCGCGTGGGTGGGGAGCAGCCCCATCGCGAAGGTGGCGCCGCCCATCATGAGCAGGCTGATGACCAGCAGTTTCTTGCGCCCCACCCGGTCACCGAAGTGCCCGAAGACGACACCCCCGAGCGGCCGGGCCGCGAAGCCCACGGCGTAGGTGAGGAAGGACAGGAGCGTGCCGACGAGGGGGTCGCTCGACGGGAAGAACAACGTGTTGAACACGAGCGCGGCGGCCGAGCCGTAGAGGAAGAAGTCGTACCACTCGATGGTGGTGCCGACGAGGCTGGCGGCGACGATCCTGACGATGGCGCGCGGCGGTCGAGCGGTGGCGGGCATGTGCACCACTTCCGGGATGGTGGTTGGGCGGGGACGACCCGATGTCGCCACACGGTAGGAAGCCGCAGGTCGACGTCACATGTGCCGGTGCACCACAGTTGCCGCCCCCGGCATGGTGACCGCGCCCATGCCGGTGACCCCGGTGCCGGAGTCGTGAGCGTTCAACTCTTTGTCCAAGTACGCGTAGTGGCATGCACCTGGCGCAACTTGTGACACGGCGTTATCACTTGATCCACATTCGTCTGACATCTTCATGATCAAGAGGGCCGCACGACCTGCGGCCCTGCCGTAGAGGGGAACGTGAACAAGTCACTCATGAGGACAACACCCAAGAGACCCAAGGGACTTCGTAGCGCCGGCATACCCGGCGCGGCCGGTGGCGTCGCCCTGCTCGGCGTCTCCGCGCTGCTCGCCCTGGCCGTGCCGGTCGCCCACGCCGCCGATCCCGGCCCGGACCCCGTGCCCGACCTGATACCCGGTCAGCGCACCGCGACGCCCGCCCTGGTGGACGGCATCGAGGAGCCCGCGGCGGACTCGGGCCCCGCGGCCGCCGCCGCGAAGAAGCACCTCGAAGAGAAGAAGAGCCGCTACCGCATCGCCGATCCCCGGCGTGATCTGACCGCGGGGAAGACGGTGCACGGGCGGACCGGTGACGCGGTGCGCTTCCAGCAGAAGCACAAGGGCATACCGGTGCTCGGCGGCCAGTACCTGGTGCGGCTCGCGGAGAAGGACGGGGACCGCGTCGTCACCGGCACCTCCGGCAAGTACTTCACCGGCCTCAGCGTCGGCTCGGACGCCGAGGTGTCGGAGCGTACGGCCGTCGAGCGCGCCACCGCCGCCGCCCGCGCCGGGCTCGCCGAGGGCGGTGCGGGCAGCTGGACCAAGCTGAGCCCCGCCGCGGCCAAGGCGAAGGGCCACGACGGGAAGAGCCGTCAGGGCGGGACCGGTCAGCTCACCGGGAAGTCGCACGGCCTGGTCGTCCTGCCCGAGGGCAAGGGCGTCCTGACGTACCACGTCACCGTGACCGGCCAGGACCCGGCGACCGGGGCGCCGGTCAAGCAGGAGATCTACGTCGACGCGAACGCCGGTTTCCCGGTGCTCAGTTACTCCGGCATCCAGGCCTTCGACGACGCCCCCGCCGGTCACCCCGGCACCGCGGGCTCGGGCGTGAAGCTGGACGGGGCCAAGGTCGGCCTCGACGTCACCAAGGACGCGAAGTCCGGGACGTACGGGCTGATCGACCAGCGTCGCCAGTGGGGCGGCAGCAAGAACCCGATCACCACGTACGACGCGCGGGACGTGGACGCCAACGACGCGTCGGGCAAGTGGCCCGCGGGCCTCAAGGACGTCACCTCGCCCACGCCCGAGTTCGGCAAGGACGCCACCGAGGCGGGCGCGGTCGACGCGCACTGGGCGGCCGGGCAGGTCTACGACTACTACAAGGCCAAGCACGGCAGGGACAGCCTCGACGGCAAGGGCATGGCCATCAACTCCCTGGTGGGCGTGACGGATCAGGGCCAGCCCTTCGTCAACGCCTTCTGGGACGGCCAGAAGATGGTCTACGGGGGCGGCGACGAGGAGAACAAGGTCTTCTCCGCCGACCTGGACGTGGTCGGCCACGAGATGACCCACGGCGTCGTCGAGCACACCGCGGGCCTCGTCTACACCGGCCAGTCCGGCGCCCTGAACGAGGCCGTCGCCGACTACTTCGGCAACGCCATCGACGTCACCGCCACCGGCAACGAGCACTCCCCCGAAGCCTCCCTGATCGGCGAGAACCTCTGCCGCACCCAGGGGCCGAAGGAGTGCGCGATGCGCGACCTCAACGACGGCCGCACCACCGCCAAGGACTTCCTCGGCGTCACCTACGCCACCGACAGCGGCGGCGTGCACCTCAACTCCACCATCTTCTCGGGGGCGTTGTGGGACATCCGTGAGGACCTCGGCGGCAAGCGGGCCGACCGGATCGTCTACAAGGCGCTCACCGAGTACCTCACCCCGCTCGACGGCTTCACCGAGGCCCGCAACGCGGTGGTCGCCGCCGCCAAGGACCTCGGCGTCAAGGGCGCGGACCTGCGCGCGGTCACCCGGGCCTTCGACGCGCACGGCATCGTCAAGGGCTGGGAGAAGGCCATCGGCGCCGACTCCGACAAGCTCCTCGGCGACCTGAACACCAAGTCGACCGGCGCGGGCGCGGGCGGCGGCTGGTGGGCCACGTCCAAGTCCGACGAGGAGGGCGGCGAGCCGTACTCCGTCTACGCGGGCCGCACGGACGGCAAGGGCACGCCGAAGCTGCTCAGCCCCAACGACGGCCGCTTCCACGTCTACCCGGACACCGACGGCAAGACGGTGGCCTGGGCCGCGTACGGCGCCGACGGCGTGGACGTGCTCACGCGTCCGCTCAAGGGCGGTCCGGTCAAGAAGCTCTGGTCGGCGGGGACGACGGTCGGCAACGTCAAGGTCTCCGGTGACACCGTCGCCTGGCAGGAGTCCAGCCCCTTCGGCCAGCAGCGCGTGGCCTACATCAAGCCCGGCGAGCGCGAGCCGCACTTCGTCGACGAGGGACGCTACGACGTCCTGACGGCGCTGCCCACGCTGAGCGGAGCCAAGCTCGGGTACGCCAAGGTCTACACCGACAAGGACGGCGTCCAGCAGGTCTCGACCGAGATCACCGACGTGCGCACCGGCAAGCGGAAGCTGGTCCCCGCCAAGGAGAGCCGCCTCGGCATCTCCACCCCGGCGATCAACGGCACGTACCTGTACTGGCTGGTCGACGACATCGCCGACGACAACCGGCAGGGCCTGCGCCGCGCGAAGCTGGACGGCTCGGGACTGACCGACGTCATCCCCGAGGACAGCGACGACGCCTACTTCTGGGGCGTGGACGCCTCCGACAGCGCGCTGACGCTCACCCAGTGGAAGCCCGAGCGCGGCTGGAGCAACAGCAACCTCACCAAGCTCGTCCAGACGGACCTGGACGGCAAGGGGCTCGGCCGGGTCTCCTGCAACCGCGGTGAGCAGAGCTTCGGCGCTGCCGACACCGGCAGGCGCGTGGTGTGGATCGACGGCACGACGGGCCACACCGACCTGGTCACCCGGGCCCGTCCCGCGGGCACCTGCTAGTCACCCGACGTGCGTTCAGGGCCTCGGCAGCACGCACATGCTGTCGAGGCCCAGCACGTGGTTGAGCCGCCCGAACGCGAGCCAGGAGCCGATGCACATGGACAGCTCCACGATCTCGGCCTGGCTGTAGCGGGCGGTCATCCGCTTCCAGAACTCCTCGTCGAGACCGTGGTGGTCCAGGGTGTACCGCTCGGCGTACTCCGCGGCGAGCCGGGTGCGCTCGTCGAAGGCGCCGGTGGTGCGCCACTCGGTCACCGCGTCGGCGAACTCCTCCTCGACCTTCTCGCCGTCGCGTTCGGTGCGCCAGTCCAGGCAGAAGGCACACCCGTTGAGCTGCGCGACCCGCAGCCGCGCCGCCTCGAACTCGCGCAGTCCGAGCGTGGTGTGCTCGTACACCGCGAGCGAGAAGTTCGACGCGGCGATGCCGATGCCGGGCACCATCTCGCCCCACACGTAGCCGATCGGCTCCTTGCCGTCGGGAATGTCGATGTTCATGGCTGTTTCCTTCCGAGTCGGCCGGCCGCGGGGCGCAGCGGGACGTCGAGCGCGTCGTAGAGGCCGGGGTCGGCGGCCACGAGCCAGTCGATGGCGTTGACGAGCCGCCCCGCCGCGGTGGCGTTGCCGCCCGCCGAGCGGTTCTCGCCCTCGTCGGTGGCCTCCACCGTGACCTCGATGCGCGGGCGGCCCTCGACGATCACGCGGTGCGCGCCGTCGCCGCCGTCGGGCGGCACGGGCCAGTCGGGGGCACAGGAGGGATGGATGCGGGTGATGTGCTCGATGACGATGCGGGGTTCGCCCTCGACGACGCCCTGCACCTCGAACCGCACGGCGCCCTGGGTGCCCGCGGCGAACTCCCCCATCGTCCTGGTCCGTACGGCGGCGTCCAGGGGGCGGCGCTCCAGCGTCTCGCGGATCTCGTCGAGCTCCACGCCGAGCGCCCTGGCCATCAGCCGGATCTGCCCGCCCCACACCATGGTCGGGATGCTCGGGGCGAGCATCAACGGTTCGTACTCCATGGGGTGGCCCATGCCGATCAGATGGCGGACCGAGTCCTCCTGGTCGTACGTGGAGTAGTCGAAGATCTCCTGGCAGCGGATGGCGTCGACGGTGGAGCCGAGACCGCTGACCAGCAGCGGCAGCACGTCGTTGCCCCAGCCGGGGTCCACGCCCGAGACGAACAGCGAGCCGCCGCCGGACGCGATCGCGGCGAGCACCGGGTCCCTGAACTCGGCCGGTGCGCCCCGGTGTTCGTAGAGCGGATACAGCGCGGGCGTCACCACCACGGCCCCGGCCCCGACCGCCCTGACGACATCGGCGAGCGCCTCGTCGGGCCGGATGTCACCGGACGCCGCGTACACCACCGCGCCCGGTCCCGCCGCGAGCACCGCTTCGACGTCATCGGTCGCCGCGACGCCCAAGTGCCGCGCGAGCCCGCCAAGGTCGGCCGCGTCGCGGCCGACCTTGGCGGGGCTGTGCACGAGCACCGCCGCGAGCGAGAGCTCCGGATGTGCCTCGACGGCACGGATGGCCGCACGGCCGACGTTGCCCGTTCCCCACACCACCGTGGAAATCATGCGCGGAGGGTAGCGGGGGGATCTTTGGGTTGACAGAGGCAGTACGCGAGCAAAAGGACGGACCGCCCGCGAGGCCGGGACCTGGCCAACTCGTGGACGGATACGTACCGTTCGACCACTCTCCGAAGTCCTGCCCCGCCGGTACGCTGAAGTCATGCTCCTGGGGCGCTCCGCGGAATGCGCACGTCTTCTTGCCCTCATCGACAAGGCACGCGGGGGCGAGAGCGGCGCGCTGGTCATCCGCGGTGAGGCGGGCATCGGCAAGACCAGCCTCGTGTCGTACGTCGCCGACACCGCGGACGATCTGCTGCGCATCGGCACCCGCGGCGTCGAGGTCGAGTCGGACCTGCCCTATGTGGGCCTCGCCGATCTGCTCCGGCCCGTCCTGCACTTCCTCGACCGCATACCGGAGCGGCAGGTCGCAGCGCTCACCGGCGCCCTCGCCCTGGGGCCCGCCGAGGCGCAGGACCGGTTCGCGGTGGCCGCGGGCACCCTGAGCCTGCTCGGCGCGCTCGCCGACGAGGGCCCCGTCCTGGTCACCGTCGACGACGCGCACTGGCTCGACCCGTACTCGCTTGACGCGCTCGCCTTCGCCACCCGCAGGCTCGGCCGCGAAGGCGTCGTCGTCCTGTTCACCACCCGCGACGCCCCGGAGGAACCGGCGTCGCGGCTCGCCTCCATCGACACGCTGACGCTCGGCGGCCTCGATCCCGATTCGGCGCACCGGCTGATCGCCGAGGAGGGCACCGCCGAGCTGACCGAGCGTGAGACGGCCCGGCTGCTCGCCGAGGCGCGGGGCAACCCCCTCGCGCTCATCGAACTGCCCGCGCTGCTCGCGGGGAGCGACGCCGGGGGCGACGAGGAGGGCTCGGGGGCGCCGCTGCCCATCGGCGAGATGCTCGCCCACACCTTCGGCAGCGCGGTCGCCCGGCTGCCGTCCGAGGCGCAGGACGCGATGCTGCTCCTCGCCGTGCTCGGCACCCGGCCGCTCGCGGGCACCGAGGCGGCGCTGCGGGCGCACGGGCTCAGCTACGAGTCGCTCGAAGCGGCGGAGGCGGCGGGCCTGGTCGTCGAGGAGCGCGACGGGTACGCCTTCCGGCACCCGCTGGTCCGCTCCGCCGTCTACCACGGGGCGACGCCGGTGCGCAGACGGCGGGCCCACCACGCCATCGCCCGCTCCCTCCAGGGCGCCACCGCGCCCGCTCTGGAGCAGTACGCCTGGCATCTGGCCGCCTCGGGCGCAGGGCCGGACGAACACGTCGCATCGCTCCTGGAGAACGCGGCGTCCGGCGCCCCCGAGACCCTCACGTACCCCTTGGCGTCCCGGCTCTACGAGCGGGCCGCGCGGTTCACCCCCGCGGGGCAGCGCAAGGCGGAGCGGCTCCTGGACGCCGCGCGGGCCTCGCAGGCCGCGGGGTCCCTCAACGAGGCGGCGGCGATCCTGGACCGCGCCCTGGAACACGCCGAGCAGCTCGGCACCCGGCTCGACATCCGCCAGCTGCGCTGCTATCTGGATGTGCAGCGCGGCCAGCCCACCCGCTCGCGCGAGTTGCTCAAGTCGGCGGTCGACGAGGCCGAGAAGGTCGACCCGGCGCTCGCCGCGGTCATGCTCGGCGGCATCGCGCTGACCGAACTCGCCGTCGGCGACCTCACCGCGGCTGGGCACTCGTCGGCGGCCGCGATGGAGATGGCGGGCTCGTCCCAGGAGGCGATGCTGCCCGTGCGGCTGCTGCACACCCTGGTGCTGCTGCTCGGCGGTGACGCGGACGCGGGCCGGGTGCTCCTGCGCGAGCTGGCCGAGCCGCTCGCCTCACCTGATCCCGCGTTCCCCTATCCGCTCTCCGGGGTGGGCGGCCTGTGCCATCTGGCGGCCGAGGAACTCGACGAGGCACACGGCCTGTTGGACCGCGCCGCGTACACGGCGCGCGGTTCGAGCGCGGTGGGGCTGCTCTCCCATCTGCTGTGCACGCTGGCCGTGGTGGAGTTCTGGCGGGGCCGCTGGACGCCGTCGCTCGCCCACGCCGACGAGGCGGTGCGGCTCGCCGAGGCGACCGGGCGGCTCATCGAGGTGCCGCGCGGGCTCGCCGCGCTCGCCAGGACCGAGGCGGCGCTCAACCGCGAGGAGGACTGCCGCCGGCACGCCGCGCAGGCCGAGGAGTGGGCGCTCTCCACCGAGCTGCCGATGGACGCGGCACGGGCCCGCGGCGCACTCGGCCTGCTCGAACTGGGCCTCGGCCGCTTCGAGGAGGCCGTGCACTGCCTGGAGGACGTGCGCGCGTTCTCGCAGCGGCACGGGCGCGGCGACGGCCTCTATCTGACCTGGGCGGCCGACCTGGCCGACGCGTACGTCCATCTGCACATGACCGCGGAGGCCCGCGATGTCCTCGCCGTCCTGGAGTACGAGGCGGGCCGCGGCCACCGCCCGGTGACCGCGGGCGCCGCGGCGCGCTGCCGCGGGCTGCTCGAACCGAACGACCCCGAGGCCGCGTCGCGGCACATGGGACGTTCGCTCGCGTTGCTCTCCGAGCGGCCGGTGCCCTTCGAGCGGGGCAGGACGGAGTTCGCGTGGGGCGAGCAGCTGCGCAGGCAGGGCAGGCGCAGCGAGGCCAGGCGGCTCCTGGAGCGGGCGCTCGCCACCTTCGAGCGGCTCGGCGCGACGGGCTGGGCGGCGCGGGTGGCCGCCGAACTGCACGCGGCGGGCGGCACCGAAGTGCGGCCCGAGCGCGCCCCGTTGGAGCGGCTGACCCCGCAGGAGCTCCAGGTGGCGCTCGTGGTGGGCCGGGGGCTGACCAATCACGAGGTCGCCGAGCGGCTGTTCCTCAGCGTGAAGACCGTCGAGTTCCACCTGAGCAACATCTACCGCAAGCTGGACGGGGTGCACCGCAGGGCACAGCTCGTACGGCTGCTCGCCCAGGCATCGGAGGTCCCGGCCTAGCTCTTGCCGACCCGCCCGGATGCCGGGGTAGGGATCGGGGCCGAGGTCGGTTCACGACGCCTTCCGTCCGCCGGGGATCAGCTCCAACGGCCGCCCGTGCAAACGCACTTGGGCCTCGGCCTCGTCCAGTCGCCCGGCGCACTCCGCGGGGGTGTCGCCCGTGCACAAGACGTACGCGTACCGCTGGAGGCGGTCGTGCGGCGGCAGGCACAGTGCGGCGCCAGGGTCGGCAAGTGCGCTGGCCCGTAGCAGTCCTGACGCCTCGTCGGGCGCGGGCACGGTGACGCGGTCGACTCGGCAGTGCCCCGGCGGATAGAGGAAGCGGATGCCCGCGGTGCGCGCGTGGGCGGGTGTGAGGTCGGGCGGGGTGCGCAGGGCGACGTCCAGGGCGACGAGGCCGGGGTCGATGCCGGTGGCGAGCCCGCCCAGGTACGGCACGAGGTCGCCGCCGAGGCCGCCGTTCACCGCGATGACCACGAACCCCCGGGGGGTCAGCCGGAGTTCGGTGTGCGTGACCGCGTCGGTGATCCGGAGCGCGCGGTGCGTCCTGGCCAGCACCCAGCGCAACGTGGGGTCGTCCAGGAGCGGATCGCGCGCGTCGACCACGTGCCCGGTCTCCTCGAAGTACGGGGAGAGGCCGGCTTCCTTGCGGGCCACGAACATCGGCGCGTAGGCACCGTCGTGGACGGCGCCGTCGACGCTGATCCCGGGCCCTTCCACGTACTCCTCCACGAGGATGCCCACGCGGTGCGTCGGGGCGCTCGGACAGGGCGCCGACCGCGCGTCGGCGAAGAGGTCCGCGAGGTCGGCCGCCGAGCGGACCAGGGCGGCGCCCCGGCTCGCGCCGAGAGCGCTGAGAACGCCGGGAACACGGGGCTCGACCACCACGGGATAACCGATCCATTCCGCCGCCGCTGCCGCCTCCGCGAGGTCGGCGACCAGGGCGAACTTCGGCTGCGGCAGGCTCGCGTCGCGCAGCAGCGCGCGGGTGCGGTGCTTGTCGCGGCAGTTGCGCACGGCGGTCACGGAGGGCCCCGGCAGGCCGAGCGCCTCGGCGGCCTGCGCGGCGGGCAGGATCAGCGCCTCGTCGTAGCAGAGGACGCCGCGCACCTTCCTGCGCTCCGCGACCGAACGGGCCGCCGATATCAGCGCGTTGACGTCACCGGGGTCCATCTGGGTGGCGCCCGTGAGGTGGGGCGACTGCCAGGTGGGGGCCGCCGCGTCGAGCAGCCAGAGATCGGCCCGCAGCGCGCCCGAGCGCAGCAGGTACGCCTGGTACTCCTGGGTGCCGCTGCCGACCACCAGAACCGTTCCTTCGACGGGGTTCACCGGCCCTCCTCAGGGTCGCTGTCACGACGGGGCGGCGCCGCGCACGCGGGCGCGGGCAACCGCTGTTTACGGGCGGGGCCGGGCAGGGCCCCACGGTCGGGGCGGCTCAGCGGGGCAGCGCGGTGCCGAGTCCCCGGTGGCGGGCGACGCGGAAGACCCGGTGGGCCAGCGCGATGTCCTCGACGGCGAGACCGAAGGGGTTGACCACGATCACCTCGTCGTCGCCGGTGCGTCCCGGGCGCGCACCGGTGAGCACGTCGCCGAGCGTCGCGGCCTCGTCCTGCCGCACGCGGCCCTCGCGCAGCAGCTTGCCGAGCAGGCGGTACGGGTCCTCGCGGATCAGGTCCCAGTCGTCGACGTAGAGCCGGTCGGCGCCGGTCAGCGCCGACTCGGTCAGATCGTCCAGCGAGACGTTGACCACGAGCGCGCCGGGGGCCAGCCAGGAGCGCTCGACGTAACCGCGCCGCGTGCTGGTGCAGGCGATCAGCACATCGGCGCCGTGCGCGGCCGTGTGCGCGTCGACGGCGGCGGTGACCTTCACCTCGTACGCGCCGAGGGCGGCTCCCGTGTCCCGCTCGAACTGCGCGACCCGGCCCGGCACCGAGTCGTACACGCGGATCTCCTCGATCCCCGGCAGCCCGCGGGCCAGCATCAGCGCGTGCTCGCGAGCGATGACCCCCGCGCCGAAGAGGGCCGCGGTGCGGGCGCCGGGACGGACCAGGTGGCGAGCGGCGAGCACGGAGACCGCCGCGGTGCGCAGGGCGCTGATGTGGGCGCCCTCCATGACGCACAGCGGGCGCGCGGTCCTCGGCTCGAAGAGCACGGTGAGCCCGCTGGCGCGCGGCAGGCCGTGGGCCACGTTGGCCGGATTGGCGTTGATGATCTTCGTGCCCGCGACGGTGACCTCCCCGTCCACCAGGCCCGCCATGGTGATGCCGCGGGCCTCGCCACCGCCCGGCGGCGTCCAGCCGAGGTGGGTCTCGGGCGGCAGCACGGTCCGCCCCTCGGCGTGCGCGACGAGCGTCTCGTGCATGCAGGCCAGCGGGTCGATCTCCGCGCAGGCCGCGCGCACTTCGGCGCCGGAGAGATAGGTCAGGGTGTCGGATTCGGGCAGCGGAACGCTGTGGTCGTCGTGAGCGGACATGCTGGTCGGATCCCCCGTTGTGGTGCGCGCCGCGCGAGGACGGCGCCGTGGTGTGGCGTACGTGTGACGAGTGGTGTGACGGTCGGCGCCGGTCAGGCCGTCCGGCGCGCGTTCAGGAGGGCTCGGCCGCGTCGAGGACGAGCCCCGCCGCGTCGGCGGTGGGTACGTGCCTGACCTGGTCGTGGTCGCGGGGGCGGGCGAAGTCGCAGGGGCGGCACGCGCCGGTCGCGGTCGGCCCGCGCGAGTACCGGGCGACCCCAATGAGAGTGCTGCCCATGGAGGCGCCCACGAAGACGGCGCCGGGCCGGACACCGCGGGGCTCGGCGACGACAGGGCAGTCGCCGCTCCGGCGCACAGGAGCGAGGGCGGCGCCGAGGCTCCCCGAGGCGGATGCGCCCACCGGACGTACAGGACCGAGCACCCCCCAGTCCTCCAGACCGGCCACGAGCGTGTAGGCGGTCCGGTCCTTGACCGAGCCGCCGGGGTCGAACTGCGCGCGTTTCAGGCCCACTTCACGCCATCGTCCGGCCACCCGCAGCCGTACGGCGATCAGCGCAGCGCACCCACTCCTCGACGCGTCCCGGGCCTGAGCGGGGGTGCCTTCGGGCACCCCCGTCCCCCGCCCCAGCGACGGTCGTTCCCCCGTTACCGGGCGGCCCGTCCGTGCGTACACCCCCGTAGTACGTCCGGTCACCGGTGTTCTTCTCCCCCATTACTCGGTGTTTCCAGGCCCGCCGCGGCTCCGCGACCGTGCCTCCACCTTGGCCCCTCGCGGGGGCGGGGGCGACCGTGAAAACCCTGGGGTATCGGCCCCAGGTCGGGCACGGGTGCCGGGGGTGGCGGCGGCGGGTGCGACAGGGGGGACGCGGCGGCACGCACGGGGGCCCGCAGAGCCTGTGGTTCCGCCCTGCGACCACGGGGGCCGGGGGCCCGACCCAGGGTTTTCATCGGGCGTCAGGTGGTGATGGTGGCCACCGCCTCCAGGCCGTAGGTACGGGCGTAGCCGTTCTCGGTGCCCACGAGCAGGTCCACGACCTCGAAGTACCGGTCCCAGAAGGGGGTTTCGCGCAGGGCGTCGATCAGCAGCCGGTAGGCGTCGTGGTCGTCCGCCTCCCAGACCCAGATGTCGGTGATCCGCGCCGAGTAGAACTCCGTGTCGTAGAAGCGGGACCGGACGCCGTGGGTGCGGGCCTCGATCACCGGCAGCACTTGGGTGGTGAAGGCCCCGACGCGTTCCTCCACGGTCATCGCCAGCCACTCGGGCGTGGTCTTGACCAGCATGAACGCGGTGACCGGCGGTGCCGTGCGGTCAGCGGACATCGGCTGCCTCCTGGGTGGCGAGGACGGCGGGCGCCAGGGTCTGCGCGCACCACTGCGCGAACGGCGTGGCCCGGCCCGCCTGCGGGGCGCGCCGGGCGCCCGCGTCCAGGCCCTCGTCCTTGGCGCGCTTCATCGCGACCATGCCCTCGACGAACTCCGCGTCGAGGCCGTAGCCGAGCATCGTGGTCCGCAGTTCGTCGAGCGTCTCGCGCCGGTAGCGGACCGGCCTGCCCAGCTCCTCGGTCATGATGCGGGCCAGGTCGTCGGGCGACAGGTCCTGCGGGCCGAGTACCGGAACGCTGTCGACGCCGCTCCAGGAGCGGTCGAGCAGCAGATCGGCCGCCGTCGCGGCGATGTCGGCGACGGCCACCATCGGCGCGGGCCGGTCCGCGGCGGCGGTGTCGGTGAAGACGCCGTCCTCGCGGATCGACGCGGCGTCCTCCAGGAGGTTCTCGTAGAAGGACGGGTTGGCCAGGGCCCGGTAGGAGACACCGGACTCGGCGATCAGGTCGTCCATGGCGAGGGACGCGGTGACCAGACCGGCCCGGCCGGCCTGCGGGGTGCCACGGCCCAGCGCGGATACGCCGACGACATGGCCCACGCCGTGGGCGGCGAACGCCCGCGCGGCGGGGCGGGTGAAGCCGCGGTACGCCTCGTCGGGCGTGACCGAGGCGTCCGGCGGCACCAGCCAGAAGACGGCGTCGGCACCGTCGAAGGCGCGCTCGACGGTCGCGGCGTCGCCGTGCGAGCCGGTGACCACCTCGACGCGGTCGCGGACGGCGTCGGGGAGCCGGGCTGGATCGCGGACCACGACGCGCAGTCGCTCGCCGCGCGCGGGCGCTTCCTCGACGAGGAGGGACAACAGCCTGCGGCCGATGTTCCCGGTGGGGGCGGTAAGGACGATCATGGATTCCTCACGGTTCTGTGTCGGTTCGACCAAGCCCCCTCATCGTGCGAACCCCCACCTTGTTGCCACAATGGGAACTTCAGCAACCCATCATTGCCCGGATCGGAATAACGCAGGTGAGCAGCAGAATCCCGAACCTCGACGCCAATCTCGCGGTCGCCCTCGACGCGCTGCTGGCCGAGCAGAGCGTCACCCGTGCCGCCGCGCGACTCGGCACGTCGCCCGCCGCGATGAGCCGCACCCTGGCCAGGCTGCGCCGGGTGCTCCAGGATCCGCTGCTGGTGCGGGCGGGTCAGGCGATGGTGCCCACGCCCCGCGCGCAGGCGCTGCGGGACGAGGCCGCCGAGGTGGTGCGCGGTCTGGCGGCGCTGCTCACCCCGAGCGGCGGGGTCGACCCCGCCACGTTGCGGCGCACCTTCACCCTCCAGGCCGCGGACCTGGTCGGCGCCGCGCTGGCGCCGGGCCTGCTCGGGCTCGCCCGGAGCCAGGCACCGGGGATCTCGCTGCGGGTGCTCGCCGAGGAGTGGGAGGCGGGCCCCGCACTGCGCGAGGGCCGGGTCGATCTGGAGGTCGGGTCCATCGACCACGTCGACCCGGAGACCCGGGTCGAGGAGCTGGTCACGCTGCGGATGGCGGCCGGTGTCAGGGCCGGGCACCCACTCGCCGAAGGGCCCCTGACGGCGGCGGGTCTCGCCGCCGCCGAGCATGTGGCGGTCAGCCGTCGCGGGCGCTTCACGGGACCGCTCGACGCGGCCCTGGCCGAGCGCGGGCTCAGCCGCAGGGTCGGCGTCGTCCTGCCCGGTCATCTGGCGGCGATGGCGCTGGCCGCGGCCGGCGACGTGGTCTGTCTGGTGCCGACCGCGCTGCCGGGCGAGCCTCCTTCGCCGCTGGCCGACGCGGCACGCGCCCTGGGCCTTCGCCTCCTCGACATCCCGGTGCCGCTGCCCCCGGTGACGATCGGCATGGCGTGGCATCCGCGCCACACCGCCGACGGGGCGCACCGCTGGCTGCGCGGGGCCGTACGGCGGGTGCTTCGGGCTGGCGGGGAGGAGTAGTCCGTGGGGGGGCCGGTGGTGTGTGGTGGGCCAGTGGCCCGTGGGTCAGTGGCCCGTGATGGGCCCTCGCGGCTCTTCGCGCGCGGTCAGCCCGCCGTCCAGCCGCCGTCGACCGGCAGCGAGGCCCCGGTGAGGTAGCCGGTGTGCGGCCCGCAGAGCCAGACGGCGACGGCGGCGACCTCCTCGGGTTCGATGAGCCGCTTGACCGCGGAGCGGCCGAGCAGCACATCGGCGACGACGTCGGCCGGGTCGATGTCGTGCAGGGCCGCCTGCGCCGCGATCTGCCCCTCGACCAACGGCGTACGCACATATCCCGGGTTGACGCAGTTGCAGGTCACCCCGTGCGGGGCGGCTTCGAGCGCGGCGACCTTGCTGAGCCCTTCCAGGCCGTGCTTGGCGGCGACGTACGCGGACTTGAAGGGGCTGGCCCGCAGCCCGTGGACGCTGGAGATGTTGACCACCCGGCCCCAGCGGCGCCGGTACATGTGCGGCAGACAGTGCCGCAGCAGCAGGAAGGGCGCCGTCACCATCAGCCGCTGGATCCGCTCGAAGCGCTCGGGCGGGAACTCCTCGATGGGCGCGACGTGTTGGGTGCCCGCACTGTTGACCAAGATGTCGATGCCGGACGGCAGCGCGGGGACCGCGTCGGCGTCGGTGAGGTCCACGACGTGCGGCTCGCCGCCGACGGCGGTGGCCACTGCCTTCGCCGACTCGGCGTCCACGTCGGCGACATGGACCAGCGCGCCCGCGGCGGCGAACGCCTCGGCGCAGGCCCGCCCGATCCCGCTGCCGCCGCCGGTCACCAGCACGGTACGTCCGGTGAGGTCCACGCCGTCGGTACGGAGGTGCCCGGCGAGTGCGGACGAGGGGCGGTCGGGGCCGGGACCGCCGGGTCCGGGGTGTTCGCTCGTCATGGGCGGAACGCTAGAGAGCGCGCGGCGGTTCCTCCCATGGTCGCGGCCACCACAGTGCGGGGCGTTCCCATGTGGGCCGGCCCCTGGGGCACCACGCGCGGGCCCAACCTGGTGCCGCACCCCGTCGATGTGACGCCGTACCTGCCTGCGACGCCGTGCCGCACCCCGTCGATGTGACGCCGTACCTGCCTGCGACGTCGTGCCGTACCCCCTCGATCCGGGCGATCCGACGCCCCCGAACCCACTGTCAACCGAAGGTTGACACCCCTCCAACTGTCAACCTACGGTTGTCACATGACGGAATCCGAACGCACGACTCCGCAGCCCCCGATCCGCCTCGACGACCTCATCGACGCCATCAAGAAGGTCCACAGCGACGCCCTGGACCAGCTCTCCGACGCGGTCATCGCCGCCGACCACCTCGGCGACGTGGCCGACCACCTCATCGGCCACTTCGTGGACCAGGCCCGCCGCTCCGGCGCCTCCTGGACCGACATCGGCAAGAGCATGGGCGTCACGCGCCAGGCGGCCCAGAAGCGCTTCGTCCCCAAGAACCCGGGCGAGGCCTCCGACCTGGACCCCAGCCAGGGCTTCGGCCGCTTCACCCCGCGGGCCAAGAACGTGGTGATGGCCGCGCACAACGAGGCCAAGGCCGCGCACCACGACGAGATCGGCACCGCGCATCTGCTCCTGGGGCTCCTCGCCGACCAGGAGAGCCTGGCCGCCAAGGCGATCACCGAGCAGGGCGTCTCGCTTGACGACGTCCACGCCGCGGCCCTGGCCGCGCTGCCCGCCACGGCCGCCGAGGTGCCCGAGCTCATTCCGTACGACGCCGGGGCGCGCAAGGCCCTCGAACTGACGCTCCGCGAGGCCCTCCGCCTCGGCCACAACTACATCGGCACCGAGCATCTCCTGCTGGCCCTGGTCGAGTTCGAGGACGGCACGGGCCCGCTCAGCGGGCTCGGCCTCACCAAGGACGGGCTCACGGCCTGGGTCACCGAGACCCTCAGCATCCTGACGGCGGGCGGCACCTCGGGACCGGCCTCCGCCTGAACACGCGGGCTGAACACGCGGACTGAACACGCGGGCTGAGCACCTGAGTTCGCGGAGAGACCAACGGGACACACGAGAAGATCACCGGGGCGTGCGGGGAGATCACCAGGGCGACCGAGGTGGCTCCCCCGCGCCCCGCAATCGACGGGTTTCCCCCTCTTGACAGCCGCTTGGCGGCCAATGAAGCACCGCCTTAAAGGAGTTCGCTCGCACCGATCGCACCAGGGGCCCCATCGGCACCACTGAGCGATCCCCCCGGAGCCGGCCGCCACGCCCCGGCCGACGTGCGAAGGACTCGCAAGTACCATGCCAGCCGCACCTTCGGGGAGACCGGCGGACCTAATTCCGCCATCAACCACCGTGTTGTCTAGACCCGTTGACAGCCTTGTCGGGTCTCCCTAATGTCGCCAACAAGCTCGAACAACATATACGCACATCGATCTTGCGTGGGGGGTTCGTGAACAGCACACCTGGTTCCGGCGACATTCAAATGGCGGCCCCTCAAAATCGCGAAGGCCTCCCCATCGTGAGCCTCGATCAGGCTCACTCACCACAGAAGGTCCTGGCCCACGGCGATTTGCTGCGGCGCTTCGTGGCCGGGGAAGAGATCAAGCCGGTCCATATGCGGATCGGCATCATGGGCGCCTGCAATATGCGTTGCAATTTCTGCAACTTCCACTCCCCCAACGAAGAGCAGTTCTACGACCTGTTCTCGTTCAAGGATTCGATCGCCACCGACAAGGCGGTCACGCTGCTCCGCGAGTTCGCCGAGAACGACGGGCGTGCCGTGACCTTCTGCGGCAGCGGCGAGTGCACGATCCACCCGGGCTACACCGACATCTGCCGCGCCGGGAACGAGGCCGGGCTGCGGATCGGTCTGATCACCAACGGCTCGCGGCTCGGCCGCCCCAAGGTCGCCGCCTGTGTCGCCGAGACCCACACCTGGGTCCGCATCGGCCTGAACGCGGGCACCGAAGCCACCTTCGACGACATCACGCGGGACCGCGAGCAGACGTTCTCGAAGTTCATCGGCTCGGTCGGCAGGCTCAGGGAGACCGCCGTCGACCCGGACTTCCGCATCGGCTTCAACTACGTGATCACCCTGCAGAATTACCGGGAGATCCTGGAGGCGGCGCGCATCGCCCGTGATTCGGGGGCGCATTACGTGCGCTTCGAACCCGAGTTCTACAGCGCGATGGGCCACGAGACCATCGAATCCGTGATGGCGGAGATCTCCGAATCCCTCACCAGGTCCGCGGAACTCTCCACGGAGGCCTTCGAGGTGTCGGTGCCCAAACTCGACCGCGGCCCGATGGACCAGGTCGAAGAGGTCGAGGGCGACTTCGAGAACTGCCACTACAGCCGGTTCGTCACCGCGGTCGGCGCCGACGGCAATCTCTATCCGTGCCCGCAGGTGCACCTCAACAGCCGCTATCTGATCGGCAATGTCGTCGAACAAGGCTACTCCGACGTACTCGACGGCGGCCCGCGCGCCGAGTGGGAAGCCTCCAACCCGCGCAGGACCGACCTGTGCAAATCATGTTTCTACCGACCGCAGAACGAACTGCTCGAACTCCTCAAGCGCGGCCAGATCAAACTGGACGAGGCCCTGGACGCCTACGCGCTGGAAGTGCCGAGCACGCTGCACGGCGACTTCGTCTGAGCCGCGGATGCAGCTACGTCACCTCCGTCGGCTGCTCGCCGCCGAGCCCGCCCTGCGGTTCACCGCGGGGCCCTCGGCGGCGCCGTCGGCGCACCGCACCTGGTCCCGCCAACTCCGCGCCACCGCAGCCCGGTTGGCGCGCGTCGAGCACGCGCCGCTGACCGTCGCCCGGTCCACCGTCTCGGACGAGGACGGCCTTCGCCGTGAGCACCTCGTCCTGGAGTCCCCGTCGCGCGGCACCTTCCACGGCACGCTGCTCGCGCCGCGGGACATCGCGGGCGGGCCCGCCGTCCTCGTACTCGGCGGCAAGAACGCCCGCCTCGACCAGCTCACCGGCGACGTGCCCCCCGACCACCCCGACCGCAACGTCGCCGAACAGCTGGCGCGGGCGGGCTTCGTGACCCTCTCCCTCGACCACGGCATCGGCGGCGGTCTCGACGAGGAGCGCAGGGCAGGCAGGGACGAAGGCGCCCTGCTCGCCCACGCGTTCGCGCTGACCGGCAGATCGCTGCTCGGCGCGCTCGTCGGCGACGCCCTGGGCGCGCTGGACCTCCTCCGTACCCATCCGCTCGTGGACCCGGAGTGTGTCGGCCTGTTCGGCCACAGCCTGGGCGCCGCGGTCGCCCTGCACACCGCGCTGCTCGGCGCCGACCGACGGCTGCCGCTCTGCGCGGCCAGCCACCTGGGCAGCTACCCGGCGCTCTACGAGCGGCTGTTGACCGGGTACGAGGGCGCGGTCCTGCCCGGCATCCTGGAGTACGCCGACCTGCCCGACCTCTACGCCGCGCACGCCCCCGCCCCGCTCCAGCTCCAGTACGGCACCGCCGACTCCTACCTGGAACCGGCCGACGCGCGCGCCGCCGGACGCCATGTAGAGGCAGCGTTCGAAGCCGCCGGTGCCGACGTCGAGGTGCACGAACTCGCCATGGGGCACGGCACCCACGTCGGCCACGCCGCGGACTTCTTCACCCGCGCCCTGGCGGGGCCGCGCGCCCAGGACCCCGAAGTCCCCGCCCAGCGCATCCACTTCGCGGTCTCCGAGCGGCGCGCCGTGCTCGACCGCGTGGACGGCGCGCTCGCCTCCGGCGTCCTCACCCAGGGCCCGCAAGTGGCCCGCTTCGAGGAGCTCTCGCGCGCCTGGACCGGTACCGACACCGCGGCCGTGGCGTCCGGGTCCGCGGCCCTGGAGATCGCACTGCGCATCATCGGCGTGGCGGGCCGCACCGTGCTGGTGCCGGTCAACACGTTCTTCGCGACGGCCGCCGCCGCGGTGCGCGCGGGGGCCGCCGTGCGCTTCGTCGACATCGAGCCCGACGGTCTCGGCCTGGACCCGGACGCCCTGCGCACGGCCCTCGACCGGTACCCCGGCACCGCGGCCGTCCTGCCGGTGCACATCGGCGGCATCGTCTCGCCCGCCGTCGACGCGGTGCTCGCGCTCTGCGCGGAGCGCGGCATCCCGGTGGTCGAGGACGCGGCGCACGCGTTCGGCGCCACCCTCGACGGCCGCCCCGCCGGCAGCCTCGGCAGGTTCGGCGCCTTCTCCTTCTTCCCGACGAAGGTCGCGATCAGCGGCGAGGGCGGGCTGCTCAGCGCGGGGAGCGCCGACGACCTGGAGCAGGTGCGGCGCTGGCGCGACCACGGCAAGAGCGCCCAGGGCTCCACGCTGCACGACCGGCCCGGCGGCAACTGGCGGCTGAGCGAACTGCACGCCGCCGTCGGCACCGTCGACCTGGAACGCTTTGCCGCCACGCTCGCGGCGCGGCGCGAACTCGCCGCCCGCTACGACGCGTTGCTCGCCGACGTGCCCGGCATCCGCCCGCACCCCGTGCCCACCGGCGCGGACAGCAACTACTACAAGTACCTCGCCTACCCCGACCCCGAAGGCCCCCTCGACCGCGCGCTCCTGAAGAAGCGGCTGCGGGAGCGGCACGGCGTGGCCCTGGCCGGCGAGGTCTACGACCATCTGCTGTGCGACCACCCCTACTTCGCGGCCCGAGCGCCAGGAGACGCCGGAGCAGACGCCGGAGGGGGCGCCGGAGGAGACACCGAGGGCGAGGCCGCTCAGGGCCCGTTCGAGCGGGCCCGCTGGTTCGCCCGGCACCACATCGCCCTGCCGCTGTATCCGTCGCTCACGGAGTCCGAGCAGATCCGGGTGGTTGCCGCGCTCCGCAGCGAGCTGTCGTGACGGCAGGGTCCCCCGCGCCGATCGTCGAGGCGTTCCGCAGGGGTGCGTGGCGCACCTCCCTGGACACGGCTCCCCTGCCCGGCAGAGGGGAATCGCGCTTCGGTCTCGCGCTCGTCCCCGAGATCGTCGCCGCCTCGGACCGGCGCTGGTGGGACGCGACGGGCCGGCACACCCCCTTCGCCGCCACCACGCTCGCCCCCGGCAGCCGCCGCGAGCTGCTGCTGTTCGCCCTCGACCTGTTCGAGCACGGCACGGTCACCGTCGGCGGACTCGGCACGCAGAGCGCGGGCGCGTTCCACCAGGCCCTCGAAGAGGTCGGCGGCGTGCCACGCCCGCTGGCCACCCGCTGGACGGGGATGCTCCGCGAGAGCCTGCGCTCACGTGAAGTACCGCGCCCTGACGGTGCGTTGGCGCTGGTCGCGCTGCCCGGAAACACCTTCACCTGCCTGGAGTCGGTGCTCGCGCAGGCCGAGCGTTCCACGGGCGTCTGGGTGCGTCCGAGCCGCCGCGAGCCGCTCGCCGCGGCCCGTCTGATCGGCGCGATGCTCGCGGCGGGCTGGCCGCCGGAGCTGATCGGCTTCTACCCCGGCGAGCAGCGCGTCCTGCACGGCCTGATCCGCCTCACCGACCGGCAGATCGTGTACGGGGGCGCGGGGCTCGCCCGCTCGGTGCGCGCCCTGGACTCGCTCACGCTGCACGGGCCCGGCCGCGGCTGCGCGCTCGTCCCCGCGGACCTGCCGGTCGCCGAGGCCGTGGAGTGGCTCCTGCCGCTGATCGCGGCGGACTCGGGGCGGTTCTGCAGCAACGTGCGCACGGTGGTGTGCGTCGACGCCCCCGACGGCGCGCGGCAGGATCCCGAGCCGCTCGCGACGGCACTGGCCGCCGCCCTGGACGCGATCCACCACCCGCACACCGATGTGCGGGACGCCTGGCCCTTCGTGGCCTTCCGCGAGCCCGGTGCGGTGGAGATGATCCAGGGCGTCGTACGCGACCGGCTGCGCCCCGGCGACCGGATCCTCACCCGCCGCCCGCCGGCCCTCGTCGGCGGCACGTACGACGTCTACGCCCGTCCTCAACTCGCGCTGCTCGACGGCCATTTCACCCACCCGGACGCACACCCCTTGATCGGTCACGAGGTGCCGTTCCCCTTCGCCGCCGTGCTCGGCGCCGCACCCGACGCGGTGAAGGCGATCACCGCCGATTCCCTGTTCGTGTACCACCCCGCGAAGCGAGGTCCCGCATGACGACCGCGTTCGGCACCCTGCACGACACCCTGCGCGAGCGGGTGCCCGAGCTCGCCGTGGATCTCGACGCGTGGACGCGCCGCATGATGCGCTGGCACTTCGACCCCGCCACCGGCAGCCCCTTCTGGGTGGCGCGCAGGGCGGGACTCGGCTTCGACCCGGTCGAGGACGTCTCGGGCTTCGCCGCGCTCGATCTGTTCGGGCTCTTCGACAAGGCGGAGCTGCGCGCGGCGAGCGCCCGCGACCTGCGCCCGCGCGGCTACGCGGACCGCCCCTTCCGGGTCTTCGAGACCGGCGGCACCACCGGGACGCCCTGCCGGATCGTCAACGTCAGCCGCCTCGCGTACGACGTGGAGATCTACCGCACGGTCCTGGAGGCGCGCGGCGTCGCGGGCGGCGACGTGCTCGCGATGACCCCGAGCGGGCCGCACGCGTACGGGCACTTCGTGGAGGGGCTCGCCGACAGCTGGCGCGGCGCCGTGCACGCCATCGACTTCGATCCGCGCTGGGTGAAGGCCGCGCTGCGCGCGGGCGGCGAGGCCGACGCGTACACCGCGCACCTGATCGACCAGACCCTCGCGCTGCTCGCCGCCGAGCGCCCCTCGCTGCTGTTCACGACCTCGCGGCTGCTCCTGGAGCTCGCCATGCGGCTGCCGCGCCCCCTGCACACGTACGGCATCCGTGCCGTGTGCACGGGCGGCACCTCGTGCACCGCCGCCGAGGCGGAGTTCCTGCGCGAGGAGCACCTGGTCGGCGTGCAGTGGATCGACACGTACGGCAACACGCTGGTCGGCCACGCCCTCCAGGCCGACGCGGTGCCCGGCGCGCCCGACCTGCCGGGCGGCACCGGGCACTCCTATCACCTGCCGCCGCCCTTCGCGGTCCTCAAGGTGGTCGACCCCGCCGACCCGTGGCGCGAGGTGGCCGTCGGGGAACGCGGCAGGGTACGGGCCACCACGCTGCTCGAAGACCTCTTCCTGCCCAATCTCCTGGAGCGGGACAGCGCGATCAGGACGGGCCCGCACCCGTGGTTCCCCTGGGACGGGGTGGCCGCGGTGCGGCCCTTCCAGGAGGACGCGGCGGGCGCGCAGGAGGCGGTGGAAGGCGTCTATTGACGCGCCGGGACTCCCAGCTTCGAAGGATGCATCGTGGACTTGTCGTCGAACGGCGTACCCATACCCTTCACCCCGGAGCTCTTCGGGCCGCTGCGCTCCAGCGCGGACCTGCTGCCACCGGGGAACACGGCCGCGCTGCGCGAGCGCCTCGGCGCCGACGGGTACCTGTATCTGCCGGGGCTCCTGGACCGCGCGGAGGTGCTCGGGCTGCGCGGCCGGTACTTCTCCCTCTTTCCGCCGGGCTTCCTCGCGCCGGGCACCACCCCCGAGGAGGGCGTCTACTCCGGCAGCACTCCGGACGACGTCCCGGAGTACGGCGTGGCGGGCCATCCGGCGTACGCCTTCGTGCGCTCGGCGCCCTTCGACCGGTTCGTCGGCAATCCGGTTCTCGGCGAACTCGCAGCCCAGCTCCTGGACTTCAAGGCGGAGATGCTGCCGCGCCGCATCCTGCGCCACTTCCACCGCGGCACCCGGCGCGCCTCCCGCGCCCATGTCGACCTCGACTACATGGACAAGGGCTCGCCGCGGATCGTCACCCTGTGGATCCCGGTCGGCGACTGCCCTCCGCGCACCGGGGGCCTCGTCTATCTGGAGGGCTCCCACCGGCTGGGGGCCGAGGAGTACGAGCCGCTGCGCGACACCACGGACCGCCCGGACGACCGCCGCCAGATCTGCCACGACCTGGAGCTGACCGCCCGGACGCTGGGCCGCCGCTGGCTGAGCGCGGACTTCGCCGCGGGCGATGTGATGGTGCATCTTCCCCGCGTCATCCATGCCTCCCTGGACACGACGACGGACGCGATGCGGCTCTCCGTCGACACCCGGTTCGTCCGCTCCGACGACACTCCCGACCCGCGCTGGCTCAGGCCCTGGTCGGCGGACGACGGAGCCTGAACACCCCTACGTACAGATGGCGTTCAGTTGCCCCACGGCCGGACGGGACGGCAGCCACTCGCGTGCGAGCGCCCGGCCGCCACGATCACCTCGTCGACCAGGCGGGCCTCGGGCACCGGGCACACCGGCGTTCCGCCCGAGGCCGCCGCCCGCACGAAGTCGGCGAGCAGCGGCCGGTGCGGATTGGCCTCGGGAGGCAGCACGAGGGGCGCCGCCTCGATGCCCTCGACGCGCCCGGAGTCGAGCGGGTCGAGGGTCACCGTGCGGCCCTCTCCGGTGAGCTCGAAGCGGTCCGTCGGCGGCTCCTCGGACCACTCCGCCAGGAGGTGCGCCCGCAGGCCCGAGCGCCAGCGCAGGACGACCTCGGCCCGCCGCTCCGCCCCGCCGGGGAAGCGGCGGCCGAGCGCGGCCGTCACCTCCTGGGGCCGCCCGAAGAGGTGGAGCAGCAGGTCGATCCGGTGGCTTCCCGCGTCGGCGAGTACGCCGCCGCCCGAGACGGCCGGTTCGGAGCGCCAGCGCATCGGATCCGCGGGGCCCGGCGCGAACGCGCACCGGAAGCGCACCTCGACGCGCTCGGGCGTCCAGTCGCGCAGTTCCTCGCGCAGGCGTCGTACGGCGGGCGCGAGCCTGCGGTAGTAGGCCACACCGGCACAGCGCCGGGCCACGTCGAGCGGGGCGCCTGCGTCGAGCGCCCCGGCGAGCGGCTTCTCGACGAGGACGGGCAGCCCCGCGGCCAACACGGCGCGGGCGAACGGGACATGGCGTACGACGGGGGTGGCCACGTACACGGCGTCCACGCCGGAGAGCAGGACCGCCTGGTCGGTGCCGGAGACGGCGACCCCGTACCGCTCGGCCGTCCGCGCCGCGCGGTGCGCGTCGCGGCCCCACAGCGCCACGGGCTCCTCGCCGAGCGAGCGCAGCGCGGGCAGGACGCGGCGGGTCACGATGTCGCCGTATCCGGCGATGCCCCATCTCACGTGACCGGTGCCTCGCTCACGGGACGATCGCCACCTTCAGCGTCTCGGGCGGCGGCCCGTCGTACGGCGCCCGCTCCGCGTCCGGGTAGAGGGCACGGCTCGCGGAGAGCTGTTCCATGGCCTTGGGCAGGTCGTCGAGGGGATAGGTGTGGGTGAGCAGATCGGGCAGGCGCAGGGCGTCGGGGCGGCGGTGGGCGAGCCGCTCGGCGACGGCGAGCGCTTCGGCGCGCGCGGTGTCCAGCGGTTCGGCGGAGCTGTGCACGCGCAGCCCCTTGCGCTCCCAGGTGACCAGATCGAGGGTGACGTGGGTGTCGACGTGGTGCGTGCCGAGGAGGACGACGAGGCCGTTCTGACGTACGAGACCGACGCAGGCGTTGAGCGTGGTGGGGGTGCCCACGGCATCTACGGCGACGTCGAACTCGGTCCCCACGGCGGCGAGTTGCTCGGCGCTCCCGTCCACGCGGCGCACGGAGTCGGCGCCCGCTTCGGCCGAGCGTGCGAGGCGCCAGTCGTCGAGGTCGACGGCGACGACCTCGGCCGCGCCGCGCAGCACCGCGATCCGCAGCGCCATCTGTCCGACGGGCCCTTGGCCGACGATCGCGACGCGGTCGCCGAGCCGGATGCCGCGCGTGGCGTGCACGGCCAGCGGCAGGAGTTGCAGGATGGCGCCCTGTTCGAAGGGCACGGCGTCGGGCAGGGCGCCCACGGCTATCTCGCGGGCCAGCGCGTACTCGGCGTATCCGGTGGTGAGCGGCGTGCGGACGAACACACGCCGGCCGGGCGCGACCCGGCGGACGCCGTCGCCGACCGCTTCGACCTCGCCGGCGATCTCGTGGCCGAAACACCCCTGGGAGGCGTGCTCGCGCAGTCCGTAGTAGTGGAAGTAGGCCAGATCGCTGCGGTTGCAGACGGTGCAGGCCCGCACCTTGACGAGCACTTCGAACGGTCCCGGTGTCGGCACGGGGGCGTCGGCGACCGGTCTGATGTCACGCCTTCCGACCAGTTCGTACCTGCGCATGACCCTCTCCCCTCGGTGACGGTGGATGCGTGTGCGTCCCAAGGATTCCCCAAGTCTCCCCAGATGATGTTGAATTCGCCTGTCTCGACCGGTTCGGGCTTCTTGACAGCCGTGTTTGGTACGAGCCAATATCCACTATCTGATTGGCCTGGACCAATCAGCAGGAGCCACAGGAATCACGCAACGAGAACACGAACCCACGCACCACGCACCCGTCCTCGGAGGTCGCGCCATGGCATCGAGCAGTGACCCCACTCTGGAACGGCTCGCCCACTCCGTGCTCCAGCCGGGCTTCGAGGGCACCACGGCCCCGGACTGGCTGCGCCGCAGGATCGCCGACGGCCTCGGCTCCGTGGTCCTGTTCGCGCGGAACATCGAGACGCCCGAGCAGGTCGCGCGCCTCACCGCCTCGCTGCGCGCCGAGAACCCCGACCTGATCGTCGGCATCGACGAGGAGGCGGGCGACGTGACGCGCCTGGAGGCGTGGACGGGATCGTCGCGGCCCGGCAACCTCGCCCTCGGCGCGGTCGACGACATCGACCTGACCGAGCGGGTCGCCCACGACATCGGCCGCGATCTGCACGCGGCGGGCGTCTCCCTCAACTTCGCGCCCAGCGCCGACGTCAACTCCAACCCGCTCAACCCCGTGATCGGCGTGCGCTCCTTCGGCGCCCGCACCGACCTCGTCTCGCGCCACACGGCCGCCTGGATCCGGGGACTTCAGGAGGCAGGCGTCGCCGCCTGCGCCAAGCACTTCCCCGGCCACGGCGACACGGTCGTCGACTCGCACTACGGACTGCCCCAAGTCACGGGCTCCGCCGAGGAGATCGCGCTCACCGCCCTGCCGCCGTTCATCGCGGCGATGGAGGCGGGCGTCCGCGCGGTGATGACCGCGCACCTGGTCGTGCCCGCCTACGACCCCGACCTGCCGGCCACGCTGAGCCACCGCATCCTGGTGGAACTCCTGCGCGGGGAGCTGCACTTCGACGGACTCCTCGTCACCGACGGCATCGAGATGGGCGCCGTCACCGACCGCTACGGCATCGACGGAGCGACGGTCAAGGCGGTGGCCGGCGGCGTGGACGCGGTGTGCGTCGGCGGCGAGAGCGCCGAGGAGTCCACGGTCGACCTGCTCTCCACCGCCCTGGTCAAGGCCGTCCTGAACGGCACGCTCCCCGAGGAGCGCCTGGTCGAGGCGGCCCGGCGCGTCACCGAGTTCGCGCGCTGGTCGGGCGAGCGCTCCCGGGCGGTGGCACGCGCCCTGGACCGCTCCGACATCGGCCTGGTCGCGGCGCGCCGCGCGGTCCTCGTCAGGCACCGCCCCGGCACGGCCCCCGCCACCCTGCCCCTCACCGGCGCCCCGCACGTCGTGGAACTCTCCCCCACGATGAACCTCGCCGTGGACGGCCACACCCCGTGGGGCGTCGCCGACCCGCTGCGCGATCTGCGCCCCGGCACCACGTCCGTACGCCTGACCGAGCCCGAACTCGCCCACACCTCCGACGTCCTGGACAGCGCGGCCCTCGCCCCCGCGACCGGCCGCGACCTGGTGGTCGTGGTCAGGGACGCGGCCCGGCACCGCTGGATGACCGACACCCTCACCCGCCTGCTACGCAGCCGCCCCGACGCCCTGGTCGTCGAGATGGGCGTCCCCGCGGGCGACGCGCTCGGCGCCGCCCATCTGATCACGCACGGGGCGACCCGGGTGTCGGGGATCGCGGCGGCGGAACTGCTCGCGGGCGCGGGCGCCTGACCCCGCCCGCCCGGCCGCCGGCGCCAGGACCGCTCAGCCCGGCGGCAGCAACTCCCTCAGCATCTCCTCGAACTCCCCCGCCGTAGGCGGCTCGTCCGCGAGCAGCCCGTGCAGGAGCAGACCGTCGTAGGCGCGCGCGAAGAGCTTGACGCGCACGGGGTCGTCGGTGAACCGCCGGGCGAACGCGGCGAGCGCCTCCTGCCAGCGGCGCGTCGCCGCGCGCTGTTCGGGGCGGCGTACGGCGAGCAGGTACATCTCGAACTCGGCGAGCAGATGCCCGGGTGCGGTCAGCAGGTCCGCCATGAGTCCGGCCAGCGTGCGCAGCCGCGCCGCCCCGTCGCCCGGCTCCTCGGCGAGCCGCTCCATGCGCGCCGAGTCCTCCTCCATGCAGCTGGTCAGCGCCGCGGTCAGCAGGTCGGTGATGCTGTCGAAGTAGTACGTCGTGGCGGTGGTGGGCAGCCCCGCCTCCTTGGCGACGGTGCGGTGCGTGACGCCGCCCGCCCCGTCGCGCGCGATCACGCGCACGGTGGCCTCGATCAGCGCGCGACGGCGCAGCTCCCCCTTGGCCCTGCGCCCGTCGGTGGGCGCGGCGTTGCTGTTCAGTGTCCTTCTCCCGGCCTGCGTATCCCTCTGTGGATCTGCCCGTCGACCGTACCCCGGCGCTCCGGCCGCACGACGTGATAGAAAGCGGAACGCACGTCCCACTTGTTGCGTCCTTCTTGTCGCGTCCTTCTTGTCGCGTCCCCGCTTTCCGCACGCGCCGGGCTCCCGCCTGCCCGCGCGCCCGGAAGACCGATCCCGGAAACAGGTCACGTCATGTCCAGGCCCTACCGCGAGATCTTCGCCGCCCCCGGCGCCAAGGCGTTCAGCGGCGCCGGCCTCCTGGCCCGCCTCCCGCTGCCCCTCACCCACATGGGCATCCTCACGATGCTCTCCGAGACGACCGGCGAGTACGCCCTGTCCGGCCTTGTCGCGGGTGCCTTCACCTTCTCCATGGCGCTGCTCGGACCGCAGGTCTCCCGCGCCGTCGACCGGCACGGGCAGAGCCGCGTCCTGCCGATCGCGACCGCCGTCAGCGTGCTCGGCCTCGCCGCGCTGCTGCTCTGCGCCACCTACGGCGCGCCGACCTGGACGCTGTTCCCCGCTGCCCTGCTCGCCGGTCTCATGCCCAGCATGGGCGCCATGGTCAGGGCCCGCTGGACCGAGCTCTACCGGGGCACGCCCCGGCTCGCCACCGCGTACTCCATGGAGTCCGTGGTCGACGAACTCACCTATGTGATCAGCCCGGCGCTCGCCGTGGTCCTGTCCACCGCGCTGTTCCCGCAGGCCGCGCCGGTCGCCGCGGGCATCCTGCTCGTCGTCGGCGTCGCGCTGTTCGTCCCGCAGAAGCGCACCGAACCGCGGGTCCTGCCCCGCGCCGAGCGGCCCGCGGGCCGCTCCTCCTCAGTCATCCGGTCCCCGCACGTGCTGGTCCTCGCGCTCGTCCTGCTCTGCGGCGGCGCGATCCCCGGCATGGTCGACACGATGGGCCTCGCCTTCGCCGAACGGCAGGGCGACAAGGCCCTGTCCGGGCTCGTCTTCGCGGCGTACGCGCTCGGCTCGGGCATCTCCGGGCTGCTCTTCGGCGCCCGCACCCCGCAGCTGCCGCTGCCCCGCCTGCTCCTCATCGGCGTCAGCGGCACCGCCCTGACGACGCTGCCCTTCCTGTGGGTGGACAGCGTCGCCGGGATGGCCGCCGTGGTCCTCGCGGCCGGTGTCTTCTTCGCCCCCACCATGGTGGTGATCATGGGCATCGTGGAGCGTACGACTCCGGAGCACCGCCTCACCGAGGCGATGACCTGGATGATCGCGGGCCTGCAGAGCGGCGTCGCGATCGGCGCGGCGGTCTCCGGGGTCGTGTACGACGCGTTCGGCGCGACGGCCGGGTTCTCGATGGGCATCGGCGCCGGGGCGCTCGCGCTGCTGTGCGCGCTCTGCGCCCTGCCGATGCTGCACCGCCGTCTGCGCACGGCCCCCGGAGAGCCGAAGCGTCCGGAGGCCGTGGCGGCTCAGCCCCTCAGCGGGCCCTCGCAGCTGTAATTCGCGGTGCCCGCACGGCCGTTGGACCAGATGTCCACCTTGCCGAACGAGCAGTTCATGTCGGCCAGGTTGTTGTCGCCGCCCGCGGCCCGGTCGAGCAAGAAGTAGTCCACTGTCTCGGACATGTCCTTGAACACGGCGTCGGGGTCGCCCGCGGCGCCGAGGTTCGCGGTGATCCGTCCGGTGCAGAGGTAACGCGGCCGCTCCGGTGCCCCGTTGGAGACACAGTCGGGCGTACTGCTGGTCGTCGCGGTGAAGGAGGCGCGGACCTGGTCGGCCGTGGTGTCGCGCAACTCGCTCAGCGGCACGTACGTCGTGTCGGGCACGAAGAGGTCGTCGACCTGGGCGATCTGCCGGTCCAGGAAGGTGTCGTACCCGCGCTGCAGCCCGGCGTCCTTGCCGAGCCGGTCGCGCCAGGAGTCGAAGCCCGCCGGGTCGTCGGCGCGCAGGTAGCCGTACATCTCCTTGAGCAGCGTGGGGTGTTCGCTCCACAGGAACTCGAAGAACGTGCCCGCGTAGTCGTAGAAGCGGAAGCCGTCCCCGTCGTACGTGGCGTGCAGGAGCTGGTTCACGCTCATCCGGGGCCCGCCGTTCGCGGTGTCGTCGATGATGCCCTGGACCAGCGACTTGCGGACCTTGATGCCGTCGTCACGGGTGGCGCCGTCGAAGAACTCGGCGGTGCCCTCGTCCATCGCGGTGGTCCGGTCGCCCTGGTACCAGGGGCCTTCGCCGAAGAAGCCCGGCACCGCCCAGCGGCCGTTGAGGTAGTGCGTGTACTCGTGCCGGAAGAGCTCTTCGAGGGTGAGCGAGGAGTCCTGCGGTACGCGGCGCTGGTAGGTGTAGAAGGTCGCGCCGCGCTCGATGTAGACGCCGCCGTTGTTCGTGTCCATCCCGGTCAGGAGCGGGTGGTAGTTCTCGTAGTCGGCGCGCGAGGCGTAGAGCACGGTGGTCAGCGTGGTGTTGGGGTCGCCGGCGAGCGGCTCCTCGGTGCCGACCACGCGGTGGAACTGCGCCTTGACCTGCTTGCTCGCGTAGTAGAGCTGGTCGACCGTCTTGCGGTCGAGCGCGGTGCGGACCTTCATCCCGCCCTTGTCGTACGTATAGGTCTGGGGGAAGAGGCGCCGCTCGATGTCGGCCCTGCACACCTTGTACGGCGCGCAGGCGTCGTACTCGATCAGCCAGGTGACGACCTTGACCCAAGGGGCGCTGCCCTCACCGAAGTTGCGGACCGTGACGTCGACGAGCCCGCCGAGTCCGGTGGTGATCTCCGCGGTCAGCCCGTCGATCTGGCCGAACCTGCCGTACTCCAGGAGCGCGTCGCGCACCACCCAGGCGTTGGCCGTGCCCTTGAGGTGGGTGTACTGGGCGAAGCCCTTGAAGGCGGCGCGGTAGGCGGGGTCGGCCTTCACCGCGGCGTGGAACGCGGCGTCCCTGTTGCCCGGGTACACGCCGAGGTAGCTCAGGGAGAGCCCGGCGAGCGCGGCACCGGCCCAGGACGCGTCCTTCGCCGTGTCGGGGTGGGCGGCGTCCATGGTGGTCAGCACCCGCTTGATCAGCGGGAGTTGATGCTGCCGGAGACCGGGCGCACTGGCCGCGTAGAGCGCCTCGCGCAGCGACTCCGCGTTCGTCCTGGTCGCGTCGAAGGTGCGCGGCGCCGCGCCGAAGGCGTCGACGGCGCGGCGCATCGCGTCCACGGTCGGCGCGTCGGTGACGTCGATCTCGTCGTGCGAGAAGTCCTGGTAGGCGACGGCGTGGAGATAGGTGAACATCTCCAGGAGATGACTGCCGTTCTTGCCGTCGTGGGCGGCGGCGAGGCGCGCGATCCGCCCGGACACGGCCTGGACGTGGGCGTCCGACATGACGGGGGCGAGCCGCTTGTCCCAGGTCCAGACGAGGGTGCGCAGACAGCCGTCGGCGGTGACGGCCGGATCGGCGAGGAAGTCCGCGAACCGTTCCGGGGCGAGGCCGGTGACGGCGTCGAGGGTGCAGGGGACGGCACCGGCCGTGCGCGCTTCGGCCTTCGGCGTGCGGGGGCCGGGTATCCGGCCGTCCTTGAGTCCGCCGGGCGCGGGGAGCGTACGGTCTCCGGGCTTGGGAGCCTTGGCGCGGTGCTCGACCACGTCGAGGGGGTTCGGCGCGGTGGGCGCGGCGGCCCGCCCCGCGACACGGGCGCGGTCGGGGGCGGACTCAGCCGCGTGACCGACCTGGGCGGCCGAGACGCAGAGGGTCGCCGCGAGCGCGCCGACGAGCACGGATCTTCGCAGAGTACGTAACTGGGACACCAGGGGCTCCTCAACGGGAGGTGGGGTGGCGCATCGGTCAACTCACGTACGTGAGGCGGTGGTTGCGGGGTCACCGCAGCGCCATGTGATGCGTAACGTAGTAATGTGAAATTGCACTGACAACCCCTGTGCGGCTACCGGAAGTTCCGGATTCAGGCACCTTCCAAGCCCTTGACCCCCGGCTCCCGCAGAGTGCGCAGGAGGAGCCAGCCGAGCGCGGGCAGGACGATCAGCGGCGCGAGGGCGGTCCGCAGATCCGTCGCGTCCGCGAGCGCGCCGATCAGCGGGCTGGCGAGGCCACCGATGCTGACGGTGAGCCCGAGGGTGACCCCGCCGGCCGTCCCCATCCGGCGCGGCAAGTAGTCCTGACCCAGGGTGATGTGCAGGGAGAAGGGCACGTACAGACCCGCCGACGCGAGGGCCACGAAGACGTACAGCGGCGGCCCGGGGACGAACACGACCCCGGCGACGGCGAGGACGGTCAGCGCGTACGACCACTGGACGACGGGCACCCGCCCGTGACGCGTCGCGAGCCGCCCGCCGGCCACGGTGCCGACGGCGCCGCCGAGGTAGAGCACGAAGAGCGCGGCCGTACCCGCCGTGTCGCCGCCGCCGACGCGTTCACGCACGTACAGGGAGATGAACGTGCTGAGCCCGATGAAGACGATCGAGCGGCAGACGATGGCGCCCGACAGCTTGGCGAAGGAGACCCAGTCGTCGCGACCTTCGGTCTCGGCACGACGCGAACTCCCACCCTCCGCACGGGACTTGATCCCCCGCAACGCAGCCACACACAGGCCCGCACCGGCGATGGCGGGCACGACCAGGAGCGGCGACGCGCGCAGGCCGCCCGTGGCGACGACGGCGGAGACGAGCAGGGGCGCGGCGGCGAACCCGAGATTGCCGCCGAGCGAGAACCAGCTCATGCCGGTGTGACTCCCGCCGCTCGCCCCGCGTGCCACGCGGGCGGCCTCCGGGTGATAGGCGGCGACACCGACCCCGGACAGCGCGACGACCGCGAGGGTCACGACGTAGTCGTCACTCACCCCGGCGAACGCGACACCGACCCCGCCGACCAACGTACTGACCGGCAGCAGCCAGGGCATCCGCCACTTGTCGGTGAGCGCACCGAACAGCGGCTGCACCACGGAGGACAACAAGGAAGCGGCGAGCACGATGCCGGACGCGGCGGCATAGGTATAGGCACGCTCGGCCACGAAGAACGGCACGAGGGCGGCGACGGCGCCTTGGTAGATGTCCACGCAGGCGTGGGCGAGGGAGAGGAGGGTTAGGGGGCGGGTTCTCGCGGGGCGGGTTCTCGCGGGGCGCGGTGGGGCGGATGAGGGGGTGGTCGGGGGCGGGGGGTTGGTGTGGGGTGCGTGCTTGGCGTGGGGTGCGTGCTTGGTGTGGGCCGTGTTTTCGATGTGAGCTGCGGGCTCGACGGGGGCCGCCGCCTCCTCCAAGCGGGCCGCAGACTCCGCCCCGCCCGAAGGCCCGGCCCCACCCTTTGACGACGTTCGTTTCTCTGGCACCGGCCCATCGTCGCCACGCCCCGTCCTGGCGCGCTTCCGATAAAGTGCCAACTCATGCCGAATATCCGCCACACCCCGGAAGCCCCCACCCGTACCCAGGAACTGGCGCCGGGCGAGCGGATCGACCCACATCGGCACGACGACCATCAAATCGTCTACGCGGGCTCCGGCGTGCTCGCCGTCACCACCGACGCGGGCACCTGGTTCGCGCCCGGCACCCGTGCCATCTGGGTCCCCGCAGGATGCGTCCACGCGCACCGCGCCCACGGCCACCTCGCCCTGCACCTGCTCGGCCTGCCCGCCGACACCAACCCGCTCGGGCTCGACGTCCCCACCGTCCTCGCCGTCGGACCGCTGCTGCGCGAGCTGATCCTCGCCTGCACCCGCGCACCGCACGACGACACCCCGGAACGCGGGCGCCTGCGGGCGGTCCTGCTCGACCAGTTGCGCGCCTCACCGCAGCAGCCGGTGCACCTGCCCACCCCCACCGACCCCCGCCTCGCGGCCGTCTGCGAGCTGCTGCACCGCGACCCCGCCGACCCGCGCGGCCTGGCCGCCCTCGCGGCGGGCGCAGGGGCGGGCGAGCGCACGCTCAGCCGACTCTTCCGCCGCGAACTGGGCATGACGTTCCCGCAGTGGCGCACCCAACTGCGCCTGTACCACGCCCTGCGCATGCTCACCGACGGCCTGCCGGTCACCACCGTCGCGCACCGCTGCGGCTGGTCGTCCACCAGCGCGTTCATCGACGTCTTCCGCCGCGCCTTCGGCTACACGCCGGGCGACCATCAGCGCCGCGACTGATCACCCCACGCGAACTCCCCACCATGCACAGGTACTTGGCAGCCACTGTGCCATGTGAAATATTACTGGCGTGCTCACGAGAACCCCCTCGGAACGCCCTGATCTCATCGTCGTCGGCGCGGGCGTGGTCGGCGCCGCCTGCGCCTACTACGCCACCCGGTCCGGCCTCCACGTCACCGTCATCGACCGCGGCCCCGTCGCGGGCGGCACCACGGGAGCGGGCGAGGGAAATCTCCTCGTGTCCGACAAGGAACCGGGGTCGGAACTCGAACTCGCCCTGCTTTCCGCCCAGTTGTGGCGCGACCTCGCGAAGGAACTTCCCCCTGCCATCGAGTACGAGACCAAGGGCGGCGTGGTCGTCGCGTCCACCGAGGCGGACCTGACCGCGCTGCGCGGCTTCGCCGCGGGGCAACAGGACGCGGGCGTCGAGGCGTATGAGGTGTCCGGCGACCACCTCGCCGACCTGGAACCGCACCTCGCCCCCGGCCTCGCGGGCGGCTTCCACTACCCGCAGGACGCCCAGGTCCAACCCGCCCTCGCCGCCGCGCACCTGCTGCGGGCCGCGGCCGACCACGAGCAGGGGCGCGGCCGGCTGACCTTACGGCTCGGCGAGGAGGTCACCGACGTCCTCAAAGGCCCCCACGGCGAGATACGCGGCGTGCGCACACCCACCGGCGACATCCTCGCGCCCCGCCTGGTGAACGCGGCAGGCACCTGGGGCGGACGTATCGCCCGGCTGGCGGGAGTTGACCTGCCGGTGCTCCCCCGGCGCGGATTCGTCCTGGTCACCGAACCACTGCCCCGTGTCGTACGGCGCAAGGTGTACTCCGCCGACTACGTCGCCGACGTGGCGAGCGGCTCGGCGGCCCTCCAGACGTCCGCCGTGGTGGAGGGCACCCCCGCGGGGCCCGTACTGATCGGCGCGAGCCGTGAACGCGTGGGCTTCGACCGGACGTTGTCGGTGGAGGTGCTGCGACGCCTCGCGGCCCAGGCCACCCGGCTGTTCCCGGTCCTGTCCGGGGTCCGCGCCATCCGCACGTACGCGGGCTTCCGCCCCTACCTGCCCGACCACCTCCCCGCGATCGGCCCCGACCCCCGCGTCCCCGGCCTCTTCCACGCCTGCGGCCACGAGGGCGCGGGAATCGGCCTGGCCCCCGCCACGGGCCTGCTCGTGGCAACGCAACTGACGGACAGCGCGCCCCCCTTGGACCCGAAACCCTTCACCCCGGACCGCTTCACCGACCTCCCCGACTCCACCGGGCGGACAGCCGAGGAGCCGACCCCATGACCGACGACCGCACCGACCCCGTCGCACTCGTGGGCGCCGCGACCGACGCCGCCTTCGAGTTCACCTTCGACGGGCGCACGCTCACGGCCCTGCCTGGGCAGTCCATCGCCGCCGCGCTCTGGTCCGCGGGCATCCTCGCCTGGCGCACCACCCGCGTCGGTGGCCGCCCGCGCGGCGCTTTCTGCGGCATCGGGCAGTGCCACGACTGCCTCGCCACCGTCAACGACCGCCCCAACAGGCGCGCTTGCCTGGTCACCGCCCGCCCCGGCGACGCCGTCACGACCCAGGAAGGACACGGCCATGCAGGGCTCGACACCTGACGCGAACCCCGAACCGACCTCCCGGCCGACACCTGCCCCGGCGTCCGAGCCGTACGACGTGGCGGTCATCGGCGCCGGACCCGCGGGCCTCGCGGGCGCCGTCACCGCGTCCGAACTGGGCTTGACCGTAGCTCTGTTGGACTCCGCACCAGGACCCGGCGGCCAGTTCTACCGGCATCCGCATCCGGCGGCGGGTGCGACACGCCCCGAGGCCCTGCACCACGACTGGCCGGTCTTCGCCGCGTTGCGCGACCGGCTGGCCGCGGGTTCGGTCGACCGCCTCTTCGGCCACCACGTCTGGACGGTGACGCGCCGGTCCGATGACGACTGGACGGTCCACGCCCTCACCGGCGAGGACGGCGCGGATGCCGACACCGACGACCGGCACCCCGTGACCGTACGGGCCCGTGCGATCCTTCTCGCGACAGGCGCCGGTGAGCGTCAACTCCCGTTCCCTGGCTGGACCTTGCCCGGCGTGGTGGGCGCGGGCGGCGCGCAGGCGATGCTCAAGTCGGGGCTCGCCCTGCCAGGACGACGGATCGTCGTCGCGGGCAGCGGTCCGCTCCTGCTGGCCACCGCCTCCTCACTCACGGCCGCGGGCGCACACGTACCCGAGATCGTCGAGGCGTCGAGCTATCTCGGCTACGCCGCCCACCCTGGCGTACTAGCCGCGAACCCAGGGAAGTTGGCGGAGGCAGCCCTGCACGGGACGGCCTTCCTGCGCGACCGGGTCCGCCTCCGCACCCGCAGCGCGGTGATCGAGGCGCACGGCACGGACAGGGTGGAGGCGGTGACGGTCGCACGCCTCGACCGCGACTGGCGCCCCGTACCGGGCACCGCTCGCCGCATCCGCTGCGACGCGCTGGCGGTGGGCCACGGTCTGATACCGCGCATCGAAACGGCGACCGCCCTCGGCTGCGCCACGCGCCGCACCGCCGACGGCACGCACGCCCTCGCCCTGAGCCCGTTGCAGGAGACGTCGCTGCGGGGCATGTGGGCGGCGGGCGAGACGGGCGGCATCGGCGGCGCCCAACTGGCCATCACCGAGGGCGCCTTGGCCGCGCTCGCGATCACCGCCCGCCGCACGGGCCGCATGCCCGCACCGCGGGTGGCCCCCCAGCTCCCCGGCTCTTCCGTCCCGCTCCGCGCACTGCGCACCCTGCGCCGTCGCCGCGACCGCATGCGCGCCTTCGCCGAGGCGATGGCGCTCGCGCACGCGCCGCGCCCCGGCTGGACGGACTGGCTCACGGACGACACGGACGTGTGCCGCTGCGAGGAGGTGCCCGCGGGCCGCGTGCGCGAGGCGGTCGCCGAGTACGGCGCGCGCGACGCCCGCACCGTCAAGCTCCTCACCAGGGCGGGCATGGGCTGGTGCCAGGGCCGCGTGTGCGACGCGGCGGTGACCTGCCTGGCCGCCGAGGCCACCGGCACCAGGGCCGGCACTCCCGCCCGGCCCGCCGCCACGCCCCCGCCGCCCCGACTCCCCCTGTCCACCCCGATCCCGCTCGGCACGCTCGCCTCACTCCCCGTACCGGACGCCACAGAAGGGCACGCCTCATGACCTCCGCCAACTGGACCACGGAACGACCCTGGCGCGGCATCATGGTCGCCACCGCGCTGCCCCTGCGCGACGACCTCTCCGTCGACCACGACGCGTACGCCGCACACGTGCGCCACCTCCTCGCCAACGGCTGCGACGGGGTCGTACCGAACGGCTCACTCGGCGAGTACCAGACCCTCACCCCCGACGAGCGCGCCCGCGTGGTCCGCACCGCCGTCGAGGCCGCTGGCGACGGGGCCCGCGTCATGCCGGGCGTCTCCGCCTACGGCAGCGCGGAGTCCCGCCGCTGGGCCGAGCAGGCGGCGGAGGCGGGCTGCGGCTCCGTACTCCTGCTGCCGCCCAACGCGTACCGCGCCGACGACGACGCCGTGCGCGCCCACTACGCCGAGGTCTCCCGCGCCGGACTGCCCGTGGTCGCCTACAACAACCCGCTCGACACGAAGGTCGACCTGGTCCCCCCGCTGCTCGCCCAACTCCACGCCGAGGGCTCGGTGGTGGCGGTGAAGGAGTTCAGCGGCGACGTCCGCAGGGCCTACGAGATCGCCGAACTGGCCCCGGAGCTAGACCTGTTGATCGGCGCGGACGACGTCCTGCTCGAACTGGCCGTGGCGGGCGCGGTCGGCTGGATCGCGGGCTACCCGAACGCCTTCCCCGCCACCTGCGCCGAGCTCTACCACGCGGCCTGCTCCGGCGACCTGACCACGGCGCTCCCCCTGTACCGGGCGCTGCACCCGCTCCTGCGCCAGGACTCCAAGACGGAGTTCGTGCAGTCCATCAAGCTGTCGATGGACATCGTGGGCCTGCGCGGCGGCCCGACCCGCCCGCCGCGCACCCCGCTGACCGGCCAGGTGGAGGCCATGGTCCGAGCGGCCACCGAGAAGGCGCGGGCGGCAGGCCACCACTGAGCCGCGCACACCCCAACCGCCGCCCCACCGAAGGGAGTTCCATGCGCACCCGGCACGTCTTCCACGCCGTCGACTCACACACCGAGGGCATGCCCACGCGGGTGATCACCGGCGGCGTCGGGGTGATTCCCGGCGCCACGATGGCCGAACGCAGGCTGCATTTCATCGAGCACCGGGACGAACTGCGGACGCTCCTGATGTACGAGCCCCGCGGCCACTCCGCGATGAGCGGCGCGATCCTCCAGCCCCCGACCCGCCCCGACGCCGACTACGGCGTCCTCTACATCGAGGTGTCGGGGCTGCTGCCGATGTGCGGTCACGGCACGATCGGGGTGGCCACCGTCCTGGTCGAGACGGGCATGGTCCCGGTCACCGAGCCGGTCACCACGGTCCGCCTGGACACCCCGGCGGGCCTCGTCTCCGTCGACGTGACCGTACGGGACGGCGCGGCGAAGTCCGTCACCCTCACCAACGTCCCCGCCTTCAGCGTGGCCCTGGACCGCAAGGTCGAGGTGCCGGGCCACGGCACGGTGACGTACGACCTGGCCTTCGGCGGCAACTTCTACGCGTTCGTCCAACTCGACGCACTGGGGCTGCCGTTCGACCGCGCCCGCAAGGACGACCTGCTCGCGGCGGGCCTCGCCGTCATGGCGGCGATCAACGACTCGCCGGACCGCCCCGTCCACCCCGAGCAACCGGAGATAGCGGGGGTGAAACACGTGTACCTGGCCGCGCCCGGCTCGGACGCGCACCGCTCACGCCACGCCATGGCCATCCACCCGGGCTGGTTCGACCGCTCCCCGTGCGGCACGGGCACGTCGGCCCGGATGGCCCAGCTGCACGCCCGCGGCGAACTCCCCCTGGACCGCGACTTCGTGAACGAGTCCTTCATCGGCACGGAGTTCACGGGTCGGCTGACAGAGGAGACGACGGTGGCCGGACTCCCCGCGGTCGTCCCGCAAATCACCGGCAGGGCGTGGATCACCGGCACGGCCCAGTACTTCCTGGACCCCGACGACCCCTTCCCCGCGGGCTTCCGCCTCTGACCACCCGGTCCGCCGGTTTCTCCCCGAAGGGACCAACTGACAACGTCACATTGTACTTTGGTGATCCGCAACGACTCCGCGACGAGCCCGGGGCCGGTGGGCGAGCACGGCCGGAACTCCGGAGGGGACACCATGGGGCACCTGAAGCAGAAGAACCTCATCACCACCAGGGAGCGGCTGCGCGACCAGGTCGCCCACGCCCTGCGCGCCGCCCTGATCTCCGGAGAGCTCCGCCCCGGCGAGATCTACTCGGCGCCCGGTCTCGCCGAGGACTTCGGCATCTCGGCGACCCCGGTGCGCGAGGCGATGCTCGACCTGGCCCGCGAGGGCCTGGTCGAGCCCGTCCGCAACAAGGGCTTCCGGGTCACGGAGGTCAATGAACGCGACCTCGACCAGTTCACGGAGATCCGCGGTCTGATCGAGGTCCCCATGATCGGCCGGATCACCCGCACGGCGGCCCGCGAGGACCTGGAGGTGCTGCGCCCGATCGCCGAGGAAATCGTCCGCGCCGCCCGCGAGCACGACCTCATCGCCTACCTGGAGGCCGACCGCCGCTTCCACCTCTCGCTCCTGGCCCTCTCCGGCAACGACCGCCTGGTCGAAACGGTTGGCGACCTCCGCAAACGCTCCCGCCTCTACGGCCTCACGACTCTCGACGAACGCGACCAGCTGACCCCGTCGGCCGAGGAGCACATCGAACTCCTCGACCTGATGCTGGCGGGCGACGCAGAGGGCGCGGAGCGGTGCATGGCCCGGCATCTGGGGCATGTGCGGTCACTGTGGGCGGAGGAGGGGGCGGGCTGAGTGGCGGGAGAGGCGGCCCCTGCCGGGCGGACGCCGGGGCCCGCGCCGGAACCTACGCCTACGCCCACAACGCAAAAGACCCCAGGTGAACTGGGGTCTCAGCTGATCCAACTGGTGTCCGAGGGGGGACTTGAACCCCCACGCCCGATAAAGGGCACTAGCACCTCAAGCTAGCGCGTCTGCCATTCCGCCACCCGGACTAGGTGTCTGCCGCCCTGGGGTGTTCCCCGCGGCGACATGGACAACAATACCAAGGTTTCGGAGTGCCTTTCACCTGCGTATCCGCCCTCGACCGTGGCATGCGCGGCGGCCCGCGTCGCCCCGCCTACAGTCTCACCATGAGTGACGGGTTGATTACCGGAATGGCTGGAGCGCTGGACGGTGTGAAGGTGCGGCGGCCCCGCGTCCTGTCCCCGCTGCGCGAGCATCTGCGGGACACCATGTGGTTCGCGCCGACCGCCGGGCTCGTGGGCACCATGGTCCTGTGGCTGCTCGCGGCACAGGTGGACGAGCAGCTCGTGTCGGCGCTGCGGGACGACGAGCAGTACGACGCGATCAAGGACCTGATCGGCATCGCGGACGACGCGAAGGCCGTGATCAGCACCATCGGCAGCGCGATGATGACCTTCATCGGTGTCGTCTTCAGCATCTCGCTGGTGGCCGTGCAGATGGCCAGCGGCCAGTTCAGCCCCCGGGTGGTGCGGCTCTACGTCAGGTCGCGGATCACCAAGGCCACCCTGACGGTCTTCATGGCGACGTTCCTGTTCTCCCTGATGACGCTGACGTCGTTCGACAGCGAGCAGGACCCGCGCATCGTGACGATGGTGCCGCTCGTCGAGTCGGTGCTCGCCATGATCATGGTGCTCCTGAGCCTGCTCCTCTTCGTGGCCTATGTGAACGGGACGGTCCGGATGATGCGGATCGGCTTCGTCATCGACCGGATCGCCCGGGAGTCGTTCCGGGTCGCGCTGAAGCAGCCCACCGAGCTTCCCGTGGACACCGAGCAGCTGGGCCCCGAGACGGCGCGGCTCACCCACTACGGCAGGGCGGGCGTCCTGCGCGACGTGAACATCGCGCGGACGGTGCGCGCGGCCCGGCGCCAGGGCGTCGTGCTGCGGCTGATCCCCCGGATCGGCGACTTCGTGGTGCCGGGGACGCCCGTCTTCACGGTGCACGGTGGCGCGGCGCCGTCCCGCCGCGCCCTCGGCTACACCGTCTCCGTCGGTGTGGAGCGGACCTTCCACCAGGATCTCGGCTTCGGTCTGCGGCAGCTGTCCGACATCGCGCTGCGCGCCCTGTCACCCGCGGTGAACGATCCGACCACCGCCGTGCAGGCCCTGGACCGCATCGTGCAGTTCCTTGCGGCCATCGCCCCCTATCCGCTGGGCGCGCTCGGTCACCGCGACCGACGCGGGGAGATGCGCCTCGTGCAGTCGGTGCCGGACTGGACCGCCCTGGTCGACCTCGGGTTCGCCGAGATCAGGGGATGCGCGGTCGGCAACCCACAGGTGACCCGGCGCATGCTGGCGGGCCTCGCCGATCTGCTGCTGCTCGCCCCCGAGGAGCGGCGCGAGCCGCTCCTGAGGCACCGGGAGCTCCTGGCACAGGCCGTGGAGCGCTCGGTTCCGGAGGCCGCGGACCGCGCGTTCGCCCTGCTGCCGGACCGCCAGGGCATCGGCTGAACCCTGCCGGACCAGGCAGGCCGGGGCTCCTTACGTCACGCCATGAGGTGGTAGCTCGGGAAGTTCCCGGGCGCCCGCTCCCCCGCCGCGCCCTGGGTGACCGCGCGCACCAGCAGTTCGCCGCCGACGAAGGCGCCGCGCCAGGACGCGCCGAATCCGCCGAAGAGCTCCTCGCGATCACCGCGCGAGCGCGGCTTCCCCCGGCCCGTCTTGAAGGCCCGGATCTGGGGTGCGAGACGCTCGTACGTCGCCGGGTCGTCCGTCGACAGGGTGGCGACGAGCGCGCCGTTGGACGCGTTCATGGCGGCGAGCAGCTCGGCCTCCGTGTCGACCAGGACGATCGTGTCGACCGGGCCGAACGGCTCCGCGTGGTGCAGCGGGGAGGACGGTGGCGGGTTGAGGAGCGTGACGGGGTGGACGTACGCGCCGGTGTCCTGGCCGGGCAGGAAGAGCCCCGCCGCCTCGTCACCGCGGTGGAGCGGCACGGCGCCCCGGTCCACGGCCTCGGTGACCTGGTCGGTGAGTTCCTTGGCCTTGGCCGCGTTGATGAGCGGCCCGAAGTCGAGTTCGGGGAAGGCCTCGTCGGGCCGGGCGACGGCGAGCGGATGCCCCACGCGTACGGTACGGACCGCCGGCAGGTACGCGGCGAGGAACTCGTCGAACAGCGCGCGCTGCACGACGAAGCGCGGGTACGCGGTGCAGCGCTGTTTGCCGTAGTCGAAGAGCTTGGGGACGACGGCGCCGAGCGCGTCCCAGTCGCTGTAGTTCCAGATGCCCCAGGTGTTCAGTCCTTCCTGTTCGAGGATGTGCCGCTTGCCGAGGTCGGCGACGGCGGTGGCGACCGCCGCGCCCGTGTCACGGCCGCCGACGAAGGAGACGCAGCCGATCTCGGGCGCGCGGACGAGTGCTTCGGACAGCTCGCCGCCGCTGCCGCTGACGAGGGTGAGGGGGACTCCTTCGCGGGCTGCGAGGGCGCACGCGAGGGTGAGGCAGGCGACGCCGCCGTCGGTCGGGGTCTTGGCGATGACCGCGTTCCCTGCCAATGCCTGTACCAGCATGGTGTGAACGAGCACGCTCATCGGATAGTTCCAGCTCGCGATGTTCGAGACGGGCCCTTCGAGCGGCACCCGGCCCTCGACCATGGCGTCGATGCCGTCGACGTACCAGCGCACGCCGTCGATGGCCCGGTCGACGTCGGCCTGTGCCAGGCGCCACGGCTTGCCGATCTCCCAGACGAGGAGCAGCGCGAGCAACTCCCGGTGCCGGACGAGGGAGTCGAGGGTCGCCGCGACGCGGGCGCGCCGTTCGGGCAGGGGGACGTGGCGCCAGGCGCGGTGCTGGTCGAGTGCGGCGCGTACGGCCCGGCGTGCCGTGTCGGCGTCGAGTCGGGGAGGGCCCGCGATGGGGCTGCCGTCGACGGGGCTGGTGGCGGGCAGGGGCCTGCCGTCGGCCTGCCAGGTGCCGTTCCAGAGGTTCAGGACGCGGTCGTCGCGGAAGGCCTCGGGCGCCGCGGTGAGGCAGCGCTGCCAGGCGTCGCTCCAGGCGGTGCCCGCTTTGAGGACGAGAGGGTCGCGGGAGGTGCTTCGGGATGTCATCTGGTGGTCTCCGCTCACGGTGCACGGTCGGGGCGGGAAGGGATCACAGGAGGCCGAGCACCAACCGGGCCGTCTCGGTCGGAGTGTTGCCCACGCGTACGCCGACGGCCTCCAGGGCCGCCTTCTTCGCCTGCGCGGTTCCGGACGAGCCGGAGACGATCGCGCCCGCGTGGCCCATCGTCTTGCCCTCGGGCGCGGTGAATCCGGCGATGTAGGCGACGACGGGCTTGGTGACGGATTCCTCGATGTACGCGGCGGCCCGCTCCTCGGCGTCGCCGCCGATCTCGCCGATGAGGACGATCAGTTCGGTGTCGGGATCGTCCTCGAAGGCGGAGAGGCAGTCGATGTGCGTGGTGCCGACGACGGGGTCGCCGCCGATGCCGACACAGGTGGAGAAGCCGATGTCGCGCAGCTCGTACATGAGTTGGTAGGTGAGCGTCCCTGACTTGGAGACGAGGCCGACGCGGCCCGGCTTGGTGATGTCGGCGGGGATGATGCCCGCGTTGGACTGGCCGGGGGTGATCAGGCCGGGGCAGTTGGGCCCGATGACGCGGGTGCCGCGCTCCTTCGCGTACGACAGGAAGACGACGGAGTCGTGCACGGGGACTCCCTCCGTGATGACGACGGCCAACCCGATCCCGGCGTCGGCGGCCTCCACGACGGCCGCCTTGGTGAAGGCGGGCGGCACGAAGACGACCGTGACATCGGCTCCCGTGGCCTCGATGCCCTCGCGCACGGAGCCGAAGACGGGGACGGCGCGGTCGTCGAAGTCGACCGCGCGGCCCGCCTTGCGGGGGTTGACGCCGCCGACGACGTCGGTGCCGGCGGCGAGCATGCGGCGGGTGTGCTTCATGCCCTCGGCGCCGGTCATGCCCTGGACGAGGACCTTGCTCTCCTTGGTGAGGTGGATCGCCATGACGGTCCTTCCCTAGTGGGCGAGTTCGGCGGCGCGCCGTGCGGCGCCGTCCATGGTGGTGGCCTGCTGGACGAGGGGGTGAGCGCGGGCGTCGAGGATGGCGCGGCCGCGCGCCGCGTTGTTGCCGTCGAGGCGGACGACCAGGGGTTTGGTCAGACGTACGGATTCCAGCGCCTGGACGATGCCGTCGGCGACGGCGTCGCAGGCGGTGATGCCGCCGAAGACGTTGACGAAGACGGAGGTGACCGAGGGGTCGGAGAGGATGACGGAGAGGCCGTCGGCCATGATCTGGGCCGATGCGCCTCCTCCTATGTCGAGGAAGTCGGCGGGCCGTGCGCCGCAGCCCGCGACGACGTCGAGGGTGGACATGACGAGTCCGGCGCCGTTGCCGATGATGCCGACCTCGCCGTCGAGCTTCACGTAGTTGAGCCCCTTGGCCGCGGCCAGCGCCTCCAGTTCCTCGTGGTGCGTCTCGCGCTCCGCGCCCCATCTCTCCTGCCGGAAGCGCGCGTTGTCGTCGAGGGTGACTTTGCCGTCGAGGGCGAGGATGTCCCCCCGCGCGGTCCGTACGAGTGGGTTCACCTCCACCAGGAGAGCATCTTCACGGATCAGAACGCGCCAGAGTTTGACCAGAGTGTCGGCTGTGTCGTCGGGGAGCCCCGCGGCGGCCGCGATCTCGGCCGCCTTCGCCGGTGTCACCCCTTCCGCCGGGTCGATCGCCAGGCGCGCCACGGCCTCGGGGCGACTGGCCGCCACCTCCTCGATCTCCATGCCGCCCTCGGCCGAGGCGATCGCGAGGAAGCACCCCGCGGCCCGGTCGAGCACATAGGAGACGTAGAACTCGGCTTGGATGTCCACGGGTTGGGCGATCATCACCGAGCGCACGGTGTGGCCCTTGATGTCCATGCCGAGGATCTGCCGTGCCGTGATGTGCGCGGCCGCGGGGTCGGCGGCGATCTTCACGCCGCCCGCTTTTCCGCGCCCGCCGGTCTTGACCTGGGCCTTTACCACAGCGCGGCCGCCGAGACGGGCCGCTGCCGCGCGTGCTTCCTCGGCCGTGTCGACGACCTCGGCGCGCGGCACCACGATGCCGTGATCTTCGAAGAGTTGCCTTGCCTGGTGCTCGAACAGGTCCATTTCGGCTCCTGACCTAAAAGTGCCGCATGCCCCCTGGACACCACTCACCGGATGCGGGATAACAAGCTTCATACAGTATTCGTCGACTGTATGCAATCTACCGCGAGAGCACCCGCGACAGCCTGCGAGCGCACTCCAACTCCCCTACGAAGGGACAGGACTTCGCCATGCCCGACGACAACAGCCAGAACCACATCTCCGGTGGGCACCTGGTCGCCAAAGCACTCAAAGCGGAGGGCGTGGAGGTCATCTACACCCTCTGCGGCGGCCACATCATCGACATCTACGACGGCTGCGTCGACGAGGGCATCGACGTCGTCGACGTGCGCCATGAACAGGTCGCTGCCCACGCGGCCGACGGCTACGCGCGGATCACGGGCAAGCCGGGCTGTGCGGTGGTGACGGCGGGTCCCGGCACGACCGACGCCGTCACCGGTGTCGCCAACGCCTTCCGCGCCGAGTCCCCCATGCTGCTCATCGGCGGCCAAGGGGCCCACACCCAGCACAAGATGGGCTCCCTCCAGGACCTGCCGCACGTCGACATGATGACGCCGATCACCAAGTTCGCCGCGACCGTGCCGGACACGGCGCGCGCGGCCGACATGGTGTCGATGGCGTTCCGCGAGTGCTACCACGGCGCTCCGGGGCCCTCCTTCCTGGAGATACCCCGCGACGTCCTCGACGCCAAGGTGCCGGTCGACAAGGCCCGTGTCCCCCAGGCCGGGCAGTACCGCGCCTCGACCCGCTCCACGGGCGACCCGGAGGCCGTGGAGAAGCTCGCCGACCTCCTCGTGCACGCGGAGAAGCCGGCGATCCTGCTCGGCAGCCAGGTGTGGACGACCCGTGGCACCGAAGCCGCCATCGACCTCGTGCGCACCCTCAACGTGCCCGCCTACATGAACGGCGCGGGGCGCGGCACGCTGCCGCCCGGCGACCCGCACCACTTCCAGCTCTCGCGGCGCTACGCCTTCTCCAACGCCGACCTCATCGTCATCGTGGGCACGCCCTTCGACTTCCGCATGGGCTACGGGAAACGGCTCTCCCAGGACGCCACCGTCGTCCAGATCGACCTGGACTACCGCACCGTGGGCAAGAACAGGGACATCGATCTCGGCATCGTCGGCGACGCCGGGCTCATCCTGAAGTCCGTCGCCGAGGCGGCGTCCGGGCGGCTCAACGGAGGGGCTGCCAAGCGCAAGGAGTGGCTCGACGAGCTGCGCGCCGCCGAACAGACGGCCATCGAGAAGCGACTCCCCAGCCTGCGCTCCGACGCCTCACCCATCCACCCGTACCGCCTGGTGAGCGAAATCAACGACTTCCTTACCGAAGACTCCATCTACATCGGCGACGGCGGCGACATCGTCACCTTCTCCGGACAGGTCGTCCAGCCCAAGTCGCCGGGGCACTGGATGGACCCGGGCCCGCTCGGCACGCTCGGCGTCGGCATCCCCTTCGTGCTCGCGGCCAAGCAGGCACGGCCCGACAAGGAAGTAGTGGCCCTCTTCGGAGACGGCGCCTTCAGCCTCACCGGCTGGGACTTCGAGACGCTGGTGCGCTACGACCTGCCCTTCGTCGGCATCGTCGGCAACAACTCCTCGATGAACCAGATCCGTTACGGCCAGAAGGCCAAGTACGGCGAACAGCGCGAGCGGGTCGGCAACACCCTCGGCGACGTCCACTACGACAAGTTCGCCCAGATGCTGGGCGGCTACGGCGAAGAGGTCCGCGACCCCGCCGACATCGCCCCCGCACTGCGCCGCGCCCGCGAGTCCGGCAAGCCCTCCCTGATCAACGTCTGGGTCGACCCGGACGCGTACGCCCCCGGAACCATGAACCAGACCATGTACAAGTGAGGAGCCCTGAAGCCATGACCAAGGCTCTTGAAGGCATTCGCGTCCTCGACATGACACACGTCCAGTCCGGCCCCTCGGCCACCCAGCTGCTCGCCTGGCTCGGCGCCGACGTGGTGAAGCTGGAGGCGCCGTCCGGAGACATCACGCGCAAGCAGCTGCGCGACCTCCCCGACGTCGACTCGCTCTACTTCACGATGCTCAACTGCAACAAGCGGAGCATCACCCTCAACACCAAGACCGAGCGCGGCAAGGAGCTCCTCACCGAGCTGATCCGGCGCTCCGACGTGATGGTCGAGAACTTCGGGCCGGGCGCCGTGGACCGGATGGGCTTCACCTGGGAGCGCATCCAGGAGATCAACCCGCGCATCGTCTACGCCTCGATCAAGGGCTTCGGAGAGGGCCCGTACACGAATTTCAAGGCCTACGAAGTGGTCGCCCAGGCCATGGGCGGCTCCATGTCGACCACCGGCTTCGAGGACGGCCCCCCGCTCGCCACCGGCGCGCAGATCGGTGACTCCGGGACGGGCATCCACGCCGTCGCCGGCATCCTCGCCGCCCTCTTCCAGCGGGAGAACACGGGCCGTGGCCAGCGCGTGAACGTGGCCATGCAGCACGCCGTCCTCAACCTGTGCCGGGTCAAGCTGCGCGACCAGCAGCGGCTCGCGCACGGGCCGCTCGCCGAGTACCCGAACGAGGACTTCGGGGACGAGGTACCGCGCTCCGGGAACGCCTCGGGAGGCGGGCAGCCGGGGTGGGCCGTCAAGTGCGCCCCCGGCGGACCCAACGACTACGTGTACGTCATCGTGCAGCCCGTGGGCTGGCGGCCGATCACCGAGCTCATCGGGCGCCCGGAGCTGGCGGAGGACCCCGACTGGGCGACTCCGGAGGCGCGTCTTCCCAAGCTCGGCAAGATGTTCCAGCTCATCGAGGAGTGGTCCTCGACGCTGCCCAAGTGGGACGTCCTGGAGCGGCTCAACGCCCACAACATCCCCTGCGGCCCGATCCTCTCCACCAGGGAGATCATCGAGGACGCCTCGCTGATCGCCAACGAGATGGTCGTCGAGGTCCCGCACCCCGAACGCGGCACGTTCACCACCGTCGGCTCGCCGCTGAAGCTCTCCGACTCCCCCGTGGACGTGGTCAGTTCGCCGCTGCTCGGCGAGCACAACGCGGAGGTGTTCATCGGGGAGCTCGGCCTCGGCGACGAGGAACTGCGCCTGCTCAAGACGGACGGAGTGATCTGAGTGATGGCCGAAGACCGCGTGCTGCGAGTGCGCACGCTCCTCGACGCGGTGCGCGCCGAGGGACGCACCGCGCTGACGGCGCCCGAGGGCAAGGTGATCGCGGACGCCTACGGAATCGCCGTACCGGGCGAGGAACTGGCCACCGACGTCGAGGAAGCCGTGGCGCACGCCGCCCGCTTCGACGGACCGGTCGTCATGAAGATCGTCTCCCCCGACATCCTGCACAAGACCGACGCGGGCGGCGTGGTGGTCGGCGTGGAGGGCTCCACGGACGTGCGGGCCGCCTTCTGCCGGATCGTCGAGAACGCCCGCGCATACGCCCCACAGGCCCGTATCGAGGGCGTCCAGGTGCAGGAGCTGCTCCCGAGCGGTCCCGGGACGCAGGAAGTCATCGTGGGCGCGGTGACGGACCCCACCTTCGGCAAGGTCGTCGCCTTCGGGCTCGGCGGCATCCTCGTGGAGGTCCTCAAGGACGTCACGTTCCGTCTGGCGCCCGTGGACTCCGACGAGGCCGTCTCGATGCTCGACTCGATCCGGGCGGCGGAGATCCTCCGTGGGGTGCGCGGAGCGGCACCGGTGGACCGATGGGCGATCGCCGAACAGATCCGCCGGGTCTCCCAACTGGTCACGGACTTCCCCGAGATCGCCGAGGTGGACCTCAACCCGGTGATCGCCACTCCGGAGAGCGCGATCGCGGCGGACATCCGGATCATCCTCTCCGAAGGGGCCCCGAAGCCGCGGCGCACCTACACGCGCGCGCAGATGCTCACCTCGATGCGTCGCCTGATGCAGCCCCGCTCGGTCGCCGTCATCGGCGCCTCCAACGAGCAGGGCAAGATCGGCAATTCGGTGATGCGCAACCTCATCGACGGCGGCTTCTCCGGAGAGATCCACCCGGTGAATCCCAAGGCCGATGACATCTTGGGCCGCAAGGCGTACAAGAGTGTCACGGACGTTCCCGGTGAGGTGGATGTGGCGGTCTTCGCGATCCCCGCCAAGTTCGTGGCGTCGGCCCTGGAGGAGGTGGGCCGCAAGGGCATACCCAACGCGGTCCTGATCCCCTCCGGCTTCGCGGAGACGGGCGAACACGCCCTCCAGGACGAGATCGTCGAGATCGGCGAGCGGCACGGGGTGCGGCTGCTCGGCCCGAACATCTACGGCTACTACTCCACGTGGCAGGACCTGTGCGCCACGTTCTGCACGCCCTACGACGTCAAGGGCGGAGTGGCCCTCACCAGCCAGTCGGGCGGCATCGGGATGGCCATCCTCGGCTTCGCACGCACTACGAAGACGGGTGTTTCCGCGATCGTCGGGCTCGGCAACAAGTCGGACCTGGACGAGGACGACCTGCTGACCTGGTTCGGCGAGGACCCCAACACCCAGTGCATCGCCATGCACCTGGAGGACCTCAAGGACGGCCGCGCCTTCGTGGAGGCCGCACGGGCGACCGTCCCGAAGAAGCCGGTCGTGGTCCTCAAGGCGGGTCGTACGGCGGCGGGCGCGAAGGCCGCGGGCTCCCACACCGGCGCCCTGGCGGGCGATGACGCCGTCTACGACGACATCCTGAAGCAGGCCGGTGTGATCCGCGCCCCCGGGCTCAACGAAATGCTGGAGTACGCGCGCGCGTTGCCGGTCCTGCCCACTCCGCAGGGCGACAACATCGTCATCATCACCGGCGCGGGCGGCTCGGGCGTGTTGCTCTCCGACGCCGTGACCGACAACGGCCTGAGGCTGATGGACATCCCCGACGACCTGGACGCGGCCTTCAAGGCGTTCATCCCGCCGTTCGGGGCCGCGGGCAACCCCGTGGACATCACCGGGGGCGAGCCCCCCTCCACGTACGAGGCGACGATCCGGCTCGGCCTGGAGGATCCGCGCATCCACGCGCTCGTCCTCGGCTACTGGCACACCATCGTCACCCCTCCCATGGTCTTCGCCGAGCTCACCGCCCGGGTGGTCGCGGAGTTCCGCGAGCGCGGCATCGAGAAGCCCGTGGTGGCGTCGCTCGCGGGCGATGTCGAGGTGGAGGAGGCCTGCCAGTACCTCTTCGAGCGGGGCGTCGTGGCGTACCCGTACACAACGGAGAAGCCGGTCGCCGCGCTCGGCGCGAAGTACCGGTGGGCCCGAGCCGCGGGGTTGCTGGGGGGCGGTCGATGAGGTGAGCGGTGCGGGTCCGGCCGACGGTGCGCGTCGGCCGGGCCCGGGACCCGTGCGCGCACGAAAGGGATGGCACAGGGGGCGCTGGCCAGGATCTTTCCGACGCAAGGGGTGCTGAGCGACATGACCACAACCGACATACCAACGACCGTCCCTTACCGGGAGGTGAGGGACGCCAACGGCCGGGTGTACCGGGTCGGCGAGACCGATGTCGACCTGATGGGCCGCAAACGCAAGTGGATGGTCATCCTGCCGTGGGTGGGCATGATGGGCATCAGCTCGGCCGAGTACGCGTTCGCCTCGGCCGAGGACACCCTGCACACCGCGCACCAATGGAGCGACCAGCACATCTTCTGGATGCTGGGCGTCTGGGTCTTCTTCCAGGCCGCGGTGGCCTTTCCCGCGGGCAAGCTCCGGGAGACCGGAAGGCTTCCCGCGCGCTGGGCCATGATGTTCGGTGCGATCGGCACGCTCTTGGGCTATCTGTCACTGGCTTTCGCCCCGCACGTGGTCGTCGCCTATCTCGGTTTCGGCATGTTCAGCGGCATGGGCGCCGGCATGGTGTACGCGACCTGCGTGAACATGGTCGGCAAGTGGTATCCGGAACGCAAGGGCGGCAAGACCGGATTCGTCAACGGCGGATTCGCCTACGGCTCGGTGCCGTTCGTCTTCCTCTTCACCGGCTACATGGATCTGACGAACTTCCGCTGGGTCCTGGTGTCCGTCGGCGTCCTGCTCGCGTCGATGGTCGCGGCGGCGGGGTATTTCTTCCAGGACCCGCCGAAGAACTGGTGGCCGGCCGACGTGGACCCGCTGCGGCCGTCGGACGACCCACGGACCCGGCGCGCCCTGCGGATGAACCCACCGGCCGTACGGCAGTACACACCCAAGGAGGCCTGGCAGACCGGCCGTGTGGCGCTGATGTGGTTCTGCCTGCTGTGCACGTCGGGGGTGAACATCTTCGGCATCGCGTTCCAGGTGGACATCGGAAAGGAAGCCGGATTCGCGGGCGGCATCGTCGCCACGGCCATGTCCCTGAAAGCGATCGTGAACGGCACCGGGCGCGGTGTCATCGGCTGGCTTTCGGACCGCTATGGGCGCAAGCGTTGTCTTATCTTCGTCTGCATCGTCCTCGGCCTCGCCCAGTACGGAATCCTGTGGTCCGCCGACATCAAGAACCTGCCCCTTTTCCTGATCTTCTCCAGCATCTCCGGATTCGGCGGCGGCGCCATCTTCCCGATGTTCGCCGCGCTGACGGCGGACTACTTCGGAGAGAACAACAACGCCTCCAACTACGGCCTGGTCTACAGCTCCAAGCTCGTCTCCGGTCTGCTCGGCTCCGGCATGGGCTCCGTGGTGGTGGGCCATTGGGGCCACACCGGAGCGTTCACCCTTGCCGGGTCGATATCCCTGTTCGCCGGATTCGTCGCGCTCTTCCTGTCCCCGCCCGGCAGGCCGAAATCCAAAGGAATAAGCCCCAATCCGCAACCCCTCGGTGAGGAGATGGCTTGACATGACGGCGGAGCCCATCGCCGCACGACACGCGTCGGCCGACCCCGGCGCGTCGTACAGAGAAGTCACGGACGCGCGCGGTCGCGTCTACCGCATCGGCGAGAGCGACCGGGAGATCCTCGGTCGCCCACGCTGGACGATGGTGGCGCTGCCGTGGGCGGCCATGCTCGCCATCAGCGTCTTCGAGTATGCCTACGGAGCGGCCGAGGACACCCTGTCCGCGGCCCACCACTGGACGTCGTCGAACACCTTCTGGGTGCTCAGCGTCTGGATCTTCTTCCAGGCCGCGGTCTCCTTCCCCGCGGGCAAACTGCGCGAGAAAGGCATCCTGAGCAGCAGAGCGGCCATGCTGACGGGCTCGGTCCTGTCACTGCTCGGCTTCGTCAGCCTCAGTCACGCGCCCAACGTGGCGATGGCGATGGTGGGCTTCGGCCTGCTGGGCGGCGTCGGATCCGGACTGATCTATTCGACCTGCGTGAACATGGTCGGCAAGTGGTACCCGGAGCGGCGCGGCGGCAAGACGGGCTTCGTCAACGGCGCCTTCGCCTACGGGGCCGTGCCGTTCATCTTCCTGTTCTCGTACGGCTTCGACACGTCCAACTACCGCACCGTGCTCGACCTCGTCGGCTTCTACGTCCTCGGCGTGACGCTGGTGGCGGGCCTCTTCTTCAAGGACCCGCCGAAGAACTGGTGGCCCGCCGAGGTGGACCCGCTGCGGCTCGACGGTGACACGCGCACGGCCGTGGCGCTGGCCAAGAACCCGCCGGCGGTACGGCAGTTCACCCCGGGCGAGGCACTGCGCACCGGAGTGGTCCCCCTGATGTGGGTGTGCATGCTCTGCTGCGCCGGAGTGTCGATCTTCGGCATCTCCTTCCAGGTGCCCTTCGCCAAGGAGATGGGCTTCGGCCCGCTCATCGCGGCGTCGTCGATGGGCGTCATGTCGGTGATCAACGGCACCGGGCGCGGCGTGGTCGGCTGGCTCTCCGACCGGCTCGGCAGGCAACGGACCCTCACGTATGTGTGTCTGGTGCTCGCGCTCGCGCAGTTCGGCGTGCTGTGGGCGGGCGAGATCGGCAACCAGCCGCTGTTCCTGGTCTTCGCCTTCCTCTCCGGCTTCTCGGGCGGAGCGTTCTACCCGCTGTTCGCGGCGCTCGTACCGGACTACTTCGGAGAGAACAACAACGCCTCCAACTACGGCATGGTCTACAGCGCGAAGCTGGTCTCCGGCCTGTTCGGCGGCGGCCTGGGCGCCATGGTCGTGGACACCTGGGGCTACGTCGGCGCCTATACGACGGCCGGTGTGGTGTCGCTGGTGGCGGCCGGCCTCTCCTTGCTGCTGCGGCAACCGGGGGCGCCACACGCGCGTGGCGCGTTGGTCTAGCTCGGCGCCACGAGAACGGACCGGGGCCCTTCCGCCGTGCGGCGGAAGGGCCCCGTCCCGTCAGTCGCCGCAGCGCCCGGTGCGCAGCGAGTGCAGGTGCTCGCTGGACTTGCGGGCGAAGGCGTAGGACTCGACCGGGTTGTCGTGCTCGGTCTGCCAGTGGTGGTAGCGCTTGCCGTTGTGGGTGCGCGCGGTCACCGTCGAGAGGAACTTCTTGTAGTCGATGTCGCCGTCCCCGACGTCCGACATGCGGTAGCCGTCGCGGGTGGTCTCGTCGCGGACGCCGTCCTTGACGTGGAACAGCGGATAGCGGTGCGGCTGCTTGAGCACGTAGTCGAGCGGCTCGAAGGCGGCCGGGGTGCCGTCGGGCCGCTTACCGAACCGGAACTGGGCGCAGAAGGCCCAGTAGATGTCCATCTCCAGGTACACGGCGTCGGGGTCGGTCTCGGCGAGCAGGACGTCGTAGAGGCGGACCTTCGGCTTGTCGGTGGCGAAGGAGAACTCCTCGGCGTGGTTGTGCTGGTAGAACTTCATGCCGCGCTTGCGGGCCGCTTCGCCATAGGTGTTGAAGTCCTCGGCGGCGCGCTTCCACGCGTCGACGGTCGAGCCGTAGCGGAACGGCCCCGAGGCGGTGCCGATGTGCTTGAGGCCGAGCGCCTCGGCGTCGTCGAGGACCTTGGTCAGGTTCTGCGCGAAGGTGTACGCGTTGGGGTTGTTGTCGTCGTAATAGCCGACGTGCGAGCCGATGGGGTGCAGTCCGTGGTCCCTGGCAAGCCGCTTGAGCTGGGCGAGCGTGATGGCGCCCGCGGAGCCCTGGGTGTACCCCGCGAACTCGATCTCGTCGTATCCGTACTTCTCCAACTCGGCGAACACCGGGCCGAATCCGACGCTGGAGACCTTGTCGCGCAGGCTGTAGAGCTGGATGCCGAGCCGGCCGGGCGGCAGGACGGGATGGCCCTTGCCCTTGCCCTTACCGGTCGTCGCGGCGGCCGAGGCATCCGTCGTCGAGTCCGCCGCGGCGGCCGGTGTGGTCGCGCCGATGAGGGCGGCGGCGGTGGCTCCCGCGGCCACGCCGAGCATGCCGCGCCTGCTGAGTCTCTGGGCGATTTCGGGGTCGTCGGAGAGGGGGTTGCGGCTCATGTGGTCTTCTCCCGGGGTCACATCAGGGATGGGTTCGAAGGAGGGATCAGGGATCACTCGGGGTCGGACCCTGATGGCAGGGCCCGAGCGGTCTGGTTCAGTGGAGATCAAGCAGATTCAGCGGCGCGGGACTCGGGGCTCAGTGCAGGCCCGCGAGCTGGAGCAACAGCGATTTCACTTCGGTGGCCGCGACACGGCCGCTTACGGCGCGGGGGGTGGAGCACAGAATGAGCGGACTGTCGTCCTCGCTCGTGGGGAGGCGGCCATGGCTGCCGCGAATAGGTGACGGATCGAGCGGCACGACCGCCATGCGGTAGCGCATGCCGAGCTTCTTGCGGGCCAGCGCGCTCGCGGCCTTCACCCGGACGTAGGGGTCCTCGGGGTCCATGAAGAGCTCGACGGGGTCGTAGCCGGGTTTGCGGTGGATCTCGACGAGCTGTGCGAAGTCGGGCGCGTGGGCGTCGTCGAGCCAGTAGTAGTACGTGAACCAGGCGTCCGGCTCCGCGACGGCGACGAGCTCCCCGGAGCGCGGGTGGTCCAGGTGGTGTGCCTTCTTGCCCTCGTCGTCGAGGAGTTGCTCGATTCCGGGGAGGCCTTCCAGGGCGGCGCGGGTGGCGTCGAGGTCTTCGGGGCGCCGCACGTAGACGTGGGCTATCTGGTGGTCGGCGACGGCGAAGGCGCGGGACGCCATCGGGTCGAGGTACTCCATGCCGTCCTGGGTGTGCACCTCGAGCAGGCCGGCGCGGCGCAGCGCGCGGTTGATGTCGACGGGCTTGTTCACCCGTGTGATGCCGTACTCGGAGAGGGCGACGACGGTGCGGCCCTCGGCCTCGGCGTCGTCGAGCAGTGGGGCGATGGTCGCGTCGAGGTCGGCCGCCGCCTGGAAGGAGCGCGGGTCGTCGGGGCCGAAGCGCTGCAGGTCGTAGTCGAGATGAGGGAGGTAGCAAAGGGCCAGGTCGGGGTGGCGCGTGGTGAGGATGTGGCGGGTGGCATCGACGATCCAGCGGCTGGACACGATGTCGGCGCCGGGTCCCCAGAAGTGGAAGAGGGGGAAGGTGCCGAGCTTGTCGGTGAGTTCGTCGTGCAGGGCCGGGGGCCGGGTGTAGCAGTCGGGTTCCTTGCGGCCGTCGGCGTAGTAGACGGGGCGGGGGGTGATGGTGAAGTCGGTGTCGGCGCCCATGGCGTACCACCAGCAGATGTTGGCGACGGTGTAGCCGGGGTGCGCGCGGCGGGCGGCGTCCCACAGCTTGTCGCCGGCGACCAGGCCGTTGTGCTGGCGCCACAGGAGGACGTCGCCGAGCTCGCGGAAGTACCAGCCGTTGGCGACGATGCCGTGTTCGGCGGGGGTGGTGCCGGTGAGGAAGGTGGACTGGGCGGCGCAGGTAACGGCGGGAAGGACGGTGTCGAGCCGTGCTCTGGCACCGGACCGGCCGAGAGCCTTGAGGCGCGGCATGTGATCGAGGAGGCGCGGGGTGAGGCCGACGACGTCCAGGACCAGCAAGGGGGTTGGGGTCATGGCAATTCCTTCAGGCCGAGGTCCGTGAGGAGGTCACGGGCGAGGGTCAGTTCCGCGGCGATGCCCTCGGCGAGCTGCGGGCGGCCACGCGGGCGCAGTGCGGGCGGCAGCGCCTGCCAGGTGTAGGTCTCGACCTCGAGGTGACGGGTGAGGGGGCTCGGGCCGCCGACGAGGCGGGTCAGGGTGTCCTTGAGCACGGGGAGCGTGGAGGTGAGCGGTGCGGCGGGGGCCGCGTGCAGGGGGACGTGGAAGTGCGCGCGCCACGGGCCGGTGTCGGGCAGGGCGTGATCGGTGAGGGCTTCACCGAGGTCGTCGGTGCCGCGCAGTCCGGTGCCGTTGACGGTGCGTGTCTGGTGCAGGAAGCGGGGTTCGTCGAAGGCGGCGAGGGCCTCGCGCACGGCCGGGAGATGGGGGTGTTCGGCGTGCAGGGCGGCGGAGAGCTGCGATTTGACGACGGGGATGCCCGCGGCGGTCAGACCGTCCAGGGCGGTCTCCGGGTCCTCGAAGGAGGTGGCGAGGTGGCAGGTGTCGACACAGATGCCGATGCGGTCGTGGCCGACCGCGGTGAGGGGTGCGATCGCGTCGGCGGTCGTCTCGACGGTACAGCCGGGCTCCGGTTCGAGTCCGATCCGGATGGAGCGTCCGGTCAACTCGGCCAGCGCGTCCAGGCGTTGGGCGAGTGCGGTGAGCGCCGTGCGGGCGGCTTCCGCCCGGACGGTGTCGAAAGGAGTGCGCCAGGCCAGGGGCAGCGTGGAGATGGTGCCCTCGGTGACGTCGTCGGGGAGCAGCGTCGCGAGCAGCCGTGCCAGGTCGGTGGTGTGGGAGAGCCGCTCCGGGTCGGTCCAGTCCGGCTTGTACACGCGGTACTTGACCTGTTCGGCGCCGAAGCCTTCATAGGGGAAGCCGTTGAGGGTGACGACTTCGAGGCCGCGTCGGTCGAGTTCGGTGCGCAGTCCGCGCAGCGCAGCGGGGTCGGTGATCAGGGCGTGCGCGGCGTCCTTGGCGAGCCACAGGCCGATGCCGAGCCGGTCCCTGCCCAGCCGTCTGCGCACCGGCTCGCAGTGGTCGCGAAGCTGGGCCAGGACGCCGTCGAGGGTCTCCGCGGGGTGCACGTTGGTGCAGTACGCGAGGTGGACGGTGGAGCCGTCGGGGTGCCGGAAGCGCATGGTTCACGCACCGCCGCGCAGGATGGAGTTGCCCTCGTGGGTGGCCTCCGTACCGGCGACGTCGAGGTCGAGCCGGCCGCTGAGCCCGTAGAACGCGACGGGGTTGCGCCACAGCACCAGGTCGACGTCGTCCTCGTCGTACCCGGCGGCCAGCATCGCGTCGGCGACCCTGCGGGTCTTGAGCGGGTCGCTCTTTCCCCAGTCGGCCGCCGAGTTGACCAGGACCTTCTCCGTGCCGACAGCACGCAGGATCGCGATCATCCGCTCTTCGTCCATCTTGGTGTCGGGATAGACGGAGAAGCCGAGCCAGCAGCCGCTGTCCTTGGCCTCCTTGACCGTGGTCTCGTTGAGGTGGTCGATCAGGACGCGTTCCAGCGGCAGTGCGGACTCCCGCACTACGTCGATCGTGCGGCGCAGTCCGGCGAGCTTGTCGCGGTGCGGGGTGTGCACGAGCGCGGGCAGCTCGTGGTCGGCGGCCAGTTGCAGCTGGGCGGCGAGCGCGGTGTCCTCGGCCGGCGTCATGGAGTCGTAGCCGATCTCCCCCACCGCGACGACGTTGTCCTTGACGAGATAGCGGGGCAGCGCGGCGAGGACCGGGGTGCAGCGGGGGTCGTTCGCCTCCTTGGGGTTGAGCGCGATCGTGCAGTGGTGGGCGATGCCGTACTGGGCGGCGCGGAAGGGTTCCCAGCCGAGGAGGGAGTCGAAGTAGTCGAAGAACGAGGCGGGCGAGGTGCGGGGCTGGCCGAGCCAGAAGGCGGGCTCCACGACCGCGCGGATGCCCGCGGCGTACATCGCCTGATAGTCGTCGGTGGTGCGGGAGGTCATGTGGATGTGGGGGTCGAAGATGCGCATCGGAACTCCTACTCCTCGCCGGTCGAGGGAGCCGTGGGGGCGGTCAGGGCCAGGACGCGGTGCAGGTCAACGGGGACGGGACGGCCCGCTGCCGTACGTTCGTTCGCGTAGTCGCCGAGCATCCGGGCGAGTTCGGCGTCGCCGTGGGCGCGCCGTGCGAGATCGGTGACGGCCTCCACGGGGACGCCGGTGAACAGGCACTTGAGAACGGCGTGGCGCCAGTCGTGCGGGGCGAGGTGCGCGGCGGCGTAGGGGCCGACGGCCGCGGCGACCAAGCGGGTGTCGTTGGCGCGCAGGGCGTCTTCGACCAGGGGCAGCGCCTCGGGGCCCGGCACCAGGTGGGGCAGGGCGTGCAGGACGGCGCGGCGTTCGGCGGCGGTGCCCTGGGCGTAGACGCGGGTGAGGGTGTCCGGGTCGGCCGCGGCCGTGTGCAGGAGGAGGATGCGTGCGGCGTCGGCGTGGTCGGGGCCGCAGCGGCGGCCGGCCTCGGCGAACCGCAGCTCCCAGGTGGGCACGTCTCCTTGCGCGGGGCCGCCCTGCCTGGGGACCCGGGAGGCGGCGGCTTCGGCGTCGGCCTCAGCGGTGGCCTGGTCGAGCCAGGCGCGGGCGGCCCCGCCGAGTTGGGCTTCGAGGCGGGTGCGGAGGGCGGCGATTCCGGGGGCCTCGGTCACGGGGTTCCTCCTTCGGCGGCGCGGCGCAGGAAGTCGATGGAGTGCGCGGCGAGTTGGGGACCCGCGTGGGAGTGCCGGGGCAGCTCGACGACGGTCAGTCCCTGGTAGCCGGTGGCGGCCAGTGCTTCGAGTACGGGCGGGAAGTCGATCTCGCCGTCGCCGAAGGGCAGGTGTTCGTGAACGCCTCGGCGCATGTCCTCGATCTGGACGTGTCGCAGCCAGGGTGCGGCGGCCTTGACGCAGTCGGCCGGAGGGAGCGGTTCGAGGCACTGACAGTGGCCGATGTCCAGGGTGAGGCCGAGGAGTTCGGGGTCGCCGAGGGCGTGGCGGAGGTGGTGGAAGTCGGCGAGTGAGGAGAGGAGGTGCCCGGGTTCGGGCTCGATCGCGAGCGGGACATCGGCGCCGGACGCGGCGTCGAGGACCGGGCCGAGGGCATCGGCGAGGCGCTTCCAGGCGGTGTCGTCGTCCGTGCCCTCTGGGGTGATGCCGCTGAAGCAGTGCACGGCGTGGGCGCCCAGGTCGGCGGCGACCCGGACGGCCCTGATGAGCAGGCGGACCCGGTCGGCGCGCCGTTCCGGATCCGGATCCAGGAGGGAGGGGCCGTGTTTGCGGCGTGGGTCGAGGACATAGCGGGCGCCGGTCTCGACGGTGGCGGTGAGACCGAGCCGGTCGAGTCGGCGGGCCACCTGCCGTGTGCGGGCGGCGAGGTCAGGGGCGAGGGGATCGAGGTGCATGTGGTCGAGCGTCAGTCCGACGCCCGCGTAGCCGAGGTCGGCGAGGAGACCGAGGGCGTCGTCGAGGCGGAGATCGGTGAGTCCGTTGGTGCCGTAGCCGAAGCGGAGTCCGTTGGGCGCGGTGCCACGGTGGGCCTCGCCACGGGCGGGCGCGGTGCCACGGCTGGCCTCGCCACGGTTGGGCGCCGTGGCTCCGCTGGGCCCGGTGTCGGTCCGCCTGGGGTCGGATTCGCTCATGTCACGCTCACCTTCCGTGCGAACTTGCGGGCCGCGGGGGCGAGTGCGGCGGTCACGAGGGCGGTTCCGGCGGCGCCCGCGCGGGCGGCCAGCGCGGCCTGCAACGGGATCATGGCGCGGATCCCCCCGCCGACGGCTCGTTGGGTGAGAGGAGGTGAGGGGTTGAGGACGGCATGGAACAGGGGCTTGGCGACGGTGCCGACGTAGGCGGCGGTGAGTGCGCCGCGCAGAGCGCGCAGGGCAGTGCCTCGATCGGCGCTCCGGACGGTGAGCGGCGCCACGGGAGCAAGTCCGGGGAGACTCGGCACGCTCGGCTGATTCGGCACGCTCGGCTGATTCGGCACGCTCGGCCGGTTCAGCGGATTCGGTGGGCTCGACGCGCCCCGTGGGCCCGGCAGACCGAAGGTGGCTGCAGGCCGTCGGCCTGCCGGGAGTGTGAGGAGGCGTCGGTCCGAGGGACGGCCGGTGACCGGCCCCCGGCCCACCCGCTGGGCCAGCACCGTGGTCGCTGCGAGTGCCGCGAGAGGTGCCGCCGTGGAGCCACCCTGGGCCTCGCGGCGGGAGACCGCGGTGACGGCCAGGGTGTGGGCGGCAAGCACCCCGGCGGACGACAGCACGGCAGGGGGCACCGCACCTCCGCCCTGTCGACGCCCGGCGCCCACACCCACACCGGCACCGGCACCGGCACCGGCACCGGCACCGGCAGCCCACCGCAAACCCGCGCCGCGTCCAAGTCCGCGTCCAAGTCCACGCCGCCCCTCACGCCCACGCCCCAAGCTGCCGCCACCCCCCGTAGCCACCGCTCCCAACACCAGATCCAGTCCCCGTGCCGCCGCCATCGCCACCGGGCCCGCGGGGGTGTGCTTGAGGCCCAGGTCGTAGGCCCAGACCGTGCCGGCCAGGGCGGTGGCCGTGGTCAGGGCGGGGCGGCCGGCCCGGGAGGCCAGGGTGAGGCCCGTCGCGGTGAGGGCCGTCGCCGCGGCGAGGGCCGCGGGTGGGGTGATGCGGCCCGAGGGCAGGGGGCGTTCGGGGCGTTCGACGGCGTCGTCCGCCCGGTCGGCCCAGTCGTTGAGGGCCATGCCCGCTTCGTACAGGCAGAGGGAGGAGGCGATGGCGAGGAAGGTGCGGTGGTTGGGGCGCAGTCCGGTGGCCGCCGCCCCGGCGAGAGCGTCGCCGGGGACGGTGAACAGGGCGGGGAGGCGCAGGAGTTCGGCCCAGTCTCGCGGGGTGCTCATCGGGTCTCCCGCAGGCACTCGGCGAGGTCGAGCAGCTGGGCGTACTGCTCGCCGAGTGCGGCGGGCGAGCCGTCGTCGGGGTCCTTGAAGTAGAAGGCGAGGGAAGGGAGGGGGCCGCGCAGGCCGCGTTCGTGGGCGCGGGCGGCGAGGCGGGCCAGGTCCAGGATCAGCGGAGCGGCGAGGGCCGAGTCGCAGCCCTGCCAGGTGGTCTGGAGGACCATGCGGGTGCCGAGGAAGCCGTCGAAGGCGATGTGGTCCCAGGCCGTCTTCCAGTCGCCGAGCGACGGCACGTCGTCGATGTGGACCTCGCCCTCGGGGGTGCTGCCGAGGGTGTCGGTGAGGACGCGTTCCTTGCCCGCGTTCTTCGCCGCGGCGGCGGCCGGGTCGGCGAGGGCCGCGCCGTCTCCGCCGCCGAGGAGGTTGGTGCCGGACCAGGCGCGTACGGCAAGCGCGCGCTGGGCGAACATCGGGCCGAGCACGGAGCGCAACAGGGTCTGTCCGGTCTTGCCGTCGCGGCCGGCGTGGGGCAGGGCGGAGGCGCGGGCGGCCTCGGTGAGTGCGGGATGGTGCAGACCGGTCGAGGGGGTGAAGTTCACGTAGGGGCAGCCGGCTCGGAGCGCGGCCGCTGCGTAGAGGGTGCTGGCGGGCAGGCGTGGGTCGCCGTCGGCGGGGAGGGGTTCCGTCGAGGCGACGTTCACCACGACGGCGCGGGCCAGGCCCCGGCGGCGTACGAAGTCGCGCAGGTCGGCGGCGAAGGCTTCGATGAGCTCTTCGTCGGTGCGGGTGTCGCCGGGCAGGGGTCCGCCGGGGCGTATCTCGGTGTCGGCGGCGGCCAGTTCGGCGCGGACCGCGGAGGGGAGGCCGTGCGGCAGGACGCCGCCGGCGGCCAGTTCCTCGGCGCGTTTGGGCAGGGGGCAGCTCGTGGTGTCGTGGCCGCCGAAGACGAGGGAGGACAACGTTGGCAGGCCGCAGTCCGTGAAGGGGGGTGTCTCGGTGACCATGCCGGTCGGCGCGTGCAGCCCGGCCGCCAGTGCCGCGCAGCCCGCGACGGTCGTGGTCGCGACCGAACCGCGCGCCCCGATGAGCCAGATGCCGACCAATGGCGTCCCGGCGGAAGAAGTAGAGAGCGCGGTTGTGGACACGGCTGCCTCCTGCCATAGCTCAAAGAACAGACGAACAGACGAACGGGCGAACGATGGAGCTGAGGAACATCGGATCAGTGGAGCTGAGGAACATCGGATCGGTCGAGCGATGGGGTTATGGGTCATGCGGCCACGCGGCCGCGATCGAGCGGCTATGGCGCGGAGAGGGGGCAAGACGGCGGGCGGAGGTCCGGCGTCCTCCGCCCGCCGCCGTCTAGCGACCCGCGCCCGGGTCGGCCGGAGCGGGTGGACCGGAGTGGCGTGCGGGCAGGTCCTTCAGCCGGATGTCGCGGAAGGAGACCTCGTCGGCGTCACCGTGGTTCTGGATGCCGATGTGCCCTTGGCGCAGGCTGCGCGCCGGATCGGAGTTGGTGAAATCGTTGATCTTCACGCCGTTGAGATAGAGGCGAAGGCGTTCGCCCTCGACGCGGATCTCGTAGGTGTTCCACTGCCCCGGTGGGTTGAGCGCCTTGTCGCGCTGCTTGAGGTCGGCGGACTTGAAGCCGTAGACGGAGCCGGTGGTCTTCTCGGGGACGTCGGTGGCGTCGATCTGGATCTCGTAGCCGTTGTCGACGGCGGACCAGGGGTCGTCGGAGGGCGGGAAGCCCACGAAGATCCCGGAGTTGTCGTCGCCGGCCATGCGCCAGTCGAGCTTGAGCGAGTACGAGCCGAGCTCACGCCGGTCGTACCAGAGCATGCCCATCCCGCCGGTGGTCGTCAGTGTCCCGTCCTCCTCCTTCAGCGCGAAGGAGCCGGGGCCCGCCTGCTTCCAGCCGTCCAGGGAGGCCGCCGTGCCGTCGAAGATCGGCGTGTAGCCCTTCTCCGGACGGCAGTCGGCCTGGACCGCGCCGACCGCCCAGCGGATGCCGCCGAGCAGGTGCTGACGGAAGGCCGGTTCGGCGTAGGACTCCTTGGTGTGGCCGCCGCCGGTGTAGAAGGAGCGGCCGCCCTGGTAGTCGCTCTGGCACCAGGCGATGGGATGGTCGCCCGCCATCGTGCCGCCGCTGTACGACGACTCGTCGAGGGAGGCGAGGACGCGGGCCTTGTCCCGCGGGTTGGCGCGGTAGTTGTACCACTCGTCGGTGCGGTCCCAGGTGCCCGTGCCCAGGTGGGCCGTGGCCGGGTGCGCGTGGTCCTCCACGTGGACCTTGGCGGGCTGGATCGCGGGGTGCGACTGGAAGTACGCGCCCGCGAGCCCCCCGTAGAAGGGCCAGTCGTACTCGGTGTCGGCCGCCGCGTGCACGCCGACGTAGGCGCCGCCGCCGCGGATGTACTTCTCGAAGGCCGACTGCTGTGCGGCGTTCAGCACGTCACCGGTGGTGGAGAGCCAGACCACGGCGTCGTACCGGGCGAGGTTCTTGGCGGTGAAGGCGGCCGCATCCTCGGTGGCGTCGACGGCGAAGCCGCCCGCGGCGCCGAGTTCCTTGACGGTCGCGATGCCGGTGGGGATGGAGTCGTGCCGGAAGCCCGCGGTCTTGGAGAAGACCAGGACTCGCTCCCCCTCCTTGCCGCGGTCCGGGCCCGGTTTCGAGGCCGCGGGGCCCGTCGCGCACCCGATGAGGAGTGCGGCCGCCGCGGTCGCGGTCATGAGTCGTGCGCGTCTGCGCATGGTGCTCGCCCCTTCCTCAGCTGGTGGTGAAGGTGAAGTCGTCCACGTCGTAGAGCGCTCCGCTGCCCGAGCCCTTGAAGACGAAGAACAGGGTCGTGGTCGTCTTCGGCGGCTTGGAGATGACCGTGCTGACGTCCGCGTACGTCTCCCACGAGCCGGTCGGCGTGACCTTCGCGCTGCCCAGGAGCCTGCCGCCGGCCGAACCGCTGCGGACCTCCAGGGTGCCGCCGGCGCCCGCGGAGGCGACGCGCGCGGTCAGCTTGGTGGCGTTGCCGAGGACGTACGGCTTGAAGGAGATCCAGTCGCCGTTGTGGATGTCACCGACGGTCTTGCCGCCGTGCGCCGGGGTGTGATTGACGATCGAGACGCCCTTGGAGTCGCCGTAGTGCTCGCCCTGGCGGTGCTTGGGCTGGACGACGTTCTGGTCGTGGGTGGTCAGCGCGGGCTGTCCGTTGGCGCCCTTGTCGGTGTACTCGGCGTCGAAGACCCCGAAGATGTTGGCGTTCGGGTCGTGCTCGCCATCGGCCGAGGTCTGGATGGTGCCGGAGCAGCCGTTCGCCGAGGTCACGGGGTGGCCGTGGCTGTCGTGGCCGAGGATGTGGGTGACCTTGACCTTGGTGCAGTCGATCGCGCCGTCCTCCGGGTCGGTCACCTTCACCTTGAAGGGCACCTTGTCGCCGAAGGTGAACAGCTGGCCGTCTGCGGGGAGTTCGAGCGTGACCTTGGGAGCGGTGTTGCCGACGGTGAGGTGCGCGCTGGCCGATCCGGTGCGTCCTGTGGAGTCCTTGACGGTCACGGTCGCCGTGTAGACGCCGTTCTTCTTGTACGTGTACGTCGGGTTCTGCTGGGTCGACTTGCCGCCGTCGCCGAAGTCCCAGGCGTAGGTCAGGGTGCCGCCGTCGGCGTCCGTGGCCTTCGCGGTGAACTTGGTGCGCAGCGGGGCCTTGCCGCTGGTCACGGACGCGGCGGCCTCGGCGACCGGGGAGTGGCCCTCGGTGGCGTTCTCGATGCGGTAGAGGCCGGAGTTCTCGTCGCCGCCGAACCAGGCGGTGCCGTAGTCCAGGACGTAGAGCGCGCCGTCGGGGCCGAACTCCATGTCCATCACCTGGGTGCCGGTCCACGGGAACGGGTTGATCTTGGAGACGGTGCCGTCCGCGCCCTGTTCGATGCGCTTGATCCAGCGCCGGCCGAACTCACCCGCGAAGAAGTCACCGTCGTACGCCTCGGGGAACTTCACCGGGGAGGTGTTCGCGGCGTCGTAGCGGTAGACGGGTCCGCCCATCGGGGACTCGGAGCCGCTGCCGAACTCGGGGACGGAGCCGCCGTCGTAGGGGATCCAGGCCTCCTGCGCGGGCGGCAGGTCGGTCAGGCCGGTGTTGTGCGGCGATTCGTTCTTCGGCGCCGCGCAGTCGAAGGTGGCGCCGGAGGTGCCGGTGGCGAAGTCGTAGTCGACGTAGGGGTCGTTCTTGCCGGTGCAGAAGGGCCAGCCGAAGTTGCCGGCCTTGGTGACCCGGGCGAACTCGACCTGGCCCGCGGGTCCGCGCTTGGGGTCGGCGGCGCCCGCGTCGGGCCCGTAGTCACCGACGTAGACGATGCCCGTCGGCTTGTCGACGCTCATCCGGAAGGGGTTGCGGAAGCCCATCGCGTAGATCTCGGGGCGGGTCTTCTCGGTGCCTTTGGCGAAGAGGTTGCCGTCCGGGACCGTGTAGGAGCCGTCGTCGGCGACCTTGACGCGCAGGATCTTGCCGCGCAGGTCGTTGGTGTTGCCCGCGCTGCGCCGCGCGTCGAAGGCGGGGTTGCGGCTGGCGCGCTCGTCGATGGGCGTGAAGCCGTCGGAGGCGAAGGGGTTGGAGTCGTCGCCGGTCGAGAGGTAGAGGTTGCCGTCCTTGTCGAAGTCGATGTCGCCGCCGACGTGGCAGCAGGTGCCGCGGCTGGCGGGGACGTCGAGGACCTTCTTCTCGCTGGCGTTGTCCAGGGTGCCGTCGGCCTTCAGGACGAAGCGGGAGAGGCGGTTGACGCCGTCGAACTTCTTGAAGTCCTCGGCGGTGCCGTTCTCCGGGGCGTCGCCCGCGGGGGTGTCGAGCGGCGGCGCGTAGTAGAGGTAGATCGCGCGGTTCTCGCTGAACTTCGGGTCGAGGCCGACGCCTTGGAGGCCCTCTTCGTCGTGCGAGTAGACCGGTATCTTGCCGGCGACCTTGGTGTTGCCCGCGGCGTCGGTGAGGCGGAGCGTGCCGTCGCGCGAGGTGTGCAGGACCGAGCGGTCGGGGAGCACCGTGAGCGTCATCGGCTCGCCCGTCTCCGGCGCGCCCTTGGCGAGGGTGACCTGCTGGAAGTCCTCGGCGACCGGGGCGGCGGCCGGGGCTGCCTTCGTGGGCGGGTCCGCGGGGACGGCACCCGCCTGGGGTACGGCGATGGCCAGTGAGGCGCCGGTGAGCAGCGTGCCGGTGGCCAGGGCGAGGGCTTTGTGGAGTCTCAGGCGTTTCCTGTGCACGGGGGTTCCTCCGGATGGGGGCGGGTGTCGTGCGGTGCTCCGTGCGCCGGGGTGCGCCGTCACCCCGGAGTCCTATGTCCTGTACATCTCAAGGACGGTAGCGAGCTTTGTCTTGGGCCGAAAGTGTTTGCACAGCAGTGGAGTTGAGCTTCTTCCTGGAGCAGGACAAAGTGGCGGCCCTGGCCGGGGTCGGCCTAGCTGTTGAACGCCGCGTCGAACGACGCAGTCGGCGGCTCGAAGTCGAACGCCTTCAGGTGCTTGAGCGCCTCCGGCGCGCCCTGGAGGCGGTCCATGCCCGCGTCCTCCCACTCCACCGAGACCGGGCCCTGGTAGTCGATGGATCGCAGCATGCGGAAGACGTCCTCCCACGGCACGTCGCCGTGGCCCGCCGACACGAAGTCCCAGCCGCGCCGCGGATCGCCCCACGGCAGATGGGAGCCGAGCCTGCCGTTGCGGCCGTCCAGGCGGCGCCGGGCCTCCTTGCAGTCCACGTGGTAGATCCGGTCGCGGAAGTCGTAGAGGAAGCCGACCGGGTCGAGGTCCTGCCACACGAAGTGCGAGGGGTCGAAGTTGAGCCCGAAGGCGGCCCGGTGGCCGACCGCTTCCAGCGCCTTGTGCGTGGTCCAGTAGTCGTAGGCGATCTCGGACGGATGCACCTCGTGGGCGAAGCGGACGCCCTCGGCGTCGAAGACGTCCAGGATCGGGTTCCAGCGCTCGGCGAAGTCCTCGTAGCCGCGCTCGATCATGGATTCGGGGGCCGGCGGGAACATCGCGACCAGGTGCCAGATCGCCGATCCCGTGAAGCCGACGACGGTGTCGACGCCGAACGCGGCCGCAGCCCGCGCGGTGTCCTTGATCTCGGCGGCGGCCCGCTGCCGCACGCCCTCCCCCTCGCCGTCGCCCCAGATGCGGTCGGGCAGGATCGCCCGGTGCCGCTCGTCGATGATCGCGTCACAGACGGCCTGGCCGACCAGGTGGTTGGAGATCGCCCAGCACTTGAGGCCGTACTTGTCGAGCAGGGCGTGCCTGCTCTCCAGATAGCCGGGGTCGGCGAGTGCCTTGTCGACCTCGAAGTGGTCGCCCCAGCAGGCGAGTTCGAGGCCGTCGTAGCCGAAGTCACGGGCGAGCGAGCAGACTTCTTCGAGCGGCAGGTCGGCCCACTGGCCGGTGAAGAGCGTGAACCTACGGGGCATGACGCGGCCTCCTCAGGCGGGGATCGGCGTGTAGACGGAGTTCTTCGCCGCGCTCTCCTCCACGGCGGCGAGCACCCGCTGCACCGAGAGCCCGTCGGCGAAGGAGGGCGCGGGCTCGGTGCCGGTGGCGATCGCGTGCAGCAGGTCGCGGGCCTGGTGCACGAAGGTGTGCTCGTAGCCGAGGCCGTGGCCCGGCGGCCACCACGCGTCCAGGTAGGGGTGGTCGGGCTCGGTCACCAGGATGCGGCGGAACCCGGCCGACGCGGCGGGCTCGCCGTGGTCGTGGAAGGAGAGCTCGTTGAGCCGCTCCAGATCGAACGCCAACGAGCCCTTGGAGCCGTTGAGTTCGAGCCGCAGGGCGTTCTTGCGCCCGGTGGCGAAGCGGGTCGCCTCGAAGCTGGCGAGCGCGCCGGAGGGGAAGCGGCCGGTGAAGACGGCCGCGTCGTCCACGGTGACCGCGCCGCGCCTGCTGCCGCCCTCGGCCGTGAGCCCGCCGGACGCCTGTGCCGTCTCGTCGACCAGGGGCCGTTCGCGTACGAAGGTCTCGGTGAGCGCGGAGACCCCGGCCACCTGCTCCCCCGCCAGGTACTGCGCGAGGTCCACGATGTGCGCCCCGAGGTCACCGAGCGCCCCGGAGCCCGCGCGCTCCTTGAGGAGGCGCCAGGTGAGCGGGAACTCCGGGTCGACCAGCCAGTCCTGAAGGTACGTCAGACGGACGTGCCGCAGCGCGCCGATGCGCCCCTCGGCGACCATCCGGCGGGCGAGCGCGAGCGCGGGCACCCGCCGGTAGTTGAAGCCGACCATGGCCACCTGCCCCCGGGCGCGGGCCAGCGCGGCGGCCTCGGCCATGCCCTCGGCCTCCTCCACCGTGTTCGCCAGGGGCTTCTCGCACAGCACGTGCTTGCCCGCCGCGAGCGCGGCGACGGCGATCTCCGCATGGCTGTCGCCGGGCGTGCAGATGTCGACGATGTCGACGTCGTCCCGGGCGATCAGGGCGCGCCAGTCGGTCTCGGCCGCGGACCAGCCGAGCCGGTCGGCGGCGGCGCGCACGGCGCCGCCGTCGCGGCCGCAGACGGCCGTGAGCACCGGTTCGACCGGCAGGTCGAAGACGCGCCCGACGGTGCGCCAGCCCTGGGAGTGGGCGGCACCCATGAACGCGTAGCCGACCATGCCCACCCCCAACTGCCGCTTCCCCGCCTCGGGTTCCGTCTCACGCATGCGGTACTCCTCCTCGTCGACGCTCGGTGGGGGGTCCTAACGGGCACATCACTTGAAGCCGGTGGGCATGTACTGCTCGACGTTGTCCTTGTCGACGACGGCCGAGTAGCAGGTGACGAAGGACGGGATCTCGAACTCCGCCATGCCGCTGACGCCCTTGCTCTGCCCGAGCGCGCGCGCCAGGTCGATCGCGGACGCGGCCATCGTGGGCGGGTAGAGGACGGTGGCCTTCAGGACGCCGTCGTCGGCCTTGATGGCCTGGAAGGCGGAGAGCGCGCCCGCGCCGCCGACCATCAGGAAGTCGTCGCGGCCCGCCTGTTTGATGGCCCGCAGGGCGCCCACGCCCTGGTCGTCGTCGTGATTCCACAGCGCGTCGAAGTTCTTCTGCGCCTGGAGCAGTTGGGCCATCTTCTGCTGGCCCGACTCGACGGTGAAGTCGGCGGCCTGGCGGGCGACCTTCTTGATGTTCGGGTAGTTCTTCAGCGCGTCGTCGAAGCCCTTGCTGCGCTGCTTGGTCAGCTCCAGGTTGTCCAGGCCCGCCAGCTCCACGACCTTGGCGTTCTTCTTGTCCTTGAGCTTCTCGCCGATGTAGTGCCCGGCGTTGAGGCCCATGCCGTAGTTGTCGCCGCCGATCCAGCAGCGGTACGCCTGCGGGGACGCGAAGACCCGGTCGAGGTTGACGACGGGGATGCCCGCCTTCATGGCCTTCAGGCCGACCTGGGTGAGCGCCTTGCCGTCGGCCGGCAGGATCACCAGGACGTCGACCTTCTTGTTGATCAGCGTCTCGACCTGGCCGATCTGGGCCGCGGTGTCGTTGGAGCCCTCGGTGGACTCCAGGGTGACGTCCTGGTACTTCTTCGCCCGGTTCTTGGCGTTGTCGTTGATCGCGTTGAGCCAGCCGTGGTCGGCCTGCGGGCCCGCGAAGCCGATGGTGACCTCCTTGCCCGGCTTGTCGTCGGCGACCCGCTGTTCCTTGTCGCCCGTGTCCTCGTCCTTGGACTCGTTGCTGGTGCAGCCCGCGAGGAGTGCTCCGCCCGACAGGGCGGCGGCTCCGAACAGGAGCCCTCTGCGGCTCGTGTGGGATGGCATGGGTGAACTCCTCAGCTCAAGAGGTGGTGGCCGTACGTCGTTGGACGAGCACCGCGGCGACGATGATCGCGCCCTTGGCGATCTGCTGGGTCGCGGTCTCCAGGTTGTTGAGGGCGAAGATGTTCTGGATCGTGGTGAAGATCAGCACGCCGAGCACGGAGCCGATGATGGTGCCGCGACCGCCGCTCAGCAGGGTGCCGCCGATGATCGCCGCGGCGATGGCGTCCAGCTCGTAGAGGTTGCCGTTGGTGTTCTGGCCCGAGCCGGCCAGGACGATCAGGAGGAAGGCCGCGATGCCGCAGCACAGCCCGGAGAGCAGATAGAGGTAGAGGCGCTGCCTGCGGACGTCGATGCCGGCCAGGCGCGCCGCCTCCGCGTTGCCGCCGACCGCCACGGAGCGGCGGCCGAAGGTGGTGCGGTTCAGGAGCAGCCAGCCGATCACGGTGACACCGGCGAAGACCAGGACGAGCGGCGGGATGCCGAGGACGTAGGAGTCGCGCAGGCCCAGGTCCAGGACGCTGTCCACGGTGACCATCTGGGTCTTGCCGTCGGTGATCTGGAGCGCGAGGCCGCGGCCCGAGGCCAGCATGGCGAGGGTGGCGATGAACGGCACCACCCCGCCGTACGCGATGAGCAGGCCGTTCACCAGGCCGCATCCCATGCCGACGATGACGGCCGTGAACAGGATGCCGGCGAAGCCGTACTCCTGGGTGGCCACCGTCGTCGCCCACACCGAGGCCAGCGCGACGATCGCGCCGACCGACAGGTCGATGCCACCGGAGATGATCACGAACGTCATGCCGACGGTGACGACACCGATGACGGAGGCCTGGGTGAGGACCAGTTGCACGTTGTCGGTGTCGAGGAACGAGTCGGGCTGGGTGATCCCGCCGATCACGATCAGCGCGACGAGCACGCCGAGCAACGAGAACGTGCGCACGTCGAAGCGGACCAGCTTGCTGCGCCACGGCCGTCCGCCGTCGGCGGGGGTGCTCTTGCGGGTGGCGGCCTCGGCCGCCGGGGCTGGCTGGGTCATGCCGCCGGGCTCCCTTCGAGTACGAGGTCGAGTACGCGGTGTTCGTCGAGGTCACGGGCGGGCGCGGTGTGCACGACGCGGCCCTCGCGGAGGACCAGGACGCGGTCGGCGAGGCCGAGCACCTCGGGCACCTCGCTGGAGACCATGAGGACGGCGAGGCCCTCGTCGGCCAGGCGGCGGATCACCGCGTAGAGCTCGGCGCGGGCCCCGACGTCGACGCCCCTGGTCGGCTCGTCGAGCAGCAGGACGCGGCAGCCGCGCAGCAGCCAGCGGGCCAGGACGGCCTTCTGCTGGTTACCGCCGGACAGGGTGCGCACGGGGACGGACGGATCGTCGGGGCGCAGGGACAGTTCGCGTGTCGCGGCGTGCGCGGCCGCGCGCTCTTCACCACGGTCGAGCCAACCGCCGCGCGAGAATCGGGACATGGAGGAGACCGACACGTTGCGGGTGACGGACTCCAGCATCAGCAGGGCCTGCGCCTTGCGTTCCTCGGGGGCGAGCCCGAGCCCCGCACGGACGGCCGCGCGCACGCTGCCGGGCCGCAACACCCGCCCCTCCACCGCGACTTGACCCGCGCTCGGCTTGCGCGCACCGTAGATCGTCTCCAGGATCTCGGAGCGCCCCGAGCCGACGAGTCCGGCCAGGCCCACGATCTCGCCGGGGCGCAGATCGAGGTCGAGCGCCGCGAACTCGCCGTCCCGCGCGAGGCCGCGCACGTTCAACACCGGTTCGGGCGAATCCTGTTGGGCGGCGTCTCGGACGGGCCTCTCCGGGAAGACGTACTCGACGTTGCGGCCCGTCATCATCGCCACCACGTCCTTGGTCGGCGTGCTCTTGGCGGGCAGGCCGCCCGCGACGGCGCGTCCGTCCTTGAGGACGGTGACCCGGTCGCCGATGCGGCGGATCTCTTCGAGGCGGTGGGAGATGTAGACGACGGCGACGCCGTCCGCCGTGAGGTCGGTGACGATGCGGAAGAGGTTGTCGACCTCGTCGGGGTCGAGGGCCGCGGACGGCTCGTCCATGACGATGAGCCGCACCTCGTGGGAGAGCGCGCGGGCCATCGAGACAATCTGCTGCTGGGCGGCGGAGAAGTCACCCACGAGCCGCCCCGGGTCGATCTCGCCATGGCCAAGTCGCTTGAGGAGAGCGGCAGTTGAGGCTCTGGCCGCGCGGCCGCGGACCACGAATCCGGCGGACGTCGGCTCGTGCCCGAGGTACACGTTCTCGGCGACGGACAGCCCCTCCACCAGGTCGAGTTCCTGGTAGATGGTGGCGATGCCGCGCCGCATGGCGGCGATCGGCGAGCGGAGCGTGGTGCGCTCCCCGCGCCAGGCGATCTCTCCGTCGTCGGGCTGGTGGACACCCGCGAGGACCTTGATGAGAGTGGACTTCCCGGCGCCGTTCTGGCCGAGGAGGCAGTGCACTTCGCCCGCCAGGACCTGGAGGTCGACGCCGTCCAGGGCGCGGACTCCGGGGAACGACTTGGTGATGCCGGACATGGTGAGCAGGGGTGGTTCTGGTGCCATGACGGTTCCCCTAGGCAGGTGCGTGCGTGCCGGTTTCAGGGCAGGGCAGAGCAGGGCGCTGTGCTGGGTGGGGTGTTTCCGGGCGCGGCGCCGCCGCGCGCGTAACCGGTGCTGGTGTGGTGGTGCCGCGTGCGCGGGGCGCGTGCGGGTGTAGCGGCCGGGCCGGGGGAGGTCAGGCCGGGGAGAACAGGTGGTCGCTGATGAGCCGGGCGCCGCCGATGACTCCGGCGGTCGGCCCCAACTCGCCGAGCACGATGGGGAGGTTGCCGGTCGCCAGGGGCAGCGACTGGCGGTAGACCTGGGTGCGAATGGCGGCGAGCAGCGTGTGGCCGAGGCCGGTCACCCCGCCGCCGATCACCACGAGACCGGGGTTGAAGAAGCTGACGAGCCCCGCGATGACCTGCCCGGTGCGGTTGCCGCCCGCCCGGATGAGGTCGAGCGCGGTGGCGTCCCCCGCGGCGGCGGCCGCCGCGACGTCGACGGCGCTGAGCCGCCCCGCCTCGTCGAGCCGCGCGGCGAGCTCCGCCGAACGTCCCTCCCTGGCCGCCTCCTCGGCGTCGCGGGCGAGCGCCGCGCCGCTGAAGTAGGCCTCCAGGCAGCCCTTGTTGCCGCAGGCGCAGGGGCGTCCGTCCGGTTCGGCCTGGATGTGGCCGATGTCGCCGGCGCTGCCCGTCGTACCGCGGTAGACCTCGCCGCCGACGACGATGCCGCAGCCGATGCCGGTACCGATCTTGACGCAGAGGAAGTCGCCCACGGAGCGTGCGACGCCCGCGTGCTGCTCCCCCATCGCCATGAGGTTCACGTCGTTGTCGACCATGACGGGACAGCCCAGGTCCTGGCTGAGGGCCTCCCGTACGGGGAAGCCGTCCCATCCCGGCATGATCGGCGGGGCGACCGGTACGCCCTCGGGGAAGCGGACGGGCCCGGGGACGCCGATCCCGGCGCCGTCGAACCCTTCCGCGAGCCCGGTGGCCTTCAGTTTGGCCGCCATGGCGAGGACCTGCTCGAAGACCGCGACCGGGCCTTCGCGCACGTCCATGGGCTGGTTGATGTGCCCGAGCACCTCCAGCTCGGCGTTGGTGACCGCGACGTCGATCGAGGTCGCGCCGATGTCCACGCCGAGGAAGCGGAGGGCGGGGGCGAGGCGGATGTTGTGGGAGCGGCGGCCGCCGCGCGAGGCGGCGAGTCCGTCGGCGACCACGAGTCCGGTCTCCAGGAGCCGGTCCACCTCGACGGCCAGCTTCGACCGGGAGAGGTCGACCTGATCGCCCAGCTGGGCACGGGAGTTGGGTCCCCCGTCACGCAAGAGCCGCAACAATCGCGCCTGGTGCGCGTTGGCGGGTCGAGCCGTCATACGTCTCACGCGCCCCTCCCGCCTCTTCGGGCTGCCAGTTCTCCACGCCCTTCGACAACGCCGTTGCCTTCGGGCCTCCTTCAAGCTTTCGAGGGGAACGTAGCAGTGCCTGCCGGGGGTGGGAAGAAGTTGCGCGGGAATTACCCATGACTTTCTCCAGTCACAGGACAAAGGTGGGCGGACGGCGCCGCGGGGACGGCTCTGGAGACGCCCCTGCGAAGCCCTGTGCTCCCGATCCCTACCTGGGTTCGCGGAGCATGCACCACGTGCGCGGGCCGTTGCCCGGCAGGTTGATCTCCGCGGTGACGGCGAAGCCGAGCCGCTCGTAGAACGCCACGTTGCGCTCGGTCGACGTCTCCAGGAAGGCGGGGTAACCCGCGCGGTCGGCCGCCTCGATGCCGGGCCTGATCACCGCGCGGCCCAGGCCCTGGCCCTGCGCGTCGGGGTCCACGCCGACCGTGGCGAGGAACCACACGGGACGCCGCGGGCGGAGCGGCCGCAGCGCGCGGTCGGCCGCATCGAACCAGGCCGCGCGGGAACCGGCGAGCTCGCCGATCAGCGGCCCCACGGCGGCGAAGCCGGGCCCGGGGTCGCGCTCGGGCGTGGTCCACACGGCCACCGCCCGCCCGGCTCCCGCGACCCAGACGCGCCCGTAGACCATCCCGATGCGGGTGAGGAAGATTTCCTGGAAGCGGCGGACGCGCTCCTCGTGGCCGTCGGCGTCGACCACGTGCCGGGTGAAGGGGTAGTCGGCGAAGGCCCGCGCCAGCGTCCTGACGGCCGTCGGGACGTCTTCGCTGATCACGGGCCGTATGCGATGGTTCGTGCTGCTCACGTCGCTGGTCACGTCGCCTCTCCCACCCTGTCGCCGGATCTCCCTCCGGAAGAACGGTCGGAGCGGTGCGCGCGTTCCGGCCTGCCGGGCTCAGCCCCGGTCGCGCTGGTGGTACGTCCTGCGGGTGTGTTCCGTGTGGGCGCGCATGATGTCGGTGGCCCGCTGTTCGTCGCGCCCGGCGATCGCCGCGATCAGTTCGCGGTGCTCGATCCAGGACTGGCTGCCGCGCTGCCGGGCGACCGGCGTGTAGTACCAGCGGACCCTGCGGTCCACCTGCCCGGCGAGTTCGGCGAGCACCACGTTGCCCGCGAGTTCCATCACCTTGGCGTGGAAGTCCGCGTTGAGCGTCACCACCTGGTCCACGTCGCCGTCGGCGACGGCCTGTTCGCCCTTGGCGCAGAGCTCGTCGAGCGCGGAGATGCCCGCGGTGCCGGCGTTCGCGGCGGCGAGCCGGGCGGCCTCGGCCTCCAGGAGCGTACGGACCGTCAGGAGCTGGTCCGCCTCCTCCTCGGTCGGCTCGTGCACGAAGGCGCCCTGGGCGGGGCGCAGATCGACCCAGCCCTCGGTGTTGAGGCGCTGCAAGGCCTCGCGGACCGGCTGCCGTGAGACGCCCAGGTGCCCGGCGAGCTCGCTCTCGACGAGGTGCTGTCCCGGCTGGAGCGAGCGGGTCGTGATGAGTTCGAGCAGCGCCTCGTAGACACGTTCCCTGAGCGGCCCGGGGCGTTCGAGCTTGGGCACCGCCCCCTGCGGCAGTCCTGTGGACAACATCGCGGTCCCCTCCTCGACGATTGCCTTTTGTCTACAGTCTACGAGCTACAGGGGCCAGTGCCAGGGGGAGTTGAGCCCGTCACACCCGCACGCGTGACGCGTTCCCGTCGCCTACGCGCGGCGCGGCTCAGGGACAGCGCACGACCTGCCCCGCGTACGACAGGTTCCCGCCGAAGCCGAAGAGCAGCACCGGGTCGCCCGACCTGATCTCGCCGCGCTCCACCAGCTTGGACAGGGCCATGGGGATGCTCGCGGCCGAGGTGTTGCCGGAGTCGACGACATCGCGCGCGACGACCGCGTTCACGGCGCCGATGCGCTCGGCGAGCGGCTCGATGATGCGCAGGTTCGCCTGGTGCAGGACCACGCCCGCGAGGTCGGCGGGGGTGAGACCGGCGCGCTCGCAGGCCGCGCGGGCCAGCGGCGGCAGCTGCGTGGTGGCCCAGCGGTAGACGCTCTGGCCCTCCTGGGCGAAGCGCGGCGGGGTGCCCTCGATGCGGACGGCGTTGCCCATCTCGGGCACCGAACCCCACAGGACGGGACCGATGCCGGGCTCCTCGCCGGGACCGCACGCCTCGACCACCGCGGCGCCCGCGCCGTCACCGGTCAGGACGCAGGTGGTGCGGTCCGTCCAGTCGGTGACCTGCGACATCTTGTCCGCGCCGATGACCAGCGCGCGGGTCGCCGCCCCGGCCCGCACCGTGTGGTCGGCGGTGGCGAGGGCGTGCGTGAAGCCCGCGCAGACCACGTTGAGGTCCATCGCGGAGGGCGAGGGGATGCCGAGCCGCGCGGAGACCCGGGCCGCCATGTTCGGCGACCTGTCGATGGCCGTGGAGGTGGCGACCAGGACCAGGTCGATGGCGTCCGGGGTCAGGCCCGCGGCGGCCAGCGCCTTGCCGCCCGCGTGCGCGGCCAGCTCGTCGACGGGTTCCTCGGGTCCCGCGACGTGGCGGGTGCGGATGCCGACCCGGGAGCGGATCCACTCGTCGCTGGTGTCGACCACCCCCGCCAGATCCGCGTTGGTGAGCACCTTGGCGGGCTGATAGTGGCCGACGGCGACGATGCGCGAGCCGTGCATGTACGGATCCCCTTTGTGTTGCCGGAGCTGCGGGATCCTCCAGTCTGCTCAGCGACTGACGAGTAACGGGGTACGTAATGTGACAGGAAAGGCGCGCCTCGTTTGGATGCTTCTCATCATCGTGTCACCCGGTGAACAGCTGAGTGGCCTTGTGTACGAGTTCGTAGAGACCGTAGGCGAGCGGAATACCCACCCATAGCCACGCGAAAAGGGTCAGCGCGCGGCGGCTAGGGGGCGGTGCGCTCTGTGGCGTGCGGGTCGTGCTGGCCATCGGGGTCCTCCTTCGGGGCGGGCACGTGGTGGCGGGGGTGGACGGGCCGGACGAGTTCGTTGGCGACGAAGCCCACGACGAGCAGGCCGATCATGATCGTGAAGGAGAGGCCGTAGAGCGCGGAGCCGTGCTTGCCCGCCTCCTCCTGGTGGTCGGCGACCCGGTTCACGATCAGCGGTCCGAGGACCCCCGCCGTGGACCAGGCGGTGAGCAGCCTGCCGTGGATGGCGCCGACCTGGTAGGTCCCGAAGAGGTCCTTGAGATAGGCGGGGACGGTCGCGAAGCCGCCGCCGTAGAACGAGAGGATCACCAGCGCGCAGATGACGAAGAGCGGCTTCGAGCCGTCCCCGAAGCGCGCGATCAGGAGATACATGACCGCGCCGACACCGAGGTAGACCCGGTAGACGTTCTTGCGGCCGATCAGGTCGGACGCCGACGACCAGCCGATGCGTCCCGCCATGTTGGCCGCCGAGAGCAGGGCGACGAAGCCGGCCGCCGCGGAGACGGACACGGGCGTGGCGGTGTCCGCGAAGAAGTCCGTGATCATCGGGGCGGCCTTCTCCAGGATGCCGATGCCCGCGGTCACGTTCATGCACAGGACCACCCACAGGCACCAGAACTGCGGGGTGCGCACGGCGGAGCGCGCGGAGACCTGCGGCCCGTCGAGCGCGCCGGGCCCGCCCGCCTGGTGCGCTCCTTCCGTACGCGGCACGCGCACCAGGAACACACCGAGCGACATGAAGACGGCGTACGTCAGGCCGTGCACCAGGAACGCGAGCGCGATGCCGTGCCCGTCGGTGCCGAAGGAGTCCAGCATCCGGGCCGACCACGGCGAGGCGATGAGCGCGCCGCCGCCGAAGCCCATGATCGCGATGCCGGTGGCCATGCCGGGGCGATCGGGGAACCACTTGATCAGGGTGGAGACCGGGGAGATGTAGCCGATGCCGAGGCCGATCCCGCCGACGAAGCCGTAGCCGAACACGATCAGCCAGTACTGGCCGGTCGCGGCGCCGAGGGCGGCGAGCAGGAAGCCGGAGGAGAAGCAGACGAGGGCGACGGTCATGGCCCAGCGCGGTCCGTTGCGCTCGACGAGCGTGCCGCCGAACGCGGCGGACAGGCCGAGCATCACGATGCCGAGCTGGAAGGGCAGCGCGCTCTGGGTGCCGCTGAGGTCGAGGGCGGATTCGAGGGGCGGTTTGAAGACGCTCCAGGCGTATGCCTGGCCGATGGAGAGATGCACCGATAGGGCGGCGGGCGGCACGAGCCAGCGGCTCCAGCCGGGGGGTGCGACGGGGGGCCTCATGATCCCGAACGGTAGGAACCGACGGCGGAGTTGGGAAGGGGGTTCACACGATCGGTCGACGGTATGCAATGTCCTCCGCGCCCCTTGCCGCCCCAACTTCCATACTGTAGACAATATTCCGTAGACGTCTTCTCCCTACGGCCCCCGCGGCGGCCCCCGCTCCACGGCGTACGCACTCCCCCCACTCCCCCACGTTCCTCGGATCCCTCAACCGAACGGAGCGCCCCACCGTGAAAGTCGCAGTCCTCGGTGCCGGTGCGATCGGCGCCTACGTCGGAGCCGCGCTGCACCGCGCGGGTGCCGACGTCCATCTGGTAGCCCGTGGACCCCACTTGGCGGCCATGAGGCAGCACGGAGTACGAGTCCTCAGCCCGCGCGGCGACTTCACCGCGCGGGCCCACGCCACCGACGACCCGGCGGACATCGGCCCTGTCGACTTCGTCTTCCTGGGCCTGAAGGCCCACTCGTACGCGGCGTGCGGGCCGCTGATCGAGCCCCTGCTCCACGAGTCGACCGCGGTGGTCGCCGCGCAGAACGGCATCCCCTGGTGGTACTTCCACCGGCACGGCGGCCCGCACGAAGGACACCGCGTCGAGAGCGTCGACCCGGGCGGCGCGGTCAGTGCGGTGCTCGCGCCCGAACGGGCCGTCGGCTGCGTGGTGTACGCGGCCACCGAACTCGAAGACCCCGGCGTGGTACGCCACTTGGAAGGCACCAGGTTCTCCGTCGGCGAGCCGGACCGCTCACGCTCCGCGCGCTGCGCCGCCTTCAGCGAGGCCATGGTGGCGGGCGGCCTCAAGTGCCCGGTCGAGCCCGAACTCCGCGCCGACATCTGGATCAAGCTGCTCGGCAACATCTCCTTCAACCCGATCAGCGCGCTCGCCCGCGCCACGATGCGCGAGATGTGCCTGCACGGCGGCACCCGGCGCGTCATCGAGATCATGATGACCGAGACGCTCTCGGTGGCCGCGGCCCTGGGCTGCGAGCCCGACATCTCCGTGGAGCGCCGGCTCGCGGGCGCCGAGCGCGTCGGTGACCACCGCACCTCCACCCTCCAGGACCTGGAGCGCGGCAAGCCCCTCGAACTGGACGTGCTGCTCGCCGCCGTCGTGGAGCTCGCGGACATCACCGGTGTCCCCGTGCCGACGCTGCGCACCGTGCACGCCATCTCGGACCTGCTCGCCCTGAGGACAGCCGCATGACGCCGATGAGGACTGCCGCATGAGCAAGAAACGTGACCGGACCCCCAAGACGTACACCCGACTCACCCACCCGCTGGTCCGCGACTCCCGCGACGAGCCGTTCCGCCGGGCCACCTGGGACGAGGCGCTGGCCCGCGCGGCGGCAGGGCTCGGCGCGGCCCGCGGCGCCTTCGGGATGTTCTCCTGCGCCCGCGCGACCAACGAGATGAACTACGTGGCGCAGAAGTTCGCCCGGGTCGTGATGGGCACCAACAACGTCGACTCCTGCAACCGCACCTGTCACGCGCCGAGCGTCGCGGGCCTCTCCGCGGCCTTCGGTTCGGGCGGCGGCACCTCCTCGTACGAAGAGGTGGAGCACACCGACCTCGTCGTGATGTGGGGCTCCAACGCCCGCTTCGCGCACCCGATCTTCTTCCAGCACGTGCTGCGCGGCATCAGGAACGGCGCGCGGATGTACGCGGTCGACCCGCGCCGCACCAAGACCGCCGAGTGGGCCGAGAGTTGGCTCGGTCTCAACGTCGGCACGGACATCCCGATGGCGCACGCGATCGGCCGCGAGATCATCCACGCGGGCCTCGCCAACCGGGCTTTCATCGAGCGGGCGACGACGGGCTTCGACGACTACGCGGCCCTGGTCGAGCCGTGGACGCTGTCGCTCGCCGAGAAGGTGACGGGCGTACCGGCCGCGGCGATAAGGGAGTTGGCGCACGCCTACGCGCGGGCCGAGCGGGCCCAGTTGTGCTGGACGCTCGGCATCACCGAGCACCACAACGGCACGGACAACGTGCGCGCCCTGATCAACCTGTCGCTGCTGACCGGGCACGTGGGCCGCTTCGGCTCGGGGTTGCAGCCGCTGCGCGGGCAGAACAACGTGCAGGGCGGCGGTGACATGGGCGCCATCCCCAACCGTCTGCCCGGCTTCCAGGACATCCTCGACCCCGCCGCCCGGCTGAAGTTCGAGTCGGCGTGGGACACCGTCATCCAGCCCCGCTACGGCCTCACCCTCACCGAGATGTTCGAGGCGATGGAGGAGGGCACGCTCAAGGCCGTCTACTGCATCGGCGAGAACCCCGCGCAGTCGGAGGCCGACAGCGAGCAGGCCGTGCGCCGCATGCGGGCCCTCGACTTCCTCGTCGTGCAGGACATCTTCCTCACCAAGACCGCCGAGCTGGCGGACGTCGTCCTGCCCGCCACCGCGGGCTGGGCGGAGACCGACGGCACGACGACCAACAGCGAGCGGCGGGTGCAGCGGGTGCGCAGGGCGGTGCGGCCGCCCGGCGAGGCCCGCGAGGACATCGACATCATCTGCGAGCTGGCCGGGCTCCTCGGGCACGAGTGGAAGTACGCGGACGCGCGGGCCGTCTGGGACGAGCTGCGGTCCGTCTCGCCCGACCACCACGGCATGACGTACGACCGTCTCGAAGCCCTCCAGGGCATCCAGTGGCCCTGCCCCGACGAGGACCGCGTCGAACCGACCTACCTGCACGGCAGGTTGTGGGACCCGGACCCCGAACGCCGGGGCGCCCTGGCCCCCTTCGGCCTCGTCGTCCACGACCCGCCGGTCGACCTGACCGACGAGACGTATCCGATCCGGCTGACCACGGGCCGGCGCCTGGACTCCTACAACACCGGTGTGCAGAGCGGAAGTTTCGCCTCTCCGCTGCGGCGCGGCGAGTATGTCGAGCTGTGCCCGGAGGACGCCGAACGGTACGGCGTCGTGGTGGGCGAGGAGGTCAGGGTCTCCTCACGGCGCGGCACGGTGACGGCCCCCGTCTGGGTCGACCCCGGCCTGCGCCCCGGTCTGGCCTTCATGACCATGCACTTTCCCGACGAGGTGGACACCAACCAGCTGACGATCGAGGCGAACTGTCCGATCGCGGGGACGGCGGAGTTCAAGGCGTCGGCGATCCGGATCGACAAGCTGACCGTGTCCGTGAGGTGAGGTGAGGTGACGTATGGATCTGCGCTTCGGTGACAGCAAGCCGACGGACGAGGAGCGGGCGGCCGTCGACGCGGTGCTCGGTCCGCCCGGGTCCGCGTGGGAGGGCGCCGCCGACCGCAGCGACGCGGACCTGCGCTGGGCCAGGGGCGGCCGGGCGGCGCGCGAACGGCGGGACCTGCTGCTGCCGGGGCTGCACGCGCTCAACGACCGGGCGGGCTGGATCAGCGAGGGCGGCCTCGACTACTTGTGCAGGCGCCTGACGGTTCCGCCCGCGGAGGGCTACGGGGTGGCCACGTTCTACTCCATGTTCTCGGTGCGGCCGAGGCCCGCGACGGTGGTGCGGGTGTGTACGGATCTGGCGTGCGGGGGCGCGGAGTTGTGCGGAACCGTGACGGAGCGGCTCGGCTCCGCGCCGGGCGTGAGGGTGGAGGCGAGCCCCTGCCTGGGGCTGTGCGAGAGGGCGCCTGCGGCGCTGGTGGTACGGGCGGGGTGTCGGCGTTCCGCACCGGGGCCGGAGTCATCACCGGCTCCGCCGAGTTCGTCCTCGAACGCCGGACGGGCTGAATATTCCGCCCCGGCCGGACCGAATCCGGGTAGGGGCGGGAGCGGGGAGGAAACCTACGTCACCGCCACCGTCGCCCCCGCCGCACCCGACACCCTCACCCGAGCCGCCCTCACCCCCGATGCCGCCCCCGCCGAGCCCCCGGCGTCCCTCTCCGTCCCCCAAGCAGGCCAAGAAGGACTGATCCTCCTCAAGCGCATCGGCACCGTGGATCCGTCGTCCCTGGACGACTACCGCGCGCACGGCGGCTACACCGCCCTGCGCCGCGCCTTCGCCATCGGCCCCGCCGAGGTCATCAGGGAGGTCACGGAGTCCGGACTCCTCGGCAGGGGCGGCGCCGCCTTCCCCACGGGCAGGAAGTGGGCGGCCACCGCCGCCCAGCCCGACCGCCCGCACTACCTCGTCTGCAACGCCGACGAGTCCGAGCCCGGCACCTTCAAGGACCGGGTGCTCATGGAGGGCGATCCGTACGCGCTGGTCGAGGCGATGACCGTCGCGGGGTACGCGGTCGGCGCCCACCGGGGCTACCTCTATCTGCGCGGCGAGTATCCGCGCGCCCTGCGCCGCCTGGAGCACGCCGTCGCCCAGGCACGCGCGCGTGGCCTGCTCGGCGACGACGTGCTCGGCCAGGGGTACGCCTTCGACATCGAGATCCGGCGCGGCGCCGGCGCCTACATCTGCGGCGAGGAGACCGCCCTGTTCAACTCCATCGAGGGGTACCGGGGGGAGCCACGCTCGAAGCCGCCGTTCCCCGTGGAGAAGGGCCTGTTCGGCAAGCCCACCGCCGAGAACAACGTGGAGACCCTCGTCAACGTGCTGCCCATCCTCACCATGGGCGCCCGCGCGTACGCCGCGATCGGCACGGAGAAGTCCACCGGGCCCAAGCTCTTCTGCGTCTCGGGGAGCGTCGAACGGCCCGGCACCTACGAGCTGCCGTTCGGCGCCACCCTCGGCGAGCTCCTGGCCCTCGCGGGAAAGCCCGGCAACCTCCGAGCCGTCCTGCTCGGCGGCGCGGCAGGCGGTTTCGTACGGCCCGACGAACTCGGCATCCCGCTCACCTTCGAGGGCACCAGGGGCGCCGGGACCACCCTCGGTTCCGGCGTGGTGCTGGCCCTCGACGACACCGTGCCGCTCCCCCGCGTCCTGCTGCGCATCGCGGAGTTCTTCCGTGACGAGTCGTGCGGCCAGTGCGTGCCGTGCCGGGTCGGCACCGTGCGGCAGGAGGAGGCCCTGCACCGCATCGTCGGGCGCACCGGCGCCGCCGCCGCGGGTGACATCGCGCTGCTCCGCGAGGTGGGGCAGGCCATGCGGGACGCCTCGATCTGCGGTCTTGGCCAGACCGCGTGGAACGCCGTGGAATCCGCCATCGACCGCTTGGGGGCGTACGAATGACCGCGATCCCGCTTCAACCGCCGCGCCGTCTGGTGGAGTTCACCCTGGACGGCCAGGAGGCCCGGGTGCCGGAGGGAGCCACGATCCTCGACGCCTGCCGGGCCGCGGGCAAGGTCGTGCCGACGCTCTGCGAGGGCGACACGCTCACTCCGAAGAACGCCTGCCGGGTCTGTGTCGTGGAGGTGGCGGGTGCCCGCACCCTGGCCCCCGCCTGTTCCCGCAGGGCGGAGCCGGGCATGAGCGTGCTCACCGACACCGAGCGCACCCGGCACAGCCGCAAGATCGTGCTCGAACTCCTCGCCTCCTCCGTCGACCTGTCGACGACGCCGAAGGTCGCGCTCTGGCTCAAGGAGTACGAGGCGAAGCCCGAGCGGTTCGGCGCCGACGCGGCCCGGCTGAACGAGGAGCCCAAGGTCGACAACGACCTGTACGTGCGGGACTACGACAAGTGCATCCTCTGCTACAAGTGCGTGGACGCCTGCGGTGAGCAGTGGCAGAACACCTTCGCGATCGCGGTGGCGGGCCGCGGCTTCGACGCCCGGATCGCCGTGGAGCACGACGCGCCGCTGACCGACTCGGCGTGCGTGTACTGCGGGAACTGCGTCGAGGTCTGCCCCACGGGCGCGCTCAGCTTCAAGTCGGAGTTCGACATGCGGGCCGCGGGTACCTGGGACGAGTCCGCGCAGACCGAGACGACCACGGTCTGTGCCTACTGCGGAGTCGGCTGCAACCTGACACTGCACGTGCAGGACAATGAGATCGTGAAGGTCACCTCGCCGCACGACAACCCGGTGACCCACGGCAACCTCTGCATCAAGGGCCGCTTCGGCTACCAGCACGTACAGAACCGGGACTGATCAAGACATGGGACGAGTCACGGAGCGACGCAAGGTCATCCGGATCCGGGACGGGCGGGTCTCGCAGCGCCCCGACACCTTGGTCGCCGAGGAACCCCTGGAGATCCGGCTCAACGGCAAGGCGCTCGCCATCACCATGCGCACCCCGGGCGACGACTTCGCGCTCGCGGCGGGCTTCCTGGTGAGCGAGGGCGTGCTCGGCTCCGCCGCCGAGCTCCAGTCGATCGTGTACTGCGCGGGGGCCACCGAGGACGGCTCGAACACGTACAACGTGGTGGACGTGCGGACGGCGCCCGGCGTCGTGCTCCCCGACATCACCCTCGAACGCAACGTGTACACCACCTCGTCCTGCGGCCTGTGCGGCAAGGCGAGCCTGGACGCGGTGCGCACCACGGCCCGCTTCCCGATCTCCGACGCTCCCCCGGTCCGGCTCGACGTCGAACTGCTCGCGAGCCTCCCCGACCGGCTGCGCGCCTCGCAGCGCGTCTTCGACAGGACCGGGGGTCTGCACGCCGCCGCGCTCTTCTCGGAGGAGGGCGAGCTGCTCGACATACGGGAGGACGTGGGGCGGCACAACGCCGTCGACAAGCTGGTCGGCCGCGCCCTTCAGGACGGGCGGCTCCCGCTGTCCCGTGCGGTCCTGCTGGTCTCCGGGCGTGCCTCCTTCGAGCTCGCGCAGAAGGCGGTGATGGCGGGCATCCCGGTGCTCGCCGCCGTCTCCGCGCCGTCCTCGCTCGCGGTCGACCTGGCCGTCGAGACCGGCCTGACCCTGGTCGGCTTCCTGCGCGGCTCCTCCATGAACGTGTACGCGGGCGAGCACCGCGTCGCCCTGCGGGCCGCGGCCTCCCAGGGCTGACCCGGACTCCCCCGCCGCACGGCGGCGGCGTCCCGGCCGGCGGGGAGCGCCCCCTGCGCCGGCCGGGCCCCTGCCCTACGCCTGTTGGCGGCCGCGGCCGCCGTCGCGCAGCGCGCCACGAGCCGCTTCCCCTTGTCCGTGACGGTGATCGCGTTCTTGCGCCGACGCGGCGCAGGCGCACGCGGTGATCGAGGGACGGAGCAATCGGGGCAAGGTCGTACTGATCCCCTGACGCACGCTTCTTGTGGGGTGCCGAAGCCCCCAAGTAGCGTCTGTGGCACGCACAGTGGACGTGGGATGTCAGGATGTCCGGTCACCGGCATCGGGTGCCGGCCCCACGCCGTCCCAGCCACGAGTCGTCACAGCCATGCGTCGCCATCGCCATGAAGGGCGGGTCGCACCATGCCATCGAGTCTCCGTGTACGCCTCAGATCGCTCCGCAGCGCGGCGGCCGCCGTGACCGCCGTCGCGGTGGGCGCGCTGCTGCCCGTCCCCGCGGCGCAGGCGGCGCCCGAGCGGACGGCGCCGTTCGAGCAGCGGGTGCTGTTCAAGGCGTCCCAGGATCCGGGGTACGCCTGTTTCCGCATCCCGGCCGTCGTGAAGACCGCCAAGGGCACGCTCCTCGCCTTCGCCGAGGGCCGCGTCAACGACTGCAGCGACGCGGGCGACATAGACCTCGTGCTCAAGCGGTCGCACGACGGCGGCAGGACCTGGGGCCCGCTCCAGGTGATCAACGAGGGCGCGGGCGACACGCACGGCAATCCGGCGCCGGTCGTGGACCGCGAGACCGGCCGCGTACTGCTCGCGGAGACGTACAACACCGGCCGCACGGACGGCAAGAACTGCGACGTGCCGTGCGACCGCACCCCGCACCTCCAGTACAGCGACGACGACGGCGCGAGCTGGTCCGCGCCGCGCAACCTGAGCGACGAGATCCTGCCCGCCGACTGGAACTCCTGGTACGCGACCGGGCCCGTGCACGGCATCCAGCTGACCCGGGGCCGGCACGCGGGACGGCTCGCCTTCGCCGTCAACGCCGAGACCTGGAACGGCAGTCGGGTCACCGCCAACCACGCGGCGCTGATCGTCAGCGACGACGGCGGGGACCACTGGCGGATCGGCGCGAAGGACTCGTACCCGATCGCCGACGACGGCACGTTCCGCCAGAAGCCGTCCGAGATGACGCTCACGGAGCGGCCCGACGGCACGGTCTACGTCAGCGGCCGCGAACAGGACGGCACCGACCTCGGCCACCGCACGCACGCGATCAGCAGGGACGGCGGCAACTCGTTCGCCGCGCCCTTCCGCGCCCTTCCCGACCTCTACACGCCCCAAGTCCAGGGCTCCACGCTCCAGTTCGGCAAGCGCATGCTGCTCGCCTGCCCCGGCGACCCCGACCGGCGCCGCACCATGCAGATCCGCTCCTCGTACGACGGCGGACGCACCTGGGACAGCGTGGACCGGGGCACGACGGTGACCACGGACTGGTCCGGCTACTCGGACCTGGTGCGGGCCGACGGCGCGCACGTGGGCCTGCTGTACGAGGGCGGCGCGGTCGACGCGCGCGACGAGATCCGCTTCGCGCGGTTCACCGAGGACTGGCTGACCCCGCGCAGGGGCCCGGACCCGACGACCCGCGACCACGCGCCGTGGGCCCGTCCCGCCGCGGTGCTCGGCGGGGCCGCCGAGACCGAGGGCCGGTTCGGCGGCGCGCTCTCCTTCGACGGCACGGACGACGCCGTGCGCCTGCCCTTCCGCGGTCAACTCCCGCTGGGCACGAAGGACTTCACCGCATCCCTCTGGTTCCGCTACTCCGCCACCACCGGCGAGCAGCCGCTGCTGTGGATGGGCGGCATAGGGACCACCCAGCCGCAGGTGTGGCTGCGCGGCGAGCCCGCGAGCAACCGCCTCACCGGCCTGATCACCACCCGGGACGGCGCGGCGGCCCCGAGGTCCGCGTCCGTGCGCACCACCGGCGCGTACAACGACGGCCAGTGGCACCACATCGCGCTGCGCCGGGGCGCCGGGGAGCTGACGCTCTTCCTGGACGGCACCCGGATCAGCACCGCCGACGTGCCGGGCTCGGTCAGCCGCAACTCGCCCTTCGGCGTGCACATCGGCCAGCGCATGGACAGCCGCGCCTTCTTCACCGGCGCCATCGACGAAGTACGGCTCTACGACCGCGCGTTGAGTGACACCGAGATGGACACCCTGCGTACCACCGCTGCGGCTGTGACACGGGACACCGTGGTCCGGCTCCCCATGGACCGCGTGCGCGGCAGCAACTAACGTCCCGGGCGTGTCCGCCCGAGAACGTCCCGCCGCGGGAGCACGCCGCAGGATCTGGCCGGTCCTGCTGCTGGTCCTGGCCTGCGCGGCCGTACTGCTCGTCGCCCTCCCGGACAAGGACCGGGAGGGCGGTGCGGCCTGCCGCCCGCGCACCGTGGCGTCCTGGTCCGCCGACGAGAAGGTCACCGGGGAGTTCGCCCGCTACGGCGACGACGCCGCGCGCACCGACGACTGGACGGGCGGCGACGGCACCCACTCGGTGCGGCTGCCGGACGGCCGGGTCCTGTGGCTGTTCTCCGACACCTTCCTCGGACAGGTGCACGCGCCGCCCAACCCGGCGGGCCAGCCGCACACCTGGCGCGACACGAACACCCCGATGCTCCGCAACTCCGCGGTCCTGATGTCCCGTTCGGGCACTTTGGAGCGCACCCTCGCCGCGCCCCTGTTCCCCGACCCCGCGCCGCAGCAGTGGCGCTGGCCGGTGGCGGCACGGGTGGAGCCGCGCTCCCCCGGCTCGGACGAACAGGTCGTCCGCGTCATGCTGTGGACCCGGATGGCGAGCCAAGGACCGTGGATCTACGGCGTGCCGATCGCCACGGAGGTCGCCACGCTCTCGCTGCCCGGCCTGCGCGTCGAGAACATCGTGAAGGTCTCCGACCAGCAGTCGGTGGGCGACCCGGAGAAGCGCGTCCTGTACGGCACGACGACGGTCGACGCCGACGGCTGGACGTACGTCTTCGGCGGCACCGACGCCCAGGCGGCGTCCCGGCCCACGTCGCACGCCTATGTGGCCCGCGTCCCGCACGGCAGGCTCGCCGACGCCTCGGCGTGGGAGTACTGGGACGGGGAGGGCTGGGGCGAGCAGGACGGCCACGAGCCGGTGCTCGGGGACGGCAGGCGCAAGGGCGTGGGCAGCGCGTTCACGGTGGTGCGCGAGAAGGGGACGTACGTCCTGTTCACCATGGCCGCGGGCGCCGAGGGCCTGACCACCGTCACCTCGTACTGGTCCTGCTCGCCCACCGGGCCCTGGCACGGGCCCGCCAAGGGCTTCCAGGCGCCGCTGCCCGCGGACGGCGCGGCCCGCCAGGACACGGCCGCCTACAACCCGCAGGCCCACGCGGCGCTCGGCGGGGACGGCCGGATCACGCTCAGCTACGACGTCAACTGGCTCGACCCGACGCCCGCGAGCGCGCAGGCGAACATCAGCCGGAACGTGTCGCTGTACCGGCCGCGGTTCGTGACGCTCCGGCTCGCGACGGCTCGCTGACGAACTCCCCGGACTGTTCGGACTGTTCGGAGTGCTCGGGCTGCTCGGACTCCGCGAACTCCTCGGCGTCCCGCGAGCGGCGCTTGGCGATCACCGCGCAGACCATCAGCTGCATCTGGTGGAAGAGCATCAGCGGCAGCACGGCGAGCGACGCCTGCGCCCCGAACAGGACGCTGGCCATGGGGAGTCCGGCGGCGAGGGACTTCTTCGACCCGGCGAACTGGATGGCGACGCGGTCGCCCCGGGGGAAGCCGAGCTTCTTCGCGCCGTACCAGGTCAGCGCCAGCATCGCGGTGAGCAGCACCGCCTCGACGCCGAGCAGCGCGAGCAGCCGCAGCGGGGTCACCTGGTGCCAGATGCCCTCGACCATGCCCTGGCTGAACGCGGTGTAGACGACAAGCAGGATCGAGCCGCGGTCGACGTAGCCGAGGATCTTCTTGTGCCGGGTGAGGAAGCCGCCGACCCACCTGCGCAGCAACTGCCCCGCGAAGAACGGCACCAGCAACTGAAGCACGATCTTGACGAGCGAGTCCGCGGAGAAGCCGCCGCCGCTGTTGCCCAGGAGCGCCGCCGCGAGCAGCGGGGTGAGGACGATGCCGGCGAGCGAGGAGAAGGAACCGGCGCAGATCGCGGCGGGCACGTTGCCGCGCGCCATGGAGGTGAAGGCGATCGACGACTGGATCGTCGAGGGCACCAGGGTGAGGAAGAGGAAGCCGCTGTAGAGCGCGGGCGTCAGGACGTACGGGACGAGGCCCTTCGCCGCGAGCCCGAGCAGCGGGAAGGCGACGAACGTACAGACCAGGACCGTGAGGTGCAGCCGCCAGTGCCGGAGGCCGTCCATCGCCTCACGGGTGGAGAGCCGGGCGCCGTAGAGGAAGAAGAGCAGCGCGACGGCGCCGGTGGACGCGCCGGACGCGACGTCGGCGGCGGCACCGCGGGCCGGGAGCAGCGCCGCGAGCCCCACGGTGCCGAGCAACGCCACGATGTACGGGTCGACCGGCATCCAGGACGGCCACTTCAGGCGTTTCACGGTGCTCCATGCGCTTGGTACGGGGTGCTCTTCGTGCGGGTGTTTCTCTTGGTGCGGAGGGGGCGTTCTCGGTGCGAGGCCGTCCCCTCCTCATGATCCCCTCGATCGGCATGATCGGGAATCCCGTACACCGCTCTGACTGTCATCACGGATCGCGATGACCAAGGTTAGGCTGTGCACCGTGAACGACGTGTACGACCCCGCGCAGCTCCGCACCTTCCTCGCGGTCGCCCAGACGCTCAGCTTCACCCAGGCCGCCCGCAGGCTCGGGGTGCGCCAGTCCACGGTGAGCCAGCACGTGCGCCGCCTGGAGGACGCCACGGGGCGGCAGCTCTTCACCCGGGACACGCACGCCGTGGAGCTGACCGAGGACGGCGAGGCCATGCTCGGCTTCGCCCGCCGCATCCTCGCCGCGCACGAGCAGGCCGCGGCGTTCTTCACCGGGACGCGGCTGGGCGGGCGGCTGCGGTTCGGCGCGTCCGAGGACTTCGTCCTCACCCATCTCACCGACATCCTGGAGTCCTTCCGGCACGACCACCCGGACGTCGACCTGGAGTTGACCGTCGAGCTCTCCGGCACGCTGCACGAGCAGCTCGACGCGGGCCGGCTCGACCTGGTGCTCGCCAAACGCCGCCCGGAGGACCCGCGCGGCGCGCTGGTCTGGCAGGACGACCTGGTCTGGATCGGCCGCGAGCGGCTTCGCCTGGACCCCGAGCGCCCGGTGCCGCTGATCGTCTACCCGCCGCCCGGCATCACCCGCGCCCTCGCCTTCGAGGCCCTGGAGCGCAGCGGCCGCGCCTGGCGCGTGGCGTGCACGAGCGGCAGCCTCAACGGCCTGGTGGCGGCGGCCCGCGCGGGCCTCGGCGTGATGGCGCACTCCCGCGGTCTGATCCCGCCGGGCCTGACCCGCGTCCCTGACCGGGCGGGCCTGCCCGAACTGGGCAGCGTCGACTTCGTCCTGCTGCACGGCGAGCGGCGCGCCTCCGCCCAGGGCGCGGCGGACGCGCTGGCGGCGGCGATCCTGGCGGGCGGACGGCCCCGCCGGGGACCCGGCGCTACCTCGGCGGCGGGTAGGTGATCTGCTTGAAGCTGCGCAGGTACGGGGCGGACTCCACGTGCCGCACCCCTTCGAGCGAGCCGAGCTTGCCGCTGAGGTAGGCGTAGAGCTCCCCGGTGTCCCTGGTCACCACGCTCGCCAGCAGGTTGGAGGGACCCGTGGTCGCGGAGACGTGCGCGATCTCCGGATGTGCGGCCATCGCGCGCCCCACCGCGTCCAGTGCGCCGGGGGCGACGGTGACCCAGAGCAGGGCCGCGGTGGCGAAGCCGAACCGCGCCATGTCGTACTCGGTGTCGATGTAGACCGTCCCCGTGTCCAGGAGCCGGGCGAGGCGGCGCTTGACCGAGGACTCGGAGCGCCCGGTGAGCCGCTGGAGTTCGGGGTAGGTGACGCGCCCGTCGGCCTTGAGCGCGGAGACCAGGGGTTCGTCCTCGGGGGCGATGTGCGGGGGGCCCGACGGTCGCGCGTCCGGCGAGGAGGCGGGGCGCAGGGCCGCGACCTCCTCGGGGGTGAGCATCCCGTGCTTGCCGATCCAGCCGGTCCGGCCGCCGTAGAAGCGGTGCAGCAGCTGGTACGCCGTGATCTCGATGATCTGCCGGGTGCGCAGGAGCTTGTCGAACACCAGGTCGTCGTAGTCGCCGGGGGCGCGGGGCATCGTCATGCAGACCACTTCGGTGCCCGCGGACGTGAGGTGGACGCGGGCGGTGTCCCGGCGGCGGGCGAGGGCGGCGGCGATCGCCTCGGCGCCGTCCGGCGCGCAGCGCAGCCGCAGCATCCACTGGTCCTTGCCGAGCCGGTGGGTGTCCCTGACGCCGACGATGCGCAGGCCCGCGCCCGCGCACATGCGGCGGTAGCGGCGGGCGACGGTCTGGTCGGAGACGCCGAGCACGGCGGCGACCCGGCTGAAGGGCGCCCTGCCGTCGACCTCGAAGGCGTGCAGCAGCCTACGGTCGAGCTCGTCGAAGACTTCGGATTCCGTCACCAGAGCACCCCTCCATGTCGAGATCCCGCGACCGGCCCTTCGGTGGCACCGAGTTCGTCCCGCGCGCGCCCCATCGTACGAGGGCACGGAGATCCCTCCGGCGACGTGGGTGAAGGAGAACGGGAATGCGTACATGGGGGCCGCTCACCGCGGTGTCTCTGGGGACGTTCATGCTGCTGCTGGACGTGACGATCGTGGTCGTGGCGCTGCCCGACATGGCACGGGCGCTCGGCGCCTCGCTCGGTGATCTGCAGTGGGTCATCGACGGGTACGCGCTCGCGCTCGCCGCGCTGCTCCTGGGCGTCGGCGCCGCGGCCGACGTGCTCGGCAGGCGGCGGCTCAACATCATCGGCACCGCGCTGTTCGCGGTGGCCTCGCTCGGCTGCGGGCTCGCGTCCGACGCTCAGCTGCTCGTGGCGGCCCGCGCCGTGCAGGGGCTCGGCGCGGCCGCGATGTTCGCGACGACGCTGCCGCTGCTCGGCGCCGCCTACCAAGGCCGGGACAGGTCCGTCGCGCTCGGCGTGTGGGGCGCGGTGAGCGGGGCCTCGGCGGCGCTCGGCCCGATCGTGGGCGGCGTGCTCACCGAGGGTCCCGGCTGGCGCTGGATCTTCTTCGTGAACCTGCCGGTGAGCGTGGCGTCGATCTGGCTGACGCTGCGCGTGGTGCCCGAGTCGAAGGGGCCCGCGGGGCGGCGCATCGACTGGGCGGGCACGGCGGCGTTCGCGGGCTTCGCGGGGGCGGGTACGTACGGCGTGCTGCGCGGCGGCACGCACGGCTGGACGTCGACGACCGCCACCGCGGCCTTCGTGGTCTCGGCCCTCGCGCTGCTCTGCTTCGTGCTGGTCGAACGCCGCGTCAGCCAGCCGCTCCTGGATCTGCGGCTGCTGCGCAAGCCCGCCTTCACCGGGGTGCTGGTCGGCGCGATCGGCTACAACGCGGCGGCGTTCGGCGTCATCCCGTACTTCTCCATCTGGCTGCAGACCGTGCTCGGCATGAGCCCGGTGCGCGGCAGCCTGGTGCTCCTTCCGCTGGCCGGCACGTCCTTCCTGGTGGCGGCGGTCGGCGGGCGGTTCCTGCACGGGGTGGCGCCGCGGCTGGTGATCGGCGTCGGGCTGCTCCTGATCGGCGCGGGCGGGCTCTGCATGGCAGTGCTCGACGCCGGTTCGTCCTGGCCGTCGCTGATACCGGGTCTGACCGTCTCAGGCATCGGCACGGGCTTGGTCGCCCCCGCCCTGGCCGGGGCCGCCCTCGCCTCGGTGCCGCCCGCGAACGCCGGGACGGCGGGCGGCGCGGTCAACACCTTCCGCCAGCTCGGCTACGCGGTCGGCGTCGCGCTGTTCGGCACGGTCCTGACCTCGCGCATGCAGGAATCGCTGGGCCACGACGCGGCCCACACGGCGGCGGGCGGCGGCGCGGCGGCCCTGCACGGCACGGTCCCCGCGGACGCGGTGCGCTCGGCGTTCGCCGCCGGACTCAACACGACGTCACTGACGGCGGGCGCGGCAGGACTGGTCGCCGGGGTCCTGGTCCTGGTGATGGTGCGTACGCCGAAGGAGAAGACGGTCCCGGTGACCGTGACGGCGGCTCCGGAACGGGCGCCGCGCGTCGAGGAACACGTGCGGTGAGCGCTCCGGCGGCCTCGACGCGGGGAGCGGTCTGATGCGGGGAGCGGTCTGACACGGGCACGGGCGTCAGACCGCTCCCGGCGGGATCAGCAGCGCGTTGAGCGCGGCGGTGCGGATCGTGGTGGCGACGCTCTCCGGGTCGAGGCCGCTGTTGAACTGCGGCACCGAGTTGATCATCGAGAAGACGGCGTGGGTCAGGACGCGGTTCTGGGCGTCGGGCAGCCCGGGGCGGAGCCGCTCCACCAGGGCGCTCCACTCCTCGGCGTACAGCCGCATCAGCCGCCGCATGCGGTGGCGTTCCTCCTCGGGCACGTTGTGTTCGTTCTTCAGGAACACGAGCGTGGAGGGGACGTTCTGGAGGCTGCGGGTGACGTGGTAGTCGATCATCGCTTCCAGCGCCTCGCGCGGATCCCGCACCTCGGCCGCCGTCTTGCGCGCGTTGGCCAGGAGGTCGTTGAGCGGATCCTCCAGAACGGCGATCAACAGCGCCTGCTTGCTCGAGAAGTGCCGGTAGAGCGCCGGACCGGTCACCCCGGCGCGCGCACCGATCATCTCGGTCGTGACCGCGTCGAAGGCACGTTCGTGGAACAGCTCACCGGCGACCTTGATCAGCTCCCGTCGGCGGGCACCCCGCGGAGCCGCGGCACGAGGGGAAGAGGAACTCGTCATGCGTGAAGCTTAGGCGAACGTCCGATAACAGTCCGTGGCATCTCGCCAGAACGGCCGATCCGCCACGCCCCGACGGACAAGTACCAGCTCAGCATGGATCCCTCGCGGCCCGCCGGACCTTCCGGCGGGCCGCGATCGCGTGGGCGCCTTGGTTAACGCCCGAGCGAGGCTCGTCTCCCGGGCCGCGCGGAAGTACGTGTGTCGCAGCGTGTGCCCGACCTCAGCTGGCTCCCCACGAACCCGCCAATGTGAATGGCCAATAACACTCACTCCCTCAATTCGCCTCTTGACCCTCGAAGAATCCGGAGATTACGTTATTGCTCAGTAACATCGAACGGAAGGTTCGGCATGGACTTCATCCTCATGACTGAAGGCGACACCCCGGCTGGGCTCACCCATGAGCACCGCTATCGCGAGCTGATCGAGGAGGTGTTGCTCGCCGAGCGGGTCGGCTTCGACGCCTTCGGCAGCTCCGAACAGCACGTCGCCATCGGCACGGCGTCGATCTCCGCTCCGGAGGTGCTCTATCCGTACTTGATGGCGCTGACGAACCGGATCCGGTTCATCCACCTGGTGACGCTGCTGCCGACGCGGATGAACCACGCGCTGCGCGTCGCGGAGCGCATCGCGACCGAGGACATCCTGTCCAACGGCCGCGTCGAACTCGGCACGGGCCGCGGCAACACGACGCTCGCGCTGCGCGCCTTCGAGGTCGACCCGACCGAGAACAAGGCCCAGTGGCGCGAGGGCATCGAGCTGATCCGGCGGGCGTTCCTCGACGACCCCTTCTCCTTCGTCGGCGAGCACTACAAGATCCCGCCGCGCAGCCTGGTGCCCAAGCCGTTACAGACGCCCTACCCGCACATCTCGGCGGCCGCGGGCAGCCCCGGCTCGGTCGAGACCGCCGCGTCGCTGGGCATCGGCGCCATCATGGGCGGCTTCTTCCTCGGCTACGACCTCGTGGAGAGCATGCTGAAGCTCTACGACGAGACGCTCGCCGCCACCACCCACCCGTACCCGATCACGCCCCGCAAGACGGTCCTTGTCAGCGGCGGCATGCACTGCGCGGAGACCACCGCCCTGGCCCGCGCGCAGGCCAGGCCCCTGTTCGAGATGGTCGGACTCGCGACCGACGCCTTCGAGCGGCTGTCCAAGCTGTCGCAGGACTACGCGTACATGGGCGCGGTCAAGGACGTCGACTTCACCGACGAGGAGTACATGTTCGAGCACTCGCAGGGCTTCGTCGTCGGCGACCCCGAACGCTGCGTCCAGCACGTCCAGCGGTACGCGGACATGGGCGTGGAGGCCCTGGTCCTGCGCGTGGACAGCCTGCCGCACGACCAACTCATGCGGTCCATCGAGCTGTTCGGCAAGTACGTGATCCCGCGCTTCAAGCACCCGCGCAACGTGGTGCGCCCGGCCGACGACGTCCTCGCCGACATCCGCGCCGCGCGTCCCGCCCACGAAGAGGCGCTGCGCGGGTTCCACGCCGGACGCGACCTGGCGAAGGCCGTGGAGGTCGTCCGATGAGCGGCCTCTACCAGAAGCGCAGGCCCGGCTTCCCCTCCGCCCGCACGGCCGGCGCGGCCGCGAACTGACGGGAGATGACCATGCACACGGCCCGGCACAGCACGGCGCCCGGCACCGTCCGCGTCCCCGACGCGGTGGACGGCGTCGCCGTCCTGACCCTGGACCGTCCGCCCGCGAACGCGCTCAGCGACGCGCTCGTACGCGAGCTGACGGCCACCCTGAATACCCTCGCCGCCGCCCCGGACGCCCCCGCCCTCGTCCTGACGGGCGCGGGCGGGCGCTTCTTCTGCGCGGGCGGCGACGTCAAGGAGGCCGTCGGTCTGGACGCCGCATCCATGGCCGAGCGGATGACGTCGTTCCACGCGCTGCTGTGCGCGCTGGAGGACTTTCCCCGGCCGCTGGTCTGCGCGGTCGACGGCTGGTGCGTCGGCGGAGGCATCGAGATGGCGCTGTTCACCGACGTGGTGTACGCGTCGCGGGAGGCACGTTTCGTCTTCCCCGAGATCGACCACGGACTGCTGCCCGCCGCGAAAGGCGTGGCGCGGGTGCGCGCGGTGCTCGGTGACCGCGCGGCCCGGCGTCTCCTGCTCGGCGGCGAGCCGCTCGACGCCTACGCCGCGCGGTCCATCGGCCTCGTCGACCACGTGGTCGGGCGGGACGAGTTGCTCGCGACGGCGACGGAGGACGCGCGGCGGGCCGCGGCCAAGCCGCCCGCCGTGTTCGCGGCGCTGAAGCGGGCCCTGCACACGGACATCGCCGACCGGCCGGGCGAACAGCTCAGGGCCACGACCACCGACGCGCGCACGGTCTTCGACGACCCCGCCGCCCGAGCCGCCAGGGAGGCCTGGAATGACTGATCAGGACGAGGGTGTGAACCCGGCCGACTTCCGTTCGGCGCTGGCCCGTTACCCGTCCGGGGTGACCATCGTGACGACGCGGAGCGAGACGGGCACGCCGTACGGATTCACCGCGAGTTCCTTCGCCGCGCTGTCCCTCGACCCGCCGCTCGTCCTGGTGTGCCTGGACCGGGGAGCGGACTGCTGTCCCGTCTTCATGGCCGCCGAGCGGTTCGCCGTGAACATCGTGACGCCCGAACACGCGGACCTCGCGGTCAGGTTCGCGACGAAGGGCGCGGACAAGTTCGCCCACGGCGGCTTCGAGTACGACGAGGAGCGCCATCCGGCCTTGCCCGACGCGGCGGCGGTCCTGCACTGCGCACTGCGCCAGGTCGTCTCCGGCGGCGACCACGTGATCCTCATCGGCCGCGTGCGCGAGGCCCGCACGGGCGGTGGCGAGCCGGTGACCTGGTACCGGGGTGGCTTCCAGCGCCTCGGGGAGCGTGCCGCATGAGCGCCATGTTCGAACCCGCCCGCACACTGCCCGGGTTGCTCGTCGACCGGGCGGCCGGGGAACCCGACGCGGTCGCGCTGCGCCACTGGCGCGGCGGAACGGTGCGGACGTACACCTGGCGGTCGTACGCGGACCAGGTGCGCGCTGTCGCACTCGGCCTCACCGCGCGAGGGGTGCGGCGCGGCGACCGCGTCGCCGTGATGAGCGGCGCCCGCCCGGAATGGGTCTTCGCCGCGCTGGCCGTGCAGAGCGTCGGCGGCGTCGTGGTCGGCGTGTATCCGACGAACTCGGCCGCCGAGATCGGGCAACTCCTCGTACACAGCGAGGCGGTCGCCTTCATCGGCGAGACGACGACGGAGCTCGCCAAGGCGGCCGAGACCGCCGGGCGGGCACCGGCGCTGCGGCTCGTCGTCGGCATCGACGCCGCTCCCCCGGCGCTGCCCGCCGCGGTCGCGGGGACGACGTGGGAAGCGCTGTGCGCGCACGGCGCGGAGCAGGCCGGTGACGGTCCGGACGCCCTGTCCGCGCTGGTCGCCGAGGGGTCCCTCGACGACGCCGCCGTGCTCTTCTACACGTCGGGGTCCACGGGAGAGCCAAAGGGCGTCACGCATTCGCACCGCACGCTCCAGCACGCGGTCAGGACCGTCATCGGCCTCTACCCCCAGATCGTGCGCCACGAGCACGACGTCGTGGGCTTCCTGCCGTTGGCTCATGTGGCACCGGCCGTGATGTCCCTGTTCGCGCCGCTGCTCTCGCGGCTCGTGGTCACCTACTGCGCCGTCGCCGACTACCCGGACGTGCTGCGCGCGGTGCGGCCCACCGTGGCGCTGTGGCCGCCGCGGTTCCACGAGAAGCTGGCCGCCGAACTGGTCACACGAACCCGGACGTGGTCGCGCCCGCGTCGCCTCGCCTACGGCTTCGCCCTGCGGATCGGCCGCAGGGTGGCCGAGGACCGCTGGTCGCGGCGCCGGTCTTCGCTGCCGCTGCGCCTCGCGTACGCCGCCGTGCTCCGCGGGGTCTTCCTGCCCCTGCGGGCGACGGTCGGGATGGACCGCATCCGTCTCGCCTACACCGCGTCCGCCGCGATGCCCGAGAGCGTCCTCGGGATCTGGCAGATCTGGGGGCTCGATCTGCGCGAGAACTACGGGCTCACCGAGACCGGGGCGTGTCCCGTCGCGCATTTCGACCAGCCGTTCCCGCGTCCGGGCACCATCGGCAAGAAGTTCGCGGACCCCCGCTTCGAGGTGCAGGTGGCGGACGACGGGGAGATGCTGATCCGCGCGCCGCTCCTGTTCACCGGATACTGGCGCGCCCCCGGGGAGACCGCTGAGGTACTCAGGGACGGCTGGTTCCACACCGGTGACCTGGTGGAGTACACGCCGCACGCCGAACTCCGGCTGATCGGCAGGAAGAAGGACGTGCTGATCACCCGCGGCGGCAAGACGATCAGCCCGCAGCCCATCGAGACCCGGCTGCGGGAGAGTGCGCTGATCGACGAGGCGATCGTCGTCGGCGAGGCCCGCAAGTACCTCACCGTCCTGCTCGGACCGAGCACCACCGCGACCGCCTCGTCGGCCCCCGCACGGGACGCGCTCCTGCGGGCGGAGGTCGACCGGGTCAACGCGGATCTCGCGCGCGCGGAGCAGCTGAAGGACTTCCGCGTGCTGCCCCGGCCGCTGGCGGCCGAGCGCGGCGAGCTGACCGCGAACGGCAAGGTCAGGAGAGGCGCCGTCGTGAGCGCGTTCGCGCCGCTGATCGACGAGATGTACGGCGCCGACGACGACGCGGCGATCGCGCACCACGTGAGCGCGAGGCCGGACTGATCAGTACGCCATGACCTTCTTGAGCTCCTTGACGACCTTGGAGAGCGCCTGGTTGATGTCCGCGATCAGACGCCGGTCACCGGCGGCGGGGGTCACCACCACGCGCCGCTCGATGATCAGCTCCCGGTAGTCGCCGACCCGCAGCCGCGGGATGTCGCGCAGAGCGATGGGCGAGAGGGTCTCGCCCCGCCGGCAGAAGGCGATGTCGCCGTGGGCGACCCGGCGTTGGGACAGCCACCGGATCAGCAGATCACGTGCGTGCAGGCATTTCTCCTCCAGGTCGATGTCGAGATAGGCCATGGCCGAACTGTGCTTCCAGTCCACGGCCACGCAGTATTGGTTGGCCGAAAGGGACACGATGGAAAGGAGTTGCGAAAGGAAGGGGTCGGATCGGTCCCTCGCGCGCCGGGTGACGATCTCGTAGTCGCGAAGGGCGTCGAGCGTCGAGCGGGCCGTCACGAAGATGCGTTCGTACTGCGAAAGGTGCCGGTCGAAGACGCGCAGGTTGTGTTCGTCGCGGCGGGTGGCACGGTGCTGGTAGGCGAAGGCGACGACGGAGGCGAGGGCGGTGACGGTGGCCGCGCCCGCCGCCGCGAACGAGGCCGACACCAGGGCGCTCATCGGATCTGGTGGTGCTGGGGAACGATGATGTAGGTCCTGGTCACCCGCACATGAGGGATGTTCTGGATCTTCTCCATGACCAGCCGGTGCAGCTGCCCGATGGACGGCGTCTCGACCTTGGCGATGACATCGGCTTCGCCGTAGACCGCGGCGGCCTCCAGCACGAATTCCGAGTACTCGTCCATCAGCGTCGCCACCACGTTGCCCGAGTTGTTGGCGGGCACGATGATGAAGACGAAAGCGGTGATCGCCGAGTTTCCCGTTACGCGGCGCATCCGGCCCTCCCCGTCACCCGCGGTACCGGGGCCGGATGCGTCCGACAGCCTTGAGTCATCAGGTCCCCCCGATTTCCAGGCTCTAAGGATTCCCGCCGGGACCGCCGCCAACCGCCCTCGGCGGGGCCGCGGTCACCGCGCGCGCGGTGCGCGACGCGTACAGATTCGGTGGAGATTACGCCACCGAAACTTACTCCTGCGTAAGTAATCTGTCCGACCCTTCCCCTTGTGGCCGGATTTCAGCGGCTGACCTGTGCTGATGGTCCATACCGCCCGCGGTTTCACCCCCTCCCGACGGCGCGCGGCGTGGGGTAGCGTCACGGCGCTGTGCGGAGCGCCACGAGGAGCATCATTGCGCGAGTTCACGAACCCTCCGATGGCGTCGGCGCCGCTGGTGGGCGGCCTTGCCGACGCCGTGTTCGACCATGCCGCCGAGGATCCGTCGCGCGTCGCCCTCGGCCGCAAGACGGACGGGCGGTGGCGTGATGTCACCTCCGGCGAGTTCCGCGACGAGGTGCTCGCGCTCGCCAAGGGGCTGATCGCGCAGGGCGTCCGGTTCGGGGACCGCGTCGCCATCATGTCCCGCACCCGCTACGAGTGGACGCTCTTCGACTTCGCCCTGTGGACCATCGGCGCCCAGGTCGTGCCGATCTATCCGACGTCATCGGCCGAGCAGGTCTTCTGGATGCTGCACGACGCGCAGGTGTCCGCCGCGATGGTCGAGCACGAGGACCACGCGATGACCATCGGCTCGGTCATCGACCGGCTTCCGCAGCTGCGCAGGCTCTGGCAGCTGGACGCGGACGCCGTCGGTGAACTGAACGGCGCGGGCCGGGAGATCGACGACGACGTGGTGCACCGGCACCGCCGCGCGGTCACGCCCGACTCGATCGCGACGATCATCTACACCTCGGGCACCACGGGACGCCCCAAGGGCTGCCTGATCTCCCACGCCAACTTCATGTTCGAGGCCGACGTGATGGTCGCGCGCTGGGAGCCGGTCTTCCACTCCAAGCGCGGCGACGAGGCGACGACGCTGCTCTTCCTGCCGCTCGCGCACGTCTTCGGGCGCATGGTGCAGGTCGCGGCGGTGCGCGGCCGGGTCAAGATGGGGCACCAGCCGAACCTCAACGCGGCGGCGCTGCTGCCCGATCTGGCCGCGTTCCGGCCCTCGTTCATCCTGGCCGTGCCGTACATCTTCGAGAAGGTCTTCAACGCGGCGCGGCGCAAGGCGGAGGCGGCGGGCAAGGAGGGCGCGTTCGACAAGGCCGTGGAGTGCGCGGTGCGCTACGCCGAGGCCATGGAGGCCAGGGCGTTCGGCACCGGCTCGGGCCCCTCCGCGTCCCTGCGCATGCAGCACCAGCTCTTCGACAAGCTCGTCTACTCCAAGGTGCGCGAGGCGATGGGCGGCCGGGTGCGGCACGCGATGTCGGGCGGCTCGGGGATGGACCGCAGGCTGGGCCTGTTCTTCGCGGGCGCGGGCGTGACGATCTACGAGGGATACGGCCTGACCGAGTCGACGGCCGCCGCGACCGCCAATCCGCCCGAGCGCACCCGCTACGGCACGGTCGGCCTCCCCATTCCCGGCAGCACGGTGCACATCGCGGACGACGGCGAGGTGTGGCTGCACGGCGACAACGTCTTCCAGGGTTATCTGGGCGACCGCAAGGCCACCGCGGCGACCCTGCACGACGGCTGGCTGGCCACCGGCGACCTGGGCTCCCTCGACGAGGACGGCTATCTGACGATCACCGGCCGCAAGAAGGAGATCCTGGTGACCTCCGGCGGCAAGAGCGTCTCGCCCGCGCAGCTGGAGGAGCGGGTGCGCGATCACCCGCTCGTCGCGCAGTGCATCGTCGTCGGCAACGACCGGCCCTACATCGCCGCGCTCGTCACCCTGGACGCGGAGGCCGTCGAGCACTGGCTGACCATGCGCCGCAAACCGCTGCTCTCCCCCGGCGAGCTGGTGCGCGACCCGGATCTGGAGACCGAGGTGCGCCGGGCCGTGGTGGCCGCCAACACCCTCGTCTCGCAGGCCGAGTCGATCCGTACGTTCCGGATACTGGCGCACCAGTTCTCCGAGGAGCACGGGCTGCTCACCCCGTCGCTGAAGCTGAAGCGGAAGGCGATCGAGCAGGCGTATCTGACGGAGGTCGAGGCGCTCTACCGCAGTTAGGGACGCCGTCGGGGCCGTCGTCGCCGCACCTCACCCGTTTCTGACGGTTCATCAATTACCGGCGCGCCCCTTATTGACGGTTCATCAGGTCGCACACAGAATCACCCTCACTTCGACGACGGAGGGGGCTCGACCGTGTCGCGATCGATCCGCACCATCACCGCCACCGTGGCGGCCCTGCTGCTCGCCACCGCCTGCAACTCCGCCTCGAACAGCGGCGGTTCCGACAGCTCGGGCGGCGGCAGGGACGGCGGCTCCGTACGCGGGGTGACCGACGACTCCATCAAGGTCGGCGGCATCGTCTCCATGACCACCGCCAGTGGCTACAGCAAGAAGGACACCGACCTCGGCGCGAAGGCCCGCTTCGCCCGCGCCAATGCCGAGGGCGGCGTGCACGGGCGGAAGATCGACTACCTGGGCGCTGAGGACGACGGCCAGGACCCCGGCAAGAACCTCGCCGCCGCCCGCAAACTCGTCCAGCGGGACAAGGTGTTCGCGATCGCCCCGATGAGCTCGGTGACCTTCTCCGGCGCGGACTTCCTCCAGAAGCAGAAGGTGCCCACCTTCGGCTGGGGCACCATCCCGCCCTTCTGCGGCCCCAGTTACATGTACGGATTCGGCGGCTGCATGGTGCCGATGCCCGGCGGCACGATCACCCAGAGCTGGCCCGAGGGCCTGAAGAAGGTGCTGGGCGGCGCCAAGGGAAAGAGCGTGGCGATCCTCGCCAACGACAACGACGCGGGCACCTTCGCCATCCGCACCTACAAGCAGAGCTTCGCGGCCGCCGGGTACGAGGTGACGTACGCCAAGTCGACGGTGCCCGCGACCTCGGTGCCGAGCGACTGGTCGGCGTACACCAAGGAGATCCTGCGCTCGGACGGCGGGAAGGCGCCCGACGCGGTCGTCTCCGTCATGCAGACCCCCTACAACATCGGCCTGTTCACCGCCGTCAAGCGCACCGGCTTCAAGGGCGTCCTCACCGACCCCACCGACTACGACCCCGGCCTGCTCGCCAAGAGCGCGACGAAGAAGGCCCTCGACGGGGTGCACGTGCTGCTCGCCTTCCAGCCCTTCGAGCAGGACAGCGCGGACATGCGGCAGTTCAAGAAGGACATCAGGAAGGCCGCGGGCAAGGACGTGCCGCTCAACATGCACATGATGACCGGCTACATGTCCGCCGACCTCTTCCTCGCCGTCGCCGAGAAGGCGGGCAAGGACCTCGACGTCGCGTCCTTCCAGCGGGCGGCCGACGGCTACTCCGACACCGACACCATGGTCGGCGACCGTCAACTCCCCAAGGGGCAGGCGGAGTCGTTCGGCTGTGGGGCGCTCGTCCAGCTCAAGGACGGGGCGTACTCGGTCTCCTCGCCGTTCACGTGCTACTCGCCCATCCCCTTCAAGTAGTCCTCCCCTTCGAGCTCTTCACGTAAGGGGGTACGCCACCCATGTCCGACCTGCTGGGATTCGTACTGAGCGGCCTCGTGTCCGGCGCCCTGTACGCCCTGCTCGCGACGGGACTCGTCCTGTCGTACTCCGCATCGGGACTCTTCAACTTCGCGCACGGCGCCACCGCCTACCTCTGCGCGCTCGCCTTCTACGAACTGCACTCCGGCTTCGGCTGGCCCGCCGTGCCCACCGCGCTGCTGCTCGTCCTCGTGGTGGCCCCGGGGCTCGGCTGGGGCCTGGACCGGCTGATGTTCCGCAAACTGGCGCGGGTCGGCGAGACCGCGCAGATCGTGGCGACGATCGGGCTGCTCGTCGCGCTGCCCGCGCTCGGCCTGTGGGTGGTGGAGCTCCTGGAGGACGCGGGGGCCTCCGTCAAACCCGCCGAGAACCAGTTCGGCCTGCCCGGCGTCGGCCCGAGTCCCGCCCGGAGCTGGCAGCTCATGGACGGCGTCGGCATCGACTCCGACCAGCTGATCACCTGGGTGGCGACGGTGGTGGTGGCCGTCGGCCTGTGGGTGCTGATGCGGCACACCCCGCTCGGCCTGCGGCTGCGGGCCGCCGTCGACAACCGCTCGCTCGTGGAGCTGCGCGGCATGAGCGCGGACCGGCTCTCCTCGGTGGCGTGGATGCTGTCGTCGGGCCTCGCCGGTCTCGCGGGCGTGCTCGCGACACCGCTGCTCGGGCTCTCCTCGCACGACTTCACGCTGTTCCTCTTCGTCTCGGCGACCGCCGCCGTACTGGGCCGCTTCCTGTCGATCCCGCTGGCCTTCGCCGGCGGGCTCGGGCTCGGGGTGCTCCAGAACCTGGTCGCGGGCTACGCCGACTTCGCGGAGAAGATCACCGGCTTCCGTACGGCCGTCCCCTTCCTCATCCTCTTCGCGGGACTGCTGTTCATGACGCGCCGCAGTCGGACGGCGGGCACGGCGGCGGTGGACGCACCGCCCGTCGACTACCTCGCCGGGCGCTCCTGGGCGCGCCGATGGGGGCCGTGGACGGCGGCCGCCGCGCTGCTCGCCCTCTCCTTCTACACGGTCACCACCCCGTTCTGGAGCGGCATCCTCACCCAGGGCCTCGCGATCTCCCTCGTCTTCGTCTCCTTCACCGTGGTGACCGGGCTCGGCGCGATGGTCTCGCTCGCGCAGGCCACGTTCGTCACGGGTGCGGCGCTGGTCGCCGGGCTCCTGATGAGCCACGGATGGCCGTTCGCCGGGGCGGCGCTCGTCGGCACCTGCGCGGCGGCGCTGCTCGGCGCGCTCGTGGCGCTGCCCGCGCTGCGGCTCGGCGGCCGCTCCCTCGCCCTCGCCACCCTGGCGCTCGCCTTCCTCGCCGACCAGGTCCTCTTCCAGCTGGGCTGGCTGCGCAACGGCGACACGGGCTGGGAAATCCCCCGGCCCGTCGTCGGCCCGGTCGACCTGTCGGACGACCGCGCGATGGGCGTGGCGATGGTCGTCCTGGTCACGGCCGTGGTCGCCGCGCTCGCCGCGCTGCGGAACTCGCCGTCCGGGCGGGCCATGCTCGCGGTACGTTCTGCGCCGGCCGCGGCGATGGCCTCGGGCGTCTCCGTCGTCCGCACGAAGCTGCTCCTGTTCACGCTGTCGGCGGGCCTCGCGGGCTTCGGCGGCGTGATGTACGCGTCCTTCAACACCCGCATCACCGCGACGGACTTCACCGCGATGACGGGCCTGATCTGGCTGGCGGTGGCGGTCGCGGCGGGGGTGCGGCGGGCGCAGTTCGCGGTGGTCGCGGGCCTCGTCTTCGCGATCGTGCCGCACCTGGTCACGGACTACGTGACGGAGTCCGTGCACGTGCCGGTGATTCTCTTCGGTTTGGCGGGGCTTGCGTTGGCGAACGATCCGGACGGCTATTGCGCGGCGATCTCCGTGCGGAGGCATCGGAGGCGCGTTCGGGCACCCCGCACCGGGGCTGGTGGACATCACCGGCTCCGCCGAGTTCGTCCTCAAACGCCGGACGGGCTGAACACCCCAGCCCTCGGCCGGACGGTTTCAGTCCCTCCGGCGTTTGAGGAGCGGGGTCTGGGACGGAGCCCCAGGGACCCCGGCGGAGAAGTGCCCCCTGCCCTGGCCCTGCGCACGCTGCACGCCGGATACGACGGCGCCCCCGTACTCCACGGAGTGGACCTCACCGTCCACCCGGGCGAGATCGTCGCCCTGCTCGGCCCCAACGGCGCGGGCAAGTCGACGACGTGCCGGGTGGCGGCGGGTCTGATCCGGCCCGCCGAGGGGCAGGTGTACGTGGCGGGACGCGACGCCACCCGCGAGGGGGCCGTCCGGCGTTCTCGCGCGGGCGTCGTCCTCGCCCCCGAGGGCCGCGGGATCTTCCCGTCGCTCACCATCGAGGAGAACCTGGCCCTGCACCTCAAGGGCAGGGACGAACGCGACGCCGTGTACGAGCGGTTCGCGGGCCTCGCGGCGCGGCGCGGCGTCACGGCGGGCTCCCTGTCCGGCGGCGAACAGCAGCTCCTGGCGATCGCGCCGCTCCTCCAGCGCCCGCCGAAGGTGCTGATCGCGGACGAGCCGTCGCTCGGTCTCGCGCCACGCGTGGTCGACGAGGTGTTCCGGCTGCTCGTCGAACTCCGCGACCAGGGAACGGCGTTGCTGCTCGTGGAGGAGAAGGCCGCCGAGATCCTGGGCGTCGCGGACACCGTGGCCTATCTGGCGCAGGGCCGCGTCTCCTGGTGCGGGCCGCGCTCCGAGGTGCGGGCGGACCGGCTCACCGAGGCCTATCTGGGCATGGCGGCGGGCGAGGCGCGGCGGACGACGAAGGGCGTGGCGCGGCCATGAAGGAGCGGCAGAAGCGCGGGTACGTCCTGGAGTCCGCGGGCGTCGGCGTCCGGTTCGGCGGGATCCGCGCCCTCGACGGCGTCGGCCTCGCCGTGCGCGCGGGTGAGGTGTGCGGGCTCATCGGGCCCAACGGCGCGGGCAAGACGACCCTGTTCGACGTCCTGTCCGGCATCCGCCGCCCCGACGAGGGCCGTGTCCTGCTGGACGGCGCGGACGTCACGCGGCGCTCCCCCGTGTGGCGGGCCCGGCACGGGATGCGCCGCACCTTCCAGCGGCAGCAGCTCTTCGGGCAGCTCACCGTCGCCGACAACCTCGTCGTGGCGCAGGAATGGCGGGGCGGCGGTGGCGGGTTCGCGGCGGACCTGGTGGCCGCGCCCACCCGGCGTACGTACGAGAGGAAGCGGCGCGAGCGGGCCGCCGCCGTGCTGCGCGAGTGCGGACTCGACGCGCTGGCCGGGAGCTACGCGGGCGCCCTGCCGGTCGGGCAGGCCCGGATGGTGGAGCTGGCGCGCGCGGTCGCGGACCCGCCCAGGGTGCTGCTCCTGGACGAGCCCGCGTCCGGCATGACGGCGGACGAGCGGGGCCAGCTGTCGGCCGTCGTACGCCATCTCGCCGACGAGGCGGGCTGCGCGGTGCTGCTCGTGGAGCACAACGTGGCCTTCGTGATGGAGCTGTGCGCCAGGGTCGTCGTGCTCGACCTGGGGCGGGTCCTCGCGCACGGCACGGCGGCCGAGGTGCGCGCCGACCCGAGGGTGCGGGACGCGTACCTCGGCACCACCGGGGCCGCCCGCTAGCCGATCGGCACCCGGAAGATCGTGTCGGAACCGTCGGGCTGTCCGCCGTTGTTGTCGGCGTTGGTGGTGGACAGCCACAGTTCCTTCGCACCCGGCACCGTGGTGACCGAGCGCAGGCGCCCGTACTCGCCTATGTAGTACGCCTTCGGGGTGCCGACGTTCTCGCTGTCGGCGTTGATCGGGATGCGCCACAGGCGCTTGCCCTTGAGCGCCGCCATGTAGACCGCGCCGTCGACGACCGCGACACCGCTCGGCGAGGCCTCGGCGACGCCCCAGGTCCGCTTCGGGTTGGTCATGCCCGCCACGTCACAGGTGCCCTCGCAGGTGGGCCAGCCGTAGTTCTTCCCGGCCTTGATGAGATTGAGTTCGTCCTTCTTGGCGTCCCCCAACTCCGCTTCCCACAGGCGTCCTTGGTCGTCGAAGACGATGCCCTGCGGATTGCGGTGGCCGAGGCTGTACGCGTAGTTGTCGAAGGGGTTGCCTGGCGCGGGCTTGCCGTCCTTGGTCAGGCGCAGGATCTTGCCGTTGAGCGAGTCCTCGTCCTGGGCGAGCGGCTTGTCCTGGGCGTCGCCCGTGGTGGCGTACAGATAGCCGTCGGGGCCGAACGCGAGCCGGCCGCCGTTGTGGTACTTGTTCTTCTTGATGCCCTTGAGCAGCACCTTGTAGCCGTCGACGCTCGTCCCGTCGTACGTCATGCGGGCGATGCGGTTGCCCTCGGACGAGGTGTGCATGACGTATACGTAGTGGTTGGTCGCCCAGTCCGGGTCGACGGCGAGACCCATCAGGCCGCCCTCGCCGCCGGTGGTCTGCGACTCGGGGACGGCGCCGAGTTCCTTCTTGTCCTTGCCGTCCTTCGAGATCCGCCAGACCTTGAAGCTGTCGCGCTCGGTGACCAGGGCGCCGGACCCGTCGGGCAGCCAGGAGGTGCCCCAGGGGATGGTCCAGCCGGTGGACAGGGTGACGGGCGCGCCGGGTTCACCGGCTGCCGCCGTGGTGGAGGCACCCGCCGTCGCGGTGGTCACGGCACCGGCCACCAGGACGACGGCGGTCGCGATCAGGACGGCCCGCTGCTTGCCGAGTTTCATCTCAACCTCCGTACTGGGCGACGATTTTGGTGAAGTCGTACGGCGACTGCGCGACGCCGCTGCAGGCGTCCGCGTCACCGCCGGAGCCACAGGCACGGTCGCGGTTGACGGACCAGAAGGAGTAGCGCGCGATGTGGTGCTGCCTGGCGTACGCGAGGATCGTCTTGAAGTCGGCCGTGGTGACGGTCTCGTCCGCCTCGTCGGTCTTGCCGTTCATGGAGGACACGCCGATGTGCTTGTAGGCGTCGGCGTCGCTGTAGCCGTAGGCGCTCTTGACCGCGTTCTTCAGGCCCTCCATGGCGCTGACGGAGGTCTGGCCCATGGTGCCGCTGTGCCCGCCGAAGTCGAACGGCATGATGACCCAGGCGTCGTTGGCGAGCCCGGCCTTGGCGCCGCGCTTGATGAGGTCCTTGCCGGTGGCGTCGGGGCCGCTCGGCGTGGTGCCCATGGTGACGTAGGTGACGATGCCCGGGTTCTTCGACTTCACGATCTTCAGGGCGTCCACGACGCGCTGGCGCACGGTGGCGTTGGAGAACTCGGTGTCCTCGATGTCGATGTCGAACGCCTTCAACTTGTAGGCGTCGATGACCTTTTGGTACGCCCCGGCGAGCGCGCCCGCACTGGTGCACTTCTCGCCGAGCTTGGCGCCGCTCCAGCCGCCGACGGACACGACGATGTCGCCGCCCGCGCCCCTGATGGACTTGACGGCCGCCTCGTCGGAGCCCCCCTTCAGCGGGCGGCTGCCGTCCCAGGCCGGGTTGCAGCCGCCGTCGGACAGGATGAAGGCGAGCGTGAACCACTTGACGCCGGTCGCGGCCATCACGTCGGTGGGCTTCTGCGGGCTGCCCCAGCCGAGGTACTCGTAGGGGGCGGCGTGGATCGTGCCGGACGCCCGCGCGGCGGGCGCGGGGGACGCCTCGGCCGCGGAGGGCTCTCCCGCCAGGGAGAGCGTCGCCGCGCCGGACAGCGCGGCCACGGCGGCCAGGGCGGTGCCCGTTCGGCGGGAGCGGGGGATGTGGAGTCTCACGTGGGGTGTACCTTTCTGCGGGAATGTCAGGAAGGTTTCCTGACAATCGGGGGGCGTACGGAGGCCAATGCCCTTGCGGGGGTGGGGAGTTCAGTCGGGGAGGGATCCGGCGGTGTGCGCGCGGTGCACGTAGTCGGGCGGCGCCTTCGCGGCGGCGTCGGCCGGGTCCGCCCGGTCGGCTCGGTCGGCTCGGTCGGCTCGGTCGGCTCGGTCGACGAAGGCGCTGACCATGGCGTGGTCGGGTGAGCGGTGACAGGCGGGGTCCGTGCGGGCGGCGTCACCCGTCAGGGCGTACGCCTGGCAGCGGCAGCCGCCGAAGTCGGCGGACCGCAGCTCGCAGCCGCGGCAGGTGTCGCTCATCCACGCCTCGCCGCGATAGCGCGTGAACGCCTCCGACTGCCGCCAGATCCAAGCGAGTTGACGGTCCCTGACGTTGGGTGCCGCGGTACCGAGCAGGTCGGCGGCCGCCGGGCAGGGCAGCGCCCTGCCGTCCGGGGCGACGGTCAGCGAGAGCGCGCCCCAGCCGCCCATGCAGGGTTTCGCGACGCCGTCGACGTAGTCGGGCGCCACCCACACGAGCTCCATGCGCCCTTCGAGCCGCTGCCGCCACCGCTCCACGCGTTCGCGGGCCCGCGCCACCTGCGCCCGGCCCGGCAGCAGCGCCTCGCGGTTGCGCAGCGCCCAGCCGTAGAACTGCGTGTTGGCCAGCTCGATCCGGTCGGCGCCCCAGGCGAGCCCCAGTTCCACCAGGTCGTCGAGCGCGTCGAGGTTGGCGCGGCGCAGCACGGCGTTGACGCCGATCGGCAGTCCGGCCGCCTTGACCAGGCGCGCGGCCCGCTCCTTCGCCGCGAAGGCGCGGACGCCCGCGATGCGCAGGGCGGCGTCCTCGTCCGTGTGCTGCACGGACAGCTGGACGCTGTGCAGCCCCGCGCCGACGAGCGCGTCGAGCCGGGCCCGGTGCAGGCCGACGCCGCTCGTCACGAGCTGGGTGTGGATCTCCGCGTCGGTGGCGGCCGCGACGATCTCGGTGAGGTCGCGGCGCAGCAGGGGTTCCCCGCCCGACAGATGACTCTGCACGACACCGAGTCCGGCGGCCTGCCGGAACACGTCGCGCCACTCCGTTGTCGTCAACTCGCTTGTCCTGGAGGCCAGTTCGACCGGGTTGGAGCAGTAGGAGCAGCGCAGCGGGCAGGCGTGGGTGAGTTCGGCGAGCAGCGCCCAGGGCGGATCGGGTTCGCTCACCGCAGCCACCCCTCGGCACGCAACCGCTCCAGGAACACCGGCACTTTGGCGGCGACCGGAGCGTCCGGGTGGCGCCGCGCCAGTTCCCCGACGATGGCGACGACATCGCGCTCGCCGTCGCACAGCGCCACGATGCTCCCGGCGGCGCCCCGCAGCACGACGACCCGTTCGGGCAGGACCAGGAGGTCCACGTCGCGCACCCGGTCGTGCCGGAGCCGCACGGACCGGGCGAGGACGGGACGCCACACGCTCCGTTCGACGTCGTAGGTGGTCATGCCGCACCTCCGGCGCCCCGGTCGACGGCGTCGAGCAGGGACCACAGCACGTCGCACTTGAACGCGAGGGCGGCGACGGCCCGGTCCTGTTCCTCGGGGGTGCGGGCCCACTCCAGGACGAGGGCGAGCGCCTCCTGCCCGTCGCGGCCGCCCTGCCCGACGCGGGTACGGAAGTAGGCGAGCCCTTCCGCGTCGATCCACGGGTAGTGGCGTTCGAAGGCGGCGATCCTGGTGCGCATCAGATCGGGCGCGGAGAGCTCCGTGAGGGAGGCGGCGACGGCGTCCAGTGCGGGCCTGAGCCGGCAGAAGTTGACGTAGCCGTCGACCGCGAGCCGCACCCCGGGCAACACCCGTGAGGAGTCCAGGAGTTGAGCCCGCTTCAGACCGGCCGCCTCGCCGAGGCGCAGCCACCGCTCGATGCCACCCTCACCCTCGCGCTCCCCGTCGTGGTCCGTGATCCTGCGCAGCCAGCTCCGGCGCGGCGCGGGGTCGTCGAACTTCGCGAGGATCAGGGCGTCCTTGACGGGGATGTGCCGCTGGTAGTGGAACCGGTTGGCGATCCAGCGGCGCAGCTCCTCGCGGGTCAGATCGCCCGCGTGCATGCGTACGTTGAAGGGGTGCCGGTCGTGGTAGCGCTCGGCGGAGACGGCGCGCAGCCGTTCCGTGAGCTCGTCGCCCGCGTGTGTCACGGCTCGATCACCATCCCCTCCGACGCCACTTCGATGCCCCACTCGGCGAGGAGCTTGTGCTGCTCGGCGTGCGGGTCGCCCAGGGGGTTCGTGTTGTTGAGGTGGGTGTAGAGGCAGCGCGCGGGGAGCCGGGTGAGGCGGTGGGCCGTGCCGGTGGGTCCCGCGATCGGGCGGTGCCCCATGGCGGTGGCGGTGCGGGCCGAGAAGCCGGCGCGTACCGGCTCGTCGTCGTCCCAGAAGGTGCCGTCGACGATGACGCAGTCGGCTTCCGCGGCGGCGCGCTCGAACGCGTCGCTCCACACCGCGAGGGACGGGGCGTAGAGCACGGTCCTGCCGGTCGCGGGCTCGTGGATGCGCAGCGCGCTGGACCAGGTGTCCACGTCGGTGCCGGTGCCCGCGGCGTACCGCGGACGCTTGGCCGAAACCGGTACGGCGCGCAGCTCGATTCCCGCGCCGCCGGGCAGCGCCAGACTCGCCCGCGCGGTGAGCTCGCGCCATCGAACGCGCGTGTAGGGCTCCAGGAGCGCGTCGAGCCGCAGCCCGTCGCGCACCGCGTCGCGCACCGGCGCCGTGGCGATGACGTCGACGCCGTCGCGGGCCTCGCGCAGCCGGGCCAGGCCCAGGGTGTGGTCGAGCTCGGCGTCGGTGAGGACGACCCCGGCGACGGGGGTGCGCCGCGCGTCCTGGCCGGTGCCGGGGTTCATGGCGGGCACCGACTCGATCTGGTCGGCGATGTCGGGGGTGGCGTTGACGAGGTACCAGCGCCCCTCCCCCGCGTGGACGGCGAGTGCGGCGTGCCGGCGGCGGCGCTCCGGGTGGGCGCGCGCCCCGGTGCACCCGGGGCACGCGCAGTTCCACTGGGGCAGCCCGCCGCCCGCCGCGGTGCCGAGCACCTGCAGCAGCATGGCGGCGGGTCTACCGGTCGGCGAGGCGGTAGGCGGTGACTTCGAGGGCGGTGTCGACGATCGCGTACTCGGGGCTCTGCCAGCCCGGGGCCCCGGTGTCGGACCGGTGCGCGGGCTCCTGGACGGACTTCTCCTGGTCGGTGCTGTGCATGGCCCTGCCTTTCCTGAAGAGGTGGGGTTTCAGGAGCAAGCCACTGGGGCGCGGGACGGCGCAGGTGGCGGATGCGTTCACATGGGTGTCCGGCGTTCAGTGACGTGCAACAGGGTCGCGGCATGACGGAGCACCGTCAATGGTCCGGACCGATTCGTCCCCGACACCGCTTCGATATCCGGCCATCACGGGGTCCACACATGGGCAGGAATGCGACACCGTGTCTGATCGTTGACCATGGGAGTACCAACCGACGACTTAAGGATCGAAAGCTCGTGAGCAAGGTCCCCCCGATCATCCTGAACAACGGCGTCGAGATGCCCCAGCTCGGGTTCGGCGTCTGGCAGGTGCCGGACGACGAGGCCGAGAAGGCCGTCGCGACGGCCCTGGAGGCCGGGTACCGCAGCATCGACACCGCGGCCATCTACGGCAACGAGGAGGGCACGGGCAAGGCCATCGCCGCGTCCGGCGTCGCCCGCGACGAGCTCTTCGTCACGACGAAGCTCTGGAACAGCGAGCAGGGCTACGACTCCACCCTCCGCGCCTTCGACGAGTCCCTGCGGAAGCTGGGCCTCGACCATGTGGACCTGTACCTGATCCACTGGCCGCTCCCTTCGAAGGACCTGTACGTCGACACGTACAAGGCGTTCGAGAAGATCCACGCGGACGGCCGCGCCAAGGCCATCGGTGTCTCGAACTTCCTGCCGGAGCACCTGGAGCGGCTGCTCGGCGAGACGTCGATCGTCCCGGCCGTCAACCAGATCGAGCTGCACCCGCACCTCCAGCAGCACGCCTCCCGCGCGTTCCACGCGGAGCAGGGCATCACCACGGAGGCCTGGTCGCCGCTCGGCCAGGGCAAGGGCCTCCTGGAGGTTCCCGCGATCGTCGCGATCGCGCGGAAGCACGGGCGCTCGCCCGCGCAGATCGTGCTGCGCTGGCACATCCAGCTGGGCAACGTGGTGATCCCCAAGTCCGTGACCCCGTCGCGGATCAAGGAGAACATCGACGTCTTCGGCTTCGAGCTCGACCCCGAGGACATGGCGGCGATCTCGGCCCTGAACGAGGACCGGCGCATCGGCCCCGACCCGGCGGCGTTCGACGTGGTCTGACCGACACGGGTCCGTTCGTAGCGCGTATTGGCCCGCTTTCGGTGGCCCTTCGGGGTCAGCGGAGGCGGGCCAGTCGTGCTTTCAGGTCTGCGACGTCCGGGTGGGTGGGGCCGAGGGCGGACGTGAGGCGGGCGTGCGCCTGCTCCAAGACGGCGATCGCCCCGGGTAGGTCCAGCCGCACATGCGCGCAGGTCTCTTCGTACGCCCTGACCGCCTGCTCGATGTCGCCCCTGCGCAGGAACGCGTCGGCAAGCTCGTCCAGCACGCGCAGCGTGTCGGGGTGGGCGGGGCCCTGGGTGTCGCGCCGGAGCGTCAGGACGTCCTGGAGTTGCAGGAGGCCGTTCCGCACGTTCTCCTCGTCCAGGGTCCTGATCCGGGCGAGAGCGAACCGTTCCAGCGTGAGAAGCGTTTCAGGGTGGTCCTCACCCAATGCCCTTGACCGGTCCGCATGCGCGCACCGGTGCGCGGCGAGCGACCGCCCCTCGTCGTCGGTGACGGCGGCGAGGCGTTCGTACGACAGCAGGGTCTCGAGGTCGCCGTCGCCGAGGAGCTCGCGACGGAGCGCCAGCGTCTTTTCGTAGAGGGCGATCTGCCGTTCCCTGGCGCCGATGGCGCCGTAGGCCGCCGCCACGAAGTCGGCGGCCCTGAGCGTGTCCGGGTGCTCGTCCCCGAAGAGCCCGCTCCGCACCGACCGGACCTCTTCGAACAGGCCCAGGGCCTTTGCCGCTCTCTTCTCGGCGAGGTGCGTCTCGGCCAGCCGCTCCCGCACGTCCAGTGTCTGCGGATGCTCCGCGCCCAGGGTGGACCGGCTGGCGGCGAGCGCCTGCTCGTAGGTGTCGACGGCACGTGCCACCTGGCCCCGCCGCCGGTAGAGCCCGGCCAGATCCGCCTGTGTCGCGGCCGTCCGCGGATGCCCGCCGCCGAGCACCCCCGCCAGCGTCTCCACCACCCGCTCCAGCTCGGTCACCGCGCGGTCCGTGTCGCCCGCCGCGGCGCAGGCGAGGGCCAGGTCCCGGTGCGCCATGACCGACTCGAGGTTGTCGAAGCCCGACCCCCCGCGCCAGTCGTCCAGCGCCTGCTCGTAGGAGGTCACGGCGTCATGGTGGCGTCCGGCCTTGGCGTACATCCCGGCGAGACGGGACCGCAGCCGCAGGAGGCTGCGATGCCGGGACCCCAGCGTCCGGGCAGCCGTCTCGCACACGGCCTCCAGTTCCCACACGCCCCGGTCCGGGTCGCCCGACCGCGCGAAGGCGTCCGCGAGCCCGGCGCGCAGCTCCAGCGCGTCGATGCTGCTCAGGCTCCACTCCCCGCCGGCCAGGGCGGCCTGGGCGTCCTTGAAGAGCTGGACGGACTCCTCGGTGCGCCCCGCCGCGAGGTGCGCCTTCGCCAGCTCCGCCATCGCCGCCACGGCCTCCGGCGACTGCTCGCCCGTGAGCCGTCGCCGACAGGCCAGGGCCCGGTCCAGGAACTCGACGGCCCGCGCGTACCTCGCCTGGCTGAGGAGGAACTGCGCGGTGCCGGTGAACAGACCCGCGATCCGCTCGGTGTCCTCGCTCGGCTCGGTCCGCGCGCACAGGCTCTCCACGAGGGGCAGGAGCGCTCGGCAACGCGACCAGTTCGCCGGTTCGTCCGCGGGCTTCGGGAACGCGGAGACGAGGCAGGCGACGGCCCGGTCGCGGGCGGCGTCGACGTCGGCACGGCCCCGGCCCGGCAGTGACTCGACCGGGACACGCGCGACGGCCCCGACCCGGCCCGGCAGCGTGACCGTGGCCGCCACCGGGTCCGGGTGGACCAGGCCGCTCTCGGCCAGGGCGTCCAGACAGCGCGTCACGTCGCGCCCCGGGTAGAGACTGGTCAGGAGCAGTTCGCGAGGTACGGGATCGGCGCCCAACCAGGCAAGGACCAGCAGGAGTTCCATCGCCATCGGGTCGTCGAGCGTGCGCAGCGTCTCCCTGATCGCGTCGCGGATCGCGTCCGTCGGCACCGGGTCCTTCACCGGCTCCGGGTCCTCGACCGGCCCCGCTTCCTCCGCTCCCGACCCGCCCTCTTCCCGCCCGAGCCGGGCGAGGTACTCGGTCACCGGCACACCCGTCTCCGCGATGTGCGCCGCCGCACGCACGACCGCGCCCGGGTTCCGGCCCAGCTCGTCGCAGAGGACCGTGGCGCCTTCCACCTCCCGGCCCACGCGCGCCTTGAACATCCGGACCGTCTCCGACAGGGCGGGTACTTCGAGGCCGAGCCGGAAGACGTCGTCCGGCCAGCCGGTCGCCGACCGGCTGGTGATCAGGACGGCGCCGCCTGAGCCCAGGCGGGACAGCAGCACGCGTGCGCGGGCGGGCTTCTCGACGCCGTCGATGACGAGCGCCCAGCCCGTGTGGGAGCTCAGCCACTGGAGGGCCCATTCCCATCGCCCGCGACCTTGGCCGCCCTCCGCCTCCGGCGGCTGAAGGGCGTCGGTCAGCTCGGCGATCCCCCGGATCAGCGACGCGGGCGTGTCCCCCTTCACCCACCACACCGGCGGCCGCCGCTCACGCGCACCCCACCGCCGCGCCCACGCCTGCGCGAGCATGGTCTTCCCCACGCCCGCCGCGCCGTGCAGGACGACCTGGTGGACCCCGCCGATGTCGGTGAACGCCCGGTCGAGGCCGTCGAGTTCATGGGCACGGCCCACGAAGGCATCCGTGGCAGCGATGTTGGAGAGGCCCGGCGGAGCCGTCACCGCGTCAGGCGAGGCCAGTCCCACCGGTGGCGCCCAGTCGTCCTCATCACCCAGCTCCAGACCCACCGTGTCCAGGTCCTGGACGACCGGTACGGGCCGCTCCACCACCCGTATCGCCCGCCCCCGCAGCACCCCCAACGCCTCCTCGCTCACCAGCGCGAACGGCTGCCCCACCGCCCCGAGGCCCCGGCTGCCCGCTCCCTCCCCCACCGGCACCACCGCACGGAACGCCCGGGTCGCCGAGCCCGCCCGTGCCTCGATCTCCGCGCCCAGGCGGCCCAGGAGGTCGGCGACCGCCAGCGACTCGGGGCGCGGGAGGGTTTCGAGGAGGGCGCCGCGTGCGCCGGGGACGAACTCGTACAGGCCGCGCTCCGCGTCGACCGGTTCCAGGAGGCCGCTCAGGAGGACCTCGGCGAGGTCGCTGGGGCGTGAACCCGGTGTCACCCGTTGCTGGATGAGCCGCATCACCGGCAGCGCGGGGACGGAGAGCGCCACGTGCGCGGCGAGGTCCGCCGCCGTGGGCGATGCCGCCGCCTGGAAGCGGAGGATGCGTTCGGTGATCGGCAAGTCGCCTTCGGTGGCGAGGGGTTGCTCGTGCGGCGGGCGTACCGCGCTCACGTACGTCATGGCCGTGTCCCGGTGCCGGTCGCCGGACGCGGTGACCAGGCCCGCCCAGTCGGCGAGCCACTCGGGGGCCAGTTCGAGGACCGGCACGGGTATCGCCTCGGGGGCGGCCCTGCCCGCGCGGCCGTCGTGCGGGGTGAAGCGCAGCGCGGTGTTGGGGGCGCCCGCACGCGACGCGATGGCCCGCCCGGGGACGGCGGGGGCCGCGGTCCTGCGCCAGAGGCGTTCGGGGAGCGGCTGGAGGATCGCGGTGGGGCCGCACCCGGCCCACCGGTGCAGGGCGGGATCCGCGCGCCCGCCCCACCAGTGCGGACCCGAGCAGTCGCTGAGCACCAGGACCACCTGCCGCCCGGTGGGGTCGACGAGCGCCGCCGGGTCCAGGGCGGGCCCCACGGCCGAGCTGCGTACGCCGACGCGCGGGCCGAGGTCGGTCAGCTGCCAGACGCGGACGTCGCGGAAGGCGCCGGTGCGCAGCGCCGCCTCGCGCAGCTCGCGGCCGAGCGGACGCCACACCGCCATCGCGGGGCCGGTGTCGACGACCAGGGCCAGGCTCAGGAACCGGTCGGTGGCGGGGACGAGGACCGGGGCCCAGGGGCGCAGGCCCGGGTGGCGTGCGGCGCGGGCGGCGGTGGCCTCTTCGTCCAGGGTGCGGCGGCGCGGGTCGGGGACGCGCCGCTTCAGTGGACGCAGGGCGCGCTGGATCGCGAGTTCGTGGCGCAGGGCCTGCGGGGCGGGGACGAGGACCTCGTCGGCGTCCGTGCCGGGGTGGAGGATGCCGTGGGGGACGTGCAGGGCCGCGCGGCGGCGCGGGTCGCCGGGGCCGGGGCGCGGGCCGTCGTCGCCCTCCGCCGGGCCGGTGAGCTCGTCGCCGGGACCCTCGCGCCCGGCCGCGCCCGCCTCTCCATGGATGACTTTGCCCACCACGGGGCCGTGGAACGTGCCCTGCCTGAAGTCCGAGCGGTCGCCGTCCGCGAGGGACGATGATGCCGGTCCGGGGCTCGCCTCCGGCGCGGGAAGCCGCTCGGCGAGCCACAGCATCTCCGCGAGCTCCAGCGGGGTGACCGGCGGACCCAGCGCCTCCAGCGCCTCCCTGAGCCGGTCAAGCGTCATCGTGCCGGGTCGCCTCGCCGCTCAGGAACGGCATCACCTGGTCCGCCAACTTCCGTACGTCCTCGGGCTCTTCGGTGAACGACGCGTGATGGCACATGTAGATGGCGTTGAGGAGCTGGTCGTTGGCGAGCAGTCCGCCGCTGCGGCGTTCGAAGAAGCGGTCGATGATCTCCTGGGCGCCCGGCGGGAGTTGGCCGCCCTCGCCGCCCAGCACCGGGCCGAGGTGCTCGCGGACGATGGCGGTCAGCTCCGCCACGCTCGCGGGCTGCTTCAGGTCGACGGTCACGCAGCGCCGCAGGAACGCGGGCGGGAACTCGCGCTCGCCGTTGCTCGTCATGACGACGAGGGGGAAGGCGCGGCAGGTGACGGTGCCGTCGCGGATCTCCACGCGGTCGGTGGTGCTGTCGGCGGTCATCACCCTGGCGGTGGGCGCGGCGCGCCTGGCCAGCTCGACGAGTTCGTACGAGCCCTTCTCGAAGACGGTGAGGAGATCGTTGGGCAGGTCGATGTCGCTCTTGTCGATCTCGTCGACGAGCAGCACGCGCGGGTGTTCGTACGGGAGCAGCGCGGTGCCGAGGGGGCCGAGGCGCAGATAGTCGCCGATGTCGTCGCCGGGCCCCACATCGCCCTCGCCCCGGGCGCGTTCGGCGGCGTACAGGCGGGTCAGCGGGTCGTATGCGTAGAGGCCGTCGCGGAGCGTGACGCGGCTGGTGATCGGCCAGTGCAGGACCTTGCCGAGGCCCAGCTCGTGCGCCACCGCGTAGGCGAGGGAGGACTTGCCGGTGCCGGGGGCGCCGGTCACCAGGAGCGGCCTGCGCAGGTACAGCGCGGCGTTGACCTGCCGGACCGCGTCCTCGGCGGGCCGGTAGCTGACGGCCGCGTGCGGGTTGCCCGAGTCGCCGGGCGGGACGGGCAGGGCGGGGCCGCCGGTGAAGGTGCGCCAGGGCGGTGGCGCGGGGAGGCGCTCGACGCCGTCGTGCGGGGTCCGACTGCCTTGGTAGATACGCCAGTTGGCGGTCCCGGTCGCCTCAGACATGCTGCACACTCCCCGTACTCGACAGGTCTCCCGCACTCGGGACGTACCCCACGCTCGGCACGCTCTCCGTACTCGGCACGTCCCCCACGCTCGGCACGCTCTCCGTACTCGGCACGTCCCCCACGCTCGGCACGCTCTCCGTACTCGGCACGTCTCCCACGCTCGGTGCGTTCCCCGTACGCGGCACGCTGCCCGTACACGGCACGCTGCCCGTACTGGAAACGTCCGCCAGGCTCACCGCACTCGCTCCGTTCACGGCTCTCCGCCCGCCCCCATCGCCAGCGGCGGGTCCGGCTTGCGCTCCGGGTCGTCCCAGAACAGGGTCAGCCGGTGGCCGCAGTGCTCGGCGTCGCCCTTGTCCGGGGAGCGGGCCTCCTTGCGCAGCCGCATCACCTCGCACGGCAGCCGGTCGGGGTCGAGCGCGGCGACCGCTCCCGTGAGCCGGTCGAGGAACTCGTCAGGGGTGCAGCCCGCATGGCCGCCCTCACCGCAGTCGTGCCGCCGCCACAGCATGATCGGCACTCCCGTGTCGAGAGCGGCGGCCAGCCAGTCCCCCACGGGTGTCGCGGCGTACGCGAGGGCGCACACGTCGTCGTCCGCGTCCAGCCAGTCGTGGAACTCGTCGTAGCCGTACGGCAGTCCGCACGCCACGCGCCGGGGCCTGGTCTCGCCGCGGGCCCGCACCGTCTCCCAGCGTCTGCGGGTGAGGCGCGAGACGGTGAGCGGCTTGAGGCGGTCCATGTGCCGGACGACGACGGGCACCGAGCGCAGCGGCCGGGGGCGGGCGGCGCCCGGTTCGCGGATCTGCCACTCCTCGAACGGCTCGCTCATCAGCCGCTCCGGCACCACGAACTCCGCCATCCAGTCGAACTCGTGGACCCGGCCGACCTGTTCGGCGAGCAGCGCCTCCACCTTCGTACGCAACTGGCGGGGCCGGATCCGGACGGGACCCGACCTGCCGACGGGCACGCCGTCGACCACGGTGCAGACGGAGAGGTCGAAGCCGGCGCCGCGGGTCATCGACTCGGCGCGGAACATCACGGATCCGGTGGGCGCGACGGCCCCGGCCGCACCGACGGCCCCGCCCGCACCGGCCGCCTCCCCTTCGTAGTCGTCGTGCTCGGGCATCCAGCGCCGCAGCCACGCGCCGATGTCGGCCCCCGGCGGCGCGGCCGCGCGCAGCGAGGTCAGTAGCCGCACCAGGCGATCCTCGCCGGTGAGTTCCTCGGCGACGTAGCGGACGGCGCCCCACACGGAGCGGAATTCGGGCAGCGGGCGGCGGAAGGTGGGGAAGGCCCTGCGGACGATCAGCTCCAGGTTCGGCGCGTCGATCCGCACGCCGTGGAACAGGGCGCGCAGTTCGCGGCGTGGCGCGTCCGGGAGCCAGTCGAGCGGCAGGAGGTCGTCGAGCTCCTCCCAGTGGCGGCGGATGGTGTCGAGGGGCAGCATCCGGCCGATGCGGCCCGCAGGTACGCCGTCGAGCACGGCGTCGGTGACGATGCCGACGACGAGGCCGGTCTCCGGTTCGTACACGGCGGCGCCGCTGAACCCCTCGTCGAGGCACTGGGCGTGGCCCTCGCCGACCTCGACCTCCAGCCACTCCTGGCCGAGCAGCCGGTCCGCGCTGGTGCGCAGCGTGACGTGCGTGCCCTCCTTGTCGTGGCCGAACGGGAAGCCGAGGGCCCGCAGTTCGCGTGCGGTGCGGCCCGCGCGCGGGCGCAGGACGTCGAGCGGGGCGAACGCGCACGGCGGCACGTCCGGCATCCGGTCGAGCTCGACCACGGCCACATCCCCGCGGTCCCCCACGCGCCGCCACTGGCCGGCCCAGGTGACGGCCCCGTGCAGCGCGTCGGCGATTCCCGGCAGCGTCACGGAGACCTCGGCGAGGCCCTGGACGACATGGGCGCAGGTGATCAGCCGCCCGCCGTCGACCAGCATGCCCGCCCCTCGGGGAACGCCGTCGACCGTGCCGATCCTGGCACGCCAGTCCACGTCCGACATTATTCGCCCGGTACGGCCTGTCCGGCGCCGTCCTGGCGGCCGCCGTGTCCGCCGTCGTCGGCGCTGGTGCCGGGCGCGGCCCCTTCCGGCGGCCGTGCGCCCTGCTCCCCGGCCGGCCCGGCCCCCTGTGCCGGGATGCCGGGAGCCGGCCGCCGCGACCAGGTCAGCTTGACCGTCAGGTGTCCCTCGGCGGCCGTCTTGGCGATGACGGCGCCCGCCACGGCGCTGAGCTTGACCCCGAACTCCAGCTCGATGGTCTCGGGGTCGAGCGCCCGGTCCCTGAAGGTCCGCAGCGCCGACATCGCGGCACCGCGCACATTGTTCAGGGCCGACTCGAAGCGCCCCTCGACCTCGTGGATCTCACCGTCCCCGCCGCGCCGCGACACGGACCGGAACCCGGGGTCCCGGGAATCCACCTCGACCACGACGGGCCCCTCGTCGGACTCCCACCGCATCAGCTCGCTCACTCGGCCGCACCCCCTGTCCGCCCAGCAGGAACGTGCCCGACGTTACGTCAACAGGGGCCTCCACACAGGGCGTTGGGATATTCCGTGCGCCCTCGGGGCGAGCGTCGGGCTAGCCCTGGTCCCGGTCCTTGACCGCCACGTGCACCGTCTGGGCGAGCAGCAGGAACGCGTCGGGGCGCAGCATGAGGCCGCCCGGGTCGGACGGGTCGATGAGGCGGTCGAGCGTGGCCAGTTCGTCGGCGTCGAGGATCTCGTCGTACATCTCGCGCCGGCGGGTCAGGTCGTTCACGAGGTGGACGCGGGCCTCCTCGGAGAGCGGGGCGGGCAGGTCGAGCAGGAAGCTGCGGGTGGCCACGTGCCGCAGGCCCGCCGCTTCGAGCAGGGCCGCCCAGTCCTCCACGACCTCCTTGGCGCCCGGCAGGCCCGCGCGCATCTCGGCGAACCACTCCTCGTCCGCCGCCTCCATGCGGGACTGGAGGCCCGGCTTGCCGAAGCCGATGTCGCGGGGCAGGCTGCGTGCGCTCAGGCCGCCCTCAAGGAGGGCGATCGCGCCGCCGGGGGCGAGCCGCTCCGCGAGCGCGGTGAGCGCGGCGCCCTGGTCACCCACGTGGTGCAGCGACTTGCCCACCCACATCAGGTCCGCGGTCGGCAACTGGCCGATGTCCTGAGGGAGTTCGAACCGCACCGTGTCGAACCGGTCGGCGACGCCGTCCCGCCGGGCGCGCTCGCGGGCCCGCTCAAGGAGCGGCTCCTCGGGGTCGGCCGCGACGACCCGTGCCCCGGGGAACGCGTCGGCCAGCAGGAACGCGACGCCACCCGGGCCCGCGCCCACGTCGGCCACGACGGCCGGTTCCGGCGTCCACTGCCGCAGCCACGCGGTCACCTCCCCGTACATCGGCGCGGCGACCTTCGCGTACCGCTCCAGGTGCTCGCCCATCCGGACCCAGTCGATGTCATCGGTGCCGTGGGAGTGCTTGTGGGCCCGACCGTGGCCGTGGCCGATGGTGTGTCCGTGCGCCATCGTTCCGCGCCGCCTTCCTGCGGTGTCTTTGCCCGCCTTCGCGGGAGAACGGTGCCAGCCTGCGCCTGTTTCCCTGTTCCGGACCACCCGCCTTGCCGTTTCGGCAAGCAGCCATGAAGCAGCGCGCCTGAAGCCTCACCTCATTTGCCTAATACCTTTAGGCATGTGCATTATTGCGTTAGGAAGAACGAAGAGCAGAGGGAGGGCGACCCATGGCCGCACGGGCAGGACTGACCACGGACCGCCTGGTCGCAGCGGGGGCCGAGCTGGCCGACGAGGTCGGCTTCGCGCACGTGACCGTCTCCGAGCTCGCCCGGCGCTTCGACGTCAAGGTCGCGAGCCTGTACTCGCACGTGAAGAACTCCCACGACCTCAAGACCCGGATCGCCCTGCTCGCCCTGGCGGAACTCGCCGACCGGGGCTCCGCCGCCCTCGCGGGCCGCGCGGGAAAGGACGCGCTGACCGCCTACGCGAACGTCTTCCGCGACTACGCACGGGAGCACCCAGGGCGGTACACCGCGACCCAGTTCCGGCTGGACCCGGAGGCGGCCGCGGCGAGCGCGGGCGGCAGGCACGCGCAGATGACGCGGGCGATCCTGCGCGGCTACGACCTGGCGGAGCCGGACCAGACGCACGCGGTGCGGCTCATCGGCAGCGTCTTCCACGGGTACGTCAGCCTGGAGCTGGCCGGCGGCTTCAGCCACAGCGCGCCGGACTCGCAGGAATCCTGGGCGTGGACCCTGGACCGGCTCGACGCCCTGCTCCGTAGCGGGCCCACGCCCTGAACCCGGCACACAGGCACACACGCACACGAACCATCCCGACCCTCTGATCAACAGGCTGAGGCAATGAGCACTCCCCACACCTCCATGACCGCCGTCCCCCTCACCCCCGACCTCCTGCGCGGCGCGCTCGACCTGGAGCACACCGCGCACGGCGTCCTGCCGCACCGGCTGCCCGCCAGGGCCCGCGCCCAGTGCGCCGACGGACAGCTCGCCATAGTCGAGTCGCAGCCCTCCGGCGTACGCCTCGTCTTCCGCACCCGCGCCACCGCCGTCGAGCTGGACGCGCTGGCCACCAAGCGCGTCTACCCGGGCGCCCCGCCGCGCCCCGACGGCGTGTACGACCTGCTCGTCGACGGACGTCCGGCCGGACAGGCCACCGTCGCGGGCGGCAACACGCTCACCATCGACCTGGCCACCGGCGCCGCCGAGCACCGTCCCGGCCCCGTCGGCACCGTCCGCTTCGACGGTCTCGCCGCGGGCGAGAAGGACGTCGAGATCTGGCTGCCGCACAACGAGACCACCGAGCTGGTCGAGCTGCGCGCCGACGCGCCGGTCGAGCCCATGCCCGACCGGGGCCGCAAGGTGTGGCTGCACCACGGCAGTTCGATCAGCCACGGCTCCGACGCCGCGAGCCCCAGCACCACCTGGCCCGCGCTCGCCGCCTCGCTCGGCGGCGTGGAGCTGATCAATCTGGGCCTGGGCGGCAGCGCGCTGCTCGACCCGTTCACCGCCCGCGCGATACGGGACACCCCGGCGGACCTGATCAGCCTCAAGATCGGCATCAACGTGGTCAACGCCGATCTGATGCGGCTGCGCGCCTTCGGCCCCGCCGTGCACGGCTTCCTCGACACGGTGCGCGAGGGTCATCCCACCGCGCCGCTGCTCGTCGTCTCGCCCATCCTGTGCCCCATCCACGAGGACACGCCCGGCCCCTGCGCCCCCGACCTCTCCGCACTCGGCGAGGGACGGCTGCGCTTCGTGGCGACGGGCGATCCCGCGGAGGTCGCGCGCGGCAAGCTGACGCTCGGCGTCATCAGGGAGGAGCTCGCCAGGATCGTACGGGAGCGTGCCGCCGAGGACCCGAACCTGTACTACCTCGACGGCCGCGAGCTGTACGGCGAGGCCGACTCCGCCGAACTGCCGCTGCCCGACGAGCTGCACCCGGACGCCGCCACGCACCGCCGCATCGGCGAGCGCTTCGCCGGGCTGGCGTTCGCGGGGACGGGAGCCTTCACGGACCGGCCGGCCTGATCCAAACGAAAGACCCTAGAAGCCTCCGTCCTTCCTGAACGCCCGCAGCCCGAACCACGGGTCGGGGCGCGGGAGTTCCTGGTCGGGCAGGTCCGCGAGGCCCGCGGCGAACCGTTCGGCGAGCGGTCCGTCCGGGGCGATCCGGGTGAACCAGCCGCGGTGCAGGTCGTCCACCGTGGAGCGCGGCGAGCGGCCCTGTCCGTGGCCTCGGAAGCGGGACTCCCCCGCGGGCGTGAGACCGTGCGCCGCGGCGGCCGCCGCGACCTGGTCGGCACGGTCCGCCGCGGGCCGGATCGGGCGGGGCGCGAGCACGGCGTCGATGTCGCTGCCCACGTCGTGCGACGCGGCCTTGTCGACGGTGGTGACGAGGGTCCCGCCGGGCCGCAGCACCCGCGCGCACTCGGCGACGACGGACGCCGTCTCCTCGGCGCCGGACAGCAGGTGCAGCAGCCACACCGTGCTGACGGCGTCGAACGCGCCGTCGGGGAAGGGCAGTCGGCGGCTGTCGCCGAGCACCACGGCGCCCGGCACCCGGCCCGCCGCCATGCGGGCCATCCGGTACGCCGCGTCGACCCCGGTCACCCGCAGGCAGGGGCGCGCGGCGAGGCGCCGCGTGACGAGGCCGGTGCCGCAGGCGACGTCGAGCAAGGTGCGGGTGTCCGGGGGCAGCAGCCCGACGACCGCGTCCGCGGCGGCCGCCGCGCGGGGCTCGCCGCCGCGCGACGCGTCGTAGCGGTCGGCTTCTTTGCTGTAGTCGAGCACCGACGTCATTCCGCGCCGTGGCCGGGCGCCAACGCCGCGACCCTGCGGGCCAGTTCGAAGTCGAGGTCGGTGAGCGCGCCGCCCGCGTCGTGCGTCCGCACGGACACCGCGACGGTGTTGTAGCCGAGCGTCAGGTCGGAGTGGTGGTTCAGCTCCTCCTGGGTCTGCGCGATGTGCAGGACCAGGGCGGCCGCGGCGAAGTGCGAGCCGAGCCGGTACGTGCGGCTGAGCAGGCCGTCGTCGACCAACCAGCCGGGCAGCTCGGCGAGCCGGTCCTCGATCTCCTTCAGCGAAAGCGGTTCGGGGGTCATGGGCCACGCTTCCTTCCTGGTCGTCCGGGCCCGGCACGACGGCGGACTCCGGGGCCTGCACGGCTCGGCGTACGTCTCCGGCTCACCTTGCCACACTCGCTTTCGATTACCGTCTACGTATGACAACCGCCGCGTCCATCAAGGGGAGTGCCCGGGGCAGCGCCCGGGGGAACGCAACCGGAGTGGGTCCTCTGTTGCGCGGCTGGCGCGAGCGCCGCCGCGTCAGCCAGCTGGAGCTGGCCCTGCGCGCCGATTCGTCGGCGCGGCACATCAGCTTCGTGGAGACCGGCAGGTCGCGGCCGAGTGAGGAGTTCCTGCTGCGCCTCGCCGACCACCTCGACGTGCCGATGCGCGACCGCAACTCCCTGCTGCTCGCGGCCGGTTACGCGCCGCACTTCCGGGAGACCCCGCTCGACGACCCCTCGATGGGCGCGCTGCGCGAGAGCCTGGATCGGCTGCTCACCGGGTACGAGCCCTATCCGGCACTGGTCGTCGACGCGACGTACGACGTCGTCGCGGCGAACCGCAGCCTCGCGACGCTGCTCGACGGCGTGCCCGAGCACCTGCTCGCCGCGCAGCCGCTGAACGCCATGCGGCTCACCCTGCACCCGGAGGGCCTCGCCCCGCGGATCCGCAATCTGCGCGAGTGGCGCGGGCATCTGCTGCACCAGATGGAGCGGCAGATCGCGTTGCAGCGCTCCGACGCGCTGCGTGCCGTGTACGACGAGGTGGCCGCCTATCCGGTGGCGGACCCGGGGACCGACGCCTTCGACGCCGACACGGACGTGCCGTACTTCGCGCTGCCGCTGCGCATCGAGCACGGCGGGCAGATCCTGTCCTTCATCTCGTCCATCTCGACGTTCAACACGCCCATGGACGTGACGGTCGCCGAGCTGGCCATCGAGACACTGCTCCCGGCCGACCCGGCGACGTCGAAGTACCTCCAGCGGCTGATGGCCTAGCGCCCGGCGCGCAACGCCACGTACTGGAGCGCCGCGAAGCCGCCCACGGTCACGGCCTGGAGCGGGATCCACACGGCGCCCGCCGTGCCGGGCGAGAGCCAGCCCGCGAGGGCGACGAAGCTGAGCACCGCCCAGGCCGCGTTCACCTCGATCACCGCCCTGACCGGGAACACCGGCGGACTCTTGCGGGCGGCGAGGAAGCCGACGCCCGCGGCGTAGAGGGTCAGGAAGACGCCGAGGGTGAGCAGCAGCTCCTGGTCGACGCCGAGGAAGCGCCCGAGGGGGCCCGACGCGGCGGCGTAGGCGAGCCCGTTGGCCGCGGTGACGACCGCGTCGAGCGCGAGGAAGCGGCGCAGCATGGTCCGCGGGTCGGTGGTGCGGGCCAGGGCGGTGAGCGGGGACGCAGACAGGGCGGACATGAGGGATCAGCCTCCAAGCAGGGGAAAGGTCGGTTCCTGGACCCGGATCCGGGCCGGAGTGCGCCGGACCGGATCCGGTGGGACCACTCTCCCCGGGCGGCGCGGGGCGGTCGATTACGTCGGGGGTAATGCGACGTCGGCACCCGGGTATGTGGGCGCCTCCCAGGACCCGCACGACAGGGCCCACACCCCCCGCCCCCCCAACCCGTACGGCCGCTGCCGACAGGTGCTCCGCCCCGCCCGCGCCTAGGTTCGTTGAAAGGCAGACCTAGGGAGCTCCACGGTGACAGAGACGACCGAGCCCGCCGCCGCCCTGTTGCGGGCGGGCAAGTTCTTCCGGCGCGGCACCGCCGCCCCCGACCTGCACAGCGTCCAGCTGACCGGCGGCCGGGACGCGGACGCGTTCTACCGCGACCGGTGGAGCCACGACAAGGTCGTGAACTCCACGCACGGCGTGAACTGCACCGGCTCCTGCCGCTGGAAGGTGTACGTCAAGGACGGCATCATCACCTGGGAGACCCAGCAGACGGACTATCCGAGCGTGGGCCCCGACCGCCCCGAGTACGAGCCGCGCGGCTGCCCGCGCGGCGCCGCGTTCTCCTGGTACACGTACTCCCCCACCCGGGTGCGCTACCCGTATCTGCGCGGCGTGCTCCTGGAGATGTACCGGGAGGCGAAGTCCCGCCTCGGCGACCCCGTCCTGGCCTGGGCCGACATCCAGGGCGATCCGGAGCGCCGGGCCCGGTACCAGCAGGCGCGCGGCAAGGGCGGTCTGGTGCGGGCGACGTGGGACGAGGCCGTCGAGATCATCGCGGCCGCGCACGTCCACACCATCAAGACGTACGGCCCCGACCGCGTCGCCGGGTTCTCCCCCATCCCCGCGATGTCGATGGTGTCGCACGCGGCCGGGGCCCGTTTCATGAGCCTGATCGGCGCGCCGATGCTGTCGTTCTACGACTGGTACGCGGATCTCCCGGTGGCCTCGCCCCAGGTGTTCGGCGACCAGACCGACGTGCCCGAATCGGGTGACTGGTGGGACGCCGCGTATCTGATGATGTGGGGCTCGAACGTCCCGGTGACGCGGACGCCCGACGCGCACTGGATGGCGGAGGCGCGCTACCGGGGCCAGAAGGTCGTGGTCGTGGCGCCCGACTACGCCGACAACGCCAAGTTCGCCGACGAGTGGCTGCACCCGCATCCGGGCACCGACGGGGCGCTCGCCCTCGCGATGGGGCACGTGATCCTCAAGGAGTTCTTCGTCGACCGGCAGACGGAGTTCTTCACCGACTACGTGCGCAAGTTCACCGATCTGCCGTTCCTGGTGACGCTGACCGAGCGCGACGGCGCGTACGTCCCCTCGAAGTTCCTGCGCGCCAGCGACCTCGGTGACGACGGCGAGGGCGGCGAGTGGAAGACGGCGGTGCTCGACGCGAACACCGGGCGGCCCGCCGTGCCCAACGGTTCGCTCGGCTTCCGCTGGACCGACTCGGGCAAGGGCAAGTGGAACCTTGAGCTCGGCAGCATCGAGCCGCTCCTGAGCCTGCACGGCTCGGCGGTCGCGGCCGGCACCGAGGTGCTGCTCCCGCGCTTCGACACCGAGGGCGGCACGCACGGCCAGGGCCGCGGCGAGGTGGTGCGCCGCGGGGTGCCCGCCACCCGGCTCGGCGGCCAGGAAGGGCCGCTGGTCACCACGGTCTTCGACCTGCTGCTCGCGCAGTACGGCGTGGCGCGCGATGGCCTGCCCGGCGAGTGGCCCGCCTCGTACGACGACGTGGCCGCGCCCGGCACGCCCGCCTGGCAGGAGGCGCACACCTCCGTGCCCGCCGCCAAGTGCGTCAAGATCGCGCGGGAGTTCGCGAGGACGGCCGAGCAGTCGCGCGGCCGCTGCATGATCCTGATGGGCGCGGGCACCAACCACTGGTTCCACTCCGAGACCATCTACCGCTCCTTCCTCGCGCTGCTCCAGCTCACCGGCTGCCAGGGCCGCAACGGCGGCGGCTGGGCGCACTACGTGGGGCAGGAGAAGTGCCGACCCGCCACCGGCTGGGCGACGCTGGCCAGCGCCAACGACTGGAGCAGGCCGCCGCGCCAGATGATCGGCGCCGCGTACTGGTTCCTCAACACCGACCAGTGGCGCTACGACAAGTTCGCCGCCGACGTGCTCGCCTCCCCGCTGGGCGAGGGCCGGTTCGCGGGCATGACGGGCGCCGACTGCCTGGCGCTCTCGGCGCGCTCCGGCTGGATGCCGTCGTACCCGACCTTCGACCGCAACTCCCTCGACCTCGGCGCCGCCACCGGCGACCCGGTGGCCAGCGCGGTGGACGAACTGAAGGCGGGCACCCTCAAGTTCGCCTGCGAGGACCCGGACGCGCCGGAGAACTGGCCGCGGGTCCTCACCCTGTGGCGCGCCAACCTGCTCGGCTCGTCCGCCAAGGGCGCCGAGTACTTCACCAAGCACCTGCTCGGCACGCACTCCTCGCTGCGCGCCGAGGAGGCGGCACCGAACGAGCGTCCCTCGACGGTGACTTGGCGCGACGAGGCCCCCGAGGGCAAGCTCGACCTGCTCGTCTCGCTCGACTTCCGCCAGACCTCGTCGACGCTCCTGTCCGACGTGGTGCTGCCCGCCGCCACCTGGTACGAGAAGCACGACCTCTCGACCACGGACATGCACCCCTACGTGCACTCCTTCACCCCGGCCGTCGACCCGCCCTGGCAGGCCCGCACCGACTTCGACACCTTCCGCGTGATCGCCGACCGGCTCAGCGAGCTGTCGGTCGACCACCTCGGCGTACGCAAGGACCTCGTCGCCACCGCGCTCCAGCACGACACCCCCGGGGAGACCGCGCAGCCCGGCGGGATCGTCCTGGACTGGCGCAAGGGCGAGTGCGAGCCGGTGCCGGGCAGGACCATGCCGAACCTGACGGTCGTGGAGCGCGACTACACGGCGATCGGCGCGAAGTTCACCGCACTGGGACCGCTGGTGGAGAAGCTCGGGCTGCCGGTCAAGGGCATCTCCTTCAACCCCGACCAGGAGGTCGAGGACCTCAAGGAGCGCAACGGCGTGGTGCGCGGCGGGCCCGCCGACGGGCGCCCGGCCCTGGACACCGCGGTGAAGGCGGCCAACACCATCCTCGCCCTGTCCGGCACGACGAACGGGCGCCTGGCGACGCAGGGCTTCCACACGCTTGAGGCGCGCACCGGCCAGGAGATGGCGCACCTGGCCGCCGAACACGAGGGCAAGCGCATCACGTACGCCGACACGCAGGCCGCCCCCGTACCGGTGATCACCTCGCCGGAGTGGAGCGGCAGCGAGTCGGGCGGGCGCCGCTACACGGCGTTCACGCTCAACACCGAGCACCTCAAGCCCTGGCACACCCTCACCGGGCGCCAGCACTTCTTCATCGACCACGACTGGATGCACGAGCTGGGCGAGGCGATGCCCGTCTACCGGCCGCCCCTCGACATGAACCGGCTCTTCGGCGAGCCGCGACTCGGCCCTGACGGCGAGAAGGAAGTGACGGTCCGCTACCTCACGCCGCACAACAAGTGGTCCATCCACTCCGAGTACCAGGACAACCTGTTCATGCTCTCCCTGTCGCGCGGCGGCCAGTGCATCTGGATGGCACCGCAGGACGCCGAGGCGATCGGCGTCAAGGACAACGACTGGATCGAGGCGGTCAACAGGAACGGCGTCGTGGTGGCGCGCGCGGTCGTCTCGCACCGGATGCCCGCGGGCACGGTCTACATGCACCACGCGCAGGAACGCACCGTGAACGTCCCCAAGACGGAGACCACCGGAAAGCGCGGCGGCATCCACAACTCGCTCACCCGGCTCATCCTCAAGCCGTCCCATCTCATCGGCGGATACGCGCAGTTGTCATGGGCGTTCAACTATCTGGGCCCGACGGGCAACCAGCGCGACGAGGTGACGGTCATCCGCCGCCGCAGCCAGGAGGTGCAGTACTGATGCCCCGTGGCGAAGCCACCCAACGACGCGTGATGGCACAGATCGCGATGGTGATGAACCTCGACAAGTGCATCGGGTGTCACACCTGTTCGGTCACCTGCAAGCAGGCGTGGACCAACCGTGACGGCATGGAGTACGTCTGGTTCAACAACGTCGAGACCCGCCCTGGCCAGGGCTATCCGCGCCGCTACGAGGACCAGGAGAAGTGGCGCGGCGGCTGGGAGCTGAACAAGCGCGGCGCGCTCAAGCTGAAGAACGGCGGCCGGATCAAGTCCCTCCTGGAGATCTTCTCCAACCCCAAGCTCCCGGAGATCAAGGACTACTACGAGCCCTGGACGTACGAGTACAAGAACCTCACCGACGCCCCGCTCGGCGACGACTACCCGGTGGCCGAGCCGCGGTCGCTGATCTCCGGCAAGCCGATGAAGATCGAGTGGTCCTCGAACTGGGACGACAACCTCGGCGGCGCCACCGAGCACGGCGACCTGGACCCGATGGTCGCCAAGACCCGCCAACAGGCCGCCGACAAGGTGAAGTTCGCCTTCGAGCAGACCTTCATGTTCTATCTGCCGCGGATCTGCGAGCACTGTCTGAACCCGGCCTGCGTGGCGTCCTGCCCCTCGGGCGCGATGTACAAGCGCGAGGAGGACGGCATCGTCCTGGTCGACCAGGACAGCTGCCGCGGCTGGCGCAAGTGCGTGACGGGCTGCCCGTACAAGAAGGTCTACTTCAACCACCGCACCGGCAAGGCCGAGAAGTGCACGATGTGCTACCCGCGCGTCGAGGTGGGGCTACCCACCGTCTGCTCCGAGACCTGCGTGGGACGCCTGCGCTACCTCGGGGTGATCCTCTACGACCCCGACAAGGTGACCGAGGCGGCCTCGGAGCCGGACGAACACAAGCTGTACGAGGCGCAGTTGGGCGTCTTCCTGGACCCCGACGACCCGCAGGTGCGCAGGGACGCCGAGCGCTCCGGGATCTCCTACGACTGGCTGGAGGCGGCCCGCCGCTCCCCCGTGCACGCGCTGATCAGCAAGTACAAGGTGGCGCTCCCGCTGCACCCGGAGTACCGCACCATGCCGATGGTCTGGTACATCCCGCCGCTCTCCCCGGTGGTGGACTCGCTGAGCGAGACCGGTCACGACGGCGAGGACCTGGACAACCTCTTCGGGGCGATCGACACCCTGCGCATCCCCCTCGAATACCTCGCGGAGATCTTCACGGCGGGCGACGTCGGACCGGTGCGCTCCTCCCTGGAGAAGCTGGCGGCGATGCGCGCGCACATGCGGGCCATCAACCTCGGCGAGCGGCCCGACGGCGCCGCGGGCGCGTCGGTGGGCATGTCGGCCCAGGAGATCGAGGAGATGTACCGGCTGCTCGCCATCGCCAAGTACGAGGACCGCTACGTCATCCCCACCGCGGCGGTCGGCGACGCCCGGCGCCTGGAGGAGTCCGCACTCCCCGACTCGTGCAGCCTCGACTACGAGGACGGCCCCGGCATGGGCGGCGAGGGCCCCTTCGGCCAGGACTCGGGGCGCAAGCAGCTCCCCCTGGTGACCATCGAGAACTTCCACGCCCTGCGGGCCAGACAGACCGCCGACGAACAGCCGAGCGCGGCCGAGGAGGCCCACGCGGCCAAGGAGGACGACCGGTGACGCGGCACGCGGTGCTCTACCAGGCGGCGGCGTTCTGCCTGGCCTACCCGGACGACGAGTTCCGCGCGCGCCTCCCGCTGCTGCGGGCCGCGGCGCCGGCCCCGCTCGCCGGATTCCTCGACCACGCCGAGGCGACCGGGCCGCGCGAACTGGCCGCGCACTACGTCCAGGTCTTCGACTTCAAGAACCGGCACAGCCTCTATCTGAGCTGGTGGCGGGACGGCGACACGCGGCGGCGCGGCATGGCCCTGGTGCGCTTCAAGGAGGTCTACCGCGAGCACGGCCTCGAGTTCAGCGGCGAGGAACTGCCCGACTTCCTGCCCGCGGTCCTGGAGTTCTCCGCGCACGCGGGCCCGGTGCTCCTGGCGGAGAACCGCAGCGGTCTCGAACTGCTCAGGCTGGCCCTGACCGGCTTCGGTACGCCGTACGCCGCCGTGCTCGACGCGGTCTGCGCCTCGCTGCCTGGGCCCTCGCCGAAGGACCGCGCCGAGGCGCTGGCGCTGGCCCGCTCGGGGCCGCCGCGCGAGGACGTGGGACTCGAACCGTTCGGCGGCATGGAACCCTTCGCACTCATCGGGGAGCGACCCTCATGAAGACACTGCTGTGGAGCGTGCTCCCCTACGTCGCCTTCGTCCTGCTCGTGGCGGGCATCATCTGGCGCTACCGCTACGACAAGTTCGGCTGGACGACCCGCTCCTCGCAGGTCTACGAGTCCAAGCTCCTGAACATCGCGTCGCCGATGTTCCACTACGGCATCCTCTTCGTGCTCGTGGGCCACCTCATGGGCCTGTTCGTGCCGGAGTCGTGGACGGACAAGGTCGGCCTGACCGAGAGCGCGTACCACAAGCTGTCACTGTGGGGCGGCACGGCGGCGGGCGCGCTCGCCGTCGCCGGCATCCTGATGCTCCTCTACCGCCGCCGCACCAAGGCGCCCGTCTTCCGCGCGACGACCGCCAACGACAAGGTGATGTACGTCGTGCTGCTCGCGGCGATCGTCATGGGCATGTGGGCCAAGCTCACCAACTCGGGCCTTGAGGAGGGCTACAACTACCGCGAGTCGATCGCTCCTTGGGCCCGCAGCCTGTTCACGCTCCAGCCCGACGTCGACCGGATGGTGGGCGTCCCGCTGACCTTCCAGATCCACGCGGTCATCGGCCTGCTCCTGTTCGCGCTGCTGCCCTTCACCCGGCTGATCCACATGTTCAGCGCGCCGGTGCAGTATCTCTTCCGGCCGTATGTGGTGTATCGGAGCCGGGACCCCAAGAGGGTGGGGGCCCGGCCCGACCGGAGGGGATGGGAGCGGGCTGATTCGTGACGTCTCCCGCGGGTGCGTCGTGGCTGGTCGCACCCACGCGGCGGAGCCGCACATGCCTCAGCCCCGCGCCCCTTACGGGGCGCCCCTGTCCCCGGCGCCCCCCTTGTCCTCCTCGTCCACGATCTCCGCGTCCACCACGCCCTCCTCGGTGGTGGACTCCGAGGGGGCCTGTTGGTCCGAGGCGCCCCCGCCGGAGTTCGCGTACATCGCCTGCCCCATCCGCTGGCTGACGGTGGCGAGCTTCTCGGCGCCGGTGCGCAGGGCCGCGGTGTCGTCCGGCCTGTTCTTGAGGAGGTCCTTCAACTCGGCTGCCGCCGCCTCCACTTCGCTCTTCGTGTCGGCGGGGACGCGCTCCTCGTTGTCGCGCAGGAACCGCTCGGTCTGGTAGACGAGCTGCTCGGACTGGTTGCGGGTCTCCGCGGCCTCGCGGCGCTTGCGGTCCTCCTCCGCGTGCTCCTCCGCCTCGCGGACCATCCGGTTGATGTCGTCCTTGGGCAGCGCGGAGCCGCCGGTCACCGTCATGCGCTGCTCGCGCCCGGTGGCCTCGTCCTTCGCCGAGACGTGCATGATTCCGTTGGCGTCGATGTCGAAGGTGACCTCGATCTTGGGGACGCCGCGCGGCGCGGGCGGCAGCCCGGTGAGGTCGAAGACGCCGAGCTTCTTGTTGTACGCGGCGATATCCCGCTCGCCCTGGAAGACCTGGATGCCCACCGAGGGCTGGTTGTCCTCGGCGGTCGAGAAGGTCTCCGAACGCTTGGTGGGGATCGTGGTGTTGCGCTCGATGAGCTTGGTCATGATGCCGCCCTTGGTCTCGATGCCCAGGGACAGCGGGGTCACGTCGAGCAGCAGCACGTCCTTCACGTCACCGCGGATCACCCCGGCCTGCAGGGCGGCGCCGAGCGCCACCACCTCGTCGGGGTTGACGCCCTTGTGCGGGTCCTTGCCGGTGAGCTCCCTGACCAGTTCGCTCACGGCGGGCATCCGGGTGGAGCCGCCCACCAGGATCACGTGGTCGACGGCGGACAGCTTGATGCCCGCGTCCTTGACCGCCTGGTGGAAGGGCTGCTTGCAGCGGTCGAGCAAGTCCGCGGTCAGCTCCTGGAACTGAGCGCGCGTCAGTTTCTCGGCGAGGTGCAGCGGTCCGTCGGCGGAGGCGGTGATGTAGGGCAGGTTGATGTCCGTCTCGCTCGACGAGGACAGCTCGATCTTCGCCTTCTCCGCGCCCTCGCGCAGCCGCTGGAGCGCCATCTTGTCCTTGGCGAGGTCCACGCCGTGCCCGTTCTTGAACTGCCGCACCAGGAACTCGACGATCCGCTGGTCCCAGTCGTCGCCGCCGAGCTGGGTGTCGCCGTTGGTGGCCTTGACCTCGATGACGCCGTCGCCCATCTCCAGGAGGGACACGTCGAAGGTGCCGCCGCCGAGGTCGAAGACGAGCACGGTCTGGTCGTCGCCCTTGTCGAGGCCGTACGCGAGGGCGGCCGCCGTCGGCTCGTTGATGATGCGCAGGACCTTGAGGCCCGCGATCTCGCCGGCCTCCTTGGTGGCCTGGCGCTGGGTGTCGTCGAAGTACGCGGGCACGGTGACCACCGCGTCGGTGACGTCCTCGCCCAGATAGGACTCGGCGTCGCGCTTGAGCTTCTGGAGCACGCGCGCGGACAGCTCCTGCGCGGTGTAGCGGGTGCCGTCCACGGAGCCGCTCTCCGGGAAGCGCCAACCCCCGTCGCCCATATGGCGTTTGACGGAACGCGCGGTCCGCTCCACGTTCGTGACCGCCTGCCGCTTGGCGACCTCGCCCACCAGGACGTCGCCGCTCTTCGCGAACGCGACGACCGACGGCGTGGTGCGCGCGCCCTCCGCGTTGACGACGACGGTGGGCTCACCGCCCTCCAGCACGGCCACCACTGAGTTCGTCGTCCCGAGATCGATCCCGACCGCACGTGCCATGGTCCAGTCCCTTCCGCCGCGAGCCCAAGTCCCCCGTATCCAGGTCTACTCCACTCTCCATCACAAAACTTGAGCGGGCTCTTGTCAACCCCCGGACATGACGGTGCCGCCGCCCCGGCGGGGACGGCGGCACGGTCAACAGGCGTCGCGTCAGGCCAGCTTGGCCGAAAGCGTGATGGTCGTGCCCGTGAGCGCCTGGCTCACCGGGCAGTTGGCCTTGGCGTCCTCGGCGGCCGAGGTGAAGGCGGCCTCGTCGAGGCCCGGCACGGTGCCCTCGACGGTGAGGTGGATGCCGGTGATGCCGGTGCCCGGCTGGAAGGTCACGTCGGCCGAGGTGACCAGGCGGGTGGGCGGGGTGCCCGCGCCCGTCAGGCCGTGCGAGAGGGCCATGGAGAAGCAGCTGGAGTGCGCGGCCGCGATCAGCTCCTCGGGGCTGGTCTTGCCGTTCGCCTCCTCGGCGCGCGAGGGCCAGGACACCGCCTGCTCCCCGATGGCCGAGGAGTCGAACGTGACGGTGCCCGACCCCTCCGTCAGCGAACCTTCCCAGACCGTGTGCGCGGAGCGCGTGGTTGCCACGATTGCGTTCCCTTCAGTGCGGTTCCGTGATCGGAACTTCCGTGGCCCTCATCCGATCACACTCCGGATGAAATCGGGCCGCGCGGGGTGCGGCGGGGCCTTGGATGTGTTCGAGCAGGGAGCGCAGGTACGCATCGGCCGATACGAACAAGTTGTGTGGGCCGCAGCGCCACAGATGCCTCTGAGGTGCGAGAACAGGTCCGTGACGGGGGCCCAATGGCCGGAATGGCAACTGGGCAAGGGCCGTCGGCGGTGACACTTTGAGGCCCCCTCGCGCACGGAACGAGGAGATCCACTCAGGGGGTATGGCCATGCGCATGAACTACTCGGACCGGGGTCCTTCTCCGCTGGAGCCCGAGAAGCCGGGAGCGGCGGGCGACCGCGACTCGACCTTCGGCTGGTGGGGTGCGTTCAGCATCCAGAAGTTCGTCAACCAGGCGACGCTCTACCACACGCACGAGGACGCCACCGGCTGGCTGGCGTACCTCCAGCAGTTCTACGACCGCAACTTCTGGTTCGCCGACGGCGGCGCCCAGGTGTGGGCGTACGAGGAGACGTACGACAACTGGCAGGACCGCTACGGGATGGACGCGGTGTGCGCCGTCTACCACTCGGGCCACGGCGGTATGGACGGCAACGGCGTCTTCTTCGCGCCACTGGGCGCCGTCTGGGACGGCCGCAGCGACGCGATCTCCAACCGGATGGCGCTCGGCAACGAGAAGGCCAACTACGTCTTCTGGTCGACCTGTGACTCGCTCAAGGTCACCGGCGGCCACTCCCCGATCCGCACCTGGGCGGGCCCCAACATCGGCTTCCGGATGATCTTCGGGTTCGAGACCACCAGCATCGACAGCGGGGACTACGGCAAGAAGTTCTGGGAGAAGTGGCGGGCCGGGCAGACGTACTGCGACGCCTGGCTGAACGCGAGCTGGGACATCTACCACGGCCAGGCGCCCTCGGTCGCCGCGGTCGGCACCACCCAGGCCGAGGCCGTCAACCGGCTCAACACCGAGCGCAACTTCTACCGCGACCACGTGCCGGACACCTGGTACGCGTGGCGCTGGTACTACGCGCGCGAAGGCGTCAGGGAGCCGCTCACCCAGCTCCCCGGCAGCCAGCAGATCGTGCAGCTCGCGCCCCGCGACCCGAGCGCGGAACTGACCTCGCTGGGCCGGCAGGCCGGGTTCCCGACGGCCGCGCTGCAAGAGGTGCAGGTCGAACGGCAGGGCGTCGTCAACGCGACCTCAGGCGACCGGGTCATCTCCACCGCGCCGGGCGGCGACCGGTGGATCAAGCTCGCCGAGCCCAACCACCGCAACACCCAGCAGCTGCCCACCGACCGCGCCGTCGAGGCCGCGCGCACCTTCGCCGAGCAGTACGCCGAGGGCGCCGAACTCGTCGTCGACAGCGTGCACGACCTGATGCAGAACTCCGGCACCAAGGACGGCTCCGAGGTCGGGCGCCCGGTGTCCCTGCAGACCCACGTGACGTTCCGCCAGGTCTTCGACGGCGTGCCCGTCATCACCCCCGGGCGCGGCCTGATCCGGGTGGGCCTGGACAACGACGGCACCGTCGTCCAGTCGCAGATCGCCACCCGCAAGGCCACCGGCGTCACGCGCGAGCCGAGCACGGAGGTCTCCCCGCCGCCGCCCAAGGGCGGCAAGGCGACGGCGGCGCCGCTGGAGCGCGACCCGCGCAAGGCGCTCGACGCGGCGCAGAAGAAGCTGCTCGCCGAACTCGCGGCCGTCACCGCGGGCGAGACGGCACAGGGCGCGGCGCAACAGCGTCAGCCCGAGGTCAAGGACGTGCCCGGCACGTTCGAGGTCGGCTACGAGGTGGAGGGCAACGAGGCGTACCCCGCGGCCCGCAAGCTGATCGAGATCGGCGAGCGGGACAGCATGTTCCGCACGCAGCGCTGGGTCGTCGCGCCGCTGGCGAGGTAGGCGCGACCGCGGGCCGCCCCCACCGTTGGGGGCGGTGGAGGCGGCCCGTCGTGCGAACTTGGGATCAGTCGTCCGAGGTGGCGGCCCGCTGCTTGCGGGCCGCCATCACCGCGTAGACGAGCACGCCCACGAAGAGGAACAGCACGCCCTGGTAGACGGCCGCGTAGCCGGACCCCGCGACGAGCCACATCGCGAACGCGAACGCCACACCGGCGAGCGTCGCGTCGCGCACCAGGCGGCCGCGGTCGACGCGCTCGCGCTGCCCGGAGACCAGGAAGTAGATCTGCGCGGCGGTCGCGAGGAGATACGGCACGGTCGCCGTGAACGTGGTGATCAGGACGAGCGACTCGAAGACGCCGCCGGAACCCGCCGTGTAGTTGTAGACGGTCAGGAGCGAGGCGAGGACGACGGTGACGAGGACACCGACGGTCGGCACACCGCGCTTCTTCTTGCCGAACGCGGCCGGGAAGAGCCCGTCCTTGGCGGCCGCGTACGGCGTCTGGGCGCTCAGCAGCGTCCAGCCGTTGAGGGCACCGACCATCGAGACCAGCGCGGCCACGGCGACCGCGGTGCCGCCCCAGGAGCCGCCGAACATGACGTCGACGGCGTCGGAGAAGGGCGCGGTCGAGGTGACCAGTTTGTCGTGGGCTACCGTCCCGAACACGGCGAGCGTGCCGAGCAGATAGACCAGGGCGGCGCCGAGGGTGCCGAGGATGGTGGCGCGCCCGACGTTGCGCCGCGGGTCGCGGACCTCGCCCGCACTGACGGCGGCCGACTCGACGCCCAGGTAGGAGAAGAGCAGGATCGCGGCGGCCGCCGAGACGGCCCCCATCGGACTGTCGTCGCTCGCCTGGAACGGCCCGAGGTTGGCGCTGTCGAAGAAGAACAGGCCGCCGATCGCGACGAGCAGCAGCGGCAGGAACTTCAGTACGGTCGCCACCAGTTGGACCGCGCCGACGTAGCGGGTGCCCGCGAAGTTGGCGAGCGCGGGCAGGAGTTGCAGGACGAGGGCGGCCAGACAGGCGGACCACTTGTGGTCGTTGACGGGGATCAGGACGTCCAGGTACCCGACGGCCGCGACGGCGAGCGCCGCGTTCGACACCCAGGTGGTGATCCAGTACGACCAGGCGGCCAGGAAACCCGCGAAGTCTCCGAAGGCAGCCCGCGCGTACACATAGGGTCCGCCGGTACGCGGGTCACGCTCGGCCAGGCGTCCGAACACCAACGCGAGCGCGATGGCGCCCGCCGACAGGACGGCGAAGGCGACCAGGCTGATGGTGCCGAACGGGGCGACGGAGGCCGGGAGCAGGAAGATGCCGCCGCCGATGATGTTGCCCATGACGAGGCAGGTGGCGATCGGGAGGCCGAAGCGCCGGGCGTGCCGGCTCTGCGCCTCCTGACCTTCTCCCTGGTCGGGGGCCGGAGCCGGGTCTGCCGCGGTTCCGGTGTCGTGCATGGGGTGGTGCGCCTCTCGTCGTGCCGGGCGCCCGGGATCGCCGAGCGGAAGCCATGGTCGGACACGGCGAACGCTCCACCAAATCAGTGTGTTTTGTCCTGCGTGGCGGCCTCGGCGGCCGCAAATGCTGTGTCACCAGGGGCTTTCGGCGAGGAATCGTCCACCGGAACAGGGGCCTCCGCGACGGCCTCCCGCCCCGTGCCCAGCGGTACCTCAGGCCCCAGGTCCTCGCCGAGCCAGCACCGCAGTACGCGGTGGACCTGCTCGGCGCCGACCAGCTCCTGCCCCGGCGCCACCGGCTCGGAGAGCGCGAGCGGCGACAGCAGGAACGGCCTGGCCTGCGCCCCGCCGAGCCCGCCGTGCGAGCCGATCTGCTCCTCGAAGGCGAGCACTTCGCCCTCCGCCGGGTCGTACCAGGAGTTGACCATGATGTCGGCGGTGTGCGGAAAGCCGTCGGTACGCCGTACTGCCTCCGCCGCGCCGGGCCCGAAATCGGCGAGCGGCCCGAGATCGGCGGGCTCCTCGTCCAGATACACCTCCGCGCCGCGCGCCCCGAGCACGACGGGACCGCGCTCCGCGCTGCGGACCAGGAGGAAGCCGATGCCCGGATGGTTGGCGAGCGTGGGCAGCAGCGCGGGATGGCGCCGGTCCAGCTCCTCACGGGTCATCCGGTGCGGCACGTCGGGGAAGGAGACGAGCCCGAGGTTGCCGGAGGCCAGCACGACCGGCTCGGCGCGGCGCGCGGGCCGCCGCTCGTCGGCGCCCTCCTCGACCGGGCGGCGCAGCGCGGCCCGCACCGTCGCGCGGGCCTCGGCGCCGCTGTGCGTGCGCTGCGCCCTGCGCGGCACGGGAAGGCCGCAGCCCGCCCGCACCAGATCGGCGAGCGTCAGCCCGTACCGCGCGCGGAACGTCTCCCCCGGGCTCTGCCCGTGATCGGAGAGCACCACGATCCGGTACGCGCGCGGGGCGTGCTCGGCGACCTGCGCGAGCAGCGCGAGCGAACGGTCCAGGCGGGCGAGCACCTTCTCCACGTCGGGTCCGGTGGGCCCTGAGTGGTGCGCCACCTCGTCGTAGGCGACCAGATCGGCGTAGACCGCGCTGCGCCCCGCGAGCATGTCCCCGATGACGGCGGCGACCACGACGTCCCGCTCGACGACGGTCGCGAAGGCGCGGATGAACGGATAGAGCCCGCCGCGGCCGATGCGCGGCCGCCGCTTCTTGATCCTGGCCCGCGTGGACTCCCCGATCTCCCTGAACACCTCGGCGACGAAGGAGAGCGCGGTGCGGACCGCGTTGGCGGGATCGGAGAAGTACGCGAAGTACCCGGCCCGCGACCGGTTCTCCTTGCCGCGCCTGGCCGCCACGGACAGCACGAGCGCCAGTTGCTCGGCGCCCCCGCTGAAGAGATTGCCGCGACTGGCCCCGTCCACGGTGAGCAGCCCGCCGTCCCCGGTCCGCGCGACGGCGCGGCGCTGGAGCTCCACGGCGGATGCGGGCCGATTGCTGACCATGACCTCGCCGGTGTCCTTCTCGTACCACCGGAAGGCGGGCACGTCGTGGTTGGAACCGTGCAGGATGCCGAGCTGGCTGGCCCCGGTCTGACTGGACCAGTCGGTACGCCAGGGGATGAGCCGGTGCGTGGGATCGCCACCCCCCTCGCCCAGCCAGTGGGCGAGGGTGGGCATGAGGTTCTTGCCGACCGCGTCGCAGAGGACGTCGTGGCCGACGCCGTCGAGCTGGATGAACACGGTGCCGGGCGTGACGGGCCCGCCGCGCCGCTCGCCGGCACGGTCACGGCCGCGCCTGCGCCTGCGGTCGGCGAGCCGGTAGAGCCGGCGCCGGTAGGCGTCGTCGTCCCGGACGGCGAGGGCACCGCCGGTGGCGGAGGCGACGGCGGACATCACCGCGGCCACGACGACCGCGGTCTCCACGCCGACCTCGCCCCTCCCCTCCGGGATCAGCCGCAGGGCGACGAGCAGCAGGGACCCGTTGAGGAAGAAGGCGAGCAGTCCGAGGACGAGAGCGGGTACGAGGAGCAGCGCGCGGACGAGGAGGGGCCACACCACGGCCGAGAGCACGCCGAAGGCACCGGCGCCGAGGGCGGCGGTGACGGCGATGCGGGTGGCGCTGTCGCCGTCGTCGGACTGGAGCTTGAAGTCCGGGAGGATGCCGGCGAGTACGAGCATCGTCAGCGTGCTGACGGCCCATACGGCCACCACGCGCCAGAGCGTGCTGCCGGCTCTGCGCCACCGCTCTTGCCCCGCGCCGCCTACGCCGCTCACGCCGTGCCACCTCACGTTTCCACCCGAACCGGACACCAGCGTCCCACACCCCTTCCCCCACCAAGATCCCACCCACATTCCCCCGTGCACCCCACAGTCCCCGTGCACCCCACGATCCCCCACGCCCCAAGCCCCCGCCTCCGCCCCGTATCCCTGCTCCCCGCCCCTTCCACTCCAACAAGCCGCCGCTCCGCGGCAGATCTTCCCCACCCGCCCACCCAACACTCCGTACCGGAGGGGCGCTGTGGGGTGGCGGGGGTTGTGGTTAGGCGCGGCGGCCACGGGGGCGTTGCCGCGGGCGGCGGGGTGCGGGGGTGTCGTCGAGGTGGATAGCAACGCTGCGGAGCGGCCGGGGATGCGGGCGGGCGGGGAGGCAGCAGCCACGGGGAGGCGCGGTTCGGGGGCGGGGCCGAGGCGGACAACCGGGCGGGCGGGAATGTAGGTGGGCTGTCGCGGAGGGCAGTAGCCACCCGGTTTGGCGGCGCACAGCGGTGGGGTTCGGGGTGGCGATTCTGAAGCGGATGACCGGGTGGGCTGGTGGGGACGGCGGCACGGAGCGGAGGGCCGAGGGCGACAGGCACGGGGGCTTGGCGGCGCGGAGTGGCGGGGGCGGGGTGACGGTGCCGAGGTGGATAGCAGGGCGGGCGGGTGGGAAAAGCGCCGCGGAGCGGCCGGGAATGTGGGTGAGCCGTGGCGGGGGCAGCAGCCACGGGGCTTGGCGGCGCGGAGCGGCGGCCGGTGGTGCAGGGCGGCAGCCACGGGGAAGCTGGTCGCCGCGGAGCAGGGCCGTTCGGAGTGGCGGGGCCGAGGTCGATGACCGGGCGGGCGGGTGGGAAGGCGCGCCGCGGAGCGGCCGGGAATGTGGGCGAGGTGGCGGCGGGCTGTAGCCGCGCGGGTGGCGGTGCGGAGCGGCGGGGTGGAGCCAGCCTGCCGAGGGGCATCGCGTTGCGGGCGGGGGCGGGATCTGGGGAGAGGCTGGTCGCGGAGGGGGTTCGCGGTGTGCCGAGGGGCAGGGGGGGCAGAGGGGCAGAGGGGGGCGTGACGGGGCGGAGGGCAGGGGGCCGTGCCACAGTCTCGTCGGTGCCGAAACCCTAGCGGCCGTCGTACCCCGCCGTAGGCATGGAAAGCCGCCGATGCACGTGCGCCTTCATCTCGGAGTCGTACGCCGGCTCCGCGAGCCCCGCGGTCTCCACCCGCACCCCTCGCCGCACGCACTCCGCGGTGAACTCGTCGGCGGAACGCAGCGCCCGTTCCAGGACGCGGCGGCTCGGTACGACGAAGAGGTCCACGAGGCCCGCCTCGACGTCCCCCCACAGCACGGCGTGGTCGGCGCGCAGGCCCCGTACGACGAGTTCGCGCGTGACGACGTAGCCCCGTTCGGCCGCCCACCGCGCGCACATCGCGTGCTGGCTGCGGGAGTCGACGAGGAAGGGGTCGGCCTCCAGCTCCTCCAGGGGCGTCAGGCTGGCGATCGCCGCCACCCGCACCACGGCGAGGCCGGTGACGGAGCCGGAGCGCGTACCGGTTCCGGTACCGGTGCCCGCGGCGTCCTCCATGGTGTCCCCCTCACCCCTGCTCACCTCTGCGTCAGCCATGGACACTACTCCTGGCCGTAGGCTCGGAGACAGTCGCACGAAGGAGGAACCGGGTGCCCGTCGAGGTCACATGGTGGGGCCACGCCACCTGCACGGTCGAGGACTCGGGCGTCCGCGTACTGACAGACCCCCTGTTCGCCCGCCGCCTGGCGCATCTGCGCCGCCGCAGGGGCGCGCCGCCACCGCCGGGCGCCGCCGTCGCCGACGTCGTGCTCCTTTCGCATCTGCACGCCGATCATCTGCACGTACCGTCGCTCGCCCGGCTCACGCCGGGCACGCGTGCGCTGGTCCCGCGCGGGGCGGCGCGTTCGGTGCCGGGGCTTGCCCGCAGGCTCCCCCGGCTGCGCTTCACGGAGGTCGCGCCGGGCGACGAGGTGCGGATCGGCGACCTCGTCGTACGCGTGGTCACCGCGCTGCACGACGGGCGGCGGCTGCCGGTGGGCCCGCACCTCTCCCCCGCGCTGGGCTTCGTGGTGACCGGCGAGGCCCGCACGTACTTCGCGGGCGACACCGGGCTCTTCGACGGGATGGCGGCGGAGGTCGGCGAGGTGGACGTGGCGCTGCTGCCGGTCGGCGGCTGGGGCCCCTACCTCGGCCACGGCCATCTGAACCCCTCCCGCGCCGCCGAGGCGCTGGCCAGGATCGCGCCGCGCAGCGCGGTCCCGGTGCACTACGGAACGTACTGGCCGATCGGGATGGACGCCGTGCGCCCCCATGAATTCCACACGCCGGGGCAGGAGTTCGTGCGCCAGGCGGCCCGTCTCGCGCCGGAGGTGAGCGTGCACCGGCTCGCGCACGGCGAGAGCGTGCGCCCGGAGGTCGCCAAGTGATGTGGGCCGCGGCGGCCCACGTGACGCCGGAGAGCACCCAGCAGGCGGTGGGCTATCCCTCGCTGTTCCTGCTGGTGGTGATCGGCGCGCTGGTGCCGGTGGTGCCGACGGGCGCGCTGGTGAGTTCGGCGGCGGTGGTCGCCTTCCACCAGACGTCGCCGTTCTCGCTGCTGATCGTCTTCGGTGTCGCGGCGCTCGCCGCGTTCATCGGCGACATGGGCCTGTACTGGCTCGGGCGGCGCGGCATGCGCTCGAAGAACGGTTCGCGCTGGCTCGCGGCGATCCGCGACCGCGCGCCGGAGGAGCGGCTGCGGCAGGCGCAGGAGAAGCTCGACGACCACGGGGTGATGGTCCTCGTGCTGTCCCGGCTCGTTCCTGCGGGCCGGATCCCGGTGATGCTGGCGTGTCTGATGGCGAAGATGCCGTTGCGCAGGTTCGCGCGCGGCAACGCGCCCGCGTGTCTGGCCTGGGCGGTGACGTACCAGCTGATCGGCATCCTCGGCGGTTCCCTCTTCAGGGAGCCGTGGCAGGGCGTCGCGGTCGCGGTCGGCCTGACGGTGCTCATCAGCGTGGCGCCGACGGTGTGGCGCAGGCTCCGGCACTCGGCGTCCTAGCCGCCACGCCACGCCCCGCCCGGGGTGCTCAGGCCGCGAGCACCCGCGAGGCCCCCACCGGCAGGTCCCACAGGTCCTCGCGGGCCAGGCCCGCCTGCTGCCATGCCGTACGCACCCGGGTGAGCGGTTCGAGCACCGGCTCCGCGGAGAGCAGGAACGTGCCCCAGTGCATGGGTGCCATCCGCCGCGCCCCGAGGTCGGTGGCGGCGCGGACCGCCTCCTCCGGGTCGCAGTGCACGTCGCTGAGCCACCACCTCGGGTCGTACGCGCCGATCGGCAGGAGCGCGAGGTCGATGCCGGGGTAGCGGGCGCCGATCCGTTCGAACCAGTGGCCGTACCCGGTGTCGCCCGCGAAGTAGACCCGCTGCCCGCACGCGTCGGTGAGCACCCAGCCGCCCCACAGCGTGCGGCAGGTGTCGACCAGGGACCGCTTGGACCAGTGGTGCGCGGGCACGAAGTCGAAGCGCACGCCGCCCAGTTCGGCCCCTTCCCACCAGTCGAGCTCGGTGACCCGGCTGAAGCGGCGGCGGGTGAACCAGCGGCCGAGTCCCGCGGGCACGAAGACGGGGGTGTCCCTGGGGAGCCTGCGCAGGGTCGGGGCGTCCAGATGGTCGTAGTGGTTGTGGCTGATGACGACCGCGTCGACGCGCGGCAGGGCGCTCCAGGCGACGCCGACCGGCGTGACGCGGGCCGGGGTGCCGAGGATCTTGCGGGACCAGACGGGGTCGGTGAGCACGGTGAGCCCGCCGATGCGCAGCACCCAACTGGCGTGTCCCGCCCAGGTGACGGCGACGGTGCCCGCGTCGACGCGGGGCAGCGGGCCGGGGTCGAAGGGCAGCCGCTGGATGTCGGCGAGCCCGGCGGGGCGCGGCCGCAGAGCGCCCTCACGGGCGAACCGCGCGAAGGCGCGCAGTCCGGGCAGCGGGGCGGTCAGCCGGTCGGCGAACGACTTGGGCCACGTGCGGACCCCGCCGGGTGCGTACGGCGCGGCGGGTGCGTACGGGGCGGGCGCGGCCGGGGAGGCGGGCGGACCGGCCGTCCGACCCCCCTGTGCCTGTCGTGTCCGCTCAGCCTGCTGCGGCTGCTGCGCCTGTCGGGTCTGCTGCGTCGGCTGAGTCACCGAGGAGGCTCCATTCGCTGTGCTTCCGCGCGGAGATCGTCGAAGGCGGCTCCGAGCATGCTCAACGCCCTTTCCACGTGCGGCAGTTCGAGCGGGTCGGGTGCCCCGAGGGACGCGACGCGTTCCTCGGGGGTCGAGCCGAGCAGCGGCCCCGTGGACAGGCGTACGCGCAGGGCGTCGATCGCGTCGCCGAATCGGTGGCCGCCGGGTGCGGGCATGCCGAGCCGTTCGCCGAGGAAGTCCTCCAGGTCCTGCGCGTCGCCGACGCCGCGCGCGGCGAGCGCGGGGCGCAGCGGGCCGAGGTCGGCGTACAGGTGCCGGCCGGCCTGCGGGGGTCTGGCCAGGCCGCCCGCGGCGAGCACGGCGCGCTGCGCGGCGCCGGCCACGCGCGCGTGCAGCCGGACGGCCGCGGCGAGGCGTTCGCAGATCTCGTCGGGTTCCCCGAGCGCGTACGCCGCGGCGGCCGCGGCGGGGCCGCCGGGTACGGCGCCGAGCGCGGTGAGGACGTCCAGGGTGCGGGCCCGCAGCGCGCTGCCCGCGGCCGTGGCGGGGAAGCGCGCGACGGCCGCGGGCAGCGCCGGGGGCAGGAAGGCCCCGGAGAGGTCGGCGATGACCGTCACGCGCGCGTGGTCCATCTCCGCGGGGCCGATTAGGACGGTGTCGCGGGGCCGGTGCAGGGTGTCGCGCCAGGTCTCGTCGCTGATCACCTGCAGGCCCTGGTCGGCGGCCGCCTCGACGGCCTCGTGCAACACGTCGGGCGGCGGCACGGTGGCGGTCGGGTCGTCGGCGACGGAGAGCACCAGGAGCCGGGGGCTTCCCCCCTCGGCGCGGACCCGGCGGACGGTCTCCAGGAGCGCGTAAGGGTCGGGGACGCCGCCGCACTCGGCGGGGGTCGGCACGTGGTAGACGGCGCGGCCGAGCAGCCGCGCCTGGGGCGCCCACCAGGCCGGGCAGGGGCGGGGCAGCAGGACGTCGCCGCCGAGCGCCGCGGTCAGCGCGAGCAGCAGGGTCGGGGCGCCGGGGGCCGCGACGACGTGGTCGCGCTCGGCGGGCAGTCCGCGCCGGGCCCAGTAGCCGCGGGCGGCGTCGAGGAGCGCGGGACCCCCGCCCGGGGGTTCGCCGTGGGACCTGCCCGCCGCCGCCGCGGCGGCGGCCGCCAGTTCGGGCAGGACCGGTAGCCCTGGCTCCGGTGGGGGCGGCCCGTACCGGACGGGCCCGCGCCCTTCGGAGTCCGTCCGCCGCATGCGTACCTCCGTGCGCTCACGTGGCTTTCTGTCCCTTCGCGACTGTGCGTACCCAGGACCTGGCCGTATGAGCCCATCAGAGCGTGCCCGGGACCCACCCGCGCGCGCTTGCCCCCCGCCCGGGTGAGGGTCGGGCTCCTCCTTAAGGAGTGCGGCGGGCCGCCGGGCACTCGACGAAAGTCAGGGGTAAGTCGTGCCGATCGTGCGCAGCGCGGCGCCGGTCCCGATTCCTACGCTGGTCGTCATGAACGACGCGATCATCCATGCAGTCGAAGGCTTCGTCACCACTCCGTGGGTGTACTTGGTGCTCTTCGGCATCGCCGCACTGGACGGCTTCTTCCCGGTGGTCCCCAGCGAGACGCTGGTGATCACCCTGGGAGTGTTCGCCGCCTCCACCGGCGATCCCCAGCTCGTGCTCGTGATTGTCGTGGCCGCCATCGGTGCCTTCACCGGTGACCACATCTCGTACTGGATCGGCCGTGCGTCCGGCCAGAAGATCTTCGCCAAGCTGAAGCCCGACAGCCGCAGCCGCAAGGCGTACGACCGGGTGGGCCGGATGCTGGAGGAGCGCGGCGGCCTGGTGCTCGTGGTCGCGCGCTACATTCCCGGCGGCCGCACCGCGGCGACCCTGACCACCGGCGCCACCGGCTTCCCGCGCCGCTCCTTCACCTTCTTCGACGCCATCGCCGCGTCGTCCTGGGCGATCTACTCGGCCTGCCTCGGCTACGTGGGCGGCGCCGCGTTCGAGGACCAGCCGCTGCTCGGTGTCGCGCTCGGCCTCGGCATCGCCTTCTCGATCACCCTGCTGCACGAGGGCGTCCGCTGGCTCCGGCACCGCAGGGCGCCGGAGCCGCAGCCGCAGGAGGCCCCCGCGCCGCAGGAGACGCAGAACGCCGCCTGACGGGCCCCGCGTCCGCAGGAACCGCCCCGGATCCTTGACTCCGGGGCGGTTCCTGCATGTCGGCCCGCGTTACGCGGCGTCCCGCATGACCTGGTCGCGCAGCCGGTCGCAGCAGCGGGTGATCAGGCGTGAGACGTGCATCTGCGAGATGCCCATCTCGTCCGCGATGCGGCTCTGGGTCATGTCGCCGAAGAACCGCATGTAGAGGATGGTGCGCTCGCGCTCGGGCAGTTGGGCGATGCGCGGCTTGACGGACTCGCGGTCGACGACGACGTCGAGCGCGGGGTCGGGGCCGCCGAGGGCGTCGCTGAGCGAGTAACCGTCCTCGCTGCCGGGGAGTTCCGCGTCGAGGGAGAGCGCGGTGAAGCTGTCCAGCGCCTCCAGACCGGCCTTGGCGTCCTCCTCGCTCATCTGGGCGTGCTCGGCGATCTCGGCGGTGGTCGGCGCGCGTCCCGACACCGTCTGGGCGAGGTCCTGGCGGGCGAAGCGCACCCGGTTGCGCAGGTCCTGGACGCGGCGCGGCACGTGCAGGGTCCACATGTGGTCGCGGAAGTGACGTTTGATCTCACCGGTGACGGTCGGCACGGCGTAGCTCTCGAACGCGGTGCCGCGGCGCGGGTCGTAGCGGTCGACGGCCTTGACCAGACCGAGGGCCGCGACCTGACGCAGGTCGTCGAGGGACTCGCCGCGGTTGCGGAAGCGCCCCGCGAGACGTTCGGCCATGGGCAGCCACACCTCGACGACTTCCTGGCGCAGGGCGTCCCGCTCGGGACCCTCCGGCATCTCGACGAGCCGCTCGAAGGCGGCGGCGGTGTCCGGGGCGTCGTCGTGCGGATGCCGCTTGGTCCTGGCGGGTGCGGTGCTCGCGTTCCTGGCCGGGACGGTCGGAGCGTTCCTGGCCGGGACGGTCGGAACGGTGGTCGTGTGGGATCGCATGCTGCGTCGCAACTCCCTCAATAGGTGCGTGCCTTGACTGGACGGTCACCGTGGGAGTACGAGCGCGTGTCGGAGTACGACGAAGCACACCCGGGGACGGCATACCTGCCGCTCCCACGGACGTGCCTCCTGTCCGAAGCACTCCTCTTCGCCTGCCCCGCACTCGTGGGGCCAAACACCGCGAGGTTTCCGCCGGGTCGTGCCGGACACCCGGACGTGACCGCCTTTCCCCGACCCCTGCGGAGGGTTACGTCATGAGCGTCAAGGTCTCCGACCACATCCTGGAGAGGCTGCGTGCCTGGGGCGTCGAGCAGGTATTCGGCTATCCCGGCGACGGCATCAACGGCCTGCTGGCGGCGTGGGGCAGGGCGGAGGACACGCCCCGGTTCGTGCAGTCGCGGCACGAGGAGATGTCCGCGTTCGAAGCCGTCGGATACGCCAAGTTCGGCAGGCGTCTGGGGGTGTGCGTGGCCACGTCGGGCCCCGGCGCGGTGCATCTCCTGAACGGCCTGTACGACGCGAAGCTCGACCATGTGCCGGTGCTCGCGATCGTCGGCCAGACACACCGCAGTGCGATGGGCGGCTCGTACCAGCAAGAGGTCGATCTGCACACGCTGTTCAAGGACGTGGCGTCCGAGTTCGTGGAGACGGTGACGGTCCCCGAGCAGCTGCCGAACGTCATCGACCGGGCCATCCGCACCGCGTACGCGCGCCGCTGCCCGACCGCCGTCATCGTCCCCGGCGACGTCCAGGAGCTCGACTACAGCCCGCCCCCGCACGCGTTCAAGATGGTCCCCTCCAGCCTGGACCGCAGCGCCTGGACCGCGCTGCCCTCGCCGACCGCGCTCGACCGGGCCGCCGAGGTCCTCAACTCCGGTGACAAGGCGGCCATCCTGATCGGCCAGGGCGCGGCGGGCGCCCGCGCCGAGGTCCAGGAGATCGCGGAGGTGCTCGGCGCGGGCGTCGCGAAGGCGCTGCTCGGCAAGGACGCGCTGAGCGACGAACTCCCGTACGTCACCGGCTCGATCGGCCTGCTCGGCACCCGCCCCAGCTACGAGCTGATGCGCGACTGCGACACGCTCCTGACCATCGGGTCCAGCTTCCCCTACGCGCAGTTCCTGCCGGAGTTCGGCAGGGCGCGCGGCGTGCAGATCGACATCGACCCGCACATGGTCGGGATGCGCTATCCGTACGAGGTGAACCTCGTCGGCGACGCGCGGGCCACGCTGCGCGAGCTGATCCCGCTGATCGACGAGAGCCGCAGGAAGACCGGCCGCGAGTGGTACGACGAGATCTGCGCCAACGTCACCCGCTGGCAGGGGGTGATGGAGCGCAGGGCCGGGCTGACCGCGGACCCGCTGAACCCGGAGTACGTGGCGCACGCCCTCGACCCGCTGCTGCCGCGCAACGCGATCCTGACGGCCGACTCGGGGTCGGTGGCGAACTGGTACGCGCGCCATCTGACGATCCGCGGCGACATGCGCGCCTCGCTGTCGGGGACGCTCGCCACGATGGGCTGCGCCGTGCCGTACGCGATCGGGGCGAAGTTCGCGCACCCCAACCGGCCCGTGATCGCGCTCGTCGGCGACGGCGCGATGCAGATGAACGGCATGGCGGAGCTGATCACTGCCGCCAAGTACCGCCACCTCTGGGACGATCCGCGCCTCGTCGTCGGCATCTGGAACAACCAGGACCTGAACCAGGTGACCTGGGAGATGCGGGCCATGGAGGGCGCCCCGTCGTTCCTGCCCTCGCAGTCGCTCCCGGACGTGCCCTACGCGGAGTTCGCCCGCTCGCTCGGTCTGACCGGGATCCGGGTGGAGAGGACCGAGGACGTCGAGGCGGCCTGGCGGGCCGGGCTCGACGCGGAGGGGCCCGCGGTCCTGGAGTTCCGCACCGACCCCGCGGTGCCGCCGATCCCGCCGCACGCGACGTGGGAGCAGATGGAGGCGACGGCGGCCTCGATCCTCAAGGGGGACGCGGACCGGGCGTCGATGGTCAGGCAGGGCCTGAAGGCGAAGGTCCAGGAATTCCTGCCGGGCGGGGGCAGGAAGGGCGAAGGCCGGCGCTGAGGGCGGCTACGGGGCGTGGCGTGGCACGCCGTCCACCTCGTCCGGCCGCTGTGCGGGCGGCAGCAGGAACTCCTCGTAGCGGCCGAGTGCCAGGATCACGCCCAGCATGACCAGCGGAATGAATACGGCGAGAACCGCCATGAACCCTGCCCTCCCCATGTCGTGGGGGTGTGGGAGCCGGGTCTCCCCCGCCTGGCGGGACAAACGCGCGTCGGGACGAACCTTCCGCGTGACGGCGGGCCAGGACGCATAGCCCTGTGCCACAGGGGAACCCGGCCAGGGTGACACTCAAGACGCTCAGGACCTAGACGCACTCAGGAACGACAGACGTACGCGGGAAGGGCCGGAACGATGGCAGATTTCGTAAGGGACGTCATGACGACCGGCGTCGTGGCGGTGCGTCCCGACGCCTCCCTCGTCGAAGCCGCACAGCTCATGCGCGCCCAGGACATCGGCGACGTGCTCGTCGCCACCGACGGCCGGGTGCTCGGTGTGCTCACCGACCGGGACATCACGCTGCGCGCCGTGGCCGACGGCGCCGATCCGCTGACGGTCAGCGCGCAGGCGATCTGCACGCCCAACCCGGTGGTGGTGACGCCCGACGACGCGGTGTCCGCCGCCGTCGGCCTGATGCGCGACCACGCGGTCCGCAGGCTGCCGGTCGTCGAGGACGGCCGCCCGGTGGGCATGATCAGCCTCGGCGATCTGGCGCTGACCCAGGATCCGTCGTCCGCGCTCGCCGACATCAGCGGCGCGGATCCCGACGGCTGGCCGGGAATCGCCGGGGCCTGACCGCGGCTCGCGTACGGATCACCTACAGCCGTCACGTACACGGATCACGTGCAGAGAAAGGACGTTGAACCCTCCCATGCGCATCGCATTTCTCGTGGCGCCCGAGGGCGTCGAGCAGGTCGAACTGACCGATCCCTGGCAGGCCGTGACGGACGCGGGCGGCGAGGCCGTCCTGGTGTCGACGGAGCCCGGCCAGGTGCGGGCGTTCCACCACCTCGACAAGGCGGACACCTTCCGCGTGCACCAGGTCGTGGGCGACGTCGGCGCCGAGGCGTTCGACGGTCTCGTCCTGCCCGGCGGCGTCGCCAACCCGGACCTCCTGCGCACGGACCGGCAGGCCGTGGGGTTCGTGAAGGAGTTCTTCGCGCTGGGTCTGCCGGTGGCGGCGATCTGTCACGCGCCGTGGACGCTCGTCGAGGCGGACGTCCTGCGCGGCAGGACGCTGACCTCGTGGCCGAGCCTGCGCACCGACATCCGCAACGCGGGCGGCAGCTGGGTCGACGAGCCGGTGCACGTCTGCGCCGACGGCCCCAACACGCTGATCACCAGCCGGAAGCCGGACGACCTCAAGGCGTTCCGCGACGCGCTGCTCGCGGAGTTCACCAAGGTGACGAACCGCTTCCCGCGCTGATCGCCGGCCGCCGGGAGCGCTTCGCACCCGGCGGCCGGCATCACGCCCTGCGGCCGAGGAGAGCGAGCAGTCTCGTCTGCGCGTCGGCGTCCGACGGCGGCTCGACCGCGGCGACGAAGAGACCGCTGCCGGCCAACTCGGCGGCGTACGGCTCGACTTCGCGTACGGAGAAGTCGACGAGCGCGGCCGGCAGCGACTCGTCGGCGCCGATCGCCCTGGACAGGTCCCAGGCGTGCACCACGAGGTCGGTGGTCATCTGCCCGCAGTAGAAGGCGGCGGAGGTGGCGCCGAAGGAGAGGTGGACGGTGCGGTCCAGGGCGCCCGGAGCGCGGAACGCCGCGCGGGACGCGGCGGCCGCGGTGTCCCAGGAGGCGACGGGGTCGGAGCCGAGCACGTCGCCGTCGAAGGCGTCCCCGACCGACGCGGTGGTGGCGCCGTCGCGGACGAGCGGGGGCACCCACAGCTGTTCGCCGGTGAGGTGGGCGACGAGGTCCCGCACGGTCCACTCCGTGCAGGGCGTCGGCGCGTCCCACTGGTCGGCGCGGACGGCGTGCACCCGGTCGGTGAACAGGCCGAGGGCCTGCGCGTGCCGGTCGAGCAGCGCGGGATCGGCCGCGCCGCCCGGCCCACCAGTACCGCTCGTGCCGTCCGCGCCGCTCGTGTCGTGCCGCTGGTCGTCCGTCATGAGTCGCCGTTCCCCTTCTCCTGCTTCTCCCGCTCCCGCGCGCCCGCCCGGGTCCGCCCCGCGGCGACCGACCTGCGCGGGTGGCGGCGCAGATACTCGCCCTCCAGGAGCGCCATGCGGTCGCCGTGCACCCGCAGGGCGTCGTCCGAACCGTGCAGCAGGGTGGTGTGGCGGGTGCGGTGGATCGTCTCCAGCTCCTTGATGAGCTGCTGGTCGTCCAGCCGGCCCGGGTCGACTCCGTCCATCGAACGCTCCGCCTCCTCGATCGCTCCGGCCGCTCCGGCACGTCGCTCCCTGCCCCGGGTACCCGTTCGGGCCTCCCTACCCAGGATGCACCGCGCGTGGTCGGGGCGCCCCCGGGCTAGCGCGCCCCCTGGCTACCGCGCGCGCTCCACCCGCCGCTCGTCCCACACCGGCTCCTGGGTCTCCCTGACCTTGCCGTCGCTGCCGAAGACCAGGTACCGGTCGAAGGAGCGGGCGAACCAGCGGTCGTGGGTGACGGCGAGGACCGTGCCCTGGAAGGCTTCGAGGCCTTCCTGGAGGGCCTCTGCGGACTCCAGGTCGAGGTTGTCGGTCGGCTCGTCCAGGAGCAGCGCCGTGCAGCCCTCCAGTTCGAGCAGGAGGATCTGGAAGCGGGCCTGCTGGCCGCCGGAGAGCCGCTCGAAGTTCTGCTCGGCCTGGGCCGTCAGCTCGTACCGCCGCAGGCGTGACATGGCGGCGCCGCGGTCCTGGGCGTGCTCGCGCCACAGGATGTCCAGGAGCGGGCGGCCGAGCAGCTCGGGGTGGGCGTGGGTCTGCGCGAAGTGGCCCGCCACGACGCGCGCGCCGAGCTTCCAGGCCCCGGTGTGCTTCACCGGGTGGTCGGGGTCGTCGGCGAGCAGCCGCAGGAAGTGCGACTTGCCCGAGCCGTTCGAGCCGAGGACGGCGACCCGCTCGCCGTAGAAGACCTCCAGGTCGAAGGGTTGCATCAGCCCGGTGAGCTCCAGGCCCTCGCAGGTCACGGCGCGCACACCGGTGCGGCCGCCCTGGAGGCGCATGGTGATGTCCTGCTCGCGCGGCGGCTCGGGCGGCGGTCCCGCCTCCTCGAACTTGCGCAGCCTGGTCTGGGCCGCCTGGTACCGCGAGGAGAGCTCGTGGCTGATCTCGGCGGCCTGGCGCAGGTTGCGGACCAGCTTCTTCAGCTGCTCGTGCTTCTCGTCCCAGCGCCTGCGCAGCTCCTCGAAGCGCGCGAAGCGCTCCTTGCGGGCCTCGTGGAACGTCTCGAAGCCGCCGCCGTGCACCCAGGCGTCGGCGCCGCCCGGACTCTGCTCGACGCTGACGATCTTCTCGGCGGCGCGGGCCAGCAGCTCCCGGTCGTGGGAGACGAACAGGACGGTCTTGCGGGTCTCCTTGAGCCGCTCCTCCAGCCAGCGCTTGCCGGGTACGTCCAGGTAGTTGTCCGGCTCGTCGAGCAGGAGGACCTCGTCGGAGCCGCGCAGCAGCGACTCCAGGACGAGCCGCTTCTGCTCACCGCCGGAGAGCGTGCGGACCTCGCGGAACTGCGCCTTGTCGTAGGGGACGCCGAGCGCGGCCGTGGTGCAGATGTCCCACAGCGTCTCCGCCTCGTAGCCCTGGACCTCCGCCCAGTCGGAGAGCGCCTGGGCGTACTGGAGCTGGGCGGCCTCGTCGTCGACCGTCATGATCTTGTGCTCGGCGGCGTCCACGGCCTTGGCGGCCTCGCGGATGCGCGGCGTGGCGACGGAGACGAGCAGGTCGCGCACGGTGGTCTCGTCGCGCACCGAGCCGACGAACTGCGGCATCACGCCGAGCCCGCCGGTGACCGTGACGCTGCCGCCGTGCGGCTGGAGTTCGCCGGAGATCAGCCGGAGCAGGGTGGTCTTGCCCGCGCCGTTCGCCCCGACCAGGGCGACGACCGCGCCCTCGCCGACCCGGAAGGAGACGTCACCGAGCAGCGCCCGCCCGTCCGGCAAGTAGTACTCGATGTGCGCGGCTTCCAGATGTCCCATGGCGGTGATTGTCCGGGTCGGGACGCCCCGCGGGCAAACCGTTTCCCGCCGGGGGCCCGGTCCGCGCCGCCGCACCTCCCACCTGCGGTTCCCGGCGCCGATGGCCTGAATCGCGACGCTCGGGGTACGCGAGGGTCCATGCGCCCTGACTCCTCGGACGTCTCCGACATCGACCTGTCCATCGCCGCCGCCGGACACCGCCCGTTCAAGTCCCGCCTGGTCGGGCTCGACCGCAAGGTCTTCGAGGCGGTGGCCGTACGGCACTGGCCGGGCGGCGACCGCGTGCTGCCCCGGCTGAGCCGCAGCGCCAACCACGGCGCGCTGTGGGTCGCGGCGGCCGCGGGCATCACCGCGACCCGCACCCCCCGGGCCCGGCGCGCCGCGCTGCGCGGCATCGCCTCCCTCGCCCTCGCCTCGGCGACCATCAACACGCTGGGCAAACGCTCGGTGCGCCGCCCCCGGCCGCTGCTCGACGCGGTGCCGCTGATCCGGCAACTCAAACGGCAGCCGGTCACCACGTCGTTCCCTTCGGGCCACGCGGCGTCCGCCGTCGCCTTCGCGACGGGTGTGGCGCTCGAATCGCGGGCCTGGGGCGCGGCCGTCGCGCCGCTCGCCGCCGCCGTCGCGGCGTCCCGTGTCTACACCGGGGCGCACTTCCCGAGCGACGTCCTGGTGGGCGGTGCGCTCGGCGCGGGCGCGGCGTTCGCGGTGCGCGGTCTGGTGCCGACCCGGGCGCAGCTCGCGCCGCCGGGACGTCCCCGGGTGGCGGCTCCCGCGCTGCCCGGCGGCGCGGGTCTCGTCCTGGTCGCCAATGCGGGGGCGGGCACCGCGGACCGCGTCAAGGCGCTGCACTCCGCGCTGCCCGAGGCGGAGGTCGTCGTCGCCGAACCGGACGATCTGGTCGCCGAGCTGGACAAGGCCGCGGCCCGCGCGCGGGTCCTCGGCGTGTGCGGCGGCGACGGCACGGTCAACGCCGCGGCGACGGTCGCCCTCCAGCACGGGATACCGCTCGCGGTGCTGCCCGGCGGCACGCTCAACCACTTCGCGTACGACCTGGGGGTCGAGGACGCCCGCGATCTTTCGGGCGCGGTGGAGGCGGGCGAGGCGGTCGCCGTCGACGTGGGCCGCTTCAGGAGCAGCGGCGTGGACGGGGCGGGCGCCGGCGCCGCGGGGTCGGACGAGGATCCCGAGCGGGCCGCGGTGGAGGGGTACTTCCTCAATACGTTCAGCCTCGGCGTGTACCCGGAGCTGGTGCGGCTGCGCGAGCACTGGTCGCCGCGGGTCGGCGGCAAGCCCGCCTCCGTGCTCGCGGCGCTGAAGGTGCTGCGCTCCGACGAACGGCCGATGGTGGCCCAGTTCCGGGGCAAGGAGCGGGCGTTGTGGCTGCTCTTCGCGGGCAACTGCACCTACCACAGGCCCGGTCTCACGCCGGGCCGCAGGCTCGACCTGGCGGACGGGCTGCTCGACGTGCGGATCGTGCACGGCGGGCGCAGGCCTGGCGCGCGGCTGCTCGCGGCCGCCGTCACCGGACCCGAGGTCCGCTCCCCCGCCCAGGCGGCCGCGCGGCTGCCCCGGCTGCGGGTGGACGGCCTCGGTCCCGGTACGGCGGTGGCGTACGACGGCGAGGTGCGGCACGTCCACGGTTCGCTGCTCCTGGACAAGCTGCCGGAGGCGCTGACCGTCTACCGGCCGCTCTCGCCCGTGCGGTGACCATTCGATGACCACACAGTGACCACATACTGATACGCGGGTCTCATTATTCGGCATGGCGGCGTACGGTTCCTGACACCCGTACACGAAGGAGCTGCCGCCATGCCGAAGGAGACCGCCGTCTACACGCACGGACACCACGAGTCCGTGCTGCGCTCACACACCTGGCGCACCGCCGCCAACTCGGCCGCCTATCTGATCGGTTCGCTCAAGCCGCACATGCGAGTCCTCGACATCGGCTGCGGTCCCGGCACCATCACCGCCGACCTGGCCGCGCTGGTCCCCGACGGGCACGTCACGGGCGTGGACCACGCGCCGGGCATCCTGGACCAGGCGCGCGCCACGGCCGCCGAACGCGGCCTGGACAACGTCGAGTTCGCGGTCGCCGACGTGCACGACCTGGACTACCCCGACGACAGCTTCTGCGTGGTCCACGCCCATCAGGTGCTCCAGCACGTGGGCGATCCGGTGCGGGCGCTGCGCGAGATGCGGCGGGTCTGCGAGCCGGGCGGCATCGTCGCGGTGCGCGACTCGGACTACGCGGCGATGACCTGGTACCCCAACACCCCCGCCATGGACGACTGGCTGGACCTCTACCGGCGCGTGGCCCGTGCGAACGGCGGCGAGCCCGACGCGGGACGCCGTCTCAAGTCCTGGGCCCTGGAGGCCGGTTTCACGGACATCACGGCGACCGCGGCCACCTGGTGCTACGCCACCGAGGAGGAGCGCGCCTGGTGGAGCGGCCTGTGGGCCGACCGCACCGTGGCCTCTGCCTACGCCGAGCGCGCGGTCGAGGGTGGTCACGCCGACGCGGCCCTGCTGCGAACGGTCTCCGACGCCTGGCGGGAGTGGGGCGAGCAGGAGGACGCCTGGTTCGCGGTACTGCACGGCGAGGTCCTCTGCCGGAAGTAGCGGAGCGTGCCGCCCTTCGAGGGCGGTGTCACCCTTCGACAGGACGCGTAGAACTGCCGTTTGGGGACACTCGGTCGCCAGGAGGTAGACACTATGGTTCCCATTCTGCTGGTCCTTCTGCTGGCCCTTCTCCTCTTCGGAGCGGGATTCGCCGTGAAGGTTCTCTGGTGGATCGCCATTGCCGTGCTCGTCATCTGGCTGCTCGGCTTCCTGATGCGCAGCACGACGGCCTCGGGTTCGAGGTCCCGTTGGTACAGGTGGTGACCGCCCCCCGACCGGTGACCGTCGGGGCATAGCCCCCGTCAGTCCCTGGGAAGCAGGGGGCCAAGCGGCCCGAGGTCCAGATTCAGGTCCTCGGGCCGCAGCCCGTACCGGTCCCGGAGTTCGGCCATCCGGTCCTCCAGGAGCATCAGCGTGAGGCCGATCCGCTCCTCCTGGTCCTCCGTCAGATCACCGGTGTCGAAGCGGCGCACGGCCTGCCGCTCCATCAGCTGACGGAGGAGTTCGACGACGGTCAGGACCAGTTTGACGAGGTCCCGCTCCACGGTGTCGGGGTCGAGGTCCATGCGGTTGCGGCGATCGGCGGCCACGGTTCACTCCATCTCCGGCCAGGGTGAGGGGACTTGTTCGTTCACCGAGCTGATCAGGGCGTTGAGGTCGACGCGGACCAGGTCGACGTCCGCGATCCGCAGGGTGATGTCCCCCGCGATGACGACCCCGCCGGCGAGCAGCCGGTCGAGCAGGTCGACCAGGGCGACTTCACGGCGCTCCACGACGGTCATGACGCGGACTCCCTACCGTCGGGGGCCGCGTCTCCGTGTTCCGTACCGTCGGCATCCGTGTCGTCGCCGGTGAAGGAGTAGGCCGCCCAGGGACCCGTGAGCTCCACGCGCAGACCCGTCGCCTCCCGCTCCTCGTCCTTCGTGCGGTCCACGAGCTCGACGAACTCCTCCGACTGCGAACGGGGCACCAGATAGGCGGCATTGAGGATGTTCCTGCCCGGCGCCCGGGACAGCGCGGCGTCCTGCGGGGCGTGCAGCCGCGCGTCGTCCGAGCGCAGCGAAAGGGTGTCGTGCAGCCGCTGCGCGAACCCCTCGGCCCGCTCCCAGCTCTCCTCCCGCGCCGTACGCTGACTGCGCCGCTGGCGCAGATAGTCGCGCCCGGAACGGGGCTTGTCCGGCTGTGGCGCGGCCCGCGGGGCGTCCCCCGCCGCCGCCTCGCCGTCCAGATGGACCTTCACCCCCCACTCGACGCGTCCGTCGATCCGCGCCAGCACGCGCTCGAAGCGCTCCGCACCGTCCTGGAGCATGGCGCGGACGCCGCTGTCGTCCCGGAAGACGGTCGCGAGCCGCAGCGGCAGCGGGCAGGTGACGGTGGTGAGCGCCGCGATCACGCGCTGGTGGGCGCGGGCCGTCTCGGCGAGCCAGTCCAGGTCCTCCAGGTGCGCGCGCAGCGGCTCCGCGGCGAAGTCCCGCTCCGGCACGGGGCCGACCAGCGCGACCAGCCCCTCGTGGCGGAGCTGGCGCGGCGGGACGCCGCCGACCCCGGTGAGGTCGGCGGCGAGGGGCGCGGCGGGCGGGTGGCACACCGCGTAGACGTATCGCAGGTCATCGCTTGCGTCGCGCACGTGGCTCCTTCTCGGTCGACGAATCGGCGGGCTCCAGGGCCCCCCGCTCCTCAAGCTCCGCCAGACGCTGCTTCAACTCGGCGTTCTCCCGGGAGAGTTCGGCGCGGCGCGCCCCCGAGGAGAGCGCCGGGTCGTCCTCCCACCAGTCGATGCCCATCTCCTTGGCCTTGTCGATGGAGGCGACGATGAGGCGGAGCTTGATGGTGAGGAGTTCGATGTCGAGCAGGTTGATCTTGATGTCACCGGCGATGACGATGCCCTTGTCCAGGACGCGTTCGAGGATGTCGGCGAGGTTGGCGCCGCCGCCGTCGCGTCCGTAGGGGTCGGGCAGCCGTCCGGGTGCCGCCGTCATCGGCGGCCCCGTCCCCCACCGCCGCTGCCGGCCTCGGCGTACTCGCGCCGCTCGCCCTCTTCGGCGTCGGCTTCCGCGTCGGCCTCGTCGGCGTACTCCTCCTCGTCGGCGTCGACCTCGTCGCCGTCCTCCGCGCGGGCCTCGTCCTCGTACTCGCCCTCGGGCTCGGCCTCCCGCTCGTCCTCGTCGTACTCCTCTTCGTACTCGTCCTCGGGTTCACCCTCCTCGTCGTGCTCGTCGTGCTCGTCTTCGGGCTCCAGCTCCCCGTCCTCGTCGTACGCCTCTTCGTCCTGTGCCTCTTCGTCGCGTGCCTCTGCGTCGTTCTCGTTCTCGTTCTCGTTCTCTTCCTCCGCCACCGCGTCCTCGTGGCTGCGGACGACCTCGCCGTCGCGGATCTCGCCGCGCCAGCCGTCGCTCGCCTCGCCGCGCAGCGAGATGTGCCGGGCGAAGTGCTTGAGGTCGAGACGGGCCCTACGGCCCTGGGCGCGCCAGATGTTGCCGGTCTTCTCGAAGAGGCCCTTCGGGTAGTACTCGATGACGAGCAGCACCCGGGTGAGGTTCTCGCCGAGCGGGTGGAAGGTGACGACGCCCTTCGTCGTGCCCTTGCCGCCCTCGGAGGTCCACGTGATGCGCTGGTCGGGCACCTGCTCGGTGGTGTGCGCCTTCCAACTGCGGTTGGACCAGAAGACCTTGAGCTTCCAGTCCGAGTCCGTGTCGCTCGCCACGGTGGCACCCTTGACGCCCTTGGCGAAGGTGGAGAACTCCTGGTACTGGGTCCACTGGTCGTACGCCTCGCGGAGGGGCACGCCGACGTCGATGAACTCCATGATGACCGTCGGCTTCTGGCCCGCGCCGCCCTTCTTGCGCTTGCCGCCGAGGCTCTTGAAGGCACCCTTCACAGAGTCCTTGAGGTGGCTGCCGCCCAGTTCGAGCGCGCTGCGCACCGGACCCTTGCCCTCGGCGACCTTGCGGCCCGCGTCGAGCGCGAGCTTGCCGAAGCCGGGGCTCGTGCCGTCCGCGATGTCGTTCAGCTTGCCGGTGGCGTCGCCAAGACGGTGGCCGAGGCCGACGAGCGCGCGCTCCGCCTGGGCCATCAGGTAGGCCTGCGCCTCGTCCTTCAGGCGGTCGACGGCGGGGCCGCGCGCGATGTTGCTCAGGGGTGACTCAGCCATGGTCGCGGTCTCCCTTCGTCCGGCCGCCGCCCGTGCGGGCCGACGAAGCCGTCCTGCGGGCGGCACCGCCGGCCGCCGCGGTCTTCTTCCTGCCGTTCCCCTGGGCGGACTTGGTCCCCTGGGTGCGCTTCGCCGGGGCCTTCTTCGCGGCCGCCTTCGGCGCGGACCTGGGGACGGACTTCGCGGCGGTCTTGGCGGCCGTCTTCTTGGCCGGCGCCTTTCCGCGCCGCTGGGAACGCCCGGACCGCTCGTCCTCGTCCCGCTCCGCCGTACCGCTCTCGTCGCCGTCCGCTTCCTCGTCGCGCTCGTCGCGCTCGTCCCGTTCATCGTGCTCTTCGTGCTCGTCGCGGCCGCCGATCCGGCCCTTGGTGGCGCCCTTCGCCGTGCCCTTCGCGCCGCCCTTGACGTCCTCGGGGACGACGCCGGAGAGCCGGTCCTGGACGCCCTGGGTACGGTCGTGCAGACGGTCGGCGAGGCCGTCGAGCTGCCGATTGACGAGCGAGCCCGTCGCGGCCTTGCCCACGCCCCGCAGATCCTCGCGCAGCTGGTCGCCGATCTCCTTGAACTGCGGGTTGTTCTGCAGCTGTTGCGTCACCAGGGCGCCCAGCGCCTTGGGGTTCAGATGGAGCCTCTTGCCCGCCACCATCGTCCCCACGGCGAACGCGAACTTCGCCTTCTTCGTACGTCCGAGTACATACCCCGCGCCTACGGCGAGGCCCACTGCCAGTCGGTTCATCACCTAGAAGTCCTGTCCTGTCCTGTGCTGCAGGCGGGCGAGGAGCTCGTCCTCGCACCGATCGAACTCGGCCTCGTCGATCTCGCCCGCCTCCAGGCGTTCTTCGAGGAGGGAGAGTTCGCGTCGGATGGCCGAGGGGTCGTAGTACTGCCGTTCCGCCTCGGTGACCACTTGTCTCAGCACCCAGAGGGAGCCGCGGGCCGGGGCCAGGGGCAGCAGGAGCAGTTCGCCGATCAGTCCCATGGGGTCACCCCGCGGGTTCCGCGGGCCCCGGGTCGACGAAGCTGTACGGGGGCAGCGGGCCGTGCACCCGCAGGTCCAAGTGCGGTTCCCTGGAGCGGAGTTCGTCGACCGCCGCGAGGAATCCGTCGGCGGACTTGCGGATCACGAGGAACGAGAGGTTGGCCAGCCAGCCGGTCCCCTCGGGGCCGACGCCGACCGCTTCGGCGGCCGGTTCCAGGGCGCGCCGCACCTCGACGCCGTCGCTCGCCTCGCGGGCCCGCACGGCATTGGTGATCATCTCGCCGAGTTGCAGCTTCTGCTCGTAATTGCCGCCGCCCTGGCGCTGGTTGGCCTCCACCATGGCGCGCAGCTCCGGGTTCTCCGCGAGCACCTGGTGCAGCACCGCCTGTTCGTCGTGGGCGGCCTTCACGTTGTACTCGACCTTGCCGTCGAGGGTCTTCAGACGCTCCTCGTAGTGGTCGGCGCGCTCCCCGAGGACGGCGACGACCGCCTCGTCGTCCGGCGCGAGGCTGCCGAAGCGCATCGGGAGCACGGCACCCGCGGCGCCCGCCTCGGACAGGACGTTCTGGTGCGCGAGCAGGTCGCGCCGCTTGGGCTTGAGGTCCTCGGGGGCGTCGCTGACGATGGCGGCCAGCTCCCCGTGTTTGAGGACGCGTACGAGACAGGCCGGCCGGCCGATGCCCTCCATGCCGTCGGGCAGCGCCGGGTGCGAGCTGCCCGCGATGCCGTAGATGTAGGTGCTCACTCCTTCTCCTCCTTCCTGCGGGAGGCTGCGGTGGAGCGCCGGGCGCGCGGGCGTTCCTCGCCCTGGCCTTCCTCACGGGCCTGCTTGAAGGCGTCCGAGATGGTCTCGGCCGCGCCGGACAGCGCCCCCTTGGACTTGCCGCGGGCGCCGGACTCGGTGATCTCACCCACCAGGTCGGGCAGGCCGGGGCTCTTGTGCGGCCCGGACTCCAGGTCCAGGCGGTTGCACGCCTCGGCGAAGCGCAGATACGTGTCGACGCTCGCGACGACGACACGTATGTCGACCTTCAGGATCTCGATGCCGACGAGGGAGACGCGGACGAAGGCGTCGATGACGAGCCCGCGGTCGAGGATGAGCTCCACGACGTCGTACAGGCCACTACTGCCGCCTCCGCCGCCGGACTGCTGTGCCGGGACTACGGTCATGCCGACCGGTCCTCCTTCTCGTGGTGGACTTCACTGAATGGGGTTTCGCTGGGTGGTGCTTCGCCGCGTGGTGCTTTGCTGCGTGGTGCCTCGCTGGATGGGGCTTCGCCGTGCGGGACTTCGACGGCGTCGACACGTGTGACCGGAGCGGCTTACTGGCGGCCGGTGCCGCGCGGTTCCGAGCGGCCCCGTTCGTACCGGCGCAGCCGCCGGTAGCCGGTGAGTTCGCCGCGCGGGTCGAGCTTCACCTCGTAGCTCGCGAGCAGGCTCATCGTGTCGGGGACCCGGGCCAGTTCGAGCACCTCGATCTCCAACTCCCAGCCCTCGTCGGTGCGTTCGAAGGACGACACCGACTCCGGCTCCATGCCGGTGAGTTCGGCGAGCTGATCGCGTGCGTACCGCAGCACCACCATGGGGCCGGGCAGCTCGCGCTCCGCTCCGTCACGCTCCGCGTCACGTCGTGCGTCTGTGGGTTTACGTGGTGTATTCGCCATGGCCACCTCCGGGTCCGGGTGACCCGCCGGGCCTTGGCCAAACCTCGTCGGTCCGGTGACGGCCACTCAGTCGCGTAGCGCGCGGCTCGCGGCGGGCCGGGCCGGGGGCGCGTACGGCGGGGTGGCCGGCCGCGCCCGGTCCTGCGGCACGGCTACCAGTGCGCACGGTGGTGTTCACCCTGGTGGGGAGGGTGGTTGGCACCACCGGAAGTGGGGGGACGGCGGGCGTGTGCCGGAGCGCGGCGGCCGGAAGGATCGGTGCTGTCCGACCGGACCAGCGACCCGATGCCGTCCGACCGACCAGCGACCCGATCGTGAGGCCCGCCATGAACCCGAACCGGAACGCCGACCTGGACCGCCCGCACGCCGCGCCCGGCGCCCGCCCCCGTCCGCTGCCGCACACCAAGGAGCCGCGGCTGCTGCCCCGCATGCTCCTCGGTCCGGAGGAACCACCGGCCCCCACCGCCGTCAGAGCGGCCTTCGCGCTCTGGCTCACCGCGGTCGCCGCGGGCGTCTTCGAGACGGTGCTCGCCGTGGCCGGGGCCGCGGCCGACGGGTCCGCCGACGGCATCGCGTTCGGCCTGGCCCTGCGCCTGGCCGTGTTCTCGGCGGCCGTGCTGGTCGCGGTGCGGATGCGCCGCGGGGCGGGCTGGGCGCGCCTGGCGCTGACCGGCGGACTCGGCGTACTGGGCACGTTGTCCCTGGTGATCGGCCCCGTCCAGTGGCTCGCCGACGGGCACGCGCTCGCCGATGTCTTCCGCGATCTGGACGTCCTCGACGTGCTGTTCGGCGCGAGCCGCGTGCTGCATCTCGCGGCGGTCCTGACGGCGGTGGCGTTCATGTTCCGGCCCGCGGCGAACGCCTGGTTCAGGGCGGCGCGGCGCCGCTGACCGCGCTCACCGCACCACGCCCTGCTCCACGAGGAGCCGCGCCGCGGCCGCGATCGACGCGGCGTCGATGCCCGCCGCGCGCAGCTGCTCGGCGGGCGAGGCCGAGCCCGGCATCGACCGCACCGCGAGCCGCACCAGGCGCGGCACCGGGCTGCCGTCGGTGAACGCGTCGAGCACCGCGTCGCCGATGCCGCCCTCGGGCCTGTGGTCCTCGACGGTGAGCAGACAGCCGGTGCGCTCGGCCGCCTCGCGCAGGGTCCGCCGGTCGACGGGCTTGACCGAGTAGAGGTCGATGACGCGGACCTGGATGCCCTCGGCGTCCAGCGCGTCGGCGGCGGCGAGCGCCTCGTGGACGGTCACCCCCGCCGCGACGACGGTGAGCCGGTCCGAGTCACCGGCGCGCAGCACCTTGGAGCCGCCGACGGGGAACTCCTCGCCCGGCCCGTAGATGACCGGGGTGTCGCCGCGTGACGTGCGCAGATAGCGCACGCCTTCGAGGTCGGCGAGCTGCGCCACGAGCCGCCCCGTCTGGTGGGCGTCGCACGGGTAGAGGACGGTGGAGCCGTGCACGGCGCGGAAGGCCGCCAGGTCCTCCAGGCCCATCTGGGAAGGGCCGTCCTGTCCGATGGCGACGCCCGCGTGCGAGCCGACCAGGTTGATGCCCGCGCCGCTGACCGCCGCCATGCGGACGAAATCGTGGGCGCGGCTGAAGAACGCCGCGAACGTCGAGGCGTACGGCACCCAGCCGCGCGCCGCCAACCCGACGGCGGCCGCGACGAGTTGCTGTTCGGCGATGTAGCACTCGAAGAAGCGGTCGGGGTGTTCCTTGGCGAAGTACTCGGCCCTGGTGGAGTCGCTGACCTCGCCGTCGAGTGCGACGACGTCGCCGCGTGCGGTGCCGAGCGCGGCGAGTGCCTGGCCGTAGGCGGTGCGGGTGGCGACGGCGTCGCCCACCTCGTGGCGCGGCAGTTCCAGGTGTCCGCTGCGCACGGCGTGCATCGTGCGCGCGGCGGCGGGCCCGCGCACCTGGACGCGGACCTCGCGCACGCCGCCCAGTTCCTGGACCGCCGCCTCCGGGTCGCGCAGCGGCTTGCCGTGCAGGCCCTCGCGGTCCTCGGCGGCCGCGACGCCCTTGCCCTTGACGGTGCGGGCGAGGATCGCCGTGGGCTGCCCGGCCGTGGACGCCGCCTCGTTGTAGGCCCGTTCCACGGCGTCGATGTCGTGCCCGTCGATCTCGACGACGTGCCAGCCGGAGGCGGCGAAGCGGTCGGCGTAGGCGTCCAGGCGCCATTCGTGGCGGGTCGGGCCGCGCTGGCCGAGCCGGTTGACGTCGACGATCGCGGTGAGGTTGTCGAGGCTCTCGTACCCGGCGTGCTCGGCCGCCTCCCAGACGGAGCCCTCGGCCATCTCGCTGTCGCCGCACAGCACCCAGACGCGGTAGGGGATCCGGTCGAGCCGCTTGCCGGACAGCGCCATGCCGACGCCGACGGGCAGCCCCTGCCCGAGCGACCCGGTGGCGACCTCGACCCACGGCAGGGCCCGCGGCGTCGGATGCCCCTGGAGCCTGCTGCCCTCCTCGCGGAAGGTGAGGAGTTCGTCGTCGGTGAGCGCCCCTGCCGCCTTGTACGCGGCGTAGAGCAGCGGTGACGCATGGCCCTTGGAGAGGATGAAACGGTCGTTGCCGGGGTGGTCGGGCCGGTCGAAGTCGTAGTGGAGGTGGCGGCCGATGAGCACCGCGAGGAGATCGGCCGCGGACATCGAAGAGGTCGGGTGCCCGGAGCCCGCGGCGGCCGCGGCTCGTACGGAGTCGACGCGCAACTGACGTGCCACGTCGGCGATTTCACTGTTGCTGATCATGCGGGTTCCTCCTTGGTGCGCGGGTTCGGCGCCTTGGGCAGCTCGGGCGAGCCGGTGTCCAGGGGCACGGTCCACGAGCGGACCAGGCCCAACTGCACGGCCTGGCGCGGGAGTACGGCGTCCAGGAGCCAGTCGGCGGCGACCCGCACCCGGTTGCCCGGCAGCGCCGCCAGGTGGTAGCCGCGGGTGACGGCACCGGCGAGCGGCCCCGCGAGCGGGACGCCGAGCGGGTTGGCGGCGGCCTGGACACCACCGAGGTCGACGGTGAAGCCCAGGTCGCGGTGGCGGTAGGCGGCACGGGTGCCGAAGCCGAGCGACGCGGCGACGTTGCGGCCCGCCGCGGCGCCCTGCCGCCAGGCGTGCTGCGCGGTCATCGGCGTGTACTGCCCCGGCTTGTGCAGATCGGGCACCGCGGCGGCGTCCCCGCAGGCGAACACCTCCGGATGCTCCGGCACGTTGAGGTACGGGTCGACGAGCAGCCTGCCCCGCTCAAGGGGCCGCTCCAGGCTCTCGACGAGCGGGTCGGGCCGCACGCCGACGCACCAGGCGAGGGTGCGGGTGGCGACGAACTCCCCGTCGTCCAGGAGCACTCCGTCCGCCGTGGCCTCCTTCACGGAGGTCCCGGTGCGGACCTCGACGCCGCGCCGCCGCAGCACGCGGTCGGCGGTGGCCGACAGGCGTACGTCGAGTTCGGGGAGCACGCGTTCCGCGATGTCGAGCAGCAGCCAGCGCGGGCGCATGTCGTGCCGCGGCGGTCGCTTGCGGACCAGCGCGTCGGTGAACATCTTGCCGTGCGCGGCGAGTTCGACGCCGGTGTAGCCCGCGCCGACGACCACGAACGTGCAGCGGGCGCGGCAGGTCTCCACGTCCCGCGCGGCGGCGGCGAGCTCCATCTGGCGGGTGATGTGGTCGCGCAGGTACAGCGCCTCCGGCATGCCGCGGAAGCCGTGCGCGTGCTCGGCGACGCCCGGCACCGGCAGCAGCTTGTTCACGCTGCCCACGCAGAGCACGAGCCGGTCGTACGTCAGTTTCCCGCGCGTTCCCTCCGGGTCGGTGTACGTCACCGTGCGCTCTTCCAGGTCGATCCCGTCGGCCTCGCCGAGCGCCAGGCGTACGCGCGGCAGCGTGCCGGTGAGCGAGACGGTGACGCGGCGCGGCTCCAGGACACCGGCGGCGACGTGGGGCAGCAGCGGCAGGTAGAGGAAGTAGTCGGTCGGGTTGAGCAGCGTGATGTCGGCCCTGCCGCGGGTCAGCCGGGACAGGGTGCGTGCGGTGCGGTAGCCGGCGAAACCGGCTCCGACGATGACGATGCGGGATCGGCTCACGGTGCGCCTCCTGCGAGGTCGGATCCGGTGCGGTCCTGACAAGTGCGGCCCTGACGGGCGCTCTTCACGCCCCGGTGCGGTGCACGCTCCCGTACGTTTCGAGCTTCCCGCGTGCCCCTGTGCGGCGGACACCAAACTCCGCGCCGTTCGTCCCCGCGCTCCGCGCCGTTTGTCCGCGCCCGTCGGGGTTACCCGGAGCCGCGTCGGCCTGCGCATCCGCGGCCGTATCCGCACGGTTCCGCACGCCGGTCCACGGCTCAGCCCGCCCCATCGGAGGTGCACCCCCATGTCCGAATACGGTTACTTCCTGGCGACCGAGGAGTTCGGCCCCGCCGAACTGGTCGAGCAGGCCCGGATGGCCGAACAGGCCGGGTTCCAGGCGCTGTGGATCTCCGACCACTACCACCCGTGGAATACGGCGCAGGGGCAGAGCCCCTTCGTCTGGCCGGTGATCGGCGCGCTCGCGCAGGCGGTGTCCCTGCCCATCCAGACGGCGGTGACCTGCCCGACCGTCCGCATGCACCCGGCGGTCGTGGCGCAGGCCGCGGCGACCGCCGCGGTGATGACGGGCGGCCGCTTCCGGCTCGGCGTGGGCACCGGCGCGGCGCTCGACGAACACATCCTGGGCGGTCCCTGGCCGCCCCCGCACGTACGTCTGGACATGCTGGAGGAGGCCGTCCAGATCATGCGGAACCTCTTCGCCGGCGAGGAGGTCGACCACCAGGGCACGCACTTCACGGTCGAGCGGGCCCGCCTGTACACGGTGCCCGACGAGCCCGTGCCCATCGACATCGCCGGGTGGGGCCCGCAGTCGACGGCGCTCGCCGCACGCGTCGGCGACGGCTTCGTCACGATGGCGCCCGAGGAGACCCTGGTGTCCCACTACCGCAAGGGCGGCGGGGGCGGCAGGCCGGTCAGCGGCGGCCTGAAGGTCTGCCACGGCCCGGACCGCGAGGCGGCGGTGCGCCGGGCCCGCGCACTGTGGGGCAGCCGGCTGCTGCCCGGCGAGACGGCCCGGATCCTGCCCACACCACGCCACTTCGAGCAGCTGGACCCGCTGCTCACCGACGAGCTCGCCGCCGCGTCCTTCACCTGCGGGGACGACGTGGACGAGCACGTGGCGGCGCTGACCGCGTACGCCGACGCGGGCTTCGACCGGGTCTACGTGGGCCAGATCGGCCCCGACCAGCGGGGCTTCTTCGACTTCTACCGCACGAAGGTGCTGCCGCAGGTGCAGGGCCCCGGCCTGCCCGGACTCCCCGGCCCCGCGACACCGTGACCAGCACACACCACGACCTGGAAAGGGTCCGGATGAAGGACGCCGTCCGCATCGAACGCCCCGCCGTATCCGCCTACACCGTGCCCGCCGACGGCCCGGAGGCGGACGGCACCTTCGCCTGGGACAGCACGACCGTCGTCGTCGCCGAGATCACCGCGGGCGACGCGACAGGCACCGGCTGGACCTACGCGCCCGTGTCCGCCGCCGCCCTGGTGGACGAGCTGCTCTCCCCCGCCGTCACGGGGCGCGACGCCCTCGACATCCCCGCCGCGCACGACGCGATGACGAAGGCGGTCCGCGACACCGGCCGCCCCGGCGCCGCGGCCTGCGCGATCTCGGCGGTGGACATCGCCCTGTGGGACCTCAAGGCCCGCCTCCTCGAACTCCCCCTCGTACGCCTGCTCGGCGCGGCCCGCGACGAGGTGCCCGTCTACGGGAGCGGCGGCTTCACGACGTACCACGACACGCATCTGGCGGCGCAGTTGAACGGCTGGGTGCACGGGCAGCACATCCCGCGCGTCAAGATCAAGATCGGTGAGGGCTGGGGCCGGGCCGTGGCCCGTGACGTGTCCCGGGTCCGCACCGCGCGTCATGTCATCGGCCCGCAGGCCGAGTTGTACGTCGACGCCAACGGCGGCTACACCCGCAAGCAGGCGGTACGGGTGGGCCGGGTGCTCGCCGAACACGGCGTCGGCTGGTTCGAGGAGCCGGTGTCGTCGGACGACCTGAGCGGCCTCGCGCTGGTCAGGGACGCGCTGGTGTGCGACGTGACGGCGGGCGAGTACGGCTACGACCTGCCCTACTTCGCGCGCATGATCCCCTCCGTGGACTGTCTGCAGCTCGACGCGACGCGCTGCGGCGGGCTCACCGAGTGGCTGCGCGCCGCCGCCCTCGCGCAGGCGCACGGCCTGGAGGTCTCCGCGCACCGCGCGCCGCACGCGCATGCCGCCGTCGCCGCGTGCGTCCCGAACCTGCGGCACATCGAGTGGTTCCACGACCACGTACGGATCGAGTCGATGTTCTTCGCCGGGGCGCTCGACCCGACCGGCGGCGTCGTCCGCCCGGACGGCGGCATCGGGCACGGCCTCGCACTGCGCACGGGGGACGTCGAGGAGTTCCGCGTCGCCTGAGGCCTGAGGCGGGGCGTGCGGGAATCCGGTCGCGCGGGAATCCGGTCGCGCGCGGCCCGCGCCGGCTGGCACGCTCGCGCGCATGGCGAACGTTGAAGGTCCAGTGGAAGCGGAGCAGGGCGAAGTGCCGCACGCCGAAGTGCTGCTCATCGGGGGCCGGTCCGGAGTCGGCAAGTCGTCCGTCGGCTGGGAGGTCGCCGCCCAGCTGCGGGCGGCCGACATCGCCCACGCGCTGATCGAGGGCGACCTCTTGGACGCGGTGCACCCGACGCCAGAGGACGACCCGCACCTGGCACGGATCACCGAGCGGAACCTGGCGGCGATCTGGGCCAACTACACGGAACTCGGCTGCCGCCGCCTGGTGTACACGAACACGGCGAGCGTGCTCGCGGCCGAGGAGCGGCCGTTCGTCCGCGCCCTCGCGGGGCCGCGCATCATCCGCGTCCTGCTGACGGCGACGGACGCCACGGTCGAGGCACGCCTCACGGCCCGCGAACGCGGCTCGGAACTCGAACAGCAGCTCCGCAGAAGCGCGTTGACGGCCCGCCGCCTGGCCGACCACGCGGCGCCGGACGCCCACCGCATCGCCACGGACGGCCGCGCCGTACGGGACATCGCGGCGGAGGTACTGACGAAGACGGCCTGGGGCGCTTCTTAAGGAGCGAAGGGGCGAAGGAGCGAAGGAGCAAAAGGGCGAGCGGCTCAGCGCTTCCGGGACGGCGCGGGCGTCGGCGCCACGTCCGGCACGGGCGGCGTGCCGGGCGGCACGGTGGGCGGCGTCACCGGCGGCGCGGTCGCAGCAGGCGCGGTCGCGGTGGCGGTCGGTTCACCGGACGACGGCGCGGGCACCCCACCCGACCGCGCGGCACCGCGCAACAGCGCCGCCCCGATGCCGAGCACCCCGGCGACGATCAGCGCGGCCGCCCACCCGGGCAGCCCGAGATCGATGACGAGGCCGACCGCCAGCGCCGCCGCGGCACCCGCGTACAGCGCGGCCGCACCGGCGGCGCCGTAGAGCGTCGCCCGGCGCCGCTGCTTCCTGGTCGCCTCGCGCAGCGCGTCCCGCAGCTCCTCGCGGAGTTCGGCACGGATCGTCCGGACCAGTTCGTCGGTCAGAGGTTTCTCTAGGGCAGTCATGGCGCCCGGGTACCCGGAGCCCCGACCGCGTAACGGAGCACCGCACACCGCCGCGCCACGGACGTGACGAAGGCCACACCATGGCCGCGTTTCCCCGGGGGTAGGCGGCGCATGATCGCCCGGGTTCGCACCCGGGAAGCACCATCGGAACCACGGAGGTATCCATGTCCTCGAAGCGACGCCGCAAGAAGAAGGCCCGCCGCAAGAACGGCGCGAACCACGGCAGCCGTCCCCAGTCCTGACGGCGGGCGCGACGGTCGGGGGCGGCACCGGACGGTGCCGCCCCCGACGGGCTTGCGGGGCCCGGGAGTTGACCGGGAGAGCCGGGGCGGAAGTCCGCGGGACGCAGTCTCCGATGCCGGTGGCGGGAGCACCGGCAATCATGAAATCGTTGCGGGGCCGGTGGGGCTGGTCGAAGAGGTGAGGGCGTCCAATCATGGAGATCCTGGGAACCACGCTGCGGATCTGCGTCGAGGACCTGGAGTCCTCGGTCGTGTTCTACGAGCGGCTCGCGGGCGCCAAGGCCATGCGCTTCGAGCGCGGCGGCGTGTCCGTGGCCGCGGTCGGCTGCTTCCTGCTGATGAGCGGACCCGAGGCGGAGCTCGAAGTGCTCCGCAAGGTCTCGGCGACCATCGCGGTGCGGGACGTGGACGAGGCGTACGCCGTCCTGAACGCCTCCGGCGCCCGGGTCATCGCGGGCCCGGTCCCCACCCCCGTCGGCCGCAACCTGATCGCGATGCACCCGGACGGCGCCGTCTTCGAGTACGTGGACCGGCGCGGCGGCACGGACTGACCCGTATCCTCCACGGCGGGGCAGGCGGCCCCGGGCCGAACGGAGGACGGTGCACGTGGCGGGCAGCACGGCGGGCGGTACGGAACGGACGTCGTTGAGCGCCCAGGCGCGCGAGGCCGTCCGGCAGCGCATCGTCGACCGCCGCTACGCACTGGGCGCGCGCCTGGTCGAGCGCGAGGTCGCCGAGGAGCTGCGGATGTCCCGCGTCCCGGTCCGCGAGGCGCTGCGGGCGCTGGTCGCCGAGGGTCTCCTCGAACTCCTGCCGCACAGCGGCGTACGGGTGCGCCGCCTCGAACCCGCCGACGTACGGCATCTGTACGAGGTGTGGGAACCGCTCGCCGTCCAGGCGTCCCGGCTCGCGGCCCGCCGGGTCGCCGAGAGCGCCCCGGCCGAACCGCCCGGACTCGCCGCGCTGCGGGCCACCCTCGACCACGCGGAGGCGGCCTCGCGGGCCGATGACGGGCCGCGCGAGACCGCCGCGCACACGGCGTTCCACGAGGGCATCGTGGCCCTCGCCGGCAATCCGCTGCTCGGGCGCACCATGGAACAGCTCAGCTGGCAGCTCCAGCTGCTCTTCGGGATGCGCGCGGAGCCGGACCACATGCGGTCCCAGCACCGGCTCGTCTACCGGCACATCGCGGCGGGCGACGAGGAGACCGCGGCGGCCAGCACGCTGCTGCACGTGCGGGACAGCCGGGCGGTGGCGCTGCGGGCGCTCTTCGAGGAGAGCGCAGGGGGCGAGGACTGAGAGGCCGCGCCGTCGGGCGGCCGGGGCGTCAGGCGACTCTGACGTCACGCGGCCCAGCCGTCAGGCGGCTCTGACGTCACGCGGCTCTCGCTCACGCGGCCCTGGCCTCAGTCGGCCCTGACGTCACGCGGCCCTGGCCCCAGTCGACCCTGTCGTCACGCGGCCGTGGCGACCTTCCAAAGATGGCCGTCCGGGTCGGCGAAGTGCGCGTCGTACCCGCCCCACTGCGCGGCTGTCGGCTCCTTGAGCACGGTGGCGCCCGCGGCCCGCGCCGCGCGGACGGTCTCGTCCACCTCCTCCCGGGAGTCGGCGGTGTAGTGGAGCGACACGCCCCGGAAGCCTGAGCCCTCCTCGGGGACGCCCGCGTCCCGCGCGACCGCCGCCCACTCGTACAGCGCGATGTCCGACGATCCCCCGCCCAGGCCGAGCCTGACGAACCCGGGGAACTCCTGGGCGAGCTCGCAGCCCAGCCCCTCGACGTAGAACTTCTTGGCGCGCTCGACGTCCTCGACGCCGAGCATGACCACGCTTACCCGCAACGACACGGTTGCCTCCTCCAGATCGACACCCCTCACGCTAGGACGGCCCGCGGCGGCGCGCTTCTCCATTCCTGACCGTCTCGTCCTGACCGTCTCGGCGAAACCCCGTCGGTATACCAAGGCAAGCCGGGCGGCTCGCCCCTCCCGGGAATTACCATGCGATATACGGCAAGCTCCCCGCCCACCCTTGCAGGCACCTCACGCTTGGTATACAAACTGGCGGACGCGTCCCCTCCGCTCGCCTCCCCAGGAGTCCCCAGATGTGCGTTGAGAACACCCCGCCGCCCGCATCCCGCCTGACCCGGCGCGGCATCCTCGCGGGCGCCGCGGCGCTGGCGGGCACCACGGCGGCGCTCGCGGCCGCGGCACCGGCGGGCGCGGCGGTCCCGGCCGGCGCGCCGGGCTCGCGGCGGCCGGAGGGTCACGGCGCCACCGGCGGCGATCTCGTCATCGACGGCGCCACCCTGCTCGACCCGGCGACCGGCCGGGTCACCGAGGACGCGGTGGTCGTCATCGTCGGCGGCGTGGTCCGCGCGGCGGGCGCGCGCGGCAGGACCCGGGTGCCCGCGGGCGCGCGGGTGCTCGAAGCGCACGGCAAGTGGGTGCTGCCCGGCCTCGTCGAGGCGCACATCCACCTGAACACCGCGACCGAGGCGCGCGACGCCGTGCGCAAGGGCGCGACCACCGCCCGCAGCGGCTCGACCAACTTCTTCCAGGACATCGCCGTACGGGAGTTGGCCCGCCAGGTGCCGGAGCTGGCGCCCAGGCTGCGCGCCGCGGGCGTCTTCGTCACGCCGGACCTCGGCGACACGGTCCTCGCCGACCCCGAGCTGACCCCGCTCGCGAAGCTCAAGAACGGCGTGCGCTCGCCCGAGGCGCTGCGCCGCGTCGTCGAGGTCAACCTCTCCAGGGGCGCCGACGTCGTCAAGACCCGCGTGAACGAGCGCGCCGGGCTGCCCGAGCAGGACCCGCTGGCCCAGGTGTACGACCGCGAGCAGCTGTCCGCCGTCGTCGCGGCCGCGCGGCGCGGCGGCAAGGGCGTGCTCTGCCACAGCTATAGCGAGAAGGGCTGCCACGACGCCGTCATGGCGGGCATCCGCTCGCTGGAGCACGGCGTGTTCGTCGGCGAGCGCACGCTCCACGAGATGCGCCGCAGGGGCACGTACTTCACGCCGACGCTCACCGCCATCGCCGGGCTCGCCGAGTCCGACGACCCGGTGCTCGCCGAGCGCGGCCGCACCTATCTGCCGGTGCTCAAGCGCGCGGTGCGCGCCGCCCACGAGCTGGGGGTGCCGCTCGCCGCGGGCACGGACTCCTCCGGCGGCACGGTGGACCCGATCGGCGGCGAGGTGGAGCTGATGCGTGCCGCGGGCCTGTCCGCGCTCGACGCGATCCGCACGGCGACCACGAGTGCCGCGCGCCTCCTGGGACTTCAGGGCAGCGTCGGCCGTCTCGCGCGCGGCTTCGCCGGTGACGCGGTCATCCTCGACGGCGACCCGCTGGCGGACGTCTCGGTCCTGAAGAAGCCCGTACGCGTGGTCCGCGCGGGCATCCCGGTCTGACCGCCCGCACCGCGCCCCCGGACCACGCCTCCCGCACCACGTCCCCCGAACCTTCCGACCGCACCTCCCTCACCCCTCTCGAAGGAGCCCTCATGACGCCACTGTCCCGCCGCGGCATGCTCGCAGGAGCCGCCGCGCTCGCCGGCACGGGAGCCGCCCTGTCGTCCGCGCCGCCCGCCGCGGCCGCGTCCGGCGCGCGCGACGGCAGGCACCGCAAGGCCGTGGTCTTCCGCGACGTGCGCCCGTTCGGCGCGCGCGAGGCCGTGGACCTGACGGTGGTCGACGGCAGGATCGCCGAGGGCCGGGCCCCGCACGGCGCCGAGGTGATCGACTGCGACGGGCGCGTCGCGCTGCCCTCGCTCGTGGACGCCCACATCCACCCGGACAAGACCAGCTGGGGCGGGTCCTGGGTGACGCGGAAGCCCGCGAGCGGCATCGCCGACTACTGCGCCCAGGACGTGGAGCTGTTCAAGAGCCAGTCCCGCCCGGTCGGGGAGCGCGCCCACGGCCTGATGGCGCACGCCGTGACCCGCGGCACCCGCGCGATGCGCGCCCACGTGGACGTGGCGCCCGCCTACGACCTGGCCGGTGTGGAGGGCGTCAACACGGCCCGCGACCGGCTGCGGCACGCGCTCGACGTGCAGATCGTGGCGTTCCCGCAGCACGGCGTCGTACGGACCCCCGGCACGGCCGAACTGCTCGAAGAGGCGGCGCGTTCGGGGCAGATCGACCTGGTCGGGGGCATCGACCCGATCAGCTTCGACCACGCCATGGACGAGCAGCTCGATCTGGTCTTCGGCCTCGCGGACCGGCACGGGGTGGGTGTGGACATCCATCTGCACGACCGCGACGAGAAGGGCACAAAGGTCCTGCGGGCCATCATCGACCGCACCCGCGCGCTCTCCCTGCGCGGCAAGGTCACCGTCAGCCACGTCTTCTGCCTGCCGAACCTGGCCGACCGCGAACTGGACGCCATGGCCGCCGACTTGGGCGACCTGGACATCTCTCTGACCACGGTCGCGCCGAACGAGTCACTGGTGCTGCCCATCGCGAAGCTGCGCGAGCACGGGGTGCGGGTCGGGCTCGGCTCGGACGGCGTGCGCGACTCGTGGAGCCCGTTCGGCAACGCGGACATGCTGCACCGCACGCACATCCTCGGCTGGGTCACCGACGTGCGCCTCGACGAGGAACTCGCCGACTGCTACCGCGTGGGCGCGCACGGCGGCTCCGACGTCATGGGCCTGGACCGCGCCGACCTGGAGCCCGGTGCCCCCGCCGACTTCGTGCTCGTCCGCGCCGAGTGCCTGCCGCAGGTCGTGGTGGACATGCCGCGGCGGGACATGGTGGTGCACGGCGGCAAGGTCGTGGCCAGGAACGGGAAGCTGGTGTAACTCCCCTTCCGTACGCGGTAATCGCGGGGCCCCACCGCCGGGTGGGGGCCCCTTCCGCGTCACTCCCCCGGCGGCCGCATCCGGAAGTCGTAGCGCGCCGGTATCTCCTCGCCGGTCGCCGCGGCCCACAGTTCGCCCACGGTCTCCGCGCCCTCCCGCAGGTCGGCCGCCTCGAAGCCCTCGTCGAACACCGCCCGTACGCCGTCCATGTCCCCCTCGGCGAACAGCAGTTGGGCCTCGGTCAGGCGGAACCTGCCCTCGGCCCGGGTGCGCGCGTGCAGACGCTCCCACACCGCGCGGGCCGCCTCGGTCCGCCCCACCGCGAGCAGCGCGGCCAGCGCCTCCCTGCCGAGCGCCGCGGTCGCCGCCGTCCAGAGCTCGCCGTCGTCCCTGCGCTCCTCGCAGAGGTCGTCGAAGGCCGCCGCGTAGCTGTCGGCGGCCCGCTCGGCGTGTCCCTCCGCCTGGTCGGCGACGGCGAGGCAGCGCAGCAACGGCCAGCGGGACGGCGCGAGTTCGAGCCCGCGCTCCCAGCTGCGGACGGCCTGCGCCCGGTCGCCCGCGTGCCACTGCGCGATCCCGAGGTGGTACTCGGCCTGCGGGCGCGCGGGCGCGGTCTCCAGCATGTCGCGCCAGTGCGGCGACACCAGGCTCGGTCCCGGCGGGGCTACGCGGCGCGGCTCCGGCACGGCGCCGGTGTGCAGCAGTTCGAGCCACGGCGTCTGCTCGGGGCCGAGCGTCGACTCGGCGAACGGCGTGCCGGGCAGCTTGTACTCGGCGCGCAGGACTTCGAGCGCGCCCCAGCCCGAGCCGGTGGCGAGCGTCTCGCCGGGTTCGGTGTCGGCGCTGGTCAGCCACGCCTCGTAGGCGGCGTCGACGCCCTCCTTCGGCAGCGCTTCGGCGAGCCGCGCCGCGGCCTCGCCCCGGGCGCCCGCCCAGTCGTCGCCGTGCACGAGACCGGGCTCCGCCGAGAGCGGCCCGTAGGACTCCAGCCAGCTGAACTCGCTCTCGGCGTCCAGGCGTACGTGTTCGAGCTGGGTGCGGGCGAGACCGGCCTGGATCTCGGCGTAGCCCGCGGTGCCGGGCTCGGTGAGCCACTCCTGCCAGCGCCGGCCGCCGGTGCCCGCGCCCCAGACGAAGAGCTTGCGGCCGCGCAGCAGGTCCGTCGAGGTCTGCACGAGGCCGTGCCCCTCGGTGTCGAGCGCGGCGATCCAGCGCCGGGTGCCGTCGGGCACGTCGTAGAAGTAGTCGGCGGGGTACTCGCTGCGCGTCGGGTACGTCCGGTCGGCCCCGTCGCACTCCGGGACCGGCACCCGGTTCAGGCCGCCCGTGTACGCGAACCGCCATGCCTCGTCGGCGGGCGCGAGCACCCTGCGCTCCTCGGGCACGGCGATGTTCGACCACCAGTAGACGGGCGCGGGCTTCTCGTGCGGATTGCGGATCCGCACGCCGACGTGCAGGAAGTCGGAGCCCTCCGGCAGCCACAGGTCCACCTGGAAGGGCAGGTCGCGCAGCCGCTCCCACTCCCACAGGCGCAGCATCTCGCCGCCGTCGGGCGCGGTCACCCGGGCGGCGTGCAGGGGCGCGCAGGACAGGGTGGTGTGTCCGGTGGCGCCGATGTTCCACTCGATGCCGCCGGAGAACCAGGCGCCGTTGAGCGCGAAGGCGGCGGGCTGGAGCACCGGGTTGCGGTAGAGGAGTTCGCGCCCGGTGGGTTTGTGGAAGAGGGAGTGGACGCGGCCGCCGTAGCCGGGCAGGACGGTGGCGCGCAGCCGGTCGTTCTCGATGACGATCGTGTCGATCGGCGTCTCGGTCCGCTCGCGGCCGTACCCGTCGAGGAGCCGCGCGGGCAGGATGCCGCGCAGCGGCTCGTACCCGAGCTGCCGCGCCATGTCGCGTGGCAGCCCTTCCTTGGCACGCTCGTCCAGTGTGTGCACTTCGTCGAGCGGCCGCAGCGCGGGCAGGGGGTTCTCCGGACCCAACGGGGCGGCGGGCAGGGTCAGTACGTCACGGCGCACGGTGGTCTTCACGATCACCATGGAACACGTTCGACCGGGCGGCGACCAGGGGTTCTCCCGGTCAGGATTCCGCAAAGGCCGCCACGAGCAGATCCGCGAGGAGGTCGCCCGCCGTGCCCGCCGGGTCGAGGTCGGGGTCGTAGATGGTCAGATTGAGGCCGACGCAGCGCGGCGAGTTCACCAACGGCCTCAGCAGCGCGAGGAGTTCGTCGGGGAGCAGGCCGCCCGGGTCGGGGCTGTCGACGGCGGGCATCACGGTCGGGTCGAGCACGTCGGCGTCCAGGTGCACCCAGAAGCCGTCGAGGACGGGCACTTCGAGGGTCGTCACGACGGCGCGGGCGATCTCGTCGGGGTCCCACTCCCTGATCTCGCCGACGGTGGCGTTGGAGATCTTCAGGTCCCTGAACTCGGCGCGGTCCTCGTCGTCGTCCCGCATGCCGAAGAGGCGTACGTCCTCGTCGCGCAGATAGGGCCGCAGCCCTTCGATGTCGGTGAGGTCATCCTGGCCGCGCCCGGTGGCCAGGGCGAGCTCCTCGCCGCCCGCGGCGCCGATCCCGTCGGAGTTGCCGGTGTGCCGGAAGTCCGCGGAGCCGTCGACTGCCGCGATGCCGTACCGCCCGATGCGGCGCAGGGCGACCGCGGCGCCCAGCTGGATCGAGCAGTCGCCGCCGAGCACGACGGTGAAGTCGCCCGCGCGCACGTGGTGTTCGATGCGGTCGGCGAGCCGCACGGTGTACGCGGCGATGGCTTCCGCGTTGAAGACGCCGTCGCCCTCCTGCCAGTCACCGCGGTCGTAGCGCGGCGGCACCACGACGCCGCCCTCGAACGCGCCGAGCCTGCGCAGGATCCCCCGCTCCCGCATGGCGCCCGCCAGCTTGTAGCAGCCGGGCACGGTGCCGGGGGCGGGCGGGCGCAGGCCCAGGTTGGAGGGGGCGTCGACGACCACGATGTTCCGCATGCGGATCATCCTCCGCGAGGCGGGCCCGCGTTTTCAACCCTCTTCGGGATCCGCCATGTCGGCGGTGCGGGCCCAGCGTTCGTGGTCGCGCCAGGCGCCGTCGATGAAGAGGAAGTCCGGCGAGAAGCCCTCCAGGCGGAAGCCCGCGCGGCGGACGAGCGCGAGGGAGGCGGCGTTGTCCGGCTGGATGTTGGCTTCGAGGCGGTGCAGGCCGAGGGCTCCGAAGGCGTACGCCGTGACGAGCCCGAGCCCCTCGGTCAGCAGACCGCGCCCGGCGGCGTGCGCGAACGCGCCGTAGCCGAGGGCGCCGCAGCGGAAGGCTCCCCGGACGATGTTGTTGATGTTGATGAAGCCGCCGATGGCGCCGCTGTCGCGCTCGCAGACCAGGAACCCGGCCTTCGTCGGGTCCTCGATGAGCACCGTGGCGTAGGCGCGGTAGGTGTCGTCCCCCGACGGCGGGAAGAGCCAGGGCCTGTGCAGGTCCCGGCTCTCCCGCGTACGCGCGGTGAACTCGGCGGAGTCCGCGTGGGTGAAGTGACGTATGCCCACGCGGGGGCCTTCGGTGAGATAGGTGGCTCGATCGGACATCAAGCCACGCTATCCGTCCCCTGCCGGTGCCACCCGCCGGGTGTCCTCGCGGCTACAGCTTCCAGAACTGCCAGGCCGCGTTCTCGCAGTCCCGTACGTTGACCCCCGCGTGCTCGCTGGAGTCACCGCGTCCCTGGATGCTCAGGCACTGGCGGTTCACATCGGTTCGCAGCCACGAACCGTCCTGCTTCCACTGCTGGTTGGGCAGGCCGTGACAGTCGCCGACGGCCTGGACGGCGGCGTCGATCTCTCCGTTGCGTACGTCCAGGCAGTGCAGCTCCGCGAGGTTGCGCAGCTTGCCGTCCTCCCAGAACCAGAGCTGGTTGCCGGTGCCCCGGCAGGTCTGCACTTCTACGTTGTCGCCGTTGGTGGCCAGGCACTTGTCGTGCAGGCCGCTGCGGATGTCGAAGGTGTCCCGCGCCGAGAGCGCGGGGGCGTGCTCGGCGGCGTAGCCGGACTGGGTGGTGGCGAGGAGGGGCAGGGCAGCGAAGACGAGCGCGGCCATGCCGCGCATCAGGTTCTTTGTCACGGATCAGGGTGTATCGGGCGGAGAGCGGGTTCCGGAATGGCCGAGAAGCGGAACCCACCCGTGCGAGTGAAGGAATTCACTGCCGAAACGACCCTGCGGGGCCGCGGTCAGCTGCTTCCAGGGCCGCCGCGGTCAGCTGCTTCCGGTGCCGCCACGGCCGGCTACTTCCGGGGGCACCTCTCACCGTTCTTCACGACGCCGACGGTGACCGTCTCCCCGTCGAGCTTGGCGCCCGGCGCCGGGGACTGCGTGCAGACCTTCCAGCTCAGCGGCCACAGGACGTTGCGGTGGGAGCCGCCGACGTCACGGACCTCGACCCGGGTGCGGTAGTCGAGGGTCGAGAAGACGTGCATCAGGCCCCGCCCCCGCAGCTCGGGCATCGGCGGTCCCGCCGCGGCCGCCGTGGTCACCGTGAGGAGGGTCGCGGCGGCCGCGCCGCCCAGGACCACGCCCGCGCGCCGGAGCCCCGGCCGCACTGACACCTTCACTTGCGCCTCCTCATGAAGTAGGCCCCGCACAGGGCACCGATCAGAGCCGTGCCGAGCAGCGCCATCCACAGGGGCAGGGTCACTTCGGGGATCAGCAGTCGGATCTTGGTGCTGCGGGTGTTCTCGAAGATGAAGACCAGGGTGAGGACGGCGATCGCGGCGACGGCCACCCTGCCGGGTGTCATCAGCCCGCCGCCCGAGCCGCTGCTCTTCGAGCCGCCCGTGGAGGTGTTGGGGCTCATGGTGTGGACCTTTCCGTCGGAGGTACGTCCGGCCTCCCCCGGCACCAGCATGGGCAGCTGGGCCGGGATCGCGCGCGGTGGACGTGTCTCCGGGGTGGGGCACTGGGCCGAGCGGGTGACGTCAGTCCCCGACGACCGGCAGCTCCAGGACGCCGGTGTCCTTGGGCGCGCTGGTCACCGTGACCGGCTTGACGCCCCTGTTCCCGCCGTACGCCCCGTCGCTCGCGGCCACCACGAACCGCAGCCGGTGCCCCTTCTCGTAGCGGTGCACGATGCCGGGCAGCGAGACGGTGAAGGGCTTGGTCACGTCCGGCACCCGGACCGGCGAGACGAGCCGGTGCACCAGCGTCTTCGTGCCGTCGGGCGCCACGTCGTAGAGCTTGGCGAACAGGACCAGCTTGTCGGCCGCGTCCCCGGAGTGCTGCACCCGCTCGGTCTTCGGCGAGATCACCTTGAGCGTGGCCCTGGGCGCTCCCACCACGTCCACCGCGTCGGCGAACGGCTCGGTCGTCCAGTCGAGGTAGGTGCCCTCGGTGTCGCGCGGTGCCGGGTCGGGCAGGCCGATGAGACCGGCCAGCGAGGACTCCGAATGGCTCGTGGGGATCAGCCAGTTGCGGTACTCGCGGCTGCCCCGCCGCACCTTGGCGCGGTCGTCGACGAGCTTGCCGTCGCCGGACAGGTACAGCTTGCGGTTGAGCGCCGGGACCTCGGCGGCGGTCGCGTAGGTGTGCTCCGGGTCGCCGATCCAGTCGCGGTAGTAGGCGAAGGCCGGGCCGGTGTCGACGCCGCTCTTCTTCTGGAGGTAGCGGTCGAACCAGGCCAGGACGCGCTTGCCGACGTAGGACGTCTCCAAGTTGCCTTCCGCGAGGTTGAGTTCGCCGGACGCCGGGTCGTTCATGCCGCCGCTGTGCCCCCAGGACTGCCAGATCATCTTGGCCGTGGTGCCCTGCTCGGTGAGCGTCCGGTACGTCGCCTGGGCCTCGTTGAGGTTGAAGAGGGTGTCGGCCTGGCCCTGCACGAGCAGCGTCGGCGCCTTCACCTTGTCCAGGTACGAGACCGGGGAGACGCTCCGCGCGTACTTCTGGAGCGCCTCGGTCTTGTCGGCCGGGTAGCGGCCCGAGTTGAGCGTGCGGATGGTCTCGCAGGCGGCGGTGGCGAAGTGCAGGCAGTCGAGCCGGTTGATGCGGGAGGGGTCCAGGCTCGGGACGAGCAGCGGCTGGCCCTCACCGATGAGGTAGAAGCCGTTCATCCACTGCCACTTGGCGGCGCCGGGCACCCGCCGGTCGGCGGCGTTGTTCGGGTCGAGCGAGTACGCGAGGTCGTTCCAGGTGATCATCGGGACCAGCGCGTCGACGCGGTGGTCCACTGCGGCGGTCGCGAGCTGGACGGCGCCGCCGTACGAGCCGCCGATCATGCCGACGCGGGGGTCGCCCTCGCCGTCGGAGGTCACGTAGTCGACCTCGGTGCCGTCGTCGGCGGCCCGCTGCCCGCCGAGGAAGTCGAGGAGCCCGGCGGCGGCCTTCCCGTCGATCCGCGGGTCGTCGAGGGTGATCAGGCAGCCGGACTTGCCGAAGCCGAGACCGGAGTAGACGAGCCCGACGTAACCGCGCTCGGCGAACGCCTTGCCGACCGCCGCGGTCGAGCCGTCGGACTTGCTGCCCCCGAAGCCGTTGGTGGAGAGCACGGCGGGCGCGGGGTGCGCGGCGTCCACCCCGGCGGGCCGGTACAGATCGGCGTCGACCGTGCAGCTCCTGCCGCCCGCCTGGACGGTGAACTTCAGCGCGGTGACGGTGTACTGGCCGCTCGCGCCCGCCGGCGCGGGCGCGGCGACGGCGAGGGGCGCGGCGAGCGCGGCCGCTGCGGCGAGGGTCAGGGCACGGCGACGGGACAAGGGGACCTCCACGCTGAGGACGGCCGAGGGCGGGCGGCCAACGGCGGCTACTGACCGGTCAGTACCAGCCGACGTCATGCTGTGACACGTGTCATACGGAGGTCAACGACCGTGACAGCGGTTTCTGTCGGGAGATTCCGTGAAGGACCTGTCGCGGGCCGCCGCGCCGGAGACGGCCCGCACCTCAGGCGAGGGCGGGCACGTCCAGCGTCAACGTCCCGGCGTCCGCGTCCAGTTCACCCGGTACGCCGAACGGGATCGTCAGCGCCCCTTCGCAGTGCCCGAACCCGAACTCCGTGAGGACCGGTACACCCAGACCGCCGAGCCGGTCGGCGAGGAGCGCCCGCACCTGGTCGGCCGGCTCGCACTCCTGCCAGGAGCCGAGCACGACGCCCGCGACGCCCTCCAGCCAGCGGGCGCGCAGGAGTTGGGTGAGGATGCGGTCGACGCTGTACGCCTCCTCGCCGATGTCCTCGATGCACAGCAGGCCGCCGCGCGCGGAGGCCCGCGCGTGCGGGGTGCCGAGTTCGGCGGCGAGCAGCGACACGCAGCCGCCGAGCGTGACGCCCCTGGCCCGGCCGCCGACGAGCGCGCGCGACGCCTCGGACACGGCCCGGATCACCTGGGCCTCCTCGGGCGCGAACAGGGTGGTGCGCAGGTGCTCCTGGGCCCGCGCGTTCTTGAGGAAGTCGAGCACGGCCGTCATCGGCCCGTGCAGCGTGGCGACGCCGAGGCGGTTGGCGAACGCCTCGTGCAGCGGGGTGATGTCGCTGTAGCCGAGGAACACCTTCGGCCCGTGGGAGCGCAGGGCGGCGCGCATCGCGGCCCAGTCGACGAGCTCGACCATCCGCTGGGAGCCGTACCCGCCCTTGGCGCAGAACACGGCGGACACCGAAGGATCGCACCAGGCCCGCTCCAGGTCCCTGGCGCGGGCGGCGTCCGCGCCCGCGAGGTAGTCGAACTCCGGGTGACGGTCCAGGACATGGGGCAGGACGAACGGGTCGAGGTCCCAGCCGCGCAGGATGTCAAGGCCCGTCTGGAGCCCGTCGTCGGGGACGGGGCCGCTGGGCGCCACGACGGCGACCCGCGCGCCGGGGGTGAGGCGCGCGGGCCGGACGAGCGGTCTCACTTGGCGAGCTCCAGCGTCGCTATGCGGCCCGCCAGATCGAGCCTGAACACCTGGGCGTACAGGGAGAGTTCGGCCTCCAGGGCGCGGACCATGGTGTCGGCGCGGCGGAAGCCGTGCCCCTCCCCCTCGAAGGCGATGTAGGCGTGCGGGATGCCGCGCCCCTCGATCCTGGCGAGGAACCGCTCGGACTGCGCGGGCGGGCAGATCACGTCGTCGAGCCCCTGGAGCAGCAGGAACGGCGTGGTGAGGTGGTCCGCCCGGGTCACCGGCGAGCGCTCCGCGTACCGCCCCGGCACCGCGTCGAACGGGCCCACGATGGAGTGCAGGTACTGCGACTCGAAGTCGTGGGTCTCCCCCGACCCGAAGGCGGCGAGATCGAGCACGGGATAGATGATCGTGCCGCAGGCGTAGACGTCGGTGCCGGTCAGCGAGACGGCCGTGGTCCAGCCGCCCGCGCTGCCGCCGCGGATCGCGAGCCGGTCGCGGTCGGCGGTCCCCTCGTCGGCGAGGGCGAGGGCGACGGCCGCGCAGTCGTCGACGTCGACGATGCCCCACTGCTCGCGCAGCCGGTTGCGGTAGGCGCGCCCGTACCCGGTGGAGCCGCCGTAGTTGACCTCGGCGACGCCGATGCCGCGCGAGGTGAAGTAGGCGATGGCCAGGTCGAGTACGAGCGGCGAGCGGCTGGTGGGGCCGCCGTGCGCCCACACCACGTAGGGCGGCAGCTCGTCGTCGGGCGGCAGGTGGCCCGGGTGGTGCGGCGGGTAGACGTGCGCGTGGATCTCCCGGCCCGCCGGGCCCGCGAAGGTGCGGATCTGCGGCTCCGGGTAGTACGTGGGGTCCACCGGGTCGTCGTGGGCGGCGCCGACCACGCGGGCGCGGCCCGTACCGGTGTCCAGTTCCACCACTTCGTACGCGCTGCGCGGGCTGGCCGCGATGCCGACGACGCGGGGGCCGTGCGCGGCGACGGTGGCCGCCCACTCCGTCCAGGGGCCCGCCGCGTCGACGACCTCGCCCGTCTCGGGGTCGAGTATGCCGAGCGCGGTGGCGCCCTTGCCGTGCACGACGGCGATCAGGCCGCTGTCCAGGGGCGCGAACCAGCTCAGGCCGATCTGCCAGAGCGGACCGGCGAACTCCTCCTGGCGGGGGCAGAGGGCCTGGGCGCGGGCGCTGTCCTCGGGTGTCGCGCGGTACAGGTTCCACCAGCCGGTGCGGTCGCTGGCGAAGAGCAGCCGCCCGTCCTGCGCCCAGTCGACCTGCGCGACGGACTCCTCGGGGCCGCCCGCGAACACCCGGGCGGGGCCGAAGGTGCCGTCCTGGCGCACCTCGGCGAGCATCAGCTCGCTGCCGTCCCACGGCATCCGCGGGTGGTCCCAGGCGAGCCAGGCAGCCCGGGTGCCGTCGGGCGAGAGCCGTGGTCCGGTGACGAACCGGTGCCGGTCGTCGGAGAGTTCACGCACCGCGCCCCGGTCCCCCGCGGCCGAGCCGTCGAGCGGTACCGCGGCGATGACACGGCGCACGTCGGTGGGCCCGGGTCCGGTGAACTCCTCCAGGACGCACCAGACTTCGCCCCGCTCGGCGCGCAGCACCGGATCGGCCCAGCGCAGCCCGCCGCCCACCTCGGAGAGGGGGGTCAGCGGTCGCGGCGCCCGGTCACCGGGGGCGTCCGGCTCGTAGGCGTACAGCCGCTGGTCGGCGAAGTCCACGAAGACCACGAGGGGGCCTTCGGGGCGCTCGGTGCCGGCCCAGGGGCGGCCGCCGTACTCGACGACCCTGCTGCGCACGTTCCACGGGGCGGGCAGCACGGACTGCTCCGTCCCGTCCGGCAGCCGCCGCATCAGCGCGCGCCGGCCGGCCTCCACGGGCCGTGGTTCGGTCCACCACGCCTCGGCTCCGACGAAGCCCACGAACCCCGGCGCCCCGTCGTGGGTGGCGGCGAGCTCGGCGTCGATCGGTGACGGCCATGATCCGTACGCCCGGGTCTGCATCATGTCCTCTACTTCCCCCATTTTTCCTAGGCCGTGCGCAGATAGCGGTCGAGGACGCGGACGCCGAAGTGCAGTGCGTCGACGGGAACACGTTCGTCCACTCCGTGGAAGAGCGCCTGGTAGTCGAAACCCTCCGGTGTCCTCAGCGGCGAGAAGCCGTAGCCGGTGATGCCCAGCCGCGAGAACTGCTTGGCGTCCGTGCCGCCCGACATGCAGTACGGCAAGACGTGCCCCTCGGGCGCGAACTCCTCGACGGCCGCGCGCAGTTTCGCGTACGTCGGTGAGTCGACCGGCGCCTGGAGCGCCACCTCGCGGTGGTGGAACTCCCAGTCGACGTCAGGGCCCGTGAGCCGGTCAAGCGTGCGGCGGAACTCTTCCTCGCCGCCGGGCAGAAAGCGGCCGTCGACATAGGCCACGGCTTCCCCGGGAACCACATTCACCTTGTAACCCGACTGGAGCATCGTCGGATTGGCGCTGTTGCGGACAGTGGGCTCGACGAGCGCGGCGGTCGGTCCGAGCTTCTCGAGCAGCGCGTCCACATCGAATCCGGGGGCCTCCGGGTCGGTCTCCAGGCCGTACAGCGTGGCGAGTTCGACCAGCGAGGCGCGCACGGTCGGGGTGAGCCGGACCGGCCACCGGTACTCCCCGATGCGGGTGACGGCGGCGGCGAGCCTGCTCACGGCGTTGGCGCGGTTGACCTTGGAGCCGTGGCCCGCGGTGCCGCGCGCGGTGAGCTTGAGCCAGCCCGTGCCGCGCTCGCCCGCCGCGATCGGGTAGATCTGGTTGCCCCTTCCGTCGTGGAAGGTGAAGGCACCGGACTCGCTGATGCCTTCGGTGCAGCCCTCGAAGAGCCCGGCGTGCCGGTCGGCGAGGAACCCGGCGCCGTCGACGGCGCTCGCCTCCTCGTCCGCGGTGAAGGCGATCACGATGTCCCGCCGGGGCCGCACCCCCGCACGCGCCCAGCCCCGTACGACGGAGAGGATCATCGCGTCCATGTTCTTCATGTCGATCGCGCCGCGGCCCCAGACCGCGCCGTCCCTGAGCTCCCCGGAGAAGGGGTGCACGCACCAGTCGGCGGCCTCGGCGGGCACCACGTCCAGGTGGCCGTGCACGAGCAGCGCGTCGGCGGACGGGTCGGTGCCCTCGATGCGGGCGACCACGTTGGTGCGCCCGGGGGTGCGTTCAAGGAGCGCGGGGGTGAGGCCCGCGTCGGCGAGGCGCTCGGCGGCGTACTCGGCGGCGGGCCGCTCGCGGCAGTCGCCGCCGCCCCGGTTGGTGGTGTCGATGCGGATGAGCTCCGAGGTGAACGTCACGACCTCGTCGAGGGCGCGGGCGTCCACCGCGTGGTCGTCGTCCTGCTCCTGAGCCTGCTGCTGGTCAGCCATACTGCTCCTCCACGGCGGCGGAGGCGATCGTCGTAACCGCCTTGAAGGTACGGATCCCCTCGTACATCGTCCCGCTGTCGTAGGCGACCTTGCGCTCCCCCGTACGGCGCACACCGGGTACCACGGTCGCCGCCATCGACAGGTGTTCCGCGTCGAACTCGACTTCCACGGTGAAGGGGCCGTCGGCCGTCGGTTCCGTGCGTCCGGCGAGCGCGGCGGCCTCTTTCGCGGCGGCTCTGATGTCTGAGGCGGTGCGGGCCGGGGTGCGGCAGACCGCCGCGTACCGCGAGACGTGGTCCTTGACCGCGACCTTCAGCGCGCCGGGCGCGTAGCCGAGCGCGTCCTCGCAGGCCAGGTCGTCGCCGGTGACGAGCACGACGGGGACGCCGTACTCGGCGACGACGTGCGCGTTCAGGAGGCCCTCGCTGGCGCGCACGCCGTTGAGCCACACGCCGGTGATCTGGTTGGCGAGATAGGTGTGGGCGAGGACGCCCTCCATGCCGGCGCCCGCGTGGTAGCCGATGAACGCGATGCCGTCCACGTCGCCGTGCTGCACGCCCTCCACCATGGACAGCGACTTGTGCCGCCCGGTGAGCATCTCGGCCCGCTCGTCCAGTTCTTCGAGCAGCAGATTGCGCATGGTCCAGTGCGCCTCATTGATGAGCACCTCGTCGGCGCCGCCGTCGAGGAAACCGAGCACGGCGGCGTTGACGTCGGAGGTGAACATCGACCGGCATCGCTCCCACTGCGCGGTGCCCGGCAGCACGTCGGCCGGCCAGGTCACTCCCGTGGCGCCCTCCATGTCGGCGCTGATGAGGATCTTCATGGCGCCCCACCGTACTCGTCGCCGGATGCCCGGACCATGGGCGACGTGCCCGGCATCGGTCCACCGCCCCGGACCGTCGGAGGTCCGGGGCGGACCGGCTCAGCGCATCCACTCCGTGTAGAAGTTGGGCAGGCCGGGCTGGGGGTCGGCGACGCAGGTGGCCTCGTGGTACTGGGGGTTGAGCGGCAGGTCGCTCTGCATCTGGTCGTAGCAGGCCTGCCAGGAGTCGTACGACTCACCGCCGACGGGCTGCCAGCCGTCGCCGGGCGGGGGGCCGGCCGCGAACGCGGTGCCGCTGGTCAGCGGGATGGCGACCGCCGCCGCACCGACAGCGAGACCGACACCGATACGAGTACGCCAAGACTTCATGGTTGCTCCTTGCTCATCGGCTCGTTCCGGGCTGGTCACACTCGGAAATGGGGCGAACCGACCGTTCCATCGTGTCGCATCCGGCTCGCCCTTCTCCAGGGACTCAGGGGCATCCCGGGCGGAACGAACGGACACAAAAGGACTGTCCTGGCGTACGCCCGGCGAGGGGCTCGGCGCGCCGCGTCACGGGGCGGGCTGCTGCTGGGTGACGCAGTGGATTCCACCGCCGCCCGCGCCGAGCCGGTCGATGTCGAGCTGTACGACGGCTCGCCCCGGGTACAGCCGGGCGAGGGCCGCCTTCGCCGCCGCGTCCGCCCCGCCGTCGCCGAAGTGCGCGCAGATCACGGCGCCGTTGCACAGGTAGTAGTTGGCGTAGGAGGCGAGGAACTCCGGGTCGCGGGAGCGGATCTTCCCGTAGTCGGGACCCTGGAGCCTGGTCACCGCCATCGGGTCGCCGTCGGGCGTCGTGGCGGCGGCGAGGACCCGGTACTGGCGGCGGGCGTCCTTGGCGTACGCGTCGTCGTCGCTGTCCAGGGGCCACTGCACGAGCCCCCGGCCGGGAGCGAGGAAGCGCGAGGTGGCGTCGACGTGGTCGTCGGTGATGTCCTGGCCGTACACCCCGTCGAACCAGATGACCCGCTCGGCGCCGTACGCCCCGCACAGCGCGGCCGTCAGCTGCGCCTCGGTCCTGCCGGGGTTGCGGTTCTTGTTGAGCAGACTGCTCCGCGTGGCCATCAGGGTGCCCGCGCCGTCCTGTTCGACCGCGCCGCCCTCGCCCACCAGGCCCGCGCCGGTGAACGGCACGCCGACGCGGGCGGCGATGCGCTCGGCCACCCGCGCGTCCCTGGCATGGGTCTGCTTGCCGCCCCAGCCGTTGAAGTGCAGGCCGACCGCGTCGAGTCCGCCCGCGCCGTCGGTGCGGAACACCGGGCCCGTGTCGCGCGCCCAGCAGTCGTCCACCGGGACGTCCGTGACGACCTCGACCGAACTCCCGCACAGCGAACGGGCCTTGGCGGCGCTCGCGGGATTGGCGCAGAGGGTGACGGGCTCGTACCTGGCGACGGTGCGCGCGATGAGGGCGATGTCCGCCTGGACTCCGCCCAGTTGGCGGCCCCAGATGCCGGAGCTGTCCGGCCAGGCCATCCAGGTCCTGGTGTGGCGGGCGTCCTCGGCCGGTACGGCGAAGGGGCCGGCGGCGGATCCGTGCGGGGCCGCGCCGGCCCGTCCGTCGGCGGCGCCCAGGGCCGCGCCCGCGGCGGCGACCGCGGCCGCCGTCAGGAACGTGCGCCTGCTCGGGGACGGCCTCCGGTGGCCGCGCGAGGTGTGGTCGTTCACTTGGACCTCCTGTTGGGGCTGTTGTCGGTCAGGGAGCGGCGGGCCGCCGCGATGCGCTCCGGGTCCCAGCCCGGCCGGGGCACCGAGTCGAGGAGCAGCCGGGTGTACGGGTGCCGGGGCTCGGCGAGGACGTCCGCGGTGCGGCCCGCCTCGACGACGGCGCCGTGCCGCATCACGATCACGTCGTCCGTGACGTGCCGGACGACTCCCAGGTCGTGGGTGATGAAGAGGTAGCCGACCGGGGTGCGTTCCCGGATGTCGGCGAGCAGGTTGAGGATCTGGGCCTGGACCGACACGTCGAGCGCGGCGACGGCCTCGTCCAGGACGAGCACCGCGGGCTCCACGGCGAGCGCCCGCGCGATGGCGACGCGCTGGCGCTGTCCGCCGGAGAGCTGCCGGGGCAGCGCGTCGGCCGCGCGGGTGCCGAGGCCGACCTGGTCGAGGAGTTCCCGCACCCGCCTGCCGTGGTCGATGCGGGGGAAGTGCAGGCGCAGCGTCTCGCGGAGCACCGCGTCGACGCTGGTGCGCGGGTCGAGGGAGAGATAGGGGTCCTGGAAGACCATCTGGACCTCGCGGGCCCTGGCGAGCCGCCGGGTCCGGCCCCGTACGCCGGCGGGGCGGGTGACGCCGCGGACGCGGATGTCGCCCGTGTCGGCCCGTTCCAGGCCGACGATGATCCGGGCCGTGGTGCTCTTGCCGGAGCCGGACTCGCCGACGACGCCGAGGGAGCCGCCCTCGGGCACCGCGAAGCTCACGTCGTCCACGGCCCTGACCGTGCCGAAGCTGCGCCGCAGGCCGTTGACTTCGAGCACCTTCGCACCCGTGGGGCCCGTGGGTCTCGCAGGACTCGTACGGCTCGTGGGATCAGGCATCGGCGGTGCTCCCTTCGAGCCGGTCGCTGTGGTGGCAGGCGGCCCGGTGCTCGGGCCTGTCGGGGGCGGGCCGTTGCCGTGGCGCCCGCGTGTCGCACACCTCGGTGGCGAGCGGGCAGCGGGCCGCGAAGGCGCAGCCCGTCAGGGCCGTACGCAGGTCGGGCGGCTGCCCCTCGATGGCCGTGAGCCTGTCCCCGGCCGTCTCCAGGCGGGGCGTGGAGGCGAGCAGGGCCGCGGTGTAGGGGTGGCGCGGCTGCCCGAAGAGCGCGGTGGCGGGCCCGTGTTCGGCGATCCGGCCCGCGTACATGACGTAGACGCGGTCGCTGATGGCCGCCGCGAGGTCGAGGTCGTGGGTGACGAAGAGCAGCGCGGTGCCGAAGCGTTCGCGCAGCCGGCCGAGGAGGGCGACGACCTCGGCCTGGGTGGTGACGTCGAGGGCGGTGGTGGGTTCGTCGGCGAGCAGCAGGGCCGGGTCGCCCATGAGGGCCGCGGCGATCATGACGCGTTGCAGCATGCCGCCGGAGACCTGGCCGGGGTAGGCGCGCAGGACGTCCGCGTCGAGCCCGACCGCGCCGAGGAGTTCGGCGGCCCGCGCGGTCGCTTCCGCGCGGTGCTTCCTGCCCTGCTTCGTGCCGTGCCGGGTGCGGACGCTCTCGGTGAGGAAGTCACCGATGCGGTGCAGGGGGTTGAGGGCGGCGCGCGGGTCCTGGAAGACCATGGCGGCCGTGCCGGTGCGCAGGGCGCGCAGCCGCTCCGCGCTCGCGCCGAGCACGTCCTCGCCGTTGACGCGGACGGTGCCCTCCGTGACGGCGCCGGGCGGCAGCAGCCGCAGGGCGCTGCGCGAGGTGAGGGTCTTGCCCGAGCCCGACTCGCCGACGAGGGCGACGGTCTCGCCCGCGGCGACGGTGAGGTCGACGCCGTCGAGCACGGGGCGTGCCGTGCCGGGCAGGGTGATGCGGAGCCCCTGGATGTCGAGCGCGCGCGGGGGCGGCGGGGTGGCGGGTGTGGTCATCGGTCCCTCCTGGCCACGCGGTCGGCCCAGCGTTCGCCGACGACGTTGAACGCGACCACCGTCAGGACGATGAGGACGCAGGGGAGCACCGCGGAGAGCGGATAGCCGTGCTGGACGGCGGTCTGGCCGTCGAAGACCATGCGGCCCCAGTCGGGGGTGAGCGGGGGCACGCCGAGGCCGAGGAAGGAGAGTCCCGCGAGGTCCATCAGCGCGTAGCCGAAGTTGATGGTGGCCTGGGCGAGGACGACGGGGGCGATGTTGGGCAGGACGTGGCGCAGGCAGATCTGGACGGCCGAGTGGCCCTGGACGAGGTGGGCGCTGACGTAGGGCCTGGCCCGTTCGGCGAGGACCAGGGAGCGGGTGAGGCGGCTGACGTAGGGCAGGTAGGCGATGGCGAGGGCGATCACCGGGGCGAGCAGGCCCTCCCCGTAGACCGCGATGATGAGGATCGCCAGCAGCATCCCCGGGAAGGCGAAGACCAGTTCGGTGCCGCGGGAGAGCAGCGAGTCGAGCCAGCCGCCCCGCCAGGCGGCGACGGTGCCGACGGCGACCCCGGCCAGGGTGGCGAAGACGACCACGCCGAGCGGGCCGAGCAGCGAGGTCCGTGCGCCGAGCAGCAGCCGGGAGAGGGTGTCGCGGCCCGCGGCGTCCACGCCGAGCGGATGGTCGGCCGAGGTGCCGGCGAGCGCGCTGCCGAGGTCGACGACGTTGGGGTCGTACGGCACCAGCCAGGGGGCGAGCAGCGCGGCGGTGGTGACGAGCACGACGAAGGCCAGGCAGATCAGGTGGAGCGGCGAACCGGCGGCGCGGATCCCGCGCAGGCCGGGGCGGCGGGTGAGGACGGCGGTCATGCGGCGTGCCCCCTGGTGCCGAGCGTGAGCCGCGGGTCGACCAGCGGCAGGAGCAGGTCGACGACGAGGTTCACGGCCATGAAGAGGGCCACGATGATCAGCGCGATGGCCTGGACGGTCGGGAAGTCCTTGGTGGTGGTGGAGAGTTCGAGCAGCTGGCCGATGCCGCCGACGCTGAAGGCGGTCTCGACGAGGACCGTGCAGACCAGGAGCGTGGAGACGACGAGTCCGCCGGTGGTCAGGACGGTGCCGAGCGAGTTGCGGAAGACGTGGTGGCGGATCACCCGGCGTTCGGGGACGCCTCTGCTGCGGGCCACGGTGACGTGCTCGCTGCCGAGTTCTTCGAGCATGGCCGAGCGGGTGACCCGGGCGAGCATGCCGATCAGATAGAGGGCGAGCGCGACGGCGGGCAGGGTCAGGTGCAGGACCGTGTCGGCCGCTCCCTCGCCCGTGCCGCCGCTGGGGAACCAGCCGAGGCGCACGGCGAAAAGACCCTGGAGCAGGACCGCCGCGACGAAGGAGGGGGTGCCCACGGCGAACGTGGTGGCGACCAGGACCGCGGAGTCGGTGAGCCCGCCGCGGACGGCCGCCAGCCTGCCCAGGAAGAGACCGACGACCACGACCACGGTCAGCGCCATCGCGATGAGCAGCAGGGTGGTGGGGAGCCGGTCGGCGAGCAGCCGGGAGACATCGGTGCGGTAGGTGATGGACCGTCCGAAGTCGCCCCGCAGGACGCCGCCGAGCCAGGAGGAGTACCGGACGGCGAACGGATCGTCCAGGTGGTACTGGGAGTTGATGGCCCGCACGGCCTCCGGTGAGGCCGAGCGGCCGGAGAGCAGGAAGCTCGCCGGGCTGCCCGGCGCCAGGTACATCGCGCCGAAGACGACGAACGACGCGGCGAGCAGGGTGGCGGCCATCTCGGCGACGCGCCGCACCGCGAATCTGACGAAGGTCATCGCGCGGCCCCCACTCCGGCGGCCCACGGCTGGTACATGTACGAGATGGTGGTGGGCGCCCCGGTGATCCTCTTGTTGAGGAAGACGGCGGTGGGCCACTCGGCGACGGGGATCCACAGCAGGTCCCGCGCGGCACGCCGGTGGATCGTCGCTTCGAGCGCGAGGCGCCGCCGCGGGTCGTCGACGGCGCCCGCCCGGTCGACGAGCCGGTCGTACGTCTTGTCGCTGTGCCCGGCGAAGTTCAGGTACGCGCCGGTCTTGAAGTTCACCAGGAGGTCGAGCGGATCGGTGATCGAGCCGTAGTACGTGAGCGGGAACATGTCGATGCCCTTGCGCGCCCCCGGGTCGGTGAACAGGGCGGTGAACGCGTTCGGCGCGATGGACTTGAGCCGGATGTCCAGGCCGATCCGGGTCCCCGCGGCCTGCACGGCGGTGGCGAGGAGCGAGACGTCCTGGCCGACGGAACTCGTCGCGATCGTCAGGGGCTTGCCGGTGGCGCCCGCCTCCTCGACGAGCTTCCTGGCCCGCTTGATGTCCGGGGCGCCCGGCCGCAGGCCCGCGAAGGCCCGCTTCCTGGTGCGTTCGGGCGCGCCGGCCCAGGCGGCCGCGGTGGTGAGCGCGCCGGTGGGGGTGCCCGCGCCGCCCAGGCCGACCTGGACGAAGCCGGTGCGGTCGAGGGCGAGCGAGAGGGCCCGGCGTACGCGCGGGTCGCCGAGGGCGCCCCGGGTGCTGGTGACGGCCACGTTGACCGTGCTGAGCCCCTCGCCGAAGTACAGCTCGCCGACGCCGCTGCCGCGCAGCCTGGCGTAGCTCTCGGTCGGGATGAGATAGCTGCCGTCGGCCTCGCCGCTCAGCAGGGCGTTGGTCCGCGCCGACGCGTCGGGCAGGAAACGGAAGATCACCTTGCCGGACTTGGCGCGCCTGCCCCAGTAGCCGTCGAAGCGGTCGAGCTCGATGGACTGGCCCTTGTGCCAGGCGCCGAGTGAGAAGGGGCCCGTGCAGGCGAGACCGCCCGACGTGCCGTAGTCCTTGCCCGCCGCCCGGACCCCCGCCTCGGAGGCCACCACTCCGGCGGCGGTCGCCATGTACTGGGGGAACTGCGAGTCGGGCTTCTTGAGCCTGACGGTGACCTGGAGGGGCCCGGTCTTCCGGATCGAGGTGACGTTCTGGAAGATCTGCGCCCAGGCGGCGGCGTTGTCAGGGTCGCGCTGCCGGTCCAGGCTGAACACCACGTCGTCGGCGGTCATCGTCCCGCCGTCGTGGAACCGCACGCCCGCGCGCAGGTCGTAGACCCAGGTCGTGGGGTCCGGGTGGGACGCCTCGCGGGCGAGGCCCGGTTCGGTGGTGAGTCCGGGCGTCCAGCGCATGAGGCTCTCGCACACGTTGGAGAGGACCATGTTCTGCGGGTAGTCGAACGCCACCGTGTAGTCGAGCGTGGGCGGTTCGGCGTAGAGGGCCCAGGTGAAGGAGTCGATGTCGCCCTTGGCGCGCGGGGTCGCGGCCGACAGGGCGTAGTCGATGCCGGAGGCGTTCCTCGGCGGGCCCGCGCACGCCGCGAGCGCGGCCAGCGAGGCCAGGGCGGCGGCCGCGGCGGTCAGCCGCCGGAGCCTGCCGCGTCTCGCGGCGCGGGGCCGGGATGGCATGGTCATGGGGGCGCTCACCCGGACGTCACGCGCTGGGGGACGCGACGGGGACCTGCTGGGTGATGCAGTGCACTCCCCCGCCGCCGTACGCGACGGCCGCGGCCCGCACCCCGACGACCTTGCGCCCGGGGTACGCCGACGCGATCACCGCGAGCGCGTCCTCGTCGGCGGGCAGCCCGGCGACCGGCACGACGACACCGCCGTTGGCGACGTAGAAGTTGAGGTACGACACCTCGACGTCGGCACCGGCCACCTCGGCGTACCCGGTCTGCGGGACGTCGACGATCTCCAGGGAGCGGCCCCGCGCGTCGGTACTCGCCGCCAGGACGGCCCGGTTGGCGCGCATCCGGGCGTGGTCGGGGTGCTCGGGGTCCTCGGGCAGGGAGACCACGACCTTGCCGGGGGCGGCGAACGCGCAGACCCCGTCGACGTGTCCGTCCGTCTCGGTGTCCAGCAGACCGCCGTACGGGAGCCAGATGACCTTCTCGACGCCGAGCCGGGCGACGAGCTCGGCCTCGATCTCCGCGCGGCTCATGCCGGGGTTGCGGTTGGGGTGGAGCAGACACTGCTCGGTGGTGATCAGCGTGCCCTCGCCGTCGACGGTGATCGAGCCGCCCTCCAGGATCATGTCCGAGGCGATGCGGTCGATGCCGAGGCGATCGAGCAGGAGGCCGCTGACGCGGTCGTCGGAGTCGTACGGGTGGTGCTTGCGGCCCCACGCGTTGAAGCGGAAGTCGACCCCGGCGCGGTGGCCGTCCCCGTCGAGGACGAACAGCGGGGCCGAGTCCCGGAACCACGAGTCGTCCAGGGGCAGTTCGATCACCTCGACGCCGTCGCCGCACCGCGCGCGGGCCTCGCCCCCGTGGCCGGGCGGCGCGACCATGGTGACCGGCTCGAACTCCGCTATGGCGCGGGTGACTTGGGCGTACTCGCCCTTCACCTGGTCGAGGACGCCGTCCCACAGGTCGACGCGGGTGGGCCAGGCCATCAGACAGCCCTCGTGCTCGGACCATTCGGCGGGCATGCGGTACGCGGTCATCGGGTGTCTCTTTTCTTGGGAGGGAGGGGTGGGAGGAGTTGGGGTGGGGTGATTCGGGAGGGGCGGGCGGGGTCAGAGGAAGTAGAGGCGGTTGAGGGAGACTTCCTGCGCGGGGCCGGACCGCAGGGGCGCGCCGTCGAGCGTGACGAGGCCGGTGCGCGCGTCGACCTGGACCTCGCCGATGCGGTCGTTGCCGACCATGTCCGCCGGGCCGATGCCACGGGTGCCGCGCACGGCGACGCGGCGGCGCCGGGTGGCCATCGCGTCGTACGGCCTGCCGAACGAGCCCGACTCGGCCGCGGCCCTGCTGACGAAGGCGACGGAGATGTCGGCGGGGACGGCGCCGTGCCCGCCGAACAGCGGCCCGAGCACGAGGGGTTCACAGGTGTCGGTGGCCGCGTTGGGATCCCCTGTCACCCCGTAGGCCGGAAACCCGGACTTCAGGACCATCTGCGGCTTCGCACCGAAGAACTGCGGACGCCAGAGCACGACGTCGGCCATCTTGCCGACCTCGATCGACCCCACCTCATGCGCCAGACCGTGCGCCAGCGCCGGGTTGATCGTCAGCTTGGCGATGTAGCGCAGCACACGCGCGTTGTCGTCGCGCTCGCCGTCGCCCTCCATCGGGCCCAGCTCGGCCTTCATCTTCCCGGCCATCGCGAACGTGCGGCGCACCGTCTCGCCCGCCCGGCCCATGCCCTGCGCGTCCGATGACGTGATCCCGATCGCGCCCAGATCGTGCAGCACGTCCTCCGCGCCCATCGTCCCGGCCCGGATCCGGTCACGGGCCATCGCCGCGTCCCCCGGCAGATCCGTCTTCAGATCGTGGACGGAGACGATCATCCCGTAGTGCTCGGCGACCGCGTCACGGCCGAACGGCAGCGTGGGATTGGTGGAGGAGCCGATCACGTTCGGCACGCCCGCCATCTTCAGCACGTTGGGCACATGACCGCCGCCACAGCCCTCGATATGGAAGGCATGGATCGTCCGCCCGTCCAGGACCTTCAGCGTGTCCTCGACCGACAGACACTCGTTCAACCCATCGCTGTGCAGCGCGACTTGTACGTCATGCTCCTCTGCCACCCGCAACGCCGTGTCCAGCGCACGCGCATGGGCCCCGAGGTCCTCGTGCACCTTGAAACCGCACGCGCCACCCTCGGCCAATGCCTCGACGAGGGGCGCGGCGTCCGACGAGGAACCCCGCGCCAGGAAGCCGATGTTGACGGGCCAGGCGTCGAAGGCGTTGAACGCGTGCCGCAGCGCCCACGGCGAGTTGACCCCCACGCCCCACATCGGCCCGAACTCCTGGCCGATGATCGTCGTCACGCCGGAGGCGAGCGACGCCTCCATGATCCGCGGAGACAGCAGATGCACGTGGGTGTCGATGGCTCCCGCGGTCGCGATCAGCCCTTCACCGGAGATGATCGTGGCCCCCGTGCCGACGACGACGTCGACGCCTTCGAGAGTGTCGGGATTCCCGGCCCGCCCGATGGCATGGATACGGCCTTCCCGGATGCCGATGGACACCTTCCGGATGCCCTGCACGGCGTCGATGACCACGACGTTGCTGATCACCACGTCGCACATCTCGCGGACCGCCGCGGCCTTCAGGTGCAGCCCGTCGCGGGCCGTCTTGCCGAAACCGGCGAGGAATTCGTCGCCGTGCTTCTGCGAATCGGACTCGACCCGGATCGTCAGACCGGAGTCACCCAGCCGCACGCGGTCACCGGCGCGCGGGCCGTGCACGGTCGCGTACTCCTGGGCGTCGATGTGCCGGCTGCCCGGCGCGCAGTGCTCGCTGTGTCTGGTGGGCCTGCTCATGCGCGTACTCCTGCGATGTCGTCGGTGGCGCTCGCGCCCAGGTAGCCGCAGGCCGCCGCCTTGCGCAGGGCCTCTTCCTTCGCCCCCGGCGCGTCGAGGGGACCGTCCACCAGGCCCGCGAAGCCGATCGCGACCCGCGCACCGCCGATCGGCACGAGCCCGACCTCGGCGGATCCCCCCGCGTCGAAACGGGTCGAGGCACCGGCCGGGGCCGCGAGCCGCATGCCGTACGCGGCCGCGCGGTCGAAGTCGAGCCGCGGATTGGCCTCGAAGAAGTGGAAGTGGGAGGTCACCGAGACGGGCACGGTGGCGGTGTTGCGTACGGTCAGCGTCACCGCGGGGGCCGGGGCGGGCACGGTGTCCGACGCAGGCAGGACGGCGCCGGGGGCGTCCTCGCGCCGGGGCCACGCGCCGAACGGATCGCTCACGACCGCCAGGCGCGTGCCGTCGTCGAAGACCGCCTCCACGTGGATCTCGGTGACCACGTCGGCGACGCCCGGCAGGACGTCGTCAGGACCGAGCACGGCACGGGCCCGCTCCAGGGCCCCGGCCAGGCGCAGACCGTCACGGGCCGCCTCGCACACCGTGTCGGCGATCAGCGCGGTGGCCTCGGGGACGTTGAGCCGGAGTCCCCGCGCGTGCCGGGCCCGTGCCAGCTCCGCGGCGGTGAACAGCAGGAGCCGGTCACGTTCGGTGGGGGTCAGCGGCATGGATTCGTTCCTCGATCCGTGAAGTGCGGCGCTCAGTGAAGTGCGACGCCCCGGGAAGCGCGGCTCTCCGGGAAGTACGGCTCGCCGGAAAGCGCGTCGGGCGGCATCACTGTGACACTGACTGAATTTTCAGTCAATGACTTGGAAACGAAAAACCGCCCACCGAGGTGAGCGGCTCCGTCAGCCTGTCCGCCGCGAGGCGGCGCCCCGCTACTTCTCCCGCAGCAGCGCGAGCTCCGCGTCGATCGCGCCGCGCACCAGGTCACGCGCGTGGTCCAGCTGGAGCCCGCCGCTGAGCCAGCGCATGCTGAGCCCTTCGAGGAGCGCCGTGAGCCGCTCGCCGGCCGCCGCGAGCGCGGGCGCCGGGGTCATCGGCCGCACCTGCCCGAGCAGCGCCGCCACCTCCTGCACCCACACCAGCGTCGCCCTGGCGAGGTCCTCGCGCAGCACCTCGTCGAAGACGGCGCTGGCCCGCAGCTCGCCCCAGGCGGAGCTGTTCTCCCTGACCTCGGGGGTGTCCTGAAGTTCGAGGAGGAGGATCTCCTCCAACTCCTCGCGGGGAGCGAGCGGTTCGGCGTCCGGGTCGCGTCCCGTGGTGTAGCGCTCGGCGCGGTCGTTGATGAACTCCAGGGTCTGGCGCAGGATCCCGGTGCGGTCCTTGAAGTGGTAGTAGATCAGCCCCGTCGAGACGCCCGCCTCGGCGGCGAGTTCTTCGACGCGCAGGCCGCGGACGCCGCGACGGGCGATCAGCCGTGCGGCCGCTTCGAGGATCTGAGTAGTGCGAGGCGCCATGGATCCGAACCCTACCGGGCCGGTCCGGGCCCGGTGATCTCGGCCGGACGCCGGGCAGGCGGGGCCTCGACGGCGGCGCACGCCCTATCAGCGTGGTGGCTCACGCGCTCTTCCGGTGGCGGCTCATGACCACCGTGACCGGCCCTTCGCCGGGCACGGCCTCGACGAGCCGGGCGATGACGACGCTCTTCCCGTCCGGACTGCGGACGCAGAAGGGACGCTCGTCGGCGAGGTCGCCGAACGGGAGCTCGGTCACCGGTTCCGTCTCGATGCCCCGTACGCAGTCGGCGGGACTCAGCACGTACCCGGCGGCCACGAAGGCGTCGCTGTCGTCGGACAGGACGAACTCGGTGCCGGTCCGCTCCAGGTACCACTCGGCGGTCTCGGCGGGGACGACCTTCCCGGCCGCGAGGTCGAACTCGTAGTCGGGGTCGGGGGCGGTGAGTTCGGCGTCCGCGTAGTCGGGGACGTACGCGCCCCCGGACGAAGACGAAGGTGGGGTCGCTGGCGGGGCGGAGGGCTCCTTCGAGGCGGGGGAGGAAGAGGCACGAGCCGAAGCGGCAGGGGCGTCGGACGACTTCCGCGACGCGTCGTGGCGGCGGTCCAGGACGTAGTACGCGGCGCCGCCGAGCGGGATCAGGACCGCGAGCGCGACCGTCAGGACGAGCGCGGTCCTGCACGGTCGGCGCCGCCGCGGCGCCCGGCCGGACCGCTCCTCGCCGTCGGGCGCCCGCCGCGTGGCGGGGACGCCGGGGACGGGGACGGCGGCGACCGTGGGCTGGACGTGGACCCGCTCGGTGCCTCCGGTCCCGGCCCCGGCGCCGCGCTCCGGGCCCGGGTACGCATCCGCATCCACATCCACATCCGGGTACGGATACGGATCCCGCGGCGCATCACGCGTGGCGACCTCCTCGCTGACCCCGTGCGGCAGCCATCCCTCGGTGAACTCCGGGCGGCCCCCCACCGCGGGATGGACGTGCGCCGCGGAGATCAGGTCGCCCGGGGCGGGCCGGTCCCCGGGGTGCTTGGCCAGGCAGCGGCCGAGCAGTTCGTGCAGGTCAGGGGGGACCCTGGACAGGTCGGGCGCCTCGTGGACCACCCGGTAGAGCGCCGCGGATTCGGGCCCGTCCCCGAAGGGCAGCACTCCCCCGGCCACGTAGGCGGCGAGCGCGCCGAGGGCGAAGACGTCGGTCGCCGGGGTGACGGCCAGGCCCTGCGCCTGCTCGGGCGCCATGTACGCGGCGGTGCCGATGCGCAGCCCGGTGCCGGTCAGGCCCGTGGCGTCGGCGGCGCGGGCGATGCCGAAGTCGATGACGCGGGGTCCGTCCCCGGCGATCAGCACGTTGGCGGGCTTGAGGTCGCGGTGGACGACGCCCGCCCGGTGGATGGCCTGGAGCGCCTCCGCGACGCCCGCCACGAGCAGCAGCACCGTACGGACGGGCAGCGGACCGTGCCGCCCGACGATCTCCTGGAGGGAGAGTCCGGGGACGTACGCGGTGGCGAGCCAGGGCGTGGGGGCGTCCACGCCCGAGTCCACCACCTGCGCCGTGAACAGACCGTGGATGCTGCGGGCGCTGGCCACCTCGTGGGCGAAGCGCCTGCGGAACTCGGGGTCCGCGGCGAACTCGTCCCGTACCGCCTTGAGGGCGATGGGCCGTCCGCCCGGCGTGTGGGCGAGGTACACGACCCCCATGCCGCCGGCGCCGAGCCTGGCGTGCAGGCGATAGCCGCCGATCTCGCGGGGGTCGTCGGCCGACAGGGCCGCGAGGGCGGACGGGAGTCCGGGCACGCCGGGAGGCTGAGGGGACATGCGGTGGCTCTTTCGGCGAGACGGCGAGAGGGCGAGAGGGCGGGGCCGTGGTGCGGATGGCCGCGGGCCGACACGGGGATGCGACGCAGGGGATGCGGTACGGGGATGCCGGTACGAGGGATGATCGTGCCGCTAACTAAACTTTCAGTCAATGTGAGACGATGCGCCTCGGCGATCGACCGGACCGGGGCACGAGGAGGGCAGGGCGTGGGGGCGGACCGCAGGACGGAGATCCTGAGAGCGGCGGCCCGGGTCATCGCCCGGCACGGCGTCCGGGGTCTGCGCGTGGCGGAGGTCGCGGCGGAGGCGGGCATCTCCACGGCCCTCGTGTACTACCACTTCAAGGACCGCGCGGGCATCCTGCACCGGACCCTGGAGTTCATCAGCGACCGGGCGGAGCGCTACACCGCGGCGCACCCGCGCCGCGAGCGCGACGGCGATCCCCGGCGTGACCTGGAGCGTTCACTCCTGCTGGAGTTCCAGGACCGGCCCGAGGTGCGTGAGAACAGCACGGCCTGGGGCGAGTTGCAGGCCACCGCGGTCTTCGATCCCGAGCTGCGGGAGGCGCTCGCCGAGGCGCGTCTGATCTGGATCGGCGAGCTGACCGACACCCTCGGCCGCATCCATCCCGCCGCGCCCGAGCCCGCCCGCACCGTCGCCGCCGAACGGCTCACCGCCACCCTCGAGGCGCTCAGCACGCGCTGGCTCAGCGAGCTGCTGCCGCTGGGGCACGCGCGCGAGCTGATGCGGGACGCGATCGCCGTGGAGCTCGCGCAGCTGGCGCGACAGCCTGCCGTGACGGTCTTTGACTGAATTTTCAGTCCGTGTCACAGTGAGGATCACACCCCCACCCCGCCGCCCGCGCCGCACCGCGCTCGGCGAGCGGCCCGCAGCACCTGCGGCTAGCTTGTCCCCATCACGATGATCGGAGTTCACCGTGTCCCCCCTCCTCCCCTCCCGCCGTTCGGCGCTCCGCACCTTCGCCGGCATCGGCGCCGTCGTCCTCGGCGCCTCGGCCTGCGGCCCCGGTGACACCGACGTGGCGAGCGCGGCCGCCGACCAGGACACGGACGCGAAGGGCCGCCGCATGGGCGCCGAGTGGGAGAGCCACGCGCGCACGTTCATGTCCTGGCCCGCCCTGGAGTCGGTGTGGGCGGAGGACCTCCGCTACGTGCGCGAGGACATCGCCCGCATCGCCCGCGCCATCGCGGAGTACGAGTACGTCGTGATGATGGCGAGGCCCGACCAGGTGAAGGCCGCGCAGAAGGCGTGCGGGCGCGACGTCGAGGTCATTCCACTGGCGGTCGACGACCTGTGGGCCCGCGACACCGTGCCCGTGTTCGTGGAGGACGACGGCAAGGTCACCGGCATCGACTTCAACTTCAACGGGTGGGGGAACAAGCAGGAGCACGGCAACGACGGCCAGGTGGGCCGCAAGCTCCTCGCCGAGTACGACATCCCCCGCGAGAAGGCCCCGCTGGTCGCCGAGGGCGGCTCCTTCGAGACGGACGGCGAGGGCACGCTCCTGATCACCGAGAGCTCGATCGTCAACGACAACCGCAACCGCGGCAAGAGCCGGGACCAGATCGAGGACGAGCTCAAGGCGACCCTGGGCATCAAGAAGGTCATCTGGCTGGCGGGCGTGCGGGGCCAGGACATCACCGACGCCCATGTGGACAGCCTCGTACGGTTCACGGCGCCCGGTGTGGTGCTGCTCGACAGGGCGCACCCGGACACCCCCGCCGACTCCTGGTCGCGCGCGGCCGACCAGGCGAAGTCCGTGCTGAGCAAGGCCACCGACGCCAAGGGCAGGTCCTTCGAGGTCATCGACCTGCCGCAGCCCGACCTGTACGAGATCACCGGCGAGGGCGACGACTTCGTGTCGACGTACGCCAACTTCTACGTCGCCAACGACTCGGTGTTCCTGCCCAAGTTCGGCGACAGGAAGGCCGACAAGCGGGCCAGGAGCATCCTTCAGGAGCACTTCCCCAAGCGCGACGTCGTGCAGGTCGGCATCGACACCATCGCCTCGGGCGGCGGTGGCATCCACTGCTCCACGCACGACGAGCCCGGCAAGCCGGTCGACTGACCCAGGCCCACCCCTACGGAGCGGCTTTGCTCACGATGCGACGCCTCACCAGGTCCCGCGGCAGAGTGCTGACCGCGGTCCTGGTGCTGTGCGCCGTGGCCGCGGCCGCCGCCGTCGGGATCTGGCTCCAGTTCGGCGAGCGCCACGCCCTGGACACCCGGTACCGGGCGGGCGGCGCGGCTCCCGACCGGGTGGACATCGCCGCTTCGGTCCAGCGCGTCGACGCCGCGGGCCGCGAGCTGGTGCTCCGCCTCCTGGTCACCCCGCGCGGGAACCTGGCGGAGGCGGGCGGCGTCTCGCCCGCCGAGACCCTGACGCTCCAGACGTCGTCGTCGGTACGGGGAGATCTCACCTTTCCCGCGCACAGCAGGATCTCCACCGTGGACGTGCCGGTCACCCTGTCCGCGGGCTCGATCACGGACTATCCGTTCGACGCGTACGAGACGACGCTCGAGTTCGGCGCGGCGGTGCGGGACGACGACGCGGTGCCCGTCCGCATGACGCTCACCAACAACGACGCGCTGTTCGCGGCCGACGTCGGCGCGGCCGAGGCAGGCGGCGCCGCCGTCTTCGAGGTCGGGCTCGAACGCTCCACCAGCGTCCTGATCTTCGCCGTGTTCATGATGGCCGCGATGTGGGCGCTCGCCGTCGCCGTACTGATCGGCGCGTGGTTCCTCGTCACCCGGCGCAAGGGCCTGACCTGGCCCGCCCTCGGCTGGATGGCCGCGACCCTGTTCGCGCTCGCCGCCTTCCGCAACACCGCCCCCGGCTCACCGCCCATCGGTTCGCTGCTCGACTACATCGCGTTCCTCTGGGCCGAGACGGTCATCGCGTTCTGCGTCGTCACCGTGGTGGTCACGGGGATGCGGGCGGAGTCCCATCCGGCGGACCCGCCGCCCGCGTCCCCCTGACGCCCCGCGCCGAACGCGTCAGCGCAGGCTCTCCCCGTACACGTGGTCGACGGTCATCACCATGAGCACCCGGCGGTCGGCCACCATCACCGCCCGGTACTCGTCCCAGTCGGGGTGCTCGCCCGCGGCCTTGCGGTAGTACTCCACCAGCGCGTCGACCTCGGATCCGTGCGGGTCCCGCGACGGCCCCGTGAGGGTCGCGACGCCCTCGGCGGTGGCCCACTGCCTGCCGTCGGAAGCGGTCACCTCCAGCGTGGCCCGGGGATCCCTGCGCAGGTTCACGGTCTTGGCCCGCCCCTCGGTCATCGACACATAGAGGACACCCGCCTCCTCGTCGTAGAAGGGCATGACCGGCGAGAGCTGGGGACGGCCGTCTGACTTGATGGTGGCGAGCACGCCGAGGCGGCTCGCGGCGAGGAGGGCGCGGGGGCTGAAGGGCGGTGTCGAGGTCATGGCCTCACCAACCCGGGCGGTCCGGCCCTGATTCCCCGCTGGCCAGATCCTTGCGGGACCTGTCCATCTGGCCACTCGTTCGTCCGGCAGCGCACCCCGCACGCTCGAAGCATGAAGATTCTCTGGATATCCGCCCACCCCGAACAGCACTCCCTCAACGGCCACCTGATGGCCGACGGTCTGCGCGCCCTGGAAGAACTCGGGCACGAGCATCGCGTCAGCGATCTGTACGCCATGGGCTGGAAGGCCGTCGTGGACCGCGAGGACTTCGGCAGCGGGACCGGCGAGCGGCTCTTCGTCGGACGGGAGCAGGAACGCGCTTACCGGGAGCGGGAGTTGAGCGCGGACATCCGTGCCGAGCAGGAGAAGATCGCCTGGGCGGACGCGCTCGTCCTCCAGTTCCCCCTCTGGTGGTTCGGGCCGCCCGCGATCCTCAAGGGGTGGTTCGACCGCGTCCTGGTGCAGGGCTTCGGGTTCGGCGTCGAGGGGCCCGACGGGCGGACCCTGCGGTACGGGGACGGGGGTCTGGCCGGCAAGCGCGCCCTGGTCGTCACGTCGGTCGGCGCCCGCGCGTCCGGCTTCGGGCCGCGCGGCATCCATGGCTCGATGGAAGAGGTGCTGTTCCCGCTGCTGCACGGCACGTTCTGGTACACGGGCATGGCCGCGCTCCCGCCGTTCGTGGTCTACGGGGCCGACCGTCTGACACCGACGGGCTACGCGCGCCGCGCGGCGGAACTGCGCGAGCGGCTGCGCGCCCTGCCCACCGAACGCCCGCTGCCCTTCCGGCACGAGAACGGCGGGGAGTACGACGCGGATCTGGTGCTGCGACCGGAGATCGCGCCGGGGCGCACGGGCGTGGGAGTGCATCGCGCGCAGGACGGCCAGGACGGCCAGGGTGACGGGGGCGGCCAGGGTGACGGGGGCGGCCAGGACGACGGGGGCGGCTCGCGGGAGTTCGCGGATGCGTGTGCCGCCGCGCAGGGGTCACGTACCCAGTGAACTCTCACGACTTGGCGGGCTCCGCGCCCCGGCACGGGCCGCACGCCCCGCTGAGTTCGAGGGTGTGCTCCAGCTCCGCGAAGCCGGTGCGCGCGCCGAGCCGCTCGGCCCATGCCTCGACGACCCGCGCGTCGATCGGCCGACTGCCGCCGCAGCGGCGGCAGATGAGGTGGTGCCGGTGCTCACCGGCGGGCCGCCGCAGATAGAGCCGCTCGCCGCTCGTGTCGCGTACGACGTCGACGAGACCGGCGCCCGTGAGTTCGCGCAGCACGCGGTAGACGGTGGTGAGGCCGACACCGCGGCCCGCCGCCGCGAGCAAGGCGTGCAGCTCCTGCGCGGAGACGAACTCGCCGTGCCTGCCCAGCGTTTCGACCACGGCCGCGCGCGGCTGCGTCCGCCGTGGGCCGCCTCCGAGACCGGACCGCTCGTGCGCGCCGCCCTCGGGCGGATGGGGAGCAGGCCCTCCGGCCCCGGGGCGCCGCTCCTTCACCACGCCCCCTCCCCCACCGGCTCCGACACCGGGACCGGCTCCGACAGCGACCCGCCCGCCGTGCGGAAACTGAGCGTCCGGTACACCTCCACGCCGCCTCCCGGCGCGCCGCCCGTGAGCTCCCCGCACGCCTGCGCCGCCGCCGTGACCCGGCGCGTGTACGAGGGGTCCGTGGCGTCGAGCAGTATGCCCAGCGTCGTACCGCTGTGGCCGACGGCGACGCCCAGGCCGCCGACCTCGCAGCAGATCGCCCGCATCGGGTCCAACGAGCGCTTGAACCTGAGGCGTTGGTTCATCAGGGCGCTGCGGGTCGCGACCCGGCCGGCCTCCGCGAGGTCGTGCGTGCGCACCGCTTCGGTGAGCCGTCCGAGCAGGTCCGCGTAGGCGCGCCGGTCGGCGGGCGTGAACGGTTTGGGGACGCGGTTGAAGTCCACAGTGTCGACCGAGCCGCCCTCGTCGATGCCGACCACGGCCATCGCGGGCAGCGCGCCGAGGACCGCGCGCAGGCGCACGGTGCGGTGGTGGAAGGCGACGATCGCGGAGTAGAGCACCCCGTCGGTGGGTTCGATGCGGGACAGGAGGCGCTCGATCCTGGCGGGCGGCATGGGGACGCCGAGGGCCCGGCCGACCGCCCGCGCGGTGGCGACGAGGTCGGCGGAGGAGCTGGCGAGCCCCTTGCCCTCGGGGATCACGCTGCTCACGGTGAGTACGCCTCCCCGGGCCCGCCCCACGCCCGGCGGGGCCTCCTCGGCGATCATCCGGGCCAGCCGGAGCGCCTTGGTCTTGTGGGCCGGGCGGACCTCGATGCCGCCGGAGGCCGACCCCGTCCTGAAGGTCGCCATGGTCCAGCGGGCGACCGGCAGCGTCACGAGGAAGTCCCTGTCGCCCTCGGGCAGTTGGCCCTGGAGCAGTTCACCGAAGGTGCCGAACGCGGTGCCGACCCCCGTGCGCACGGGCTCCCGGCCCGGCGGGCGGGGCCTTGCCGCGGCCTCTTCGTACAGCTTCACGCGCTTCCTCCCTCGTACGGCGCTACGTCGACGCCTACGGCGATGGGTCGATGTGTCGATGCCGACAGCGTTGCGCCGACCCTACACGCTCTTGACAATCATTTTCATCTAGTGTGATGCTCTCGGCGTCCCGGGGAGCGGCAGACACAGCGACGCCCTCCCCCGGCACTTCCTGCCCTCACCACGTCCCTCTGGGGGATCTCCGTCATGCACGCACACATCGCCGAAGCGGTGAAGAAACCCGACCTCATATCCCTCGCGCCCGACCTGGCCTGTCTCCGGTTCGAGAGCATGAAGATCTATTCGGCCCTCGGCGCCGTCCGGCAACTGCTCGACACGGGCGCCGTCGAGCCGGGCGACACCCTCATCGACAGCTCCAGCGGCATCTACGCGCAGGCCCTGGCCCTGGCCTGCCACCGCTACGGCATGAAGTGCCACATCGTGGGCTCCACGACCGTGGACCGCTCGACGCGGGTACAGCTGGAGATACTCGGCGCCACCCTCGAACAGGTCCCGCCCTCCCAGGACCTGCGCCTGGACCAGGAACTGCGGGTGCGCAGGATCGGCGAGATCCTGGCCGCCAACCCCTCGTACCACTGGATGCGGCAGTACCACGACGACATCCACTACGCCGGTTACCGCGAGGTCGCCGAGGCCGTCGACAGGGACCTGCCGGACGGCCCGCTCGCGCTCGTCGGCGGGGTCGGATCGGGGGCGTCGACCGGCGCCGTCGCCAGCTATCTGCGCGCGGCGGGCCGTGACGTGTCACTCGTCGGGGTACAGCCCTTCGGCAGCGTCACGTTCGGGTCCGAGCGCGTCGCGGACCCCGACATGATCATCGCCGGGATCGGCAGCGCGATCGAGTTCAGGAACGTCCGGCACGAGCTGTACGACCGGGTGCACTGGGTGAACTTCGAGTGCGCCGTCTCCGGGGCGGTCGAACTGCTGCGCACCAGCGGCATCTTCGCGGGGCTCTCGGCGGGCGCCGCCTACCTCGGCGCGCTGTGGGAGCGGCGCGGGGACGACTCGCGCACCTACGTCTTCATCGCCGCCGACACCGGCCACCGCTACGTCGAGAGCGCCTACGCCCGGCACGAACGGGCCCTGGACATCGACACGCTGAAGCCCCACGAGATCACCTCGCTCGACGAGCTGCGCCTCCCTTGGTCCACCGCGCCGTGGCCCGCGCCCACCGCGGCCGCCGTCTCCTCCTCCTGACCCGCCGGTCGACTCCCCCGAGAAAGCACCCACATGTCACACCCCATGCCCCGGACCGTCGCCGCGCTCACCGACGCCGTCCTCGCGGGCGAACACGGACCCGACCCCAGGGACCTGACGGTCACCAGCGCCTTCTGGCTGTACAACACGACCCGCCTGGCAGGGGGCGACGTCACGTACCACAACCACTACCTGCTGCTGCGCGTCGGCGACGCCTTCGGTGCCTGCTCCTTCGAGGCCGGTGAACTCGCCCCGGAATTCTGCGAGAACGCCTCCGGGCACTCCCTGGACAAGCTCCTTCGGCACGAGTCCGCGCCCGTGCGGACCGCCGCGCTCGACGCCTATCTGGCCAGGGCGCACCCGCACCGCGACGCCGCCGACGCCGAGCGCGTGCTCCTGCCCGCCGGTACCCCCGAGGTCAGGGCCGAGGCCAGGGACGCCGCGATCGCCGGGCTGCTCGACATCGCGCCCGGCGCGCGGGTCGCCCTGATCGGCGTCGTCAACCCGCTGGTCGCGGCGGTACGGGAGCGGGGCGGCGTCTGCCTGCCCTGCGATCTGAACCTGCGGACCACCGCCTGGGGCGAGCCCGTCAGCGACGACATGACCGAGGTGCTCGCGACGGCCGACGCGGTGATCGCCACCGGCATGACGCTGAGCAACGGCACCTTCGACCTGATCCTCGCGCACTGCGTCGAGCACGCGGTGCCGCTGATCGTCTACGCCCAGAGCGGCAGCGCCGTGGCCCGCGCCTTCCTCGGCGCGGGCGTCACCGGACTGAACGCGGAGCCCTTCACGTTCTCCCAGTTCAGCGCCGACCCCACGCCCATGTACCGGTACCGCGCCGCTCTCGCGCAAGGAGCGGCCGCATGAGCGTCGACGCCTCCGAGGGCACGGCGCGGGACCGCTCGGCGGACCCCGTGCCGGGCGATCTGCGCATGGCGCGGGCGCTGTGGCCCGTGCTGCTCGCCTCCGCCGTAGGCCTGCTGCCGTTCACCATCTTCAGTACGTATCTGGTGCCCATCGCCGACGAGGCGGGCAGCAGCGTCGCCGCGATGGGCGGGCTGCGCGGCCTTGGCGGCCTGGCCGCCCTGCTGGTGGGCACCGCGCTCGCGCCGCTCATCGACCGGGTGCCCAGGGAGTGGGCGGCGGCCGGCGGGCTCGCCGCGCTCGGGCTCTCCGCGACGCTCGGCGCGAGCGGCGACTTCCTGCTGCTCGCCGCGTTCTGCCTGCTCGTCGGCGCCAGTACGTCCGTGCTGAACCCGGCGCTCACCGCCGCGGCCGCCGACCGCTTCGGGAGCGGCAGGGCGGCGGGCCGCGCCGCGACCCTGGTGACGGCCACCCAGTCGATGACGGCGATGCTCGCGGCGCCGGTGATCGCGCTGCCCGCGCTGTTCTGGGGCTGGCAGGGCGACCTGTTCGCGGTGACCGCGCTCTCGCTGCTGCTCGCGGTGGTGTTCGTGGCGCGCCGCAAGGACACCGCGGACGCCGGGGAGACCGCGTCCGGAGGTCAACGCCTGGGCTACGTCGCCTCGTTCAAGGCCCTGGGCGCGGTGCGCGGAGTCGTGCCGCTGCTGCTGATCGCCCTGCTGCGCACCGCCGTGTTCATGGGCTACCTGTCGTATCTGGCGGCCTTCTACGAGGAGCGGTTCGGTCTGGACGCCGGGCTCTTCGCGTTCGTCTGGACGCTGAGCGGCGCCTCGTTCTTCGTCAGCAACCTCCTCACCGGGCGGCTCACCAACGCCGACGAGCCGCGCTTCGGCACCGAACGCCTGCTGTTCGTCGGCCTGTTGGCGGCGCTCGTCTCCGTCGTCGGCTTCTACTTCACGCACTGGCTGCCGCTGGCCCTCGCCCTGACCTCGCTGCACGCGGCGAGCCACGCCGTCGTCGCGGCCTGCGTGGTGAGCCTCGTCGTACGGCGCTGCGGCCCCGGCCTGCGCGGCGCGGCGCTCGGCATCAACGCGGCGGGCATGAGCCTGGGCGTCTTCGTCGGCGCCGCGCTCGGCGGCGCGGGCCTCGGGCTCGCCGGATACCCGGGCGTCGCCGCGGTGTTCGGGGCACTCGTCGTCGCCGCCGTCGCGGCGGCCGTGCTGGTGCTGCGGGCCGGTCCGGTACGGGAGGAGGCGGACCTCGTATGACGGTGACCGTCCGAGCGCCCGCCGGGCCCGTCGAACACCCGGCACCCGCCGGCGTACGGGACCGCCTGGCCTCCCCCGCGACGCTCCTGCTGACCTGCGCCCTGCTCCTCCTGCTCCTGGTCGTCTCCGTCGTGGTGGCGATCGGGCTCGGCGCCGCGGTCGTCACCCCCGGCGAGACCGCCCGCTATCTGTGGGCCGCGCTCACCGGCGGCAGGATCGGCGCGGAGGAGACCACGACGTACCAGATCATCTGGCAGATCAGGACGCCGCGCGTGCTCCTGGCCGCGCTGGTCGGCGCCGGTCTGAGCGCCGTCGGCGTGGCCATCCAGGCGATGGTCCGCAACGCGCTCGCCGACCCCTTCGTCCTGGGCGTCTCCTCGGGCGCGTCGGTGGGCGCGGTCGGGGTGACCGTCACCGGCGGGCTCGCCGCGCTCGGTGTGTACGCGGTGTCGGCGGGCGCCTTCGCCGGTGCGCTCGTCGCCTCCTTCCTCGTGTACGCCGCGTCGAGGAGCAGGGGCACCCTCTCGCCGCTGCGCCTGGTGCTCACCGGGGTCGCCCTGTCCCTCGGCTTCCAGGCCTTGATGAGCGTGATCATCTACTTCGCGCCCGACAGCGAGGCGACCAGCATGGTCCTGTACTGGACGATGGGCAGCTTCGGCGCGGCCAGTTGGGGCGCGCTGCCCGTGGTGGCCGCGGTCGTCCTGCTCGGCCTCGGCGTGCTGTACCGCCAGGGCCGCGCCCTCGACGTCCTCTCGCTCGGCGACGAGACCGCGGCGAGCCTCGGCGTCAGCGCCGACCGGCGCCGCGCCTTCCTGCTCGTCCTGGTGTCCCTGATCACCGGGGTGCTCGTCGCGGTGAGCGGCGCGATCAGCTTCGTGGGGCTCGTCATGCCGCACGTGGTGCGCATGGTCGTGGGCGCGGGGCACGCCCGCGTGCTGGCCGTCGCTCCGCTGGTCGGCGCCGTCTTCATGGTCTGGGTCGACCTGCTGTCCCGGACGGTGGTCGCGCCGCGCGAACTGCCGCTCGGCGTCATCACCGCGCTCGTCGGCGTGCCGGTGTTCATCGGGCTCATGCGCCGCAAGAGCCATGTCTTCGGGGGGCGTTGAGATGGACCTGCGCATCGAGGGACTCGGGGTCGACATCGGCGGCAGGAGCCTGCTGCGCGAGCTGTCGCTCGACGTGCCGAGCGGCGAGGTCGTGGGGCTCGTGGGTCCCAACGGCAGCGGCAAGTCCACCGCGCTGCGCTGCGTGTACCGCGCGCTGCGCCCGGTCGCGGGCACGGTCAGGATCGGCGGCGACGACATCTCCGGGCTGCCGGTGCGCGACAGCGCGCGGCGGGTAGCCGCGCTGACCCAGGACGGCTCCGTCGACCTGGACTTCACGGTCGAGGAGGTCGTCGCGCTCGGCCGGGCCCCGCACCTGCGGGGCAACCAGGCGCTGGGCGCGCGCGAACGCGCCCTGTGCGCGGCGGCGATGGAACGGCTCGGCATCGGCCATCTGGCGCGGCGCGGTGTGCTCACGCTGTCCGGCGGGGAGCGCCAGCGCGTGCTGCTCGCCCGCGCCCTCGTCCAGGAGCCGGAGATCCTGGTGCTCGACGAGCCGACCAACCACCTCGACGTACGCCACCAGGTCGAGGTCCTCTCGCGGCTGCGCGGCGCCGGTCTCACCGTCCTGGTGGTGCTGCACGACCTGAACCTCGCGGCGGCCGCGTGCGACCGGCTCGGCGTGCTGTCGCGGGGGCGTCTGGTCGCGTCGGGGACGCCCGCGGAGGTCCTCACCGAGGAGCTCGTCGCCGAGGTGTTCGGCGTCGCGGCGACCGTCGTCCCGCATCCGCTGACGGGCGACCCGCAGCTCCTGTACTCCCTGCTGCCCACCCCCTGAGCCCCCTCCCCCGATGTCCCGAGATTCACTGAGAGGCAGCAACTCCCCATGTCCCACAGCAGATTCATCCCTCCGGCCTCCGTGGCCCTCACGGCCGCGCTGCTCCTGAGCGGCTGCGGCGCCGACGTCGCGCCGGACGGCGCCGCGAAGGCGTCCGAGAAGAGCACCGTCGAGCGCTGCGGTGAGCCCGTCACGTACGAGGTGCCGCGGCGCGCGGTGGCGTACGAGGGCGGCAGCGCCGACAAGCTGTTCAGCCTCGGCCTCACCGAGCACGTGCACGGGTACGTGATGCCGCCCGCCAACCCGCCGGTGAGCGAGTCCCCTTGGGCCGCCGAGTACGCCAAGGTGAAGATGCTCGGCGACGACCTGCTCAACAAGGAGCTCGTCGTCGACGCCAAGGCCGACTTCGTCGTCGCGGGCTGGAACTCCGGCTTCAGCGACCAGCGCGGCATCACCCCGAAGATCCTGGACAAGCTCGGCATCCAGAGCTTCCTGCACACCGAGAGCTGCTTCAACTACCCGGGTTTTCCACAGAAGATGACGCCGTTCGACGCGCTCTACAGCGACCTGGAGCGGCTCGGGAAGATATTCAAGGTCGAGAAGAGGGCGGACCGGGTCGTCGCGGGTCTCAAGAAGCGGGTGGCGGCGGTCGAGGCGAAGGCGCCCAAGGAGGGGAAGCCGGTGCCGGTCTTCCTCTACGACTCCGGTACCGACCAGCCGTTCACGGCGGGCAGCCAGGTGCCGCCGAACGACATCATCAAATCGGCCGGCGGCAGGAACATCTTCGACGGGCTCGACGAGCGCTGGACGCAGGTGAATTGGGAGGCGGTGACCCAGGCCGAGCCCGAGGTCATCATCGTCTTCGACTACGGCGACAAGCCCGCGAAGGACAAGATCGCCTTCCTGAAGAAGTCCCCGCACACCAGGGAGCTGCCCGCCGTCAAGAAGAACAACTTCTTCGTCCTCGACTACAACGAAGGCATCAGCGGGCCCCGCGACGTGGACGGCCTGGAAAAGTTCGGAACGTATCTGCGCGAGCTCGCCGCCAAGGGCTGAGCGGCGGCCGGGCTCAGCCCGCGAAGGCGCTACCCGGCAGACCGCGGCCCGCGTCCGGCAGCACGAGGACGGACCCCGAGAGCGGATGGGGCCGTTCGATGCCGGTGCGGGCCGTGGTGACGTAGAGGTCCCGGAGCTCCGGACCGCCGAAGGCGCACGCGGTGGGGCGACGCACCGGCAGGCCGACGACGCGGTCGAGTCGTCCGTCCGGTGCGTACCGGCGGATCGCGGCGCCGTCCCAGAGGGCCACCCACACGCGGCCCTCGGCGTCGACGGTGAGTCCGTCGGGGAAGCCCGCACCCTCTTCGATGTGCGCGAACGGGCGCCTGTTCAGGGCGCGTTGGGTTGCGGTGTCGTAGTCGAAGACGTCGATGCGGTGCGTGGGACTGTCGACGTAGTACATGAGGCGTCCGTCCGGGCTCCAGCCCGTGCCGTTGCTGACCGAGACCTCGCCCGGCTGTGCGGTGACCGTGCCGTCGGGGGCGATCCTGGCCAGGCCGCCGCCGCCCCGCGCCTCGTCGTAGCGCATGGTGCCCGCCCACAGGGCGCCGTCGGGGGCGACGGCCGCGTCGTTGCCGCGCCTGCCGGGCACCGGGTCGCGCACCAGCCAGCGGAAGGAGGACCCGTCGGGTCCGTACAGCCCGATGCCGTCCCTGAGGTTGACCACCAGGCCGCCGCCCGCGCGGGGCTTGGCCGCGCCGACGTGCTGCTCGGTGGCCATGACCGTACGGCGGCCGGTCGCGGGGGCGTAGGTGTGGACGCGGGAGGCGAGGATGTCGACCCAGATCAGGCGTTCGGCGGCCGCGTCCCAGGTGGGGCCCTCGCCCAGCGAGGCCCACGCGCGCACCGCCACTTCGTACGCGCGGCCCATCACGCGTACCGGTGGCCGAGGCGGAGGGACAGATCGGCGGCGCCCTTGGCGGCGAGATCGGCCAGTTCGCCCTCGCGGGTCCCGCTCCAGCGGATCATCGGTACGGAGATGGAGAGCGCCGCGACGACCCGGCCCGAGCGGTCCCGCACCGGCGCGGCCACACAGCTGACGTCCGGGTTGGACTCCTGGTGCTCGACCGCGACGCCGCGCTCCCTGATCCCGGCGAGCGCGGCCAGCAGCGCCGCGGGATCGGTGATGCTGGCGGGCGTCATCGCGGTCAACTCCCGGCCGTGCAGGCGTGCTTCGAGCTCGTCCTGCGGCAGCGAGGCGAGCAGCATCTTGCCGACGGACGTGCAGTGCGCGGGCAGTCGGCGGCCCGCCGCGGAGACCATGCGCACGGCGTGCGTGGAGTCGACCTTGGCGATGTAGATGACGTCCGTGTCCTCCAGGACGGCGACGTGGACGGTCTCGTCGCAGGTCTCGGCGACCTCGCGCGCCACCTCCTTGCCCTCGGCTGCGAGGTCGAGCTGCTCAGCGTACCGGCTGCCGAGCTGGTAGGTGCGCACGCCCAGGCGGTAGCGGCCCGGCTGGCCGGGGACCTGGACGAGGTACGAGCGGGCCGCCAGGGTGGTCAGCAGCTCGTGCACGGTGGTGCGCGGCAGCTGGAGCCTGCGGGTGACCTCGGGCGCGGAGAGGGTCCCCTCGCCCTCCAGGAACAGTTCGAGTATGTCCAGCGACCTGGTCACCGCGGGCACCAGTCGTCCCATGAGTTCGGCCTCTCCCACCCTGCGCGTCCGGCATTTCGGCCGCTGATCGATATGACGAACACAGCGTAGGCGCGCGGCAGTTCGCGGCGCAATGCCCCGCCGAGTCCTGGCCGACGCCCGCCAGGGACCGTCGAGCGCGACCCATTGACACCCTCCGGGCACCGTGAATACGGTCGCGCCACCATTTCGAACGTGTGACGAAATACCGAACAAGTCGAGGGGCAACTGCCTTGCGCATTACGGGAATCAGCACGCACGTGGTCGGCACGCCCTGGCGCAATCTCACCTACGTCCAGGTGCACACCGACGAGGGCCTGACCGGCATCGGCGAGACCCGCATGCTCGGCCGCACCGACGCGCTCATCGGCTATCTCCGCGAGGCGGAGGCCAATCACATCGCCGGATCCGATCCGTTCGCGATCGAGGACCTGGTGCGCAGGATGAAGTACGGCGACTACGGCAGGGCGGGCGAGATCGTCATGTCGGGCATCGCCGTCATCGAGACGGCCTGCTGGGACATCAAGGGCAAGGCACTCGGCGTGCCCGTCTGGCAGCTGCTCGGCGGCAAGGTCGCCGACCGCGTGAAGGCGTACGCGAACGGCTGGTACACCACGGAACGCACCCCGGAGGCCTACCACAAGGCCGCCGAGGCGGTGATGGCGCGCGGCTACCGCGCGCTGAAGATCGACCCGTTCGGCACGGGCCACTTCGAGCTCGACCACGCACAGAGCGCGTACGCCGTGTCGTTGATCGAGGCGGTGCGCGACGCCATCGGTCCCGACGCCGAGCTGATGCTGGAGATGCACGGTCGGTTCTCGCCCGCCACGGCGATCCGGCTCGCCCGCGACCTCGCCCCGTTCCGGCCCGCGTGGCTGGAGGAGCCGGTGCCGCCGGAGAATCTGAAGGCCCTGGCGAAGGTCGCGGCGCGGGTGGACATGCCGGTGGCGACGGGCGAGCGGATCCACGACCGGATCGAGTTCCGCGAGCTGTTCGAGAGCCAGGCGGCCGACATCCTCCAGCCCGACGTGGGCCACATCGGCGGCATCTGGGAGACGCGGAAGCTCGCGGCCACCGCCGAGACGCACTACATGCTCGTCGCCCCGCACAACGTCGGCGGCCCGGTGCTCACGGCCGCGTCCCTCCAAGTCGGCTTCACCACACCGAACTTCAAGATCCTGGAGCACTTCAACGACTTCGCGGACGCCGACATCAAGAAGGTCGTCAAGGGCGCCCCGCGGGTCGACCCGGAGACCGGCTGCTTCGAGCTGTCCCACGCGCCGGGCCTCGGCGTCGAGCTCGACGTCGACGCGGCGGCCGAATTCCCGCAGCAGCAGGCCCGGTTCGACCTGTGGGCCGAGGGCTGGGAGAAGCGGTCACCGGGCGGGAGCACGGGCGGCGCCACGGCCGGGGCCACAAGCGCGACCTCGGGCGGGAGCACGGCGTGAGCAGTCGCGCGATCGTCGTCGAGCGGCCCGGCGAACACCGCCTGGTGTCCCGGGACATCCCCACCCCAGGACCCGGCGAGGTACTGGTGCGGGTGGCCGCTGCGGGCATCTGCGGGAGCGACCGCGAGCTGTACGACGGGCATCGCGACGCCGCGTACGTGCGCTACCCCGTGATCCCCGGCCACGAGTGGTCGGGGACCGTGGCGGCGGTCGGGGAGGGCGTCGACCCCGGCCTCCTCGGGCGCGGCACGGTCGCCGAGGGGTTCCGGACGTGCGGCGTCTGCGAGCGGTGCCGGTGCGGCGAGACGAGCCTGTGCACCGGCGGGTACGCGGAGACCGGCTTCACCGAGCCCGGCGCCTTCGCCGACCATCTGACCGTGCCCGTACGGCTGTTGCACCCACTGCGGGAGGACGCCGACCTGCGCGCCGCCGCGCTGCTCGAACCGGCCGCGGTGGTCACGGCTGCGGTGCGGGCGGGTGGCCTTCGGCCCGGTGAACGCGTCGCGGTGGTCGGTGCGGGGACGCTCGGGCTGCTCGCCGTGCAGTTGCTGGCGGCCTCCGGCCCCGGCGAGCTGGTGGTGGTCGATCCGCGCGGGGCGTCGGGTGCGCGGGCGCGGGAGTTCGGGGCGACCTCGGCGCTGTCCCCCGCCGAGGCCGAGTCCGTGCGGGGAACGTTCGACCTCGTCGTGGAGACCGCGGGGGCGCCGACCACCGCCGCGTCCTCGTGTCTGCTCGCCCGGCGCGGTGGGCGGGTCGTGCTCACCGGGATGTTCGCGGCGGGGGCCGTGGGGATCGACCCCGTACATCTCTCCCTCAGCCAGCTGGAGGTGCGGTCCGTCTTCGGGGCGTCGTCCGCGGCCTGGTCGGATGCGGTGCGGGCGTTCGGGCTCGGTCTTGTCGATCCCGCGGCGCTGATCACGCACGAGTTTCCGCTGGAGCGGTTCGGGGAGGCGGTTTCTCTCGTCGGCGGGGGTGATCCCTCGACAGGGAAGGTGCTGCTTCGGCCCTGAGACGGCTTTGTCCGCGGGCCGGTTGTGGCTGGTCACGCGGTTCCCCGCGCCCCCTCGGGGGCGCCCCACGCACTGTGACTCGAACCTCGTTCGGTATATCGGACACGAAGGGCAGCCTGTGATCGACACCTCCCCCGTACGCCCCCGCCTGCCCGGCGAACCCGCCCTGGCCCTCGTCGGACTCGGCGCGCCCGAGCCCGACCCCACCGACGCCTCGCCCCACACGTTTCCCGACGGCGGCACCTGGCGTACCGAGATCCCCTCGGTGGAGGGGCCCGAGGCGCTCGGCGCCGTGCTCAAGGAGAGCGCTCGGCTCGACGTGCCCGTGCACCGGATCAGCCAGGGCAGCGGCGTCTGGATGCTCACCGACGCCGAGATCACCGAGATGGCGGAGTCCTGCGCGGAGCGGGACATCGAGCTCTGTCTGTTCACCGGGCCGCGCGGCACCTGGGACATCGGCGGCTCCACGCGGACCGAGTCCGGCGGGGCCGGAGCCCGCGCCCGGGGGCACGACGCGCTCGCGGGCTGCGTCGAAGACGCCCTGCGCGCCACCGAGTTGGGGGTGCGGTGCCTGCTCGTCGCCGACGAGGGCGTGCTGTGGACCCTGCACCGGCTGCGCGCGGCCGGGGTGCTGCCCGCCGGCACCACGCTCAAGCTGTCCGCCCTGACGGGCCCGGTCAATCCCGCCTCGTTCGCGGTCTACGAGCGGCTCGGCGCCGACTCCCTGAACGTGCCGTCCGACCTGACCGCGGACCACCTCACCGAGATCCGCCGGGTCAGCCGCGCCCCCATGGACATGTACGTCGAGGCGCCCGACGACCTCGGCGGCTACATCCGGATGTACGAGATCGCCGAGCTGATCCGGCGCGGTGCCCCGCTGTACGTGAAGTTCGGCCTCAGCAGGTCGCCCGGCATCTACCCCTACGGCGCCCAGCTGCGCGAACACACCCTCGCCACCGCCCGCGAGCGCGTGCGCCGCGGCCGCCTCGCCCTCGATCTGCTCGCCCGGCACGGCGCGGACGGCGGCATGTCGCCGCTCGGCTCGCGACTCCCCGGCGCGCTGCGCCGATTCCCCACCCCGGAAGGGGACTGACCCATGCGCACCCGCACGCTCGCCGTCACCGCGACGGCCGCGCTGCTCACCCTCTCGCTCGCCGCGTGCGGCCAGGAGGCCAAGGGCGGCAGCCGCTACAAGCCCGACGACGGCAAGGGCGGCACCATCGGCCTCGCGATGCCGACCAAGGCCTCCGAGCGGTGGATAGCCGACGGCAGGAACATGGCCGCGCAGTTCAAGAAGGCCGGTTACGCGACCGACCTCCAGTACGGCGACGACAAGGTGGAGAACCAGGTCGCCCAGATCGAGAACATGATCACCAAGGGGCACCGGCTCCTGGTCGTCGCCGCGATCGACGGCTCCGCGCTGACCGACGTCCTCAAGCGCGCGCACGACGCGGGCATCCCCGTGATCTCGTACGACCGTCTCATCCTGGGCACGAAGAACGTCGACTACTACGCGTCGTTCGACAACGAGCGGGTCGGCAGGCTCCAAGGCCGGTACCTGGTCGACAAGTTGAAGCTGGGCGAGCCGGACAAGGACTCCGGGGACTCCTACTCCGTCGAGCTGTTCGCGGGCTCCCCCGACGACAACAACACCAAGTACTTCTGGAACGGCGCCATGGAGGTGCTGAAGCCCTACCTGGACACCGGGCAGCTCGTCGTGCGGAGCAAGCAGACGCGGATGAACCAGGCGACCACGCTGCGCTGGGACGGCGGCACCGCGCAGAAGCGCATGGACGACCTGATCAGCAAGAGCTACGGCGACCGGCGCGTCGACGCGGTCCTCTCGCCGTACGACGGGATCTCCATCGGCGTCATCTCGGCGCTCAAGAGCGCGGGTTACGGCACGAGGAGCGAGCCGCTGCCGGTCATCACCGGGCAGGACGCCGAGCTCGCGTCGGTGAAGTCGATCATCCGGGGCGAGCAGACGCAGACCGTCTTCAAGGACACCCGCAAGCTCGCCGCGCAGACGGTGGAGATGGGCGACGCGGTACTGACCGGCAAGAAGGTGCAGGTCAACAACGTCACGGACTACGACAACGGCGAGAAGGTCGTGCCGTCCTTCCTGCTCAAGCCGGTCAGCGTCGACCGGAAGAACACGCAACTCCTCATCGACGAAGGCTACTTCAAGGAAGGGCAGCTGAAGTGAGCGCGCCCATCCTGGAGATGCGCGGCATCACCAAGACGTTCCCCGGCGTCACCGCGCTCCGCGACGTGAACCTGACCGTGCGCCCCGGGGAGATCCACGCGATCTGCGGGGAGAACGGCGCGGGCAAGTCGACGCTGATGAAGGTCCTCAGCGGCGTTCATCCGCACGGCAGTTACGACGGGGACGTCCTCTTCGACGGCGGCCCCACGGCCTTCAAGGACATCCGGGCCAGCGAACGCCACGGCATCGTGATCATCCATCAGGAGCTGGCGCTCGTCCCCTACTTGTCGATCGCGGAGAACATCTTCCTCGGCAACGAGCGGGCGCGCGGCGGCTTCATCGACTGGAACGACACCCTGCGCCGGGCGGGCGCGCTCCTGAAGCGGGTCGGTCTGCGCGAGAAGCCGCAGACACCGGTCGCCGACATCGGCGTGGGCAAACAGCAGTTGGTGGAGATCGCCAAGGCCCTGTCGAAGGAGGTGCGGCTGCTCATCCTGGACGAGCCGACGGCCGCGCTCAACGACGACGACAGCGCGCAGCTGCTCGACCTGATCCTGGAGCTGCGCGGACAGGGCATCGCCTGCATCGTCATCTCGCACAAGCTGAACGAGATCCGGGCCGTCGCCGACGCGGTGACCATCCTGCGCGACGGGCGGACCATCGAGACGCTGACGGTCCGTGAACAGCCTGACGCGGAGGCCGCGTTGTCGGAGGACCGCATCATCCGCGGCATGGTCGGCCGCGACCTCGACCACCGCTTCCCCGACCGTACGCCCTATACGGGTGAGGACGCGGGCGCGCTCGCGCTGGCCGTCCGGGGCTGGACGGTGCGGCACCCGGTCGACCAGCAGCGCACGGTCGTCGACGACGTGTCGCTGACCGTGCGGCGCGGCGAGATCGTCGGCATCGCGGGCCTGATGGGCGCGGGCCGCACCGAACTCGCCATGTCCGTCTTCGGCCGCTCGTACGGGACGTACGTCGCGGGCGAAGTGGCGGTGAACGGGCGGACGGTGGTCACGCGGACCGTCCCCGCCGCGGTCGACGCGGGCATCGCGTACGTCACCGAGGACCGCAAGCGCTACGGGCTCAACCTCATCGACGACATCAACCGCAACGTCTCGCTGCCCTCGCTGTCCGGCATGCGGCGCCGCGGCGTCGTCGACGAACACCACGAGCGGGCCGTCGCCGAGCGCTACCGCACGTCCATGAACATCAAGGCGCCCACCGTCTTCGAGGAGGTCGGCCGGCTCTCCGGCGGCAACCAGCAGAAGGTCGTCCTGAGCAAGTGGATCCACGCCGACCCCGAGGTGCTGATCCTCGACGAGCCGACGCGCGGCATCGACGTGGGTGCCAAGTACGAGATCTACACGGTGATCGACAAGCTCGCCGCGCAGGGCAGGGCGGTCCTGTTCATCTCCTCCGAACTCCCCGAACTGCTCGGCATGTGCGACCGGATCTACACCATGGCCGAGGGCCGCATGACCGGTGAGGTCACGCGCGCGGAGGCCACCCAGGAAGTCCTGATGCGCCAGATGACCCAGACCAGAAGCACCAAGAGCTGAGGCCCGCGATGACGACCACGACCACTCCCCCGGGCTCCTCCCGGGACGCGTCCGCCGCCCCGCCACCCGCCGGGCGGACGGCGGGCGCCCTGCTGCTGCACAGCGTGCGCGCCAACATGCGCCAGTACGGGATGCTCGTCGCCCTGGCGTTCATCGTCGTGCTGTTCCAGATCTGGACCGACGGCACGCTACTGCTCCCCAACAACGTCTCCAACCTGATCCAGCAGAACGGCTACATCCTCATCCTGGCCATCGGCATGATGATCGTCATCATCGCGGGCCACATCGACCTCTCCGTGGGCTCGCTGGTCGCCTTCGTCGGCGCCATGTCGGCGGTGATGATGGTCAAGCACGACATGCCCTGGATGCTCGCCCTGGTCCTCTCGCTCCTGATCGGCGCGGTCGCCGGCGCCTGGCAGGGCTTCTTCATCGCCTACGTCGGCATCCCCTCGTTCATCGTGACGCTGGCCGGGATGCTGCTCTTCCGGGGGCTCACCCAGATCGTCCTCGAAGGGCAGTCGCTCGCGCCGTTCCCCGACGGGTTCCAGAACATCGCCAAGGGCTTCATCCCGGAGATGGGCCCCTACACCCAGTACCACAACCCGACGCTCGTCCTCGGTCTGCTCGCCGTCGCCTTCCTGCTGCTGCGTGAATGGCGCGACCGCAAGCGGCAGTTGGCGTACGAACTGGAGGTACTGCCGACCGGCCTGTGGGCGGCGAAGTGCGTGGCGATGACCGCGGCCGTGGTGGCGTTCACCCTCACGCTGGCCAGCTTCCACGGCGTGCCGGTCGTCATGCTCATCATGTGCGGCCTGCTCATCGCGCTCGGCTACGTCATGCGCAACGCCGTCATCGGCCGCCATGTGTACGCCCTCGGCGGCAACAAGGCCGCGGCGAAGCTGTCCGGCGTCAAGGACAAGCGGGTCACGTTCCTGGTCTTCGTGAACATGGGCGTCCTCGCGGCGCTCGCGGGCTGCGTGTACGCGGCACGCCTGAACGCGGGCACCCCGCAGGCCGGTCTCAACTTCGAACTGGAGGCGATCGCCGCCTCGTTCATCGGCGGCGCCTCGATGAGCGGCGGCGTCGGCACGGTGCTGGGCGCGGTCATCGGCGGCCTCGTCCTCGGCGTCCTCAACAACGGCATGTCGCTGGTCGGCATCGGCACGGACTACCAGCAGGTCATCAAGGGCCTGGTCCTGCTCGCCGCGGTCGGCTTCGACGTCTGGAACAAGCGGAAGGCGGGCCGCTGACGCGGCGCCGCCCCGGCCCCGGCCGCCGCCGTCAGGCGGCGGCCACCTCGATCATCGAGAGCGGGTTCGGCGCCCCCAGCGGCGTCACGGACACGACGGAGAGCCCGGCCCTGCCGCAGAGCTCGTCGAATTCGGCCCGGGTGCGTTCCCCGCCGCCCAGGTTCACGAGCATGTTCAGATCGCTCAGATATGCGAACCCCGGGGCCCCCGGGTCGACGGCCTCGGGCAGGACGTGCTCCAGGAGCAGTACCCGGCCCTCCGGCGGCAGCACCGCGCGGCAGTTGCTCAGGATGGCCACCGCCCGGTCGTCGGACCAGTCGTGCACGATGCTCTTGAGGAGGTAGAGGTCGGCGCCCTGCGGGGCCGAGCGGAAGAAGTCGCCTGCCACCAGCGAACACCGCTCGGTGAGCCCGTTCCGCTCCAGCGTCGCGGGGGCCTGGGCCACGCCCTCCTCGGTGTCGTAGATGATGCCCGTGAGGTCCGGGTGCTCCATCAGTACGGCGGAGAGCAGGGTGCCGTCGCCACCGCCGACGTCGGCGACCGTACCGAACCTGGCGAAGTCGAAGGCGCGGGGCAGCGTGTCGGCCGTCGCCCTGGTGCTCTGGCTCATCGCCGCGTTGAACCGGACGGATTCCTCGGGGTGTTCCTTGAGATGGCCGAAGAAGTCCGTGCCGAAGACCGTGTCGAAGGCGGGCTCACCCGTCCGTACGGCCTCGTCGAGGTGCTCCCAGCCGCGCAGCATCGTGGGGTCGGTCATCGTGAGCACCAGGGCCGCGACGTTGCCGGGGCGCCCGGAGTCGAGCAGGGCGCCCGTGGCCGTCACCGCGAAGGTGCCCGCCGCGCGCTCCTCCAGCACGCCGAGGCCCGCGAGTGCGCGCAACAGCCGGATCATGCCCTCGGGACGGGCCGCGGCCTCGGCGGCGACCTCGGCGGCGGTCCGCTCCTTGTCACCGATCAGCTCGACCACCCGCATCCGCGTGGCCGCACGCAGTGTCTGCGCCGCCATGCTGCCGAAGACGAGCTGGACCAGTTGCCTGGGGTCCGCCGCGTCCCGCTCCCCCGCCACGTCCCCGGCATCCGCCGCTCCGGTTCCACCGTTCGTCACAGTCGTTCCCCTTCCGCTCCGGACGTGCGCGGCTGCCGACACGGACCGCCGTGCGAGTTAGGCAAGCCTAACTCTCCGGGTGCCCGGTACGGGGCGTCAATCGGCCTTGATCCACCCGGCTCGCGGAGAAGCTCGCGGACCGGCTCACGGACCGCCCCGCGGTCCCGTACGCGGTCCGCATAGAGTCGGGGGTGCGGGTCCCGCCGTCCCTTCGCCGGCGGGTCGCGCCCTCACCACCGCGACCGACCACGAGGAGCAGCCGTGACCGACCCGGCGTCCACCGAACTGCAGCAGGAGATCGCCCGGGATCTCCAGGTGTCCGCGAGCTTCGACCCGGAGCGCGAGATCGAGCGCCGCGTCGCCTTCCTCGCCGAGCGGCTGACCTCGACGGGGCTGCGCTCCCTGGTGCTCGGCATCAGCGGCGGGGTGGACTCCACGACCGCGGGGCGGCTGTGCCAGCTCGCGGTGGAGCGGGCCCGCGCGGCCGGGCACGAGGCGACGTTCTACGCCATGCGGCTGCCCTACGGCGTCCAGGCCGACGAGAAGGACGCCCAGCTCGCGCTCGGCTTCATCGCCCCCGACCAGGTCCTGACCGTGGACGTGAAGGCCGCGAGCGACGCCGCCCTGGATGCCGCGCTGGACGGCGGGGTGACCTTCAAGGACGAGCGCCACCAGGACTTCGTGCAGGGCAACATCAAGGCCAGGCAGCGGATGATCGCGCAGTACGCGGTCGCGGGCGCCCAGGACGGCCTGGTCGTCGGCACCGACCACGCGGCCGAGGCGGTGTCCGGCTTCTTCACGAAGTTCGGGGACGGCGCGGCCGACGTCGTGCCGCTGACCGGTCTGACCAAGCGCCGGGTGCGGGCGGTCGCGGAGGTCCTCGGCGCCCCGGCCGAGCTGGTGTGGAAGGTCCCGACGGCGGACCTGGAGACCCTCGACCCGGGCAAGCCGGACGAGGACGCGCTCGGCGTGACGTACGACGAGATCGACGACTTCCTGGAGGGCAAGCCGGTCTCCGACACCGCGTTCGAGTCGATCGTCCGCCGCTACCGGCTCACCGACCACAAGCGCCAGCTGCCGATCGCGCCCCCGGCCTGAGCGTCGGCTCCGGTGGGTGGGCCCGGACGGACACACCGTCCCGGCCCACCCACCTGCCGCACGCCTGCCTCCCGCCTGCCGCGCGCCCGTCTCACGCCTCCGCCGGCAGCCAGGCCCGCAGCGTCTCCGGGTCGATCGGCAGCGAGATGTGCTCGTGCGTGATCAGCCAGGCCCCGCTCACCCGCCGGCAGCACACGGTCGACCGGACCAGTATCGAGCTGCGCATCCCGTTCGTACGGGTCCCTGAGTCCAGATGCAGCATGTGCGCGAACGCGAGGCCGGCGCCGACCTCGACGGTGAGTTCCCGGGTCTCCAGGGCGATGGGCCCCTCGTACCCCTCGAACCACCGCACGAAGTTCTTGCGCACCTCCTCGTGCCCCGTGAACCGCATCGGCGGCACGACGTCGAAGTAGACGACGTCGGGCGCGAAATGCGCCATGAGCCGGTCGGCGTCCTTCGCCCGCGCGGCGTCGACTCGGCTCTCCAGCAGGGCCCTGACCTCGGCTTCGTCCTCAGGCATCGCACTCTCCGTCCAGTCATTCCGTCGTACGTCTCAGTGGTCCGACGAGACAGCGGCCCGGAATGTGAGGCCGGAACGGACGACAGGGGCAGCGCCTCCTACTCCGCGCCGCCCAGCACCCGCCACCACGAGGGCAGTTCGATCCGGGTGCCGTCGGGCGCGAACTCGGTGGTGTTCAGCGGGAGTTCGCCTTCGGCGAGGACGGTGAGGCCCGCGGCCTCGATGTATCCCAGCACCGCGTCGTCGACGACCTCGGCGGGGGCGAGTCCGTGTGCGAAGACGGGGGCCAGCTTCGGCGGCGGGCCCGCGGGGCCCTGCGCAAGGCCGAGCAGCACGGGCTTCGCGGACTCGGAGAGTTCCACGACGAAGGCTCTGCCGCGCTCGCCCACCAGGCGCGCGATGCCGTCGAGCAGCGGCTGCCGGTCGTCCGCGTCGCACTGGTGCAGCACGCCGCGCATATAGACGTTCACATCGCCCAGTTCCGCGTGCAGCTGCTCGGCGACGCTCCGCTCGGCGACGTCGAGCTGGCGGAAGTCCGCCTGCCCCGCCGGGTCCTCCTGCCGGGCGTGGTCGAGCGCGGCGGCCGAGAGGTCGACGCCCAGGACGCGCGGGTAGCGGTCGGCGATGAACCGCGTCTGCGTGCCGTTGCCGCAGCCCAGGTCGATGAAGGGCAGCCCCGCGGCGACCAGGTGCGGTTCGAGGAGGGCGAGATGGATTCCCGCGGTGAGCGCGGGCTCGGCGTCCCAGAACACGCCGCCCTGCCCCTCGGGCGCATCGCTCCAGAACGACTCCCAGGCGGCCCGGTACCTACTCGTGACGCTCATGACCAGCTCCCCAGGGTGCGACGAGAACCGCCCTACCGACGGCGAGATCGGTCTACCGCGCTCCGGGGCACGCGGACAAGACACCGGCGCGATCCTTCACCGCTCGTTCGACCGGGCGCCCCCGGACGCGCCGCTACCGCCGGGGCAGCGCCAGTTCGAACCAGACGGTCTTCCCCGCGTTCGTACGGCTCGTGCCCCACTCCTTGGCGAGCGCGCTGACCACCCGCAGACCGCGCCCGAACTCGTCGGCGCCGCCCGCGCTCAGAAGCGTCGGCAGCGTGTGGTCGTCGTCCTCGACCTCGCACATCAACACGGCGGAGCGCACCAGACGCAGGGTGAGTCGCTCGCTGCGGGAGTGCCGCACGACATTGCTGACGAGCTCGCTGACGAGCAGCTCGGCGGTGTCGGCGAGCGCGTCGAGGGACCAGTCCCGCAGCTGGGCGCGGACCAGCGCGCGGGCCCTGCCCACCTCGGCGGGGTCGGCCGTCAACCGCCAGTGCGCGACGTCCTGGGCGGCGATGCCGTTGAGCCGGGCCATCAGGAGCGCCACGTCGTCCTTGCGGCCGCCGCGTGTGTTGAGCGCCCGGATGATCGTGTCGCAGGCGTCGTCCATGGAGGCGGCGGGGTGCGCGGCGGACTCGGTGAGCGTGGCGAGGCCGACGCCGATGTCCTCGCCGCGGACCTCGACGAGCCCGTCCGTGCACATCAGCAGCCGGTCGCCGGGCGCGACCCGGACGCGTACGGACTCGAACGGCACGCCGCCGACGCCGATGGGCGCGCCCGTCGGCAGGTCGAGCAGCTCGCTGCGGCCGTCCTCCGCGCGCACCAGGACGGGCGGGATGTGCCCGGCGTTGGCGAGGCTCAGCTCGCCCGCGATGGGGTCGTAGACCGCGTAGAGGCAGGTCGCCAGGTAGTGCTCGCCGAGCCGCTGGGCGAGGTCGTCGAGGTTGCGCAGGAGCTGCTCGGGCGGCAGGTCAAGGGCGGCCATGGTCTGTACGGCGGTACGCAACTGGCCCATCATCGCCGCCGAGTTCAGGCCGTGGCCCATCACGTCGCCGACGACGAGCGCGGTCCGCGACCCCGGCAGCTTCACGGAGTCGAACCAGTCGCCGCCGACCCGGCCGAGCAGCGTGCCCGGCAGATAGCGGGTGGCGATGTCGCCGCCGGGCATGCGGGGCTGGATGTGCGGCAGCATGCTGTCCTGGAGGGTGTCGGCGACGCTCTCCTGGTAGGTGTACATGCGGGCGTTGTCGAGCACGAGGCCCGCGCGGGCGGCCAGTTCGGCGCCGGTGACGCGGTCCATGTCGTTGAAGACGGGCCGCTCCCGGTGGCGCAGCAGGATCATGAAGCCGAGCACCACGTTGCGCGCCTTGAGCGGTACGAGGAGCATCGAGCGGTGGTTGATCAGCGGGCGGATGTCACGCTTCTCGAACTGGGAGGCGATGGCGTTGCCCATCTCCTCGGTGATGCGCGGCACGAGCACCGGGTCCCCGGAGGTCATGCACTGGAAGAACGGCGTGTGCGCGGGAAACGGCATGGACTCGCCGACCGGCACCACGTCGTCCCAGCGGCCCGGCTCGTCGGTGTGCTCCACGGCGACCCGGTGCCACATCGTGGTCTCGTCGGGCGGGCCCTCGGGGAATCCCTCGCCCGCGATGACCTGTTCGCGCAGATAGGTGCCCGCGACGTCCGTGAAGCGCGGCACGACGGCCTTGCTGACCTCGACGATCGTCCGCGACAGGTCGAGCGAGGAGCCGATGCGTCCGCTCACCTCGTTGAGGAACTCCAGGTGCTCGCGCACCGCGGCGTACTCCAGGTCCTCGCCCTCGTCGTCCAGCACGTCGGCGACCGGCAGTCCGTGCGCGGCGGCCCGCTCGGCCCGCTCCCTGCGCTCCTTGCGCTCGGCGCGCCGGGCCACGCCCCAGTCGGGCGTGACGGGCACCCGGTCGTGCTGGCTGAACTCAAGGACCGGATAGCCCAGTTCGAGCACCTGCGCGACGATGCGGGAGCTCTCGCCGACGCTCATGCTGGGCAGGATCTCGGGCAGCCGGTCCGCGAGCTGGTCGGCGCCGGGGAAGTCCGTGTGCAGCGCGAACCCCGGCGCGATGCTCCCCCAGTGCCTGAAGGGCGCGGCGGCCCCCTCCTGCGCCTCTTCCTCCTGCTCGTCCCCGCTGTCCGTCCGATGGGCGTCGGCCAGCGCGGCGGCGTCGGCCGCGAGCACGAGTAGCCGCTCGGGCCCCGGGCCCACCAGCGGATACGCCCACCACAGGACGTCGAGGCGGTGATCGCCGGGATCGCCGCCCGGCTCGCTGAGGCGGGCGCGTCCCGCCGCCGGGTAGGAGATGCGTCCGTCGAGGGAGCTCTCCAGGTCGGGGCCGAGTCCGTCGTACGCCCCGAACGCGGTGTCGTCGGGGATCGCGCCGTGCACGGGGAGCAGGTCGCCCACGGGGCGTCCCACGGCCGCTTCCTTCGCGTACCCGAACAGGCGTCGCGCGCCGGTGCTCCAGTGGGAGACGAGACCGCTGCCGTCGACGACGACCACGGCGAGCGGAATGCGCCCGGCCAGGGCACGCCGCGCCACAGGCCCACTGCCCGGAGTGCCTTGTTCCATGGCCCTTGCCCCTTCCCGCGACAGCGCAAGATCTGAGCCGCCACCAACCACCGTACGACCGGGGCAGGTTGTCGTGCGGCGCAATACGGGAATTGGCCGCGGGCGGGACCTCCGGCGCACGCCCCCCGCGGCCCGTCCCGCGCTCAGTCCTCGTGGCCCAGCTGGAGGTCGCGCTCGGTGCGGCCGCCGCCCGCGACCTGGAGAACGGTGGCGACCGGCGGGTAACCCGCGGCGATGACGGTGTACTCGCCGGACGACAGGTCGACGAAGCGGAACGTGCCGTCCGCTCCCGTGGTCAGGGTGTCGACGACGTTGCCCGCCGCGTCGAGCAGCGTCACGCGGGCGTCCTCCACGGGCCGCCCGCCGCTGGCTCGCACGGTGCCCCGGAGCACGGCGCCGCCCGCGAGTTCCACGTCCTGGCGGGTCTCCCTGGACGCCTGCACGGAGACGGGCAGCGCGGCGGGCCGGAAGGCGGGGGCGCTCGCCGCGAGGGTGTACTCGCCCGCCACCAGCTCCGTGATCACATAGCTGCCCTCGCGGCCGCTGCGGGTGGTGGCGACGACCTCGCCGCGGACGTCGGTGAGGGTGACGGCGGCGTCCCTGACGGGCGTCCCGTCGGCGGTGACGACGGTGCCCGCGAGGCGGCCCGCGCCGCCGAGGACCACGTCGAGCTCTACGGGACGCTCGCCGACCGTGACGGTGACGGCCTGCGGCTGGTGCCCGCCCGCGGCCGCGATCAGCACGAACGATCCCGATCCTGGCGTCGACAGGGCGTACCGGCCGTCCTCGCCGCTCGCGCCGCGGCCGATCTGCTGCCCGGCGACGTCGATGAGGGTGAGGGCCGCGCGGGGTACCACGGTGCCGTCGGGGTGCTGCACGGTGCCGCACACCGGGACCCCCGCGGTGTACGCCGTCGTACGGGCCTGGGGAATGGGCACGGGCTCCGCGGCGGCCGCGTTCTGGGAAGCTGCGCTGGACAACAGGGGGGTCTCCTTGAGGAAGAAGGCGATCAGCATGCCGAGGACGAGCACCGGCACCAGGTAGAGGAAGATCCGCGGCATCGCGTCGGCGTAGGCCTGGATGTAGCCGTCGCGCAGCGGCGCGGGCAGCGTGTGGACGAGCTGCGGGGTGATGGACTCGGCGTCGGGCAGGGCCGCTCCGGCGTCCGCGGGGATGCGGTCGGCGAGCGCGTCGGCGAGCCGGTTGGCGAAGAGCGTGCCGAAGACGGCGGCGCCGACGCTGCCGCCGATCTGCCGGAAGTAGTTGTTGGCGCTGGTGGCGGTGCCGAGGTCGGCGGGCCCCACCGCGTTCTGCACGGCGAGGACCAGGACCGGCATGACCATGCCGATACCGGCGCCGAGCACGGCCATCCAGATGCTGTACTCCAGCCGGGGCGTGTCGACTTCGAGGCGCGAGAGCAGCCACATGCCGACCACGGAGAGGGCGCCGCCGAGCACCGGGTAGATCTTGTAGCGCCCGGTGTGGCTGATCAGCTGTCCGGAGATGATCGAGGCGCCGACGATGCCGCCCATCATCGGCAGCATCAGGAGGCCGGACTCGGTGGCGCTCGCCCCGTCGACCATCTGTAGGAACGTCGGCAGATAACTGGCCGCTCCGAAGAGGGCGATCCCGACGACCATGCCTACAAGACCGGTGATGTTGAAGACCGGATCACGGAACAGGCGCAGCGGGATGATCGGTTCCGCGGCGAAGCGCTCGGCGACGAGGAAGAGCAGGGTCGACACGACGGCCCCGGCGCCGAGCCCCAGGATGACGCGGTCGCCCCAGGCGTACTCGGTCCCGCCCCAACTGGTCAGCAGCACCAGGCAGGTGGAGGCGGCGGCGAGCAGCAGCGCGCCGACGACGTCGAGCCTGCCCCTGGCCGCGGGCTTGGGCAGCTTCAGGACCAGGCTGACGACGACGAGCGTGACCAGGCCGAAGGGCACGTTGAAGTAGAAGCACCAGCGCCAGGACGCGTGGTCGGTGAAGAAGCCGCCGAGCAGTGGTCCGGCGACCGAGGCGAGGCCGAAGGCGGCGCCGATCAGGCCCATGTAGCGGCCGCGCTGCCGGGGCGGCACGATGTCGGCGATGATCGCCTGTACGCCGATCATGAGGCCGCCGGCGCCGGCGCCCTGGAGGGCGCGGAACGCGATGAGTTCGTCCATGGTCCGCGACCAGCCCGCCAGCGCGGAGCCGATGACGAAGAGGACGATCGCGAACTGGAAGACGCCCTTGCGGCCGAAGAGGTCGCCGAGCTTGCCGTAGATCGGCAGGCCGATCGTCGAGGTCAGCAGGTAGGCGGTGATCGCCCAGGACATCTTGTCCAGGCCGTGCAGCTCACCGACGATCTTCGGGAGCGCGGTGGCGACGATCATCTGCTCCAGCGCGGCCAGCAGCAGCGCGAGCATCAGCCCGACGAAGACCATCCGGACGCGGCGGGGGCTGAGCCCGTCCGTCGCGGAGATCCGGGCCGGGGGCGGGTGCGGCGCCTGTGCCGCGCCCTCCTCGGGTGGTGCGTCGGCCGCCTCGACGGCCTCCGTGCCGTCCTGCTCGACGGCCTTCACCAGCGTCGTCCCGCCCACGTACTGCTCCCCTCGTCGCGCTTGCGCCGCCCATTTCTCGCATTACGCGACAACTGTGAGCAAGCGCGACGAGTCGCCCTTTCCGCGGTCTCCGGCCGCCCGGACGGACGTATCCGCCGGTCGGAGCCCTACGGCGTACAACGGGGCCGGAACGAAAACCACTCGAAACGGTGAGCGTGCAAACAACCCTGATGGGTTACGCGGGAGTTGGGGCTACTTCTCGACCTCGGCGGCGAGCTTGTCGAGCACGGCGTCGTAGATCCGCGCGAGGCCCTTGGGCGCGAACGTCTTCTCGAAGAAACCGCCGATGCCGCCCGCGCCGTTCCACACGGTGGAGACGACCACGCGGGACCTGCCCTCGCCCGCCGGGGTCACGGTCCAGGTGGTGACCATCGAGGAGTTGCGGTCCTTCTCGACCAGTTCGCCGTCGTTCGGCTCGCTGACCTCGAGGAGGCAGTCCCTGATGCGCTTGCTGGTGGCCTGCAGCTTCCAGTGCACGAGGGTGCCCTCGCCGTCACCGCCCTCGCGCACCTCGTACTCGCTGAAGTGGTCCGAGAGGATCTTCCCGCGCGTGCCGTTGTAGTCGGCCAGTGCGTCGAAGACATCGTCGGGCTGTGCCGCGATGGTCCGCTCCGTGGTCGCCTCGACCTGCGCCATTGCACTTCCTCCAGCACTTGGTTTATCGGGGGGTTCGCGGAAAGCCAACCACCCTGCCCACCGGCGTCCCAAATCGGGTCCCTGGTCGGGGGCGCGCTCAGACCGGCAGCAGCCGCAGGGAGCCCCAGAGGGCGAGGGTCGAAAGGAGGAGGGCCGCGGGGGTGGTGAGAAGGCCGAGGCGGGTGAACTCCCTGAGGTCGACGTCGTGTTCGTGCTGATGCGCGATGCGCCGCCACAGGAGGGTGGCGAGGGAGCCCGCGTAGGTGAGGTTGGGGCCGATGTTCACGCCGATCAGTACGGCGAGGACGGCGCCGGGACCGGACGGCGCGGCCAGCGGCACCAGGGCGAGGACCGCGGGCAGGTTGTTGATCAGGTTGGCGAGCAGCGCGGCGACGGCCGCGGTGCCGAGCAGGGCGGGCAGCGCGCTGCCGTCGGGCAGGACGTGGCCGAGCGCGTCGCCGAGTCCGTTGTCGACGACGGCCCTGACGACGACGCCGAGCGCGAGGACGAAGGCCAGGAAGGGCAGCGAGGCCGAGCGCAGGATCGCCACCGGAGTCGTACGGCCCCGCACCAGGGCCCGTACGCCGAGGACCGCGGCACCGGCCGCCGCGGCCCAGGCCGGGTCGACGCCCACGGCCGAGGCGACGGCGAACCCGGCGAGCGTGGCGACCACGGTGACCAGCGCGAAGAGCGGCATCTCGGGCGGTTCCGCCGGGTCGCCGCCGTCGGCCGGGGCGTCGAGGTCGGCGGCGAAGAAGCGCCGGAACACGGCGTACTCGACGGCGATGGCGACGATCCAGGGCAGCGTCATGAGCAGCGCGAAGCGCGTGAAGCTCAGCCCGGTCGCGGTGAACGCGAGCAGGTTCGTCAGGTTCGACACGGGCAGCAGCAGCGAGGCGGTGTTGGACAGATGGGCGCTCGCGTAGACGTGCGGTTTGGGCGGCACGCCCATGCGCGCGGCCGTGGCGAAGACCACCGGGGTCAGCAGGACCACCGTGGCGTCCAGGCTCAGCGCCGCGGTGATCACGGAGGCGAGCCCGAAGACGGCGGTCAGGAGCCGTCGGGGGCGGCGCGCCGCCCAGCGCGCCATCCAGGTCCCGCAGGCGTGGAAGAGCCCTTCGTCGGCGCAGAGCTTGGCGAGGACGAGGACGCCCGCGAGGAAGCCGATGACCGGTCCGAGCCGCTCGGCCTCCTGGCGCACGTGGTCGAGCGGGATCGCGCCGGTCGCGACGACGAGCCCGGCGGCCGGTACGGCGAAGGCCGCCTCCGGCCAGCGGAAGGGGCGGACCACGGCGCAGACCAGGACCACGGCGAGGGCGGCGACGGACAGGGACTCGACGAGCATGGGTCCGATCATCCATCGCACGGCGCGCCGGTCCTACGGCGGGCCGGGGCGCCATGGGGGCGGACGCGGGCGCGGCCGCCCGCGAAGGGCACGGGCGGGGGCGGGGGCGACGGACAGCGGGGCGGCGGCGTTCGGCACGCCGCCGCCCCCTATGCCCGCTCTAACGGCCCCGCGTCACGACTGGGGCGGCTGGTCCTGGTCCCTGCCCAGCTGGTCCTTGAGCTTGTCCTGGGCCGTGTCGACCTGGCTGCTGTACTTGCCCTGGGTCTTGTCGTCGACGAAGTCGCCGGCCTTGTCGATGCCCTGGCCCGCCTGGTCCTCGTGGCCCTTGAGCATCTGCTTGAGCTTGTCCATCACGGACATGGTCGGCCTCCTTGGTTCTAGCCGTCACCATCAGCATGCGGGCTCCCGCGAGCTGCTGCATCCGCAGGCGCCACGGCGGTCCCGCCCGCGCCCCGCGAGGAACGACCGTTCTAATTAATGGGTCCCCTTCGCACGGCGCCCTCGGGCACAATGCAGGAGTGGAACTGAACGGTGAAAAAGTATTACTGCGGCCCGTACTTGACAGCGACGTGAAGAAGCTCGACAAGATCGTCAGAGAGCCCGAGGTGGCCGCCTGGTGGTCCACCCCCGACGACTACGAGGAGATGCTCGCCATCACCCTCGACGGCGAGGTCATCGGGGCGGTGCAGTACGAGGAGGAGGAAGACCCGGAGTTCCGGCACGCCGGGATCGACATCTTCCTCACGGCGAGCCGGCACGGCCAGGGCCTCGGCACGGACACGGTGCGCACCGTGTCGCGCTGGCTGATCGAGGAGCGGGGGCACCACCGGATCACCATCGACCCGGCGGTGGCGAACGCGGGCGCGGTCCGCAGCTACAGCAAGGTGGGGTTCAAGCCGGTCGGCGTCATGCGCGCGTACGCGCGTGACCACACGACCGGCGCCTGGCAGGACGCCCTGCTGATGGACCTGCTCGCCGACGAGCTGATCTGACGCACGCCCCCTGACCTTCCGACCGTCGCTCGCCCGTGCGCGCCCGCGCGCACGGGCCTCATCCGTCGCCGATCTGCGCGAGGCCGTCCGTCCGGCCGTCGAGCGAGGCGGCGACCGGCGTACGGAATGCGCGTGCCAGTTCCAGGAGAAACGATTCTTCACTGGAGATGTTCACGCTGTCCCAGTCGTGCGGGATGACCGCGTCGAAGTCCTTGGCCGCCCCCATCCGCTGGGCCCGCAGGGCCTCGTGCAGGAGACAGGCCAGCACCATCGCTTCGGCGGAGCTCCCGCGCAGGCCCAGCTGTTCCACCCGGTCCTTGGCCAGCTGCGGCAGCGCGGGATGGACGTACCCGTGCAGGGAGAGGATCGCGTCCCGTATCTCGATCAGCCTGCGGTAGACGACCAGCCGGCGCGGGGCGCGCGGCCACACCACTTCGGCGATCCGGGAGCGCCGCCGGTGCAGCGCCACGTGCGGCACCGCCTGCACCAGGGTCCGCCACAGGGGCCACAGCACCCACAGGGTCCTGATCTGCGCGGGCAGCCGTCGCATCGCGCCCCACATGGGCACCAGCAGGGCGGCCGCGCGCAGGATGCCGTGCAGGCTCATCAACAGGGACAGATGCCGTACGGGCGGGCCGCCGACGACCAGCCGGCCCAGCGCCACGCACCAATAGGCACCGACGAGCGCCGTGCCCGCCCCGAACACCCACAGGCTGAGCCGCAGGGAGGGACTCGACGAACGGCTGCCCTGCCGCAGACACACGTGCACGCACACCACGTTGGCCACGATGTGACTGCCCATCAGGATGGCCCAGTACGTACTGACGGACGTCGGCCCGCCCGGGTGGGCGTGCTGCTCCCGCGCCGTGTCGAGCAGGACCAGGACGAGCACGACCAGCGCCACCGAGGAGATCAGCCCCCGGTGCCACCAGCGGTGCCTGGCCGCCCCCGTGACGAAGTACAGGACGCAGCCCGCCGACAGGACCCCGAAGAGGTTCCTGGTCAGGCCCACCTCGTGCAGGCTGCCCGTGAGGTCGAGGGCGGTCCTGATGACGACCGGCAGTTGGAGCGCCATGGCGACCGCGGCCGTCGCCACGGCCAGCCACAGGCCGCGCTGGGCGGGACTCCTGGCGGCCGCGGGGGCGCGCAGCAGGACCACCGCCCCCATGCCGGCCGTGCTGACGTACTGGGCCACGGACGCCACCTGCGTCATGTCAGCCGCCACGGGTCGTCGCCCCCACGCCGAGCGCCTCGCCGAGGTAGTGCGGCACGCCGTCCGGCCGCCGCTCGTCCCGCCGTTCACCGGTGGGCTGTTCGCCCCTGGTGCGGATCAGGCTCGCCAGCATCTCGGCCTCCTGCTCGCGCCGAGTCGTGTAGTCGGTGCGGGCGAGCAGGCGCCGGATCAGCTGCGGGCTGAGGTCACCGAAGAGCTGGGGCGCGTCCCCCAAGTCGTCCAAGTCGTCGCCCAGTTCGAGCGATTGATGGCCGAAGAGCATATGCCCGACCTCGTGCAGGATGATGTGGTCCTGATGCAGCCGGGCCGTGCGCTGCTCGAAGAAGATGTGGTCGTCGACGTCCGTGGCCAGCCATAATCCGCACGCACCCGCTTTGGCCGCCTGGCGCGGTAAGGGGTGCAGATGAAGTGAACGCTGACGCTGAGCCGCAAGGCGCGTACAGAAGGATTCAACGGTGAAGGGATGCGGCAGGCTGAGTCCGTCCACGATCGCCTGGCACCGCTGCCGGAGTTTCACATATATGTATGACATATGCTCTTTCCGTTGACCTGGAGCGGGGCATCGGTAGTAGCTGGAGCTGAGGACATGCATTGACCCTCCCGATCGCGAGGACAGGGTGATGCGGGGTGCCGATGGGATTCCGGCGACATACGCGGCACAACTCCCCGTCCACCTGTCCTCCGCACCGAGGCGGGAGGCGGCGCGCCTACGCTCGTTTCACTCCGTGCGCTGGGGATCGTGCCTGTCGTCGTCAGCCGGTTGGGGCAGGTTCTGGATCTTCCGAGCCTCGTTCACCATGACCAGCAGCGCGTCGAGGGTGGACGGCGAAAGGCCTTCCGCCCTGAGCGCGAGATTGCGGATCCGGTTGTCCCTGAGAGCCGTTGCGAGGGCGAGTTGGGCATTTACCCGTTCGGATACCTCGTCATTGAGGAAGTACTCCGGCGGAACCCCGAAGTACTCCGCGAGTACGCCGAGTTGCTCCAGAGTTATGTTGCGCTTCTTTCCGGTGACCAATTCCCATAGGTACGTTCCGGAGATGGTCCCGCCGGTACTTTCTCTTATTTCCCGGGCGAGCCGCGCGTAACCGGGGCGGCTGTCCTTGTCCGGATAGATGGCGCAAATAAGGTCTTTGATGCGCTGGTCGAGTTTATCCAGCAGCAGCCTGCCGCTTTCGGAACGCCCCGTATTACCGTCCCTCATGCGTCACCCTCCCCTTGTCCAGACCGAAGGGTGAGACCTTCGCCGAAGTGGACGGCTGACACGGTACGCCTTCGCCAAGCAGGGGACCACGGGGCCGGTGAGAATCCGGCCACGCCGTGACCAGGTCTGTTCAACTGTTCGCAACAGCGGACAAGTTGACGGTCAATCATCAGCTGGCTACTGTCTGTCCAGGTCGAACGGCCGGGTCCGCCCGGCGCGGCGCACGGCGGATGCCGCCGTGATGGTCCGCGTGACACGTTCGGCCGTAGCAGCGCGCCAGACGAGAGCCTGCACGCCGCCGGGCCGACCGACCCGGACCAACAGGCTTCGTCCTCCCCCGCTCCCTATCGCTCCGGCAGTCACTTCACCGTTCATTCGTGCCGCCTTCGGCTGCGCCGATAAGGCGGGCCGCAGAACACCGCCAAAGATGAACTCCGTCAGGAACCCGCTGCGGTGACACCACTGACGGGCAACGCCGCGATGGATTTCGGCTCCTCACAGAGAAGGGCCCAGCCTTGGCAGAGCAGGTTCACGGTAGCGCTCCCACCACGGTGCGCGAGAGTGATATCCAGGCCGTTCCGCTTCCCCCGGAAAGCAAGTCCGAACTCTTTCACCGGAGTTCGGTGCGCGTACCTCTCGATCTGCTGCTGCCGGCGGTGTCCCCCCGCGTCGCAGGCGTGGACGACCGGCATGTCGAGGCGCTCGCCCTGATCGAGGGCCCGCTGCCGCCCATCGTGGTGCACCGCCCCACCCTGCGGGTGATCGACGGGACGCACCGGCTGCTGGCCGCGCGTGCCCGTGGGGAGACGGAGGTGCGGGTGCGGTTCTTCGACGGCGGCGAGGCCGATGCCTTCGTGCTCTCCGTCGCCCTCAACAACGCCCAGGGGCTCGCGCTCTCCGCTGCCGACCGCAGCAGGGCCGCGGCGCGGATCATCGCCTCCCATCCGCACTGGTCGGACCGCCGCATCGCCCGCGTCACCGGCCTGGCCGCCAGCACCGTGGGCGGTGTCCGCAAGCGTTCGACCGTACGGACCGCGCAGTCGAACGCGCGGCTCGGCATGGACGGCCGCATCCGCCCCCAGGACATCGCCCAACGGCGCGAGCTGGCCGGGCAGTTCCTCGCCGAACAGCCGCAGGCGTCCCTGCGTACGGTGGCCAAGGCCGCGGGGATCTCCCTGAGCACGGCCCATGACGTACGGGCGCGACTGCGGGCGGGCAACGATCTGCTGCCTCCCGCGCTGTGCAAGCCGAAGCCGAGGCCGAAGCCGGTACCTGCCGCGCCGCACAGCGCGGCGGGCGCGGGCGGCACGGTGGATACGGCGGGCACAGCAGGCGCGGACGGCACACCGGGCACCGCGGATACGGCAGTTGCGACAGCCCCACAGGGCGCGCCGGACACCGCGGATACGACAGACGCGACACGTGCGACGGGCGTAACCGGCGGGGCAGGCACGGCTGGTGCGGTACGCGTACGCGCGGCTGGCGCGGCCCAAGCGGTCGGCGCGGCGGATTCGGCCGGCGCGGCACGCACGCCCGGCGCAGCAGACGCGACAAGCACCACTCGCACACCCGCCCCGGCAAACGCAGCCGCCGCCCCCTCGACCGACCCGCCCCTCCCCCGTTCCCCCCGCGGCCCCGCCCGCGCCCCCGTCCCCTCCGACCTGCTCGGCCGGCTGCGTAAGGACCCCTCGCTGCGGTTCACGGAGGACGGCCGGATCCTGCTGCACTGGCTCGGCTCCGCCGTGCTCAGCGATCAGGGGGCCGCGCGGTTCGTCCGCTGCGTGCCGCCGCACCGGGCCGCCGCCGTGGCTGCCCTGGCCCGCAGTTGCGCGCAGGGCTGGCTGCGTCTTGCCGAGTCGCTCGACCGGCGCGGCAGGGCCGACGTGTGACCCGCTGAGAGAAGGCGTCTCCCGATCACCCCTCGTGCCCCGCCCACACCGGGGCACCCGTACAGAGGAGCAGACACCGTGAAGGCACTCGTGTTCCACAGTCCCGAGAAGGCGACCTTCGAGCAGCGCGACGTTCCCACCCCACGGCCCGGCGAAGCCCTCGTGCACATCGCGTACAACTCCATCTGTGGCAGTGACCTCTCGCTCTACCGCGGGGTCTGGCACGGCTTCGGCTACCCCGTCGTGCCCGGCCACGAGTGGAGCGGCACCGTCGTCGAGATCAACGGCGCCAACGGCCACGACCAGTCGCTGGTCGGCAGGAACGTGGTGGGCGATCTGACCTGCGCCTGCGGGAGCTGCGCGGCCTGCGGGCGCGGCACCCCCGTGCTCTGCGAGAACCTCCAGGAGCTCGGCTTCACCAAGGACGGCGCCTGCGCCGAGTACATGACGATCCCGGTCGACAACCTCCGGCCGCTGCCGGACGCGCTGCCGCTGCGGGCCGCCTGCCAGGTGGAACCCCTCGCGGTGGCGCTCAACGCGGTGAGCACGGCGGGGGTGAACCCCGGGGACCGGGTCGCCGTCATGGGAGCGGGCGGCATCGGCCTCATGCTCATGCAGGTCGCCAAGTACCTCGGCGGCGAGGTGACGGTGGTGTCCGAGCCCGTCGCCGAACGACGGGCGGTCGCCGGGCAGTTGGGCGCCACCGAGCTGTGCTCCGCGGCGCCGGGCCAGCTGGCCGAACTCGTCGCCCGGCGCCCCGAGCTCACGCCCGACGTGGTCCTTGAGGCGTCCGGCTATCCGGCCGCGCTCCAGGAGGCCATCGAGGTGGTCAGGCCGGGCGGCCGGGTCGGTCTGATCGGCTACCGGGTGGAGGAGACGGGGCCGATGTCCCCGCAGCACATCGCGGTGAAGGCGCTCACCCTGCGCGGCTCGCTGGGCCCCGGCGGCCGCTTCGACGACGCCGTCGAACTGCTCGCCAAGGGCACGGACATCGCGGTCGAGCCGCTGCTCAGCCACGAGTTCGGCCTCGCCGACTACGCCACCGCCATCGACCTGGCGCTGTCCCGCACCGACGGCAACGTGCGCTCCTTCTTCAACCTGCGCGACTAGGGCCCACGCGCGCGTCCCGTACGGAAACGCTCTGCTCCGCCGCCACCGCCGCACCTTCCAGTGAGGAGATCAGGGATGAGCGTGTCACGGGGCCCACGTGTCAACGCCACGGCCTTACGGCTGTGGACGTTCATGGGGCTGATGGAGCTCGTTCCGCTGTTCCCGCTCTACCCGTTGCTCTTCTCCGACCACGGATTGTCGGGGTCGGCGATCTCCTCGCTGCTCGTCCTGTGGTCGATGACGACCTTCGTCCTGGAGATCCCCTCGGGCGCCCTCGGCGACCTGATGTCCCGCAGGCTGCTGCTCGCGTTCAGCGTCCTGCTGCGGGCGGGGGGCTTCGGTCTCTGGTTCATCGCGCCCGGCTACTGGACCTTCGCCGTCGGCTTCCTGTGCTGGGGCATCTGTGACGCCCTGACCTCAGGGACCCTGGAGTCCCTCGTCTACGACGAACTCCAGGACCGCGGCGAAGGCGACACCTACGGCCCGGTCATCGGCACCGGACGGGCCATCTCCCTGCTCGCCACGCTCACCGCGCTGCTCCTCGCCGGGCCGCTCTTCCTCCTCGGCGGGTACGGTCTGGTCGGCGCGGTCAGCGTCGGGGCCGGCCTGGCGGGCGCGGTCACCGCGCTGTGCTTCCCCGATCCACCGCGCCACCAGGTCGAATCCGAACGCGGCGGCTTCCACCGCTATCTCGCCACCTTCAAGGCCGGTCTCGGCGAGGTCCGCAGGGAACGGGCCGTCATGCGGCTGGTGTTGATCGCCGCGATCCTCCAGAGCATGACGGCCATCGACGAGTACTTCCCGCTGCTCGCCCACGAGAACGGCGCGGCCAAGAGCCTCATCCCGCTCCTGGTGGCGATCCCCGTGCTGTGTGCCTCGGTGGGCAGCTGGCTCGCCGGGCGTTCCACCGGGGTCTCGCGCAGGACCGCGTTCCTCACCGTGGCGGCCACCGGGCCGCTGCTGCTCATCGGCGCGCAGAGCCACCACCAGTGGGGCATGCTCTCGATCGCCGTGGCCTTCGGGATCATCCAGTGGGGCATCGTGGTGTCCGGGCTCTGGCTCCAGGACGCCATCGTCGGAGCGGCCCGCGCGACCATCACCTCCGTCGCGGGCTTCGGCGCCGAGGTCTCCTCGGTCGGCTGGTACCTGGTCGCGGCCACCGCCCTCACCGTCACCGACGTCTCCGGCCTGACGTCGTGGTTCAGCCTCCCCTGCCTGCTGATCGCGGGCCTCACCTGGTTCTGGTTCCCCGAGCGCACGGCCGCCGAGCCCGCCGCGCAGCGGCCCACCACCTACTCGAAGGGGTAACGACTGTGTCCACCCACCCTGTTCTCGACTGGAGCCGGTCCGCCGAACACCTGCGCCGCTCCCACGCCGTCACCACCGATCCGCGTCCCGACGAGGACGGCCACTACCCCTGCGTACTGACCCGGGGCAGCGGCGCCCGCGTGCACGACCTGGACGGCAACGCCTACCTCGACCTCACCGGCTCCTTCGGCTCGGTGCTCATCGGGCACGCCGAACCGGTCGTCGTACGGGCGGTGACCGACGTCCTCGCCGAGGGCAATCTCTTCTACACCGGCGCGAGCCCGCGCCGGCTGGCCCTCGCTGAGCGGCTCGTCGACTGGTTCCCCTGGGCCGAACAGGCCGTGTTCTACCGCACCGGCTCCTGCGCGGTCTCCGCCGCCGCCCGGCTCGCCCAGCACGCGACGGGTCGCAACCGGGTGCTGAGCTCCGGCTACCACGGCTGGCACGACTGGCACCTGGAAGCGGTGCCGGAGGCCAAGCCGAAGACCTTTGAGTCGTACGCCACCGAGTTCCACAACGACCTGGGGCTCTACCGCTCCTGGCTGGAGCGGCACGGCGAGGAGGTCGCCGCGGTCGTGGTGACGCCGGAGCCGCACCGCTTCGGCCACGCCTACTACCAGGAGCTGTGCAAGGTGGCCAAGGAGTACGGCTGCCTGTTCGTCGTGGACGAGGTCAAGACCGGATTCCGGGCCGGGAAGGGCGGGTTCAGCGCACGGGCCGGCATCGAGCCGGACGCCGTGACCGTGTCCAAGGGCATGGCCAACGGGCACAGCATCTCCGCCGTCGTGGGCAAGCGCAGCCTCACCCAGGAGCTGAGCGAGGCGCACGTCTGGTCGACGTACCAGAACGAACAGGTCGGCTTCGCCGCCGCGTTGGCGTCGCTGGACTTCCTGGTCCTGCACGACGTCGCCGCGGTGACCGAACGCACGGGTGAGAAGGTCCGCAAGAGCGTGCTCCAGCTGTTCGCCCGGCACGGCCTGCCCATCGCGGCGCCGGGCTGGGGCCCGATGTTCGAGCTGGACTTCGACGAGGCGGAGGAGGGACTCGCCGAGCGGCTCGAAGCGGCGCTGCTGCGGCACGGGATCTTCTGCGACACGGGCGACGACTTCAACATGATGTTCCACACCGCGGACCACACCGACGAGCTCCTCGAGCGGTTCGCCGCCGCGCTCGGCGACCTGTGAGGCCGGGGTGCGCATCGTCTCCGCACCGGACGCGGCCCGCCGCACCTTCGACGTCTGCGTGGTCGGCAGCGGCGCCTCCGGCGCCATCACCGCCGCCGTGCTCGCCGAACGGGGCCTGTCCGTACTCGTGTTGGAACAGGGCACCGCGATCCCGCCGGGCACCGACCACGACGACGTGGAGGACCCCGACACCTGGGCGTACGCCCGCGACGGCGACGGCTGGAGCAAGGAGGGCTACCCCTGGAGCGCCATGGCGTTCGGCGGCGGCACGGTGTTCTACGGCGGCATCTCCTTCCGCTACGAGCAGCGCGACCTCGACCCGCCGCCCGCGCTCCTGGGCGACGCCGACTACGCGCACTGGGGGCTGCGGCTCGCCGAACTGGAGCCGCACTACGACTGGGTGGAGGAGCGGCTCGGGGTGAGCGGCCCTTCGCACGGCAAGGTGGGCGACTACGTCTTTCCGCACTACGCGCGAGGGTCCCTGCCGCACACCGCGATGGGCGGCGCGCTCGCCCAGGGCGCGCGGGCGCTCGGACTGACCCCGCTGGCCACCCCGATGGCGATCAGCGGGAGCAGGGACGGGCACGGCCCGGGGTGCGCCGAGCTGACGCCGTGCACCGGCTTCACCTGCCCGGTCAACGCCAAGGCCGATGTGATCAGCCGCGTGCTGGCCCGCGCCGAGGGGGACGTGTCGGTCGCCCTCGACACCCGGGCGGTGCGGTTCGTGGACTCGGCGGCGGGGCGGGCGCACCGTCTCGAAGTACTGGGCGGCAGTCCGCGCGGGCGTCACACGATCCGTGCCGGGCGGTTCGTCCTCGCGGCCAACGCCATCCAGTCCGCGGCGCTGCTGCTGCGTTCGGCTGACCGGCGCGAGCCGGACGGCATGGGGAACTCCAGCGGTCAGGTGGGCCGCCATCTGGCCATGAAGAACAGCGTCTACGTCCGGGGCCGGGTCCGCGAGCGGATCGTCGCCCACCAGCCGCTGCGCCACCGCTACTCCAGCGTCTGCGTCCTGGACCATCTGCGCGGCGAGGAGTTCCCCGGGCAGGTCGGCGGGATCATCTACGAGGCCAACCCGTGGGAGGACCCCGAGGCCGACCGGCCGGGCGCCGGTTCGCTGCTCCAGCTGGAGTGTCTGCTCGGCGACCGGCCGCAGGCCCGCAACATGGTGCGGCTCGCGAAGAGCCGGGACCGGGACGGTCTGGTGCGGATCGTCATGGACTACCGCCAGCACCCCTTGGACGCCGAACGCCTCGACGTGCTCCAGGGCAGGGCGAGGGACGTCCTGCGTGCGGCGGGGGCCGAGCGGACCGAGGCCGTCGACAGCGGCTTCGCGACCGGCAGTACCCATCTGCACGGCACGCTGCGGGCCGGCGCCGACCCCGCGACCTCGGTGACCGACCGCACGGGCCGGCTGCACGACTACGACAACGTGTGGTCGGCCGACGGCGCGACGTTCCCCTTCGCCGGGAACTTCAATCCGACCCTCACCATCCAGGCCAACGCCCGGCGGATCGCGGTCGGCATCGCCTGACGGGCGTCCCTTCTCCTCTTGGAGGTATGTGTCATGCCCCTGCACAGTTCACGGCTCGCGGTCGACGAGGGAACCCCCGTCCGCCGACGCCCCTGGCCGGTGTGGCCGCAGCCCGCCGACGGAGCCCTCGACGCGCTCTCCCGCGTCCTGCGCTCGGGCCGCTGGGCCATCAGCGGCCCCTACCGTGGCGTGGAGTCGGCCGAGCGCCGCTTCGCCCGCCGCTTCGCCGACTACCACCACATCGCCCACTGCGTACCGGCCTCCAGCGGTACGGCGAGCCTGATGCTGGCCCTGGAGGCCTGTGGCGTCGGCGCCGGGGACGAGGTCATCCTGCCCGGCGTCACCTGGGTCGCCTCCGCCTCCACCGTGGTGGGCGTCAACGCGGTGCCGGTGTTCGCCGACATCGACCCGGAGACCCTCTGCCTGGACCCGGACGCCGTCGAGGCGGCCATCACCCCGGCCACCAAGGCGATCGTCGTCGTCCACCTGTACGCGGCCGTCGCCGACCTCACCCGTCTCAAGGAGGTGGCCGACCGGCACGGCATCGTGCTCATCGAGGACTGCGCGCAGGCCCACGGCGCCGAGTTCGAGGGGCACAAGGTCGGCACCTTCGGCGCGGTCGGCACCTTCAGCATGCAGCAGAGCAAGGTCCTGACCAGCGGTGAGGGCGGCGCGGCCATCACCGCCGACCCGGTGCTCGCCCGCCGGATGGAACACCTGCGCGCGGACGGCCGCTGCTACGGCGACACGGCGCCCCTCTCCGGCCGGATGGAGCTCGTCGAGACCGGCGAGCTGATGGGCAGCAACCGCTGCCTGTCCGAGTTCCAGGCCGCCGTCCTGACCGAGCAGCTGGGCGAGCTCGACCGGTTCAACGCCCGGCGCGCGCACAACGCGGAGCTCCTCGACGCGCTGCTCGTCGACGCCGGGTACCGGCCGCAGCGCAGCGCGCCGGGCACCACCGCCCGCACGTACTACACGTACGCCGCCGAGCTGCCCGAAGCGGAGCTGCCCGGCGCGGACATCGCCAAGGTCACCGAAGCGCTCACCGCCGAACTCGGCTTCCCGGTGACTCCGTCCTACTCGCCGCTCAACGCCAATCCGCTGTACGACCCGTCGAGCCGCAGCCGGTTCGCGCTCGGGCCGCAGCACGAGAAGCTCATCGACCCCGCCCGGTTCGTGCTCCCGGTGAGCGGCCGTCTGACACGCCGGCTCGTCACCTTCCACCACGCCGCCCTGCTCGGCGACGAGTCGGACATGCGGGACATCGCAGAAGCGTTCACCAAGGTTCTCCAGCACGGCGCGGCCCTGGCCGCTTGAGCCGAAGCCGTCACTCACGCCTTCACGATTGGGGAGAGACCATGCAGGTCACCACCGTCACCATGGACGACGTCCAGTACCCCTACCGATTAGGCACGGACTGCCTGGACGACATCGTCACGCGCCTCGGCGAGCTCGGCGCCAGCCGCTATCTGGTCGTCAGCGACCCCACGGTCGCCGAGCTGTACGGGCAGCGGCTGTGCGAGGAACTCGCGGCCCTGGCGGGGCCCGCCGAGCTGATCACCCACCCGTCGGGAGAGCGGAACAAGGGCCTGCCCACGCTGCACGACCTCGCCGAGGAGGCCCTGCGGCGCGGCGCCGACCGGCAGAGCATCGTCGTGGCGCTCGGCGGCGGGGTCACCGGGAACATCGCGGGGCTGCTGGCCGCGCTGCTCTTCCGCGGCATCCGCCTGGTCCACGTGCCCACCACCGTGGTGGCCATGCTGGACTCGGTGCTCTCGCTCAAGCAGGCCGTGAACGCGGGCGTCGGCAAGAACCTGGTCGGCACCTTCTACCAGCCCGTCGAGGTGCTCGCCGACACCGCGATGCTGCGCACCCTGCCGGTCCGCGAGATCAGGTCGGGGATGTGCGAGGTGGTGAAGAACTCGCTCGCCATCCGCCCCAGCATGATCGACCAGCTGTCGGCGGGGCTGCGTCCCGACGGCCGCTATCCCGACGACACGATGCGCTGGATCATCTACGAGAGCCTGGCCGCCAAGGCCCAGGTCACCGCGTACGACAAGTACGAGCGCGGCGAGGGACTCGTCCTGGAGTACGGGCACACCGTCGGGCACGCGGTGGAGCACTCCTCGCAGGGAGCCGTGCCGCACGGCGCCGCCGTCGGTCTCGGCATGATCGCCGCCGCCCGGGTCTCCCACCGGTCGGGCTGGGCCTCGGCCGAACTCGTCGAGCTGCACCGGGAGCTCGTCGGCAAGACCGGCGTCGCGCTGCACATCCCGTCCGACGTGTCACTGTCGGCCGTCAGGCACCGGCTCGCCTTCGACAACAAGCGGGGCTATCTGCCGGTCGACGCGGCCTCCTACCCGATGGTGCTCCTCGAATCGCCCGGCAAGGTGCTGCGCAGCGAGGGCACCGTGCTGACGGCGGCGCCCAGGGATCTGGTCGACTCGGTGGTGGACGAGCTGGCGCGGGCCCCGCGGCCCGGCGGGCGGAGCGCCGACGCGGCCGTCCTGGACGGTGCCCGGTGACCGCCCCCGTGCGGGTCGGCGTCGTCGGCGCCGGGTTCATGGGCGGGGTGCACGCCGAGGTGGTGGCCGCGCATCCCGGCGCCCGGCTCCAGGCGGTGCACGACCTCGACCCCGCCGCCGCGCGGGAGCTCGCCGAACGGTTCCGCGCCCAGCGGACCGAGCCCTCCTGGGAGGCGCTGCTCGCCGACCCGGCGATCGATCTGCTCATCATCACCACGCCCAACGGCCTGCACCACGCGCAGGCGGCCGCAGCGCTGCGGGCGGGCAAGCACGTCCTGGTGGAGAAGCCGCTCGGCGTCACGCCCGAGCAGGTGACCGAGCTCATCGAGCTGGCGGGCCGGCACCGCCGGGTCCTGGCCCACGGAAGCAACTTCGTGCACAGCCCGAAGTTCGTCCGGGCCCGTCAACTGGTCGCGGACACCGAGGCGTTCGGCAGGCCGCACCTGGTCAGGGTCGTCTTCCGCAACTCGGGCCCCGAGGCCGCCTGGGCCGCGTCCAGGGAACTGGCGGGCGGCGGCGCCCTGCTGGACCTCGGCTGCCACGCGGTGGAGCTGTGCCGGTGGCTGCTCGGCGGCGCCGAGGTCGCCTCCGTCAGCGCCCGCCTTCAACGGGTGCGACCGCTCCCGGGCGGCGAATCGGAAGGCGGCCCCGGCACCGCGCGGGACATCCTGGAGGACCAGGCGCTGCTGGTCATGGAGTTCGCCGACGGCACGGTCGGACAGTGCGACGTCTCCTGGGCCACCCAGGGCGGTGAGCAGGTCACCGCGGAGATCATCGGCACCCAGGGCAGGGTCGAGGTCGACCTGTGGACCGGCATGGGGCTGCGCGCCTACTCGGACAAGGGCTACCAGGACGTCTGGGACCCCGAGCAGGGCTGGGTGCATCCGGAATGGGAGTGGATCCGCGCGAGCGGCTACCACCACCAGGACGGGGCCGTCATCGAGGCGGTGGGCCAGGGCATCCCGCTGACGCACGGCCCCGCCGAGGCGCTCGCCTCGGCCCGCGTCCTGGCCACCGGCTACCGGAGCCACGCCGAGGGACGGACGCTGCGGCTCTCCGGCGATCCGGTCCCGGCCGGCGCGGCGGCGCCGACGGGCTCGGGATGACCGCCCGCAGAGTCCGCCCGCCCGCCGCAGCATCCCCACCGCACCCCATCGATGGAGGGACCATGACCGAGCCTGCCAAGGGCGTGCTCGCGCTGACCCCGTTCTTTCTGTACTCGGAGTACCAGGACCACTGGGACCCGAAGTTCGACCCGATGGGCGGCATGCACCTGCTGGTGCGCGCCCTGGTCGAGGAGATGGCGGGCCGTGGCGTGCCGCACCGGGTCCTGACGATGTCACCGCCCAAGGTGCCCAAGGACATCAGGATCGGGCAGCGGATCAAGGTGCACGCCCGGCGCCTTCCGGTGCTGCCCATCCCCTCCGACCTGGAGGGCTACTTCGGGCTCGTCGGCGCCTGGGCCAAGGGCAGTCTGCTGTGGGTGCTGCGCAACCGCGCGCGGTTGCGCAAGGAGATCGGCGCGGTGCACGCGCACTGCGACGGCTCGGGCGCCGCGGCCTTCTACCCGTACGTGATGTCCCGCGCGCTCGGCGTGCCGCTGGTGGTCCAGATCCACTCCAGCCGCTATCTGAGCCAGCACCCGACCACGGTCTTCGAGCGGGTGACCGACCCGATCGCCAAGTGGGCGGAGCGGCACGCCGTCCGCAAGGCCGCCGCCGTCCTGATGCTCACCGACAAGGCGCGGGACGAGATGCGGCAGAAGGCCGAGCTGCCCGCGGAGCGCGTGCACCGGCTCGCGTATCTGGCCAGCGACCAGTTCAAGGACTCCGACACCGAGGCGCGCCGGGCCGAACTGCGGGCCCGCTACGGCCTCGACGACCGCCCGATCGTCCTCTACGTGGGACGCATCGCCGCCGAGAAGGGCGTGGAGTACTACATCGAGGCCGCGGCCGAACTGACCCGCAGGGGCCGGGACTGCCAGTTCGTCATCGCCGGTGACGGACCCGCGAGGCCGGACCTGGAGAAGCTGATCGACGCCCGCGGGCTGCGCGACCGGGTGACCATCACGGGCTTCATGTCCCACGAGTTCATCCCGTCCATGATCTCGCTGGGCGAACTCGTGGTGCTGCCGTCCCGGTACGAGGAGCTGGGCATCGTCATCCTGGAGTGCATGACCATGCGCAGGCCGCTGGTCGCGCACGACGTCAACGGGGTCAACAAGCTCATCGAGGACGGCACCACCGGACTCGTCGTACCCCCGTTCAGGACCCCGGAGATGGCCGACGCCGTCGAGCGGCTCCTGGACGATCCCGAGCTGCGCGAGCGCATGGCGGAGAACGCCGCACCGCTGCCCGCCGCCAAGTACTCGCTCGCGGCGGCGGGCGACCAACTGGCGGGCATCTACCGGGAGATAGGGCTGTGAGGGTCCTCCTCGTCTCCCCCCACCCCGACGACGTGGCGCTGTCCTTCGGCGGCTGGGTCGCCGCCCACACCCGCAGGCTCAGGGCCCAGGGGTGGCGGTTCGACCTGCTCACCGTGTTCGGCACGACCCTGTACGCGCCGCACAGCCCGCACGCCGTCACCAAGGAGGCCGTCAGCGCGCTCCGGGAGCGCGAGGACCGCGCCTACGCGCGGCGGCACGGTCTTCGCCTCACCTCGCTGCGGCAGGAGGACTGCTCCTGCCTCGGCATGGACGACGAGGAGGAGCTCATCGCCCCCGAGGCGGGCGATCCGCGCCGGGCCGCCGTGCGGCAGCTGCTCGCGGCGGCGCTCGCCGGGGCCGACCTGGTCGTCGCGCCGCTGGGCGTCGGCGGCCACGTGGATCACCGGATCGTGCGCGGCGCGGTGCGCCAGTCGCTCGGCGCCACCCCCTGCCTCTGGTACGAGGACCTGCCCTACGCGCTGGAGAGCCCCGTCGAGCCGCCCGCGGGCCATCGACCCTGGCTGGTCGACCTCAGGGGCCACGAGGAGGCCAAGCAGGCCGATCTCGCGCTGTACCGCTCGCAGTTGACCGCCGCCGACACCACCGAGGTCCTCTCGTACCGGCCGGACGGCGCGTCCGTCCCGTGCGAGCGGCTGTGGAGTCCGGCGGGCTTCCCCGAGGACCTGGCCCAGCGGATGGCACTGGCCACGCTGGCCGCCGTGACACCCGACAAGGAGTCGCTATGAGCAAGAAGCTGGCGCTGTTCGGCGGAACTCCCGTACGGAGCGAGGAGTTCTACGACGGCCCGCACATCGGGCCGCACGATCTGGACCGCCTCAAGTCCGTGCTGGACTCGGGGAACTTCGGCGGCATCCCCTTCCCCAACACCCACCACACCGCCTTCGCCGACCTGTTCACCGGCAAGCTCGGCGCCCCGCACGGCCTGATGGTCGCCAACGGCACCATCAGCCTCTCCATCGCGCTGCGCGCCCTCGGCGTGCGCGCCGGGGACGAGGTGATCACCACCGGCTACACCTGGATGGGCACGGCCGCCGCGGTCGTGCACATCAACGCCGTGCCGGTCCTGGTGGACATCGACCCCACGACCTGGTGCATCGACCCGGCGGCGGTGGAGGCGGCGATCACCCCGCGCACCAAGGTGATCATCCCGGTCCACCTGGGCAATCAGATCGCCGACCTGGACGCGCTGCGGGCCGTCGCCGACAAGCACGGACTGGCCATCCTTGAGGACACCGCGCACGGTCACTTCGCCGAGTGGCGGGGGCGGTGCGTGGGCACCCACGGCGAGGCCGGCAGCTTCAGCTTCGAGAGCAGCAAGATCATGACCGCCGGTGAGGGCGGCTTCCTGGTGGCCAGGGACGAGGACGTCCACCAGCGGATGATGTCGCTGACCAACTGCGGCCGCAAGGAACCGGGTTACGACGGATTCGAGGGCCGCACCCTCGGCTGGAACGCCCGCGCGAGCGAGTTGCAGGCCGCCTTCATGATCGGGCAGGTCGAGCAGCACGACGCCCTGCACGCCAAGCGCGCGGCGAGCGCGGCCAAGCTCACCGCGGGGCTCGCCGAGATCGGCGGCTTCACCCCCGTGGGCGACGACGACCCGAGGATCACCAAGCGCCAGTACTACGAGGTCATCTACCGTTTCGACCCCGCCGCCTGGGAGGGACTGCACCGCGACCGGGTGCTGTCGGCGATCCTCGCCGAGGGCATCGAGCTGGAGGGCGACGCCTTCTACCCGCCGGTGCACAAGAGCGAACTGTTCGCCGTGGACGCGGCGCACTGGCCCATGATCGCCGAGCGGTACGGCGACCGGATCGGCCCGGACAGCGTCGACCTGCCGATCACCGACCGCGCGGCCGCCGACGAGTCCGTCTGGGTCCACCACGCGCTGCTGACCGGCGACGACAAGGACCTCGCCGACATCCTCGAAGCCGTCGTCAAGGTCCGCGACAACCTGCACGAGCTGCACGAGGCGCACGAGCCCCACAAGGCGGGCTGAGCCGCCGGAGCCGACATAACCGCCTTACCCGACCGGCCTGTTGGAGCCGCCGTGGGCGTGGCGTGCCGTCGCGCGCCCGCCCCGCCCCCGGCGTCACCCCCGGCCCCGACGACCGAGACCCCTGATACCCCTGACACCCCTGAGAGGGGAAGACCAGCCATGGCACTCGCCGCTCCCCCCGGCGAACTGACCGTCGCCCTGACACCGGACGACAAGACCCTCGACCCCGCCGTACTCGACCGCGCGCTCGGGATACTCGCCGAGCACGGCATCCTGGTGCTCACCGGCATGCTCGGGGCCCGGCTCACCGACCAGCTGCGCACCGCGATGCTCGACGACCTGCCCGAGGTGCTGCGCCAGCCGGACGCGCCGACCAACTTCGTGCCCGGCCACCTCCAGCAGGACCCGCCGGCCCGCGACGCGTTGCTCTTCCCCGAGGTGCTGCTCAACCCGGTGGTCTACCAGATCAGCCACGCCGTGCTCGGCACGGACGCCCGCAACGCCGTCTACAGCGGCAACATGAACCTGCCGGGCAGCAAGGAGCAGCCGGTCCATCTGGACGAGCCGCACCTGTGGCCCGGCGTGAGCCACCCGCCGTACTGCCTCTGCGTCGACGTCCCCCTGATCGACTTCACGCTGGAGAACGGCAGCACCGAGTACTGGCCCGGCTCGCACGTCCTCAACCCCGAGGAGTGCTACGACGACCGGGGCTGTGTGCTCCCCGTCGAGCTGGAGCGGCGCCGGGCGGTCGCGCCGCCGGTCCGCTTCCCCATCCCCGTCGGCTCGGTCGTCGTCCGCGACGGCAGGCTGTGGCACCGCGGCGTACCCAACCTGAGCGCGGCCCCGCGGCCCCTGCTGGCGATGACCCACTACACAGAGTGGTTCGACATGCCGCCGATCCGGCTGCCCGAGACCGTGAAGTCCTGGGTCGACGGCTCCGACCTGCACACCCACGCCACCTTCGTGGCGGGCGACGTCGACCACCTGAAGGGTGACCATCCGTTCGCCGTCCGGTGACGGAGGCCCTCGGCAGGACGGGTTCGGGGGCGGTCAACTCGCCCCGCGCAAGCCCGAGTTATCGGCCAATCTCTGCATTTCGAGGAGGATGCTGTGCGAGTTCTCGTCATCGGAGGCTCCGGCAACGTCGGCGTGGGTGTCGTCAGGGCACTCAGCGCCGCCCGCCACCACGTCGTGGTGGCCAGCCGCGGCTACAGTCCGGCCCTGCTGCCGCACGGCGTACGCGCCGTACGCCTGGAGCGCACCGAGCCCGACGCCTACGCCCGTCTCGTCGCCGCCGAACGGCCCGACGCCGTCATCGATCTGACCTGTCACGACGCCGCGGGCACCGCCGTCACCCTGCGGGCGTGCGCCGGGGTCGACCGCCTCGTGGTGGTCTCCTCGGTGACGGCGGCCGGGCCCGCGACCACCACGCCCGTCACCGAGGCCACGGCGACGCCCCCGCTCTCCGAGTACGGCACCGACAAGCTGGCCGTCGAGGAGACGGTCCGCGCCGCCTGGTCGGACGGCACGTCCCGGGCCCTGCTGGTGCGCCTGGGCGCGGTCTACCGGCTCGGCGCGGATCTGGACGGCCAGCTCGCCGAGGACGGCTGCTGGCTGGCCCACGCGGCGGCCGGGGCGCCCGCCGTGCTCGCCGACGACGGCGCGGCGCTGTGGAACCTGCTGCACGCCGACGACGCGGGCGCCGCGCTCGCCGAGCTGCTCGCCAACGACAGCGCGCGCGGAGTCCTGGTCCACCTGGCCTCCCGGCACCCGCTGTCCTGGCGCGAGATGTACGAGCGGGTCCACCAAGCCCTCGGACGCCCCTTCGACCCGGCGTCGGTGCCCGCGGAGTGGGCCGCCGAGCAGCTGGAGGACGCCGAGTTCCTCGCCGAGACGTCCCGCTGGGACCAGGTCTTCGACCTCGGCCTGCTGAACCGCCTCGCGCCGTCGTACCAGGAGCGCAGCGGTCCTTCGCGCGTCACCGAGGTCGCCCTGTGGCTGATCCGCCAGGGACGTGTCGGCGACCCCGAACTCGGCACGGAGATACAGGAGTTGCCCGCGCGCCTCGCGGCCGCGCGTACCGTGCCGGGCCTGGTGTGATTTCGGCCGATGTGATCGTTGCCCATGATCCGGGGCTCCGAAGATCAGTACGTTCCTCGACACGGGTGGGGGCGGGCGCCCGCTCCGTCCCTCCCGGCTCCTTCACCCCCATACGGAGAGGAAGGCCCATGTCGCAGTCCGCGGCCGACGAGGACCCCAAGTTAACGCGCGTGGTGGAGGCGGTACGGTCCGGCAGGCGGTATCGGAGCGTGACGGACCAGGCGGTACGCCGGCTGGCCAGGGCGGCCCTCTCCGTGGAGGGCGGCGACGTCACCAGGGCCACCAAGCGGACCAAGCGCGGACTCCACGAGGTCTTCGGTGCCTTCATGCCGATGACGCCCAAGTACGAGGCGCTGCTGCACGCGGTGCGCGAGGCCGTCGCGCTCGATGACGCGGAGGCGATCCGCGCCGCCCTGAAACCCGCCCTCGGGGCCCACTCCTCCACCAGGGAACGGCTCCCCATCCTCACCGAGCTGTACGCGGGGATATTCGACCGTCTCGACACCGCTCCCGCGACCGTGCGCGACCTCGCCTGCGGGATGAACCCGCTGACCGTCCCCTGGATGCCGCTGCCCGCCGGGACGACCTACGTCGCCTCGGACATCGACCACCGGCTGATGGGCTTCGTCGGCACGGTGCTCGGCACGCTCGGCGTCGGCAACCGGGTGGAAGTGCGCGACCTGTTGACCGAGCCGGACCCCGAACCGGCCGACGTCACCTTCCTGTTCAAGGCCGTCCCCTGCCTGGAGGCCCAGGGCAAGGGCCTCGGCTGGAAGCTGCTCGACCAGATCAATTCCCCCGTACTCGTGGTGAGTTTCCCCACCAAGACGCTGGGCCGGCACTCCAGGGGCATGTACCGGACCCACTCGGCGGAGTTCGCCAGACGCATCGCGGAACGGCCCTGGAAGTGCGACGAGATCGAGTTCGGGGACGAGCTCGTCTACGTGGTCACGAAGGACTGAGGGAGGTACAGCGTGCGCGTTCTCCGGCTCACCCCGTTCTACCACCACGACTGCGTGGACAGCTGGCCCGCCGAGTTCGACGCGGTGGGCGGCATGCAGGTGCAGATCCTGCGGATGTCCCGCGCCCTGGCCGAGCTGGGGGTGAGCCAACAGGTGCTCACCGTCGGCTTCCCCGGCCTGCCGAGGGTACGGCGCGACTCCGAGAACCTGGTGGTGCGGATCACCAGGGCCCCGCTGCCCCGGGTGCGTTCCAGGATCACCGGTCTGGTCGGCCTCAACCAGGCGTGGCTGGCCGCCGCGCTCACCGAGTGCGTGCGGCTGCGCCGCCGCTGGCCCGCCGACCTGGTCCAGGTCCATCTGGACGGCCAGCTCTGGGCGTTGCTCGCGGGGCCGGTCGCCGCACGGATCGCGGGCGTGCCCTACACGGTCACCGTGCACTGCTCCCGGCTCGCGGTGTACCGGCCCATGTCCACCGTCGACCGCGTCCAGCACCCCCTGGTGACCGCCGTCGAGCGCTGGGTGCTGCGCGGTGCGGCCGGGATCACCGCGCTGACCGAGCGCACCGCCACGGTCCTCGCCGCCGAACTGGGCGCGGGCCGGGGCGTGATCGACGTGGTGCCCGACGCCGTCGACGCCGACCGCGCCGAGGCCGCGCCCGCCGAGGTGGAGCGGCTGAGGAAGCGCTTCGGGCTGGCGCGGGACGGCGGGCCCGTCATCGGGTTCGTCGGCAGGATCGCCCACGAGAAGGGCTGGCGCCACGCCGTACAGGCGGTGCGCGCGCTGAAGGAGCGGGACTTCACCTTCCTCGTCGTGGGTGACGGGCCGCAGCGGGCCGACATGGAACAGGCGGTGGCCGATGCCGGGCTCGGCGACCGCTTCGTGTTCACCGGGTTCCTGCCCAACGACGAGATCCCGGCCGTGATGACCGCCCTGGACGTGCTCCTGATGCCGTCCGTGCACGAGGAGTTGGGCGGCAGCGCCGTCGAGGCGATGCTGGCCGGAACGCCGGTGGTCGCCTATGGGGTCGGCGGTCTGTGCGACACCGTGGGCAAGGTGACCCCTTCCCTGCTCGCCGCGCCCGGTCAGATGGCCGAACTAGCCGCGAACGTAAGGCGGTTGCTCGACGATCCGGCCCCGTTCCTGGCCGAGGTGCGGGCCGGCAGGGAGTGGCTCGCCGACGAGTTCGGTGTGCGCCACGCGGCCGGCCTCGCGCTGGCCCACTACGAGCGGGTGCTCGGCAGGGAACGGTAGCCGTACGACGCCCCACCTTCTGTCCGACGACTGCGATCTGGAGTTTGCGTGAGGCAGGACTGGCAGCACTTGGACGAGTCCGACGTACGGGTCCGGCCGGGGCGGCGTAGCTCCCGCCCGCGCAGCAAGAACCGCCCCGAGCACGCCGACGCCCGCTCCGCCATGGTGATCGGGGTCGACCGCGGCCGGTGGACCTGTGTCCTCGACTCCGACCCCGGGAGCCGGGTCACCGCGATGCGGGCCCGCGAACTGGGCCGCAAGTCGGCGGTGATCGGCGACCGGGTCGACGTGATCGGCGATCTGTCCGGCAAGCCGGGCACCCTGGCCCGCATGGTCCGGGTCGCCCGGCGCGACAGCGTGCTGCGGCGCACCGCCGACGACACGGATCCCTACGAGCGGGTGGTGGTCGCCAACGCCGAACAGCTGGTGATCGTCTGCGCGTTGGCGTCGCCGACGCCGCGCGCCGGGTTCATCGACCGGGCCCTGGTGGCGGCCTACGCGGGCGGACTGCGACCGGTGCTCTGTCTGACCAAGGCCGATCTGAAGGGCCCCGGGGAATTGGTGAGCACCTACGCGCATCTGGACCTGCCGATCGTGGTCACCCGCTCCGACCAGGCCCCCGACGCCCTGCGCGAGGTGCTGGCCGGGCGGGTCTCGGCGCTGGTCGGGCACTCCGGCGTCGGCAAGTCCACGCTGATCAACGCCCTGATCCCGGCGGCCGGGCGGGTCACCGGGGAGGTCAGCGCCATCGGCAAGGGCCGGCACACGTCGACCTCGGCCGTCGCGCTGCCGCTGCCGGACGGCGGCTGGGCCGTGGACACCCCCGGCATCCGCTCGTTCGGACTGGCCCACGTCACCTCCGACGACGTGCTCGACGCCTTCCCCGACCTGACCGAGGGCACCGCGGACTGCCCCGCCGGCTGCCGTCATCTGGGCGTCCCGCACGAAGCGGAGTGCGCACTCGAACGCTGGAGCGAGGCCGATACGGCGAGGGCGCGGCGGCTGGCGTCGCTGCGCAGGCTGCTGCGCTCGCACGCGGGCATCGAGGAGGAGTGACCTGAGCACCCCGTCCTGAGCGCCCGGTTCCGAGCTCCCCGGACCTGAGCGGGCGTGCCGCGTGCCCCTTTCAGGGTATTCACGCCCGGAAAAGGCCCTCGCGGGCGGGCATTTCGGGATCATGCGTCGGGGGCCGTGGTGTGCACGGCCGGGTCCCGTCGTCCTGGGAGGCCGGATGAGGAAACGCGCCGTCGCACTGTTCGGGGTCGCCGCCGCCGTGGCGGGGCTTGTCGCGGCGGTGCCACCGCCGGCGGGCGCGGCGGGCCCGCCGGGGACCGCCACGCACACCGCGCTCGACTGGAAGAAGTGCGCCACCAAGAGCGCTCCGCGGCTCCAGTGCGCCTCGCTGGAGGTGCCGCTCGACCACGAGAGGCCGCACGGCAGGAAGATCACCATCGCCCTGTCCCGGGTCGCGCACACCGCGAAGGCGTATCAGGGGCCGCTCCTGGTCAACCCCGGAGGACCCGGCGGCAGCGGGCTCACCATGGCGGGGTCCGTGGCGTCGGCGCTGCCGGAGAAGGCGGCCGCGCAGTACGACGTCATCGGCTTCGACCCGCGCGGCGTCGGCAGGAGCAGGCCCGCCCTGAACTGCCGTCCCGAGCACTTCGCGCCCGTGCGGCCCGACACCGTCCCCACCACGCGCGCCCTGGAGCGCGCCCAGCTCGCCAGGGCACGGGCGTTCGCGGACGCGTGCGCGGCGAAGTACCCGGATCTGCTGCCGTTCATCGACACGGTGAGCACGGTCCGGGACATGGACGCCATCCGTGCGGCGCTGGGTGCCGAGCGCCTCAACTACTTCGGCTACTCGTACGGCACCTATCTGGGCGCCGTCTACGGAAAGCTCTATCCGCACCGCGTGCGCCGCATGGCCCTGGACTCCATGGTCGACCCGACGGGCGTCTGGTACGCCTCCAACCTCCGCCAGGACTACGCCTTCGACGCCCGCCACAAGGCCCTGATGGCCTGGATCGCCCGGCACGACAAGGCGTACGGGCTCGGCAAGGACCCCGCGGCCGTCGAGGCCGAGTGGTACGCGATGCGGGCCGCGCTCGCGAGGAAGCCCGCGGGCAAGAAGGTGGGCGCCGCCGAACTGGAGGACACCTTCCTGCCCGGCGGCTACTACAACGGCGCCTGGCCCGAGCTCGCGGCGGCGTTCGCCGCGTATGTGCACCACAAGGACACGAAGCCGCTGCTCGCGGCGTACGACACCTACGGAGCGGTCGACGCGGCAGGGGAGAACGGCTACAGCGTCTACACGGCGGTGCTGTGCAGGGACGCGCACTGGCCGCGCGACTGGGGCACCTGGCGCGACGACAACCGGCGGGCGTACGCGAAGGCGCCGTTCTACACCTGGAACAACGCCTGGTACAACGCTCCGTGCGCGTTCTGGCCCACGCACTCGCTCACCCCGCCCGACGTGTCCAACGCGTCGCTGCCGCCGGTCCTGATGTTCCAGGCGACCGACGACGCGGCCACCCCGTACGACGGGGCGATCACCCTGCACCGCGCGCTGCGCGGCTCGCGCCTGGTCGTCGAGCGCGGCGGCGGCAACCACGGCGTCACGCTGAGCGGGAACGCCTGTCTGGACGGGCACTTGGCGGCGTATCTGGCATCCGGCGAGCTGCCGTCGAGCGGCGGCGAGGTCGACGCGGTGTGCGCGGCCACGCCGGAACCCGAGCCGCTGCCCGCCGAGAGGCGGAGCGCGCGGGGCGGTGCGCAGGGCACCGGGCGCGGGGCGATGTCAGTGCCGTGGTCCACCATGGGGGCATGAGCCGACTGACCCACATCAACGCCCCCGAGGGCGTCGCCCCCGCCACCGCCTACACCCACGTCGTGATGGGCTCGGGCCGATTCATAGCGGTGTCCGGGCAGTTGGCCCTGGACGAGGACGGCAAGCTGGTCGGCGCGGGCGACCCCGCGGCGCAGGCCCTCCAGGTCTTCGAGAACCTGCGGCGCTGCCTCGCCGCGGCGGGCGCCACGTTCGACGACGTCGTGAAGATGACGTACTTCGTGACGGACATGGCGCACATGCCCGCGATCCGGGTGGCACGGGACGTCCACCTGGATCCCGAGCGCCTTCCCGCGGCCTCGGCGATGCAGGTGGGCGCGCTGGTCGCGCCCGAGTTCCTGATGGAGATCGAGGCGTTCGCGGTGGTGGCGGAGTAGGCGCCGAGCGGCCCGCCGGACCCGGCGAGCGTCCGCGCCCCCGGCCTCACTCCGGCAGCCGCGCCAGCGCGGCCGAGGCCGCGGCCGCGAGGCGGGGGTGCGCGCGTGCCGCCATCAGGACCGGCCTGCCCCGGGGGTCGCCGAGCGCGCCGAGGCCCTCCACGCAGGCGAGCGCGATCTTGCCGAACGGGTCGTGCGGGACCAGGCGTCGCTGAAGCGTCGTGATCAGGGCGGGGGCCGACTCCGGGGCGCGCAGCTCCGTCAGGAGGCGCACCGGGTGGAGGGCGTAGGCGACGCGGAGTTCGTTCGTCGCGAGGGCCGCCGCCGCGCGCGCCGTGCGCGGGTCGCCGAGCCGGGCCAGGGCGTACGCCGCCGCCGCGCAGCGCGGCGGGTCCCGGTGGTTGAGGAGGAGCACGAGCGACTCGAAGGCCCGCCGGTCACCGGCGACACCGAGCCGTACGGCAGCCAACTCCCGCACCCACAGCGGCTGCCCCGGCGAGACGAGCACCTCGGCGAGCTCGTCGAGGCCGCCGGTCGCGATCAGCCTCTCGTACTCCTTCGAGCCGCCCGCCTCGGCGCGTAAACGTTCCGTCACCGTCCGCAACTCCTCATCCATGGCCGCGAGCCTAACCGTCGACGCCCCGTGGCGACGTAGATCACAAACACTGAGGGCTGGCGCGCTCGTTACTCGCCGGTTAATCTCATGTGAGCGGGGCACACTCCCCGTAGCACCTCCTCATGGCGGCCTGGTGACGCAGCCGTCGTGAGTGACTGTCGGTTCGGTACTTCAGGTACCGCAGCACCATCCAGTACGACGTGGCTCCGGGACAGAGCCGGTCGGCTCCTCACCGGGCGTGCCCTGCGCGCCGCCCGGACACGACACGCACCACTCTCCGCACGCCGTACGGCAGTTGCCGTGCCCGCGTGCGCCCTCAGTCGTCACTCTCTTCCTGGAGTCCACGCATGGACGCTTCCATGAACACCGTCGCCGTCATCGGTCTGGGCACGATGGGCACCGGCATCGCCGAGGTGCTCGCCCGTGCGGGCCGCGAGGTCATCGGCATCGACATCAGCCAGGCGGCGGCCACCCGGGCGGTGACGGCCCTGGAGGCGTCGACGGCCCGCGCGGTGCGGCGCGAGCGCCTCACCGAGGAGGAGCGGCGCGGGACCCTCGCCCGCTTCCGCACGTTCACCGATCTGCAGGCCGCGGCCGACGCCGACCTGGTGATCGAGGTGGTCCCCGAGTCGTACGAGATCAAGCAGCGGATCGTCCGCGAACTCGACGCCGTGGTGCGGCCGGAGACGATCATCGCGACCGGCACCAACGCGCTGTCCGTGACCCGGCTCGCCGCCGAGTCGGCCCGCCCCGAGCGCGTACTCGGTCTGCACTTCTTCAACCCGGCGCCCGCGATGAAGCTCGTCGAGGTCGTCTCGTCGGTGCTGACCGCCCCGGCCGCCGTCGCCGCGGTCACCGACCTCGCGTACGCCCTGGGCAAGGAGCCCGTCGCGGTCGGCGACCGGCCCGGATTCGTCGCCGACGGGCTGCTCTTCGGCTACCTCAACCAGGCCGCCGCGATGTACGAGGCGAAGTACGCCTCGCGCGAGGACATCGACGCCGCGATGAAGCTGGGCTGCGGTCTGCCGATGGGCCCGCTCGCGCTGCTCGACCTGATCGGCGTGGACACCGCCCGTACGGTCCTGGACGCCATGTACGCCGAGTCCCACGACCGGCTGCACGCGCCCGCGCCGATCCTCAAGCAGCTCAGCGAGGCGGGTCTGACCGGCCGCAAGTCGGGGCGCGGCTTCTACACGTACGCGGAGCCCGGCAGCACCGAGGTGGTGCGCGACGCGCTGACCCCGCTGGAGGACGAGCGGCGCACGCCGGGCCGGGCCGTGCGCGCGGTCGGCGTCGCGGGCTCCGGCACGATGGCGTCCGGCATCGCCGAGGTCTTCGCCAAGGCGGGCTACGACGTGGTGCTCGCCGCGCGCAGCGAGGAGAAGGCGCTGGCCGCCAAGTCCCGTATCGGCAGGTCGCTCTCGCGCTCGGTGGAGAAGGGGCGGCTGACCGCCGAGTCGGCGGCCGAGACCCTGGAGCGGATCACTCCGGCGGGTACCTACGAGGCGTTCGCCGATGTCGACCTGGCCCTCGAAGCCGTCGCGGAGGACCTGGAGGTCAAGCGGCAGCTGTTCGCGGCGCTCGACAAGATCTGCAAGCCGGGCGCGATCCTGGCGACCACGACGTCCTCGCTGCCGGTCGTCGCCTGCGCCCGCGCCACCTCGCGCCCGCGGGACGTGATCGGCATGCACTTCTTCAACCCGGCGCCCGCGATGAAGCTGGTCGAGGTGGTCCGCACGGTGCTGACCTCGGACGAGGTGCACGCCACCGTCCGCGAGGTCTGCACGGCGGTCCGCAAGCACCCGGTGGACTGCGGGGACCGGGCGGGCTTCATCGTGAACGCGCTGCTCTTCCCGTACCTGAACAACGCGATCAAGATGGTCCAGGAGCACTACGCGACGCTGGACGACATCGACGCCGCGATGAAGCTCGGCGGCGGCTACCCGATGGGGCCCTTCGAGCTCCTCGACGTGGTCGGCCTGGACGTCTCGCTCGCCATCGAGAAGGTCCTGCACCGCGAGTTCCGCGACCCGGGCCTGGCCCCCGCGCCGCTGCTCGAACACCTGGTGGCCGCGGGCTGCCTCGGCCGCAAGACGGGCCGTGGCTTCCGCGAATATGCCCGGCGCTGAGCCGGCCGAGGACCGCCTGGACTCCCTGACGGACTGGGGCGGGCTGCTCGAACCCTCGGGCGGCCCCCTCCCACACGAGCACCGTGCTGCGCATATGCAGTACGTTCGTGGCATGTCCAAGGCCGCCAAGTCCTCACGCACCGCCACCCCCGACGCTCCGGAGAGCGCCGCGGGCAGCCGTGCCGCCGCCCAACGCCTCAAGATGCGCAGGGAGCTGGCTGCGGCGGCCATGGAGCTCTTCGCGACCAAGGGGTACGAGGCGACGACGGTCGACGAGATCGCCGCCGCCGCCGGGGTCGCGCGCCGCACCTTCTTCCGGCACTTCCGCTCCAAGGAAGAGGCGATCTTCCCCGACCACGACGACACCCTGATCCGCGCGGAGGCGGTGCTGAACGCGGCACCGGCGCACGAGCACCCGCTCGACACGGTGTGCCGCGGCATCAAGGAAGTCATGAAGATGTACGCGGCCTCGCCCGCGGTCTCCGTGGAGCGCTACCGCCTGACCCGTGAGGTGCCCACGCTGCGCGAGCGCGAGATCGCCTCCGTGGCCCGCTACGAGCGGCTGTTCACGCGGTATCTGCTCGGCCACTTCGACGAGCAGGCGCACCACGACGGCAACGACGACCCGCTGCTCGCCGAGGTCGCCGCCTCCGCGGTGGTCACCGCCCACAACCACGTCCTGCGCCGCTGGCTGCGGGCGGGCGGCCAGGGCGACCTGGAGAACCATCTGGACCACGCGTTCGGCATCGTCCGGCGGACCTTCGGCACGGGGATCGGCGCGGGCCGCTCGTCGGCACCGGCCACCGCCCCCGCCGCGGTCTCCGCGCACGGCGAGGTCCTCGTCACCGTGGCCCGTACGGACGCTCCGCTCGACGAGGTCATGCGGACGATCGAGAAGGCACTCCGCGAACGGAATTAGGCCAACTTTCGCCCGATTCGTCCTTGGCTTTTGAGGGGGCGCTACCCACCGGTAGCGCCCCCTTCGGCGCGCCGCCACCCCCTCTGACCTGCACTGATCGATCATCGGTCAAAAACTTATGGCACTCAGTGTCTTGCCCGTTGGCACGCGGTGTCATACGTTGATGTTGTCCGGGCGGCCGGCGTGCAGAGATCTTCCGTACGCCGGCTGTCCCCTCAGGCCACTGGCCCGAGCGCCCGGACGCCTGCGTCACAGGCACCTCCCACGCCCCACCAAGGCGTCGCCGAGCACCACCCTTCGCCGAACCGACGGCACACCTCCACAGCACCGCAAGAGCACCCCGACGTAACCCTCAAGCAGCGTTCCCGCAGAACGCTTCTTCGCCGGAGGCAAAACCGTGAAGGAAATCCTGGACGCGATCCAGTCGCAGGACGCAACGTCTGCCGACTTCGCCGCTCTCCCCCTGCCCGACTCGTACCGCGCGATCACCGTGCACAAGGACGAGACGGAGATGTTCGCGGGCCTGGACACCCGCGACAAGGACCCCCGCAAGTCCCTCCACCTGGACGACGTGCCGGTTCCCGAACTCGGCCCCGGTGAGGCCCTGGTGGCCGTCATGGCCTCCTCGGTGAACTACAACTCCGTGTGGACCTCGATCTTCGAGCCGCTCTCGACCTTCGGGTTCCTGGAGCGCTACGGCAGGGTCAGCGAGCTCACCAAGCGCCACGACCTGCCGTACCACGTCATCGGCTCCGACCTGGCGGGCGTCGTCCTTCGCACCGGCCCCGGCGTGAACGCCTGGCACCCCGGCGACGAGGTCGTCGCGCACTGCCTGAGCGTCGAGCTGGAGTCGAGCGACGGCCACAACGACACGATGCTCGACCCCGAGCAGCGCATCTGGGGCTTCGAGACCAACTTCGGCGGCCTCGCCGAGATCGCGCTCGTCAAGTCCAACCAGCTGATGCCCAAGCCCGACCACCTCAGCTGGGAGGAGGCCGCCGCCCCCGGCCTGGTGAACTCCACCGCCTACCGCCAGCTCGTCTCGCGCAACGGCGCGGCCATGAAGCAGGGCGACAACGTGCTGATCTGGGGCGCGAGTGGCGGACTCGGCTCGTACGCCACGCAGTTCGCGCTGGCCGGCGGCGCCAACCCGATCTGTGTCGTCTCCAGCGAGCAGAAGGCGGACATCTGCCGCGCGATGGGCGCCGAGGCGATCATCGACCGCAGCGCCGAGGGCTACAAGTTCTGGAAGGACGAGCGCACCCAGGACCCCAAGGAGTGGAAGCGCTTCGGCAAGCGCATCCGCGAGTTCACCGGCGGCGAGGACATCGACATCGTCTTCGAGCACCCGGGCCGCGAGACCTTCGGCGCCAGCGTCTACGTCACCCGCAAGGGCGGCACCATCACCACCTGCGCCTCCACCTCGGGCTACATGCACGAGTACGACAACCGCTACCTGTGGATGTCCCTGAAGCGCATCATCGGCTCGCACTTCGCCAACTACCGCGAGGCGTGGGAGGCCAACCGCCTGATCGCCAAGGGCAAGATCCACCCCACGCTCTCCAAGGTCTACTCGCTCGAAGAGACCGGGCAGGCGGCCCACGACGTCCACCGCAACGCCCACCAGGGCAAGGTCGGCGTCCTCGCGCTCGCACCCAAGGAGGGTCTGGGCGTGCGCGACCCGGAGAAGCGGGCCAAGCACATCGACGCCATCAACCGTTTCCGCAACGTCTGAACCGAGCTAGGAGCAGCGGAACATGACAGAGCGTCAGAAGGACCGGCCGTGGCTCATGCGGACGTACGCCGGTCACTCCACGGCGGAGGCGTCCAACGAGCTGTACCGCCGCAACCTCGCCAAGGGGCAGACGGGCCTCTCGGTCGCGTTCGACCTGCCCACGCAGACCGGCTACGACCCCGACCACATCCTCGCCCGCGGCGAGGTCGGCCGGGTCGGCGTCCCGGTCTCGCACCTCGGTGACATGCGGCGGCTGTTCCAGGACATCCCCCTGGACCAGATGAACACCTCGATGACGATCAACGCCACCGCCATGTGGCTTCTGGCGCTCTACCAGGTGGTCGCGGAGGAGCAGGGCGCGGACATCACCCAGCTCCAGGGGACGACGCAGAACGACATCGTCAAGGAGTACCTCTCCCGCGGGACGCACGTCTTCCCGCCGGGGCCCTCGCTGCGGCTGACCACCGACATGATCACGTACACGGTGGCCAACATCCCCAAGTGGAACCCGATCAACATCTGCAGCTACCACCTCCAGGAGGCGGGGGCCACACCGGTCCAGGAGATCGCGTACGCGATGTCCACCGCCATCGCGGTTCTCGATGCCGTGCGCGACTCAGGGCAGGTCCCCGAGGAGAAGTTCGGGGACGTCGTGGCCCGCATCTCCTTCTTCGTGAACGCGGGTGTCCGCTTCATCGAGGAGATGTGCAAGATGCGGGCGTTCGGGCGGATCTGGGACCAGGTCACGCGCGAGCGGTACGGCATCGAGAACGCGAAGCAGCGCCGGTTCCGCTACGGCGTGCAGGTCAACTCGCTCGGCCTGACCGAGGCCCAGCCGGAGAACAACGTCCAGCGGATCGTCCTGGAGATGCTGGCCGTCACCCTCTCCAAGGACGCCCGCGCGCGTGCCGTGCAACTCCCCGCCTGGAACGAGGCGTTGGGGCTGCCCCGGCCGTGGGACCAGCAGTGGTCGCTGCGCATCCAGCAGGTCCTCGCGCACGAGAGCGACCTCCTGGAGTACGAGGACATCTTCGCGGGCTCGCACGTCATCGAGAAGAAGGTCGACGAGCTGGTCTCCGATTCGTTCGCCGAGATGGACCGGATCCAGGAGATGGGCGGCGCGATGGCCGCCGTCGAGTCCGGCTACCTCAAGTCGCAGCTCGTCTCCTCGCACGCCGAGCGCCGCGCCAGGATCGAGGCCGGCCACGAGAAGATCGTCGGCGTGAACGTGTACGAGTCGACCGAGCCCAACCCGCTCACCGCCGACCTGGACGCCGCGATCATGACGGTGGACCACGCCGTCGAGGCGAAGGTCGTGCGGGCCGTCGGCGACTGGCGCACCACGCGGCAGGAGTCCTCGGACCGCCAGGGCATGGGCGACCCGTTCCACTACCCGACCACCGGGCAGGCCCTCGACCGTCTCAAGGAGGCGGCCGCCGGTACGGAGAACCTCATGGAGGCCACCCTCGAATGCGCCCGCGCCGGGGTCACGACCGGCGAGTGGGCGGGCGCCCTGCGCGAGGTGTTCGGCGAGTTCCGGGCCCCCACCGGGGTCTCGTCGGCGCCCGTCGCGGTGACCGCGGAGGAGGGCACGCCGATGGCCGAGGTCCGCCGCAAGGTCGCCCTGACCGGCGACGAACTCGGCGGCAAGCTCCGGCTGCTCGTCGGCAAGCCGGGCCTGGACGGCCACTCCAACGGCGCCGAGCAGATCGCCGTGCGCGCCCGCGACGCCGGGTTCGAGGTGGTCTACCAGGGCATCCGGCTCACCCCGGAACAGATCGTGTCCGCCGCGCTCGCCGAGGACGTGCACTGCGTCGGCCTGTCGATCCTCTCCGGATCGCACGCCGAGCTGGTGCCCGACGTCCTCGTCCGGATGCGCGAGGCGGGCGCCACCGACGTCCCCGTGATCGTCGGTGGCATCATCCCCAACGCCGATGCCGAGGACCTGAAGCGCGCGGGTGTGGCCGCCGTGTTCACGCCCAAGGACTTCGGCATCACGGAGATCATCGGCCGTATCGTCGACGAGATCCGGAAAGCGAACAAGCTCGACCCTCTGGAGGTCCCCGCATGACAGCGCCCATCAACCGCCTGCGTCCTCGCCGCTCGTGCCTGGCCGTACCCGGCTCGAACCCGCGCTTCCTGGAGAAGGCCCAGGGCCTCCCCGCCGACCAGGTCTTCCTGGACCTGGAGGACGCCTGCGCGCCGCTCGCCAAGCCCGAGGCCCGGCACACCATCGTGAAGTTCCTGAACGAGGGCGACTGGACGGGCAAGACGCGGGTGGTGCGCGTCAACGACTGGACCACCGAGTGGACGTACCGCGACGTCGTCACGGTCGTCGAGGGCGCGGGCCAGAACCTCGACTGCATCATGCTGCCGAAGGTGCAGACGGCCGACCAGATCGTCGCGCTCGACCTGCTGCTCACGCAGATCGAGAAGACGATGGGCTTCGAGGTCGGCAAGATCGGCATCGAGGCGCAGATCGAGAACGCGCGGGGCCTCAACAACGTCAACGCGATCGCCGAGGCGTCCCCGCGCGTCGAGACGATCATCTTCGGCCCGGCCGACTTCATGGCGTCGATCAACATGAAGTCCCTGGTCGTCGGCGAGCAGCCGCCCGGCTACCCGGCCGACGCCTACCACTTCATCCTGATGAAGATCCTGATGGCCGCCCGCGCCAACAACCTCCAGGCGATCGACGGCCCCTACCTCCAGATCAAGAACGTCGACGGCTACCGCGAGGTCGCGGGCCGCGCCGCCGCGCTCGGCTTCGACGGCAAGTGGGTCCTGCACCCCGGCCAGGTCGAGGCGGCCAACGAGGTCTTCTCGCCCTCGCAGGAGGACTTCGACCACGCCGAGCTGATCCTGGACGCGTACGAGTACTGCACGTCCGAGGCGGGCGGCAAGAAGGGCTCGGCGATGCTCGGCGACGAGATGATCGACGAGGCGAGCCGGAAGATGGCGCTCGTCATCTCCGGCAAGGGCCGTGCGGCGGGCATGCGGCGTACGTCCAAGTTCGAGGCTCCGGAGGCATAGGACCATGCAGTTCGGCCGCACCTACGAAGAGTTCGAAGTCGGCGCCGTGTACAAGCACTGGCCCGGAAAGACGGTCACCGAGTACGACGACCACCTCTTCTGTCTCCTGACCATGAACCACCACCCCCTCCACATGGACAGCAACTATGCGGAGAAGACGACGGACTTCGGGAAGAACGTCGTCGTGGGCAACTACATCTACTCGCTGCTCCTCGGCATGTCCGTGCCCGACGTCTCCGGCAAGGCGATCGCCAACCTGGAGGTCGAGTCGCTCAAGCACGTGGCGCCGACCTTCCACGGCGACACCATCTACGGCGAGACGACCGTGCTCGACAAGACGCCGTCGAGGTCGAAGAGCGACCGCGGCATCGTCCACGTGGAGACCAAGGGCTACAAGCAGGACGGCACGATCGTCTGCGTGTTCCGCCGCAAGGTGATGGTGCCCACCGAGACGTACGTCAAGGAGCGCGGAAGGGGGCACCTCCCTGGTCATTCAGACCTTGGGGGAGAGCAGCCCGGCCGCCCGGAGCCGCTGGACATTCCCAAGAAGAGCCAGGAGAAGTGACGTCATGAGCCGACTCGCGCAGACCGCCGGTCTCACCGACATCCAACGGGAGATCCTCTCCACCGTCCGGGACTTCGTCGACAAGGAGATCATTCCGGTCGCGACGGAGTTGGAGCACCGCGACGAGTACCCGCAGCAGATCGTCGACGGTCTCAAGGAGTTGGGCCTGTTCGGCCTGATGATTCCGGAGGAGTACGGCGGCCTCGGCGAGTCGCTGCTCACCTACGCGCTGTGCGTGGAGGAGATAGCGCGGGGCTGGATGTCGGTCTCCGGCATCATCAACACCCATTTCATCGTCGCCTACATGCTCAAGCAGCACGGCACGCAGGAGCAGAAGGAGACGTTCCTGCCGCGGATGGCGGCCGGCGAGGTGCGCGGCGCGTTCTCCATGTCGGAGCCGGGGCTCGGCTCCGATGTGTCGGCGATCACGTCCAAGGGCGTCAAGGACGGCGACGAGTACGTCCTCAACGGCCAGAAGATGTGGTTGACGAACGGCGGCACATCCACTTTGGTGGCCGTCCTGTGCCGAAGTGACGAAGGACACCCCGAGGGCACCGCCCCCCACAAGTCGATGACCACGTTCCTTGTCGAGAAGGAGCCCGGTTTCGGAGAGGTCAGGCCGGGCCTCACCATCCCCGGCAAGATCGACAAGATGGGTTACAAGGGGGTCGACACCACCGAACTCATCATGGACGGGCTACGCATTCCGGCCAATCGCGTGCTCGGCGGAGCCACCGGCCGAGGGTTTTACCAAATGATGGACGGCGTCGAAGTCGGCCGCGTCAATGTGGCGGCGCGTGGTTGCGGCGTCGCTCAGCGTGCATTTGAGCTCGGTGTCTCGTATGCCCAACAACGGCACACTTTCGGCAAGGCGATCGCCCAGCACCAGGCGATTCAGTTCAAGCTTGCCGAGATGGCTACCAAGGTCGAGGCCGCGCATGCGATGATGGTCAATGCAGCACGCAAAAAGGACTCAGGGGAACGAAACGACCTGGAAGCAGGGATGGCGAAGTACCTCGCATCCGAGTACTGCAAGGAAGTCGTGGAGGACGCGTTCAGGATTCACGGTGGTTACGGCTTCTCCAAGGAGTACGAGATCGAGCGCCTCTACAGGGAGGCCCCGATGCTGCTGATCGGTGAAGGTACCGCCGAGATCCAGAAAATGATCATTGGTCGTCGACTGCTCGAAGAGTATCGATTCCAGGGCTAGATGCCCGGTTTGAGGTGGTTTCTTCGCGAAGAAGATCACACCCTGTCAACACTCTTCGGCCGTCGACTCGGCTTCCTGGCTTGCCCAGTTGTGCCTCGCAACCGATAGCATCCGGAGAAAGCCGCCGTCCCCCATTCACTGCGCGGCATCATCCGCTACGAAGGTCATCCATGCCCCACAGCCAAACCTCTGCACCACGCGACGGCATTCTTCAGGGACGCCTTGCTCGCGGAGCATCGCCGTGGCTCCTGCCGACCGTCGCCACCGCGGCACTCAGCCTCGCCCGCGCGCGCCGGTCCAAGGGCGCCGCGGCCGTCGCCGTGCCCGCCACCGCGCTGGCGGCGGGCATGCTGTGGTTCTTCCGCGACCCCGAGCGCGAGATCACTCAGGGCCGGGTCATCTCGCCGGCCGACGGCGTGGTGCAGAGCATCATGCCGTGGAAGGACGGGCGTACCCGCGTCGCCATCTTCATGAGCCCGTTGAACGTCCACGTCAACCGCGCGCCCCTCGCGGGCACGGTGACGTCCGTGGAGCACATCCCCGGCGGGTTCGTCCCGGCATTCAACAAGGAGAGCGAGAACAACGAGCGCGTTGTCTGGCACTTCGACACCGAGCTCGGCGACATCGAGATGATCCAGATCGCGGGCGCGGTGGCCCGGCGCATCGTGCCCTACGTGCCGCAGGGCTCGAAGGTGGAGCAGGGCGAGCGGATCGGCCTGATCCGCTTCGGCTCCCGCGTCGACATCTACCTCCCCGAGGGTGTCGAGGTGGACGTCGAGGTCGGTCAGAAGACCGTGGCTGGGGTGACTCGCATTGACCGTGGTTGATCCTGAGACACAAGCGGGCTGGGTGCCCGAGGCCGCGGAGGACGAGGCCGACGAGGAGATGCCTCTCTCGCTGCGCCTCTCAATAGCGGACACCCTCACGCTCGGTAACGCCACGTGCGGGTTCATGGCGGTGTACTTCACCACCACGGGCATCCTCATCCCGCACCTCCAGGGCAGCAACGAGAGCGGCATGGCGCGGCACTCCGCCGCGACCGCCGTGATCCTGATGCTCTGCGCGGCCGTCTTCGACCTCTTCGACGGGCTCGTGGCACGCAAGCTGCGGTCCTCGCCGATGGGCGCCGAGCTCGACAACCTGTCGGACCTGATCAGCTTCGGTCTGGCCCCGGCGTACTTCGTCCTCGTCTACGGCATGGTCGCCGACGACGCACACCAGCGGGTGGCGGCGGTCGGCGCGATCGTCGTGTTGCTGGCGGTGGTGCTGCGGCTTGCGCGGTTCTCGTGCGTGACCGTGAAGGACGGCACGTTCCAGGGCATGCCATCGCCCTTCGGGGCGCTCACGGTCGTCTCGATCGTGCTCCTGGAGCTGCCCTTCTGGGCGACGCTCCTGGCGATCATCGGGACGGCGTGGCTCATGGTCAGCCGGGTCGAGTACCCCAAGCCGCGGGGTCCCCTCGCGGTGGCCATGCTCTCCTGGATCGTCGCGGCCATGGGGCTGCTCGCGGCCTGGGCGTTCGACGCGCCCGGCGGCCTGCTCCTCCTGCAGACCGGCTGCGCGCTCCAGGTCGTCCTCGGCGCGGTGATCCCCCTCTTCGCCACGGCTCGGAGGGTGAACAACTTCCGGGACAACCGGCGGGAAGCCCGTGCGCAGTTGCCGTAGCGGCGCTTGAGCAGTGTTCTTCGGGGGCCCGGACCTTTTGGTCCGGGCCCCCGTTGCTTTGTGTCCGGCGCCCTTCGGGCGTGTCCTCAAACGCCGGACGGGCTTTTCATGACAAGCACCTTCACGTGGTCGTCCGGGTGGGCCAGGGTCTCCATCGCCTCGTCCACCTGTCCGAAGCCCACCTCCCCCGTGATCAGCGCCGCCGCGTCCACCCTCCCGTCCGCGATCCTCTCCAGCGTGCGGGGGAATTCCTCCGGCGGGTACTGCATGCACATGGTCACCGTGATGTCCTTGCAGATGCCCACGGCGGGGCGGAAGACGTCCTCCGTCATGCAGGCGCCGATCAGCAGGACGCGGGTGGAGCGCGGGGCACGGTGCAGGACCGTGTTCAGCATGCCGGGCCTGCCCGAGCACTCGTACACGGTCAGTGACTGGCCGGACGCGCGCGCATCGCGCCAGACGTCGAAGGGGTCGCGCACCGCCGGATCCACCACCGTGTGCGCCCCGAAGCGGGCCGCCAGCGCCCTGCGGCGCGGGGAGGGCTCCGACACGACGACGGGGGCGACGCCCCGCTCGGCGAGCGCCGCCGTGGCGCCGAGGCCGATGGGACCCGCCCCGATGACCAGGGCGCCCGTACCGGGGGCCTGCGCCGCGCGGGCGACGTTGCCGAAGCCGACGGCGAGCGGCTCGGTGAGGGCCGCGACGCGCGGCGGTACGTGGTCGGGGACCGCGACGAGGGCCGCCTCCTGGAGCGTCATGCGCTCGCCGAAGCCGCCGGGGAAGTGCGTCGAGTAGCCGATGGTGCGCAGGGTTCCCGAGGGGTCCAGGGCCCACGGCAGGCCCACCACGACCTTGCCCTGCCACTCCCCCGGGCTCAGCACCCGCGCGCACAGCTCGTGGCCCATCACGAGGTCCTGCCCGGGGTCGAAGAGGAACGCCTCCGTGCCCGAGTCCCGCCAGGCCGCGAGGAAGTCCTCGGTGTGCCGGACCGCCGAGAGGTCGGAGCCGCAGATGCCGGTGGCCAGCGTCTCGGCGAGCACCTGGCCGGGCCCCGGCGCGGGCGGCTCGGGGACCTCGGTCTCGACGAAGCGTCCCGCGCGCAGCACCGCCGCCCTCATCGCGCCTCCCCGACGGCGGCGTCGACGGCCGCGCGCATGGCGCCCAGGAAGCGTTCGCTGTGCGCGCGGGCCCAGGCCATGGACTCCTCGCGGGCCCGGTTGGCGCCGGTGAAGTGCGGCACGACGTACTCGGCGAAGAGTTCGTAGCTGCGCCGCTTGGCCTCCGGTGTGCCGGTCGGCAGGTCGAGCAGGAGCAGCGTGCCGAAGCCGCCGGAGGCCTCGGCGAGCGCCTCGATGCGGGCGACGGCGTCCGCCGGGGTGCCGATGGTCGCGACGCCGAAGACCGGGAGGCCCTCGCCGGTCCAGCGGTCGAGCGCGTCCTGCGCGGTGCGGCCCCACGGGAGCGTGCTGTCCGAGAGGCCCTCGATGTAGCGGACCAGGTGCAGCACCCCGTACGCGGCCTGTTCGCGGGCCTCGGTGGCGGTCTCCGCGAGGTGCATCGGCACGACGAGCCGCCAGGCTGCCCGGTCCGCGGTGTGGCCGTGCTCGGCGCAGGACTTCTCGTACGCGGCCCAGTTCCCGGTCAGCGCGGCGAGCCCGGTCGGGTCGCCGGCCGCGAGGGAGAGCAGCCCGATGCCGTGCCGTCCCGCCTGCACGGCGCCCGTGGGCGAGACGGTGGAGGCGACCGCCAGCTCGACGCCCTCGGGGCGGTGGGAACGCAGCTGGAGCCGCGCCTGCGCCAGTTCGAACCAGTCCGTGCGCATGGTGACGGTCTCGCCGCGCAGCAGCCGTACGACGGCCTCCAGCGCCTCGGCCATCATGGCGCGCTGCCGCAGCGGGTCGATGCCCATCATGAAGGCGTCGGAGGCGAGCTGGCCGGGGCCCGCGCCCAGCATCACGCGGCCCGTCGTCTGGTGGTCGAGCTGGCGGATGCGGTCCGCGAGGATCAGCGGGTGGTGGTAGGGCAGCGAGTTCACGCCGGTGCCGAGCCTGATGCGGCGGGTGTGCTCGGCCGCCGCCGCGATGAAGACCTCGGGCGAGGCGATCGTCTCGTACCCGGCGGAGTGGTGTTCGCCGATCCACGCCTCGTCGAAGCCGAGGGCGTCGAGGTGGCGCACCAGGTCGAGGTCGCGGCGGAGCTGGAGCGCGGGGTTCGACGCGAGGCCGTGGTAGGGCGCGAGGAAGGTGCCGAAGCGGGTGGGGGTGAGCGGGGCGGGGCCCTGGTGATCCATGCGTACGCCTTTCACCGGGAAGGACGTCGGACATAAAATCGGGCGGTCGCTGATTTGTGTCTCACGTCCTATACCGGAGCCCGTGAGAGGTCAACACACAGGAGGGGGTGGACCGTTGGAGGCGCCACGGACCCGCCGCCGCGCGGACGGCTCGCCCAGCGCGCGGACCCTGCTCCTGACCGTCCTCGGGGAGTACGTGCGGTACGCGGGCGGCGCGCGCGTGTGGTCCCGCGCCGTGGTCGGCGCGCTCGGCGCCTGCGGGATCGGCGAGGCGGCGACCCGGCGCGCGGTGAGCAGGCTCGTGCAGGAGGGCTGGCTGCGCACGGAGCCGGTGGGCCGCCGCACCGTCCTGGTCCTGGAGCCGCGTCTGGTCGCGCTGCTCACGGCGTGGACGCACCGGCTCGAACGCGCGGTGCGGGCGACGCCCTGGCACGGCGAGTGGCAGCAGCTGCTGCTGCGGGGGCCCGCGCAGGGGCATGCCCTGGTGGCGCAGCAGCTGGCCTTCGAGGGCTTCGGGCCGCTGGAGCGCGGCGTGTGGGTCGCGGCGGACGCGGGCGGCGTGGACGCGCTGAAGGGGCTGCTGCGGGAGCAGGGGCTCACCGGGCACGCGACGTGGCTGACGTGCCGGGCCGAACGGGACGCCGAGCTGGTCGCGGGGGCCTGGGACCTGGCGGCGGTGCGCGCCGTCCACGAGGGGTTCAGCGGGCGCTTCGGCGGGGCGCGGGCCGCGTCGGACGAGGCGGCGTTCGTCCTGCGGACGCGGCTCGTGCACGCCTGGCGCGGCACGTTCGAGCGCGATCCGCGGCTGCCCGCCGAGCTGCTGCCGGGCGACTGGCCGGGGCTCGACGCGACGCGGCTCTTCGTCCGGACGTGGCGGGCGCTGCGCGCCCCGGCGGACCGTCACTGGGACCTGCTGTCGCGCGATCCCCAGGTGCGACAGCAGGTGCGACGGCAGATGTGACGGCGCGTGCGCGGCGCGCGCTCAGGGGCGCGGGGAACTGCGCACACCACCCCCGGCCCCGCACCCGACGAGCGGGACAAGCCCACTCCCAGCCGGGGGGGGACGCGCAGCGCCCGTCGAGCCACCGCCGGATCGCGCCGTACCCGGCCCCTCACGCGCCCGGCGTGTAGCCCTTCGTCTCCTCGGCCGCCCGCGCCTCGCGGACCACCTTCATGCCGCCGGTCGCCGACTTGTCGGGGCGCAGGATGACGCTCTTGTCCGACGACGGGGCCTTGGGGTCGGTGAAGTCCTGCGGGACGCCGAAGCCGGTGTCGAAGTCGTCGATCGTCAGCAGGGCCTCGTCGACGCCCTCCCGGGTGAGGTCCTTCTTCGCGCAGGCCTTCTTCAGTGCCTCGCCGAACACGGCGGCCGCCGTCCAGCCCGCCACGACGCCGTTGTCGAGGGAGTCCTTGGGATACGCCTTGCGGTAGTCGGCGACGAGCTTCTGGGCCGCCTCGGTGTCCGCGCCGATGGGCAGCGTGGGCGAGGCGACGTAGTAGTTCTTCTGGAGCGCGGGGCCCGACTGGGTGGCGAGGAGCTGCGGGGCGAACGCCGAGTTGTTGCCGATGATCGGCACGTCGAAGCGGCCGGCCGCCGCGACGCCGACCAGGGACGCGGCCTGGCGCGGGCCCGCGCTGATCACGACGGCCTCGACCCCGGCCTTCTTGAGGGCGGAGACCTGCGCGGTCATGTCGTTGTCCGTCGGCTTGATCTTCTGCTCGACGACCGTGAGGCCCGCCTGCTTCGCCATGTACGTCGAGCCCTTGAGGGCGTTCTCGCCGTAGTCGCCCTCGAAGTAGACGTGGCCGAGCTTGTCGCCCTTCTTCAGGCCCTTCTCCTTCATCAGGAAGTCGATCGCGTTGATGGTCTCCAGGTCGTACGTGGAGCCGAGCACGCGCACGTAGGGGCTGCCCAGGAGGTTCGCCGACCAGGCCTGCGGCAGGACGAGGCCCTTGTCCGTGCCGTCGACGCGCTGCTTGACGGCCGCGACGAACGGGGAGCCGATGAACTGGGTGAAGCCGAGGACGTCGGGCTCCAGTTCGGTGTAGGCGGCGACGGCCTTCTGCGGGTCGTAGCCGTGGTCGCGGACGGTGAGTTCGAGCTGGTGGCCGCAGATGCCGCCGGCCGCGTTGGCCTGGTCGACGTAGAGCCGCTGTGCCTGGGTGACGCTCTTGCCGAGGGTGGCGTAGACGCCCGTCATGTCGGTGAGCGCGCCGAGGTGGATGGTCTTGCCGGAGACGCCCTTGCCGGTCTTGACGCCTCCCGCGCTGGTGCCGCCACCCCCGTCGTCGTCCTTCGCCTTGGAGCTGCACGCGCCGAGCGCGAGCAGCGCGGCGAGCGCGGTCGCGGCCGCGGTGGCCCTGCTCAGCGCCTTCCTGGTGCCCTTGACCCTGGAACTCATGCTTCCTCCCCTGGAGTTGGCTTGCTGCGCCGTGCGGTGATCCTCACCAGGCCGCCGGGCAGGAAGAGCACCACCGCGACGACGGCGGCGCCGTACAGATAGCGGGACGCCTCGCCCGGTGCGATCCCGCCGGTGCCGGGCGCGGAGACGAGGGGCAGGGCGTCGCTGTAGCGGGTGAGCAGCTGGGGCAGCAGGGAGACGAGCGCGGCGCCGGCCACGGCTCCCGCGACCGAGCCGAGGCCGCCGATGACGATCATCGCGAGGTATTCCAGGGAGAGCGTCATGCCGAAGTAGTCGGGCACGGTGCGCTGGAAGACCAGGGCGAGCAGCACTCCGGCGAGCCCCGCGTACATCGAGGACAGGACGAACACCCCGGCGCGGTAGCGGGCCACCGGGACGCCGATGACGCCCGCGGCGACGCGGTGGTCCCTGATCGCGTTCATGGCGCGCCCCGGGCGCCCTCGCAGCACGCCGCGGGCGAAGATCACGCAGCCGAGCAGCAGCACGAGGCCCGCGTACCAGAGCTTCTCCGCGGAGCCGAACGGCACGGCGGCGACGACGACTTCGCGGTCGTCGAAGGTGAGGCCGAAGAGGTTCAGGGGCGGTACGTCGCGTCCGTTGGCGCCGCCGGTCAGGTCGTGGGCGTTGAACAGGACGTGCTGCCCGATGAAGATCAGCGCGAGGGTCGCGATGCCGAGGTAGGCGCCGCGCAGCCGTCCCGCGATGGGACTGAAGAGCCCGCCCGCGAGCCCGGCGGCCGCCACGGCGAGCACCGCGGCGAGCCAGGTCGGCAGGCCGAGCCCGGTCAGGCCCGCACCGCCGTCCGCCGCAAGGACGCAGTAGCCGTACGCCCCGACGGCGAGGAAGAAGGCGTGCCCCATGGAGAGTTGGCCGGTCGCGCCGGTGAGGAGGTTGATGCCGATGGCGCCGATCGCCGCGGCCATCGCGAAGAGGCCCGCCTGGAGCCAGAAGCGGTCGACGTAGAAGGGCAGCGCGAGGAGCAGGACGGCGGCCGCGGCCCGGACGTACGTGCGGCGGCTGCTGATCAGCGTACGACCGCGGGAGCGCGGCCCGGTGGTGACGGCCTCAGACACGGGCGAGCTCCTTCGTGCCGAAGAGGCCCGCGGGCCTGACGAGCAGGATGACGGTCATCACGAGGTAGGGCGCGAGGTCACCGAGTCCCCTGCCCAGGAAGGTGAGTTCACTCTGGTAGCCGGTGGCGAGGGACTCGGTCACGCCGACCACGAGACCGCCGACGAGCGCGCCCGTGGTGGAGTCGAGGCCGCCGAGGATCGCGGCGGGGAACGCCTTCAACGCGGCGAGTGACGTGGCCCGTTCGAGGCCGGGGGTCGGGAACACGGTGAGGAAGAGCGCGGCCACGGCGGCGAGCCCGCCCGCCACCGCCCAAGCGCCGAGCGACACCCTGCCCAGGCGTACGCCCATCAGCGCGGCGGTCCCCGGGCTCTCGGCCGCGGCGCGCATCGCCACGCCCCAGGAGGTGTACCGGAAGGCGAGCAGGAAGACGCCGATGAGGAGCGCGGCGGCGAGGAACGCGGCGATCCTGGTGTGCGCGAGGGAGACGGGTCCGACGGTGAGCACCGCGTCGCCCCAGGGGTCGCCGAGCGCGAGGACGTCGGTGCCCAGGCGCCGGGTGAGTTCGGTGGTGAGCAGGATGTCGACGCCGATGGTGACGATGGCGAGGACGCTGTGGTCACTGCCCCGATAACGCCGCATGACGAGGAACTGGACGGCGGCACCGACCACCGCGGCACCCGCGATGCCGACGAGCAGCGCGGCCCAGAAGCCGATGTCGTCGTGGAGGGAGGCGGTGATGTACCCGCCGGCGAGGAGCAGCGAGGCGTGCGCGAAGTTCACCACTTCGGTGGCACGGAAGATGACGACGAAGCCGAGGGCGATGAGGGCGTAGACGGACCCCAACGAGAGCCCGTTGAGGAGGAGTTCGACGAAGGTGGTCATGGGCGGGGGGCCTCCTTGCCGTCGGGGCGGTCTCCGGCGGGTCCGTCACCTGCGGCCGGGTCTCCCTCCGCCCCCTCGTCCCCGCCCAGATAGGCGCGGACCACCGCCGGATCGTTCTGTACGGCGCCGGGGGCGCCGTCGGCGATGCGGCGGCCGAAGTCGAGTACGGTCACCGCGTCCGCCAGTCGCATCACCACGCCCATGTCGTGTTCCACCAGGACGATCGAGATGCCGAGGCTGTCGCGGACGCCCGCGATGACCGCGGCGGTGCGGCGGCGCTCGTCGGCGGTCATGCCCGCGACGGGCTCGTCCAGGAGCAGCAGCCGTGGCTCCATGCACAGGGCGCGGGCCAGCTCGGCGAGCTTCTGCTGCCCGTACGGCAAGGACCCGGCGGGCTTGTGGAGTTGTCGTTCGATGCCGACGAACGCGGCGATCTCGCGGACGCGTTCACGGTGCCGCCGTTCCTCGCGGGCGGCCGAGGGGAGGCGCAGACCGGCCGCGACGAAGCCGGTCCTGGTCAGCCGGTGGCGGCCCAGGAGCAGGCTGTCGGCGACGGTGGCGCGCGGCGGCAGGGCGAGGTTCTGGAAGATCCGCGCGACGCCGAGGTCCGCGATGCGGTGCGGGCGCATCCCGGTGAGCTCGTGCCCGCCGAAGCGGACGCTGCCGGAGCTCGCGCGGTACACGCCGGACAGCACGTTGAAGCAGGTCGACTTGCCCGCGCCGTTGGGTCCGATGACGGCGTGCACGGTGCCGGGGCGGACGGTGAAGCTGACGGCGTCCAGGGCGGTGAGCCCGGCGAAACGGACGGTCAACTCGCGGACGTCGAGGGGCGGTACGGACACGTCGGGGTTCGCGACGACGGGCCCGCTCATCGGCCCGCCTCCACCCAGCGCGGCAGCGTCGGCAGGGCGCCGAGGCCACGCGACGCGTCGTCGGCCGCGTCCTCGTCGACCACGCCGAGGTAACGGCGGCGCACCTCGTCGGACGCGGCGAGTTCGGCCGCCGCGCCCGCCAGGGCGACCTCGCCGACGTCCAGGACGTACGCACGGGTGGCGAGCCGCAGCGCGAGCGCCGCGTTCTGCTCGACGAGCAGCACCGAGGTGCCCTGGGCGTTGATCTCGCGGATGGTGTCGGCGATGCGCGCGGCCATCAACGGGGCCAGCCCCAGGGACGGTTCGTCGAGCAGCAGCAGCCTCGGCGACGCCATCAGGGCCCTGCCCACCGCGAGCATCTGCTGCTCGCCGCCGGAGAGCAGTCCGGCGCGCTGGGCGCCGCGCTCGGCGAGGACGGGGAACAGCGCGTGGACGCGCCGCAGCGCGTCGGCCTTCGCGGCCCGCGACCCGGTGGAGCCGAGCGCCCCCGCGCGCAGGTTGTCGGCGACGGTCATCCGGGCGAACACCTGCCTGCCCTCGGGGACATGGGAGATCCCCGCGGCCACCACCCGGTCCGGCGCGAGCGTGTCCAGGCGCCGTCCGGCGAAGTGGACGGAGCCCGAGGCGAGCGCCCCGCCCTGGAAGGACAGGGTGCGGGAAATGGCGCGCAGGAGCGTCGACTTGCCCGCACCGTTGGCGCCGAGCACGGCGACCACCTCCCCGTCGGGCAGGTCGAGCGAGACCCGCCGCAGGGCGCGCACGGGGCCGTACCCCACCGAGAGGTCGCGTACGACGAGACCGGCCCCGGCCGCGCCGGAAGGGTCAGCGCCCGCATCGTCCACGTCGGAACCAGCCACGTACCAACCCCCTGTCCCGCGCGGCCCGTCCGCCGCGTGGCGCTCACCCCAGCACCGCGGCGGCGGCCCGTCCACGGGCCGCGGGCGAATCGCTGCCCCGGACCAGCGGCGGCGGCCCGCCGTTGTGCACGCGCACAACGTCGCGCGTCAGGGGCCTGCCGGAGCGCACCACCGCATGGCATCCTCCGCACCAACGACGTCCCGGAGCGCGGCGGAGGAGGATCCATGGGCGGGCACGCGTTCGGGCGCAGGCCGCGGACCGGGCACGACTGGAAGCTCCTGAAGGAGGCGTGCACGGCGCTGCTGCCGCGCCTGCCCGAGCTGGTCGACGAGCATCTGCGCCAACTCTCCGCGCACTCACCGGTGTTCGGCCGCGTCCTGCCGCACGACGTGCAGTGGCGGGAGGCCGAGGAAGCGATGCGGATCGGCATCGAGGCGATGTCGGCGCCCCGCGCCTCACCGCGCCGCGACCTGGAGTACGCGGAGGAGGCGGGCCGGCGCCGGGCCCAACAGGGCCTGCCGCTCGATCTGTTGGTGCACTCGTACCGCAACGCGGGCTACCTGGTGTGGGACTCGCTCCTGGAGGGCGCGGCCGGGCGCGACCCGGAGCGGCTCGCGGTCCTGATGCGGTCGGCGACGATGGTCTGGTCGGCGGTGGACGCGCAGGCCGCGGTGGCATCCGACGCGTACCGGGCGACCGAGATGGAACTGCGGCGGCGTACGGACGAGCAGTTGCAGGCGCTGCTCGACGCGCTTCTGGAGGGCCAGTCGGCGCCGGGCGTCGCGGCGCGCGCGGCGGCCGGGCTCGACCTGCCCGAGCACGGCCCCTACGCGGTGGTGGTCCTGCGCGTGGAACGGCGCGACGGGCGCGAGGCGTTCCACCGGCAGATCCAGCGCGGCGGCTTCCGTTTCATCTGGCGGATGCGGACGGACTGCGAGGTCGGCGTGGTCGCGCTCGGCGCGGACGAGGGGCTCGACGGGCTCGCGCGCCTGGTCGACGGGCGCTGTCCCGGGCCCGGCGGGATCAGCCCGGTGGTGGGCTCACTCGCGGAGCTCGGCAGGGCGCGCCGCCTCGCGGAGCTGGCGCTGCGCACCTGCCCGCCGGACGCGACGGGGATCGTACGCCTCGACCGGCGGATGCCGACGGCCCTGGTGGTGAGCCAGCCGGAGCTCGCGGGGCTGCTCGTCGACGACGTGCTCGGCGAGGTCCTCGCGCTCGAACCCGGGGACCGCGCGGTCCTGTTGGAGACGCTGGACGCGTGGCTGGCCTGCGAGGGATCGGCGGGGCGGGCGGCCGGACGGCTGTACTGCCACCGCAACACGGTCTTCAACCGGCTGCGCAGGCTGGAACAGCTGACCGCCCGCTCGCTGGCGCGGCCCCGCGACCTGGTGGAGGTGGCGCTCGCGGTGGAGGCCCACCGCCTTTCGCCGCCACCACCTGGCGCCGCGGGCAAAGCACTTACGTACTGAGGTACTGACGTGCTGACGTACCGAGCCGGCGGCCGGTCCGAAGGGTCCGCTAGACGGCGCTAGACGCTGAGCAGATCCTGGAAGGCGCTCGCCGACTCCGTCACGGACCTGCCGAAGGGCGCGTCGAAGTTCCAGACCAGGAAGAGCAGGAAGGCGATCAGGGCGCTGAACGTCCCCGCGAGCAGCAACTCCCGTGCGGAGCGTCTGATCTGGAGCGTGAAGATCAGGCCGACGGTGACGATCGCCCCGGCGAGGAGGCCGAACCAGACCACGCCGGGCAGCGTCGCCTCCGCGTTGTCGGCGCGGGCCCTGCGTGCCTCGTCGGCGGCGGCCACCTGGTCGAGCAGCGGCTGATAGGTCTGCGCCTCCAGGTCGTTGGCGGGCTCGCGCTCGGCGATGTCCTCGCGGAGCGTGTCGAGGAGTTCGGTGCCCCGGTCGGTGAGCTCGTGGCGTTCGATCATGCGCGGCCACTCGACGGCCGTCACGTGCCGCGTGTAACTCCGCACGTCCTGCTGGATCCGGTCCCGTACGGCGGCCGGGTAGATGGTGGCGCGGCTGTTGATCTCGTGCAGCGCCTGGGCCTCCTGGCGGGTGCCGTCCTCGGCGGCGCCGCGCGCCTCCCAGACGCCCGCGATGGCGAGCCCGAGGACGATCGCGTACACGACGCCGACCATCATCACCATGTACTCGATGACGTCCGGTGTCTGACTCGGGTCGTCGTCCTCGGGCACGCGGCGGTGCCTGAGGACGGTGACGGTCAGAACGACCGCGCAGGCCAGCGCCATGGCGACGGCGAGTACGAGCCATTCCGTCACGAAGATCCTCCGGTGTGGGTGCGGGAACGGGAAGCGGCGCCCGAGCGGGAGCCCGAGCGCGGCCGCAGCAGGGCCGCGGCGAGGACCGCCGGAGTGGTGACCACCATCGTGGTGGTCACCACGGACCGGCCCGCCGGGGGTTCGGGACCCTCGGCGGGGCGGTAGTGCGGTGCGGGGAAGGAGGGGTCCCGGGGCGGCGCGGGCGCGGGCGGCCCGTGCGGCGGCGTGGACTCCAGGCGTACGGGGACGACGAGCTCCCGCACGCGGGGCGCGGCGGGGGCCGGGTCCGGTGCGGCGGGGCGGGTGCGGACGGGGTCCGGCGGCTCGGGGCCAGGGGGCTCGGCCGCGCGGTCGGCGGGCGGTGCGGGGGCCGGGGGCTGGGGCGGGTCCTGGTGCGGTGCCTCGGGGGCCGGGGCGGGCGCGATGCCGACGGCGGCCTCGGCGACGGGTTCGTCGGGGCGGCAGATCTCCACGTGCCCGGTCAGGGCCACGCCGAGCGCCTCGACGTGCGCGGCGACGGACGCGCCGGCCACCGGGCACAGGGTCGCGGCGATGCCCAGACCGCCGACGCCGAGACCCGCCCACCCGGTCAAGATCGACTCCTCTTCACGTACTGAAGAAACGATCAAGTTCCGGGTCGGATACGGGGGCTTCAGGACAGCCGTCACGGAACGACGGCGAGGCCCCGCCAGGGTGTGGCGGGGCCTCGTCGGACGTACGGAACAGGGTGTGTCAGGGACAGGGTGTATCAGGTACCGGGCGTACCGGGGATCCGGTGTGTCAGGTCAGGAAGTCCTGGGCGATGCGCTCGGCGACCGTCTCCAGGATGGGGCCCGCCTCCGCGATGCACCGGGCCACGTCGGGCTCGACGTCCGTGAGGGGGTAGGCGCGGCGGATGCCCGCCTTGCCGAGGACCTCGGGGGCGAGGGCGAGACGGCCGCAGACCGCGACGACCTCGATGCCCGCGGCCCTGGCCGCGGCGGCCACCCCGGCGGGCGCCTTGCCGTGCAGCGTCTGCTCGTCGAGCGAGCCCTCGCCGGTGATGACCAGGGTGGCCCGCTCCAGGGCGGGCGCGAAGCCGAGCACGTCGAGCATGACCTCGATGCCGGGCCGGAAACCCGCGCCGAGACCGACCAGCGCGCCGTACCCGATGCCGCCCGCGGCTCCGGCGCCGGGCGACTGCGCGTACTCGGCGGCCTTGGGGCCGATCGCCTTCTCCAGGACGGTGGCGAAGTGCGCGAGGGCCGCGTCGAGGGCCGCCACGTCCTCGGGGGACGCGCCCTTCTGCGGGCCGTAGACGGCGGGCGCGCCCTTCGGCCCGGTCAGCGGGTTGTCGACGTCGCTCGCGAGGACGATCTCGACGTCCTTCAGGCGCGGGTCCAGGCCGGACAGATCGGCGCTCGCGAGGTCCTTCAGCGGACCGCCGCCGGGCGCGACGGGCTCGCCGTCCGCGGCCAGGAAGCGCGCGCCGAGCGCGGCCAGCATGCCCGCGCCGCCGTCGGTCGTGGCGCTGCCGCCGACGCCGAAGACGATCGTGCGGGCCCCCGCGTCGAGCGCCGCGCGCAGCAGCTCTCCGGAGCCGTACGTCGTGGAGGTGAGCGGCGCGAAGACGCCGTCGGGGAGCAGCTGGAGGCCGGAGGCCTCGGCCATCTCCACCACGGCGGTGCCGTCCTTGAGCGCGTACGCGGCCGTGACCTGGTCGCCGAGCGGCCCCGTCACCCGCACCTCGCGGCGCTCGAAGCCGCCCGCGACGGCTGCCGCGACCGTGCCGTCGCCGCCGTCGGCGACGGGGAGCGCCTCGACCGCCACGCCGGGCGCGACCCGGTGGAGCCCCGCCGTCACCCGCTCCGCGACCTGGACGGCCGTGAGCGAACCCTTGAACTTGTCCGCGGCGATGAGCACACGCTGCGTCTGCCGCTCGTGTCCCGCCGTCCCTGCAGCGTCCGCCACCTTGCATTCCCCTTGCTTTCCGGGCCTTGCTCGCGTCAAGGCAGTCGCGCCGCTGCGACCATAACCGCAGGAGGGGCTCCCTGCCCATGGCCGCCCTTCGCCCAGGACGGCGTGGCCCGGTGAAAAATGGGCCTTTAGCGCACCATAGTGGTGCGTCATGAGCACGGAAATGATCGATCAGCCTCTGCCCGACGAGGGTCCGCCGGGCCCGCCGTCCACCGGAAACGATCCCGCGGGCGGCGCCCCTTCGGACGGCAGTCCGGACTTCGCCGTCATCGGCATCGGCGTGGTCGCCGTCCTCGCGGTGGTCGCCTGGGCGGCGATCGGCAAGGATTCCTTCGAGAGCGCGTCGAGCACGGCGCTCGCCTGGGTCCTGGAGAACTTCGCCTGGCTCTTCGTGATCGCCGCGGACGTCTTCCTCGTGCTGTGCGTGGTCATCGCGGTCAGCAGGTTCGGCCGGATCAGGCTCGGCAAGGACGACGCGCGGCCGGAGTTCACCGACCTCGCGTGGATCGCGATGATGTTCAGCGCGGGCATGGGCATCGGCCTGATGTTCTACGGCGTCGGCGAGCCCCTCACCCACTATCTGAACCCACCGCCCTCCACCGGCGCCGAGCCCCGCACCGGCGGCGCCGCGCGGACCGCCCTGGAGTACTCCTTCTTCCACTGGACCCTGACCCCCTGGGCCATCTATGGCATCGCGGGCCTCGCGCTCGCCTACGCGGGCTTCCGCAAGGGCCGGGGCAACCGGCTCAGCGCCGTCTTCGTCCCCCTGATCGGCGCCCGGCGGGCGGCGGGCTGGCCGGGCCGGATCATCGATCTGCTCGCGGTCTTCGCCACCGTCTTCGGCACCGCGACGAGCCTCGGCGTGGGCGCCCTCCAGGTCGCCACCGGGCTCAACCTCACGACGGGCGTGGAGAGTTCGACCACGCTCCAGCTGATCATCATCGTCTCCCTCGGCGCGGCGTTCGTGGCCTCGGCGTTCTCCGGGGTGCACAGGGGCGTGAAGTGGCTCAGCACCCTCAACCTCGCGCTCGCCGCCTGTCTCATGCTGTTCGTCTTCGTGCTGGGACCGACCGTCTACATCCTGGACGCGATCCCGGCCAGCGTCGGCGGCTACCTCCATCAGCTCCTGCCGATGGCCTCGCGCACGGGCGCGTTCACCGACAGCAGCTGGCTCGGCGCTTGGACGATCTTCTACTGGGCGTGGTGGCTGTCGTGGGCGCCGTTCGTCGGCACGTTCATCGCGCGGATCTCGCACGGCCGTACGATCCGTGAGTTCCTGATCGGCGTCCTGCTCGTGCCGAGCGGTGCCACCGTCATCTGGTTCTGCGTGATGGGCGGCACGGGGATCCGCCTGGACTCCACCGGCAAGGTCGACATGGCCGAGAAGGTCAAGGAGGGTGCGGAGTCCTCGCTCTTCGCGATGCTGGACGCGCTGCCGCTGGGCACGATCACCTCGTGGGTCGCGATGATCCTCGTCATGACGTACTTCGTCACGAGCGCCGACTCGGCCTCCCTGGTGATGGGCTCCCTCAGCAGCCGCGGCTCGCTGCACCCGCCGACCTGGCTGGTCGTCACCTGGGGCGTGCTGATGGCGGCGGTGGCCGCGGTGCTGCTCGTCGCGGGCGGCCTCAGCTCGCTCCAGAGCGCGACGATCCTGGTGGCGCTGCCGTTCGTCGTGGTGATGCTGACGCTGTGCTGGGCGCTGCTCAAGGAACTGCGCCAGGACCCGGGCGCGGGACCCGCGCGCGGCCACGCGCTGCACGGCCTGCGGGACGCGGTGCGCACGATGGTCGGCGACGCGATCACCGAGCAGACCCCGGAGCGTCACCCCCGGCTGCGACGGATCGTCAGGTCCCGCAGCCAGGACGAGGACTGACCGCACGGTGCCTGGGGGCCTGGGGGGGGCTGGGGCGCCTTGTGCGGGGTGCGTGGGGTGCGGGGTGCGCCGGTGCGCGGAGCGTGCGGAGTGCGCGGGGTGCGCGGGGCGTGCGGGGTGGTGGCCGCTCCTGGGCCGCCGCCCCGCCCGGCCCGGCCCGCCCGGAGGCGTCCGGCGGCCTCGGCCCGCCCCCGTACCTCCCCGCTCCCCCGCCCGCTCCCCCGCCCGCCCCGTACGCACGGCCCGGCCGCGCGGGACTCTCCCGGATTCGATAGACCTGTCGCATGACCTCCACGACCCCCACGGCCCCGGACCTCGGGGACCGCGTGCTCGGCGGCTGGCTCGGGCGGATCGCGGGCAACATGCTCGGCAAACCGGTGGAGCGGGGCGACCACTGGACACGGGACCGCATCGACCGCTATCTGCACGACGCCGGCGCGCTGCCGCTGACCGACTACCTTCCCGAACCCCCGGACGAGGACACGGAGTTACGGCTGCGTCCCGAATGGCGCAGATGTGTGCGCGGCCGGGTCCGCGGCAGCTGCCGTGACGACGACGTCGACTACGCGATCCTCGGCCTGCACCTCCTGGAGACCCACGGGTTCGCGTTCAGCACCGAGCAGGTCGGCGATCTCTGGCTGCTGCGGCTGCCGTACCTCCAGACGTTCACCGCGGAGCGCGCCGCCTACCGCAATCTCGCGAACGGGCTGCGGCCGCCGCTCACCGCCACGTACGAGAATCCGTACCAGGAGTACATCGGCGCCCTGATCCGCGCCGACGTCTTCGGCTGGACCTCGCCGGGCGATCCGCGCCGGGCCGCCGCGCTCGCCCGCCGCGACGCCGTGCTCTCGCACACGGGCAACGGCGTCTACGGCGCGATGTGGGCGGCCGCGCTCGTCGCCGCGGCGTTCACCGCGGCCACCCCGCGCGCCGCGGTGGACAGCGCGCTCACCGTTATCCCCGCGAGCTGCCGGCTCGCCCGCACCGTGCGGCGGGTGACCTCGCTGCACGAGGCGGGCCTCGGCTGGGCCGACACGCTCGACACGGTGGGCGAGGAGACCGCGGGGCTCGGCTGGATCCACGTCGTGCCGAACGCCGCCGTCCTGACCGCCGGACTCCTGTACGGCGAGGGGGACTTCACCGAGACCGTCGCGCGCACCGTGCGCGGCGGACTGGACACCGACTCCAACGGCGCCACGGCGGGCTCGGTGGCGGGCGTCCTGTGCGGGGCGGCGGCGATCCCCGCGCAGTGGACCGAGCCGCTGGAGGACCGGGTCAGCAGCGCGGTGTTCGGCTTCGACGGCGCCCGGATCAGCGAACTCGCGGCGCGCACCGCGGAATTGGCCGCACAATGATCCCATGCCTGAGTACCTGGAACTCGACCTGGCCGGGGCCGCGCTGCGCGTCGAGCTCGCCGACGTGGGGCAGGCGGCCGGATCCGGCGCGCTGCCGCCGGAGTTCGGCGTGCCCGAGCCCGTCTCGACCGGCGGCGGCCGGGGCGCGGCGCTGGCCGCCGGGGCGCTGCGGGCGACGCTGAGTCCGCTCGGGCCGCTCCTCGACGAGGTGCACGCCTCGGTGTCCCGGGCCCAGCGGCCGCCCGCGGAGTTCACGGTCGAGTTCGGCATCGAGGTGGGCAAGGACCTCAAGCTCGGCATCGTGGGGCTCAAGGGGTCGGCCACCATGACGGTGTCGGCGACGTGGCGGGGTGCGGAGGAGCCGTCCGCGGCCGGAGCGGGAGCCGGAGACGGAACCGGTCCTGGAACCGGACAGGACGCCGGCGCCGGAGCCGGGCATGGAACCGGACAGGGCGCCGGGGCCGGCGGGACGTCCGGCGACTCCACCGGGGCCTAGCCGTGGGCTGGTTCAGGGCGGCGCAGCAGCCGCCGCCGGTGGTCGCGGTCCTCGGGCGGCACGGCGACGCGGCGGTCGGCGCGGCCGCGCTGCTCTCCCCCGGCCGCGCCCTGACCTGCGCGCACGTGGTCAACGAAGCGCTCGGGCGGCCCGCGTTGAGCGGGACGGCACCCGCGGACGAGGTGCTCCAGGTCGGGTTCGCGCGGCGCACGGTACGGATCAAGGCCCAGATCGAGGTGTGGCTGCCGCCCCTGCGCGGCGCCGCCGCCTGGCAGGGCGACCTGTGCGTGCTCCAGCTCGCCGAGCCCGCACCCCCGGGCGCGGATCCGGTGGTCTGGACGGAGATGACGGAGGGTCAGTCGCTGCGGGCCTGGCACGGCTGCGGGGAGCCGATCACCTTCGCGGACACCGTCCTGAAACTGCTCGACGGTCAACTGGGCTATCTGGACGCGGCGTTGTCCGGCGCGGCGATCGGCCCCGGGTTCAGCGGCGGACCGCTTTGGACCGACTCGGGGGACAGCGTGGCCGGGCTCGTGGTGGGGCAGCTCGGCCAACCGGACGCCGCCGCGCACCCCGCGCACACCCTGCGGCGCACCTGGGCGCTGCCCTGGCAGGCCGTGCGCGATCAGCTGTACGCGGCGGGGGCGGGCGCCGTCGTGGCCGACTGCCGCACGCGGCGCGCCGCCCCGCCCGACGATCCGCTCGCGGCCGAACTCACCGAGCTGCTGCGCTCGTTGCTGCCCGAACCCGCCGTGCGCGCCGAGCACGCCCGGCGGCTCGCCGCCGAACTGGGCCTCACCGCGCCGCAGGACGGCTCGGCGCCCCGTGTCGAGGAGCTGACCGCCGTCCTGCTCGCCCGGCACCGCGCCCTGCCCACCCTCAGCGAGTCGCTGCTCGCCGCGGGACCCCACGGCGCGCGCCCCGACCGGCTCACCGCGCTGCTCGGCACCGGACGCGCGGTCGAGGCGGCCGGGCTGCTCTCGTGCGGCGAGCACGCCTTCCTCGCCAAGCACCTGCGGCGCGTCGTCCTCACCGACCCGACGCTGCCCGGCCGCGCGGCCCAGGAGGCCCTGCGCTACATCCCGCTCCCCTCCGCGCTGTGCACCGCACGGCTGCGGCCGGAGGCGCTGGGGCAGGTCATCGCGGACCTGGAGGAGTACCAGGACGGCGGCAGCGTGCCTGCGGGCACTCCGCGGGTGCCAGCGCTCGTGCACCTGGTCGAGTTCATCGCCGCGGCGACGGGCGGCGCCCTCGGCGAGGGCCTGAGCCGCTGGAGCGAGCGGGTCTGCGAGCGGCTCGGGGTGCATCCCGCGGCGCGCGACCAGCGCAGGGCCGACGCCGCGCACTGGGCGGGCGCGCGGGCGCCCCAGGTGACGCGGCTGCTCGCGCGGCTGGTCAGGGCCGAACCGGAGGGCGAAGGCACGGGCCCCGGCGCGGGCGCGGAGCGGACCGAGCGCTACCGGTGCCGCCTGTGGCAGCAGCGCGCGGACGGGTCGGTGCGCCGCCTGGAGACCGCGGCGGGCGACGCGCCGCTCACGCCCGAGCAGGTCGGCGCGCTGATCCGGGAGGGAGCCGAGCGCTCCGGGGACGGGCTGCTGCCCGCCGTGGACATCGAGGTCGACCGCGCCGGGCTGCATCTGCCCGTCGACGAGTGGGACGCGGGCAGCCCGAACGAGTTCGTGCCCAGCCTGCCGCTCGGCGCGTCCTTCCCGCTCACCCTGCGCTGCCCGGAGATGAGCCGCCGGGTGCCCCGGCGCGACGTCGAGCACCGCCGCCGCTGGGGCGACGGACACGGCAGACCGCTGGTCATCGACCCGAGCTGCGCGGACGGACGGCAGGTCGCCGCGCTGCTCAACTCCACCCACCGGGACGCCAACCACGTCGTCCTGCACGGCCCGCCCGCGCTCCGCACCCAGCTCCTCGACCTCTGTCTGGCCCTCGGCGTGCCCGTGGTGCTCTGGGACCGCGAGGCCGAGGGGCACGACCACGCCGACCGCCTCGAACCCCTCGCGCCGACCGGCCGGCTGCACGAACTCCCCTCGCGGGTCCACCGGTTCAGGGCTGCCGCACTTCCGGACCCGGCGGGCTTCCCGGCCCGCCCCTCCCTCGTCTGGGAGGACCTGGCCTGGCAGGACCGCGTGGGGTCCGAGCACGAGCCGAGGCTGACGGACCCCGACGCGCCGCGCCCGCTATCCGACGAAGGAGCACGCCGTTCATGACCGCACACGAGGGCTCCCCGCCGCCCCAGCCTCCCCCGCCGCCCCGCCAGGGCGACTGGCGGCTGTTCCGGGGTGACGGCGACGCCCGGCACGTCGACTTCCCCGAGGCCCCGCCGTGGCGCCGCTTCACCCCCGCGGACGGCGCGCCCAGACCCCGCCCGTATCTGATCGGTCCCGACGAGTCGGAGGTGGTCAACGCCGCGCTGCTGCTGCGCCGTCCGCTCCTGGTCACCGGCCATCCCGGCACCGGCAAGTCCTCCCTGGCGCACGCGATCGCGCACGAGCTGTCGCTCGGCCGCGTCCTCGCCTGGCCGGTCAACAGCCGCTCCACGCTGCGCGACGCCCTCTACGACTACGACGCGATCGGCCGCCTCAGGGAGTCCAACCTGCGCCGGGAGTCCGCCGCGGACGCCGCTACGGGCACGGGTGAGGGCACGGGCGACGCCACGGGCGAGAGTGCGGGCCCCGACATCGGCTCGTACGTCCGGCTCGGCCCGCTCGGCACCGCCCTGGTCCCCGGCGAGCGCCCGCGCGTCCTGCTCGTCGACGAGCTCGACAAGGGCGACGTCGACCTGCCGAACGACCTCCTGACGGTCTTCGAGGAGGGCGAGTTCGAGATCCCCGAGCTGGCCAGGCTGCCCGAGGACCAGTCCGACGTCGACGTGCTCACCACGGACCCGCGGGTGCGGGCGCGGGTGACGCGGGGCCGGGTGCGCTGCTCCGAGTTCCCCGTGGTGGTCATCACCAGCAACGGCGAGCGCGAGTTCCCGCCCGCGTTCCTGCGCCGCTGCGTACGCCTCGACCTCGCGGAGCCGGACGAGCAGCGGCTGCGGGACATCGTCGAGGCGCACCTCGGCGACGCGGCGCTGGACGGCGTGGACGACCTGCTCCGCGCCTTCCTGGGCCGCCGCGCCCCCGGCGAACTGGCCACCGACCAGCTCCTGAACGCGGTGTTCCTGCGCAAGGGCGGCCTCGACCTGCCGCCCGGCGCCCTGCTCGACGCGGTGCTCCACCGGCTCGGCGGGGCGGTCTAGGGTGCGACCCGAGCCGTCCGGCGACGACCTGCTCAAGCGGGTGCTGAGGGCGTCCGCGGCCCGCGCGAGGCCCTATCAACTGCGCCAGGTGATCGCCGCGTTGACGGAGAGCGGCGTGGAGCTCGCGCAGGAGGAGCTGCTCGACGCGCTGTGGCTGGCCGGGCGGTTGCCCGAGGGCGCGTCGACGGCGCTGGCGCGGGTGGCGGGGGCGCTTCCACCGGCGGAACAGGCGCACGACGACGAGCGGGTGCCACCGGACGTCACGCCGGGCGGGGTCCCGCCGCTGCTCAGCAGGTCCGTGCCCTGGCGGCGACGCACCGAGGAGCCGGCCGCTCGACGGCAGCCCGACGCCGTCGAGCCGGCCCCGGCCACCGACGCGCGGACCGACACCCCGCACGTGCGCACGGCCGACGTCCGCCGTGCGCGCCCCCACCCCTCCCCCCTCTACGGCGGCACCGCCCCCGACCCCGCCCCGCACCACCGCACCGTCCCCGCCCGCCCCGTCCGCGCACCCGGCACCCGCGCCCTCGGCTCCCGCCAGCTCCAACTGGGGCGTGCGCTGCGACCGTTGAAGCAGACCGTGGCCGACCGCAGGCGCTGGGAGCTCGACGAGACGGCCACCGCGGACTCGACGGCCCACAGCGGCCTCACCGACGCCGTGCTTCGCCCCGCCCGTGCGCGCTGGCTCGATCTGACGCTGCTCGTGGACGACGGCGCCTCGATGCTCCTGTGGCAGCGGCTGGCCACCGAGACCCGGCTGCTCCTGGAGCGCAGCGGCGCCTTCCGTGACGTACGCGTCCACGGTCTCGACACCCGTACGCCGGGTGCCCCGCTGCTCGGCCGCCGCCCGTTCACGCCCGGCACCGCCGTGCTGCCGCCCGCCACCGTGACCGACCCCGGCGGCAACACGCTGATCCTCGTCCTCAGCGACGGCGTCGGCGCGGCCTGGCGGGACGGCCGGATGCCCGAACTCCTCAAGCAGTGGGGGCGGTTCGGCCCCACCGCCGTACTGCACGCGCTGCCGCCGCACCTGTGGGACGGCTCGGGCATCCGCGCCGAACGCTGGCAGGTCACCACCCGGCGGCGCGGCGCGCCCAACCTCACCTGGGACGTGGCGGATCCGGTGCTGCCGTCCGGGCTCGCCGCGTTCGACGGCATCCCCGTCCCGGTGCTCGCGCCCGAGCCCGGCCCGGTCGGCGCCTGGGCGGGCCTGGTCGCGTCGCCCGGGGCGAGCGCGGTCCTTCCGCTCCTGACGGCGCCCTTCGCGCCCGCTCAGGCGCCGCCCGCGGACCTGGACGCGGGACGGCGGGTGCTGCGGTTCCGGGACACGTCGTCCCCGGAGGCGTACCGCCTCGCCGCGCATCTCGCCGCGGTCGCCCCGGTGTCCGTACCGGTGATGCGGCTGGTGCAGGACGCGCTCGGCCCGGAGGTGACGACCGGGCATCTGGCGGAGGTGTTCCTGAGCGGCCTGATGGGGCGCTGCGACGGTGCCGTGGAACTCGCCCCGCAGCACCGGAGTTACGACGTCACGGCGGAGGCGCGCGACATCCTCCTGGGCACCGCGCCGGTCCGCGAACTCCTGCGCACCAGCCGTACGGTGACGGATCGTCTGGGCGAACTAGCGGGCCGTTCGGCCGACTTCCCCGCCTGGCTCGCCCACCCGGACGGCGCGGGCCGGGTCGGGGACGGCACGCGGCCGTTCGGCTGGGTGGACGAACGGCTCCTGCGCAGGCTCGGGGTGGGTGTTCCCCGGGACCGGGAGACGCCCGCGCCCGACGCCGGTCCCGAGCCTCCCCCGTACGTGGACGCGCCGGGTTCGGAGTGGCTCTCGCTGCGGCCCGCGAACCCCCGGTGGGCGGGCCCCTGGCGGCTGTTCGCCCGGCACGCGAGCGCGCGGTCCACCAGCGGGATGTTCCTCGGGCGGCGCGAGGACGGCCGGATCGCCGCGCTCCGGCTCACCCGCCCGGAATCGGTGCGCCGCGCCTCGCTGCCCCGGCAGGCCGAGGCGCTGCGCCTGCTCAGCTGCACGGCGGTGCCCCGGATCGTGGACATGGACCCGGCGGCACAGCCGTCCTGGCTCGCGACGGGGCTCTGTCTGGAGGACGGGGTGCCCGCCCCGCACATGGAAGGCCGTGTCCTGGCCGGCGAGCGGTACGACGACCCGGTGCTGTTCGCCGCGCTGGGCCAGCGGCTCGCGGGGGTCCTCGCGGACGCCCATGTGCGGGGCATCCTCCACGGCGACCTGGGGCAGCGCAGGGTGCTGCTCATGCGGGAAGGCGTGTGCGTCACCGGCTGGTGCGTGCAGGAGCACGCGGACGGCGCGGCCCACGACATCTCCAAGCTCGGTCTCGTGCTCCTGAAGGCCGCGGGTCCCGGCCTGCCCGCCTTCCTGACCGGCATCCTGGGGCGCTGCTCGTCGCCGCTGCTCGACGAGCGGCCGACGGCGGCCGAAGTGGCCGCGCACTTCGAGGCGTTCCTGGAGGCGGCCGTCCCGAGCGGTGGGTCCCGGGGCCCGCTGTCCGTGCCGCTCGGCCGGGGCGAGGACGGTGCCAACGTAGTACTGGACCTGCGCGGCATGGGACCGCACGGCATCATCCAGGGCACCGAGGCGGGCTGGACCGCCGTCCTCGACGAGATCGTCAGGGGCATCGCCGAGCGGCACCCCCCGGCAGCGGTGCAGTTCCACATGCTCGACTCGACCGAGCGGTATCTGCGGGCGACGACGCGCACCGCGCTGCCCCACGTCTTCACGGCCGCCGCCCCGCAGTCCCTGAAGTACGCGCTGGAGAGCGAGCGCGTGCGGCGCAGGAAGCTGCTCGCCGACGCCCGTGCGGCGGGCACCCCACGCCCGTTCCTGACCAGCCTGATCATGGTCCTCACCTGGCAGGGGCTGCCGGGTGACGTGGGCTGGCTCGAAGACCTCGGGATCCATCTCCTCCTCCTGGAGGGCGTGGAGCGGGGACCCATCGACTTCGACTTCCGCATCGACCTCACCGGCCGCGGCCCCGTGCTCCACCACGCGCGCACGCCCCCGCCCGGCATCCCCTTCCGGCTCCCGCTCCCCCGGCGCGTCCCGCTGGAGACCATGCTCGCCGACGAGTTCCTCGCCGCGGTGGCGCACGGCCGCGACGGGCACCACCAGGCGGCGCTGAGCTGGCTGGAGCGGCTCGGGGCCCGCCAGGACGAACACCTCGGCCCCGACCATCCGCATCTGCTGTCCACCCAGTACGAGACGGGCCATCTGCTGCTCGCCCTCGACCGCCTGGAGGAGGCCCTCGACACCTTCTCCGCCTGCGCCTCCAGCCGCGACTCCGTGCTCGGCAGGGAGCACGCCGACACCCTGACCACGCACCAGCAGTGCGCCTTCGTACTGGACCGCATGGGCCGCCACGAGGAAGCGCACACCATCTACCGCACGGTCCTCGCCCTCTGGACGTCGGTCCGTGGCGAGAACCACCGCGACACCCTGCTGTGCCGGCACAACCTGGCCGTCACCCTCATCGCGCTGCGCCGCTACGAGGAGGCGGTCTCCGAGGCCCGTGCCACCCGCGCAGGACGGGCGCTCACGCTCGGCGACGACCACCCCGACACCCTGGCGAGCGGCCACGAACTGGCCGTCGCGCTGAGCGGGGCGGGCCGGCTGCCGGAGGCCCTCGACATCGCGCGGAGCGTGCGCGACGCGCGCCGCAGGGTCCTCGGCCCCGACCACCCCGACACGCTCGCCACCGAGCGCATCAGGACCGACCCCCGGCCACCGGCGGGCTGACGTGGCCCCCGGCTACCCTTCCCCCGTGACCATCCAGGACTTCGCCACGTACATCGCAGGACTCCCCCGGGTGATCGTCGGGGCCGCCGCGCTCTTCCGCGACGCCGAGGGGCGCGTCCTGCTCGTCGAGCCCAACTACCGCGAGGGCTGGGCGCTGCCGGGCGGGACCGTCGAGTCCGACGCCGGGGAGACGCCCCGGCAGGGCGCCCGCAGGGAGACCGCGGAGGAGATCGGGCTCGACGTCACGCTCGGCCCGCTGCTCGCGGTGGACTGGGTGCCCGCGGGCGCCGAGCGGGTGCGGCCGCCGCTGGTCGCCTATCTGTACGACGGCGGGGTGCTCGACGAGGAGCGTCTGAAGTCGATCCGGCTCCAGGAGGAGGAGTTGCTCTCCTGGCGCCTGGTGGAGCGCGCGGACCTCGCCGGGCTGCTGCCGGGCGAGCTCGGCCGGCGGGTCGAGGCCGCGCTCGACGTCCTGGCGCACGGCGGCGGCACGGCGGAGCTGGAGGACGGCCACCGGGTGGCCTGATCCGACGGCCCCGCCCCCACGCGTTCCCCAGGGTTCGGAGCGGCCCGGCGCTCAGAACAGGGCGTCCGCGCCGCCCTCCGTACCGCCCTCGAAGGCGAGCAGCTGCCGCTTGCGGTCGAGCCCGCCGCCGTACCCCGTCAGACTGCCGTCGGCGCCGACGACGCGGTGGCAGGGCACGATCACGCCGATCGGGTTCTTGCCGTTGGCGAGGCCGACGGCACGCGAGGCGTTGGGCTTGCCGAGGGCCTCGGCGAGCTGGCCGTACGAGCGGGTCTCCCCGTACGGGATGCGCCGCAGCTCCTGCCACACGGACTGCTGGAACGGCGTGCCGGCCAGGCGCAGCGGCAGGTCGAACTCGGTCAGCTCACCGGCGAAGTAGCCCGCCAGCTGGCTGATCGCCTCGCCGAACGGCGCCGGATCGCGGTCGCCGAAGGTCTCCTGCGGCGGGCGGTGGCGCTGCTCGGTCATGTAGAGACCGCTGAGGACGCCGTCGGTGGCGACCAGCGTGAGCGGCCCGTAGGGGCTGTCGATGACGGTGTGCAGGCGTTCCATGAGTACGTCCCTTACGCGGGGATGGAGTTGATCGGGTGGTCGTCGATGGCCCACAGGTACTGGACCGCGTACGCCCGCCAGGGGCGCCAGGCCGCGGCGCGCGCGGTGAGCGCGGCCGGGGTGTGCGGCAGGCCCAACTCCTGTGCGGCGCGCCGGATCCCGAGGTCGGAGGCGAGGAAGGCGTCCGGGTCGCCGAGGGCCCGCAGCGCGATCACCTCGACCGTCCAGGGGCCGAACCCGGGCAGCTCGGCCAGCCGGGCGCGGGACTCCTCCCAGTCGCTCTCGGCGCCGAGCTTGAGGCTGCCGTCGGCTAGGCGGCCCACCAGCGTGGTCAGGGTGGCGCGGCGGCTGCGCGGCAGGGCGAGGGTCTCCGGGTCGAGCGCGGCGAGCTGGCCGGGAGTGGGGAAGAGGTGGGTGAGGCCGCCGTCGGGGTCGTCGACGGGCGTGCCGTGCGCGGTGACGAGGCGGGCCGCGTGGGTGCGGGCCGCGGCCGTGGAGACCTGCTGCCCGAGCACGGCGCGCACCGCGAACTCCGCCTCGTCGACGGTGCCGGGCACGCGTCGTCCCGGCGCCTTGTCGACGAGCGGCGCGAGCAGCGGATCGCGCCTCAACTGGCCGTCCACGGCGGCCGGATCGGCGTCCAGGTCGAGCATGCGGCGGCAGCGGCTGATGGCGATGGTGAGGTCGCGCGGGTCGGTGAGGCTGAGCCGGCAGCCGATGTGGTCGGGGTGCGGGGTGAGCGCGACGATGCCGTGCCCGAAGGGGAGGGAGAGGGTGCGCCGGTACGCCCCGTCGCGCCACTCCTCGACGCCGGGCACGCCGGTGGCGATGAGGTGCCCGAAGAGGTTGTCGGGGTTGAGCGGCTTGCGGAACGGCAGCCGCAGCGAGAGGACGCCGGGGGCCCCTGACGACACGGCCACGGCCGCGGCCGCGCCCGCCGGGGCACCGCCGCGCTTCGGCGCTCGGGCGCGCAGCTCGCCGGGGGCCAGCGCGAAGACCTCGCGCACGGTGTCGTTGAACGCGCGGATCGAGGCGAATCCCGCGGCGAAGGCGATCTCCGCCATGGGCAGCGCGGTCGTCTCGATGAGCAGCCGCGCGGTCTGGGCGCGCTGGGCGCGGGCGAGCGCGAGCGGTCCCGCGCCGAGCTCGGCGCGCAGCTGGCGCTCGACCTGCCGGGCGCTGTAGCCGAGCCGGGCGGCGAGACCGGGGACGCCGTCGCGGTCGACGACTCCGTCGCCGATCAGCCGCATGGCGCGGGCCACCAGGTCGGCCCGCTGGTTCCACTCGGGCGAGCCTGGGCTGCTGTCGGGGCGGCACCGCTTGCAGGCGCGGAACCCGGCCTGCTGGCAGGCCGCCGCGCTCGGGTAGAAGGTCATGTTCTCGGCCTTCGGCGGCACGACCGGGCAGCTGGGACGGCAGTAGATCCGTGTGGTGGTGACGGCCGTGAAGAACCATCCGTCGAAGCGGGCGTCCTTCGACTGAACGGCGCGCACGCAGCGCTCGGTGTCGGTGTGCATGCCTCAAGGATCGTCGATCCCGACCGTCCGGGCTGGCGAGAATCCGACATCAACCTCGCGTCACCAGGACCCGTGCACGCCCCCGCCGCCCTCGGGCGGCCCGCTCACGCGCTCCTGAGCCGCTTCCAGACCGCCTTCGCCGCGTTGTGCCCCGACATGCCGTGCACACCGGGTCCCGGCGGGGTCGCCGAGGAGCAGATGAAGACGGCGGGGTGCGGGGTGCGGTACGGGGAGAGGGAGAGCTTGGGGCGCAGCAGCAGCTGGAGTCCGCTGGCGGCTCCGCAGGCGATGTCGCCGCCCACGTAGTTCGCGTTGCGCGCGGCGAGCTCGGGCGGGCCCGCGGTGGCGCGGGCCAGGACGCGGTCGCGGAAGCCGGGCGCGAAGCGCTCCAGCTGCCGCTCGACCACCTCGGTCAGGTCACCGTCCCAGCCGCCCGGGACGTGGCCGTACGCCCAGAAGACGTGCTTGCCCGCCGGGGCCCTCGAAGGGTCGACGACGCTGGGCTGGACCGTGATCAGGAACGGCTTGTCCGGGGCGCGGCCCTCGCGCGACGCGGCGCGCAGCGCGGCGCCGATCTCGGTGCTGCTCGCGCCGATCTGGACGGTGCCCGCGGTGCGCGGCTCCTGGGCGGTCCACGGCACGGGTCCGTCGAGGGCGTAGTCGACCTTGAAGACGCTCGCCCCGTACCGGTAGCCCTCGTAGGCGCGGCCGAGGCCGGCGATCCTGGCGAGGGCGGTCGGCGAGGTGTCGAAGACATAGGCGCGGGCGGGCGGCAGGTCGTCGAGCCGCTTGACCTCGTAGTCCGTGTGGACGGTGCCGCCGAGGTCCTTCAGGTACGCGGTGAGCGCGTCGGAGATGGACTGCGAGCCGCCGCGCGCGACCGGCCAGCCGCGGGCGTGCGCGGCCAGTGCGAAGACCATGCCGACGCCGCCGGTGACAATGCCGTCGAGGGGCGCGATGACATGGGCGACGAGACCGGCGAAGAGCGCGCGTGCGCGGTCGTCGCGGAAGCGCCGCATCAGCCAGGTCGAGGGCGGCAGACCGGCGAGCCCGAACCGGGCCAGCGTGACGGGGTCCCGGGGCAGGGAGCTGAGCGGCAGCGACATGAAGTCCCGCAGCAGGACGTCCCACTTGCCGACGAAGGGCTCCACCAGGCGTCGGTAGGCCCCCGCGTCACGCGGCCCGAACGAGGCGGCGGTCTCGGCGATGGAACGCGAGAGCACGGCGGCGGTGCCGTCCAGGAAGGGGTGCGCCATCGGCAGCGGGGCGTGCAGCCACTCCAGGCCGTACCGCTCCAGGGGCATGGCGCGGAACGCCGGGGAGTTGACGCCCAGCGGGTGGGCGGCGGAGCAGGGGTCGTGCCGGAAGCCGGGCAGCGTCAGCTCTTCGGTGCGCGCACCGCCCCCCACCGTGTCCCTGGCCTCGAAGACGGCCACGGAGAAGCCGCGGCGGGCCAGCTCGACGGCGGCGGTCAGCCCGTTCGGTCCCGCCCCCACGACGACGGCATCAAGCATCGACGGCACCTTCGGACTCCTTCGTCAGCCGATGGCCACTGGCGCCCAGGATAGGCCGGGGCACCTCCGCCGCGGTCGGCGCGGTCCCCCTGGGCGGGCGCGGGCCCCCGGCCCTGCGGCCCGTGCGGTTCAGTTCGTGCCCGCCGGGACGCTCCGGGCGTCCCGTGCGGACGCTCAGGCCGGGCCGGCGAGGAGGTCCCGTACACGCCGTGCCGTGGCGGCGTCGCGCGCGGCGGTGAACGGCAGCGCGTTGCCGCCGGCTATCCGGAACGGCTCGCCCGTCAGGGTCAGGTCGGCGCCCCCGGCCTCGGCGACGAGCAGCAAACCCGCCGCGTGGTCCCAGGCCAGCTCCCAGGAGAAGGCGACCGCGTCCAACTCGCCCTTGGCGATGGCGAGATATTCGAGACCCGCCGAGCCGCAGGGCCGCGGCCGCACGCCCTCGGTGCGCAGCCCGCTCAGCGCCCGCTTCTGGTCGTCGGTGGTGAAGTCCGGGTGCGAGGTGGCCACTTCGATGTCCGCGCCGGGCTCGGGCGAGCCCGCGACCAGCGGCCGCCCGTCGAGCAGGGCGCCCTTGCCGCGGATGGCCACCGCGAACTCGTCCAGCGCGGGCGCGTACGTCCAGGAGGCCTGGACCTCGCCGTCGACCGCGAGGGCGACCAGCATGCAGAAGCCGGGGTCGCCGTTCACGAACTGCCGGGTCCCGTCGACCGGGTCGACGATCCAGACCGGGGCCGCGCCGCGTATCGCCTCGTACCGCGTCGGGTCCGCGTGCACCGCCTCCTCGCCGACCACGACCGAGCCGGGGAGCAGCGCGGCGAGGTCGGCGGTCAGCTGCTCCTCGGCGCGGCGGTCGGCGACCGTGACCACGTCGTGCGGCCCGGACTTCTCGACCACGTCGCCCTCCGCGAGCTGCCGGAACCGGGGCATGACCTCGGCCGCGGCGGCCTTGCGGAGGGCCTCTTCAACGCCGTGCACGCCGTGCATCAGAAACTTTTCGATCATGCGTCCATGAGAGCACGCCCCACTGACATCCCGTACGCCCCACCTGAACGCCCCCTTACCTCACGGTGAACCTCCCGTGCCGCTCCCCGTCGCCCGCCCACTCTCTCACCGCCCCACGGCGTACCCCTGCATCCCGCGGGGATTGGCCGCCGCGGACAGGACACCGGTACGCGGATCGCGCGCCACGGCGCACAGCCGCCCCTCCGACCACGGTCCTCCCACCGTCACGTCGTGCCCCCGCCGCCGCAGCTCCGCCACCACCTCGGGGTCCGTGCGCGACTCGACCGTGAGGCTGCCCGCGTGCATCTCGCGCGGGTGGAAGGAGCCGGGGAAGGCGTCGGTGTGCCAGTTGGGGGCGTCGATCGCGCCTTGCAGGTCGAGGCCGCCGCGCACCGCGTCCCGCAGCGCCACACCCAGGAAGAAGTGCACCTGCCACTGGTCCTGCTGGTCACCGCCCGGGGTGCCGAACGCCAGCACCGGCACGCCGTCCTTGAGCGCGAGGGACGGCGAGAGCGTGGTCCGCGGCCGCCGTCCGGGGGCGAGCGAGTTGGGCAGCCCCTCCTCCAGCCACGCCATCTGGAGCCGGGTGCCGAGCGGGAAGCCGAGCTCGGGCACGACGGGGTTGGACTGCAGCCAGCCGCCGCTGGGCGTCGCCGAGATCATGTTGCCCCAGCGGTCCACGATGTCGAGGTGGCAGGTGTCGCCGCGGGTCCCGCCGTCGCCCGCCACGGTCGGCTCGCCCGCCCCCGCTGCCGCGACGCCGCCCGCAGCGTCGGCGTGCGGCCGCTCCCCCGCGGCCACCGCCCTGGCGTGCGCCGAGAGCCTGGGCTCGCGTCCGCCGGGGCTCCCGGGGCGCAGCTCGTGCGAGGCCTTCTCGCCGACGAGCCGTCGCCGCAGGGCGTTGTACTCGGCCGACAGGAGCTCGGCGACGGGCACGTCCCCTGCCCCGCCGCCCGCGTCCCCGTACCAGGCCTCGCGGTCGGCCATGGCCAACTTGCAGCCCTCGACCAGGAGATGGATGTACTCGGCGGAGCCGTACGCGGGCAGCTCCGTCATCGCGCGGGGCAGCAGGGCGAACTGCTGGAGGAGAGCGGGCCCCTGGCTCCAGGCGCCTGCCTTGCACAGCGTCCAGCCGTGCCAGTCGTAGGTGACGGGGGCCTCGTACCCCGCGGACCAGTCGCGCAGGTCGTCCGCCGTGAGCGTCCCGGTGTGCCGCTGTCCGCTGGTGTCCATGGTGGGCCGCCCGGCCTGCCGCACCAGCGCTTCGGCGATGAAGCCGGTGCGCCAGACCTCGCGCGCGGCGTCGATCTCCGCGGTCCGGCCGCCCCCGTCGGCCGCCGCCGTCTCCCGCGCCTCGGCTATGAGCCGTCGCCAGGTGGCCGCGAGCGCCGGATTGCGGAACAGCTCGCCGGTGCGCGGCGGTTCGCCGTCCGGCAGATAGACGTCTGCGGAGGTGGGCCACTCCCGCTCGAAGAGTTCGCGGACCGTCGCCACGGTCTCCACGACGCGCTCCACGGGCGCGTGCCCGTCCTCCGCGTACCCGATGGCGTACTTCAGGACGTCGGCGAGCGTCTTCGTGCCGTGGTCGCGCAGGAGCAGCAGCCAGGCGTCGAAGGCGCCGGGCACCGCGGCGGCCAGCGGTCCGGTGCCGGGCACCAGGTCGAGCCCCAGCGAGCGGTAGTGGGCCACGGTGGCCCCGGCGGGGGCCGGGCCCTGGCCGCAGAGCACGCGCACCTCTCCGCCCGTGGGCGCGAGGATGATCGGGACCTCGCCCGCGGGCCCGTTGAGGTGCGGCTCGACCACGTGCAGCACGAACCCGGCGGCGACCGCCGCGTCGTAGGCGTTGCCGCCGTCCTCCAGGACGGCCATCGCGGACTGGGAGGCGAGCCAGTGGGTGGACGACACCATGCCGAAGGTGCCCTGGAGTGTGGGACGCGTCGTGAACATGATCCGCAGGCTAGCGCCGGTGGCGAGGCGCCCGCCGGGCGATCGTCCGCCCCGGGCAGGACACGGTCGGCGCCCTGACAGGACACAGTCGACGTAAGGAATAATTCGGAACGGCCGCGGCAGGCCGAACCGACCCCTGGGCATGGAGGCAGCACGGTGCACGGTGAGTACAAGGTCCCCGGCGGCAAGCTCGTCGTGGTGGATCTGGACGTCGAGGACGGCGCGTTGCGGCACACGCGCGTGGCCGGTGATTTCTTCCTGGAGCCCGACGAGGCGCTCGACGCGATCAACGGAGCGCTCGACGGCGCCCCCGCCGACACGGACACCGCGGGCCTCGCCGCCCGGATCGAGGCGGCGCTCCCCGAGGGCACCGTGATGTACGGCCTGACGTCGGACGGGATCGGCGTCGCGGTGCGCCGCGCCCTGGCGCACGCGACGGACTGGACCGACTACGACTGGCAGCTCGTGCACGAGGGCCCGCAGGCGCCCGCCCTGCACATGGCGCTCGACGAGGTGATCACCCAGGAGGTCGCGGCGGGCCGGCGCCCGCCGACGCTGCGCGTGTGGGAGTGGGGCGCCCCTTCGGTGATCATCGGCAGTTTCCAGTCGCTCGCCAACGAGGTCGATCCGGAGGGCGCGGCCCGGCACGGCATCGACGTCGTCCGCAGGATCTCCGGCGGCGGCGCGATGTTCGTGGAGCCCGGCAACACCATCACGTACTCCCTGTCCGTGCCCGAGGCCCTCGTCCAGGGGCTCTCCTTCCAGGACAGCTACGCCTATCTCGACGACTGGGTGCTCGGCGCACTCGCCGACATGGGCATCAAGGCGTGGTACCAGCCGCTGAACGACATCGCGACGGACGCGGGGAAGATCGCGGGGGCCGCGCAGAAGCGCATGGTGGCGCCCGGCGGCGGCCCCGGCGCGGTGCTGCACCACGTGACGATGTCGTACGACATCGACGCGGACAAGATGCTGGAGGTGCTGCGCATCGGCAAGGAGAAGCTGTCCGACAAGGGGACCAAGAGCGCCAAGAAGCGCGTGGACCCGCTGCGTCGCCAGACGGGGCTGCCGCGCGAGGCGGTCATCGAGCGGATGATCGACTCCTTCCGCGGGCGGTACGGCCTGACGGACGGCAAGGTCACCGACGAGGAGCTGGCGCGGGCGCGGGATCTCGCCGCGACGAAGTTCAGCTCGCCGGAGTGGACGGCGCGGGTGCCGTAGGCCGGTCGCCGGGGCGCCCGGCCAGTTCGTCCTCGGGGCTGCGCTGCCAGGCGGTGGTGCCGAGCATGCCCGTCTCGCCTATGTCGAGGCCGCCGTCCGGCTCGATGGTCTGCCGGGCCGCGCCCTTGCCGGTGCCGATCTCCACATAGACGCCGCTGCCCGCGAGGGTGGCGGCGTCGACGGCCGAGTACCGCCAGACCAGCGAGGTGTACGCGGATTCGCCCGGCTTCAGGGTGACCCGGCGCGGTCCGGGGTCGTCCATGGTGGTGACCGGCTCGGTGCCCTTGAGCACGTTCACGCGGAACAGCTGCTTGTCCACGCCGCGGACGCGGATGTCCGGGTAGCCGTTGAGCTGCCGCGTCCCCTTGCCGCAGTTGGTCACGGTCACCGACATCGCGCGCAGGCCCATCGTCGCGGTCACCATGCCGGGGGACATCGTCACACCGGACTTCGGGCAGCGCGGGGTGCCGGTGGCAGGCGCGTCGGGGCCGAGCTCCACGTCCTCGGGGCCGTGGGAGGCCGATGCGGTCGGGGCTGGCCCCGCGGACCCGGGCCCGGACCCGGTGTCCGTCGCCGTCGGCTCGCGCTCCGGGTTCGCCTCGCGGTCGAGCTCCGCGGACAGCCCGCAGCCGGCCACGAGGAGCGCGGTCGCCGACAGGGCCACGGCATGTCTGAGCGGTCTCGGTATGACGGTCACGCCGCGATCATGCCATGACGGTCGCGGAGCACGGTTTCGGGGCAATTCGGTCTACACCTCGCCGTTCCTCGCCGTCACCAGGCCCGACTCGTAGGCGAACACGACCAGTTGGGCCCGGTCGCGCGCGGCCAGCTTGGTCATCGCGCGGCTCACATGGGTCTTGGCCGTGAACGGGCTGATGACCATGTGCGCGGCGATCTCCTCGTTCGTGAGACCGCGTGCGACCAGGGCGGTCACCTCGCGCTCGCGCCGGGTGAGGGTCTCCAGGCCGGGCGCGCTCGTCCGGTCGGGGGGCCGGGCGACGAACTCGCCGATCAGGCTGCGCGTCACCGAGGGCGAGAGCAACGCCTCGCCGCGCGCGACGACTTCGATGCCCTGCAACAGGGCGGCGGGCTCGGTGTCCTTGAGCAGGAATCCGCTGGCCCCGGCGCGCAGCGCATCGAAGACGTACTCGTCGTGGCCGTAGTTGGTGAGGATCACCACGCGCACGGCGGCCAGGCGTGGTTCGGCGACGATCCTGCGGGTGGCCTCGATGCCGGTCATCACGGGCATCTGCACGTCGAGGAGCGCGACGTCGGGCACCTGCTCGCGTACGACGGCGACGCCCTCCGCGCCGTCGGCGCCCTCCCCCACGACCTCGATGCCGTCCTCCGCGTCGAGCAGCGCCCTGAAGCCGGCGCGCATCAGGGCCTGGTCGTCGACGAGCACGACGCGGATCACTGCGCCGCTCCCTTGAGCCGCTGCCCGCCGACCGGTCCGGGGCTCGCGGCGCTTCCGGCGACCTGGCCGGCGCTCCCGTCGATCCGCGCTTCGAGCCGCACGCCGGGCGTTCCGTCCGAGGTTCGGTCCGGCATGCCGTCGAGTCGCCCGTCCAGCGGCAGTTCGGCCCGGACCGCGAACCCGCCCTCCGCGCGCGGCCCCGCCGACAGCGCACCGCCCAGGGCCGCGACGCGCTCCCGCATCCCGGTCAGGCCGGTGCCCTCCACCGGCGGGCGCGCCGCGTCACCGGCCCCGTCGTCCTCCACCCGGATCCCCAACTCCCTTTCCCCATAGCCGATGCGCACCCGCACGAGCGCCGAGCCGCCCGCGTGCCGCGCCGCGTTGGTCAGGCACTCCTGCACGATGCGGTAGGCGGCCCTGTCCAGCTCCGGCGAGAGGGGGCGCTCGCGCCCGGTCACCGTCAGCTCGACCGCGAGCCCCGCCGAGCGGGCCCGCTCCACGAGCAGGGCGGGACTCCCGGTGGGCTCGTCGGTGCGCAACACCTCAAGCGTGGAGCGGAGTTCACGCATCGCCTCGCCGCTCGCCTCCTGGATGGCGAGCAGCGCGGGCGGCACCTCCTCGCCGCGCTTGCGCGCCAAGTGCACGGCGACGCCCGCCTGGAGCTTGACGATCGAGATGCTGTGGGTGAGCGAGTCGTGCAGCTCGCGCGCGATCCGCAGGCGTTCCTCGCCCGCCCTGCGCAGCGCCGCCTCCTCGCGGGTCCGCTCGGCCTCCAGGGCGCGTTCCTCGGTCTGGCGCAGATACGCCTGCCAGGTCTTGCCCGCGACGCCCATGGCGAGCGCGCACACGAACCACCCGGCGAGCAGCAGGGTCCGCTCGACGATGCCGGGGTCCCCCGGGTCCGCCGCGAAGAACCCCACGAGGAACACGGCGCTCGCGGCGAGGCCCGCGCCGCGGTGCCCCCGGTGGGCGGCCATGTGCACCGCGCCGAGCACCGGAAACGCGGCCGTGGCACTGGGCTCGGTGTGCAGCACGAAGCCGGTGAGGCAGGCCGTGGTGACGGCGAGCACGACGCGGGGCAGGGACCGGTGCGCGGTGAGCGCGAGGGAACCGGCGCACAGGAGGGCGTAGTCGACGGCGGTCGCCTCGCCCTGGTACGCCGACGCGACGATCACGAGCGCCGCCATGAGGACGCCGAGCGTCACGTCGGCGGCCGGCCCGCGCCACCCCGGAACTGCGTGGGCGTCCCGCGCCCCGGCCCCCTTCATGCTCCGCACCCTAACCGCCGCCACCGACAACGGCGTCCCCCGCACGGACCCCTCCCCGGCTACTCCCACGGGAGTAGTCCCGTCGAGGCGCGGCCCGGGTGAGGTAGGCCTAACTCCCTTCCCGTGTACGACGACCGGGGGTACCCCTCGCGGCCAGCATCGGTACCCGGACAGCAGAGGGAGCGACCATGAGGACCACCGTGACCACGACCGCCACGACCGCCACCGCGAATCCGAATGCCCGTCAGGAAGAGCTCTGGAACGGCCCGTTGGGCCACCACTGGGCCGAACAGCAGGACCGTTACGACGCGATGAGCTCCGCGCTCGACGACCGCCTCTTCGAAGCGGCCGCCCTCCGCAACGGCGACCGGGTCCTGGACATCGGCTGCGGCGCGGGCACCGTCACGCGCACGGCGGCCCGGCTCGCGGGCCTCGGCAACGCGGTCGGCGTCGACATCTCCGCGCCGCTCCTGGCACGCGCCCGGGCACGGGCCAAGGCCGAGCGCGTCAGGAACGTCACGTTCCAGCAGGCCGACGCGCAGACGTACCCGTTCCCCGTGGCCGGGTACGACGTGGCGATCAGCAGGGGCGGCGTGATGTTCTTCGCCGATCACGCCGCGGCCTTCGACAACATCGCCCGCGCCCTGATGCCCGGCGGCCGCCTGGTCTTCGCCTGCCCGCGGCTCAAGGGCGACGCCGGCACGGAGGAGTCCACGGCTCTCGCCCTGCTGTCCGATCTGCTCGACGCGAGCGAGCCCACCGGCACCGCCCCGGCCCCCGACACCGCCGACGCCCGCACCGCCATGGCCTCCCTCTCCGACCCCGACCACATCCGCGGGTCGCTGGCCGCGTACGACGACGTGAGCGTCACCCCGCTGACCGTCGAGACCCACTGGGGCCGCGACCCCTCGGACGCGGTCGACTTCCTCCTGACCCGCACCCCGGGCCGCACCCTCTCCCTCGCCCAACGCGTGGCCGCGGAGGACACCCTGCGCCCCTACGCGACCCCGGCGGGCGTCCGCATGCGGGCGGCGGTCTGGCTGGTGACCGCGGTGCGCCCGCGCACCTGACCGGCGCCGCACGCTCCGGGTGCGGTCACGCGAACGCGGGGACGATCCGCGTGCCGTACGCGTCGATGACGTCCTCCCTGGCGTCGTGCATCGCGTACAGCGCGAACTGGTCGACGCCCAAGTCGCGCAGTTCCCGCAGGCGTTCGAGGTGGGACGCGACGGGGCCGACCAGGCAGAAGCGGTCGACGATCTCGTCGGGGACGAAGGCGGTGTCGGGGTTGTCGGTGCGGCCGTGGTGGCTGTAGTCGTAGCCCTCGCGGGCCTTGATGTACTCGGTGAGGGCCTCGGGCACCATCGAGGAATGCTCGCCGTACTTGGCGACGAGGTCGGCGACGTGGTTGCCGACCATGCCGCCGAACCAGCGGCACTGCTCGCGGGCGTGCGCGAGGTCGTCGCTCACGTAGGCGGGCGCGGCGACGCAGATCTTCACGTCGGCCGGGTCACGGCCCGCTTCGGCCGCCGCGTCCCGCACCGCCTTGATCATCCACTCGGTGAGGTAGGGGTCGGCGAGCTGGAGGATGAACCCGTCGGCCTTCTGCCCGGCGAGGGCGAGGGCCTTGGGCCCGTACGCCGCCATCCACACCGGCAGCTTCCCCTCGCGCACCCACGGCAGCCGCAGCGTCTGCCCGCCGACGTCGGCGGAGCGGCCCTCGCCGAGATCGCGGATGACGTCGATGGCCTCGCCGAGCCGGGCCAGGGTGTTGGGCTTGCGCCCGGCCACGCGCATCGCGGAGTCGCCGCGTCCGATGCCGCAGACGGTGCGGTTGCCGTACATGTCGTTGAGGGTGGCGAAGGTGGAGGCGGTCACTTCCCAGGTCCTGGTCCCCGGGTTGGTGACCATGGGTCCCACGATCAGCCGCTCGGTGTGTTCCAGGATGCGGCTGTAGACGACGAACGGCTCCTGCCAGAGCACCGCGGAGTCGAACGTCCACCCGTAGCGGAAGCCGTTGCGTTCCGCGCGTTGCATGAGTTCGACGACCGTCGAAGCGGGCGGGTCGGTCTGGAGCACAAGGCCGAAATCCACGGCAGGACCTCCTCGTTCAGGTACTGAGCTCGCGCACTCCCGTGCGGTGCGACGCCTCGGCGACCACCCGCGGGAGGGACGATCCTGGACCCGTTCCGGGGCCGTGGCAAGAGGGCGTCTACGCGCGCCCACCTCGTACGGCGGGATCGCGCGGCCACGGCGACCGCCCGGAGAGGAAGGACCGGACCTCCGCCCGTGTCGCCTCCGCGTCGAAGCGCGCGGTCTCCCACAGGGCCGAGCGCATCGTGCCCCGGTCACGATACGAGCGCATCACGCGCAGGTGGTCGTGGCGCGCCACGAAGCCCTGGAGGTCCTTCCCTTCGCGCCAGACCGAGACCGACCCCGAGCGGGGGCGGCGGGGGTCGGGGTCCACCCAGAGCCAGAGCCCGAGGGCGCCCGTGACATCGCCCCAGGACTTGCGCAGGACGGCCCCCGCGATGTTGACGCCGACCGCGGTCCACGGCCGGTGCGGGGTGAACTCGGTGACGCTGACGACGGCGGCGCCCGTCACGTCCTCGCCCCGCGCGGCCTCCGCCGCCGGTCCCGACGTCCATGGCGCGAACCAGATGGTGGACGGCATGGCGTTCCCCTCATGTGCGCTCGGGTCCGTGAACCCTTGAATATAAAAGCACGGACGGTCGTGCTAATATACCACGTTCCTGCTACCGCCGACCGAGGAGTACTGGACATGGACCCCACCGAGGCAGTTGTGAGTACGACCCTCAACACCGTCTCCCGCGTCTCGGGGCGGCTCGCGGGCACCGGCGCCTACGCCCTGTTCCACATGCCGCTGGCCCGGAGCAAGATGCGCTCCGCGGAGCGCGAACTGTTCGACGCCGCGCACCGCGGGCGCGTCCGCGTCAACGGCAAGTCCGCGGTGACCTACCGGTGGGGCACCGGCGAGCGCCCCGTCCTGCTCGTGCACGGCTGGCAGTCGCGCGGCTCGCGCTTCAGCGACTTCATCGGCGGACTGCTCGACCGGGGCTACAGCGTCGTCACCTTCGACGCGCCGGGCCACGGCGACGGCACGGGCCGCAGCACCACCATCCTGGAGTACCGCAGCATCCTGACCGAACTCCACGACCAGTACGGCACGTTCGAGGCCCTGGTCGCGCACTCGCTGGGCGCGCTCGGCTCGTTCTACGCGCTCAAGGAGGGGGTGAAGGCGGAGCGGATCGTCGCCATCAGCGGGGTCTGCGACTTCGAGTACCTGGTCGACGAGTTCTGCTCGGAACTCAAGCTCCGACCCTCCCTCAAGGGCGAGTTGATGACCCGGATCGGCAAGGACCTCTTCCCGGGCGTGCCCGCCGACCGCATGCCGTTCTCCGTCTCGCACGCCACCGATGTCATCACGGCGCCGGTCCTCGTGGTGCACGACGAGGACGACACCCGGATCGGCGTCGCCCAGGGGCGCGGGATCGCCGCGGCCTTCGGCGACCAGGCGCGGCTGATCACCACGCAGGGCCTCGGCCACCGCAGGATCCTCGGCGACCCCGAAGTGGTGCGCGCCGTACTGGACTTCGTCGAGCACGGCCCGGCCGCCGAGGGGCGCCCGGGGACGCGGCCCGACGCGGTCCCCGCGGCGGACTGAGCGCGCCCCGGCCCGACCGACGCGCGGGACCCGGCCAGGTCCCGCGCTCCGTCATGCCCGTCACGCTCACTACACCCGTCACGCCCGCTCGCCGAGGAACTCCAGGATGTGCCCGAACACGTCGAGGGCCGCTCCCCTGCCGACGAACGCGTCGAAGTGGCCGTACCCCGGGATCTCCGTGTACCGCACGTCCAACTGGGGCTGGCGGGCGGCGAGTACGTCGCGGCAGAGCTTCTGCGAGTCCAGCCACATGCCGTTCTCGCTGCCGGAGAGCAGCAGCACCGGAGTATCGATCACGGACGCCCGGTCCAGGGCGTTCTCCGGCAGCGCGCGGTAGCGGTGGTCGTCCTGGTTCCAGCGCACCACGCTGCGCGCCAGGGTGACGCGGCGCAGGTGCGGCAGGATCCACAGCGGCGCGGGGCCGAGCAGCTCGGCCAAGCGGTCGTGCGTGGCGGACGACAGGTTGTCGTGCTCGTAGAGCGAAGCACCCACGCCCCAGGCCGAGTTGCACAGGATCTGGCAGGTGGGGTCGGGGCAGCTCGCCCCGCGCGACGCGAGCGCGAACAGCGCGGTGTACCGCGACCGGAAGCCGACCTTGCGGAAGTCCACCGGGATGTGGTCGAAGCGGGAGCGGAACAGCTCACCGGCCACCGACATCTTCAGCGAGGTGCGCCCGGCGAGCTTCGGCGTGAGGAACACGCCTTGGGCGACGACACCCGCGAGTCCCGGCACGAGCCCCGCGGTCATGCTCATCGACAGGGAGAGCGCGCCGATGCAGTGCGCCACCGCGAACAGCGGGCGTCCCGCGGTCCGTTGCCTGATGTACGAGACGGCGGCGGGGATGTCGTAGAGGGCGACGTCGTCGTACGTGTATCTGCGGCCCGTCTCGTTGTACGGCAGGCGGCAGCTGCCCCGCCAGTCGAGCAGCCACGGTTCGTACCCCTCGTCGAGCAGCACCTCGACGAGGTTGCGGGTCTCGGGCTGCGTGAACATGTCCGACGATGCGGTGTGCCCGTGCAGCAGGAGCACGGCGGGGCGGTCCTGGTGGCCCCTGGTGACCCGGGTCAGGCCCAACTTGGTGCCGTCGCCCGCGTGGAAGGGGATCTCCTCCACGGACGCGTCGTCGAGGCGTGCGTACAGCGGCCGCAGGGTGGCTCGCGAGGTGGTGGTCATCGGGTGCGCTCCGTCGGTGTCGTGGTGCCGCGCAGGTCGAGCAGGTCGGCGCCGACCCGGGCGAACGGGGCGAGCAGGCCGCGGCCGATCTCCAGGCCGAACCAGGCGAGCCAGGTCAGTTTGGCGACGCGCTTCTCCTGGCCCGACAGGCGCGGGTCGACCCGGATGCCGTCGACCTGGTCGCGCACATAGCTGTCGGAGGGCACGACGACCTCGCCGGCCAGCGTCGCGGGCTGCCCCTCGCGCCCGAGCCGTACGCTGAGCGCGCGCGTCTGGCGCCACAGGTCACGCCGCGCGCGGGCGAACTTCCTTCCCTCCAGCCACCATTGACGGCCGTCGGCGTCGCGCAGCAGCAAGCGGTAGCGCAGCAGCGGGTGGCGCATGCCGTGCTCCAGCGGGATGCCCTCCTCGGGGCGGACCCACAGGTCGCCCCGCTCCACCACGAGGGGTTCGGGGTGCAGCAGGGGGCAGGACAGCTCGCCGCGGACGTCGACGCGGCGCTCGCGCACCAGTTGGTACATGCTCGCGATCGACAGGGTCAGCGACAGCGTGCAGCGGCTGTCGGCGCTCGCGCCGACCGGGCCGAGCGCGCCTTCCATCGTCTCGGGGAACCACAGGTACGGCGGGTCGGACCGGTCGGGAAGCCGGGCGAGGCCGTCGCGCGCGAGCCGCTCGAACGCCTCGGTCTGCTCGCGCATGCCGTACCGTACGGCGGCCGGCAGCCCCTGTTCGGCGACGAACGCCTCGGTGCGCTCGCAGGTGACGGCGGGCCCCTTCAGTGTCGCCTCGCACAGCTTCCTCGCCGTGGGGCTCTCCAACACCCTTGCCAGGAAGTCGAGTTCGGGCACGGGCTCCGCCTTCAGGCGGCGTACGACGTCCTGGCGCCACTCGTCCCAGTCCTGCACGCGGACGTTCATCCCGGCGAACTTCATGTCGCGCACCACGTCGGACAGGGCGCTCGGCACGCCCGTCAGGTTGTAGTTGTAGCCCCAGGCGTCCGGCTCGCACACCACGGCGACCGCGATCCGGCTCACCCAGTCGACCGGGGCGGCGTTGATGTAGCGGAACCCCGGCACCGTACGGAACCTGCTGAACGCCGACATCATGCCGCTGCTCAGGTCCTGCGGATTGCCCGCGCCGGTCTTCGTGTGCCCGCCGATGCCGCCGGGGCGCAGCATGGTGACCACGAGTCCGTGCTCGCGGGCCCTGCGCAGCGCGGCCTCCGCGGCCCACTTCGACTTGTCGTACCCGGCGGCCAGCGCGTCGATGTGCGCGACGGGGTCGTCCTCGCCCATCGACTCGATGCCGACCTCGTTGAAGACCGCGATCGAGGAGATGTGGTGCAGGGGCTTGGGCCGTCCCGCCGCGGCCAGTTCGGCGAGGGCGAGCGGCCCGGCCACGTTGCTGCGGCGCAGCGACGCGTAGCCCCGCAGGAAGTCCACGGCGGCGCCCACCCCCACGACGGAGTCGACCTCGTCGGCCAGCGCCCGCCACCGCTCCTCCGTGAGCCCGAGCCGCGGCTCGCGCAGATCCCCCGGCAGCACGGTCACGCGCCTGCGGATCTCCGACGACCACGGCAACGAGAACCCGCTCAGCGCCGCACCGAGCCGCGCCAGCCCCGCCTCCTCGTCGGCCGCGCGCACCAGACACACCACGTGGGCGTCGCTGTGCCGCAACAGATCGAGCAACATGTGCCCACCGAGGAAGCCGGTCGCCCCGGTCAACAGGACCCGGCGCGGCGCGACGGGCTCGGGTCGGCGCGCCCAGGGCAGGGTGTCGGCGCGGGCCAGATCGGCGAGGACGAGGGCGAGGTCCTCGTCGGGGGCGGATGCGGGGGCGGGGGCGGCGGGGACCGGCAGGGGCCGGGCGGCCGGGATCGGCAGGTGCGGGGGGTGCGTCGCGGGGGTGTGGGAAGGCGCGTGCGGAGCCGCTTCGGGGGCCACGTGAGGAGCCACGTGGGAGGCGGCATGCAAGGAAGCGGGCGACGGGGCGTACGCGGGGTCCTGCGCGAGGGTCCGCTCGGCGAGCCTGCGCGGTCTGGCATCGGCGAACACGTCGTCCAGGCCGACCTCGACGCCGATCTCGCGGGAGAGCGCGGCGACGAGCTCCACCGCGTCGACCGAGGTGCCGCCCACGTCGAAGAAGTCAGTGTCGGGGCCCATGGGAACGCCCGGCAGGAAGCGGGCGGCGATCGCGGAGATGGCTTCGGCCAGGGTTCCAGCAGCCCCGTTCCCTGAGGCGGCACTCCCAACAGGGGCGTCCCCGGAGACAGCGTCCCCGGAAGCCCCGTTCCCAGCAGCCGCGCTCCCGGCGGCCGCCACCTTCGAGGCAGTCGCCCCCACCTTCGCCAGCAGCCCTGCTACCCCGATGCCGCCGCCACCCCGCTCGATCGACTCGCCCGTCGTACGCTGCCCGGTCTCGGCCAGCCCGCGCGCCGCCGGATCCTCGTCGTTCGCGTTCATATTCACGTCCACGTCCGCGTCCCCCATGAGCTGCCTCTCCTCGATTTCCCTCTCCTGGCGTGCGCTTCCCTGTCCGGCCCACCGGGCCCGCCCTGTCACCGGTGCCAGGACCGGAAGGCCCTCAAGCGCTCCGGGGTGGACTCAGCCTCCACGTGCGGGGCGTCCGCGGCCCGGTCGGCGCCGGCGAGGGCCGCGATCAGGCGCCTGGCCGGTGCGTTGCGCGGGGTGCGCTCCGCCGTCAGCCGTACCGTCGCGCAGCCCAGCTCGTCGGCCCGGTCCGCCAGCCACTGGAGCAGCCGCTCCTCCACACCGCGCCCGAGCGCCCGGCAGCTCAGCGACCACGCCAGTACGTCGAGCCTGCCACCCTCCGCGCGGACCGCCAGCAGACCGATCTGGCCGTAGTCGCCGAACCGGTCGCGGGCCGCCGCCGTCCACACCTCGCCCCGCTGCCGCCACCGCTCCAGGTCGCCGCCGTCGGCGGAGCGGCCGCGCAGGGTGAACTGGTTGGTGCGCCGGACGAGTTGGGCGGCGCGCGGGGCGTCCTCATCGGTCAGCGGCCGCACCGTGACGTCGAGCGCGAGGCCGTCGAGGAACTCCTCGAAACCGGCCGCTTCGCGCGCCGCGTCCCGGTGCCGTTCCTGCCGGTAGAAGTCCGCCCGCAGGGCGTCCTCCGCGGTCGCCGCCACCGGCACGAGCGGCCACAACCGGCGCAGGAACGCGTCGAGTTCGTCGGCCGCCGGACAGGTCACCGAGAGGACTTCGGGCAGCGCGGAGCGTACGGCGGCGATCTCGACCGGGTTGTCGTCGAGGAAGAGGAAACCGTCGAGCCCGAGCCCCAGCGTCCCGGCCGCCGCGGCGATCCGGTCGGCCTTGCGGCCCCACTCCGCGGAGATCACGCTGAAGTGCTCCGCGCGCAGCACGCTGTCGGGACGGTCGAGGACCGCGCGCACGGTGTCCTCGTCGTTGTTGCTGACCAGGACGAGCAGGACGCCCGCCGCCCGCCACTGGAGCAGCCGCCGGGCCAGCAGCTCCCTGACCCCGCTCAGGTCCACGCCGTCCGAGCCGAGTTCGCCCGCGACACCGCTCCACAGCGTCTCGTCGCCGTCGACCGCGATCACCTTCGGCGCCGCGCGGCCCACGGCGCGCACGGTCTCGGCGAGGGTGAGCGCCACGGCGGCCTGGAACTCCGGGGTGAAGGGCAGATGCGCCAACTCCTCGGTACGCGCGTCGAACCGCTCGGCGACGTCGTGGTGCCGGGTCCAGTCCTCGGCACACAGCACCGCGACGCCCGGCACCCCTGCCAGCCGCCCTGCCACGTCCCGCTCCCACCGCTCGTGCCGTACGTCGTGCTGCGCGGCGGGGAGAAATCCGACGATCAGCGGCCGTCGGGTCGACTCGGCCAACTGGCGTATGGCTAGCGGTAGTTCATTTCCCAGCTCGGTGAACGCCTCGTCCCCCGCCGGACCGAACCGCTCCAGGTCGGCCGCACGCAACAGCACGACTCCGTACGCCGTCGACGGCTGGACGAAGACACCGGAGGGATCCTTCAGGGCGGCCAGTACGTGGTGGTAGGGCGCCTCGGCGACGACAGGACCCGGATCGCCGGGTCCACCCGAGCCCCCGAGGCCGTACGACGGGTCGTCCGTCACACCCTCCGCCAGCGCCGCCTCGCACAGGAGCCGGAGATTGCCGAGCGCGAAGGTGGCGGCGAGCGCGAGGGAGCCGGGCGCGACCGCCGAGGGGCGCGGGGCGGGCGGCCTGGCCGGTGCGGTCGGGTCGTCCGCGGCGTCCGCGAGCAAGTCGAGGTAGGCGGCGGCGAGTTCGTCGCAGGCCGCCTCGTCCATGATGTCGACGTTGTGGTCGAAGCGCACCAGGCCCGCGTCCGGCATCATGATGATCATGAGGTCGAGGTCGGAGTGCCCGGTCCCGGCCGGGAGGACCTCCAGACGCTCGAACTTCGCGGCGGAGCGTACGTAGTTGAAGTAGACCTCGACCAACGGCGCGTTCTCCCGGTGCAGACCCTGCGCGGCGAGCGCGGCGAGGGAGTCGGAGAACATGGCGCCCTTCGCCAGGATCCGTTCGAGCCTGCCGTCGGTGCGGGACAGTACTTCGTCGATGCGCTCGCCCGGTGCGGCCTGCGCGGGGAACGGCACCGGCACGCCGAAGAAGCCGACCGCGTCGAAGGCGTCCACGTGGATGCGGGTGTCGACCGGTACGGCGAGTACGAAACGGTCGCGCCGGCGCAGCCTGGCGAGGTGCACCGTGAGCACGCCGAGACAGAAGGCGGCCGGAGTGATCGCGAGCTGCCGCGCCCGGTCCGCGACGCGCCGCATGAGCCCTTCGGGTATCTCCAGGGTCAGGCTGCCGGACCTGAACGAGCGTACGTCCGGGCGTTCTTGGGTGAGCGTCAGATCCAGGCGGTCGCTGCCGTCGAACTCCTCGCGGCGGGCCGCCGCCCCGTCCTCGGCCGCCGCCGGCCTGACGGGCTGCGCCTGGAGGAGCAGGTCGACGTCGCGGTTGGACACCTCGCCGCCGAGCCGGGTGCCGGTGAGCTCGGTGTCGATCTCGGCCGCCACCAGCAGCAGCGACTGGAGGTCGCTCACGCTGTGATGGGCACCGAAGAGCAGGATCTGTCCGGCCGCTCCCCGGTCGAGCAGCTCGAAGCGCCAGAGCGGCGCGGCCGTCAGGTCGAAGGGCGGCTCAAGGAGTGCGGCGAGTCGCGCGCCGGGGGCGTCATCGGCCGCGTCGCCTCCCGGGGAGCCTCCGGGTGCGTCGCCGAGGTCGGTCCACCGCAGCAGTGGCGCCCCTGGAGCCCGCACGGTCCTCAACTGACGTGCGCCGTCGGATCCGTTGACGACACCCGTCCGCAGCGCAGCGTGCCGTCCCGCGAGCCGCTCCAGGATGTCCGCGAGCCGCTCCCGGGTGGTCGGCTCGGTGAGCCGGAGCGCGAGGCCGAGGGAGTGCGCGGCACTGGGCGCGCCGTGCTGCGCGGTGCGGAGCAGCCGCACCACGTCACGGGTGGCGGGGCGCAGTTCGGCATCGGGCACGACGCCGACATCGGTACCGGTACCGGCGCCCGCATCCGCCGCAGTCGAGGCCGATGCCGAAGCCAAGACCGACGCCGACGCCCCGCCCTCCAGCTTGACCCGCAGCTCCCGCGCGAGCCCCCGGACGTCGTCCGCCGAGAAGACGGCGGACGCCGACAGTTCGACGCCGAGGTCGCGGCCGAGGACGTTGCGCAGTCTGACCGTCATCAAGGAGTCGAGCCCGAGCTGCTTCAGGCCGGTGGCCGGCGTGAGGCCGTCGGCGTCGCCGCCGGTGACATCGGCGACCTTCCGTCGTACGTGGGCTTCGAGCAGGGCGGTCCGCTCCTCCTCCGTCGCGGCGGCGAGCACCCGGGCGGCGAGGCCTTCGGCGGCGGGCGCGTCCGCGGGGAGCGGGACGAGGCCGTGCAGGAGGGGCCGTGACCGCGCCTGGTCCGGGTCGCGTGCGAACGCCTCCCAGTCGAGGGCGAGCGGCGCGAGCTGGCGGCGGTCCGTGGCCAGCGCCCGTTCGAAGAGGTCGCCGCCCGCCCGGGGCGAGAGGGCGAGCAGGCCCGAACGGCCGATCGCCGCGGTCCGCACCCCGGAGTCCGCGACCAGGCCGACGTCCGCCCACACGCCCCAGTCGAGGCTCAGCGCCCGACGCCCCTCGCGCGCGAGGTGGTGCGCCCACGCGTCCATGAACGCGTTCGCCGCGCCGTACGGGCTCTGTCCCGCCGAACCGAGCAGGCCCGCCACCGACGAGAAGAGCACCAACGACTCCGCCTCGGGGGCGAGTTCGGTGAGCAGGGCCGTGCCGATCACCTTGGGAGCGAGTACGCGGGCGACGCGTTCGGGCGTCAGGTTCGGCAGGGTCGCGTCGTCGAGGACGCCCGCGGCGTGCACGATCCCGGCGATCCCGGGGACCCCCGCGATCGCGGGCAGCGCGCGGCGCAGTTCGTCGAGCGCGGCGCGCAGACCTTCGCGGTCGGTGACGTCGGCCTGGGCGACGTGCACGGCGACGCCGCCGTCGCGCAGTCCGGCGATCCAGCGGGCCGCGTCCGCGTCGGGGGCGCGGCGGCCCAGGAGGGCCAGGTGCCTGGCGCCCTGCCGTACGAGGCGTTCGGCGACGACCCGGCCGAGGCCGCCGAGGCCGCCGGTGATCAGGTAGCCGCCGTCGGGGCGAACGCGGCCCGCCTCTTCCGCGAGGGGCGCGGCAGCGGTCGCCCGTACGAGGCGTGGCACGAAGCGTCCCGTGGGGCGCAGCGCCACCATCCGCTCGTCGTCGGCGCCGCACAGCTCCGCCCACAGCTCCTGCGCTCCCCCGGTGGACGGCAGGTCGATGAGGGTGAGGGCGAATTCCGGCCGCTCCTGGGCCACCGAGGCGCCGAAGCCCCAGGTGAGCGCCTGCTCCGGGTGGGTGACCTCCGCGCTGTCGCGGACGGCCTGGCTGCCCCTGGCGACCAGATGGACGCGGGGCGACGCGCCGCCGCCGGTCCTTCCGGAGAGGGCCCGCACCAGGTTCAGCGGGCTGAGGCAGCAGAGCGCGGCGGCCTCGGCGACCGTCTCGGCCGCCCCGGACGGCCCGGCACCTGGAGCCAGTGCCGGTGCGTCGAGTCCGAACAGGTGCACCACGCGCGCCGGCGGCCCGGCGGCGAACTCCGGCGCCTCGTCGAGCAGACGCGCCAGCTGCCGCGGATCCTCCGGGTCGACCGTGAAGTGTCCAGGTCCTTCGGAGCCGTACGCCGCGCCCTTGCGCACGACCACGTGCGGTGTCGGTCCGAGGCGTCGGGCGATCTCTTCCCCGACGCCGGAGTCGTCGGCGAAGATCAGCCAGGGGCCGCCGGTCTCTGCCGTCCGCGGCTCGCCGACCGGCGGACGCGGCTGCCAGCGCACCTCGAAGAGGGACCCGTCCAGCGGGGAGAGTGCGGCGAGTCGGAGCCCCTCGACGGCGAGGACGAGGCGTCCCTCGTCGTCCAGGAGACGCAGGTCGACGGAGTAGCCGTCCCGGTCCGCGTCGGCGCCGCGCAGTTCGCACGCGACGCGGACCGGCGCGGTGCGCAGGCCCGTGAACCGCAGGCGCCCGATCTCGGCGGGGACGTACGCGCGGCCCGAGGGCGCGTCCGTCGGCAGCGCGGCGGCGTGGAAGGCGGCGTCGAGCAGCGCGGGGTGCAGCAGGTGCCCCGCGCGGGGGGTCGCGCGCAGCCGCCCGTACGACCGCGACGGGCCGCGCAGCGCCTGCTCCAGGCCGCGGAAGGCGGGGCCGTAGTCGATGCCGAGCGCGGTGAGGGAGGCGTAGAGCCGGGGCAGGTCGACGGGGTCGGTGCCCTCGGTATCCGCCTCGTCCGTGTCCACGTCGTACGTCGCCTCCGCCACCGCGTCCGGGGCGTGCACCCGTCCCGTGACATGCCGCCGCCACGGGGTGCGCGCCGCGTCAGCCGTACCCGTCGTACGCGCCGAGATGGTGAACTCCCTTGCCCCGCCCGCGTCGGCGGGCCCCAGGACCAGCTGGAGCAGCACGGGTGCGTCCGGTGCGAGCGCGAGCGGCCGCTCGAAGCGGAGGCCGGACAGCTCGACGCGTCCGCCGCCGTCCCGCCCTGCGGACGGCGCGCCACCGGACTCCCGCAGCGCGGCCGCCGCTTCGAGCGCCATGTCCACGAACGCGGCGGCGGGCAGCCAGACTTCGCCGGTGATCCGGTGCTCGGCGAGATACGCGTACCTGCTGTCGCCGAGGTCGACACGTGTCTCGAAGAGGTGCCGGTCAGGATCGTCGCTGGACTCCATGTGCGTGCCCACGAACGGCGTGCCGCCCCGGCCGGCCGCGTCCGCCGCGTCGGTCCAGTGGCGCCGCGCGTCCCACGCGTACGTCGGCAGCTCGGCGGCGGGCCCCTCGGGCACGAGGCGCCGCCAGGCGATCCGCCGTCCCGTGGCATGCAGTTCGGCCGTGGCCCGGTCCAGGCAGGCGGGCCCGTCCGCGTCGCGCCGCAGGGAGCCGACGACGACCAGGTCGTGGCCGGTGTCCTCGGCGACGGCGCGGGTCGCGTGCGTCAGCGCCGGGTGCGGGCCGAGTTCCACGAAGCACCGGTACCCGTCGGCCGCCATCCGCTCGACGGTGTCGGCGTAGCGGACGGGCTGCCGCAGGTTCCGGTACCAGTACTCGGCTTCGAGCTCGTCGGCGACCGGCTCGCCGGTGACCGTCGAGTACCAAGCCGTCGAAGCGGGAGACGTCGTGATCCCCGCCAGGTCCGCCAGCATGGCCTCCCGTACGGGTTCCACCTGGGCACTGTGCGAGGCGTAGTCGATGCCCGTCCTGCGTACGAAGACCCGCTCGCGTTCCAGGTCGGCCACGAGCGCGGCGAGCGACTCCGTGTCGCCCGAAACCACGGTGGCCGTACGGCTGTTGACGGCGGCGACGGAGAGTCGTCCGCCGTACGCGGCGAGCCGTCGCACCACCTCGTCCCTGCCGAGCGCCACCATCGCCATCGCGCCGCTGCCCGCGACGGCCCGCAGGGCGCGGGCACGGAACGCGACGACGGCGGCCGCGTCGTTGAGCCCGAGCGCGCCGGAGACGCAGGCCGCGGCGACCTCGCCCTGGCTGTGCCCGACCACACCGTCGGGCCGCACGCCGCGCGCCCGCCACACGGCGGCGAGCGCCACCATCACGGCGAACAGCGTCGGCTGCACGACATCGACCCGCTCCAGCGGCGGCGCGCCCTGCTCACCGCGCAGCACGGCGCCGACGGACCAGCCGGTGTGCGGGCGCAGGGCCGCGTCGCAGCGGTCGATCTCGTCCGCGAACAGCGGGGAGCGCGCCAGCAGATCGCGCGCCATCCCCGCCCACTGCGTGCCCTGACCGGGGAACACGAAGGCCAACTTCCCCTGGGGCCTGACCTGTTCGGGTCCGACGACGATCCCGTCCGTGACCGTGCCCGTACCCGCGTCCGTGTCCCGTCCCGCCGCGAGCGCGTCGAGACCGGCCAGCAGCTCCGCGCGGTCCCGAGCCACGACGACGGCGCGCCGCTCGAAGTGGGTACGTCGGTGGGCCAGCGTCCCCGCGACGGCGGCGAGCGACGTCGCGGGACCGCCGTCGGCCAGCGCGGCTCTCAGCCGCGCGGCCTGCGCGCGCAGGGCCTCGGGGGTGCGGGCGGAGAGGGGGAAGAGGGTGGGGACGGACTTCCGCACCCCCGAGGCTTCCTCCCGCCTCCCCGGAGCCTCCTCAAGGACCACATGCGCATTGGTCCCGCTCACCCCGAACGCGCTCACCCCCGCGCGACGCGTGCGCGGGCCGCGCGGCCATGGGCGGGGCGCCGCGCACAGTTCCAGGCCCCCGCCCGCCCAGTCGATCCGGTCGGTCGGCCGGTCGGCGCGCAGGGACGCCGGAAGTAGTTCGTGGCGCAGCGCGAGGACCGTCTTAATGATGCCGCCGATGCCCGCCGCGGCCTGCGTATGGCCGATGTTCGACTTCAGCGAGCCCACCGCGAGCGGCCGGTCCGCGGGCCTGCCGGGGCCGAACACCCGGGCGAGGGCGCCGCCTTCGACGGGGTCGCCCAGCGTCGTGCCGGTGCCGTGCGCCTCCACGTGGTCCAGGTCGTCGGGGCGCAGCCCCGCCGCATCCAGCGCGGCCCGCACCACGCGCTCCTGCGCCGGGCCGCTCGGCGCGCTCAGGCCCTGGCTGCGGCCGTCCTGGTTGACGGCGGAGCCCTTGACCACCGCGAGCACCCGGTCGCCGTCGCGCCGCGCGTCGGCGAGGCGCTTGAGCAGGACGAGGCCGCAGCCCTCGCCCCACACCGCGCCGTCCGCGTCCGCGGCGAACGGACTGCACAGGCCCGACCGTGACATGCCCCGCAGCCTGCTGAACTCCACGTGCGTGCGGGGGCTCACGAGCAGCGTCGCGCCGCCCGCGAGCGCGAGGTCGCAGGTGCCGTCGCGCAGCGCCTGCGCGGCCAGGTGCAGGGCGACCAGCGAGGAGGAGCAGGCCGTGTCGACGGTGACGGCGGGTCCGCGCAGGTCGAGGGAGTACGCGATGCGTCCGGAGGCCACGCTCGCCGAGGTGCCCGTGGCGACGTACCCGTCCAGTTGGTCGAGGGCGGCGGCGCCCAGATAGCCGCTCTCGAAGAGGCCGACGTAGACGCCGGTGGCGCTCCCCCTCAGCGACTCCGGAAGCATCCCCGCCGCCTCGATCGCCTCCCACGCGGTCTGGAGGAGCAGCCGCTGCTGGGGGTCCATCGCGGCGGCCTCCTGCGGCGGGATGCCGAAGAACGCGGCGTCGAAACGGTCGATGCCGTCGAGGAATCCGCCGCGCAGCGAGTACGCCCGGCCTGCGGCGTCCGGGTCCGCGTCGAGCAATGCCGCCGCGTCCCAGCGGTCGGCTGGGACGTCGGACACCGCGTCCACGCCGTCGGCGAGCAGCCGCCACAGTTGCGCGGGGTCGTCCGCGCCGGGGAAGCGGCAGGCCATCGACACGATCGCCACGTCGTCGGCCGCCGCCCGCCCGGGTTCCTGCGCGGGCGCGGCGGCGCCGACGGGTGCCGCCGTTCCGCCCGACGCCACCGCGTCGGCGAGTTCCCCGATCGTCGGGTGGTCGTACGCGAGCGTCGGCGCGAGCGGCCTGCCGAGCAGGTCGGACAGGCGTGCGCCGAGGGCCACCAAGTCCCGTGAGCCGAGACCAAGTTCGGCCAGCGGACGGTCCGCGGCGACCTGCGCGGGGTCGACACCGGCCGTCCGGGCGACGGCGTCCGTCAGCCATGCGCGGACCGCCTCCGGCGTGGCGTCGACCGGCGGGGCCGGGGAGGAGCCCGCGGGCCGCTCCGAGGGCCGTTCCGCGGACTCCTCGGCGGGCTCCTCGGCGGACTTCTCAGGGATTCTGGCGGTCATCGGGGCAGCATCTCCGCGGGCTCGGTCACGGGTGTCTTCTGTCGTACGCGCGCTCCGCCGAGCGCCCGGTGGAGCGCGCTACCGGCCGACGACCGCGAGCGTTCCGCCCAGGTGCGCCGCCCGCGCGGCCGCCCGCTGGATCTTGCCGCTGGACGTCTTGGGAACGGTGCCCGGCTCGATCAGGACGACCACGGCGAGCGCCAGACCGTGGGCGCGGCCGACCGCGCCGCGGATCTCCGCCTCGACCTCGCCGAGCCACTCCGCGCCACCCGCCGAGGCGTCCCCAGTGTCCGCAACGTCCGCGGCGGCATTCGTCGACGCGTTCGCCGACGCGCCCGCCGCCACTTCCGCGACCACCACCGGCCGCTCCCCCGCCCCGCTGTCGCCCTCGCCCGCCACCGAGAACGCCGCCACGCAGCCCGCCCGCACCGCCGGGTGCGCCGTCTCCACGGTCAGCTCCAGGTCCTGGGGGTAGTGGTTGCGTCCGTCGATCACCAGGAGGTCCTTCTGCCGCCCGGTGACGTACAGTTCGCCGTCCCGCAGGAACCCCAGGTCGCCGGTGCGCAGGAAGCCGTCCCTGCCGTCCGTCAGGGACGCGCCGAACACCTCGCGGGTGGCCCGTGCGTTGCGCCAGTACCCCTGGGTGACGCTCGCTCCCGCGACCCAGACCTCGCCCACCTCGCCCTCGGGGCGCTCCGTGCGCCGCTCGGCGTCGGCGATCACGACGGTGAGTCCGACGCCGGGCGGGCCGCAGCTCACCCATTCCCCGTCCGCCGCCGCCCCGTCGCCCGCCGCCGCCGTCCTCGGTTCCTGGCCCACCGGGCCGCCGCTGACCATGAGCGTGGCCTCGGCGAGGCCGTAGCCCGGATGCAGGGCACCGGCCCTGAACCCGGCGGGGGCGAAGGTCTCGGCGAAGCGGCGCAGCGTGCCGGCCCGCAGCGGCTCGGCGGCATTGAGCGCCACCCGCCAGCGGCTCAGGTCGAGGCCGCCGACCAGTTCGGGGGTGGCGTCGCGCAGACAGAGCTCGTACGCGAAGTTGGGTCCTCCGCTGGTGTGCGGCCGGTACCGGGAGAGCGCGGTCAGCCAGCGCTCGGGCTTCTGGAGGAAGTGCAGCGGCGAGAAGAGCGTCGAAGTGCCGCCCAGATAGAGGTTGTTGAGGACCGGGGCGATGAGTCCGAGGTCGTGGTAGAGCGGCAGCCAGCTGACGTAGAGCTCGCCGCCGTACTCCTCGACGATCTCGGGCGTGTGGCCCATGCCGCGGGAGAGGACCACCTGGTTGTCCATCAGATTGCCGTGGGTGACCATCACTCCGCGCGGCGCGGACGTGGACCCCGACGTGTACTGGAGGAAGGCGATCGAGTCGGCGGTGAGGTCGCTCGCGCGCCAGGAGCCGCCCGCGTCGTCGGGGATGTCCTCGGTGGCGAGGCAGGTGATCTCGTCGAGTTCGGGGAGGTGCTCGGACATGGCGTCGAGCGCGGCGATGACCGGCTTGGTCGCGAGGATCACCCTGGCGTCCGCGTCGGCGATCAGGCGCCGCACCCGGGAGACCGCGCGGGCCTTGAGCACGCGGCCCTGCGGGGGCAGGCCGGGCACGGCGACCGTCGCGGCCGCGAGGCAGCCCAGGTAGGCGGCGATGAACTCGACGCCCGGCGGGTGCAGCAGGACGGCGCGGGCCCCGGTGAGTCCGCGCTCGTGCAGTGCGGCGCCGATCGCGCGTGACCTGCGGTCGAGGCGCGCGTACGACACCTCCGTCACGTCCGCGTCGTCCGCTTCCCCGTTCGCCAGGAAGCGGAAGGCGGTCCTGTCCGGGTGCTCTCCCGCTCGGGAGGCGAGGACGTCGACCATCGACCGGAACATGGGATCCCCCGTCACTGAGATGTGGCGTGCGACTGCGGCCACGGGCAATAACACTGCACGCACGGTCGTTCAGTTACCACACTCTCACACACTGACCGCACGATCGTCCACTTACTCGGTACACTGGGCGTCTATCGGGCACCGCGAGCACCTGGCCCAGTGGATAGGTAGGCACAACCATGGCAGCGACACACGTCGACGGAAGGGTCGCCCGCGGGAATCAGACCCGTCAGCTGGTCCTCAAGCGCGCCATGCAGGTCGCATCGGTCGAAGGCCTCGAAGGGCTCTCCCTCGGCAGGCTCGCGGGCGAGCTCAAGCTCAGCAAGAGCGGCGTGTTCGCCCTGTTCGGCTCCAAGGAGGACCTCCAGCTCGCCACGGTGCGCGCGGCCATCAAGGTCTATCTGGAGCACGTGGTCCAGCCGGCCCGTGAACTCCCGCCGGGGATCAACCGGTTGTGGCGCGTGTGCACCAGCTGGCTCACCTACTCGCGCGAGCGCGTCTTCCCCGGCGGCTGCTTCTTCTACTCGACGTCGGCCGAGTACGACGCGCGCGACGGCAAGGTGCACGACACCCTCGCCGCGGCCCGCACCAACTGGTCCACCTATCTGGAGCAGACCATCTGGGAGGCGCAGCAGACGGAGGAGATCGCGGAGGACGCCGACGTCCCGCAGCTCGCCTTCGAGCTGATCGCGTTCCTGGAGATGGCCAACGCCGAGTCCGTCCTGCACGACGAGTTCACCAGCTACGACAAGGCGGCCACGGCCATCCTCAACCGGCTGCGCGGCGTGGCCACCGACCCGTCGCTGCTGCCCGAGGCGATCAACGACGCCTCGTAGGGGGACGCCGTGCGAAGGCCCGACCGGGGGTGACGGGCCCTCGCACGACGCGTTCAGGGGCGGGGCGCGAACCCCGCGGGGGATCAGGCCCCGATGGCGTGCACGCCGCCGTCGACGTGCACGATCTCGCCCGTCGTGCGGGGGAACCAGTCCGAGAGCAGCGCGACCACCGCGCGGGCCGCGGGCTCCGGGTCGGACAGGTCCCAGCCGATGGGCGCGCGGGTGCGCCACACCTCGCGGAACGTCTCGAAGCCCGGGATGGACTTGGCCGCCATCGTCTTGATCGGGCCCGCCGCGACGAGGTTGCAGCGGATGCCGCGCGGCCCGAGGTCGCGCGCGACATAGCGCGACGTGGACTCGAGGGCGGCCTTGGCCACGCCCATCCAGTCGTACGCGGGCCAGGCAGTGCTCGCGTCGAAGTCCAGGCCCACCACGGAGCCGCCCCGCTCCTCCATGAGCGGCAGACAGGCCATGGCGAGGGACTTGAGGGAGTACGCGGAGACCTCGACGGCGGTCGCCACCGAATCCCAGCCGGTCTCCAGGAAGTTGCCGCCGAGCGCGTCCTGCGGGGCGAAGGCGATGGAGTGCACCACGCCGTCCAGGCGCGCGTCACCGCCGACGCTCTCCTTGACCCGGTCCGCGAGGCTGTCGAGGTGCCCCTTGTCGCGCACGTCGAGCTCGATCAGGGGCGCGGGGCGCGGCAGCCGCTTGGCGATGCGCTCGACCAGACTGAGCCTGCCGAATCCGGTGAGGACCACGTCGGCGCCCTGCTCCTGGGCGAGCCGTGCCGTGTGGAAGGCGATCGAGGACTCCATGAGCACCCCGGTCACCAGCACGCGCTTGCCCGCGAGTATCCCGCTCATCCCGCCACCACCTCGGTCCTCCTGCCGGGCTCACGGGCACCGGCCATGACGAACTCCGTTACCTCTTCGACGACTTGGGGCGCGCCCAGAATGCGCAGGTGCCCGAACCGCCGCGTGGTGACCAGACGCGCGCCGAAGAACTCGGCGAGGCGTGCCCCCTGGCCGGGGTCGACGGAACCGTCGTTCTCGTCGTGGATGACGAGGAGCGGTACGCCGAGGCCCGCGGTGCCGTGGAAGACGGAGAACCGCGTCCACATGTCCCGCTGCCCCGGGTACACCTCCCGCTCGATGCGCCCGCGCAGTTCGTCGTTGGCCTGGGCGGGCAGCCCGGCCGCCGCGCAGAAGCTGTCGACCAGGTAGGCGAAGTCGGGGACCGGGCTGATCGCCACGATGCGGCCGGTGCGCACGCCGTGCTGGAGCGCGAAGTAGGTCGCGGTCACGCCGAAGGAGTGCCCGACGACCGCCTCGAAGTCCCCGTGCACGCGGTGGAGTTCGACGATGATGTCGCGGTACTCGATCATGGTCGTGCTGTCGCCGGTGGCCTCGCCGTGGCCCGGCGCGTCGAAGGCGACCGGGCTGAAGCCGAGGCCGGTGAGCCGGGCGATGGTCTTGGCGTAGCGCGAGGCACGCGATTCCCAGCCGTGCACCAGGAGCACCGGCCGTGCGCCGTCGCCCCAGCGGTAGACGACGGCCGATTTGCCGTTGACCGGCAGCTCCGAGGTCCGCGCGCTCTCGATGATCTCGCGCTCGTCGGGCCTGGCCCTGCTGCGGCCCTGAGGGCGGCGGAAGAGGTCGAACATCTCCTCGGCCTGCTCGCTCGGGGCAGCATGTGCGGCTGCTGTAGCGGGATTCATCCCACGCCCTCCAGATGATCAGGAATGCCGAGATGTTAGCACGACCGTTCGCTCATATTGATTCCCCCGGAGTAACTTCGAACCAGAAAAGTGAACGGACGGTCGTGCTAACGTTCGCGACGTCAGCTCTCCCCTGCTTGGAGGACGCCATGACGCTCCCGCACTTCGCGACGCAGCACCCCGCCGACGCGGACGCAGCGGCGGACAGGTATCCGGGCCCCAACCAGTCGTTCAAGGACGACCTGGACGGCCTGATCGACGCCACGCTCCTGTCCGGCTGCAACGGGCAGTTCGCCGACACCACCGACCAGCCAGGGAAGGGACGCAATGACTGACGCAGGCGCCACGGAGCGCATAGGCATCGCCGTCGCGTCGGGGATGCTCAAAGGGGTCTACGGCCACGGCGTGCTCTCCGCCTTCGAGGAACGCGGGCTGCGCGCCGACGTGTACGGCACCGCGTCGTCCTCCGTCCTGTCCGGCGGCCTCGCCGCGGTCGGCAGGGCCCGGCGCACCGGCGTGGACTACTGGCTGAAGGCCACCGCGGCCGCCGCCGAGAAGGGCATGAGCGCCGTCGTCCTCGACAGCATCGAGGAGTACGGCCCGGTCCTGCGCGAGGGCCTCTTCGCCGCGGCCGCCCCGGAGTTCCTGCTGGCCACCGGCAAGGTCACCAACGCGGCCGCCGCCGAGATCACCCAGGGGTCCGGGGCGAAGGCACTGGGCAGGGACCTGCTGCGCAACGTCTTCGCCGGGGACCGCAGTTGGGTGGCGGAGAACCTCGCCACCGTGGTCTTCCCCTCCCGCGCCGAGCCCGGCGGCGGCGAGCCGCGGCTGACCCCGGAGAACTACGACGCGGTCTCCTACGCCTCGACGCGCATGCTGCACGCCTGGTCCGTCCCCGCCGAGATCGACGGAGAGGCGTACGTCGACGCCTCCTACACCTGCTCCTGTCCGGCGCGCGAGGTGGCGGCCAAGGGCGTGGACGTGCTCATCGCCATCGGCTCCGACCCCTTCCCGCTCTTCCGCGACCTCTACGCGTCCGAGGAGATCGTGGACGGCTCCGTCATCGGAGGGGCCCGCGTCCTGGTGGTCAAGCCGGCGGACGACCTCAAGAACCTCGGCGTCGACTACGCGTCGGCGACCGCCGACGGGCTCGTCAAGGCGTACGAGATCGGCCTCGAAGCGGGGCACCGGTTCGCCGACGCGCACGGCGAGCTGCTCGTGGGCGCGTCCACAACTACCGCCGCCAACAACGGAGTTCAGGAGGCGGGCGCGTGACGCACGTGGTCACCGAGCAGTGCGTGCACTGCAAGTTCGCGGAGTGCGTCACCTACTGCCCCGTCGCCTGCTTCCGGGAGGCCGGCACGTTCCTGGTGATCGACCCAGAGGAGTGCATCGACTGCGGCAACTGCGTCGAGGCGTGCCCGGCCGACGCGATCTACCCCGAGGACGAGCTGCCGCCCGAACTCGCGCCCGCGCTCGAATGGAACGCCCGTCTCGCCACCGAACTCCCCCTGGCCACCACGCGCGTGGAGCCGCTGCCCGACGGCGAGCAGTGGCAGGGCAGACCCGGCAAGTGGGACACGCTCCCGGTCGAACAGGCGCCCAGTGTCAGCTGTCCCTGACCTCAGCGGCCTCGAAGGGCTCGGCTTCGCACAGCTCCTGCACGAGCGGGCGCGCCACGCGCCCGACGTCGTCGCCCACCGGTTCGTCCACGAGGACGAGTCCGCCGAGGAACTCACCCACGCCGCGCTCGACGCACGCGCACGCGCCGTCGCGGCGGGGGTCCTCGCGGCCACCGACGGGCGCCCCGAACCGGTGCTGCTCCTGTTCGCGCCGGGACCCGACTACCTCGCCGCGCTGTTCGGCTGCTTCTACGCGGGCGTACCGGCGGTGCCCGCCTTCCCGCCGGACCCGACCCGGCTCGCGCGCACCCTGCCCCGGCTCGCCGCCATCATCGAGGACGCCGGGTCGAGCACCGTCCTGACCACCTCGGACATCGCGCCGCTCATGGCGGACTGGCTCACCACCACCTTCGGCGGCCGGGCCCCGTGCCTGCTCGCCGTCGACACGCTCGACGCCGTGGCCGGCGCCGTCGCGCCGCCGCCCGCGCCCGTGGCCGGGGTGCCCGCGCTGCTCCAGTACACCTCGGGCTCCACGGCGCTGCCGCGCGGCGTCATGCTCGACCAGGCGAGGCTGCGGGCCAACTGCGAGGAGATCGCGCGCGGTTTCGGGATCCATCCGGGCAGCTCGGGGGGTCTGTGGCTGCCGCCGTACCACGACATGGGCCTGGTCGGCGGCATCCTCACGCCGCTCGCCACCGGCATCCCGGTGACCCTGATGTCACCCGTCACGTTCCTGCGCCGCCCGCTGTCCTGGCTGCGCATGGTCTCCCGGTACCGCGCGACGATCATCGGCGCCCCGAACTTCGCGTACGACCTCTGCGTGCGGCGCGCGAAGGACGCCGAGGTCGCGGACCTCGACCTGTCCGGGGTCGAACTCGCCTTCACCGGCGCGGAGCCGGTGCGGGCCGAGACCATGGAGCGGTTCGCGGCACGCTTCGGGCCCGCCGGGTTCCGCGCCGCCTCCTTCCTGCCCTGCTACGGCCTCGCCGAGGCGACCCTGTACGTGACGGGCGCCAAGCCGCTGGGCGGCTGGCAGTCCCTCGCCGTGGACCGCGAGGCACTCGAAGCGCACGGCACGGCGCGGCCCGCGACGGCCGGGCAGCCGTCGAGATCCCTGGTGAGCTGCGGCAGGCCGGGCCCCGGCACCCGTCTCCTGATCGCCGACCCGGCCACTCGCGAGGCGCTCCCCGACGGGTCCGTCGGGGAGATCTGGGTGGACTCGCCGAGCGTCACCGACGGGTACTGGCGGCGCCCCGAGGAGACCGCGGAGACGTTCGGCGCGCGGACCGCGGCCGGTGCGGGCCCCTATCTGCGCACCGGCGACCTCGGGTTCGTCCTGGACGACGAACTCTTCGTCGCGGGACGGCTCAAGGACCTCGTCGTCATCAACGGCCGCAACCTCCACCCGGTCGACGTCGAGCGGGTCTGCGAGGCCGACGTGCCCGGCATCCGGCGCAACTGCGGAGCCGTGTTCGCGGTCGACGGCGCCGAGGGAGGCGCCGAGCGGCTCGTCGTCGTGTACGAGGCGGACGTCGCCGACGAGGCGCGGTACACGGAGGCCATCGACGGCATCCGCAGGGCCGTGTCGAAGGAGCTGAACCTCCGGCCGGGCGCCGTCGTCCTGGTGCGGCCGCGCACCATCCCCAAGACCTCCAGCGGCAAGGTCCAGCGCTGGCTGGCCCGCAAGCACTATCTCGCCGGCGAACTGGCGGAACTCGCAAGCACCGACGAAAGGGCCGGACGATGATCGTCAAGGTCAGGGGCGTACTGCTCCGCTTCACCGACTACGAGAACGAGATCGAGATCGGCGGCGCCACCGTGCGCGCCGGACTCACCGGGCTCACCGAGCGCTACCCGCGCCTGCGCGAGGTGCTGCTCGACCGGGAGGGGACCGTGCGCCCCACTCATCTGATCGCCCTCAACGGCGAGCGGCTCACCCGGGGCGAGCTGGACCGCGAGGCCACCGAGGACGACCGGGTGGACATCGTCACCGCGATCTCCGGGGGCTAGCCGATGCCGCGCACCTCGACCTACGAGACCGTGCTCGACGCGGGCCAGTTCACCCCGACGCAGCTCCAGACCACCGCGGTCGGCAGGCTCGCCTTCCAGGCCGGCGCCCGCTGGATGCGCGACCACGTGTGCAGCCACCGTGCCCTGGTGGACGAGCACCGGGTCGGATTCGTGCTGTGGTCATGGCAGTTGGAGTACGAGACACCGCTCGGCTTCCACGACGCCGACGCGGCGGTCGTGGACGTACGTGCCCGGCTGCGCGGCCCCGCCTCCTCGCAGCTGGAGGTGGAGATGACGCTCTCCGGGCCCGCCGGGGTCGCGGTGCGCACCCGGGGCGCCTCGGTGCCGCTGCGGCTCGGCGGCGACCAGGCGCTCTCCGGGGCGCCCGCGCCGCTGCCCGACGCGCTCCTCGCCGACTTCAAGGACGACGAGGTCGAGCGCTCGCCGCACCGCTCCCAGGTGCGGGCGCTGCGCGGCAGGTTCGAGCGGGAAGGGGAGCGGCTCGCCGCGGGCACCACGACGTACCGCGTGCACCGCCACCACTGCGAGGTCGCCGACCAGTGGTACTGGGCGGAGACCCTCGGGTTCGCCGCGGGCGCCAGGGAGGAACTCGTGCTGCGGCACGGCCGTTCGGCCCCCGCGCTGCGCCGCGCGCTGGCCGACGACATCCGCGCGGTCGACGTGACGTGGCTGCGGTCGGGACAGCTGTGGGACCTCCTGGAGGTGCGCAGCACGGCGTACCGGTACGACGGCGGGCTCGCCTTCGTGCACGAGATCAGGCTCGCCGACGACGACGGCGGGCCGTGCGCCCTGGTGGTGGAGCGGATATGACCGCCGTCGGCGTCGAGGAGGAGATGCCGGGCACCGCCGGGGGCACGCCGCCCGCCTTCGAGGGCGCGGCCCGTCTCGAACGCACGCTGGGCTGCCCGTTCGACCCCGGGACCGGCATGTCGCTGGCCGGGGGCGTGCGCGCGGACGAGGACGAGAGCGAGCCCGTCGCCGCCTACGAGGCGGCCTGGACCGCCGGTCTGCACCGGCATCTGGTGCCCGTCTCCGAAGGCGGCGGCCTCGCCTCCTTCGAATCGTTCGCGGCCGTGGCGCGCGCCGTGTCGCGCCGGGACCTCGCGGTCTCCGTGGGCCTCGGCTCGACGCTGCTCGCCGCGACGCCCGTGTGGATCTGGGGAGACGACGAACAGCGCGCCCGCGTCGCGGAGTTGGTGCTCGGCCGGGCCTGGGGCACGGCGGGCATCAGCGAGGAGGCGGCGGGCAGCGATCTGCTCGCCACCGCGACCCGCGCGGTCCCGGACGGCGCGGGGCATCTGCTGCACGGCAGGAAGTGGCTGGTCGGCAACGGCGGCAGGTCCGCGTTCGCCACCGTGCTCGCCGCGTCCGACCCGTCGTACGGCCTGTTCCTGCTCGACTTCGAGCGCATCGGCGGCGCCGGGGTGCGGCGGCTGCCGAAGGTCCGCACGCACGGTCTGCGCGGGCACGATCTGAGCGGCTTCGTCCTCGACGGCTGCCGGGTCGGCGCCGACGCCGTGCTCGGGCGGCCGGGGCGCGGCATCGAAATGGTCTCAGGGATGCTCCAGTTCACCCGGACCCTGGTCGGCGCGAGCAGCCTCGGCACGGCCGACACGGCCCTGCGCATCGCGCTGCGGCACGCTCGCGAGCGCGTCCTGTACGGACAGCCCGCGCTCGCCCTGCCCCCGGTGCGCGCGCTGCTCGCCAGGGCCTTCAGCGATCTGCTGGTCGCCGAGTGCACCCAACTGGCCGCCGCGCGCGGCCTCGACGTGGCGCGGCCCCGGATGGCCCTGTGGTCCGCGGTGGCGAAGTACGCGGTGCCCGGTCTGTGCGTGGACGCCGTGCACGCCTGCGGCGAAGTGCTCAGCGCGCGGGCCCATCTGCGCGAGGGCGTCGCGGGCGGCGCGTTCCAGAAACTGCTGCGCGACATATCCATCACCCCCGTCTTCGAGGGCACCGAACTCGTACAACTCGACACGGTCCGCGCCCAGTTGGCGGCGGCTGCCCGACGGCCGCGCAGGCCCGCACAGCTGCCGCTCGCGCTGCTCTTCGGGTTCGGCGAGCCCGCGCCGTCCCCGGCCCCGCGCGAGCTGCGGCCCGCGCTGACCTTCGGCGGCGCCGACGAGATCGTCGACCTCCTCGACGAGAGCGCCGATGCACTGGCCGACGACGCCGAACTCGCCCCTCTCGTACGCACGTTGCTGCTGGTTCGCGACGAGAACCGGGCGGCGTTCGGCGCGCTCGGCACGCGACGCACGGCCGACGCCTACGAGGCGGCCCGCACGCACTGCCTGCTCCACGCGGCCGCCTGCGTCCTGCACACCTGGCGCGTGCGCGGCGAAGCACTCGGCGGGCTCGCCGCCGGGCGGCACTGGGTCTCCCTCGCGCTGCGCCGCGTCCTCACCCGGCTGGGCAGGCCCGTCGCGCCGGACCCCGACGCCGAGGAGCTCCTCGTGCGCGATCTCGTCCAACTGGACGACGGGGACCGGGCGTTCTCGCTCGTACCGCTGCGGATCGCGCCCCAGCACCGCGGCTGACCCGACCGGCGTGGGCCGGCACAGGAACGAATCCAGGGAGTACGCCATCACCACCACCGACCACGCCCACGGCACCGCCGAGTCCGCGGGAGCCTGGCTCTCCGCGCTCATCGGGGAGCTGCTCGGCATCGAAGAGGACCTCCCCGCCGACCGGCCGCTCGGCGAGCTCGGCATCGACTCGCTCACCGCCGCCCAGCTCTCCGTGGAGGTCGAGGAGCGCACCGGCGCCACCATCGCCCTCGACCGCTTCCTCGGCGACGAGACCCTCGACGACCTGGTGGAGGCCATGCGTACCGACGCGGCCCGCTCGGCGCCCGGGGCCGCGGCATGACGCCCCGGGCCCACGCGGCCGACGTCATGAACCGCGGGGACCTGGCCCACGCCACGCTCGACGACGAGGTGGAGCGGGTCAGGCTGGAGGCTCGGCACAGGTTCGGGGGCTTCGTCCTCGACCACGTCAATCCCGGCTCGTACTTCCTCAACCACGGCCGCCAGGCGCTCGACAAGCGCCTCTTCGAGCAGGCGGGCGACCTCGGTCTGCTGCGGTTCTCGCTGCCCGCCGAGGCGGGTGGCGAAGGCCGGGACAAGCTCGCCTGGGGCGTGGTGGTCGAGGAGCTCGCCCGGCTCTCGCGCGACCCCGGCTTCGCCGTGCTGCTCGACATCACCGTCGAGATCACCGAGCTGCTCCTGTCCAGCGGCAGCCCCGAACTGATCGACGCGTACGTCCCCGACCTCATGGCGGGGCGGCGCTTCGGCGTACAGGGCGCCTACGAGAACCGGGACCCCTACGACTACCGGTCCACCGCGCGCCTGGACGGCGAGGAGTGGGTGCTCAACGGCGCCAAGCGGTTCCTCGCCGGGGCCAGGTTCGCCGATCTGTTCATCCTGTTCGTGCGCGACGAGGCGTCCAACGACATGCTCGCCTTCGCCGTCGAGACGGACGATCCGGGCGTGCGGGCCGTGCACATGGACACGATGGGCCTGCACACCATGGGCCTCGGCCAGGTCGTCCTGCACGACGTGCGGCTGCCCGCGTGGCGCCTGGTGTGGCGGGCCGACGCGCTCAGCGAGCTCAACACCTACGCCCGCATCCGCCGCACGATGAGCGCCTGCGGGGTGCTCGGCGCGCTCGACGGGGTCGTCGACGCCTGCGTGGAGTCGCTCACGCCGCGCAGGCGCGGCGGCCGTCCCGTACTCGACTACACCAACGTGGAGCGCACGGTCGGCGAGATGCGCATGCTGCTCCAGAGTGCGCGCGCGGGCATCCACCGCGCCCTGGACGGCACCCGGTCACCCGGCCGCGACCCGCACTTCGACGAGTTCGCGACCGTCGCCAAGCACCAGGCGGCGGAGGCGGCACTGAGCGTGGGCCGCCTGGTGATGGGCCTCCAGGGCGGCGAGGCGTACATGTCCGCGTTCCCCTGGGAGCGGTTCATGCGCGACATCCTCGGCCTGATCTCCGGGCAGGGCTCCCAGGAGACGCTGCTCATCCAGCTCGGGCAGCGCGCGATCGTCGGCCTGGAGGGCCGGCGGGCCCGCGAGGAGGCCGCCGAGCGGTCCGTCGCGCGGTGTGCGGACGCCTGGTGGGCGCTGCACGCGGTGGAGCGGCGGGGCGCGGGTGCGGGTGCCGGTGCCGGTGCGGAACGGTTCGCCGACGCGGGGCGGTTCGCCGAGGCCGTGCGGGAGGTGACCGCCGCGGCGCGTCTTGACGACGACGTCACCGCCGAGGAGCTCGGCGCGGTGGCCGCGCTGCTCGACCGCGCCCACGCGCTGCTCACCGCCGTACGGTCCGGGCAGGCGCCCGACGCGCTGCCGCCGGGGCCCGAGGGCCTCTTCGAGGGACGGCTCGCCGAACTGGCCGACGGGGCATGGGCGTTGGTGGCGTGCGCGGTCGCGCACGAGACCGGCCTCCTGAACCGTCTGGTGCGACCCGCGACGACGAAGGAAGCGGCCGAAGGCCTCTCCGAGGACCTGACCATAGGACTCCTGCGGATCCTGACCGATGCCGCGCTGATCCACGGGGACGACACCGGTCGTCATACCGTCGAACCTGGCCTGGAACGCGTCCTCATCGGCGGCCCGCGCGCGGCGGCCTTCGCCGCGCGACTGCGACGTACCGTCATCGCGGGCGCCCGACTGCGCGCGGGGACACGGGGGTTGGGCCGCACGCTGGTGCCGGGCTGCGGGGGCGAGGCCGCGGTGCTCGCCGACGCGCTCGTCGACAGTCTGCTCGGACGGCTCGAAGGCCTGCCCTGGACGCTGGACGCGCCCGGCGCGCGGATCGGCTGCGCGGCCGCCGACGGGGGCCGCACCGCCGCGCAGCTCGCCCGGCACGTCCCTTCGGTGCCGGTGCTCGCGCTGGAACCGGAGCAGAGGGGGGTGCCGCCTGTGGTGCGGCCCCGCGATCCGGCGAGGGAGCGGGAGGCCCCGGACCGGATCCAGGTCCGGGCCGGGGAACGGGCGGGCTTCGCCCCGGACGACCGGCTCGCCCTGGCCTGGCTGCCCGCGGGCGGCCGTACGGCCGAGGGACTGCGGCGGGCCGTGGCCGACGCCACGGGCGCACTGCTGCCCGGCGGCTGGCTCGTCGTCCCGTGCCCGCTCCCGCCCAAGCGCCCGCTGGGCGCCGCGGCGGTCCGGCTCGAACTCGCCGTGGCGGGCGGCGCGGTGCCGTCCGAGCCGTCCGCCGACATGGAGGAAACCCTGCGAACCGCGGGCCTCGCCCAGGTCCACACGCCCTGGCAGGACGCGGCGCTGGGCCTGCGGCTCGTCGTGGGACGTAGGCCGTAGGGCGGGGAGGCGCGGCGGCAACGTTCGACGGAAGATCCCTGAGCGCCCGCCTTCCTGCACGGGCGGGCGTGGACGCATGTCGAGGGGCCGGTGGCGCTGTTCAACCAGGCGGTGGCCTGGCTGCGCCGTCGCCGGGTGCCCCCTGCCCGGAGTGAGCGCGCCGGCCCGGCAGGTGTCGGAGGCCCGGCAGGTGTCGGAGGCCCGGCAGTCGGAGGGCCGGCAGGTGTCGGAGACCCGGAAGGTCGCCGAGAAGCCGCCGCCCGCTTCCCTACCGGCCCTCACCCCGCCTCACAGAAGCGCGCCGCCGGAGACCTCGACGCGCTGCGCGGTGACCCAGCGCAGTCCCTCCGAGGCCAGCGTGGCGATGGCGTCACCTATCTCCTCAGGCTCGCCGACGCGGCCGAGCGCGGTCTGTCCGGCCAGCGCCTCGCGCATTACGGCGTCGTCCCGCATCGCGCCGCCGTTGAAGTCGGTGGCGGTCGGCCCTGGGGCGACGGAGTTGACCCGGATGCCGCGAGGTCCGAGTTCCGCGGCGAGGGTGCGGCTCAGCGCCTCGACGGCGGCCTTCGATGCGGAGTAGACCGAGGTGGCGGGGCTGGTGTGGCGGGTCAGTGACGTCGAGACGTTGATGACCTGACCGCCCTGGGCCAGCAGCGGCGCCAGCGACTGGATGAGGAAGAACGTGCCCCGGACGTTGGTGCCCATCACCGTGTCGAAGTCGTCGGTCGTGACGGTCTCCAGCGGCCCGAAGACTCCCACTCCCGCGTTGTTGACCAGGATGTCGAGCCGCGAAGCACCCCAGCGCTCCAGCTGCGCGCCCAGTTCGGAGGTGAAAGACGCGAAGGAGGAGACGTCGCCGATGTCGAGCCGGAGAACAGCGGCGGTCCCGCCCACGGCCCGCACCCACTCCACCGTCTTCGCGGCCCCGGCCGCATCACCGCGGTGGGTGACGACGACTCGCACCCCGCGCGTGGCCAGGGCGATGGCCGCGCTGCGCCCGAGGCCGCGATTCGCACCGGTCACCAGAGCGATCTTGTCGACTGTCATGAACTTCCTCCACCGTGCGGCAGGCAGCCAGGATGCGCCCAGGCGCCAGAGATCCGAGGCGAGTCACTCGACTCGCCTTACCGGTGCACCGTAAGCGGACCCCCGAGGCGAGTCAAGTGACTCGCCTCGGGACTGCGGCATACTCTCCGCATGGCAGCAGAACTCACCGCGCATCACCGCAGGCTCGCCCGGCAGAAGCGCGAGGCGATCACCTCCGCAGCCACGGAACTGTTCCTGGACCGCGGCTACGACGGCACCTCCCTCGCCCGGATCGCCGAAGCGGCCGAGGTCTCGAAGTCCACCCTGTTCAAGCAGTTCCCCACCAAGGCGGCCCTCTTCGAGGCCATCGTCACCGAGTCCTGGCAGCGCGACGCCGGCGATACCGCCGCGCGGCCGCAGGCGGGAGATCTGCGCTCCGGCCTGACGGCCATCGGCCACCGCTACGCCGACCTGATCGGCCAGCCCCGCATGGCGGGTCTGTTCCGGATCGTCATCGCCGAACTGCCCCGTTTCCCCGAGCTGGGGCGAATGCAGTTCCAGCTCGGCAAACTGCCGTACTTCGCCTCCGTCCAGCAGTACTTGGAATCCGAGCACGAGGCGGGCGGCGCCGACGCCCCCGACGCCGAGAGCGCCGCGAACCAGTTCCTCGGCATGATCGCCAACTACGTCCTGTGGCCCCGCATGCTGCTGACCGACTGGAACCCGGCGGCCGCCGACATCCACCACGCCGTCGAAGAGGCCGTCCGGACCATGCTCGCCCGATACGCCCCCGCCCCGCCGGCCTGACCCGCGGACAGGGTCCGAACCTGGTCTACGACCTCGTGAGGGGCAGCACCCCGAGGAGGCCCGCGGTCTTGGTGTACACGGTGTGGGTGAGGGTGTCGTTCAGAGCCGGGCGCGAAGGGGTGTCCGGCCGGGACTTGCTGAAGAAACCGCCGCTGGGGTGTGGTGCGGGCGAAGCGGTGGCGAGCCAGACGGGGGTCCGCACCCCTTCGTCCGGGGTGAGGGAGAACGGCCGGAACAGCGGGGCGCTCAACCGCATCAGCCCGCCCGCATCGCTGTTCAGCGCGGTGCCTTTGACCATGCCGGGATTGGCGTTGTACAGGCTCATGCCATCAGGCAGGCGGCGTGCGAGCTCTCGCGCCGCCAGGAGGCTGACGAGCCCGCTCGTCGCGTAGACGTTGATCTGGTGGTAGAAGCGGTTGCTCCACGACGTTCCCGCCACGTCCGGATCGGCGGCGTCGAGTGTGCCTCGCTTCTCCACGAACGAGGACAAGTTGATGATCCGCGCCTGGGGCGCGAGCGCCCCTTCGGCCAGCAAGGCGTGCGTGAGCGGGAACGGCGCGTGGTGGTTGAGCGCGTAGGCGCGTTCCACGCCGTCCGCCGTCCGCTCGTACCGGGGAAAGGCGGCCCCCGCGTTGTTGATGAGGATGTCCACCGGGTGGCCGTCGGCCGCCAGTTCCGCGGCCAGTGCTCTTACCTGTGACCACTGCTCCAGGCGGTCCTGCCGCTCACCGCTGTTCCTCTTGCGGGGTCACCGTGACCTCGGTGGTCTCCCCTGTCGCGTCGTCGTCGATCGCTCGGCGGAGAAGCGCGTGCAGGCGCAGCCTGCTCTCGTGGTCGAGGCGGGCGAAGGGCAGCCGGCTCGCGGTCATCTCCGGCTCACGGCTCAGCCTCCACAGCGCATCGGTCTGGGTATCGGTCAGCCCCGCGTACTGTGCGGATCGGCGCCGAAGAGACCCCGTGGAACCTCACCCCGCCCCCTTCCCCTCACGCAGCAAACACGTCAGACGGGCCGTGCACACCAGTTGGTCGCGGTCGTTCGTGATCGTCACCTGGTACGTGCCGATCTGGGCGCCCTCGTGGAGGGGTTCGCAGACGCCGGTGACGAGGCCGGTGCGGGCCGCTCGGTGGTGGGTGCAGTTCAGTTCGAGGCCCACCAGCATGCCGTCGGGGGCCACGTAGGCCGCCGCGGCGAGGGAGCCGAGGGTCTCGGCGAGGGCCGCGCTCGCGCCGCCGTGCAGCAGGCCGAACGGCTGCCGGTTGCCCGCCACCGGCATCGTGCCGACCACCCGCTCGCGCGACCACTCGGTGATCCTGATGCCCAGGCGGTTCACCAGCTGTTCCGCCGCCAGCTCGGCGGGCAGGTCGGCCATGATCCGGTCCATCGGCTGCTTCATCGCGTCGCTCCCAGTGCGTTCCGTGCGCGGTCGGTGTGCCGGACGAGGGCGGCCAGGTGACCGGTGCCCGCACGCTCCGGCGAGGCGTCGGACGCGGCGGTGTCCGGTGCGGAAACGCCCGGCGCTCCCGCGGTCCTCAGGAGCAGCGCCACCGCCAGGTCTCCCCCGGGCGGCGCCCCCGTGCCGCCCGACGCCGCGAGGTGGGCGAACGCCGCCTCCGTGCGCGGATTGGGCGCCAGCTCCGCCCCGATCACCAGGACCTGGTCGATGTCGTCGTCCAGGAGCAGCAGTTCGGCCGCGTCCAGCGCCTCGTCGCCGACGCCGCTGTCGGCGGCCAGGCAGGAGACGGGCCCGGTGAGGCCGTACTCGATGGTGAGGTGGCCCAGGATCGAGGTGGTGACCGACTGGAGGAAGAGGAGCGGGTTGTGCACCCGGCCGGAGACCAGCCGCTGGCTCGCCAGGTCGGACGTCGTGGCGTCCCCGGCGACGGTGGCGAGCACGACGGCCGTCGTATCGGGGTGGGGACCGACGAGGGGGTTGTCCGCGCCCGGTTCGCCCAGGCAGCGCCGGACCGTCTCGCGGACCAGCGGGTTGAAGGCGGAGGCGACGAAGCCGGGCACGGCGGGCGGTTCGGCGCCCGCCGCCAGGGGCCCGACGCACGCCGCGGCGGCCACGGCCAGCGCGGGCCTTCCTTCGAGGACCGTCACGGCTGCTCCAGGATGATCGCGGTGTTCATGCCCCCGAAGGCCGCGTTCAGCGAGAGCACCCGGCGCAGGTCGGCCCGGCGCGGCCCGTCGGGCACGTAGTCGAGGTCGCAGCCGGGGTCGGGCGCGTCGAAACCCGCGGTGGGCGGCACGGTGCCGGACTCGACGGCCATGACGGCGACGACGAGTTCGACCGCGCCGGTGGCCTCCAGCATGTGGCCCGTCACGCTCTTGGTGGAGCTGACCATGAGCCGCCCGGCGTGGGTGCCGAACGCGGCGTGCAGGGCGGCCGTCTCGGCCAGGTCGTTGATCTCGGTGCCGGTGCCGTGGGCGTTGACGTACTGGATGCCGGTCGGCGCGGTCCTGGCCCTGCCGAGGGCGCGGACGACCGCCCGCGCCATGCCGTGTCCTTCGGGGTGGGGCTTGACGACGTGGTGGGCGTCGGCCGCCGCGCCGAACCCGGCGACCCGGGCCAGCGGTCGGCCGCCGCGCCGCAGCAGGTGCTCGCCGGACTCCAGGACGAGCGCGGCCACGCCGTCGCCGAGCAGCATGCCGCTGCGGCCCCGGGCGAACGGGCGTACCCGTCCGTCCCTGGCGAAGGTGCGCCCGGAGTCGAACTTGGCGAACTGTTCCTCCTCCACCAGATAGCCGCCGCCGACCACGGCGAGGTCCGCCCGCCCCGCCTCGATGAGCCGGCAGGCGTGTGCGACGGCGCTGGGCGAGGCCACGCAGGCGTTGATGAAGGCGAGTCGGGGACCGGCGAATCCGAGGTCGGCCGCGACCGCTGCCGGGACGCCGCCCGCGAAGCTGCGGTGCGCGTCGGCGGGGTCCGGGGTCCGGCCCGCCGCGGTGTCCTGCCAGAAGCGGTGGATGCCGGTGAAGTCGCCCTGGGTGCCGATGAGTACGGCGGCGCGGTGCGCGTCGACCGCGGCCGGGTCGAGTTTCGCCGCGCCCAGCGCGCCGCGCGCGCAGTCGACGACGGTCCCGGTCAGCGCGGGCGCGGGACCGGTGCCGTGGGCCGCGGCGTAGCGATTGCGGAACGGACCGGTGTCGAAGCGCTCGACCGGGGCGAAGGCGGGCCGCCCGGCGAACACGCCCTCGCGCAGCGCGTCGGCGCCGTGGCCGAAGGCGGTGAACGTGTCGTACCCGGTGATCCACACGTCCGTGCCGCCCGGTGCGCGCGCCGCGCTCCTCTCAGCGGGCATCGGTGCCCGCCTGGAGGGAGGCGAGGAAGGTGTGGATGCCGCGGACCGAGGTGAAGAGGTCGAGGTCGGCGCCGTAGGGGTCGACGCTGACGCCGTGCTCCTCGTCCATGGCGTGCTGGAACCAGACCAGGGCCAGCGAGTCGAGGGTCAGCGGGGTGTCCTCGTCGAGTTCCGCCAGGGTGAGCGGGACGATCGAGTAGTGGGTGAGCAGCCAGCGGATCTCGTCCGTCGTGATCACGTGGCCGCCTCGTGCTCGTGCCGCACGGCGGTTCTCCTGGTGGTGTCGGGCGCCCGAGGCGCCACGTGGATCGGTTCCGCGAGGTCGCGGACGGGGTCCGTGGGGGCCGCGTAGTCGACGTCCGGCAGGCCGAAGCCGTTGAGGGCCAGGCACTGCGCGCGGTACCCGTCGGGGTCGCCGAGCCGCCCGATGTTCTCGGTGGTGACCTGCGCGAGCCTGCGGTCGACCTCGGCCTGTACGTCGGGGCGCAGCTCGCGGTCGTCCAGGCGCAGCCGCCCGTGCTCGTCCGCGCCGGGGAACGACCTGCTCGCCGGGGTGCCCGGGTAGAGGTGTTCGCCGAGCAGCCGGTGGGCCTGGGCGACGGGGCCCTCCTCCAGGCCGCGTTCGCGCATGACCCGGCCGAGGATCACGGTGTAGAGCGTCTGGGCCGGGATGACCCGGCTGGCCTGGGTGACCATCGCGCGCATCACGGCGGTGACGGCGCGGCCGCCGGTGGTCCTGAGCCCGGCGTCCAGGGCGTGCGCGGTCGCCTCCAGGTGTTCCTTGGCCCGGCCGAGGGTGCCCGCCCGGTAGGTGGGGGCGAGCGCGGTGTTGCCCTGGTAGCTGAAGGCGAGCGTGGTGACGTCGGGCGCGAGGACACCGGCGGCGCCGAGCACGTCCGTCCAGCGCCGCCAGTCGTCGCCGCCCATGACGGCGACCGTGTCGTCGATCTCCTGCTCGGAGGCGGGTTCCAGGGTCGCCGTGCCGACCTCGCCGGTGGCGCTGTCGTAGGTCTTGGCCGTGAAGGGGGCGCCGAGCGGCCTGATCGCGGAGCGGTGGGTGCGGCCGGTCTCGGGGTGGGTGCGGCGCGGCGCGGCCAGGCTGTGCACGACCAGGTCCACCTGCCCGAGGTCGTCGCGGACGGCCTGGGCGGTGCGGTGTTTGACCTCGTCGCTGAACGCGTCACCGACGACCGTGCGGCCGTAGCGCCCGATGCGCGCCAACTCCCCTTCCAGTGCTGCCGTGTTGTACCAGCCGGGGGTGCCGGTGCGGCCGGGCGCGCCGGGGCTCTCGCGGCACACGTTCAGCGTGGCGGCGCCCAGGCCGACGGCGGCGACGAGCCGGGTGGCGAGGCCGAGGCCCGCCGAGCCCCCGATGACGAGGACCGAGCGGGGCCGCGCGGCACCGGCGGGCAGCGGCCGCTCCCGTACGTACGCGATGTCCTCGCGCACGCGCAGGGCGCAGCCGTCCGGATGGGCGTTGACGCAGAGGGAGCCGTGCGTCATCGGCTGGATGATCATGCCGGGGCCCCGCTCGGGACGGCCGCGCCCATGCGGGCGACGAGCGAAGCGCGGTCGCGCAGCAGCTTTCCGTTGCTGGTGCGCGGGATCGCGGGGGCGACCTCGAAGCGGCGCGGGACCTTGTAGAGGCTGAGCCGCTCGCGGCACCAGTCCTGGAGGTCGCGGGCCGTCGTGCCGTCCCGCACACCCACGAACGCCTCGACGGCGTTCTCGAAGAGCACCACCACCTCGGTGACGCCGGGGTGCGCGCTCAGGGCCAGTTCGACCTCCCTGAGGTCGACCTTGAGCCCGCCGACCACCACCAGGGCGTCGGTCCTGCCGTGCAGGGAGAGCACTCCGTTGGCGTCGATGCGGCAGCGGTCGTGCGTGCGCAGCCAGCCGTCCGCGTACCGCTCCCCCGCGCCGCCCTCGTCGTACGCGTACGGGGAGGCGTCCGTGCGGATGTACAGCTCGCCCGCCCGTACTTCGAGTGCCATGCCCGGGGCCGGGAGTCCCACCACCGGGGGCCGGTGCGCGCCCGCCAGGTCGACGGCGGCGATGCCGGTCTCGGTCATGCCGTACGCCTGGCCGATCCTGACCCCGTACCGCTCCTCGAACCGTTCGTACACCTCGACGCGCAGCGCCTCCCCGCCGGAGACGGCGAGGCGCAGTGCGGGCAGGGCGACCGAGTCGGACACGCGGGTGAGCAGCTCGAAGTGGAACGGCACGCCGAACAGGACGTGCGCCCGCTGTTCGGCGAGGGTGGTCAGGAGCGTCCGGGGCCTGGCGTCCGGTGCGAACAGCAGGGTGGCGCCCGCGCGGAGCGCGTGCAGCACGCCGCCGAGCAGACCGAAGGAGTGCGTCAACGAGTTGCCGAGCAGCACCCGTTCACCGGCCCGGGGCATCTCGGGCAGGGCGGCGAACCGGTCGAGTTCGGCGAGCAGGGACGCCGCGGTGCGGCCGATGGCCTTCGGGTGTCCCGTGGAGCCCGAGGTGAACTGGATGAGCGCGTGCGGGGTGCGCGCCGGGCGCCCCTCGGGGCGGGCGACGGTCCGGGACGCGCAGGTGTCCCGGAACTCGACGCGGACCGCCCCCGTCTCGCCCGATTCGACGAGGTGGCCCGGCGCGCACAGGGCGAGCATCCTGTCCACCTCGGCCCGGGTCGAGCGCGGGTCGACGAGGACGACCTGCGCGCCGCGGGACCAGAGCGCGATGACGGTCCACAGGTAGCTGAAGCTCGGTGTCATCCGTACGGCGACGGCCGATCCGGGGCCGATGCCGCGCGCCGCGAAGTCCCTTTCCAGTGCGACGACTTCAGTGCGCAGTCGGCCCCAGGTCACCTCGGTTTCGGCCCGTGCCCAGACCGTGTCGGCGGGCCGGTCCGCCAGCGCCCGCGCGAGTGCGCCGGCGAGGGGTGCGTTGTCGGGTTCGCTCTCCACGGGACCCGCTCACTTCTCGATGCAGAACTCGGCGACGGGCCAGCCCACGTGCCGCTTGTCGGTCGGCGTGTACCCCAACAGCTGGTCTCCCGCCTTGAGTTCGGTGACGTTCAGGACGGCGGCGCCGGGGCCGAGGACCCGCACGTGCCAGTCGTCCTGGACGGTCAGGCTGACCTCGACGCCCTCGGGGGACTTCGCCTTGATGGTCAGGAGCGGGCGGGACTCCAGCTTGACGCGGCCCACCGCGATCCGCCGCGTCCGGCCGTCGGCGCCCACGCCGAGGACGCTCGCGCCCGCCTGGAGCTCGCTCAGGTAGTTGGTGCGGTTGTCGGCGCCGTAGGTGTAGGAGTGCAGGGCACCGGCGTTGACGCGGAACGGGCGGGTCGGCATGTACGGCAGCGGGTGCGTCTCGCTGACGCAGAGGACGAAGCCGTGGGCGTACGAGCCCACCAGGATGCCCTCGTCCTTCTCGAAGTGCGTGCAGGTGTCGACGCAGACGCGGTCGCCCATGCCCGAGTGCTCGATCGACTCGACGGTCAGCGAGGTGAGGTCGAGCGGCTCGGTCTTGGCGGCGAGGAGTTCGGCGAGCTTGAAGACGTCGTCGACGCCGGACGGCGCCATCAGCAGGCCCTCGGAGCCCTTCTCCAGGACGCCGACGACGATCTCGGCCTCCTCGACCGAGCCGACCTCGCATATCAGCCGCCCCTCGGAGCGGTCGGCGGCCGCGATGACGATCTCCAGCGGGATCTTGGTCGGGTCACGGAAGCGCACGACGGTGTACGGCAGGTCGGTGGCCGCGCCACAGGCGAGGTCCAGGGTGCGCTGGTCGGTCACCTCGACGTACGCGGTGGCGGACTTGTCGCCCGCGAGGAACTTCAGGCGCAGCGCGTTGAGTTCCTGCTCGTCGGTGATCGTCACGGCGAGCAGGTCGGGGGCCTCGCCCGCCCTGGGCGCGTCGGCCTTGCCGTCCTTGGTCTTCTCCCCCTTGGCCTTGGCCTTGGTGTCCGCGGTCGCGGCGCCCGCGGGGAGCAGCACCTTGCGCACCGTCGGCGGCAGGGTCGCGAGCACCTCGGAGTGGGAGTCCACGATGCCGTCGAGCCGGGCGTGCACGGCCGCGTCGACGACTGCGGCGACCTGCTCGGGGGCGACGGAACGGATGTCGATCCAGGCGAATTTCACGTGTGTTCCTCGGTGGGCTCGGTAAGGGTGGGTCGTGGGCGGGGCGGGCGCGGGCGTCAGGCCGTGGCGACGGTGCCGTACAGCGCGGGCAGTCCGGGGACCGGCCCCGCCAGCTCCGCGGGCTCGCGCGGCCCGTGCACGGTGTCGGCGAGCTCGCGCACCAGGCGCTCGGGGTCCTGGCTGGTGAACACCCGCCGTCCGACGGCGAGTCCGGCGCAGCCGGCGTCGAGGACGGCCCTGGCGTAGGCACTCAGGTCGGCGCCGCTCTGCGGTCCGCCCGCCACCAGGACGGGGACCGGGCAGCTCGCCACGACCTCCGCCATCCGGTGCAGCGGCGCGGCCGCCGACGTCTTGACCAGGTCTGCGCCCAGGTCGACGGCGATGTTCACCACGTGGGAGAGCAGGGCGGGGTCGCAGGCGTCGGCGATCCTGGGGCCCCTGGGGTAGATCATCGCCAGCAGCGGCAGGTTCCAGTGCTGGCATTCGGTGGCGATGCGGCCGAGGTCGGCGAGCTGTGCCGCCTCGGTCTCGGAGCCGACGTTGACGTGCACGCTGACCGCGTCGGCGCCGAGCCTGACGGCGTCCTCCACGCCGCCGACGAGCACCTTGGCGTGCTCGTCGGCCGCGTGCACGGTGCCCGCGCTGAGGTGCACGATCAGCGCGCAGGACCGCAGGTGGCGCGGGTCGATGCTGGGCGCCCTGCCCTTGTGCACGATCACGGCGTCCGCGCCGCCCGCCACGATCCGGCCGAGCAGCCGGTCGAACTCGACGGCGTCGGCGACCGGTCCTTCGGAGACGGAGTGGTCCAACGGAACGAACAGATACCGTTCGTCGGCTCTTCGCGAGAGCCTGCTCATCCGGAGCTCTTTCCCGCCGAAGCGGGTTCTGGCGGCGGTCACCCCTCAGCCCTTGCCGAAGAGCGTACGGGCGAAGTACTGGGTGTCGAAGTACTCCCGCATGCTGCGGATCTGACCGTCCTCGACGGTGAACTGGGCGCTGATGTCCAGCTCGTAGGGCGCGCCGTCACGGGTCGTGGCCCGGGTGACGCACTCGACCGACACCTCGCCGCCCTCGGCGATGACGTGCAGGACGTCGACCGCGTAGTCGGCCGTCGGGTCGAAGCGCTCCCCCATGGGCAGCAGGAACTTCTCGGCGATCTCCGCGAGCCCCTTCCAGGTGCCCGCCACCGGGTGGTCGCCCGGTATGCGGTAGACGGCGTCGGCGGCGATGAGCTGCGGGATGGCCGCGGCGTCACGCTCGCGCAGAGCCTTGAGGTAGCGGTGCACGACGCTCTTGGCCTCGGCGCCGGAATCGGGGTGGTTCATGGCTGCTCCCGTAAGTCAGGTCGATGGGTCATTCGTCGAGCAGTTGGGGCGTCAGGGCCCGCTGGAACGGCTTGAAGAGCACGGACTGGGGGGCGTAGCGCAGATAGACGTCGCGGACGGCGCGCAGCGCGGGGTTCTCCAGCTGCTCGAAACCGCCGAACTTGCGGGAGACCTCCACCATTTCCCTGGTGCGCTCGCGCCGCAGGTTCTCGTACGCGCGCAGGGCCGCGACCGGGTCCTTGCGCGAGGCCAGGCACTGCGCGAGCACCACGGCGTCCTCGATGGCGGTACTGCCGCCCTGGCCGAGGCTGGGCAGCATGGGGTGGGCGGCGTCCCCGAGGAGCGTCACAGGGCCGTCGCCCCACTGCTCCAGGAACGGGCGGTCCTGGGCGGGTACGGCGACGATGTCCTCGACCGGCGTGGTCCTGATCGCCTCGCGCACCTCGTCGGCCCAGCCCCGGTAGGCGCGCACGATCTGGTCCTTGTCGCCGCCCCAGGTGCGGGCGGCGTCGGCGGGCATGTTCACGGTGCCCCACCAGTAGGCGCGGCCCTTGCCCACGTCGTGCAGGCCGAACCGGCTGCCGAGGCCCCAGTAGTGGGCGTTGAACCCCTTGGTGATCTTCGGGTGGGTGAAGGGGGTGACGGAGAGCCAGCACAGGAAGCCGCCGTAGCGCGGGGCCCGGGTGTCCCCGGTGACGGCCCGGCGGATCGCGGAGTTGATGCCGTCGGCGCCGATCAGGATGTCGGCGGTGGCCTCCCTGCCGTCCTCGAACGTGACGCGTACGCCGTCGCCGCTCGTGTCGTAGCCGGTGGCGACCGCGCCCAGCGAGACGGGCAGTCCGCCGAGCGCGTCGAGCAGCGCCGCCTGGAGGTCGCCCCGGTACATCGCGACGCTGGGGGCGCCGAGCCGGTCGCCCGCCGTCTCCAGCGGCAGCGAGCGCAGCGTGCGGCCCTTGTCGGTCATGATCTCGGTGTGCAGGATCGTCTGGCCGCGCTTCTCCAGGCCCAGGTCGATGTCCAGGGCGCGCAGGGCGGCCACCGCGTTGCTCATCACGGAGATGCCGAAGCCCGCGGGGCGCAGCTCGGGCGCCCGCTCGTAGATCTCCACCTCCACGCCCACGCGGCGCAGTGCCACGGCGGCCGCGAGGCCTCCGATGCCGGCTCCGATCACGATGGCTCGGGGGTTGGTGCGCTCAGGCACGTCGCTGTCCCTTCTCGGCGGTGCTCGACTCGGCCAGTTCGGCGACCGCCGCGGCGACGTCGGCCACGTGCGGCTCCTCCATGATCGAGAGGTGGTCGCCGGGTACGTGGACGACCTTCACGTGGCCGGTGGTCATGGTGTGCCACCCGTTGGCCGGGTCGGTGTGCTGGGTGCCGCCCGCGCCGTGCATCGCCCGCAGGACCTGTGGCAGCGGCTCGGATGCGCGGACCAGGGTGATGTCGTCGGCGCCTGGCGCGGGCTGATAGTGCTGGGTGGCCCGCCAGTTGGCCTCGTACACCCGGAACAGCCTGCCGACGAGCGAGCCGTTGCTGTCCGCGGGCAGGATGCCCTCGTCGGCTGCGGTGCGCGCGATGAAGTCGAACTTCTCGTCCAGGGTGGTCAGTTCGGCGGGGATGGCCTCAAGGGGTGAGTCGCCGCCGCGGCCGAGCAGGAGCAGCTCCCAGAAGAACCAGCCGAGCAGCGCCTCATCGGTGTAGCCCTGGCGTTCCTCGGCGGGGCCGAGCGCCACGGTGTCCAGGAGGATCACCTCGGCCACCTCGTCGCCCGAGGCGCGCAGTTGGCGGGCCATCTCGAAGGCCACGAAGCCGCCGAAGGACCAGCCGCCGATGACGTACGGACCCTGGGGCCGCACCCCGCGCATCGCCTCGATGTAGCTGGCGGCGATGTCGGGGACGGAGCGCAGCGGCTCGGTGCCGAGGTCGCCGCCCGCCGCCTGGAAGGCGAACAGCGGCTGCCCGTCCGGCAGATGGCGGGCCAGCGGCACGTAGCAGAGCACGTTGCCGCCCATCGGGTGGGCGAGGAAGAGCGGCACCCGGTCGCCGTCGGCACGGATCGGCACCAGCGGGTCGAAGGAGAGCGTGGCGCCGCCGGACCGCAGCAGCTCGGCGAGCGCGGCCACCGTGGGCGCCGCGATGAACCCGGAGATGGGGATCGTCACGCCGTACCGCTGCTCGATGAGGACGACGAGCCGCATGGTGGTGAGCGAGGTGGCGCCGAGCGCGAAGATGTCGTCGTGGACGCCGATACCCTCGGTGTCGAGCAGGTCCCCGAGCAGCCCCACGAGCGTCCGCTCGTACGCGTCCCTGGGCGCCTGCCCGTCCGTCGGGCCCGTCCGGCCGATCCGCAGGGCCCGCAGCGCCGCGTCGTCCCGCTTGCCGCTGGGTGTCAGCGGCAGTGCGGGCAGCCACTCGAAGTGGCCCGGCACCATGAACTCCGTCAGGAGTGCGCGCAGTTCGCCGCGCAGCGCCGCCAGGTCGGCGGCCTCGGGGTCGCCGACGAGGAAGGCGACGAGGCAGGTGGATCCGTCCGCGTCGGGGCGGGCGACCACGGCGGCCTCCTTGATGCCGCCGCCCGCGAGTCCGGCTGCCGCGCGCACGAGGGCGACCTCGGCCTCGGCCGGTTCGACGCGGTAGCCGCGGATCTTCACCTGGGTGTCGGCCCGGCCCGCGTAGACGAGGGCACCGCCGGGCAGCACGAGGCCCAGGTCGCCGGTCCGGTAGGCCCTGACCTCGCCGCCGGGCGGCCCGACGCGTACGAAGCGTTCCTCGGTCGGCGCGGGATCGCCGAGGTAGCCGTCGGCGAGCGCGGCGCCCGTGAGGAACAGCTCGCCCTGTACGCCCGTGGGGACGGGGCGCCCCCGCGGGTCGAGCACGAGCACGCCGGCGCCGGGTATGGGCGTGCCGATCGGGACGAGGGCCGGGAAGGCGGCCGGGTCGCCGGTCAGGGTGTGCGCGGAGACCACGTGCGACTCGGTGGGCCCGTACTGGTTCTCCAGGAGGGCCCCGGGCAGCGCGGCGAGCAGCGCCCTGATCTCGTCGGTGACCCGCAGCTGCTCTCCGGAGGAGCAGATGACGCGCAGCGCGCGCGGTACGACGCCGAGCGCGGCGGACGCCTCCGCGAGCTGCTGGAGGGCGACGTACGGCAGGAAGATCCGCGCCACGCCCTCGCGGTCGAGCAGCCGCAGGAGCGCGGGCATGTCCCGGCGCTCGTCCTCGGCGATCAGGCGCAGGGTGCCGCCCGAGCAGAGCGTGGAGTAGATCTCCTGGAAGGAGACGTCGAAGCTGAGCGGCGCGTACTGCGCGGTGACGGCGCCCGTGGCCGCGCTCGCGGCCCGGGTCTGCCAGCCGATCAGGTTGGCGAGCGACCGGTGCGGCATCACGACGCCCTTGGGGCGTCCGGTGGAGCCGGAGGTGAAGAGGATGTAGGCGGTGCTGTCCGGCGCGAGGGGGGTGTGGAGACTCAACTCCGGTGCGTCCGACGGCTCTTCGTCGAACAGCGACTCGGCCGTGAGCAGCAGCGCGGGTTCCCCGAGCCGTCCCGCGTCCGTGGCGCGGGCGATGATCCGGAAGGGCGCCGCGTCCGCCACCATGGCGGCGATCCTGGCCGCCGGATAGCTGGTGTCCAGCGGCACGCAGGCGGCACCGGCCAGCGCCGTGCCGAGGATCGCGGCGATCGTCTCCGGCGAACGGTCCATGGCGATGCCGACGCGGGCGCCGGGGCGGGCGCCGAGCGCGCCGAGCCGCCGGGCGACGTGCTGGGCGCGGTTCGCCAACTCCCGGTAGGTCCAGGCGTGTTCGCCGGTGGAGACGGCTGGTGCTTCGGGGGTGCGCTCGGCCTGGCGCAGGAAGAGCCGCACCACGTCTTCGTCGAAGGCCGTGCCGTCCTTCGCACCGGTCGCCGTGCCCGTCGTGTCCGTCGTGTCCGTCGCATCCGTCGCATCCCCGGCGAGGAAGGCGAAGTCGGGTGCCTCGTCGGGCTCGGTGACGAGACGGCGCAGCACCTCGGTGTAGGTGTCGCCGAAGAGTTCGGCCTGGGCGGGCGTGATGCCGCGGCCCTCGCCGTCGATGCGCAGCGTCACACCGCCGTCGACCGGGTGGGTGAAGGCGTTGACGAGGAGCTGGAAGTCGGTCTCCTCCCAGGTCGTGAACTCCTTGAGCGCCACCTCGGGCAGGCTCAGCACATCGGTGAGGACGTGGAAGTGCACGTAGTTGAAGGCGGTGTGCAGCACCGGGGCGCCGCGGTCCTCCTGGACGGCGCTGAGCGGGTAGCGCTGGTGGGGGCGGCCCGCGCGCTCCTGCCGGAACAGCTCGCGCGCCACGTCGAGCCAGCTGCCCTCGGCGTCGGTGACCCGCACGGGCACGGTGTTGAGGAAGAGCCCCACCATCCGCTCCGCGCCCGCGCGCTCGGGTCTGCCGTGGGTGATGAGTCCGGTGGTGAAGTCGTCGGCCCCGGAGAACAGGCGCAGCGTCAGGGCGTACGCGGCGAACAGCAGGGACTTGACCGGCAGCGCCTGCTCTCGCGCCAGCTCCCGGGCGCGGCTCACGACGTCGTCGGGCAGGTCGACGAGCCGGACCACCAGGCCTTCGCCGCGCGGCGGTTCGGCGGGCCCGAAGCCGTCGAGGCGCAGCGCGTCGGCGCCCGCCGTCAGCGTCGTCCAGTGCTCGCGCGCGGCCAGGTCGGCCAGCGCCTCGCGCTCGCCGCGCACGTGGTGGGCGGCGGCGGGCGGGGCGTCGTCCGTGACGGGTTCGATGTCCGCGCCCAGGGCGTGCAGATAGTCCTGGAGGAGTTCGGTGAGGAGGTTGGCGACGCTGCCGCCGTCGAGCAGCGCGTGGTGGAAGCTGAGCACCAGGTCGACGCCGCCGTCGCGGACATGGGCCCGGAACAGGTACAGCGGGGCCCGCTCGAACTGGTAGCGGTGGTAGCGGCGTTGCTCGATGTGCTCGTCGATCTCCGCCTCGGTGTCCGCCTCCGTACGGCCGCGCAGGTCGACCACGTCCAGGCCGCCGGGCGCGTCCGCGTGCACGATCTGCAGCGGCTCGGTGAAGCCGCCGAGGTCGAAGGAGGAGCTCAGCGCGGGGTGCCGGGCCGCGAGCCGGGCGAAGGCGGCGCGGAAGCGCGGCTCGTCCCAGGCCGTCGCGAGCCGGTAGCGGAACACGTCGTGGTAGACGGCGGACCGCTCGCTCTGGCGGCTGTGGTAGACGAGGCCGAGCTGGAGCCGGGTCAGCGGGAAGGCGTCGACGGCGTCCGTGATGCGGGCCCGGTCCACGCGGGAGACGAGCCCGAAGGGCGGCAGTTCGGTGGCGGTGTCCGCGGGCCCGGTGGTGGCGTGCGCGGCGAGGGCCGCGACCGTCGGGTGCCACACGAGGTCGTTCAGCGAGAAGTGGACGCCCTGCCGTTCGGCGAGTGCGCGCAGGCGCAGCATGAGGAGCGAGTCGCCGCCGAGTGCGTAGTAGTCGTCGTGGACGCCCACGTGGGCCACGCCGAGCACCTCGGCCCAGATGTCGGCGAGCACCCGTTCGGTCTCGGTGCGGGGCGGGGCACCCGGCTCGCCGCGGCGCGCCGCCGGGTCGGGCAGGGCCCGCCGGTCCAGCTTGCCGTTGGGGGTCAGCGGTATCGCGTCGATCCGCAGGAGGTGCGCGGGAAGCATGAACTCGGGGAGTTCTGCTGCCAGTTGACCGCGCAGCCAGTGCGCGTCGAGGTCGTCGCCGGCGGTGTAGTAGCCGACGAGGAAGGTGCCGCGGTCGGGGGCCGTGCGGTCCACCACGGCGGCGTCGCGTACGCCGGGTATGCGGGCCAGGGCGTCCTGCACCTCGCCGAGTTCGACGCGGTTGCCGCGGACCTTCACCTGGCCGTCGATGCGGCCGAGGTACTCCAGGGTGCCGTCGGCGAGCCAGCGGGCGAGGTCGCCGGTGCGGTAGAGCCTGCCGCCCTCGACGAACGGCGCGGGCACGAACTTCTCCCGGGTCAGCTCGGGTCTGCCGAGGTAGCCGCGGGCGAGCCCGACGCCGCCGATGCACAGCTCACCGGGTACGCCGATGGGCTGGGGCGTGCCGTCGGGGCCCACGACGTACAGCTCCGTGTTGTCGATGGGGCGGCCGATGGGGACCCGGGTGACGGGCCGCGCCGGGTCGGCGGGGCAGGTGTGGGCGGAGACGTCCACGGTCGCCTCGGTCGGCCCGTACAGATTGGTCAGCGCCGGTGCCCCCGCGACACCGGCGAAGACGCGGTTGAACTGGTCGACGCGGCCCGGGGACAGCGCCTCGCCGCTGCACACCACGTGGCGCAGCGAACCGGCTTGCGCCCGGTGGCGCGGCGACTCCTCCAGGAGGTCGAGGAAGGGACCCAGCATGGAGGGCACGAAGTGCACGACGCTGACCCGGTGCCGGGCGATGCTCCGCAGCAGCCGGCGCGGGTCCTTCTCGGCGCCCGGCGGCAGCAGCGCCACGCGGGCGCCCTCGACCGCCCACCAGAACAGCTCCCACACGGAGACGTCGAAGGAGATGGGCGTCTTCTGCAGGAGTACGTCGTCCTCGCCGATCGGCAGGGCGCGCTGCATCCAGGCGAGGCGGTTGACCACCGAGCGGTGCTCGACCATCACGCCCTTGGGACGGCCCGTGGAGCCGGAGGTGTAGATGACGTAGGCCAGGTCGCGGGGGCCCGCGACGGGTTCGAGGGCGCCCGCGGGGCCCTGCATCAGGTCGTCGACGGGGCAGACGGGCGTGCCCTCGGGTACGGGCAGGCCGGGGGCCTCGGCGTCGGTGATGACGACCTTGGCCGCGCTGTCCTGGAGGAGGTGGCCGATGCGTGCCGCCGGGTAGCCGGGGTCGACGGGGACGTACGCGCCGCCGGACTTCAGGACGCCGAGGACGGCGGCGAGCATCCGCGGGCCGCGCTCCATGAGCACCGCGACGCGGTCGTCGCGGCCCACGCCGCGCGAGCGCAGGGTGCGGCCCACCTGGTTGGCGAGCGCGTCGAGTTCGGCGTAGCCGATGGTCTCCTGCTCGTCGTCGCCGAGCAGCGCGGGACAGTCCGGGAAGCGGGCCGCCCGTTCCTCGAACAGGGCGTGCAGGGTGGTGTCGTCGGCGAACGGGACGCGCGGGCCCCTGGCGAAGCGCTGGAGGTCCTCCTGCTCGCGCGCGGCGAGCATGTACAGCTCGCCCGCGGGCAGTTCGGGCTTGTCGAGCGCGTGCGCGATCAGCGACGTCAGATGCTCCACGAGCGAGGTGACGGTCAGGTCGTCGTCGAACACGTCGGTGGCGTAGCGCACTTCGATGCGCAGGTCGGAGCTGGCCCGGGAGGCGACGACGGCGACCGCGAGGGCCTCCTGCTCGTGCGGTGGCGCGGTGAACGACACTCCCCCGCGCTCCACGCCGTCCAGCGGCAGCGGATTGCGCAGCGTCAGATAGGACAGCGTGACGTCGAAGAGCCTGCGCTCCCTCGACCCGTCGGCGGGCAGTTCCCGCAGCAGGTCCCCGATCGGCAGCCGCTGGTGCTGCTGGAGGTCGCCCGCCGACTCCTGGACGGCGGCGGCGATGTCCGCGAGCGGCTTTCCCTCGGGCACCTCGATGCGCAGCGGCAGCGTGTTGGCGTACTGCGCGATGGCGGTCAGCTCGGCGCGGGTGCGCCGGTTGAGCAGCGGTATGCCGATCACGGCCTGCGTGGACCGGTGCACCCGGGCCAGCCAGGTGCCGAGCGCGGCGGCGACGTACGCGAAGGGGGTGCTGCCGCTCTCCTTGATGCTCTCGACCACGGCGCCCGGCAGCGTGAAGGCGTGCAGTCCGAACGACGCGCCGGATTCGGGGACGTGCCGGGTGAAGAAGTCCGGCTCCATCAGGGCCAGTTCACTGCGGTGGTACGCCCGGTCGTCCGCGTACTCCTGGGCGGCGAAGTACTCGTCGCGGCCGGTGACGACGGTGAGCACGGACGGGGCGGGGCCGCGGTCGCGGGGCGCCTGGCCCCGGGCGCGGCGCGCGTAGTCCTCCATCAGCTCGGTGTGCAGGACCTCCGCTCCCCGCCCGTCGAGCAGCAGGTGGTGGCCCTTGAGGAAGAGCTGGACCGCGTCGTCGCCCTCGCGCAGCAGCGTGGCGCGGAACAGCCGCTTCTCGCGCAGCTCGAACGGGACGGCCATGGTCTGCTCGCGCCAGGCCCGTGCGGCCGCCTCGGGGTCGGGTTCCGCGGCGAGGTCGACGATGTCGACGACGGGGTCGCCGTCGTCCCGCAGGGTGTCGGCGAGCCACTGGCACGGCACGCCGTCGGCGTCGTCGAAGCGGAGCCGGAAGGTGTCGTGCCGCTCCAGGACGCGCGTGAAGCAGGCGCGCAGGAGCTCGGTGTCGACGGCTCCGGTGAACCGCTCGTAGACGGCACCGTTGAACTGCGGGCTGCCGGGCGCCCGGGATTCCGCGAACCAGATGTCTCGCTGGTACGGCGACAGCTGAACTTTGTCGGTACTGATGAGCTTGTCCTGTTCTCGAGTAGGTGCCGGTACGGAGCGGACGGGGCCTGCCCGCCTCCACGGGGGGCCGCGGAGATCGCCTCCACGGAGGGGCCGTAGAGATCGGGCGGGCCCTCAGGAGGCCATCGCGGCCGCTCGCTTGGCACGGGACGCCCTGATGCCCTCACGCCGGTCGGTGAAGGAGGTGGCCTGGGTGTCCAGCCTCGACAGGAACAGGGCGAGCTCCTCACGGGCCGCCTCGCCCGCGGGGCCGAGCCCGTCGCGCTCGAAGACGCGCAGCTTGCGCAGGATCGGCATGACCACGCTGTCGTGGTGCAGGCGCAGGTCGTAGATGCCCGCGAGGGCGATCTCCGCGGACTTGCGCCCGAAGTCCTTGATCGTCGAACCGGGCATCTCGAACCCGATGACGACGTCCCTGACCACCTCCATGGCGGTGTCGGGCGCCAGCTCGAACGTGGCCTCGACGAGGTTGCGGTAGAAGACCATGTGGAGGTTCTCGTCGGCCGCGATCCGCGCGAGCAGGGCGTCACAGACCGGATCGGTGCTCACATGGCCGGTGTTGCGGTGCGAGATGCGGGTGGCGAGCTCCTGGAACGCGGCGTACGCGATGGCGTGCACGGCGCTGAAGTTGTCGGGCCGGTCGTAGCCGCCCTCCATGTGCGCCATCCTGGCCCGCTCCAGGGCGCGCGGGTCGACGGCGCGGGTGACCAGGAGGTAGTCGCGCAGCGCGGTGCCGTGCCTGGCCTCCTCCGCGGTCCAGCGGTTGACCCAGGTGCCCCAGGCCCCGTCCTTGCCGAACTCGGCCACGGCGAAGTGGTAGCCGGGCAGGTTGTCCTCGGTCAGCAGGTTCACCACGAGCGAGGTGCGGGCGACCTCGGGGAGGGTGGCCTCCTCCGGTGCCCAGGCCGCGCCGTCGAGCGGACCCTCGAAGTCCCGGCCCTGGCTCCAGGGGATGTACTCGTGCGGGAACCACTCCTTGGCGACCCCGTGGTGGCGGTGGAGGTTCTCCTCCACCACCGGCTGGAGCTCGGCCAGGAGGGAATGCTCCGCGCGTGCGGCGCCTCGGTCGGACCGGTCGATGGGTGGCATTGCGCTCTCTCTTCGCTTCGTGGTCGGGAGGTGGTGGGGGTGACCGGTCCGGGCGGACCGGTCACCCCCCACCTGCGGTGCTACTGCGTTCGGGCGCGGATCCAGGGCGCCGCCGCGGCGGCCGCGACGGAGCCGATGGCGCAGGCGAGGAACACCTGCAAGTACCCCGTGTCGTCCAGGACGTTGTGGCGTTCGAGGATCGCGGCGAGCGCCGCGATGCCCAGCGCGCCGCCGATCTGACGTGTCGTCATCAGCAGGCCGGTGCCGGACGCGAAGCGCTGCGGCTCCAGTGCGGCGGTGGCGGCGTTGGAGATGGCGGTCAGCGCGGCACCGATGCCGAGGCCGCCCAGGATGCCGATGGGCAGCCAGACTGCCGCGTACTGCCGGTCGGTGTCGAGGAACAGGTACATCGCGGCGCACGAGGCGCCGAAGAGCAGCGACCCGCCGGCCACCGCGGCCCACTGCGAGCGCGGCCCGACCCTGCGGCCCACCACGATCGCGCCGAGCGCGGCGCTGAAGGCACCCGGCGTGACCGCGAGGCCCGCCTTCAGCTCGGAGTAGCCCCAGATGGCGTTGAGGAACAGCAGGGAGCTGAGCAGGTAGGAGTACATGGCCGCGCCGAAGAGCAGCGAGGAGACGTTGGTCGCGGCGAAGGTGCGGTTGCGCCACAGGTCCAGCTCGATGGCGGGCGCGCTCTGCCGCCCGGAGAGCAGCAGCGCCACGACGGCGAGCGCGAGGCCGCCGACGATCAGCCCGAGGACCGAGCCGCTGCCCCAGCCCCAGTCGGTGCCCTGGGTCACGCCGAAGACGACGCCGCCGATGCCGAGGGCCAGGGCGAGGGTGCCGACCGGGTCGGGCAGCTTGCGGCCGCTCGGCGTGTCGCCGGTCAGGCGGGCGGAGATGGCCACGATGACGAGGCCGATCGGGAGGTTGATCAGGAAGACGCTGCGCCAGCCCCACACGTCGACCAGGAGTCCGCCGAGGCTCGGCCCGACGGCCGCGGCCATGGAGCCGACCGCGCCCCACACGCCGACGGCGACCTGGCGGCGGGCCGGCGGGGTGTGCTGGAGGACGAGACCGAGCGCGGAGGGGATCATCCCGGCCGCGCCGACGCCTTGCAGCGCACGGGCGCCCACCAGCATCGGCACGCCGGTGGCGAACCCGCTGAGCACCGAGGCGACGGTGAACAGGACCGTCGACCAGAGGAACAGCTTCTTGCGCCCGATGACGTCGGCGACGCGGCCCGCGACCGCGAGCAGCGCGGCGAACACTACGGTGTACGCCGTGACGACCCAGGTCAGCTGGGACAGCGAGGCGTCGGTGAAGTCGCCGCGCAGGTCGGAGAAGGCGATGTTGACGACCGTGGTGTCGAGCACGGCGAGGAAGGTGGCACCGGACGCGACGAACAGCGCGAGCTTCGCGGCCGCCGACGAGCCGGTCGTGGCCTGCTGCGCCTGCCCGTCGCCAACACCTGCGACGTCCCTCTGCCCCGCCCCGGGCGAGGGAGGTGAACTGGTGGTCATGGGTGGTTCCCTTCGTGGTCGGATCCGCAGCCGGCATCGGATGCCCGATAAAACTAAACGACCGGTCGTTCTTTTAAAAGGGAGGACCGGCACGGACGGCTGACGGCCGCTCTAACGCGCGATGAACTCCAGGGCGGATTCGACGATTTGCGGTGCGCCGAGCACCTTCCGGTGCCCGAGCCCCTCGGTGATCACCAGCTCGGCGCGCTCCCCGTAGGCCGCCTTCAGCGCGTGCGCCTGCGCCACCGGCACCATCTCGTCGTCCGTGTCGTGGATGATCCGCATCGGCACGTCGATCTCCTCCGTCGCGCGGGTGGCGTCGAACAGCCTCCAGGGGTCGGTGACTTCGGCGAACAGGCGGTGCTCGATGCGGTCGCGCAGGTCCTCGCGCAGCGCACGCCGGAGCCCCAGGATCCGGGCGAACTCGTCGGGGAAGTGCCCGAAGTCCTTCACCGCGGCGACGGTGACGAGCCGACCGGCCCGCACCTCGCCGCGCAGCGCCAGGAGCATGCTGGTGGCGCCGAGGGAGTGCGCGACGGCCGAGTGGAACGCCCCGTACGTCCGCTGGAGTCGGCCGATGATCTCCCGGTACTCCAGGATCGTCGTGGAGCGGCCCCCCGAACTCCCGTGTCCGGGGGCGTCGAAGGAGATAGGGGTGAGGCCGAGCGCTTCGAGGCGCGGCACGAACGCGGCGTACCGCGAGGCCCTCGACTGCCAGCCGTGCAGCATCAGGACGGGACGCTCGCCGGTGCCCCAGCGGTAGACCCGCACCTGCTTGCCGTTGACGGTGAGTTCCTCGGTCACGGCGCGCTCATGGGCGGCGCGCTCGGCGGGCAGTACCTTCCCGCGCCGCACCGGGGTGCGGAAGAGCCCGAAGGCCAGCCGCCCCGCGAGCCCCGGCGCGGGCCGCGCCACCGCGTTCAGGACACCTCCGACGACCAGCTCCGCGCGGCTCATGCGTCCCCCTCCGTCCGCACGGATGCGGAGGGGTGGCGACGCAGTGCCTCGTGCGTCAACTCCGTTGCCGCGCCCGTGTATCCGGCCGGGTCGAGCAGCTCCTCCAGGGCGCGGGCGTCGAAGCGTTCGGCGACCTCGGGCTCCCCGGCGAGCACCGTCACCAGGGAGCGGCCGGAGGCGGCGGACTCGCGGGCGGCCCGGCTCATGACCTCCTTGGCCACGGCCTTGCCGAGCGCGGGCGCGAGCACCGCCGCGAGGCGCTCGGAGACGATCAGACCGCCGGTCAGTCCGAGGTTCTCGCGCATCCGCGCCGGACGCACCTCCAGGCCGGCCACCAGCTCGCGCGCGGTGTGCGCGGCGCCTCCCGCGAGGCGCAGACACTCCCGCAGCGGCTGCCACTCGGCGTGCCAGGCACCGGCCGAGCGCTCGTCCTCCGACAGCATCGCCTGCGTCAGCACGCTCGCGTACGCCGGGACTTGGAGGGCCGCCGAGCGGATCAGGGTGGCGAGCGCGGGGTTGCGCTTCTGCGGCATCGCCGACGAGACGCCCCGGCCCGCCGCGGCCGGCTCGGCGACCTCGGCGACCTCGGTACGGGCCAGCGACTGCACGTCCACCGCGATCTTCCCGAGCACCCCGACGACCAGGGCGAGTTCGGCCGCGATCGCCGCGATCGGCAGGCGGTTGCTGTGCCAGGGCAGCGTCGGGGCGCTCAGGCCCGTCTCCGCGGCGAACCGGTCGGTCAGCCGCCGCGCGTAACCCTCCACGAACGGGCCGCCCCTGTGCAGCTTCTCGTACTCGACGTAGCCGGCCAACGTGCCCGCCGCGCCGCCCAGTTGGACGACGAGGCCGCCGTCCCGCAGCACCCGCAGCCGGTCCGCGGCCTCGGCCACCGCGGTCAGCCAGCCCGCCGCCTTGAGGCCGAACGTCGTCGGCACCGCGTGCAGCGCGAGCGTGCGGCCCGCCATCAGCGCGTCCGTGTGCTCCTCGGCCAGCGCGTGCAGCGAGCCCGCGATGTGCTCCAGGTCCGCCAGCAGGACGGCGAGGGTGCGGTCGGCGACCAGCATCAGCGCCGTGTCGAAGATGTCCTGGCTGGTGGAACCCCGGTGCACGTGGTCGGCCGCCGCCGGGTCCTTGTCGGCCACCAGGCGGGTGAACGCCTGCACCAGGGCGACCACCGGGTTGGCCGCGCCCCTGCTGAGCACGGCGAGTTCCCGCAGGTCCAGAAGGTCGGCGCGGGCCAGCTCGGTGATGGTCCCGGCGGCCCGCGCGGGCACGTTGCCCAGCGCCGCCTGGGCGCGGACGAGGGCCGCCTCGGCGTCGAGCATGGCCTGGAGCCAGGCGCCGTCGGACGTCGCGGCCTCGGCCGGGGTTCCCGCGCGGACCGGGCTGAGCAGTCCGGTGTCGATCGGGTGCACGGAGCTCGTCACCTTGTCAGCTCTCCCCACATCTCGCTGTCCTGCTGGTCCTCGTCCCGTTCCTGGCCCGCGCCCCGGCCGAGGCCGAGTACGGCGAGGGCGATGGCGTCGGAGTCCTGGAGCGTCACGGAGTTCACGCCGGGCCGGATGCCCGCCGCGGTCGCCCAGTGCACGGACTCGGTGGGCACCCCGAAGGCGAAGCGCCGCGGATGGGCCCGGCCCGCCGCGTCGATCAGGTGGAACGGCGCGTCGGTGACGGCGAGTCCGCCCGTCTCGTACACGGAGCCGTCGGGGTCGGTCACCTCGTACGAACGGCACTGGCGTTCCTGGAGCAGCCGCAGCAGCAGCGGATCGGCGGTCACCCGCAGGTCGATCTCCGGGAGCCTGGCCTCGATCAGGGTGCTCGCCCAGGTCCGCGAGCCGGGCACCGCGGCGGACTCGACGGTGAACGCCCGCGCGTCCTCGTCCTGCGCCGCCCGCACGTCGGGGCCGAGCACGCGCAGCACCCCGGCCTCGATCAGCGCGATGGCCTCCTCGATGCGCCGGGCGGGCGGCCCGATGGAGAGGAAGGCGTTCAGCGGCGTGTACCAGGCGTCCAGGTCCGCGCGGTGCGAACGGCCCGTCAGGCCGCCGTGGTCGATGATCAGCCGCAGTTCGTTGCGCAGATCGCGCAGGACGTCGAGCGCCGACTTCAGCGGCCCCGCCACGTTCCCCGCGCGGGCCGCCCTGAGGTCCTCGCGCAGATGGCCGACGAGCCAGTCGGTGAACTCCGCGGGCTCGCCGAACTCCCGTCCGGCACAGGGACGGGCGATCTTGTCCCAGTCCCAGCGGTCCGCCGCCTCGATGCCGTACGCGTCCAGGATCTCCTGCTCCCGCGCGCCGCCCGGCTCCGCCGCCAGATAGCGGGTACGCAGCAGTTCGGCGTCGACCGGGCGGCCCCGGCCGGTGAGCAGCGCGGTGTAGTAGACCGTCTCGACCTCCTTGGAGACCAGCGGCCACAGCGTGGCGCGGAAGTCGATGCCGCCGTGGCGCCCGGACCGCTCGCACAGGTCCTTGATCACGTCGGGGGTCAGCACGGCGGGCTCGTGCCGGCCGTGCGCGCCCTTCTGGTTCTCGCCGCGCGAGTGGAAGGGCAGGCCACGCCGGGACCCGGCGACCAGCCGCGGCTCGCGGCCCGACGCCCGGTAGACGAGCCCGCCACCGGCGTCCTCGGCACGCCGCTCGAACCTGCCGCCTCTGCCGAGCGTCAGGAGCGCCATGTAGTCGAAGAAGTTCAGGCCCAGCCCGAGCAGCGCGACCGTCTCGCCCGCCGCCACGGGCGAGAGGTCCACGTCGGCGGGGTTGGCGGGCACCACGTAACCGAGGCCGTGCGTCCGCGCGAAGCCGCCGAGTTCGCGCTGGCGCGCCGAGCGGCGCACCGGCAGGTGGCCCTGGGCCAGGACGACGGCGTCCAGCCCCTCGATCAGGGTGCCGTCGTCGAGCAGGACGCTCTGCGTGCGGCCGTCGAGCAGGCCGCCCCGGTCCGCGCCGCCGGGCCCGTCCGCCGGGCCGGGCTCGTCGTCCAGGGCCACCGCACGGGCCCGGTGGACGACGGTGGTCAGCCGGTTCGGCGCCGTCTTCACGACCCGCTGGAAGACCCACTCCAGGTAGTGGCCGTAGAAGGCCCGCGAGGGGTAGGAGTCGGGTCCGAGCGCGCGGGCCTCGGCCAGCACGTGATCCGCGTAGTGCCGGTCGTCCATCGGGCCGATCAGGACGAGGAAGCGCGCCCACTCATAGAGGCTGGGCCCCGGCGCGAGCTCACCACGGACCTCCACGCTTTCGTCGGTGAACATGGTGACCTGGGAGGCCACCGTGTTCATCAGCAGGTGTGCGGACTGGTCGCTACGCCACACCTGCCCGGCGCCGGGCGGGAACGGGTCGACCACGTGCACGGTGATCACCGTCTCCGCCGGGGCCGACACGGCGTTCGCACACAGCCGTTCAAGGACCGAGAGCCCGCGGGGCCCGGCACCGATGAGGCAGACGTCGAGCCGTCGGCTGGTCATAGTCAGTCTCTCCACTGAATCGAAAGTCGTTGTGGCCGTGTCCCACGGCCCGGCGTCGGCACCCCGGTCACCGGTGCCTCAGGTGGCGGCCGCCGCACCGGTCAGGCGCGGTGCGGCCGGGGCGAGCCCCGGGATCCTGCCGCGCCCCCGCACCCCGCGCACCAGGGCCGTGGTGAGGTGCGCCCTGCTGGTTCCGTACCGCTCGGGCGGTACGGCGGGCGAGGCCGCGCCCATGACCCGCAGCGCGTCCACGAGCGTGCCGAGCTCGGTGGCGACCTCGGCGAGTACCTCCGCGACCGCCGTGGCGTTGGAGCCGAGGATGTCGGTCCACAGCTCCGCGTCGCCCCCGGCGATCCGCGTCACGTCCCGCAACCCCTGCCCGGCGAGCTGGAGTTGCGAGTCGTCGCCGTCGAGCAGCCGGGCGGCCACCAGGCTCGCCACCACGTGCGGGGCGTGCGAGGTGAGGGCCACCGCCCTGTCGTGCGCGGCGTGCGCCATCACCAGCGGCCTCGCCCCGCAGAGCGCGGCCAGTTCCCGCACCCGCCGCTCGGTCGCCGCACCGGTCTGCGGCGCCGGGGTGAGCACCCACGGCCTGCCGCGGAACAGGTCGCCCTGCGCCGCGAGCGGCCCCGACTGCTCCCGGCCCGCCATCGGATGGCCGCCCAGATAGCGGGTCAGATCGCAGCCGAGCTCCGCCGCCTCCTCCTGCGGCCGCACCTTGACGCTGGCCACATCGGTGAAGTCGACCGCCAGTTCCCGCAGTTGGTACTCGTGCAGCGTCGCGGCGACGTGCTGCGGCGGTACGGCGAGGACGGCGATGTCCACCGGCGTGCGCGGGAAACCGACCTCGCCGGCCCCGAGTTCCGCGGCGGTCCGCGCCACCTCGGGGTCGCGGTCGATGAGGTGGACGGGCACGCCCCGGCCCCGCAGGGCCAGGGCGATGGAGGTACCGATCAGTCCGGTTCCGACCACCGCGGCACTGCGCATCAGCGGCTGCTCCACAGCAGCGGCAGGAACTCGGGGTCGCTGTAGTCGGGCGTGCCCGCGGCGGTCCTGCGCACCAGCACGTCGTGGTTGTAGGCGACCGCGGTGCCGTCCGAGCGGCGGAAGTCGCGGTAGCGGTTCTCGCCGTCCTGGAGGTGGAAGGAGATGGCGCGGCGCGGGCGGTCGCTGACGTTCGCGCCGCTGCCGTGGTAGGTGCGGCAGTGGTGGAAGTTGACGTGGCCCTTGGGGATGTGGACGGGGATCTTGACGACCTCGACGCCGTTGTAGCTCGCGTTCTCCTCCAGCATCACGTCGAGTTCGCTGCGGTCGCGCTCGGCGAAGTGCAGCGAGGTCGTGTCGTTCTCCGCGATCTCCTTCCACTGGTGGCTGCCGTCCACCATGGTGATGGTGCCCATCTCCTCGCCGCAGTCGTGGAAGGGGATGAACGCCGTCAGCATCCGCTCGGAGGTGGACGTGGCCCAGTAGTGCCGGTCGAAGTGCCAGGGCACGATGTTCGACTGCTCCTCGGCCACCGGCGGCTTGAAGATCAGGGTGGACTGGAACACCCGTATCTGCTCGGCCTCGGCGATCCTGGCGGCCACCGCGCCGAGCAGCGGCTTGCGCAGGATGCGGCCGATCGTGTCGTCCTCGTAGTGGATGTAGTCGTTGTGCCGCTGGACCGGGCCGTGCTCCGGCTCCCAGTAGGCGAGCTTGGGCGGGCGGACCGGCAGGGTGCGGTCGCGGTGCCCGGCGTAGAAGTTCTCGCTCGCCGACTCCAGGAGGTCGATCTCCTCGTCCGTGAAGAGCTTCTTGGACAGGTACCAGCCGTGCTGGGCGTAGAAGAGGACGTCCTCGTCGGTGGGGAGGAGTTCGCGCTCCTCCTCCGTCAGTTCGAACAGCGTGGCATCGTGAACGGTCACGGGTCTTCCTTCGGTGCGAGTGCTGCGATGCGGATGCTGCGGCGCAGGTCGTACTGAGGGTGGTGAGGGTGCTGCGCCGCAGTGGTGCGGGAGCGGGGAGCGCGGACGGCTCCGTCCGGTCAGGCGGTGGCCTTCTCGCGGGCGACGGCCTCGTAGAGGGCCTTGATGTTGCCGCTGCCGAACGTGCGGGCGCCGTGCCGGTCGATGACCTCCCAGAAGAAGGTCTTCCTGACGTGCAGGGACTGGGTGAAGATCTGGAAGACTTGGCCCCAGTGGTCCTGGTCGACCAGGACGTTGGTGCGCCGCAGGTCCTCGATCTTCAGCTCGGGACGGCCCAGACGCTCCTCCAGCTCGTCGTAGTACGCGTCGGGGGTCTCCAGGAACCGCACGCCGCGCGCCTCCAGGGCGGGCACCGCGGCGACGATGTCGTCGGCGAGGAGCGCCAGGTGCTGCACGCCCGCGCCGCCGTGCCGGGCGAGGAAGCCGTCGATCTGCCCCGGCTTGCGGTCGGTGACCGGCTCGATGAGCGTGAAGGTCACCTTGCCGGACGGGCTCTGCACCACCTTGGAGTCCATGGCCTGCTCGCCGACCTCGATGAACTCCTCGAAGATCTGGCTGAACCCGAAGACCTTCTCGTAGAAGGCGACGGTGGGGCGCAGTTGGCCGGCGGGCAGGCAGATCGCCGCGTGGTCGACGGAGTTGAGCAGGTGCGCGCCCTCGTCCGGGTCCTCGGCGAAGATGTCCATCACGCCGGGCAGGAACTCGGCCCGGTCGCCGGTGCGCTGTACGAAGCGGTGGGCGACGTCGCCGAAGCCGAGCACGGCGGCGGTGACCACCTCGGTGCCCTCCTTGGCGTGCGTGCGCGGCTCCTCGACGGCGGTGGCACCGCGCTCCACCGCCAGCGCGAACGCCTGGGCGGCGTCGTCGACCTCGAAGGCGATGTTGGCCACGCCGTCACCGTGCTGGGCGACGTACGCGGCCGCCGGGTGCTCGGGGGTCAGCGCGGAGGTGAGCACGACCTCGATGCCGCCCTGGCGCAGCAGCAGCGAGCGCCGGTCGGCCTGGCCCGTCTCGGGGCCCGCCTGGCCGCACACCCGGAAGCCGAACGCGGTGCACAGGAAGAACGCCGACTGCTGGGCGTCCCCGACGTAGAACTCGATGTGGTCGACAGCTCCGATGTTCACGATTCCCTTTCCTCTAGCGCTTCTTGCGGCTGCTGGCCGTGCCGAGCAGCAGACTGACGTTGTGGCCGCCGAAGGCGAACGAGTTGGAGATCGCGGCCTCCACGCGCTGCTGCCGTGCCTCGCCCCGCACGTGGTCGAGGTCGCAGTTGGGGTCCACCTCGTCGAGGTTGTGGGTCGGCGGCAGGACGCCCCGGGAGATGGCCAGGGCGCTGAACGCCGCCTCGACCGCGCCGGATCCGCCCAGCAGGTGTCCCGTCATCGACTTCGTGCTGCTGATCGCGGGGGCGTTCGCGCCGAACACGGCACGGACGGCCTTGGTCTCCGCGACGTCGCCGAGCTTGGTGGCGGTGCCGTGCGCGTTGATGTAGCCGATGTCCTCGGGCGTGAGCCCGGCCGTGGCGAGCGCGCCGCGCATGCTGTGCGCGGCTCCGTCGCCGTCGGGGCGCGGCGCGGTGGGCCGGTGGGCGTCGGTGGTGGCGCCCCAGCCGAGCAGGTCGGCGTAGCCCGCGGCGCCCCTGGCGTCCGCGTGGCCGACGCGCTCGACGACGAGCACGCCCGCGCCCTCGGCGAGCACGAAGCCGTTGCGGCGCCGGTCGAAGGGGCGGCTGGCCGCCTCCGGGTCGTCGCCCCAGCCCTGCGCGAGGGCCCTGGCGTGGGCGAACGCGAGGGCGGACGTCGGGTTGAGCGGAGCCTCGGCGCCGCCGCAGACCACCACGTCGGCCTCGCCGTAGCGGATCAGCCTGGCGGCCTCGGCGACGGCGTGCGCACCGGCGGCGCAGGCGGTGGCGATCGCCGAACTCCAGCCGCGTATCCCGTGCTTGATGGCGATGCGGGCGGCCGCCATGTTCGGCAGCATGCCCGGCAGCAGATAGGGGCTGACCGCGGTCGGGCCGCGCTGGGCCCTGGCCTGGGCCTGCTCCTCGTACGTGGAGAGGCCGCCGGCGCCGCTGGAGACGATCACGGCGACCCGGTGCGGGTCGACGTCGCGGCCGACGACCAGGCCCGCGTCGGCGAGCGCGTCGTCCGCGGCGGCCAGCGCCATCAGGGCGTAGCGGTCGACGAGGCGGCCCTCGCTGGGCGGCAGCACCTCGCGTGCCTCGATCGCGGGGGCGATGCCCGCGACGTCGACGCTGCCGGCCAGGAGGTGGCCCTCGGGCGGCCTGCGCAGGCCCGACTTGCCGTGGCACAGCGCGTCGAAGTTCTCCGCCGCGCCGCGGCCGAGCGGGGTGAAGGCGCCGAGACCCGTGACGACGGCGCCGGAAGCGGCGGTGGGCCGTGTCATGCCGCCACCCCCGCGGTGCCCCGGGCGGAGAGGAGTTCGCCGTCCAGGAAGCGCTGGCGCAGCAGGATCTTGCGGACCTTGCCGGTCGCGCCGAGCGGGATGCGGTCCGGGCTGACGACGACCACGCGGTCGACGGTGGCGGCCACATGGGGTTCGAGGGCGGCGAGCACCTCCGCGGTGCGGTCGGCCTCCTGGTCGGCCTCGGGGTCGAGGAAGAGCAGCACGGAGGTGACGACCCGCTCGTCCTGCCGTACGGCGACGACGGTGCACTCGCGCACGTCGGCGCAGTCCGCGAGCACCTGCTCCTCGCACAGCATCGTGAAGAGCCGCTTGCCGTCGGCGAGTTCGACGGAGTCCACCATCCGGTCGACGTGGTAGTAGTAGCCGTCCTCGTCACGGAAGACGAGGTCCCCGGTGAGGAAGTAGCCGTCCCTGCGGGTGCGGTAGGTGGTCACCGAGTCGTTCCAGTAACCGAGCGACAGCGTGGGCGCGTTGACCGCGAGCTGTCCCACCTGTCCGGTGCCGAGCCGCTCGCCCTCGTCGTCGACGACGGCCACGTCGGAGAACGCGTGCGGCTTGCCGATGCAGCGGCCGTAGCGGGTGGTCTCGGGCGTGTGGGTGATGTGGAACTGGGAGTGCCCCATCTCCGACGAGCCGAGGCCGTCGACGAAGAACGAACCCCGCGTACGGACCCGGCCCTTGGAGGTGACGGACTCGCGCATGCCGACGGCGATGAGCTTGCGGATGTGCGCCTCGTGCGCGCAGTCCCCGGTGTTCCACCAGGTGCGCACGGAGTCCAGGTCGCGGTGGGTGAAGTCCTCTCCCGCGAGCTCCGACCAGGTGGTGGCGAAGCCGAGGACGCTGTGCGGCTGCCAGGACTCGATGGCGTCGAGCACCGGGCCGCCGGCCTGCTGGGAGAGCACGGCGAGCTGCGTACGGTTGGTCAGCGCGAGGTTGACCGCGATGACGGTGGCCGCGTGCGCCGAGGGCAGTGCGCCCAGCATCCGGTCGACGCCCTGGCCCTTGGGCAGCGAGAGCCGGTGGCGGATGGCCGCGAAGAGGCTGTGGTGCGAGTGGGTGACGGCCTTGGGCAGTCCCGTGGTGCCCGAGGAGTGGGTGATGACCGCGGGCTCGCTGCCGTGGTGGCGGTAGGGCTTGGGGGCGGCCGCCGGATCGCCCTTGCCGAGGTCCGCGGGGTCCGCCAGGAGCGGCGTCTCGATGTCCCGGTCCTTGAGGGAGTCCCAGTGCGCGGTGTCGGCGATGACGCCGACGGCCCGCAGCCGCTTGATGTACTCGCCGGCCTGCTCGGCCGGGACCCGTCCGTTGACCAGGGCGGGGATCGCGCCGACCCGCGTCAGGGAGAGGTAGCTGAGCACCTGGTCGGCGCCCGCGGTCACATAGACGGCGACCACGTCACGGGGCCGGACGCCGCGGGCGTGCAGTGCCGCGGCCCGCGCCGCGACCCGCTCCCCCAGCCCGGCGAGGGTGTGGGCCTGCCAGGCGGGGTGCCCGTCGACCTCGGTGTCGAAGGTGATGCTCGGCGCGTCGAGGCCGGTGCCCCGCTCGAGCAGCGTGGTCAGCACGTTGCCGACGCCGAGACCTTGGTCGCCGGCGAGCTCTGCGCGCTCGTTCTTGGGATTCATTCCCCGGTGTCTCCACTCTCTGGGTCGTGCTCGTGGCGTAAGGACGCTCGGTGAGCGAGGGGTGCGCGCGAGCGAGGGGGTGCGTACGAGCGAGGGGGTGCGCGCGGGCACCGTGGGCGAGGGCAGGCGCCGTGGGCGGGGTGCGCGCGCTCGGACCGCCTCGCTCACCGGCCGCGGGACATTCCCTCCCGCCCGCTGCCGTGGGCACCGGGGCGGGGAGGGTTCGCCCGGCGGGCCAGGACGGTTCCTGGGTTCACCCGGCCGTCGCGGCGGCGGCGGACGCGCGCTCGACGATCTCCTTGACCAGGCCGGAGACGGTCAGGAGCGCGACGGTCTCCATCTCGTCCTCCTCGAACTTCACGCCGTAGGTGTCCTCGACCTGGATGGCTATCTCCGCGACGGAGAGGGACTCCAGGTCCAGGCCCGCCGGGCCGAGCGGGGTCTCGCCGGTTACGTCGGAAACGTCGTAGTTCATGTTCTGGAGGGCCTCGATGATGAACTTCTCAACCTCAGCGGACATTTGATTGACTCCCTCTTCATGGACAGGCATCCGGGCGGTTCCCCGGACACGGTGACGGTGCTGTGGTGCACCACGGACGGCGACGAGCGGCGCGGGGCGCACACCTTGGCGGTGCGGGCCGCGGCCGGTCTTGCCGGTGTCGCGCCGTCCGAGATCTGGTTGGAGCACGAGGCGAGCGGCCGCCCGGTCCTCGCGGGGGCGGGCAAGTCGCTGCACGTCAGCGTCACGCACGCTCGCGGGGCGCTGGCCGTCGCGGTGACCGGTCTCGCGCCCGTGGGGGTGGATGTGGAAGTGGTGCGGCGACTGCGCGCCGCGGCGATGTCCCGGGCATGGCTGGACCCCACCGAGGCGGCATGGGTCACGGCACTGCCCGAGGACGATCAGTCAGTGGCGTTCTTGTGGCTGTGGACGCAGAAGGAGTCGGTCGGCAAGGCGCTCGGCCAGGGCCTGCGGCAGGGCGGCATGAGCCGCCGGGTGCCGCTGCCGGGGCAGTGGCCGCCGCCGGGTGGCGCTCCTGTGGTGCCGCGGCGGCTGCCCGGTGATCCGGGTGTGGTGTCCGCGGCTGTCGTGGTGGACGGCGGGCGGCACGTCATCGGTGTCGCGCTGCACGGGGGCACCGGGAGTGCCCCGTGCGCCGACGACGTGCGTCTCGACGTGCGCAGGGTGTCCGCGAGCGAGTTCGGCTGAGCCGGTCAGACACCGGCGGCCGAACGCGCCGCGGCGCGCAGGACGTCGGCGTTGCGCACGGGCTTGCCGGTCGCGGTGCGGGGCAGTTCGGGCAGCACGTGCAGGGTGCGCGGCCGCTTGTAGGGGGCGAGGCGGGCGGCGAGACAGTCGGCGAGGCCGTCGAAGACGGCACGCTCCTCGACCATCACGAAGGCTTCGATGCCGGTGCCCTGGACGACCACGGCCCCGGTGATGCCGGGCAGGGCGCTGATGGACGCCTCGACTTCGGAGAGGTCCACCTTGAGTCCGCCGACGGACACCTGTGAGTCGAGCCTGCCGAGCACCGTGAGGAGTCCGGTGGCGTCGTCGAAGCTGCCCGCGTCCTTGGTGCGCAGCCAGCCGTCCACGAAGCGGGCGGGGTCGGAGGGTCCGACGTAGGGGGTCTCGGGCAGGCCGAGCAGGATCTGGCCGTCCTCGACCCGGACCCGCATGCCGGGCGCGGGGGTCAGACCGGGGCGGGTGGCGCCGGTGAGGTCGGCGGCGATGACGCCGGCCTCGGTCATGCCGTACATGACACCGAGTTCGGCGCCGTAGCCGTTGGTGAAGCGCTCCCACACGTCGGCCCTGACGAGCTCGCCGCCGGTGATCATGCGGCGCAGCTGGGGCAGCGGGGGCGGGTTCTGCGCGGCGGCGAGCACCGCCGCCTGCGAGGGGACTCCGAGGACGGTGGTCGGTTCGTCGCCCGCGGCGACGGCCTTGAGGATGCCGTCGACCGTCTGGCGCGCGGGCAGGACCACCTGGGTCCCGCTGGCAAGGCCGTAGAGGAGGCCGCCGACCAGGCCGAGCACGTGGACGATCGAGGCGAGCACGACGGTGCGTTCGCCCCGGTGGGGGAAGCCGTCGAGCCTGCCGTACCGGTCGATCTCGGCGAGGAGGCTGCCCACGGTCCTGCCGATGACCTTGGAGGGGCCCGTCGAACCGGAGCTGAGCTGGAGGAGGACGTGCTTGGACGCGGCCGGGCGGCCGGTGCGCAGGGGGGTGACGCGGGTGCGTACGTCGAAGAAGCCGCGGAGCGTTCCGCTGACGTCGGTGACCGGCTCCACCACGAGCTGCGGGGTCAGCCGTGCGACGGCCTTGCCCACTTCGTGGGTGGTCAGCCGGTAGTCGAGCAGCGCCACTTGGGCGCCGGCCCGCCAGCCGGCGAGCATCGCGACGATACAGCCGAGCGAGGGCGGCAGCCGGACGGCGACCACGCCTCCCGCGACCAGTCCGGCCGCTTCGAAGCGGGCCTGTTCGGCGGCGACGAGCTCGCGGAGCTCCGCGCGGTGTACGGGTTCACCCAGGTGAAGTGCGATGTCCTTTCCGTCGCCCTGGAGCAATATGTCATCGACCCAGGCGCCTTCGGTGCACCTTTTGGGTGCCGTTTCCCCCACTGCAATCCCACCCATCTAAAAACCCCAACGAACAACCCGAATGCCGTGATGACAACACTGTCCGGAGACATGTCGGGCAGGTAGTCGCCGTAACCCCTCGGTGTCAGATCCACCGTTATTCCCTCGGCGACGTCTCCATCGTTACTTACTACCATCGAGTAATCAAGAGTCGATTTCTGTTAAATTACTACTTGCAAGTAGGGCCGCCGAAACGGCTCACATTTCCGTTTTCGGGCACGCCAAAACCCCCATCCACCCCGATGAATCCGGTGAATGGGAATCGGCTGAATCGTTCAAATGCCAAGTTCAATAATGAACAATTCCTGAATTCCCGAAGTCCCCCACTCGCGCCGCTCCCATGAGCGCCATCACTTCTTCGAACTCATCCAGCAGCACCCGCAGCACGCCGCCCACCCCGGCACTTCCGGAGTGCGCGAGTCCCCATAGCGCGGGCCGCCCCACGAATACCGCGTCGGCGCCCAGACAGAGCGCCTTCGCGATATCGGCACCGTGCCGGATCGACCCGTCGAGGATGAGCCGACAACGTCCGCCCACCGCCTCGACGATCTCCGGAAGGGCGTCGGCCGCCGGGACCGCGAAATCGAGCTGACGGCCCCCGTGATTCGAGACGACAAGTCCGTCCACGCCGTATTTGACGGCGAGCTCGGCATCCTCGGGCGCGAGGACGCCCTTCAATACGAGCGGCAGAGAAGTGCGCTCGCGGAGCCAGGCAAGATCCTTCCAGGTAATGGACGGGTCAAATTGCTCCTTCGAATGCCGCGCAATGGCGGACTCGCCCGCCGCTCCCCCGTGGGACGCCGACATGACGGCCGGGTCGACATTCACCGCGCGGATACCCGCGGGCACGGCGAAACCGTTGCGCGCGTCGCGCGGCCGGTGGGCCACGCGCGGCGCGTCGACGGTCAGGACCAGCGCCTGATAGCCGGCGTCCTCGGCCCGCCGCACCAGCTCGACGAGCAGCTCGCGCCGCCTGAGCCAGTACAGCTGGAGCCACAGGGGGCCGCTCGCCGCCGCGGCGATGTCCTCCAGGGTGCGGCTCGCGAACATGCTGACCGTGAGCAGCGTGCCCGCCGCGCCGGCCGCTCGCGCGGTCGCCACCTCACCCTCGGGGTGCGCCAGTCGGTGGTACGCCATGGGCGCGATGCCCAGCGGTGCGGCGAGCCGCGCACCCAGCAGGGTCACGCCCGGGTCGCACGCGGAGACGTCGACCAGGGCGCGGGGGCGGAGCCGGATCCGGTCGAGCGCGGCACGCCCCTCGGTGAGCATCGACTCGGTGCCGCTGCCCCCTTCGAGGAAGTCCCACACGGGGCCGGGAAGCCGCCCCTCGGCCTCGGCCCGGTACTCGCGCAACGTCAGCGCCGTCACTCTTCGTCTCCCCCGTACTCACTCAACCCGTGCACCAAACTAAACGCACGGCCGTACAGTAACTGTACTCTTGCACAATGTCCGCACGGTCGTCCACTTAGTAGGGTGTGCATCCCGGCCGCTGGGACACCGACCCCCCGAGCAGGGAGATTGAGGAGGTGGTGCGTGACCACGACCCGCACCGACGGGCGGATCGCACGCGGAAACCAGACCCGGCAGTTGATCCTGCGGCGCGCCGTGGAGATCGCATCGGTGGAAGGCCTCGAAGGGCTGTCACTGGGGCGTCTGGCAGGTGAACTCAAGCTCAGCAAGAGCGGAGTCTTCGCGCTGTTCGGCTCGAAGGAAGAGCTGCAACTGGCCACCGTCCGCGCCGCCATCAAGATCTACATCGAGTACGTCGTGCAGCCCAACCGCGAACTGCCCGCCGGAGTGGACCGGTTGTGGAGCCTGTGCGCCAGCTGGCTCACCTACTCCGAGCAGCGGGTCTTCCCCGGCGGCTGCTTCTTCTACTCCGTCTCGGCCGAGTACGACGCACGCGAGGGCAAGGTGCACGACACGGTCGCCGGTGCCCACGGCAGCTGGTTCAAATATCTTGAACAGACGATCGACGAGGCGAGGAGGGCGGGCGAGGTGCGTGACGACACCGACATCCCCCAACTCGCCTTCGAGCTGGTCGCCCTGCTGGAGATGGCCAACTCCGAATCCGTACTGCACGACAACTTCACCTGCTACGCCAGAGCGGCCGAGGGCATCCTGAACCGTCTCCGCGACGTCGCGACGGAATCGTCCCTGCTGCCCGACACACCCTGAAACCCACCGCGGTCCGCCGGACCGCGGCCCTGGTCCGGAGGCACCATGGCATTCGATCCACAACTCCAGGCGCTGTACGACCAGCGCGTGGAGCAGGGGGTCCGTCCCCTGTACACGATGACCCTGGAGGAGGCGCGGGCAGCCGATCTCGCCGCCATCCAGGCCGACTCGGGGACCCCCGAGCCGGTGGCGGAGGTGACCGACGAGTCGATACCAGGGCCCGCGGGACCGCTTCCCGTGCGCGTCTACCGGCCCGCGGGCGAGGGCCCGCTGCCGGTCCTCGTCTACTTCTTCGGCGGCGGCTGGACGCTCGGCTCCCTGGAGACCAGCGACGCGATCTGCCGTGGCCTGGCCAACGCCGCCGGATGCCTCACCGTCGCCGTGGGCTACCGGCTCGCGCCCGAGCACAAGTTCCCCGCCGCGCCGCGGGACTGCCTCGCGGGCGTGCGCTGGGCGGTCGAGCACGCGGGCCGGTTCGGCGGCGACCCCGCGCGGGTGGCCGTCGGCGGCGACAGCGCGGGCGGCAACCTCGCCGCGGTGGTCTCGCTCATGGCGCGCGACGCGGGCGGCCCCGACCTCCTGGCCCAGCTGCTCGTCTACCCCAACACGGACTACCTCGCCGACACCGCGTCGCGCCGCGAGAACACCGATCCGCTGCTCTTCAACGACAAGTCCGTGCAGTGGTACTGGGACAACTACCTGGCCTCGCCCGAGGACGGCACCGACCCGCTGGTCTCCCCGCTGCGGGCGCCCGACCACTCCGGACTGCCCCAGGCCCTGGTGATCACCGCCGAGTACGACCCGCTGCGCGACGAGGGCGAGCAGTACGCCGCGCGGCTGCGGGAGAGCGGCGTACGCGTCGAAGCGACCCGCTACCCGGGCGTGGCGCACGGCTTCTTCGCCATGTCGGGGACCCTGGACGCGGGCCGCCGCGCCGTCGAGCAGGCCGCCACCTATCTGCGCACCGCCTTCGCCGGCGCCACCACGGAAAGCTGATCCCATGGCAGACACCACCCCCGCGACCCCCGTCCCCGGGGCGCTCGGCCTCGACGAGCTGCACGGCGCGCTGACCGATCCGGTGCTCGACGCGATGAACTTCCTCAACGAGGTCGTCGCCCGCTTCCCCGACGCGATCTCCTTCGCGCCGGGCAGGCCCGTCGAGGGCGCCTTCGAGCCCGAGGACCTCGCGCGCCACCTGCGCTCCTACTCCGACCACCTGGAGCAGGAGCGCGGCTGGTCGCGCGACCAGGTGCGCACGCTGCTCTTCCAGTACGGCCGCACCAACGGCGTCATCCACGACCTCATCGCCCGCACCCTCGCCAACGACGAGGGCATCGAGGTGAGCCCGGAGTCGGTGGTCGTGACGACCGGCTGCCAGGAGGCGATGCTGCTCTCCCTGCGCGCCCTGTTCGCGCGGCCCGAGGACACCCTGCTGGTCAGCTCGCCCTGCTACGTCGGCGTCACCGGCGCGGCCCGGCTGCTCGACATCGCGGTGCGCCCGGTCGCCGAGGGCACCGCGGGCCCCGACCCCGACGCGATCCTCGCCGCCGTGCGCGAGACCAGGGCGCAGGGGCGCAGGCCGCGCGCCCTGTACGTGGTCCCCGACTTCGCCAACCCGTCGGGCGCGAGCATGACCGTCGCCGCCCGCGAGCGGCTCCTGGAGATCGCCGCCCAGGAGGACCTGCTGATCCTGGAGGACGATCCGTACGGGTTCTTCGTGCGCGAGGGGTCCGCACGGCCGACCCTCAAGGCCCTGGACCGCGAGCGCCGCGTGCTGCACCTGGGGTCGTTCTCCAAGACCGCGCTGCCCGGCGCGCGCGTCGGCTATGTGGTGGCCGACCAGGAGGTGGTGGGCCCGACGGGCGAGCGGACGCTGCTCGCCGACCAGCTCTCCAAGATCAAGAGCATGACGACGGTGAACACCTCGGCCATCAGCCAGGCCGTCATCGGCGGCATCCTCGTCGAGTCGGGCTGCCGCCTCCGCGAGGCCAACGCGGCGGGGATCACGTACTACCGCCGCAACCTCAACGCCATCCTCGCGGAGCTAGAGAGGCACTTCCCCGCCGAGCGCAGGCAGGAGTTGGGCGTCGAGTGGAACCGCCCCGACGGCGGCTTCTTCCTCGTCGTACGCGTCCCGTTCGTGGCCGACACCAAGGCCCTTGAGCGCTCCGCGCGCGGCTACGGCGTGCTCTGGACGCCGATGAGCGACTTCTATCTGGACGGCGGCGGCGACCATCAACTGCGGCTCTCCTGCAGCTCCCTGAGCCTGGCGGAGATCACCGACGGCATCGGCAGGCTGGCCGCGTTCATCACCGAGCAGGCCGCGGAGGCCGCCGGGTAGCGGCACGGGCACGGAGCACCAGGCCGAGGGGTCCGGCCGCGCGGGCGGGACCCCTCGGCCCTTTCATTCGCCAATAACTAAACGTACGGTCGTGCTATTGTTTTTCCGTCCGCGCTCCCCACGTGAGCGACCGCGGCTCATATCGCCGTGTGGGACGACCACTCGCCGAAAGGATCCGCATGGACATCCTGAAGCTCGACCGGACGGCAGTGCTGGAAAGCGTTCGCATCCTGGAACGGGCGACGCCCGCCGACTGGGCGGCCCCCACCCCGTGCGCGGGCTGGGACCTCCGCGAACTGGTCGCGCACATGGCGGGCCAGCACCACGGCTTCGCGGCCGCCGCCGCGGGAGGGGGCACCGACCTCTCCGAGTGGCGGCCCGCCGACCTCGGCGACGACCCGGTGCGGACCTACCGCGCCGCCGCCACCGAAGTCCTCGACGCCTTCGCCCTGCCCGGCGTGCTCACCCGCGAGTTCGCCCTGCCGGAGATCAGCACGACGACCACGTTCCCGGCCTCGGTCGCGATCGGGTTCCACTTCCTCGACTACGTCGTGCACGGCTGGGACGTCGCCAAGACCCTCGGCACCGACCCGGGTACCGACGAATCCGTCGCCGAGGCCGCGCTCGTCTTCGCCCTGCGGGTCCCCGACGACGACCGCAGGCTCGGCCCCGGGGCGGCGTTCGTGCCCGCCCTGACCCCGGCCAGGCAAGCGGGCACCCTCGACCTCGTCCTCGCAGCCCTCGGGCGCACGCCCGGCTGGACCGCGCCGGCCGCCGCACCGCAGCACTGACCCACCGAACGACCCACAGGGAGACAGCCATGCTCGCCGAACTCAGGACCCATGTCGCACGCAGGCTCGGGCTGCCGCAGGAGGAGGTCTTCGACGGGCGGCCGCTCTCCGCCGTCCTGGTCGCGTCGCCCGACGCCATCAACTCCATCGACCTGCTCGACGCCTTCGCGGGCGCCCTCGCCGACGTCGGTGTCGACGACGACGTGGAGCTGCCGACGATGACCCTCGACCACACCGCCGAGGACGTCGTGTCGGCGCTCGGCAAGCAGCTCGCCACCACCTCATCCTGACCGGAAGGCGTCCCGACCCATGCTGATCATGACCGACATCGTCAAGGAGCTCCGCGCGGGAGCCACCGTCAGCGATGTGCTGCGCGTCCAGCAGAGCTACCACGAGCAGCGCCGCTGGGGCACCGACAAACTCTTCGACGGCCGCAGGCTCAACCGGCCCGCGGAGGGCGACAAGGCCGCGCTGTGGCACGCCTCGCGCGCCGAACTCACCACCCAGCCCGCGGGCATCAGGCTCGCCGTGGACGGCGTCAAACTCGCCAACGAGATACGCGAGTCCAACCCGCTCGGCGCCAACGTGCTGCACATCGCCGCGGCCTGGTCGGCGCGGTACTGGCTGGAGGAGGAGGCCCACCACGAGGTCGCCTTCGGCCGCCTGATGGAGATGGCCGGGGTCGAACCGATCGACGAGGACGAGGTGATCGAGCACCGGGGCGCCTTCCCCACCGACAACTACGCCCGGGTCTGCATCCTCCAGGCGTGCGTCGAGATCGAGGCCTGCGTGTCGTACGGCTGGCAGTCCCGCACCACCGAGGACGGCCTGGTCCGCGACGTCTTCCACACGATCATGAAGGACGAGGTGCAGCACCGGCAGTACTTCGCCTCCTTCGCCAAGGCCCTCGTCGAGTCCGGGGTCTACCCCATCAAGGACGTCCTCTCGATGGCGTACACCTGGGTGCGGCCCGACGGCGGCGAGACGTTCGGCTCGGCCCGCGAGGCGCAGACCGAGCGCGAGGGCTTCGTCAACTGGTGGGAGCGGACCCGCACCGCCGAGGAGGAGTTCGGCCTCGGCGACGACGCGCTGCACGAGGGCTCGGTCCACATGAAGAAGCTGACCAGCGTGTTCGCCCTGGTCCGCGAGGTGACCGGCATCCACACCCAGTCGTACGAGGACCTCAAGCGTGCCTACTTCGCCAGCCTGCGGACGAACGATGTCGACCGGATTCGATCTGCAGTCCGTGACGGAGCTGCGCGAGAAGCGGCACTTGCTCGCTAGCGGCGCCCTGTTCACCGGGGGCGAGCGCGCGCACTGCCGCGCCCGCCCCGCCCCGGACGCCTCCCTGGCCGGCCTCTTCGCGGCCAAGGAGGCGTTCGTGAAGGCGCTCAGCTCGATGGGCGGCGGGCCCGCGCACACCTTCCCCGAGGTCGAGGTGGTGCACGGACCCGCGGGCCAGCCCCGGCTGCGCCTGCACGGGGAGCTCGCCGCCTGGCGCGAGCGGAACCGGATCGACGTCGAGCTGTCGATCAGCCACACCGGCGATCTGGCGGGCGCGGTGGTGGTGCTCCTGGCCCGGCCGCCGAGTGACGGAAGGGACACGCCATGACCACCACCGCACCGCCGCGCCTGGAACACGCCTGCGAAGTCGCCCTGCGCCCCAACGACTTCGACTGGGCCGGGCACCTCAACAACAGCGTGTACGTCCAGCTGTTGGAGACGGGCCGCTGGGAGTGGGGCCGGGCCCACGGCGGCGACCTGAGCGAAGGGACGCCGGTCGCCGTGGTCCTCCAGCTCAAGCTGGACTACCTCAAGGCGGTCGACTGGGACCCGGTCGGCCGTCTGGTGGTCCGCACCTCGCTGGTGGAGCGCTCGGCGTACAGCTTCACCCTCGCCCAGGACGTCGAGCGCACCGACACCACCGTGGTGGCCAGGGGCCGGGTCAGGCTCGGGCTCGTGGACCGCGACACCAAGCGCATCCGGCGGGCCGACCTGCACGCACTGCTCGACCTGCCGAAGGAGGACCGATGATCGCGACCACTCTCCAGGAGGCCCTCGCGGGGCAGGCCGACCGCACGGAGGCGACCGTCACCTTCGGCACCTCCGCCCGGCGCGAGAGCCTGGCCTACCCCGAGTTCGCCGCGCAGATCGCCGCGGCGGCGGGCGGCTTCGCGGAGCAGGGCGTACGCCGCGGGGACCGCGTGATGCTGCGTATCGGCAGCTCCAAGGAGGGCGTGCTCGCCCTGCTCGGCCTGATCCACCTGGGCGCCGTCCCGGTCTCCGTCAAGCCGCACGTCCCCGGGGCGATCCTCACCCAGTACTTCGCCACGGTGATGCGGCAGCAGGACGCGCGCCACGGCTTCCGCGTCTCCGGGCACGGCCTGACCGAACTCCGGCTCGTGCTGCGCCCTCAGGCCGCTCCAGGGCCCGCGCCCGGCGGCCCCGATGACCTGGCCTTCATCCAGTACACCAGCGGCTCCACCGGCATGCCGCGGCCCATCCCGCTCAGCCACCGTGCGGTCCTCGGCAACATCGAGGCCATCCGTGACGTCGCGGGCATGAAGCCGGGCCACGCCGGGCTCATCGCGCTGCCGCTCCACCACGACATGGGCCTCATCGGGGTGCTGACCTCGCTGGTCCAGGGCATCGACCTGGTCGTCGAGGAGCCCGGCACCTTCCTGCGCAGGCCCCTCGCGGCCCTGCGCCTGGTGCGGGACGCCGAGGCGGTGCACAGCGCCTTCCCCGATTTCATGCTGCGCTATCTGGCGGCCCGGATCGGCGAGGCGGCGGGCCAGGAGGCCCCCGACCCCGGCCTGTTCCGCGCCTGGCGCACGGTGTTCTGCGGGGCCGAACCGATCCGCAAGCCGTCCGTCGACACCTTCGTGAGCGCGACCCGCCACTGGGGCTTCGACCCGACGGCGCTCGTGTTCTGCTACGGCCTCGCCGAGGCCGCGCTGATGGCCACCTCGCACCGCTACACGGACGCCGAGACGGGCTTTCGCACCGAAGGGCCCGTCAGCACCGCGTGCCTGGGCACCACCATGCCCGGCCTCGACCTGCGGATCGTCGACGCGGCGGGCCTGGAGTGCGCCGAGGCGCAGGTCGGCGCCGTCCAACTGCGCGGCGCCACGCTGTTCAACGGGTACGACGGGACCACCGACCACCGCACCACCTGGTTCGACACCGGCGACGTGGGCTGTCTACGCGCCGGGCGGCTCTATCTGAGCGGCCGCAGGAGCGACCGCATCAGCGTCAGCGGCGTGAACGTGTTCGCCGCCGACGTCGAGCAGGTGGCGCTGGAACTGCCCGGCGTCGCCGAGTGCGTGGCCCTGCCGCACGAGGAGTCCTTCACCCTCCTCGTCGTCCCCGAGCGGGCCGCGCACCTCGACACCACCGCGATCGCCCACCGGGTCGCGGCCGACTTCGGACTCGCCCCGCGCTCCGTCGTCGAGGTGGCGCGCAGCGCCGTCGCCCGCACCGCGAGCGGCAAGCCCGCGCGCAACCACATGGCGGCGCGGCTGGAGCAGGGGCTCCTGGGCTAGGGTCTTTCGTTTGGATCAGGCCGGATCAGGGAGCGGGGTCTGGTGCGTGCGATCGCAAGGCGGAGGAGGGCGGCAACGCGGAGCGTTGACAACCGACGACAACGCCGGAGGGGGCACCTCCCTGCTCGAGCGAAGCCGAGAGCTTGGGGGAGGGCGTGCCAGACCCCGCGAGCCCGGCCTGATCCAAACGAAAGACCCTAGCCGGGATACTGGGTCGTACCGCGCGTGACGTACGACCCGTGCCCGGCGCGCCCGGTGAACTCCCGCTGGTCGATGACCAGTTCACCGCGCGAGAGGACCGTCTCCACCCGCCCGGTGGTCCGCTTCCCCTCGTACGCCGAGTAGTCCACGTTCATGTGGTGGGTCGAGGCGGACATCACCTGCTCGGCGGCCGGATCGTAGATCACCACGTCCGCGTCGGCGCCCGGCGCGATCGTGCCCTTCTTGCCGTACATCCCGAACATCCTGGCCGGGGCCGCGCAGGCGATCTCGATCCAGCGGCGGCGGGTGATGTGCCCCTCCACGACGGCCTGGTGGAGCAGGTCCATGCGGTTCTCGACGCCCGGCATGCCGTTCGGGATCTTCGAGAAGTCGCCGCGGCCCAGCTCCTTCTGGCCGGTGAAACAGAACGGGCAGTGGTCGGTCGACACCACCTGGAGGTCGTTCGTCCGCAGCCCGCGCCACAGCGCCGCCTGGTGCTCACGCGGTCGCAGCGGCGTCGAGCAGACGTACTTCGCGCCCTCGAAGTCCGGCTCCGCGAGGTTGTCGGTGGACAGGAACAGATACTGCGGACAGGTCTCGCCGAAGACCGGAAGTCCCTTGTCCCGCGCGGCGGCCAGCTCCGCCAGGGCCTCCTCGGCCGAGACGTGCACGACGTACAGCGGCGCCTCCGCGACCCGGGCGAGCTGGATCACCCGGTGGGTCGCCTCGGCCTCCAGGATCGCCCTGCGCACCTCGCCGTGGTAGCGCGGATCCGTCTCGCCGCGGGCGAGCGCCTGCTGTACGAGGACGTCGATCGCGATGCCGTTCTCCGCGTGCATCATGATCAGGGAGCCGTTGGTGGCGGCCTTCTGCATCGCGCGCAGGATCTGCCCGTCGTCGCTGTAGAAGACCCCGGGGTACGCGGTGAAGAGCTTGAACGAGGTGACGCCCTCGCCCACCAGGCCGTCCATCTCCTTGAGCGTCGACTCGTTGACGTCGGAGACGATCATGTGGAAGCCGTAGTCGATCGCGCAGGTGCCCGCCGCCTTGGCGTAATAGGCGTCGAGCCCCTCACGCAGCGAGCGCCCCACCGACTGCACCGCGAAGTCGATGATCGTGGTGGTGCCGCCCCAGGCCGCCGCCCGGGTGCCGGTCTCGAAGGTGTCCGAGGAGGCGGTGCCGCCGAACGGGAACTCCATGTGCGTATGGGCATCGACGCCGCCCGGGATCACGTACTTCCCCGTGGCGTCCAGGACACGGTCCGCGCGCCACTCCTGGGTTCCCGCCGCGGCGAGCGCCGCAATGCGGCCGTCCTCGATCAGTACGTCGGCGTGGACCTCCTCGGCGGCCGTGATCACGAGACCGCCGGTGATCAGAGTGCGAGTACTCATGGGGGTACTCCCCTTCCTGTTCCTGCTTCCTGTACCTGCGGAACTGACGGGAACCCGGGCGTGAACTAGACGCTGCCGAGGGCCTGTTCGAGGATCGAGGCGCCTTCCTCCGCCTCCGCCACGGTCAGTGAGAGCGGCGGCGCGACGCGCAGCACGCTGGTGTCGTGGCCGCCGCCCTTGCCGATGAGCAGTCCGCCCTCGCGGGCCGCCTCCAGCACGGCGGACGCCGCCGCGAGGTCCGGCTCGTCCGTGCCGGGCCTGACCAGCTCGATGCCGATCATCAGGCCGCGTCCGCGCACCTCGCGCACGCCGGGCAGCTGGGCGCAGATCGCCCGCAGCCGCTCGATGAGCAGTCCGCCGACGCGACGCGCGTTGCCCTGGAGGTCGTGTTCCAGGAGGTACGTGAGGTTGGCGAGGCCCGCGGCCATGGTGACCGGGGAGCCGCCGAACGTCGAGATGGAGTTGGCGTCCAGGCAGTTCATGAGCTCGGCGCGGGCCACGACGCCGCCGATCGACATGCCGTTGCCGATGCCCTTGGCGAAGGTGAGGATGTCCGGCGGGCCGTTCTCCGCGTGGGCCTGCCAGCCCCAGAAGTGGTCACCGGTGCGGCCCAGACCCGTCTGCACCTCGTCGGAGATCCACAGGATGCCCTGCTCGTCGAGGACCTCGCGGAACGCGGCGTACAGCCCGTCGGGCGGCGAGGTGAAGCCGCCGACGCCCTGGACGGGTTCGGCGATCAGCGCCGCCACTCCCCCGCGCGCCTGCCCGAGCACGTCCCGCAGATCGGCGACGCAGGCCTCGGTGAACTCGGCGTCGCTCAGGGCGGCGTAGGGGCCGCGGGCGCGCACGCCGCCGTGCACGTACAGCGTCTGGAGCGGCGAGAGGCTGGTCGGCGACCAGGCGCGGTTGCCGGTGATGCCGACGGCCGTGAAGGAGCGGCCGTGGTAGCTGTTGCGCATCGCCAGGATCTGGTTGGAGCGGCGGTACGCGGTGGCGAGCATCAGGGCGGTGTCGTTGGCCTCGGTGCCCGAGGTGGTGAAGAAGACCCGGGCGTCGGGGATGCCGGACAGCGCGGCGACGCGTTCGGCCAGGTCCACCATCGGGCGGTTGAGGTACAGCGTCGAGGAGTGGATGATCCGCGCGGCCTGCTCGGCGACGGCCTTGGTGACCTCGGGCAGGGCGTGCGCGGTGATGGTGGAGAGGATGCCGCCGAAGAAGTCCAGGTACCGCTTGCCCTCGGCGTCCCAGACGTGCCGGCCCTCGCCGTGGGTGAGTTCGAGCGGGCGGCTGTAGTACAGCGCGAGCCAGTCGGGCAGCACGGCCCGATGGCGGTCGTACAGATCCGTCACGGCTCCACCAGCCCTTCGTAGGCGTCGGGACGCCGGTCCCGGTAGAACGCCCACTGTTGGCGTACTTCCTCGATGAGGCCGAAGTCGAGGTCCCTGACGACGAGTTCCTCGGCCTTGTCGCTGGCGCGCTCGCCGACGAACTGGCCGCGCGGGTCGACGAAGTACGACGTTCCGTAGAAGTCGTTGTCGCCGTACTCCTCCTGGCCGACGCGGTTGATCGCGGCGACGAAGTACTCGTTGGCGACGGCTGCGGCGGGCTGCTCCAGCTGCCAGAGGTAGGCGGAGAGGCCGCGGGACGTGGCGGAGGGGTTGTAGACGATCTGGGCGCCGTTGAGGCCCAACTGCCGCCAGCCCTCGGGGAAGTGCCGGTCGTAGCAGATGTAGACGCCGACCTTGCCGACCGCCGTGTCGAAGACCGGCCAGCCCGCGTTTCCCGGCTTGAAGTAGTACTTCTCCCAGAAGCCCTTGACCTGCGGGATGTGGTGCTTGCGGTACATCCCGAGGTACGACCCGTCGGCGTCGATCACGGCCGCGGTGTTGTAGTAGAAGCCGGACTGCTCGACCTCGAAGACCGGGACGACGATCACCATGCCGGTCTCGCGGGCGAGGGCCCGCATCCGCGTCACGGTGGGCCCGTCCGGCACGGGTTCCGCCCAGCGGTAGTGCTCGGCCTCCTGGACCTGGCAGAAGTAGGGGGCGTTGAAGACCTCTTGGAACCCGATGATCTTCGCACCCTGCCGTGCCGCCTCGCGGGCGTGCTCCTCGTGCTTGGCGATCATCGATTCCGTGTCGCCCGTCCAGGTCGCCTGGACCAGTGCGGCGCGTACGACGTTGACCATGAGCTGCTCCTTCACATGCCCTTGAGAGGACGTCAGAGAGCTTCTACGCACGTAGACTTGATGCGTAGATAGGAGAACGTAAGCCTCCGCCGACGGGCTGAGCAAGACCATCGTCGTGAACCGGCTGAGTCGATCACGTTTCGCACCCGAGCGGGCGAGAAACGGACCGGGGGCGCGGGGATCCGGACCGGGTCAGGCGCTGAACCCCGCGACGCGCAGTGCGTGCACGAGGTCCCAGTGGTGCTCGTCGGAGACCGCCTTCGCCGTCTCCAGGAGCAGGGGTATGAGACGGCCGGGGTCTGTGTGCGCGCAGCGCGCGGCGTCCTCGGGGGTGCGCACGCGCAGATACGAGTCGAGGAGCGCGCGGGCCTCCCGCTCGCGGCCCGCGTCGATCAGGCCGAGCAGCGCCTCCGCCATCTCGGGCGCGGGGCGTGCGACGCCCTGGCGCAGCAGCTTCCTGCAGTCGTCCGGGCGGCCCGCGCCCGCCAGCGCGTCGGCCACCGCGACCAGCCGGTCCGGTGGCAGGGACGCGACCTCCCAGAGCAGGGTGGCCCAGTCGGCGCCGAGGCCCGCGCGGTGCAGTTCACCGGCGAGGCCGGGCAGGCGCGTCGCGGGCCACATCGCGGCCTCGACGAGCACGCCGTGCGCCTCGCCGCTGCGACCCTCGCCGCGCAGCCGCACGAGCTCTTGCACGGCCGCGGCGGTGATCCGCTCCTCCTCGTCCACGAACCCACCACCGAACCCGTCCTCGAACGTGCCCTCGCGGCCCCCGCCCGCGACCGGCCCCACGTCGCCCTCCGGGCGCGCGAACCGGGCACCACGGGGCGCCGCGTGACTCTCCGGCACCTCTCCCCCGGGGACGGGCTCGGGGGCAGCCGCCGCGCCGCCGCCTCCACCGAACCCCGCGAACCGGGCCCCGCCCCGCGCGCGCCGACGCGACCGGGACTCGGGCTCCGGGGCGGGAGCCTGCGGGGGCACGCGGTGCACGCCGTCCGTGACGCCACGGTCCACGGCACCCGCACCGAACGCCTCCCCGTGGCCATCAGCCCCGGCCCTCTGCCCCGGCTCACCAGAGCCGTCAGCCCCACCCGATCCACCAAGGCCGTCAGCCCCACCGTGCCCAGCGAAACCATCCGCCCCGGACCGCCCGTCGAAACCATCCGCACCAGGCTGCCCCGCAAAGCCATCCCGGCCGCCCCGGTCCGCGAAGCCGCCCGCACCGGGCCGACCACCGAAGCCATCCGCCCCAGACCGCCCCGCACCCCCCTCCGCCCCCGGCCGGCCGCCAAGGCCCCCGTCCCCGCCCCCGATACCCGCATCCGTCCGGCTCAGATCCACCCACGACGGCCGTCGCGCCGCCTCCAGGCGGTCCAGGCGTTCCTGGAGTTCCACGCAGCGCGCCGTCGCCCGTTCGTGGTCGTCGCGGACCCAGGCCAGGTCCAGGTTGATGCGGTCCGCCTCGTCGGGGTCCTGTGCGTCCTTCAGCCGTCTGCCGAGGTCGGCCTCGCGGTCGGTCGCGTAGCGCTGTTCCCTGAGCATCATGTCGAGCCGCTCGCCGAGCAGTTCGCGGCCGCCGGGGCGCGCGTCGTACGCGGTGAGCGAGGCCCGGTGCAGGACGCGGGCGTGCCCGGTCTCCCGCTCGGCCTCCGGCACGCCGCGGTCCGCAGCGAGGTCGTGGAGCAGCGCCTGCACCACGTCCCAGGGGGGCACCTCGTCGCCGTCCAGACAGGCGCGCATGCCGTCCGGGTCCCGTTGCCAGAACACGCCGCACCAGCCGGCGCCCTGGTCGAGCCGCGCCAGCAGCTCCCTCAAGTATTTCGCGAACTCCCTGACCTGATCCGGGAGTTGTCCCACTGCCATCCGACCAGCACCGCCCCGTGGAGCCTGGAGTCTTCCGGTCCGGAAGATAACACCAGTCGCGTTACGGGACGACTACACGCAGTTTTCCGGAATGAGGGCAAGAGTCACAAGGGCACGAGTCACACCCGCACGAGTCACACCGGCACGAGTCACACCGGCACGAGCTCGCACCGCACGACGATCTCGTCGAGCGAGAGCCCGAGCACGGAGGCGAGCGCCGCCACGGTGAAGAGCGCGGGCGTGGGCGCCCGCCCCGTCTCGATCTTGCGGAGGGTCTCCGCGGAGACCCCGGCCTCCGCCGCGACCGACACCATGCTCCGCGCCCCGCGCGCGTCCCGCAGCAGATGCCCGAGCCGCTCACCGCGCTCGCGCTCCTCAGAGGTCAAGGGATTTCGAACCATGGACCCATCGTAGCGGATCCCCATTGAAATACCGGTATAGTAATTGGCATGGTGGAACTCAAGACGAAAACCTCGATCGACGCGATGCGCGAAGCGGGCCGCATCGTGGCACAAGGCCTGGCCGCCGCCCGCGCGGCGGCGCGGGTCGGCGCCTCCCTGCTCGACCTGGACGAGGCCGCGCACGCGGTGCTGCGCGAGGCCGGCGCCTCCTCGCCCTTCCTCGGCTACCGGCCGCACTTCGCCCCGACCCCCTTCCCCGCCGTCCTGTGCGTCTCGGTGAACGACGCGATCGTGCACGGCATCCCGACCGCGTACCGGCTGCGCGACGGCGACCTGGTCTCCATCGACTTCGGCGCCGAGCTGGACGGCTGGTGCGGCGACTCCGCGAGGAGCTTCACGGTGGGCACCGCGCGCCCCGAGGACACCCGCCTGATCGGCACGGCGGAGAGCGCCCTGGACGCGGGCATCGCCGCGGCCGTCGCCGGCAACCGCATCGGCGACATCGCGCACGCCATCGGCACCGTCTGCCGCGCCGCCGGGTACGGCATCCCGGAGGACTTCGGCGGCCACGGCATCGGCCGCCACATGCACGAGGACCCGGGGGTGCCGAACGAGGGCCGCCCCGGGCGCGGCATGCCCCTGCGCCCCGGCATGGCGATCGCCATCGAGCCGATGGTGATCGCGGGCGGCGGCGACCACTACCACGCGGCGCCGGACGGCTGGACGCTGCGCACGAACGACGGCAGCCGCGCCGCGCACGCCGAGCACACGGTGGCGATCACCGAGGACGGTCCCAGGATCCTCACGGCACTGTGACCTCACGGGAACATTCCGCGCACTAGATCATCCGTACGATTCACCGGTGACAGCAGAGATCATCGACTACGGACAGTTCGCGGAACGGCTCCGACAGTGGCAACAGGGCGGTTCCCGATGGGAGTTGCTCGACGCGGTGCAGCGCGAGTGGGGCTACGAGGACCCCGGCGGCGAGCCCGGCCACTCCCGTTGGGGCGGCGAGAACCGGCGGGACGGCATCGACTGGCAACTCCCGGTCCCCCAGGCCCTGACCGAGTGGTGGGATTCGCCGGTCAACTCCTTCGCCTTCAACCCGCGCCTGTACTGGGTCCACACCCAGTGGCCCCCGGCGGTCTCCGACATCGAGCTCGCCCCGGACGACGACCTCGCGCCACCCGGCGCCGACCGCCGGGTCTGCGTCTTCATGTCCGAGTACCACTACAGCCACGCATGGGGCTATCTCGCCGCCGACGCCGAACTGCCCGACCCCCGCGTCGTCGTGAGCGTCGGCGGCGCGTGGGTCGTGCAGAGCCGCTCGCTTTCGGAGTTCCTGACGCAGCTGGCCTTCGAGCGGCTGCCCGCGCACTACGGCTGGACCCTGCGGGTGCCCGCCGCCGAGGCCGACGCCGACCCGGAGATCTTGCACAGGCTGACCGCCTCGTACCGTGAACTCGGCCTGCTGCCCTGGCAGGAGATGGACACCGACGCGCTGTCCTACGGCGGCCCCGACGCGGTGATCCGGCACGGGCGCGGGCCCGGCGCCGGCTTCCTCGTCGTCATCAACGCCCGCACCCGCGACGCCCTCGTCGCGGTCGCCGAGACCCTCGGCGTCGACTGGACCGGCGACAAGGCGATCCGGCAGCCCACCGAGGCGCCCGCACCCCTGGAGGACCTCGGGCCGCTCTCCCTCGCGGTGGGCGCCAGGGATTCCCGGGGCCGCTGGAGCGTCCTCCCGCACGGCCGCGGCACGCCGCACGCGGTGCCGGGCTCCGCCGCCTCGCTCGTCCAACTCCCGGCCGTCGTACGGTCGGTGGCCGCCGACCAGGACGTGACGACGCTCGCCGCGGGCGACTCGGAGGGCTCGGTGCACGTCCTGGAGACGGACGACGAGTCGCCCGAGACGATCACCCTGGCCCTGCACCGCGCGCCCGTCACCGCGCTCACCTGCCTGAAGCTGGAGAGCGGCGAGCGCCTGGTGCTCAGCGGCGACGAGAACGGCGTGATCCGCTACTGGAGCACCCGCCGCAAGCCGCTGCGGGCCCCCTTCGCCCGCCGCCGCTCCCCCGTACGGGCGCTGAGCGCCGCCCGGCTGTCGACCGGGCCCGCGCTCGCGGCCGCCTGGGACGACGGCCTGGTCCGCGTCTGGGACCTCGCGTCGGACGCGGTGGCGGGTCTGCGCATCGGCACCGGCATCAGGTTCCTCGGCCTCGACCCGGACGGCACGCTGAACGTCACCCACCAGCAGGGCACGTCCGCGCTCGGTCTCGACCTCGCGAGGCTCTGGCCGCACCGCGATCTCCAGCTGCGCCTGGACGGCGTCGACTGGGGCTCCCTGTGGACCGCCCGGGGGCCGGGAACCATGATCCCGGAGCTGATCGGCAAGGTCACATCCGACGACAAGAAGACCGCCATGGACGCGGTGCACGACCTCTACCGGCTGCTCGTCTCCAAGGACGCGGCCTCGACCGCCGCCGTCCCCGCGATCCCCTTCCTGGTCGACCTGATGACGGACCCGGACAACAGGTCCCGCAGCACCCTGCTCCTGCTCATCGCGGACCTCGCCGACGTCCGCCAGGCGCGCGGCGGCCGGGGCGACGCCCAGCTCGCCGCGGTCCGCGAGGCGCTGCCCACGCTGCGGTATCTGCACGACGACCCGGAGTCGCCGATCCGCTGGGCCGCGAACGAGCTGGAGCAGAACTGCGCGGCGTCACCCGCCTCCTAGGGTCTTTCGTTTGGATCAGGCCGGATCAGGGAGCGGGGTCTGGTGCGTGCGATCGCAAGGCGGAGGAGGGCGACAACGCGGAGCGTTGACAACCGACGACAACGCCGGAGGGGGCACCTCCCTGCTCGAGCGAAGCCGAGAGCTTGGGGGAGTGCGTGCCAGACCCCGCGAGCCCGGCCTGATCCAAACGAAAGACCCTAGCCGTACGGGGGCGCCGCGGGTCACTTGGCGGGGTGCACCACCATCGCGGAGCCGCCGCCCCTGCGGACCTTCTCCGCGGCCGCGAGCCACTTGCCGTTCGGCAGGCGCTGCACGCCGGTGGCCGCGCCGATCTCCGGGTTCTGCTTGAAGGAGTGGCCGATCGATTCGAGCCGGCCGCGCAACGGGCTGTCCCACAGGCCGGGTTCGAGCTCGGTCTGTGCGGCGTTGCGCTGGCTGGCGCGCGGCGCGGCGATCGCGTCGACCAGCGGCAGGCCCCGGTCGACGAAGCCGGTCAGGGTCTGCAGGACGGTGGTGACGATGGTGGCGCCGCCCGGCGAGCCGAGCGCCACCACGGGCTTGCCGTGCTTGAGCACGATCGTCGGGGCGATCGAGGAGCGCGGCCGCTTGCCGGGACCCGGCAGGTTCGGGTCGTGCACCGCGGGGTCGGCGGGCGCGAAGGAGAAGTCCGTCAGCTCGTTGTTGAGCAGGAAGCCGCGGCCCGGCACGGTGATGCCGCTGCCGCCCGTCGATTCGATGGTGAGGGTGTAGGAGACGACATTGCCCCACTTGTCGGCGGCCGTCAGGTGGGTGGTGTTCTCGCCCTCGTACGTCGTGGGGGCCGCCTTGTCACCGGCCGCGCACGCCGCGGGGTGGCGCGGGTCGCCGGGCGCGAGCGGGCTCTTGAGCACCGCGTCGTCCTTGATCAGGCACTCCCGCGCGTCCGCGAACCGCTGGCTGAGCAGCTCCTTGGTCGGTACGTCCTCGAAGGCCGGGTCGCCCACCCAGCGCCCGCGATCGGCGAACGCGATCCGGCTGGCCTCGATGTAGCGGTGCAGGTACTTCGCCTCGGAGGCCTTGGACAGGTCGGTGCGCTCCAGGATGTTGAGCGCCTCGCCGACGGTCGTGCCGCCGGAGGAGGAGGGCGCCATGGAGTACACGTCGAGACCGCGGTAGGAGGCCTTGGTGGGCTTCTGGTGCTTGACCCGGTACCCGGCGAGGTCCTTGGCGGAGAGGTCGCCGGGCCGGGCCACGCGGCCGGACGCCGGATCGACCGGCGGCTTGTTCACGGTGCGCACGACGTCCTTGCCGATGCCGCCCCGGTACAGCGCGCCGACGCCCTCGCGGCCCAGCTGCTCGTACGTACGGGCCAGATCGGGGTTCTTGAACGTCGAGCCGACCACCGGGAGCTGCCCGCCCGGCAGGAAGAGCTTCGCCGTGGCGGGGAAGTCCTTGAAACGTTTCTGGTTGGACTCGGTCTGCGAGCGGAAGGTCGGATCGACCGTGAATCCGTCGCGGGCGAGGCGCTCGGCCGGCTTCAGGAGCGTGCCGAGCCGTTTGCTGCCCCACTTGTCGAGCGCCGACTGCCAGGTGGCGGGCGTGCCGGGGGTGCCCACGCTCAGGCCGCTGGTGACCGCGTCGTCGAACGCGAGGGGCTTGCCGTTCTCCAGGAAGAGCCCGGAGTCGGCGGTGCGCGGCGCGGTCTCGCGGCCGTCGACGGTGCTGACCTCGTGGGTCTTGGCGTCGTAGTGGACGAAGTAGCCACCGCCTCCGACGCCCGCCGAGTAGGGCTCGGTCACCCCGAGCGCGGCGGCGGTGGCGACAGCCGCGTCCACGGCGTTGCCGCCCTTGCGCAGCACCTCGATGCCCGCCGCGGAGGCGTCCGCGTCGACGCTGGCGACCGCGCCTCCGTAGCCCACGGCGACCGGCACCTTCTGCGGAGCCGGTTCCGCTGAGCGCGTAGGCGAAGGGGGCGTGGCCGCACCGACCGACACCAATACCCCTCCGACCGCCAATAGCGTCAGATTCCGTACGACAGCGCGACGCATTCGTACCTCCAGTCAACAGCCGTCTGCGCAGCGTAACTTCGCGCCCCCCGTCGCGTCAGGACCTCTTCGAACACGGGTCCGTCGGCCCGCTAGCATGCGCCCCCATGACTGACGACGTGCGCACCATCGTCCTCGGCCTGATCGCGGTCGGCATCAGTGCCGTCCTTGGCTGGGTGGCCCGCTCCTCCCTGTGGAAGCGCAGGCTCCGCCGCAAGCAGGCCTTCTTCGGGCTGCCCGAGAACTCCGAGTCGCTGCTCGTGGTCAACCGCGACGCGGGCGGTCCCGAGCTGACCGTGGTGCGCCACGACGTGTTCGCGCTCGTCGAGCTGGCCGCCGTCATCAAGGAGTGCGGGTCGCACGCGCAGATCGTCGCGCACGACGCGGCGCAGCAGGGCTTCGGCGAGCGGACCGAGTTCTGCGTGGGCAGCCCGGTGGCGAACCGCCGGATGGCCGCGCACATGCACTCGCTGCTGCCCGGCGTCCGCGTGAACACCGAGCCGGAGCCGATACCCGACCGCGGCGCCTTCCAGATCGGCAGCGAGCGCTACCGCCTGGAGTCGGGCCTGTGCGAGTACGTCGTCCTCGCCAGGCTCACCGCCGACCAGGGGCAGGAGGCCAGACCCGTCTTCCTCTTCTGCGGCCAGCGCGCGGTCACCAGCCAGGCGGCCACCCGCTATCTCGCGCGCCACCACGAGAAGCTCGCCCGCAAGCACGGCAACAACTCCTTCGTGCTGCTCCTGAAGGTCGTCAACTCCCAGGCGTACGGACCCGACGTCGTCGAGCTCGTCGGGGACGTGACGCGCGCGGCGCAGGCCCCGCTGCCGGTGCCCTCGGGCCGCAGCTCCCATCGCGCCAAGTGACACCGCGCTCACCGTGCGCCGACACCATCCGGGACCTGCTGTGATCTAGCAGGCAATTTCCGGACATCGTGCAGCCTGAAGGCGTCTTCAGGACTCTCTCCGTGCAGTACACACTCGCACGGAGGTACGTTTCCTTGACCCCCCAGAGCTCTTCGAGCCGCCGACGCCCCCTTCGCACCCGCCACGTGGCGACCGCGGGAGTCGCGGTCCTTGCCGCCGCCCTGAGCGCCTGCTCGGGCGGCAGCGGCTCCTCCGGCGACGACAAGGCCGCCGAGAAACCGAAGATCTCGGTGAACCTCTCGGGGCAGCAGGCCAAGGCGGGCGGCCCGGTCGAGGTGAAGCTCGCCGACGGGAAACTGAAGGACGTCACGGTCGCCGACGCCAAGGGCGCGAAGCTGCCGGGCAAGCTGTCGAAGAACGGCACCAGCTGGACCTCGGAGCGCAAGGCCGCGCCGGGCACCGCCTACCAGGTCGAGGCGACCACCGACAAGGGCGGCAGCGCGAAGCACTCCTTCAAGACGGCCGCGCCCGACAAGGTCAACAAGGTGACCCTCGCACCGGGCAAGGGCACCACCGTCGGCATCGGCCAGCCCCTGTCGATCACCTTCGACAACCCGGTGCGCAACAAGGCCGAGGTCGAGAAGCACCTGAAGGTGACGACCTCGAACAACACCGAGGGTTCCTGGGGCTGGATCAAGAACTACGACGGCAAGGACCGCGTCGACTGGCGCCCCAAGGAGTACTGGAAGTCCGGTACGAAGGTGAAGCTGGACGCGCGGCTCAACGGCATCGACTCGGGCGGCGACGACTGGTTCGTGCGCGACTACGCGACGAACTTCACCATCGGCAAGAACCAGGTCGTCAAGGTGAACCTGGACAGCAAGACGGCGACCCTCATCCGCGACGGCAAGAAGCTGAAGTCGTTGCCGATGTCGGCCGGCACGCCGGGCGGCGACAAGGCGTCCTGGGGCGGCACCTCGGTCCTGATGTCGAAGGAGGGCACGATCAACATGCGCTCCGAGACCGTGGGCCTGGGCGACGCCTACGACAAGATGGTCGACTACTCGATGCGGCTCACCTGGTCGGGCATGTACGCGCACGCGGCCCCCTGGAACGCCTCGTACTTCGGCAACACCAACCACAGCTCCGGCTGTGTGGGCATGAGCGACGGCGACGCGGGCTGGCTCTACGGCCAGGCCCAGATAGGCGACCCGTTCGAGGTCACGGGCAGCGGCTCCAAGGGCGTCCCGGACCCGGGCAACGGCTACGGCGAGTGGAACATCTCCTGGTCCAACTGGCAGGCGAAGAGCGCGCTGAAGTAAGCGTGCACGCTTCAACGATCGTTACCGGGGCGTAACTTACCGACGGGTTACCCCCGGTAAAGGATCGCGGTTACCGTCGGGTCACTTTGCACTTTCAACGAGTGAGGAAGTGACCCGTGAGCCAGTCGCACCCGCACCGCGCCCTGCGCACGACCACCGTGGGCGCCGTCTCGGCGACCCTCGTCGCCGGGGCCGCCTTCGGCCTGGCCCCGGCGGCACAGGCGGCCCCGGCCGCGGCGCCGCGGGCCGCGAGCGCCGCCGACGTACGCTTCGTCGACATCCCGGGCGACGGCGGCACGGTCCTCAAGGCCAACGTCTTCACCCCCAAGGACGCGAAGCCCGGCGCGAAGTACCCCTCGATCGTGCTGCCCACCAGCTGGGCCATGCCCCAGATCGAGTACGTCGCCCAGGCCCAGAAGCTCGCGAACTCCGGCTACGTCGTGGTGAGTTACAACTCTCGCGGCTTCTGGCAGTCCGGCGGCGAGATCGAGACCGCCGGCCCCGAGGACATCGCCGACGCCTCCAAGGTCATCGACTGGACCCTCAAGAACACCCCCGCCGACCCGTCGAAGGTCGGCATGGCGGGCGTCTCGTACGGCGCGGGCATCAGCCTGCTGGCCGCGGGGCACGACAAGCGGATCAAGGCCGTCGCCGCGATGAGCGGCTGGGGCGACCTGATCGACTCGATCTACAGCGGCCGCACCCAGCACTTCCAGGCCGCCGCCCTGCTCGGCGGCGCGGGCGCGCTGACCGGACGGCCGAGCCCCGAACTCCGGCAGACCCTCAAGGACTTCCTCGGGTCCAACCTGGACAAGGAGGACGAGATGATCGCGTGGGGCAAGAAGCGCTCCCCCGCGACCTACCTCGACCAGATCAACGCGAACGGCGCGGCCGTCATGCTGGGCAACGCCTGGGGCGACACGCTCTTCCCGCCCAACCAGTACGCGAAGTTCTACGAGCGCCTGACCGGACCCAAGCGCCTGGAGTTCCGCCCCGGCGACCACGCGACGGCGGAGGCGACCGGACTGCTCGGCCTGCCCAACGACACCTGGACCAACACCGAGCGCTGGTTCGACCACTACCTCAAGGGCCAGGACAACGGCGTCGACAAGGAGCAGCCGGTCCAGCTCAAGTCCCGTTCCACGGGCGGCTACGAGGGCTACCCCGACTGGAAGTCGGTCGGCCCGACCCGCGAGAAGATCGCCATGGCGGGCTCCACCACGATCCGGACGAACGTCGACTCGGGCGCCAACGGCGGCATCGCCATCCTCTCGAACGCCCTCGACCAGTTCTTCAAGCTCCCGCCGGTGGCCTCGATGCCGCTGCTGCCGCGGCGTTACGCGGGCGTCTGGCAGTCCGAGCGGTACGACGGCCCCCAGCGCGTGCGCGGGACGGCGAAGCTGCACACCACGCTCTCCAGCACCAAGGAGAGCGGCACCCTCGTCGCGTACCTCTACGACGTGGGCCCGCTCGGCCTCGGCAAGCTGGTCAGCAACGCGCCGTACACCTTCCACGGCAAGACGCCCGGCAAGCCGTTCGGCGTGGACCTGGAGTTGTTCTCCACGGCCTACGACGTCCCGGCTGGGCACCGGCTCGCCCTGGTCGTCGACACGGTCGACCCGCTCTACATCGAGCACAACCCGTCCGGCGCGCAGCTGACCTTCTCCTCGCCCGAGGCGGACCCGTCGTACGTGTCCGTCCCGCTGCGCGAGCAGTGATCACCGGCTGCTGCCGGGTGGGCATGGGCCCTGCGAGCTACTGCGTACCCGGCAGCAGCGTCCCTGGTTCGGCCGGGGCGACTTCCGCGGCCTCGGTCTTGGGATTGCGCCGCTGTCGCCTGGACACCCACTGGGCGAACCACGACAGCAACATGCACATCCCGATGTAGATCGGCGAGATCACCATGACCACGGGGATGAACGGCAAATCGTAGTCGAGATTCGACGCGATGAGCTTCCCGGCATGGAGGAACTCCTCATAGGTGATCAGATAGCCGAGCGAGGTGTCCTTCAGGGCCACCACCAACTGGCTGATGATGGCGGGCAACATCGCGCGTACGGCCTGCGGCACCAGGACGTACGACATCACCTGGGTCTTGCGCATGCCGAGCGCGAAGGCCGCCTCCCGCTGCCCCCTCTCCACAGAATTGACGCCGGATCGGAAGACCTCGGCGAGCACCGAACCGTTGTAGAGCGTGAGTCCGGCGACGAGTGCGGGCAGCGGCTGGACCTTCAGCGCCACGAAGACGAAGAAGATCATCACCAGGACCGGCATCGCCCGGAAGAACTCCACGAGCAGCGTGGCCACCCAGCGCACGGGCCGGTGGTCGGAGAGCCGTCCCATGGCGAGCAGTCCGCCGAGGGCGAGCGCGAGGACCGCCGAGATGGCGAAGGCCTTGAGCGTGTTGCCGAGGCCGCGCAGGAGCAGTTCCTGGATGCCCTTGTACTCGAAGGGCGTCCACTTCGTCGCCGTGAACTGGTCGGTGTCGAAGAGCAGATACAGGATCCAGGCGACGAGCCCGAGGACCACCAGGGTGGACAGCACCCCGTACAGCTTGTGCCGCCGTACGGTCTTGGGCCCCGGGACGTCGTAGAGGGCGGTGGCATCGTGGGAGAGGGCTTTCATCGGGCGACTCCCCAGCGCTTCTCGAGGACATTGAAGATCGCGCTGATGGCGAGGGTGATGATGAGGTAGCCGAGGGCGATCCAGACGAAGGTCCAGATGATGTTGTAGCCGAGCTCGCTGAGCGTCTTGTACGTGCCGAGCAGCTCGGTGACGCTGAACGCGCCCGCGATCGCCGAGTTCTTGGCGAGCGCGATGAGGTTGGAGCCGACCGGCGCGATGACGGAGCGGAACGCCTGCGGCAGCACGACCATCGAGAGCGTCTGACCGAAGGACATGCCCAGGCTGCGGGCCGCCTCGCCCTGCCCCCTGGGCACGGTGTTGATGCCCGAGCGGATCGCCTCGCAGATGAAGGCGGAGGTGTAGCAGCCGAGCGCGAGCACCGCGAACACCTTGAAGGGCAGCACGAGTCCGAAGCGCGGCAGACCCAGCAGCACCGCGAAGAAGAGCAGCGTGAGCGGGGTGTTGCGCAGGACCGTCACCCACACCGTGCCGAACACCCGGAAGGATCCGACGGGCGCGACCCGGAACGACGCCATGAGGAAGCCGAGCACCAGCGCCAGGATCGAGGCGAAGAAGGTGAGTTCGACGGTGCCGACGAAGCCCTTGCCGAAGGTCGAGAAGTTGTCTGTCAGTACGTCCACGTGACGCCTCCTCAGCTCGCCGGGTAGCGGTCGATGGCGGGCGGCTGCGGCGCAGGGACTCCGGAGAGGCCGAGCGTGGCGTCGTACGCCTTCTTCCAGTCGCCGTCCTTCTCGCGGGCCGCGAGCGCGTCGTCGACGGCGAACCGCAGGGCGCTGTCGCCCTTGGGGACGCCGATGCCGTACGGCTCCTTCGAGAACGGCTTGCCGACCACTTTGAGTTCGTCGGGCACCTTGGCCGCGTAGCCGATCAGGATCGCGTCGTCGGTGGTGACGGCGTCGACCTGGTAGGTCAGCAGGTTGTCGACGCAGACCGAGTAGGTGTCGTACGCGACGAGGGTGGCCTTCGGGTAGTCCTGCTGGATGCGCTGGTAGGGGGTGGATCCCGCCGCCGAGCAGACGCGTTTGCCGGCCAGGTCGCCGGGGCCCTTGATGTCCTCCTCGTCGTGCCGCACGAGCAGGCCCTGTCCCGCCATGTAGTACGGGCCGCCGAAGCCGACGAGCTTCTTGCGGTTGTCGTTGATGGTGTAGGTGCCTACGTAGTAATCGATCTGCCCGTTCTGCAGGGCGGTCTCGCGGTTCGCCGACGCGATGGTCTTGTACTCGATCCGCCGCGGGTCGAGGCCGAGCGACGCCGAGATCATCTTGGCGATCTCGATGTCGAAACCGGAGTACGTGCCCGTCGCCGGGTCCTTCTCGCCGAGGTAGGGCTGGTCCTCCTTGGCACCGACCACGAAACGGCCGCGGCCCTTCGCCTTCCGCCAGGTCCCCGAATCGGGCAGCTGGAAGCCGGTCGCCACCTGGTACTCGGGCAGTTCCTCCGCGGCGGGCCCCTTGGTCGGCGGGCTGCCCTCCTTGCCGCAGGCGGTGGAGACGAGGGCGGCCAGGACGAGCGCCGCGGCCAGCCGGGTGGTACGCGTGATGCTGCTGTGTCGCTTCAAGAGCACGTCACCCCCCGTCAGTGCTTGAGGATCTTGGAGAGGAAGTCCCTGGCGCGTTCGCTCTCGGGGTTCGTGAAGAAGTCCTCGGGGGACCGGTCCTCGACGATCCTGCCGTCGGCCATGAAGACGACCCGGTTGGCGGCGGAGCGGGCGAAGCCCATCTCGTGGGTGACCACGACCATCGTCATGCCGTCGCGGGCGAGCTGCTGCATGACCTCCAGGACCTCGTTGATCATCTCCGGGTCGAGGGCCGACGTCGGCTCGTCGAAGAGCAGCGCCTTGGGGTCCATGGCCAGGGCGCGGGCGATGGCCACGCGCTGCTGCTGGCCGCCGGAGAGCTGCGCCGGGTACTTGTCGGCGTGCGCGGCGAGGCCGACGCGCTCAAGGAGTTCGCGGGAGCGCTGCTCCGCCTCCTCCTTCTTGCGGCCGCGGACCTTCGTCTGCGCGAGGGAGACGTTCTGCAGCACGGTCTTGTGCGCGAAGAGGTTGAAGGACTGGAAGACCATGCCCACTTCGGCGCGGAGCCTGGCGAGCGCCTTGCCCTCGTCGGGCAGCGGCCGCCCGTCGAGTCTGATCTCGCCGGACTGGATGGTCTCGAGCCTGTTGATCGTCCGGCAGAGCGTCGACTTGCCCGACCCCGAAGGGCCGATGACCACCACCACCTCCCCCTTGCCGACGGTGAGGTCGATGTCCTGGAGGACATGGAGCTCTCCGTAGTACTTGTTCACATCACGCAGCTCGATCAACGGATCGACGGCCATGGCAAGACCTGCCCACTCTCAGCTGTGTACGTCCGCGCAAACTATCCACGCTTAAACGGGACTTACAGGACGACACGCACGTATGGGCATTAACCGTATTTGAGGCAATTACGGTTACGTTTCGGAGGACTCCGCGTAGACCTGGGAGAGTTCGGGGGCTCCCTGCACCGCCCAGTCGAGCCCCGCCTCCACCACGGGGATCTCCCGGCCGGAGGCGAGCCGGACGACGGGGCTGCCGCCGGGCCACACGTACCAGGAGGCGCCGGGCACCGTGCGCACGACGACCGATCCCAGGTACAGGCCCGCGTCGTTGCCGAGCCAGGGCAGCAGTTCGGGGTCGTCGCGCCAGAGCGGCAGGAGCTGGTCGAGGGCGGCCAACGAGGCCGGGGAGTCGTCGAGTTCGAGCCCGGCGGCGCCGGCCTGGGAGCGCAGCAGCTCGCACTCGGAGAGCAGTTCGGCGACACCCTCGGGATCTTCGTCGAACGCGGCCGCGAGCCCCTCCGCACGCTCGGTCGCGGAGTGCCGCTTGCGCCACTTGTCGAGGAACGGAATGTTCATGATCGGCCTCTCCATCGGGTGGCACAGCCGGATGCGCAGCTGGGCGCGAATGTCCGTATTTCCAAGAATCTATCTTGCATCAGTTGATCACGGAATCAGGTGAATCACCCTGAGGTCTCGAACGGCCGGAGATGGGTACTCGTGGGGGCCTCGGTGAGGTGATCCGGGACCGGATCGGGATCGGGAGGCCGGCGATGGTGTGGTGGATCTGGCTCGTCGTGGTGGTCGTCGCGGCGGGCGTGCTGGTGGGCGGAGTGCTCGGGGTGCAGGCGCGGCGGCGCAGCGGCGGCGTGATCGTGGTGCGGCGCGGACGGCGGCCGCGGGGCGGGAGGGTGCGATGAATCCGGACGCGGTGAATCCCGGTGCGATGGATCCGGGCGCGGTGAACCCCTTGGAACGTGCCGCGCGGATCACCAAACGCCCGGTGGTCACGCTCGGCGGCGAGGCGGTCGCCCAGGTCAAGGACGTGGTGCTCGACGCGGCCAACGGCAGGATCGCCGGATTCACGCTGGCCGGGCGGGGACTCCTCGCGGGTCCGCTGCGCAAGAGCCTGCCGTGGGCCGCGGTGCACTCGCTGGGGGCCGACGCGGTGATGATCACCTCGGCCGACGCCCTGGAGGACAAGGCCGCGGTCGCCTCCTGGGACGAGGCCGCGGCCGGTCTGGTGCGCGGGGCCGGGGTGCTCACGGACCGCGGGCTGCGGGTGGGCACCGTGCTGGACGTGGTGGTCGAGACGGGCCGGGAGGGCCGGGCGGTGGCCATCGAGGTGGACTCGGCCGAGGCGCTCGGCAGGCACCAGCGGAAGGTGTTCCTGCCGCTCGGCGCCCGGCCCGCGATGACCGGCGACACCTTGCTGGTCCCCGCGGCCGACATCGAATACGTGGTCGACGACATCGCCGAGCTGCCCGCCGCGGTGGGCCGCAAACGGCTCATGGAGAAGGGCGGGCACGACCCCGCCGGAGCGGAGGGGACCTCGTGATGCTGTTCAGCCGGACGCTCGGATGCCCGGTCCTGAGCGCCTCCGACGCCTCGCGCGTCGGCACCGTGGCCGGGCTCGTCGTGGACCCGGAGCACGCGAGCATCAGCGCGCTGCGGCTCACCGGCGTCTCCTCGGGCGGCGACGTCATCCCCTGGTCGGACGTGCACGCGGTCGGGCCCGACGCGGTCGTCGTCGAGGCGCTCGCCGCGGCCCGCTTCACCTCCGCGGCCGCCCCCGAGGTCCACAACCCGCTCGGCAAGCGCCTGTTGACCGAACTCGGCGACCTGGTGGGGACGGTCCGCGACATCGCCTTCGACCCGGAGTCGGGCGCCGTCGGCACGCTGCACACCTCGCGCGGCGAGCAGGTGCCGGGCAGCGGGCTGCTCGGGCTCGGCTCGTACGCGGTGGTGATCCGGGTGGTGCCGGGCGGCGGGGCGCACGGGATCACGGGGTGAAGGTGTCCGGATCCGCGCCGTCCCAGTCGCGGTGCCACTCCGCGGGCAGGGACTTCGCGGTCAGGAGCTGACCCGGTTCGAGCCAGGTGAACAGGTCCGCGTACGAGCGGACCGCGTCGTGCGAGACGCGCCGCCGTAGCATGGCCGGGCGCAGCCGCGCCGGGTCGCGCACGCCGAGCGAGGCCATGATCTCCATCGCGCTGTGCACGGTCGCCCGCTGGAACCTGGCCACCCGCCGGTACTTGTCCTCGACGTCGAGCGCCTGCCCGCGCCGCGCGTCCTGGGTGGCCACGCCCACTGGGCAGCGGTTGGTGTGGCAGCGCTGCGACTGGATGCAGCCGACCGCGAACATCATCGCGCGGGCCGCGTTGGTGTAGTCCGCCCCCTGGATCATCCGCTTGACGATGTCGGCGCCGGTGGCCACCTTGCCGCTCGCGCCGATCCGGACGCGCTCGCGCAGACCGCTGCCGACCAGCGCGTTGTGCAGGGTGGTGAGGCCCTCGGTGAGCGGCGTGCCGACGTGGTCGACGAACTCCATGGGCGCCGCGCCCGTACCGCCCTCGGCGCCGTCGACGACGATGAAGTCCGGCGTGACGTCCTCCTCGATCATCGCCTTGCACAGGGCCAGCACATCCCCGCGGCTGCCGACGCAGAGCTTGAAGCCGGTCGGCTTGCCGCCCGCGAGGTCGCGCATCCGTGCGATGAAGCGGACCAGTTCGCGGGGCGTGGAGAACACGCTGTGGTAGCTCGGCGAGATCACCGTGCGACCCTGCGGCACCTCGCGCACCCGGGCGATCTCCGCGTTGACCTTGGCCCCCGGCAGCACGCCGCCCATCCCCGGCTTCGCGCCCTGGGACAGCTTGAGGGAGACGCAGCGCACGGTGTCGCCGGCGGCCTTGCGGGCGAACTCGTCCGGGTCGAAGCCGCCGTCGGGGGTGCGGCAGCCGAAGTAGCCGGTGCCGATCTCCCAGACCAGGTCGCCGCCGTGGCGCAGGTGGTACTCGGAGATGCCGCCCTCCCCCGTGTCGTGGGCGAAGCCGCCCTCGGCCGCGCCCCGGTTGAGAGCGAGGATCGCCTGCGCGGAGAGCGAGCCGAAGCTCATCGCGGAGACGTTCAGGAGGGCCATCTCGTACGGCCGCGTGCAGTCGGCGCCGCCGACGCGCACCGTCGGCGGGTGGTCGGGCAGCGGGCTCGGCGCCATCGAGTGGGTGAAGAACTCGTACCCCGGCCCGTAGACGGAGAGTTCGGTGCCGAAGGGGTCCTGGTCGGCGACGCCCTTGGCCCGCTCGTAGACCGTGGACCGGGTGTCCTTGTCGTAGGGGCGGCCGTCGTAGTCCCGCTCGATGAAGTACTGCTGGAGCTCGGGGCGCACGGCCTCCATGAGGTAGCGCAGATGCCCGACGACGGGGTAGTTCCGGAGGACTGAGTGGCGGCGCTGCGTCACGTCGTACGTCCCCACGGCGCCCGCCGCGAGCAGCGGGCCCGCCGCGGCCCACCACCACGGGGCGGCCGTCACGGCGAGGACCGCCGCCGCCAGCGCCACGATCACCAGCACGGCCACCAGGCCCCTGCGCACCACGCGCTCTCCTCACTCCCCGCCGCCGGACGGCGGCTCCCGACGCCCCGCCGGGCCGCGCTCACCGGCCCGTGGGGACTACTCCCCTTCTTCGGCTCCGCGGCACGCCCGCATGAGTCACCCGGGCGCTCACACGTCGCGGCGGTCCGCGGCGAGGACGGCGACGGCGGCCGCGAGCGGCGGCCAGAGCGCGAGGACGAGCCAGGCCCCGCCGGTCGTCCACGGGAAGGGGGTGGCCGGTGCGCCGGTCTCGACCAGGCGCAGCCACGCCTGGTACGGCGTGGTGTGCCCGGCCACCGCGGACCAGTGGCGGTCGTCGCTGAGCACGCCGGGCAGCAGGACCAGGAGGACGAAGGCGGCGACGACCGCGCTGCCCGGGTGGCGCAGGAGCGCGCCGAGCGCCAGCCCCGCCAGCGCGGCCACGGGTGCGAGCAGCGCGGACGCGACGACGACGCGCCAGGCTCCCGGGTGGCCGAGGGAGACCCCCGCGCCCTTGCCGGACAGGATCGCCTGGGTGAGCCAGAAGGAGGTGCCCGCGACGAGCGCACCGAGTGCGGCGGTGACCGCCGCGACGACCAGCGCCTTGGCCGCCATCAGCGAACGGCGGGCGGGCACCGCCGTGAACGTCGTACGGATCAGGCCGCTTCGGTGCTCCCCCACGATCGCGAGCGCCCCGAAGGCGCCCGCGGCGAGCAGCAGGACCATGGTGGCGTTGGTCGTGAACGCCTCCTGGAGCGGGATGCCGTCGCGGATGAACCTGGCCCGGTGGCCCGCCTCGTCCGCCTCCTCGGCCGACCAGTAGCGGTAGGTGTCGTACGCCTCGCCGACGTTGAAGGCGACGACGGCGAGCGTGGTGATCAGGAGCGCCCAGGGGGTCGAGCGCAGCGAGCGGAGTTTGATCCACTCGGCGGCGACGAGGTCCACGAAGCGGGGGCGCGGTTCGGTGGCCGCGGTCAGCGGGAGCGGCGGCGTCGTGGTGGTGGTCATCGGGGTTCTCCTGCGAGGTATTCGACGCTGTCGGCGGTCAGTTCCATGAACGCCGCTTCGAGGGAGGCGGTGTGCGGGGTCAGCTCGTGCAGCAGGACCCGGTGGCGCAGGGCGAGTTCGGCGATGCGCGGGGCCGCCATGCCGGTCACGTCGAGGCGTCCCGCGCCGTCGGGGGCGACGCTCGCGCCCTCGGCGGTGAGCAGCGGGGTCAGCCCGGCCTCGTCGGGGGTCCGCACGGTCACCGTGGCGCGCGAGGAGCGGGCGGCGAACGCGGACAGGCTCTCCGCGGCGATGAGCCGGCCGCGGCCGATGACGACCAGTTCGTCGGCGGTGTGCTCCATCTCGGACATCAGATGGCTGGAGACGAACACCGTGCGGCCCTCGGCGGCGAGGCGCCGGAAGAGTCCGCGGACCCACTGCACGCCCTCCGGGTCGAGGCCGTTGAGCGGTTCGTCGAAGAGGAGCACCGGCGGTTCGCCGAGCAGCGCGGTGGCGATGCCGAGGCGCTGGCGCATGCCGAGCGAGAAGCCGCCGATCCGGCGCCCCGCCACGTCCGCGAGCCCCACCTCGGCGAGCACCTCGCCGACCCTGGCGGCCGGAATCCCGTTGGTGCGGGCGAGCGCGGCCAGATGGGCCCGTGCGCTGTGCCCGCCGTGCACGTCACCTGCGTCGAGGAGCGCCCCGACGTGCCGCAGTCCGCGCGGCCGCGCCCGGAAGGGGCTCCCGTCGATGGTCGCCGTGCCCGCCGTGGGCTCGACGAGTCCCAGGAGCATGCGCAGCGTGGTCGTCTTGCCCGCGCCGTTCGGTCCCAGGAAGCCGGTCACCTGCCCCGGGCGCACCGTGAAACTCAGGCCGTCGACGGCCGTTTCGGACCCGTACCGCTTCGTCAGTTCGTTGACTTCGATCACGCACACCACGGTGTCGTGAGAGCACCCCCCGCGTCGTCGGACCAGGACTGGCATTCCGCGGCCCGGGTGTCGACCCTGGTTGTACGGCCCAGGTCCGATGCCCGCGCGACGGGCCCGCGGTTACGCTCGGCGCATGCCTGCCCTTTCGCTGTTCTCCCCGCTCAAGCGCGTGTCCGTGGGCGCGTGGGCCGCCGTGGCCTGGTGCCTGGGGTCGGCCAACGCCCTGCGCTCCCAGTTCGGCATTCCGGGGATGCCGACGGGCGACCCGCTGCTCGGCGTGGGCGACTGGGTGCTCGTCGCCGCGAGCCTCTGCGTCGTGGTCGCCGCCGCGCGGCTGTTGGGGCGGCGGCCGCTGACGTCGCTCGCGCTCTTCGTCGCCGCGACGTTCGCGACGACGCTGGCGAACGGCGAGACGGGCATCACGTTCCTGCACTACCTGACGATCGACGTCGCCATGGCCTTCATCGTGGCGGTCGGCGCGCGCCCCGCCCGCTGGACCGCCCTCGTCGTCGCGCTCTGCGTGCTGCCCGGCTACGCGCTCACCCGGCAGTGGTCGGGGCTCCCCGTCCAGCTCGCGCACACCGTCGACACCAGCTGGACGGGCTGGCAGACCTTCTCGTTGCTGGCCGCCGTCGGCTGGCTTGTCGGCAAGTCGGTGCGGCAGTCCCGCGTCTACGCGCGGCGGATGAGCGAGCAGGCCGCGACGCAGGCCGTGACCGCCGAACGGCTGCGCATCGCCCGCGAGATGCACGACACGGTCGCGCACAGCATCGGCATCATCGCCCTCCAGGCGGGCGCCGCCGCGCGGGTCGTCGAGACCCAGCCGGCCAGGGCGCGCGAGGCGATGGTGGCCGTGGAGACCGCGGGCCGCGAGACGCTCTCGGGGCTGCGGCGGATGCTCGGCGCGCTGCGGCAGGCCGATACGGACGCGGCGGCGGGCGGCGCGGCACCGGGTGGGGCCGGGGGCGGCGGGCGCGATGAGGCGCCGCGCGGGCCCGCGGCGGGCCTCGCCGATCTCGACCGGCTGGCCGCGGTGACCAGCGCGGCAGGGGTGCGCGTGGAGGTCGTACGGAGCGGCGAGCAGCGGCCGTTGCCGCCCGACGTCGACCTTTCGGCGTTCCGTATCATCCAGGAGTCGATCACCAACGTGGTCCGTCACTCCGGCGCCGACGCGTGCCGGGTGAGCGTCGACCACCGCACCGAGGAGCTCGTCATCGAGATAGCCGACAGCGGCCGCGGCACGGTCGCGGCCCCCGTCTCCGGCGGCGGCTTCGGCCTCGCCGGGATGCGCGAACGCGCCGCCCTGCTGCACGGGGAGTTCAGCGCGGGACCCCGCCCCGGCGGCGGCTTCCTGGTGACGGCCGTCCTGCCGGTACCCGCGGCCGTGGCAGCGGCGGTGGCGGGATGACCGTCCGCGTACTGCTCGTCGACGACCAGCCCCTGATCCGTACGGCACTCAGCATGGTCATCACCGATGTCCCCGACATCGAGGTGGTGGGCGAGGCCGACAACGGCGCGGACGCCGTGCGCCTGACGGCCGAACTCCGCCCGGACGTCGTGGTGATGGACATCCGCATGCCCGGCATGGACGGCATCGAGGCGACCGGGCTGATCACGGCGGGCGCCGAGCCGACCCGGGTCATCGTGCTCACCACGTTCGACGACGACGAGTACGTCTATGCCGCGCTGCGCGCCGGGGCCTCCGGGTTCCTGGTCAAGGACATGGCGCTCGACGACATCCTCGCCGCGATCCGGGTGGTCGCGGCCGGGGACGCCCTGATCGCGCCGAGCGTCACCCGGCGCCTCATCAAGGAGTTCGCCGACCGGCCCGGCACGGCCCCGCCGAGCCGTGACGTGTTGGTCGAGGGGATCACCGAGCGGGAGCGCGAGGTGCTCACGCTGGTCGGCGGCGGGCTGTCCAACACCGAGATCGCCGAGCGGCTCTGCATCAGCGTGGCCACGGCCAAGACGTATCTGACGCGGCTGCTCGCCAAGCTCGGCGCCCGTGACCGGGTGCAGCTCGTGATCATCGCGTACCGCTCGGGTCTGGTGTCGGCGGACCACTGAGTTCCCGCCCGTCCCGCTCTCACCAGGTGACGGGCAGGGCGTGTACGCCGTAGATGAGCATGTCGTGCCGGAAGGGCAGCTCCTCGAAGGCGGTGGCGAGCCGGAGCCGGGGGAAGCGGCGCAGCAACGCCGGGTGGGCGACCTGGAGTTCCAGCCTGGCCAGGGTGCGGCCGATGCACTGGTGCGGTCCGTGGCCGAACGCGAGGTGCGGCGGGCGGGCGGGGCGGCGCAGGTCGAGCCGGTCGGGTCCGTCGAAGACGGCCGCGTCGTGGTTGGCGGACTCGGGCGGCAGGACGACGCCTTCCCCGGCGCGGATCAGCCGGCCCGCCACGCTCACGTCGGCGAGGGCGACCCTGCGGCGCCCGGCGTGCGTGATGCTGAGGCGGCGCAGCAGCTCGTCCACCGCCGACTCGACGAGCGCCGGGTCCGCCGTGTCGCGCAACTGGGCCAACTGGTCCGGATTGCGCAGCAGTTCGAGGGTGCCGAGGGCGATCTGGTGGGCGGTGGTCTCGTGTCCCGCGTGCAGCAGCAGCCGGGCGGTGGAGATCAGCCGGGCGCGGCTGATCCGGCCGTCCCGCAGCTGTTCGGCGACCAGGCGGCTGACGATGTCGTCGCCGGGCCGTTCGCCCTTGAAGCCGATCAGCCAGTCCAGATAGCTGTTCAGCTCCTGCCCCGCGGCCATGGCCTGCTCCTTGGAGGAGAGCCGGGAGACCAGGACCTCGGCCAGGCGCTGGAAGAGGGCGTGGTCCTGGTAGGGCACGCCCAGGAGTTGACAGATCGTCAGGGAGGGGAGCGGCAGCGCATACGCCTCGACCAGGTCGGCTTCGGGGCCCTTGGCCGCCATCGCGTCCAGGAGCTGCTCGACGAACGCCTCGATCGCGGGCCGCAGCGCCCGCATGCGCCGGGCGGTGAACTCGGGGACCAGCATGCGGCGGTGGAAGGCGTGCTCCTCGCCGTCCAGGGTGGCGAAGGGGCGGGCGTCGCGCTGCATCCGGGAGACCATCGCCACGGCGGCGCTCTGCTGCGGGTAGCCGGGCAGGGTGGGGTCGGCGCTGAAGCGGGTGTCGGACAGGATGGCGCGCTGGTCCTCGTAGCGGACGACGAGCCAGACGTCGTCGCCGTTCCACAGGCGTACGCGGGAGAGCGGCCGCTCGGCGCGGAGTCTGGCGTAGGCGGGCGGCGGGTCGAGGGGGCGGTCGGGCGCGCGGTCCAGGGGGAAGTCGGGGACGGGCGCCTCCGGTTCGGCCCGGCCTGGCAGGTCGACTCCGTCCGTCGGATCAGCTCCATCGGTCCGGTCAGCCCCGTTGTGGCCGGTCGTGGTCGGCGGCTCCTTGCGTGGCTTCATGGGGTGCTCCTGTCTCCTTCCGCAGCGGCTTCCTCGGCAGGAAGAACGCCGGCAGATAGATGAGCGCGACGAGTCCGAACGCCGTCCAGAAGGTCTCGGCGAAGGCCGTGGTGAGCGGCTCCTCGAACCGCTGCCGTACGGCGTCGGGCAGCTCGCCCGCCCCGCCTCCTCCGGAACTCCCCGCCCCCGAGGGCAGGTTGGCGCTGATGCGGCTGCTGAGCACGACGCTCAGGACGGCGCTGCCGAACGATCCGCCGATCTGCTGGACGATGGTGAGGGTGCTGCTCGCCCGGGGCACGGCGTCCTTGGTGAGCGTGGCGTACGCGGAGGACAGCGCGGGGGTCATGGTCGCGCCGAGGCCGAAGCCGCGGACCAGCAGGGACAGGGCGAGCAGGGTGTACGAGGTGTCGGGGTCGACCTGGGTGTAGAGGAAGGTCCCCGCGAGGGCCAGGGTCACCCCCGCGGGCACCACCCGGCCCGCGCCGAGGCGGTCGGTGAGCACCCCGGCGACCGGCATGGCGAGCGCGGCCCCGAGGCCCTGCGGGGCGAGCAGCAGCCCCGCGGTGAGCGCGCTCTCGCCCTTGGCCGTCTGGTAGAAGAGCGGCAGCAGCAGCATGGAGCCGAACAGGCCGACGCTGAACAGGAGGTTGGTGAGCGAGGCGGCGCCGAAGGTGCGGTTGCGGAACAGCCGTACGTCGATGAGCGCGTCGGCGCCCCGCCGGCCCGCCGCCACGGTGAAGGCGGCGACCAGCAGCACTCCGACGGTGAGGGCTACGGCCGCGATGCCGTCGTCGAAGCCCTCGGCGCCCGCGCGCGAGAGGCCGTACAGCAGGGCGACGAGCCCGGCGGAGAGCAGGGCGAGGCCCCGGGTGTCCAGGCGCCCTCCGCCGCCTTCCCTGGGTGGCGTGCGGGGCAGCCACTTCACGGCGGCGGTCACCGCGAGGACGCCCAGCGGGACGTTGATGTAGAAGATCAGCCGCCAGTCGATGCCGACGAGCCAGCCGCCGAGCACGGGACCGAGGACCGGGCCGAGGAGCATCGGCACGCCGATGATGCTCATCACGCGGCCCATCCGCTGGGGTCCCGCCGCGGTGGCCAGGATCGTCTGCGCCAGCGGCATCAGCATGCCGCCGCCGAGCCCTTGGAGGACGCGGAAGGCGATCAGGCTCTCGATGTTCCAGGCGGTGCCGCAGAGCGCGGAGCCCAGGGCGAAGAGGGTGAGCGAGAGCAGCCACAGGGGTTTGGTGCCGAAGCGTTCGACGGCCCAGCCGACGAGCGGTATCACCATGGCCATCGCGAGGAAGTAGCCGGTCACCACCCATTGGAGCGTGGTGAGGCCGGTGTCGAGGTCCTCGCTGAGGGTGCTGAGGGCGACGTTGACGATCGTGGTGTCGAGCACCGCCATGATCGCGCCGAGGACGACCACGCCCGCGGGGACCCAGATCTCCTTCCCCAGGCGTTCCTTGGGTGTGTGCTCCGGTAAGTCGTGCGCGGCTGGGGCGCCCATCGCGGCCTCCGAATTGCCTCTGAATCCCATTAGCTCGAAGTTCGATGCGTCTTGCAGTACAGCACCGCACGTGCTGGACTTCAAGCCATGGGCCCCCGTTCCGCCGGATCCGAACCGGCCGCAGCAGCAACCGAGTTGGCCGACGACGTGCGGGACCTCGTCCGGCTCGTCACGCGCTTCACGCGGCGCGTGCGCGATCCCGGGGAGGCCGCGCCCGCGGCCCTGCGCGCCCTGCTCGGTGACGCCGGGCTCGCCAACCGCCACATGGAGCCGCTGATCTCGCTGGCGATGGACGGCCCGGCATCGGTGGGCGAGCTGGCCGAGCGGCTCGCGCTCGGCCCGACGACCACCAGCCAGCTCGTCAACGAACTGCACCGGGGCGGGCTCGTCGCGCGGACCGAGGACGACGCCGACCGGCGGCGCACCATCGTCAGCGTCCTTGAGCCGCACCGCTCGCTGATCGAGCAGTGCGCGCGGCTCAGGCTCGCCCCGCTGCACGACGCGCTCGCCCGGCTCTCACCCGCGGCCCGCAAGGACTTCATCCGGACGTGGCAGCTGGTCGTCGCGGCGTGCGAGCGGTGAGCACCGCCCCGGCCAGGGCGCTCAACTCCTCCTCCCAGTCGGCCGGTTCGGCGAACGGCACGAGCACGAAGGTGGAGAGTCCGGCCGCGGCGAGCGCCCGCAGCCGCTCGGGCAGCAGGTCGAGGGTGGGCGCGAACTCCTCGACGGAGCCGACCACGCGCTCGGCGCGCAGCCGGTCGAGCACCATCCGCTGCACGGGGCCGAGCGGCTCGTCGCGGCGCCGGTAGGGCACCACGGAGCCGTAGCCGTCGTCGCCGATGGCGCGGCCCGCGCGCGCTGCGGCCGCCGCGATCACGGTGCGGGCCCGCTCGGCGGCGCGCGGCGTGGTCGTCGACGCGCCGAGCCAGCCGTCGGCGAGCCGTCCCGCCCTGCGCAGTTGGGCATCGCTCGCGCCGCCCAGCCAGAGGGCGGGTCCCGGCCGCGCCGGCTTGGGCAGCACGGCCAGGTCCTCGTAGCGGGCGGCGGCGCCCTCGTGGGTCACCGGGTCGTCCCGCCAGAGGCCGCGCAGCAGCGGCAGCGCCTCGTCGAACAGGGCGGCGCGGTCGGTCCTGCGCACGCCGAACGCCTGCTGCTCCGCCGGGTCGGCGCGGCCGAGTCCGAGGGCGACGGTGAGCCTGCCGCCGCTGACCCTGTCCAGGCTCGCCAGTTGCTTGGCGAGCAGCGCGGGCGGGCGCCCCGGCAGGGTGAGCACGGCGGTCCCGAGCCCGATCCCGCCGGTCACGGCGGCCGCGTAGGCGAGGGCGACGACCGGGTCGCTCACCAGGCCCGTGACCCGCTCGGGGACCCAGAACCCGTCGAACCCCGCGCGTTCGGCGGCCCGCGCCGCCGTGGTGAGGACGGCCGGGTCCGGGGGCAGCGAACTGCCGGGATAGAAGCCGGGGAAGAGTACGCCCGTCCTGTTCATGTGGGCCTCCCCGCCGGGCCGGGCCGCGCGCCCGCCCCGTTCGCGCCGCCGCGCCCCCGGTCGTGCAGCCTGCGCAGCGCGTCCGTGAGCACCGCCCGCGGATGGTCGGGCAGCGCGCGGGCGCGCCAGGCGACGAAGCCGTCGGGGCGGATCAGGGTCGCGCCCCGGCCCGGCACGCCGTACGCCGTGGGCCAGCGGCCCGTCGGGTCCGCGAGGTCCGCGTCACCGCCGGGCGGTCCCACCCGGTGCGCGGGCAGCGCGATGCCGAGTTCACCGGCGGCCTCGCGGGCGGCGGTGAGCCACTCCTGACCCCGCTCACCTGCGAGCAGGACACAGGTGTCGCGCCACAGGTCGAGCGTGGAGACCGAGGTGGCGTCGGGGCGTTCGAGGACGACGTGGGCCGCGCGGGTGCCGGGGCGGCCGGTGGGTGCGCGCGGGTCCTCTACGGGGGCGCCGTCGTCCTCGTCGAGCAGGACGGCCGCCGACCGGTAGCGGTAGCCCAGGGAGACGGTGTTGTGGTCGGCGGCCGGGGGCATGCCGCCCGCGGGGGTGGGTCCGCCGGTCGGGGGCAGGCCGTGCGCGGCGCCGTGCGCGGAGTCTCCGACCCAGGAGGCGGGCAGCCTGCTGGCCGTGGCGGCCACGGTGAGTTCGGCGACCGCGCGCCGCTCGGGGCCGTAGGTGTCGAGCAGCCCCGGGCCCGCGGTGCCCGCGAGCACGGCGGCCAGTTTCCAGGCGAGGTTGTGGGCGTCCTGGATCGCGGAGTTGCCGCCGAACCCGCCCGTCGGCGGCATCACGTGGGCGCTGTCGCCGACGAGGAAGACCCGGCCCTCCTGGAAGCGTTCGGCGACGAGCATGGCGATCTCCCAGGGCGATGTGCTGCGCAGTTCGGCGTGCACGTCGTCCCTGCCGAGCGCGGACCGCACCAGGCTCCGGCACCGTTCGGGCGTGAAGTCGGCCGGGCGCTCGCCCTGTTCGGGCCGGTAGGGGACGGAGAGCTGCCACAGGCCCGAGTCGCGCGGCAGCAGGCTGGCGCCCATGCCCTCGACGAAGCAGGCGGAGAAGGCCCGCCCGTCCAGTTCGGGGCGCAGGTCCGCGTCGAAGTAGATGCTGATGCGGTGGCCGAGCAGTCCCGGGCCCTGCCGGGCGATGCCCAGGCTCTCGCGCACCGAGCTGTGGGTGCCGTCCGCGGCGATCAAGTAGGCGGCGCGCACGGCGCGTTCGGTGCCCGCAGCCCGGTCGAGCAGGACGGCGGTGACACCGTCCGCGTCCTGCTCGAACGCGGTGAGTTCGGTGCCGAAGCGGATGCCCGCGCCCAGCTCGCGGGCCCGGTCGAGGAGCAGCGGTTCGAACTTGTCCTGGTCGCAGGCGCAGGCCACGGTGGGGCTGACGCCGCTCAGATCCTCCTCCCAGGGTTCGACGTTCCAGCGGACCACGGGGTCGGCGAGGCTGTCGCCGACCCAGGCGATGCCGCCGATCTCGCGGTCACTGGTGCCCGCCGCGCGGACGCGGTCCTCCAGGCCGACGCCGCGCAGCACTTCCATCGAGCGGATCGTGGGCCCGCGGAAGCGCGGCTGGTCCGACGTCGCGGTGTGCCGCTCCGCCAGCAGCACGGGGACGCCCGCGCGGGCCAGGAAGAGGGCCGAGGAGAGTCCTCCCAGCGCCCCGCCCACGACGAGCACGGATACGTGATCGGTCATCGTGCTTCCTCACTCCGGGGGGACGGGGACGGCCTCGACGAGGTGCAGGCGGGGCGCGGCGACGGTGCCGATGGGCCGGGCGCCGGTCAGGGCGAGCCCCGTGTCGTCGAGCAGCGCCCGGTACTCGGCGAGGGTGCGTTCACGGCCGCCGATGAGCATCATCACCAGGTCCGAGTAGCCGGCCGTCGCGGTCGCCGGGCCCTCCGCCACGACGTCCTCCACGATCAGCAGGCGGGCGTCCAGGGCCATCGCGGAGCGCACGGTGCGCAGCAGGGTGCGGGCCGTGTCGTCGTCCCAGTTGTGCAGGCAGCGGGCGACGCAGTAGACGTCGCCGCCCGCGGGCACCTCGGTGAAGAAGCTGCCGCCGACCAGCGCGCACCGGTCGGCCAGGCCCGCCTCGCGCATCCGTTCCCGTGCGGCGCCGAGCATGCCCGGCCGGTCGAGGAGGGTGGCGGTGAGCCGTGGGTGTCTGCGCAGCGCCAGCTCGATCAGGGTGCCGTCGCCGCCGCCCAGGTCGACCAGGTGCCGCGCGCCGTCCAGGTCCATCCGGTCCAGGGCCGTGTCGAAGAAGGCGGCGGCGCTGCGGCCGAGCGACCTGGTGAACGCGCGGTCGGCCTCGGGATGGCTGTCGAGGTACTCGAAGTACGGCATCCCGTAGATCTTCTCGGCGGCGGGCCTGCCGGTGCGCAGGGTGTGCTCCAGCTCCCCGAAGAGCGGCAGCACCCGCTCCACCCCGACCGAGAGGAAGGCCCGCAGCGGGGCGGGCGAGTCGGCGCGCAGCAGCCGCGCCGCCTCGTTGAGGGCGAAGTGCCCGCGCGGTCCCTCGGTGAAGAAGTCGAGGGCCGCGAGGGCCCGCAGGGTCCTGCCGAGCGCGTCGGCGTCGGCGCCGAGTCCCGCCGCGAACTCCTCGACGGGGCGCGGCTCGTCGTCCAGAGCGTCGGGGACGCCGAGCTGCGCCACGGCGTTGAGCGCGTGGATCAGCCAGCTGCCGGTGGAGACCCGCATCAGGAGCGCGCTCTGCTCCTCGGGCGTCACCGGCCCCGCTCCACGGTCATCGGCGGTGCCGAGACGCGGTCGCGCAGCTTCTCCAGGAGCTCCCACCGGTCCTCGGGCGGGCTCTCGAAGAAGTCGCCGCCGTCGGAGAGGCCGGAGACCAGGGTCACGAAGTCGACGTCGGCGGGCAGCCCTTCGCCCCGGTCGAGGATCTTCTTGGCGTCCTCGTAGTACTCGCCGCGGTTCTTGCGCTGGTCGTAGAAGGCGCGGACGAAGTCGAGGATGCCGGTGAGGAAGCGGCGGTAGCTCTCCTCGTAGCGCCGGCCCGTCTCGTGCGCGGTGGCGGGGGTGTCGAGCATCATCCCGGCGGCGGTGGCCGCGGTGGCGCCGCCGCGCAGGGCGAGGGTGACGCCGGTGGAGAGCAGCGGGTCGACGAAGCAGGCGGCGTCGCCGACGGCGAGCCAGCCAGGACCGTGGAAGCGCTCCAGGTTGTACGACCAGTCCTTGATGGTGCGGAAGCCGCTGACGCGCGTCGCGGGCTCCATCATCCGGGCGACCTCGCGGGATTCGCCGGTCTGCTCGGCCCAGAGCTTCTCGGCGGTCAGGCCGGATTCGGCGAGCGTGGCGGTCGGGGTGACGTAGCCGATGCTGGTGGTGCCGTCGCCGAGCGGGATGAACCAGAGCCAGCCGCCGGGCCGGTACTCGATCAGGACGTTGCCGCTCTCCTGCCCCTCGTACCTGCGGCAGCCCTGGAAGTACGCCCATACGGCGATGTTGCGCAGGTCCTCGTGCCACCGGATGAGGTCGAAGTGGCGCCCCAGCCAGCGCTGTTGGCCCGACGCGTCGACGACGAGACCGGCGTGCGCCGCCACCGGGTCGCCGCCGCGCGGCTGGTAGCGCACGCCGGTCATCCGCTCCCCGTCGAAGAGCGGCTCCTTGACGGTGGCGTCCTCCACGACGTGGGCGCCGAGCTCCCTGGCGCGGGTGAGGAGCAGCGCGTCGAAGTCGGCGCGGCGGACCTGGTAGGCGTACGGGTAGGGGCCGCCGTCGGCGAACGAGAAGGTCCACTGCGGCAGGTCGCGGCCCCACACCAGGGTGCCGCCGTACTTCCTGACGAGCCCCATGTTCTCCAGGCGTTCGCGCAGGCCGAGCCGGTCGAGGGTGGGCCAGACGCCGGGGATGAGGGACTCGCCGATGTGGTAGCGGGGGAACTTCTCGCGTTCCAGGACGAGGACGCTGCGGCCCTCGGTGGCGAGCAGGGCCGCGGTGGAGGCGCCGGCCGGGCCGCCGCCGACCACCACGACGTCGTAGTGGCGCTGCTGGTCACTCATCGCCGTTTCCCCTCTCGGTGACGCTCTTGGTGGCGCTCTTGGTCCGGCTCTTGGCGGTGCTCATGGCGGTGCTCTCGGTGCCGGACTGCCGTACTCCTTCGGCCTGTTGGGTGACGTGGGTGTAGACGACGTCGTACGCGCCCTGCCTGCCCTGGGTCAGTTCGCCGATCGGCATGAAGTGCGGGGCGGACGCGGGGTCCCGCACCATCGCCTCGAAGTCCTCGCGTCGGCGCCACTGCGTGTAGTCGACGACCTGGTAGCCGTCGACGCTGCGGTGCACGTTGCCGGAGATGTAGCCGGGCCGGTGCCGGATCAGCTCCTCGTGCGCCTTGACGATCAGGTCGACCAGCTTCTGCTGGTCCCGCGGCTTGGTCGGAAACAGGTTGATGAACGTGGCGAACTCGTTGTCGGCGGAGATCTCGGCCATGTGGAGCTGCCCTCACTCTCTCGGTTGCCTCTTGCGCGGCTTGAGCCATTATGTAGAGTCGTTGATTGAGTAAGTCAATGGATTGGTCCCCAAATTGCTTCACCGGAGGAGCACCTCACCATGACGTCAACTCCCTTGCGCCCCACGCCGGAAGCCGCCACGAAACTCCGTGAGCTGGGCATGAGCCTGGGCTTCGCCGGCGCACTGCGGGCCGCCGTCACGCTCGGCGTACCGGACGCGCTCGACGACGAACCCCGCACCGCGGCCGAACTCGCTCCCCAACTCGGCGCGCACGCACCGACGTTGGAGCGCCTGCTGCGCGCCCTGACCACGCACGGCGTCTTCGTGGAGCGGGACGGGCGCCGGTTCGCGCACACCGACCTCTCCCGGCTGCTGCGCGAGGACGCGCCGGGCGGCATGCGGTTCATCGTGCTGTGGGCCACCGCGCCCTGGACCTGGCAGGCCTGGCCGCTGCTCGCCGACGCGGTGCGCAGCGGCGAGCGGGTCTTCGACACGCTCTTCGGCAAGCAGTTCTTCGCGCACCTCGCCGAGGACGACCCGGAGGCCGCCGAGACCTTCGACCGGGCGATGACCCAGTCGAGCCGCATCACGTCGGCGCCGGTCGCCGACGCCCTCGACCTCACCGGGGTCGCCTCCGTCGTCGACATCGGCGGCGGCCAGGGCCACCTCGTGCACACCCTCCTGGAGCGTCACCAGACCCTGCGCGGCACGCTGTTCGACCTGCCCGGCGTGGTCGCGGGCGCGCTGCCCGAGCTGCGCGAGGGCCCGCTGGCCGAGCGCTGCGAGATCATCGGCGGCGACTGCCGCGAGTCCGTGCCGAAGGACCGGGACCTCTACCTGTGCAAGAACGTCCTGGAGTGGGACGACGAGAGTTCGCTCGCCGCACTGCGCGCCATGGCGGCGGCGGGACGGCCCGGATCGCGCGTCGCACTCGTGCAGAACCTCGTCGAGGACAGCACGGAACTCAAGGTCACCACCGCCATGGACCTCTTCCTGCTGCTCAACGTCGGCGGCAAGAAGCACACCGCGGCCGGCCTCGCCGAGCTCTTCGCCGCGGCCGGGCTCACCTACCACGGCTACCGGCCCGTGCCCGGCACCAGCCTGCACGTGGTGGAGGGCACCGTATGAGCGAGCGGGAGCCGCGCCTCCGCGTGCTCTTCCTCGTCCGGGTGGAGAGCGGCGGCGCCGACCGGTTCGTGACGGCGTACGAGCAGATCCGCCACCAAGTCGCCCAGGCGGACGGCCACTTGGGCGACGAGCTGTGCCAGTCCCTCACCGACCCCGACGAATGGCTCATCACCAGCGAATGGGCATCGGCCGCGCACTACCGCGCCTGGGCCGAGAGCCCCGGCCAGCCGGACCTGGCCGCACCCGTCACCGCGGCCTCGGCCGGCTACGTCCACAAACCCTTCGCGGTGCGCCTGCGCACGGCCGCACCGCTCTGATCCGCACCCAACGGGGACAAGGAGAACCATGACCACGCACACCGTGCGCGTCGTCGACGCACGCGATGCCGCGCCCAACACCCGGCGCGGCGGAGAGCTGCGCACCCTGCTCACGCCGAAGGCCGTGGGCGCCACGTCCGGCTTCATGGGCGTCGCCCGCATCGCACCGGGTGACTGGATCGCCGAGCACTACCACCCGTACTCCGAGGAGTTCCTCTACGTCGTGCAGGGCGACGTCGTCGTCGAACTCGACGACGTGCCGCACCGGTTGGGGACCGACCAGGCCCTGCTGGTGCCCATCGGGATGCGCCACCGGGTCCGCAACGCGGGCGACGTCGACGTACGCATCGTCTTCCACCTCGGCCCGCTCGCGCCCCGGCCCGAACTCGGGCACGTCGACACCGAACAGCGGGACGGGACATGACCAGGCAGGTCGCCGTCACGGGGGTGGGCGTCGTGGCGCCCGGCGCGATCGGCTCGGACGCCTTCGTGGAGCTCCTCGGCGCCGGGCGCACCGCGACCCGCGCCATCACGCTCTTCGACGCGACGGGCTTCCGCTCGCGGATGGCGGCGGAGTGCGACTTCGACCCGGCCGAGCACGGCCTGACCGCGCACGAGACCGCGCGCATGGACCGCTATGTGCAGTTCGCCGCGGTCGCGGCCCGCGAGGCGCTCGCCGCGGCCGGCCTCGACCCGGCGGCGGAGGACCCCTGGCGCACCGGCGTGTCGCTGGGCAGCGCGGTCGGCGGCACCACCCTCCTGGAGTCGGACTACATCCGCGCCTCCGAGCGCGGCAGCAGCTGGGAGGTCGACCACGAGCGCACCTCGCCCGCCCTGCACCGGGTCTTCTCGCCCGCGCCGCTGGCCGGTGAGATCGCCGAACTCAGCGGCGCCCAGGGCGTGGTGCACACCGTGTCCACCGGCTGCACATCGGGGCTCGACGCGGTCGGCTACGCCTTCCAGGCCATCGCGGAGGGCCGCGCCGACGTCATGATCACCGGCGCTTCGGAGTCGCCCGTCTCCCCCATCACCGTCTCCTGCTTCGACGCGATCAGGGCCACGTCCGAGCGCAACGACGCGCCGGAGCGGGCCTCGCGCCCCTTCGACAGGGACCGCGACGGCTTCGTGCTCGGCGAGGGCGCCGCCGTCCTCGTCCTGGAGGAGCTGACGCACGCGCGGCGGCGCGGCGCCGAAGTCCACTGCCTGGTCGGCGGGTTCGCCACGCGCAGCAACGCGTACCACATGACGGGGCTGACCAGGGAGGGCATCGAGCTGGCCGAGTCCATCGAGCGCGCGATGCAGCAGGCGGGCCGCGGCCCCGACGCGATCGACTACGTCAACGCGCACGGTTCGGGCACCAAGCAGAACGACCGGCACGAGACGGCCGCCTTCAAGCTCGCCCTCGGCGGGCGCGCCCGCGAGGTGCCGGTCAGCTCCATCAAGTCGATGGTCGGGCACTCGCTCGGCGCGATCGGCGCGATCGAACTGGCGGCCTGCGTGCTCGCGATGGACGCCTCGCTCGTGCCGCCTACCGCGAACCTGGAGCACGCCGACCCCGAATGCGACCTGGACTACGTACCGGTGACGGCGCGTCAGGCCCGTCTCGACACCGTCCTCTCGGTGGGCAGCGGGTTCGGCGGCTTCCAGTCGGCCGTCGTCCTGGACCGGAGGGAGCTGAGGTGACGCGTCGCACGGTCATCACGGGGGTCGGCGCCGTCGCCCCCACCGGAATCGGCATCGACCTGGTGTGGAAGGCGGCGCGGGAAGGACTGTGCGCCATCGCCCCGCTCACCCGTTACGACCCACGGGGCACCCCGCTCGCGCTCGCGGGCGAGATCAGGGGGTTCGAGGCCCTGGAACACCTGGAGGGCCGGATCGTCGCGCAGACGGACCGGTTCACCCATCTCGCGCTCGCCGCATCCGACATGGCGCTGCGCGAGGCGGGCCTCTCGCCGGCCGACCTCCCGCCGTACTCCTTCGGGGTGGTCACGGCGAGCTGCGCGGGCGGCGTGGAGTTCGGCCAGCAGGAGATCCAGCGGCTGTGGAGCAAGGGGCCCCGGCACGTGGGCCCCTACCAGTCCATCGCCTGGTTCTACGCCGCGTCCACCGGCCAGATCTCGCTGCGGCACGGCCTCAAGGGCCCGAGCGGCGTCCTGGTCACCGACGAGGCGGGCGGCCTCGACGCGGTCGCGTACGCCCGCAGGGAGATCGGCAGAGGGGCCGCGGCGATGCTCGCGGGCGGCGCTGAGGCACCGCTCTCCCCGTTCTCCATGGCCTGCCAGTTCGGGCACGGGCTGCTCAGCGCCGAGCGCGCGCCGGGGCGCGGCTATCTGCCGTTCACCGCGCGGGCCCCCGGGTTCGTCCCGGCGGAGGGCGGCGCGATGGTCGTCGTCGAGGGGGCCGCAGCGGCGGCCGCGCGCGGCGCCGAGCCGGGGGCCGAAGTCCTCGGGCACGGCACGACGTTCACCGGCGCGCGCCGCTTCGCCCGCTCGGCCGAGGGGCTCGCGGCGGCGGCCCGGATCGCGCTCGCCGAGGCGCGCGTCCGCCCGGACGAGGTCGACGTGGTCTTCGCCGACGCGCTGGGCGTGCCCGAGGCGGACGCCGCCGAAGTGGCCGCGCTGCGTGCGGTGTTCGGCGCGCGCCTGCGGTCGGTGCCGGTGACGGCACCCAAGTCCGGTACGGGACGCGCCTATTCGGGCGCGGCCGCACTCGACGTGGCCCTCGCCATGAGCACGCTGCGGCACGGCGTGATCCCGCCGACGCCCCGGGTCGGCGCCGTCGACCCGGCCCTGCGCGACCTGAACCTCGTCACCGGACGGGCGCGCACCGTGCCGGTCCGCACCGCGCTGATTCTGGCGCGCGGCCTCACCGGCAACAACTCCGCCCTGGTACTGGGCCGTCCGGCCTCGTTGGGAGAGACCTCATGACCACAGGAACACCCCTCACGTTCGAGACGCTCGCCGTGCTGGTCGAGCAGTGCGCCGGAGTGGCGCTGCGCCCGGCCGAACTCGCCGAGCCCGACGCCGCGTTCAAGGATCTCGGCGTCGACTCGCTCGGCACCCTGGGCATCGTCGCCGAGCTGGAGAACCGCTACGGCGTACAGCTCGGCAAGGACGCCGAGGAGGCGACGGCGCCCGGCGAGCTGCTCGCCGTCGTCAACCGCCGCCTCGCCGAGGAGGCGGGCGCACCGACCGGCACACCGAAGGGAGCCTGACCGTGCCCGAGCTCACCGAGAACGAGATCGTCATCCACGCGCCGCTCGACGTCGTGTGGGAACGCACCAACGAAGTGGAGCGCTGGACCGACCTCTTCAGCGAGTACAAGGAGGTCGAGGTCCTCGAACGCGACGGCGACCGCGTCCTGTTCCGCCTCACCCTCCACCCGGACGACGACGGCAAGGAGTGGAGCTGGGTCTCCGAACGGGTCATGGACCGCGCGGGACGCACCGTGCGCGCACACCGCGTGGAGACCGGCCCGTTCGCGTTCATGCGCATCCACTGGGCGTACGAGGAGGTGGCGGACGGCACCTTGATGCGCTGGCGGCAGGAGTTCGCCATGAAGCCCGAGGCCCCGGTCGACGACGCCTGGATGCGGGACAACATCAACCGCAACAGCAAGGTGCAGATGGCCCTGATCAGGGACCGCATCGAGGCCGACACCCGGCGCGGGGCGGTATGAGCGGCACCGGACGCGCCGACGACGGCACCGGCGCCGAGCTGGACGAACTGTGCCGGGGCGCGGAGCGCCTGGTCAGGCTCGCGGGGCCGGGGCTCAGCCGGCTGCGGCTCAGCGCGGGCGGCACCGCGCTGGTCGTGGAGTGGCACGGGGCACCCGCGGCGCATCAGCAGGGCGCGCCCGCCGCGAGCCACGACGCGGGCGCGGGCGGGTCCGGGTCCGGGGCGGAGCCGCACCAGGAGGAGGACACCCGGGCCCGGGTGCTCTCCCCTTGCGTGGGCACCTTCTACCACCGCCCGCAGCCGGACGCCCCGCCCTTCGTCAGGCCGGGGGACGCCGTCGCCCCCGGCCAGCAGATCGGCGTCGTCGAGGCGATGAAGCTGATGACCCCGGTGGCGGCGGAGACGGCGGGCCTGATCTCCGAACTCCTCGTCCCCGACGGGGAACCGGTCGAGTTCGGGCAGCCGCTGCTCGCCATCGAACCCGCCGCCGCCTGAGCGCTCAGCCGCGGTCCTGCTGCGGAGGGATCAGCGAGGCCGCGATCGCCTTGTTCACGGCGTCGATCCGCGAGGTGGCGCCCAACTTGGCGAAGATGTTGCGCAGATGGTGCTTCACGGTGCCCTCGGCCACCGCGAGTTGACGTGCCGTCTGGCCGTTGGTCATGCCCTGGGCGACCAGGGTCATGACCTCGCGCTCGCGGGCGGAGAGCAGTCCCGGCTCGGAGGGAGCCGGGGTGTGCACGTGCGCCATGCTCGCCCGCGAGACCGAGAGGACCACGCGTTCGTCGTCGGCGACCACCGCCCGCACGGCGGCGACCAGGTCCTGCCGCGAGACGGTCTTGAGCAGATAGCCGCGCGCGCCGCCCCTGAGCAACTCCTGGACGGTGCGCGGCTCGTCGTACACGCTCACCATGATCACCCGTACCGCCGGGGCCACGTCGAGGATGCGCCGCAGCGTCCCCGCCGCGTCGCCGTCCGGCAGCCCGACGTCGAGCAGCACCACGTCGGGGGACTTGGCGCCGATCACCTCGACCGCCCGCACGCCGTCCCCCGCCTCGCCGACGACCAGGAACTCCGGCTCCGCGTTGAGCATCTCGCTCAGCCCGTCGCGCACGAGCGTGTGGTCGTCGACGATGACGATGCGGGTCACCACGGTCTGCATCCGCGCCCTCATCCGCTCTTCGTGGGGAGCAGGAACTCGACGAAGACGCCCCTGCCCGTGTGGCTGGAGACGGCGACCGAGCCGCCGAGGCGCTCGATGCGCTCGCGCATCGAGGCGAGCCCCACGCCGCCGGGCCGCCTGGCCACCTCGAAGCCGACCCCGTCGTCCTCCACCACCGCCCGCGTCTCGTGCGGCGCGATGTCGACGCGCACGGTGACGGTGCTCGCCATGGAGTGCGCGAAGGCGTTGCGCAGGGCCTCGCGCAGCGCCTGGAAGAGCTCGTCCATGGTGTCGTCGGAGAGCCAGCTCTCGTGCCCGGTGACGACGATGTCCAGGGCGGCGCCCGGCGTGCGCAGGGCCTGCGCGCAGTGTCGCAGCGCGTTCTCCAGGCCCTCGATGCGGGCGTGCACCCGCAGTTCGGACGCGAGCTGCCTGACCTCTTCCAGCGCGGTGCGCAGCGAGGTCTCCGCCTCCACCAGCTTGGCGTCGGCCGACGGTGCGTCCAACGCCCGGTAGAGCCGCACCAGTTCGACGTTCTGCTTGGCCACGCTCACCGCGTAGCCGACCCGGTCGTGCAGGTCGCGGGAGATCCTGCGGCGGTTCTCCAGGAAGCTCTGGGCCGTCTCGTGGAGCATCTCCCTGGTCTTGGTCTCCAGGGCGGCCTGGAACCGCCACATGATGCTGTGGTGCAGGCTGACGGCGGCCTCCACGGTGCACCGCGAGGTCTCCGGATGGTGCGTCATGGACGCCGCGACCGCCTCCACGACCACGTCGAAGAGGAGCATCACCGCGGTGCGCGGGTCCTCCAGGCGCCAGTCGGCCTGGTAGGGGAAGGAGACCGTGCCGTTGCCGTCGCCCGTGCCGCGTTCGGCGTCGACCGAACGCATCCGCTCCAGCGGGCGGCAGCTGCCGAGCGCCCGCAGCGAGTCCTCGATCACGGCCCGTGCCTGAAGGGTGCAGAAGCTCAGCACGCGCGGGTCGTCGACCCCCACGCCCGAGGCGAGCAGGCGCTGTTCGTAGAGGTGGAGCACGGACTCGAGACGGGCCCCGAGGGCCTCGGCGATCTCGGGTCCGCGGCGTAAGTGATCAGTGGCAACCTCGTTCACAGCGGTCTCCCCGGTTCGGTCACGCGGTCACGCGGGCGGGCCGGGCGTGCGCTGTGCGCGCCGCGGTCGCCCGCAGGCCGGGCGGGGTCGGGCCCTGTGGCGGGCCACAGCTGTGCGCCGGTCACGGTCCCCCGTACTGGTCAGGTGTGCGGTCATGATCGTCCAGCACTGCCCTTCCGCCTTCGGCCCGCGGCGGACAAGTAAGTGTCACTCACCGGTCCCACCACGCTACGAGTGACGTTACTCCGGTCATCCCGCACGACGTCAATGTCGCAATATGCCGATTCGGACAGCCAACTCGACTACCGGGAGGGCGTTTCCTCCCCCGACCGGCCCCTCTCGCATCTGTCGAAGGAGGGATGCCCCCTCCCCCACCCGCCCTACGCCGCCATGCCACCCCCAGCGGTCCGGATCTGTCCTTGGGCCGGATGCGTTGAGCGGCCCCACCGGCCGCGATTAGGGTCGGGCGCAGCAGATGAATCACACAGGCTTCGTGCACAGGGGGTACACGATGACCGTGAGCAGCGCACGACCGCACCATGCCGCCGGGGCCGAACCGGCGGCGGCGGACGGCACGTCCCGGGCGGCGGACGGCGACTCCGACTGGGCGGTGTGCGCCGCCTGCCGCGGGGTCGTCTACCGCAGGCGTCTGGAGCGCGCGCTGCGGGTCTGCCCGGACTGCGGCCACCACCAGCGGCTGAGCGCGCCGGAACGGCTGAGTACGCTCCTGGACCCGGGCTCCGTACGGCGGCTGGACTTCCCGGTCGCCGCGACCGACCCGCTCGACTTCACCGACACCCTGCCGTACGCGGAGCGCCTGGCCCGCGCCCGCGCCGCCACCGGTCTCGACGAGGCGGTGGTCTGCGCGCGGGGCACCCTGGCCGGGCGGCCCGTGGTGGTGGCCGTGATGGACTTCCGCTTCCTCGGCGGCAGCCTGGGCAGCGCGGTCGGCGAACTCGTCACGCGCGCCGCCGAGGAGGCGCTGCGCACCCGCACCCCGTTCCTGGTCGTCACGGCATCGGGCGGGGCCCGGATGCAGGAGGGCGCGCACTCCCTCATGCAGATGGCCAAGACCGGCTCCGCGTTCGCGCGGCTGCGGGCGGCCGGCGTGTTCACCGTCTCGCTGATCACCGACCCGACGTACGGCGGTGTCGCCGCGTCCTTCGCCACCCTCGCCGACGTGATCGTCGCCGAGTCCGGCACCCGCCTCGGCTTCGCGGGCCCGCGGGTGATCGAGCAGACGATCCGCCAGCGGCTGCCCGAGGGCTTCCAGACCGCCGAATTCCTGCTGGCGCACGGCCTGGTGGACGGCGTGTACCGGCGCGGCGCGTTGCGCCCCGCGCTGGCGCGGCTGCTCGCGGCGGCCGAGCGTCCCGCCGTGCCGGGGCCCGGCGGTGCGCCGCTGCCGGGGCCCGCGCGCGAACCCGCGCCGGAACCCGCGCCGAACGAGCCGCCCGAGTACGTCGTGACCGACCCGGAGCTGCTCCCCGACCGCGCCCCGTGGCCGGTGGTCACCGGATCGCGCGAGCTGGCCCGCCCCACCGTCCTGGACTACGCGGGCCGCGTCCTGGACGGCTTCGAGGAGCTGCACGGCGACCGCGCCTCGGCCGACTGCGCGGCCATGGTCGGCGGCATCGGCACCCTGGACGGCGTGCCCGTGATGCTCATCGGCCACCAGAAGGGGCACACCCACGCCGAACTCGCCGCCCGCAACTACGCGATGGCGTCCCCGGCCGGCTACCGCAAGGCGGGGCGCCTGATGTGCCTCGCCGCCCGGCTCGGTCTGCCCGTCGTCACCCTCATCGACACCCCGGGCGCCCATCCGGGCATCGAGGCGGAGGAGAACGGCCAGGCCTTCGCGATCGCCGAGAGCCTCTGCCTGATGAGCACCCTGCCGGTCCCGGTGGTCGCCGTCGTCATCGGCGAGGGCGGCAGCGGCGGCGCGCTCGGTCTGGCCGTCGCGGACCGCGTGCTGATCTGCGAGAACGCCACGTACTCGGTGATCAGTCCGGAGGGGTGTGCGGCGATCCTGTGGCAGGATCCCGCGGCCGCGCCCCGGGCCGCCGAGGAACTCGGCCTGGTGCCCGAGCGGCTGCTGCGGCACGGCATCGTGGACGGCGTGGTGCGCGAGCCGTCCGGCGGCGCGCACACCGATCCCGCGCTGGCCGCCGAGCGGCTGCGCGGCGCGCTCTGGTGGGCCCTGCGGGACTGCCTCGCGCTCTCCCCCGACGAGCTGGTCGCCCGGCGCACCCGGCGCTACCGGAACATGGACGGCTCGGTACGGCACGGGGAGGCGCTGTGTTCCGCAAGGTACTGATCGCCAACCGGGGCGAGATCGCGCTGCGCATCGCGCGCACCTGCCGCGAACTGGGCATCGCGGTGGTCGCCGTGCACTCCACGGAGGACACCGGCAGCGCCGTCGTGCGCATGGCCGACGAGGCCGTGTGCATCGGTCCCGCGCCCGCCAGGCACAGCTATCTGCGGATGAACAACATCGTCGAGGCCGCGCTGCGCACCGGCGCCGACGCGGTCCACCCCGGCTACGGACTCCTCTCCGAGGACCGGGACTTCGCGGAGGTCTGCGCGAAGAACGGCCTCGCCTTCGTGGGCCCGCCCGCGGCCGTCATCGAGCGGCTCGGCGACAAGCCCGCGGGCCGCGCCCTGATGGGCCGCGTCGGCGTGCCGCTGCCGCCCGGCAGCGAGGAGCCCCCGCACGACGCGGCCGACGCCCTCGCGCTCGCCGCGGCCGTCGGCTATCCGCTGCTGGTCAAGGCGGCCGCGGGCGGCGGCGGGCGCGGCATCCGCACGGCCGAGGACGCGGCCGGACTGCGGGACGCCTTCCGGGCCGCCCGCGCCGAGGCGCAGCAGCTCTTCGGCGACGGCCGGGTCTATCTGGAGCGCCTGGTGCGCCCCGCCCGCCACGTCGAGGTGCAGGTCCTCTGCGACCGGCACGGCGGCGCCGTCCACCTCGGCGTGCGGGACTGCACCGTGCAGCGCCGCCGTCAGAAGCTGATCGAGGAGTCGCCGGCGCCGACGCTCCCGCCGGAGGCGGCCCGCGAGATGGCGGAGGCCGCCGTGCGCGGCGCGCTGGCGGCGGGCTACGAGGGCGCGGGCACCTTCGAGTTCGTCGTGGACGACCACGACCGCTTCCACTTCATCGAGGTCAACTGCCGTATCCAGGTGGAACATCCGGTCACCGAGATGGTCACCGGCATCGATCTGGTCGCCGAACAGCTGCGGGTGGCGGCGGGACTGCCGCTCTCCGTGCGCCAGGAGGACGTGCGGCCGCGCGGGGCCGCCGTGGAGTGCCGGGTCAACGCGGAGGATCCGGAACGGGCGTTCGCGCCCACGCCGGGCGTCCTCGACGTCTACGAGCCGCCCGGCGGACCCTTCGTACGGGTCGACGGCTACGGCTTCGCGGGCGCGCGCGTCTCCGGCGCCTACGATCCGCTGCTCGCCAAGGTGATCACCTGGGGCCCCGACCGGGCGGCCGCGCTTGCCCGCATGGAGCGGGCGCTCGGCGAGTTCCGGATCGAGGGCCGCGGGATGCGTACGACGCTTCCCTTCCTGCTCCGGGTCCTCGCGGATCCGCGCTTCAGGTCGGGGCGCCACCGGGCCACGTACGCGGATGAGTTGCTCGCGGAGGGGACGGGCGATGCGTAGCCGGCCCGCGGCTCCCGGGAGGAAGTCCGCGGTCCCCGGGAGGAGGTCCGTGGCGTTCAGGAGGAGACCCCCGGCGCCCGGGAGGGGTGCGCGTCAGCGGCCCGGGGGCGCCTGTGCCGAGACCTTCTCCAGGAGGGCGCCGAGCCGCGTCTTCTCCTCGTCGGTGAGGGCTTCGAGGGCGGGCGCCGTGTCCATCGTGCGCGCCACCTTCGTGTGCATGCGACGACCCGCGGCGGTCAGGGTGAGCATCTTGACCCTGCGGTCGTCCGGGTCCACCTGCCGCTTCATGAGCTTGCGCTCCTCCAGACGGTCCACCAGTCCCGTGACATAGGAGGCATCGCAACGCAGCTTCACAGCGAGCTTGCGCACGGTGGGCGCCGTGACGACGTGGTAGAGCGCCCGCGCCTGGGGCACGGTGATGCCCAAGTCGGCCGCGGTCCTCACCAGTTGGTCCTGGTGCGCCTGCGCGAAGTCCAACAGGCTGCTGAGCAGCACGCTCTCCGCCGCCTTGCCGGCCGCGGGCGGCGCCGTGGTCGTGGTCATGTTCGCTCACCTCTGCTGTGACGTGCCTCGAGGCCGTCGGTGGGGAAAACGACGGTCTTGGTCAATCATTACAGAAGTCAGTGGTGGATGGATAGAAGTGTCACGTCGGCCGTCCGCCGGTCGAGCACGTCCAGGAGGGGCGCGGTCATCACCGTCGCGGCGAGCGCGACGAGCACGAGCACGGTGAACAGGGCGGGTGAGAGCACGCCGAGTTCACGGCCGATGGTGAGGATGACCAGCTCGGTCAGGCCGCGGCAGTTCATCAGTGTGCCGACCCGCAGCGCGTCCGCGCGCTCCACGCCCATCAGCGCGGCCGCCGTGGCGCAGCCCACGATCTTGCCCGCCACCGCCACGAACAGGGTCGCCCCCGCCCACAGCCAGAGTCCGGCGTCGTCGGTGAGCAGTCCGAGGTCCGTCTTGAGCCCCACGTACGCGAAGAACGGCGGGAGCAGCACCGACGTGGTGAACTCCTGCATCCGGTCCTGCGCGGCGTCCAGGGCCGGTACGCCCGCCGGGCAGACCGCCCCGAACAGGAAGGCGCCGAAGATCAGATGCACCCCGATCCGCTCGGTCGCCACGGCCGACAGGAGCACCCCGACCAGGACGAGCGCGAGCAGGCCGCCGTCGGGCAGCCACCGCTCGGGGCGGCCGAGCAGCTTGCGCAGCAACGGCCTCACGAGGAACAGCATCCCCGCCAGGAACAGCGCGGTCAGCGCGAGCGTGCGCACCACGCCCAGCGGCGAGGAACTGCGCAGCAGCGTCACCACGAGGGCGAGGAGCAGCCAGCAGACCAGGTCGGCGACGGCGGCGCCGAGCACCGCGAGCGAACCGGCCCGCGACTGCAGCAGTCCGCGCTCCATCAGCAGTCGGGCGAGCACGGGGAAGGCGGTCACGCTCATGGCGACGCCGATGAAGAGGGCGAAGGGCACGAACTCCACGCCGTGCGGGGCGAGCGTCCGGTACATCGCGCAGCCGAGTCCGACGCCGAGGGCGCACGGCAGCGCGACTCCCACGAGGCCGACGGCCATGCCGGTGCGCCCCTGCCCCTCGTGGCGGGCCGCGCCGAACTCCAGGCCCACCAGGAACATGAAGAGCGCGAGGCCGATCTGGGAGACCGCCTCGACATGCGGCAGCAGCGCCGTGGGAAACAGCGCGCGGTAGAGGCCGGGGGTGAGCATGCCGAGGACCGAGGGGCCGAGGACGATCCCCGCGACCATCTCGCCGATCACTCTGGGCTGGCCGAGGAAGCGGCTGAACAGGGCGCCCGCGGCCCGCGCGGCGGCGATGATCACCGCGAGGGCGAGCAGCAGGCGCCAGCCGGTCGTGCCGTCGCCGGAACCGCCCGCCGCGCCCTCGCGCGCGGCGCCCGCGCCGGACGCGGGCACGGACCCCACCCCCTGCCACAGCAGCAGTACCGCGGCGGCGAGCGGCAGGACCGCGAGCGCGCAGACCAGCGCCAGCCCGCGGCCGCCCGCGCCCTCGGCCCGTGCCCGGCACTCCTTGGGGTCGGCCATGGCCCGGCTACTCGACAGGGACGACGCCGCGGCCCCGCTCCCACTGGTAGAACTGCGTCGCCGACGCGGCGTGGATGGAGCCCCAATTGCCCTGGTAGGGCTGGATGTACTCGTCGAGCGCCTTGCTGATCTGCTGGAAGAGCGGGTCCTTGCGGTGGCGCTCGATGTGCGGTCCCGCGACCGCCTCCGACTCGACCTGGTGGATGTACACGTCGTGGAAGGTGTAGAGCTTGCGGGTGCGGACACCGATCCGCTCGGGCAGCCCGCCGGCGTCCGACTCGGCGAAGAGCCGGGCGATCTCGGCCTCGCTCCCTGGCAGGTGCCGCGCGACGATCAACGTGGTGTGCATGGACGAACTCCCTTTCGCGTCAAGGACATCGGGCTGGGGAACGCGGACGTGGGCACCGCCTCACGGAACCCGGGCGATCGCGTACTCGCAGGTGTTGTGCTGCACGACGGTGCCGTCGGCGCGCACCGAGCCCAGGAAGTGCCGGTCGAAGACGGCCCGGACCGCGCCCTCGCCCGCCACCGAACTCGCGTGCCGCAAAAGGCCGGTGGCGCCGAGGGCCGCCCAGGCGGTCGCCAGGTCCGGGTAGCCGAAGGGGCAGGAGAGCTCCTTGGTGAAGACGATCGGCAGCCCTGCCTCGCGCACGGCGCGCCGCACCTGCGTGGGCGTGTTGGCCGCACCGGCGCCGGAGCCCGCCGGGGGCTCGGGCAGCAGCTTGAGCACGTCGAAGAGCATCGCGGTGGTCTCGCACTTGGCCGGTTCGCCCCAGCCGCCGACGACCACCGCGCCGCCGGACCTGACGACCCGGCCGAAGCCGCGCACCGCGGCGACCGGATCGCGCGCGTAGCGCAGCGCGTTGAACGAGACGAGGACGTCGAACTCCCCGTCGCCGTACGGAAGTTCCTGAAGGTCACCGACGCGCAGGTCGGATCCTTCGGGCAGTCGTTCGCGGGCGATGCCGAGCAGTCCCGGCGAGGCGTCGAGCCCCGCCGTCGTGGCACCGCGCGCCGCGGCGAGCCGCAGCAGCAGCCCCGATCCGCAGCCCACGTCGAGCATCTCGCACCCCGGTCCGACCTCCGCCTGGCCCAGCGCATCCTCGAAGGACGACTGGAACTGGGCCTCCTGGAACTCGGCCCAGTCCTGGGTCCCCCGGTCCCATAACCGGCCCTCTGCCTCCACCTCGCCCACACCGACTCCCATCGGTTGTCACGCTCATTGATTGAGTAATTGCTTGAGTTACTCTACTAAACAGCCGGGCGCGCGCAAGGCCCGCCCGCCCGGCCCGGCCACTCCAACGCACCCCATCGCCCTGCCGAGTTCGCGTCATGTTCACGCGCGTCTCATTGACGCGCCTCTGCCGCCTCCTTAGCTTCATGGCGCATCCGCCATCACACGGGAGGGGTCTTTCGTGCGCCGAAGAATCTGGGGAGCGGCCGCCGTGCTCGCCCTGCTCACCGGCATCGCCCCGGCTGCGTCCGCCGAGGCCGCCACCGGACACGGACCACGGCCGCTCCCCCTGGAGCGGCTCTTCGACAACCGGGCCGTCAGCGACGACGCCCGCCCCGCGGACGCCGACTTCGACGGCGCGGGCGGCTCACTCTCCGCCCGTGACCTGACGGCCGCGGGCTGGACCCCCGGCCGCACCCTGGCCGTCGACGGCAGCCGCCTCAGCTGGCCCCGCACCCGGCCGGGCGACGACGACAACGTGCGCGCCGACGGTCAGTCGGTCCGGGTGCGCGGCCGCGGCGACGCCCTCGCCTTCCTGGTCGCGGGCACCGGCGGCGAGGCGACCGGCACCGGGACGGTGCGCTACCGGGACGGCTCACGCGCCGCCTACCGGCTCACCGCGCCCGACTGGCGCTCGGGCCCGCCCGCCACCAAGTCCGTCGCCCTGCCGCACATCAACACCCCCGGCGGCCAACTCGCCGAGCAGGCACGGCTGTACGTCGTGACGGTGCCGCTCGCGCCCGGCCGCGAGGTCGCCTCGGTGGACCTGCCGCGCGACCCCGGCGCCGCGGACCTGCACGTGTTCGCCCTGTCGGTGCGCGCCCCCGCCACGGGCTGGACGGGCAGCTGGTCGGCGTCGACCGCCGGGTACACCACGGTGGGCCCCTGGACCGACCGCACCGTACGGCTCGTCGTGCACACGAGCACCGGCGGTCCCCGGGTGCGCATGAGGCTCGACAACACCTTCGCCGCCGCTCCCGTACGGATCGGCAGCGCGACCGTGGCCGTGCAGGGCAGCGGGGCGGGCGCCGAGGGCGCGCCGCGGCGGCTGTCCTTCCGCGGCGCCGGGGGCACCGAGATCCCCGCGGGCGCCCAGGCGTTCAGCGACCCGCTCGGCTTCGCCGTGCCCGCCGACGCGAACCTCCTGGTCAGCTTCCACCTGCCGGGAACGGTGACCACGGCGCCCGTGCACAGCCAGGCCATCCAGCGTTCGTACGTGAGCACGCCCGGCGACCACGCCGCGGAGAGCTCCGGCACGGCGTACACCTCGACGATCACGAGCTGGCCGCTGCTCACCGGCGTCGACGTGAGCGGCGGTCCCGGCTCCGTGGTGCTGCTCGGCGACTCCATCACCGACGGCGTGAAGTCGACGCAGGACGCCAACCACCGCTGGCCCAACGTCCTGGCGACCCGTCTCCTGAACCAGTCGGAGGTGCCGCGCTACGGCGTCCTCAACCAGGGCATCTCCGCGAACCGCATCGTCGCCGACCGCTACCCCGGCGACGGCGTCTCCACCGACACCGGCGGGGTGAGCGCCCTGCACCGCCTGGACCGCGACGTCCTCGCCCAGACGTCGGCGCGCACCGTCGTGGTCTTCGAGGGGATCAACGACGTGCGCTGGGGCTCCTCGGCGGACCAGGTGATCGCGGGTCTGCGGGAGATCGCGGACCGCGCCCACGCGCGCGGCCTTCGGGCCGTCGCCGCGACCATCGCGCCCTGCGAGGGCGAGTCGCTCTGCACGGCGGCGGCCAATGCCCAGCGGGAGGCGGTCAACACCTACCTGCGCGGGGGCGATGACTTCGACGCGGTGCTCGACTTCGACGCGGTGCTCCGGGATCCCGCGCACCCGGCGCGGATCCTCCCCGCCTATGACAGCGGGGATCATCTGCATCCGGGCGACGCGGGGCTCGCGGCGCTCGCGGAGTCGGTGGATCTGCGCCTTCTGGCGCGGTAGATCACCGGCTTCGCCGCGTTCGTCCTCAAACGCCGGACGGGCTGGTCACCCGACCTCTACACGTCCAGGTCGACGACCACGGGCGCGTGGTCCGACGCGCCCTTGCCCTTGCGCTCGTCGCGGTCCACGTACGCGTCGGAGACGGCCTTCGCGAAGGGCTCGTTCCCGTAGACCAGGTCGATGCGCATGCCCTTGTTCTTGGGGAAGCCGAGCTCCCGGTAGTCCCAGAACGTGAACGGGTGGGCGTACTTGAGGGGGCGCGGCACGACGTCGGTCAGGCCCGTCTCGCGCAGGGCCGCGAGGGCGGCGCGCTCGGCGGGCGTCACGTGCGTGGCGCCCTCGAAGAGCGCCGGGTCCCACACGTCGTCGTCGGTCGGCGCCACGTTGAAGTCACCGAGGACCGCGAAGGGGCGCGGGCCCGCCGCGTCCTTCGCGATCGCCGTCTTCAGGGCCTCGAACCACTGGAGCTTGTACGCGTAGTGCGCGTGCTCCACCTCGCGGCCGTTCGGCACGTAGACCGACCAGACGCGGACCGGGCCGCAGGTCGCGGAGATCGCGCGGGGCTCCTCCGCGCCGTCGTAGTCGGGGCCGCCGGGCAGGCCCTTGACGACGTCGTCGAGGCCCACCTTGGAGACCAGCGCGACGCCGTTCCACCGGCCGGTCGCGTTCACCGCCGACTCGTAGCCCAGCTCGCGGAGCTCGTCGGCGGGGAACGCCTCGGCGGTGGTCTTGGTCTCCTGGATGCACAGCACGTCCGTGCCGGTGTTCTCCAGCCAGGCCAGGAGCCTCGGCAGCCGAGCGGTGATCGAGTTCACGTTCCAGGTCGCAATGCGCATGCCTCACAACCTACCGGGCGGCACTGACAGTCACAGGTCGGCCGACTCGCCCGGCGTGAGCCGCAGGTGCTCGGCGCCGCCCAGGGCGCCGATCTGGTTGTCGTAGATCGGCCGGGCCAGATCGGTGAGCAGCGCGTCGTGGATGTCGTACGCGCGCCGCGGCTTCACCTCCCGTACGTACTCGATGACCTCGGAGATCTTGTTCCAGGGGGCCATCACGGGGAGCATCAGCGTCTCGACCGGCTGGTCGGGGACGGTCAGCGCGTCACCGGGGTGGAACACCGAACCGTCCACCAGATAGCCGACGTTGGTGATCCGCGGGAGGTCCGGGTGGATCACCGCGTGCAGCTCGCCGTGCACCTGGACGTCGAACCCCGCGGCCGTGAACGTGTCGCCGTTCCCGACGGTGTGCACCCGCCCGGGGAAGGCGGCCGAGAGCTGGCCTGCGACGGACCCGAGGGTCCAGATCTCGGCGGCCGGATTGGCCGCCATGCCGGCCCGCAGCCGCCCCTCGTCGAAGTGGTCGGGGTGCTCGTGGGTGACGAGGATCGCGTCGGCGCCGAGCGCCGCGTCCGTCTCGCTGAAGCCGCCCGGGTCGATGACGAGCGTGCGTCCGTCCTTTTCGAGACGCACGCACGCGTGGGACATCTTGGTGAACGTGATGCGCTGGGTGGAGGTCGTCATGCCTCCATCCTGCTACTCCTGGGGCGTGGTTTCCTCGCGGATCACGCCCTGGGCGACCTTGAAGGCCGCGTTGGCCGCCGGGACACCGCAGTAGACGCCCGCTTGCAGGAGCACCTCCTTGATCTCGGCCGGGGTCAGTCCGTTGCGCAGCGCGGCCCTGGTGTGGAAGGCCAGCTCGTCCAGGTGACCGCCCGCGACCAGCGCGGTCAGCGTGACGCAGCTGCGGGAGCGGCGGTCGAGCCCGGGACGGCTCCAGACCTCGCCCCACGCGTAGCGCGTGACCAGCTCCTGGAAGTCGCCCGAGAAGTCGTCGGCGGCGGCGAGCGCCTGGTCGACGTGGGCGTCGCCGAGCACCTCGCGGCGGACCTTGATCCCCGCCTCGTACGGATCGGCCCTGACGGCACCCTCCACCGGCTCCGGCTGCTCCAGGGGCGCGATCTCCGCCATGGGCGCCACCAGCGGCGGGGCGAGCACGGGCTTGACCGGCGGCGCGGTGATCGCGGCCTGCGGGTCCTGCCACGCCGAGGAGAAGTGCCGTACGAGCAGGTCGGTGACCGCGGCGGGCTGCTCCACGGGTGCGAGGTGCGAGGCCCCCGGCACCACGGCGAGCCGCGCGTCGGGGATCCCCGCGACCAGCGTGCGCGCCTCCCCCTGCCCCGTGACCTGGTCCTCGGACCCCACGAGCACCAGCGTGGGCACCCCGACCCTGCCGAGCTCGGCCCGTACGTCGAAGGCGGCGAGCGCCTCACAGGCGGCGATGTAGCAGCCGGGGTCGGTGGTGCGCACCATCTGCACCGCCCAGTCGGTGATCGCGGGCTGCGCGGCGGCGAAACCGGGCGTGAACCAGCGGTCGGGCGCGGATCTGGCGATCGGGTCGAGTCCGTTGCTGCGCACGATGACGCCGCGCTGGCGGAACTCGTCGGCGGTGCCGAACCGCGGCGAGGCGGCGATCAGCGCGAGCGAGGCGACGCGCTGCGGGTGCCGCAGCGCGAGCTCGACGCCTATGGCACCGCCGAAGGCGCAGCCCGCGTAGCCGAACCGCTGCACCCCGAGCTCGTCGAGCGTGGCCAGCAGCCGCGCCGCGAGCTCCCCCACGGACCCGCAGGGGTGGGCGGGCGCCCCGCCGTGGCCGGGCATGTCGAAGCGGAACACCCGCCACTGCCGGGTCAGCTCGGGTATCTGCCGGTCCCACATGTGCCAGGTGGTCCCGAGCGATGCGCCGAGGATGAGCACCGGGGCGTCTTCTGGCCCGTCGAAGCGGTATTGCAGGTGTTCAGTCTTCGTCTCACTCACCCGGCCACGTTCCCACATCTCGCGGCGGCCCTCCGACGGGGGCTGTGAGGATACGGTCCTGATCAGGTGAAAGACCAAGAAGTGGACATCGCCTTCGGTCACTCGGCCGGTGCGGCCCACTGTTCCCAGGGCTGCGCCCGGACCCACTCGGCCACCGGCGTGAGCGGGACCCCGAGGTCCGTCTGCACCGTCGCGGGCGTCGAGTGCGTCCCGGCGAGGAAGCCGTCGGCGTCGCCCGCGCCCACGTAGTGGTAGATCCCCGCCACCCCGGCCGCGCCCGGCGCGCCGATGACCTGGGCGAGGCCCGCCTCGAACCGGTCGACGTCCAGCGGGAGATAGCGGATCTCGCGCCCGAGCGCCTGCCCGAAAACAGCCGCGAGCTCGGGCCCCGTGAGCACGTCCGCGCCGCCGACGCGCAGGATCTGACCGGCCGGTACGTCCTCGTCGAGGGCGCGCGCGAGGACGCGCGCCAGGTCGTCGTGGGACATCCAGGCCACGCGCTGCTCGGCGGGCAGCGGATAGGCGAGGACGCCGTCGTTGACGAGGGCGGGGCCGTTCCAGGGGCTGAAGAGGTTCTCCAGGTAGACCGGCGGCTCGACGACGACAACGGGGACCGGCCCCGCGCGCAGCGCGTCCGCCGCCCGACGCCGCGTCTCGAACCCCGCGTACGGCGTCGTGCCCTCGGGGATCGGGGTGTTGGCGTTGTAGACAAGGCGCCGCACGCCCGCCTCCTGGGCGGCGTCGGCGATGTCGCGCGCGTAACCGGTCACCACGTCGAGGTCGTACTCCAGGGGCATCACGACGACGGCGTGCGTGACGCCCTCGAAGGCGGCGCGCAGGTCTTGGCGGCTGCCGAGGTCGCCGCGGAACGGTGTGACGCCCGGGACGGGGGCGGCCGCCGCCTTGGTCTCGTCGCGGACGAGACCGCGCACCTGGTGCCCCTGTCCGGCGAGGAGCCGGGCCACCGCGCCGCCCTGAAAGCCGTTGGCTCCCGTGACGAGGACGTGCTTGCGGTGCTCTTGGGTCATGTCGTGCCTTTCCTTATGGGGTCTTGATGGGGTTGGTCATGTCTTGGTGGGTTTGGGTTCCGTGGGCGGCGCGCAACCTCAGCCGGAACGCCAGGAGCAGGCCGACCGCGGCCGGTACCGCCCCGGCCAGGAGTGCGGTGCTGAAGCCCTCGGTGAGCGCGGTGTCGTGGGCCGCGGAGGAGGCGCCGGTGTCGGCGGCGGCGATTCCCGAGAGGACGGCGAGGCCGAGCACCGAGCCGAATTGGAGGCTGGTGTTGACCATCCCGGAGGCGAGACCGGCCTCCTCCTCGCGGGTGTCGACGGTGGCCGCGATGTTCGTGGCGATGGAGACCAGGGGCAGCCCGGCGCCGAGGACCAGGCTCGGCGGCAGGACGTCCACCAGGTAGGAGCCGTCCACGGAGAGCAGGGACTGCCAGGCCATGCCGACGGTGACCAGGCCGAAGCCGGCCCCCGTCACCACGCGCGGGCCGAACCTGGCGATCAGCCGGTCGGTGCGCGACGCGACGGCGATGACCACGGCGCAGAGCGGTAGCAAGGCGAGGCCGCCGAGCACCGGCTCGTACCCCAGTACCGCCTGGAGATACAGGCTCACCAGGAAGAACATCGGGAACAGCGACATCTGCCAGAGCGCGGCAAGGACGTTGGCGAGGCGCAGTGTCGGCCGGGCGAGGAAGGAGGGCGGTACGAGCGGGTGGGTCACGCCGCGTTCGATCAGGACGAAGGCCGCGAGGAACAGCACGGCGACGGTGCCCGTGGTCAGCGTGGCGGGTGAACTCCAGCCCGCTCCGCCCGCGTTGACCACGGCGTAGGCGAGCAGCCCGAGGCCCGCGGTGACCGTCACCGCGCCGGGCACGTCGAACTCCTTCGCGCCCGCGGCCGCCGTCCCGCGCGGCAGGAGCCGGGGCGCGGGCAGGATCAGGGCGATGCCGGCCACCACGTTGAGGACGAACGTCGACTCCCACCCGAGCCAGCTGGTGAGCACCCCGCCGAGCACCGTGCCCGCGGCCCCACCCGCACCGGCCATGGCGGCGAACACGCCCAGCGCACGGTGCCGTTCGGGGCCGTTGCCGAAGAGCGTGAGCACCAGGGCGAACGCCGCGGCACCGGCCATCGCGGCGCCGACGCCCTGGACCACCCGCGCGGCGATCAGCAGCGGCACGCCGTCGGCCAGGGCGCCGAGCAGCGAGGCGGCCGCGAGGACGGCGAGGCCGCAGACGAACACCCTGCGCTGCCCCAGCAGATCCGCGGCGCGCCCGCTGAGCAGCAGGAGCCCGCCGAAGGCGACCAGATAGGCGTTGGCCACCCAGGAGAGGTCGGCGGGCGGGACGTCCAGGCTCGCGCCGATGGAGGGCGCGGCCACGTTGATGATCGAGGTGTCCAGGAGCAGGACGAACTGCGTACAGGCGAGAAGGGCAAGGGCCCGCCGTCGGTCACGCGGTGACGCGGGGTGTTCCTGACCGCTGGGGCGAGTCATGTCTCTCCTGACACGGGTGCGATGCGTGGGGGGGCGGGTACGGAAACGGGCCAAGGCCGACCCCAAGGCCCGCCCCAAGGCCCGCCCCAAGGCCCGCCCTCGCCCCCATCGTCCTGGGCACAGCACATACGATCAATTAACCAAACCCCCAACCCTTTTAAGGATCGTCCGTGCCCGACGACCTGCTGAGTGAACTGCTGCGCCCGCTGTGGCTGGCCGACGTCTTCCACAGCCGGTGGGAGGCGGGCGGCGACTGGGGCGTCGAGGGCCATGACGACCCGTGCGCGATCCTGCATCACATGGTCGAAGGCGGCTGCGTCGTCGACTTCGGGGGTGAGGCGGCCCCCGTGGCCCTGCACCAGGGCGACCTGGCGATCTTCCCGCACGGCACCGGGCACACCTTCGCCTCCGCGCACGGGGTCCGGACGGTCCCGCTGCCGGACCTGATGCCGCACCGCCGCCCCGGCGGGTCCGGCATCGTCAGGGTCGGAACTCCCCCCTTCGGTACGCGCATGCTCTGCGCGAGCCTGCACTACAACGCGCTCAGCGACCCCGGCCTCTACGCCGCGCTGCCCCGGATCATCGTGCTGCGCCGCCACATGCTGGCGGACGAGCCGCTACTGCTGCGCACCCTGGACTCCCTGCCGTCCGAGATCGAGCGCACGGCACCGGGAACCCGCCTCGTCACCCTGCGGGCCTTCGAGACGGTGTTCGTCCTGTCCCTGCGGATCGCCATGGAGCAACTCGCCGCGGAATCACCCGCGTTGCGGGCCCTGCACCACCCGGGCATCAGCAAGGCGCTGCTGGCGGTCCACGGTTCCTACGCCGAGCCGTGGACGGTGGAATCCCTCGCACGCGAGGCCGGCATGTCCCGCTCGGTGTTCTCCCAGACCTTCCGTGACCTGGTGGGCGAGCCCCCGATGCGCTACCTGACGACCCGCCGCCTACAAGAGGCCGGACGCCTCCTGACCCAGACGTCCCTGCCCCAACAGGACATCGCACGACGCATCGGCTACGGCAGCCTGGTCGGGTTTCATCTGGCTTTCCGGAAGGAGTACGGGATCACCCCGGGCAGCCATCGCGGGAACAAAGGATCGACGCAGGAGCCGGGGGCTGTCGCGGCCTTGCCAGAGTGACCGTTCACGGCTCAAGCTCCTATGTCAGAGGAGTATTCAACTTCCGTTACCAGGAGGGCCGTTCGGCCTTCGACCGCGCCGCCCTTCCCTACCTCGGGGGCGCGCGTGCGCGAACTGACCAAAGGTGCCAACACGGCTCTGCCGGCACTCGCCGACGGGGGCGGTTCCTTCATGGCGCGGCTCGGCTGGAGCAGCGCGAGCGGTGAGGGCGACTGTGACGTGTCCGTCCTGCTGCTCCGCGAGAACGGCAGAGTCGGCGGGAACGACGACTTCTACTTCTACAACCGTCCGGTGGCCGCGGACGGGTCCGTCCAGCTGCTCGGTCAGACACCGACCGACAACGGCAGCGAGGACCGGATCAGGCTCGATCTGTCGGCGCTGCCCGGCACGGTGGAGCGCGTGGTCATCGCGGCCAGCCGGTACCGGCGCGCGGGCTTCGGCGAGTTGCAGGACCTCCGGCTCACGCTCACCGGCGGGTCGGGCGACGACCTCGTCGGCTTCGCCATCGCGGGCGCGACCGTCGAGAGCGCCTTCGTCTTCGCCGAGATCTACCGCCGCGCGGGCGAGTGGCGGCTCCGCGCGATCGGTCAGGGGTACGAGACTGGCCTCGCGGGCCTCGCCACGGACTACGGCATCGAGATCGACGAGGACGACGACCAGGACGTACCGCCGCAGCCCGCCTCCGCCGCTCCCGAGACGGCCGCCGACGCTCCTCCGGCACTCCCCGCCCCCGCCGCACCGGCCACCGCGCCCGCCACCGCCTCCCTCGCGCCGCCCGCGCCACCCGTGCCGGGGCCTGCCGCCCCGCAGCCCCGTCGGCTGCGTACGGCGAAGAAGAAGGCCAGGCTCCCGAGGGCACCCGGCAAACCGTCGCTGGCGGAGAACGACGAGTGGCGGACCGCGCGGCTCTTCCCGCTCTCCTCACTGAAGAGCGACAAGGACCGTGAGGTGCGGGCGACGTCCATCCTGCTGTCGGTGATGGCGCAGGTGCCGGAGTTCGGCCGCAGGCTGACGGCCGCCTTCGGCGCGCCCGCGGGCCGCATGGAGACGTTCACCGAGGTCGTCCTGCCGAACGCGGACCACCCCCGGCGCCCCGACGGCGTCATCCGCGTCGAGCGCGCGGGCAAGCTGTGGACGGCCCTCGTGGAGACGAAGACCAACGGCAATCCCCTCAAGGCCGAACAGGTGCGGGACTACCTCGACATCGCGGGGCGCCGCGGCTACGAGGCCGTCATCACGCTCTCCAACGACGTGGCGCTCGACGGCAGTCCGCTCGTGGAGGTCAGGACCGACGCCCGGCGCAGGAACAAGGTCGCGCTGTGGCACCTGTCCTGGGCCGATGTGACACACCAGGCGCAGATGCTGATCCACCACGAAGGAGTCCGCCAGGAGCCGCACGCCTGGCTGCTCCAGGAGCTCCTGCACTATCTCCAGCACGAGAACTCGGGCTGTCACGGCTTCCAGAACATGGGCGCCGACTGGGTCTCGGTCCGCAACGGCATCGACGACGAGACCCTCGTACCGGGCGATCCTCGCGCGGTACGGGTGGTGGAGAGCTGGGAGCGGCTCGTGCGTCAGGTCTGCCTGCGGCTCGGGGGCGAACTCGGCGACAAGGTCGTCCCCGTCCAGCGCGCCAGGCGCGGCACGGATCCGCAGTCGCGCCGCGCGGCGCTCGCCAAGTCGCTGTGCGAGGACGGCCGGCTGCACGCCGAGATCCGGATCGACGGCGCGCCCGGACCGCTGCACCTCGCCGCCGATCTGCGGCTGAGCCGGCTGCGCACGTCGATCGAGGTGCCCGCGCCCGACCAGGGATACCCGCTGACCTGGGTGAAGCGCCTCATGAAGCAGCTGGCGACGGCCCCTGCCGATCTGCACGTCCAGACCCTGCTGCGCGGTGAGGTGCCGGGCCCCAGGGGCACCTTGGACAAGCTCCGCCCGGAGCCCGGAGATCCGCTTCCGTCCCCCGGCGCGGGCTCGGCCGGAGAGATCACGGGATTCCGGCTCTCGCTGTCGCGGACCCTGGGCAGCACCCGCGGCAACGCGGCATCCGGCTTCATCAGGAGCGTCGACTCGGCCGTCGACGTGTTCCATAGAGGGGTGATCACCAGCGTGAGCTGACGCCCGGGGCCGGAACAGGTGGCGGGTGGGCTCGCGGGTGTGGACGAGAGGACGGAGAGAATTTCCATGAAGGGCCATTCCTCGCAGCACGAGGGCGGTTCGCGCCCCGGTACGACACCTCACATCGACGGCGGGACGCTGAACCGGCTCGTGTCCATGTCGGCCGCGATCGACGCCCTGGAGGGCGTGCTCGTCGACGGGCTCGATCCGGAGGGGGAACCGCCGCGCGGGGTCGTGGGCGTGCCCGGTGGGCAGTTGCTGCTGATGCCGTCGGCGACCGCGTCGTACGCCGGGGTGAAGATCGCCACCGTGACGCCCGCCAACGCGGAGCGCGGGCTGCCCCGGATCCAAGGGCTCTATCTCCTGCTCGACGGGGTGACGCACACGCCGCTCGCCCTGCTCGACGGGATCGCGCTGACGTCGCTGCGGACGCCCGCCGTGTCCGGTGTGGCCGTCCGGCATCTCGCGGTGCCCGACGCCGAACGGCTGCTGGTCTTCGGGACGGGGCCGCAGGCGTGGGGGCATGTGGAGGCGGTGCGGGCGGTGCGTCCCGGGCTGCGCCATGTCGACGTGGTCGCGCGGAACGCCGGGCGGGTCGACGCCTTCGTCGACCGCTGCCGCGCCGAAGGGCTCGAAGCCGCCGCGGCGACAGCGCGGGACGTCGCCCACGCGGACATCGTCTGCTGCTGCACCACCGCGCGCGAGCCCCTCTTCGACAGCTCCCTGCTGCCAGGACACGCCACGGTAGCCGCCGTCGGCTCCCACGAGCCGGACGCCCGCGAGGTCGACGCCGCTCTGGTGGGCCGCGCCACGGTGGTCGCGGAGTCCCGGGAAGTAGCCGGGCGCGAGTGCGGCGACCTGCTGCTCGCGGCCGGTGAAGGGGCCTTCGACATGGGGCGGTTGCACACCCTTGACGCCCTGGTGCGGGGCGCGGTGAAGGGCGAGGAGGGGCGGCCCCGGTTGTTCAAGTCGGCGGGCATGGCCTGGGAGGACCTGGCGGTGGCGGCGGCCGCGTACGAGGCGGGGGCCGCCCTCGGGTGAGGGGCGTACGCGCCGGGCCGTTCAGACGACCGTCACCGCGTGCCGCACCACCGCGTCGAAGAGATACCCCTGCGTGTTGTGCGGCGTCGTGCGCGGCTGGGTGCGGCCCGTCGTGTCCGTGGCGCGGGACAGGAGTGTCGTGGGGCCCGGGGTCGTCGGGCGCCACGGCAGGGACCAGCGGGTCCAGGTGTGGCGGTGCGGGGTGTCGTGGAGGTGGGCGCGGTGCCAGGTGGCGCCGTCGTCCGTGCTGACGTCGACCCGGGCGACGGCGCCCGCGCCCGACCAGGCACGGCCGGTGAGGCGGTGGCGGGTGCCCGTGGACAGGCGGGCGTTCCAGGGGAGTTCGAAGGCCGACTTGAGGGTCTGGCGGGTGAGCGGGGCGCTGCCCTGGGGCGGGTAGGCGTCGCCGTACAGGCGGTAGAAGTCCGTGTTCCAGGGCGAGTACAGGGGAGTTGAGGAGACCTCTATGTCGCCGAGCCACTTGATCGAGGCGATGCCGACCCAGGAGGGGACGAGCAGGCGGACCGGGTGGCCGTGGTCCGGGGGCAGGGGGTCGCCGTTCATCTCGTAGGCCAGGATCACGTCGTCCAGGGCCTTGGCGAGCGGCAGCGGGCGGCGGACGCGGCCGAGGTTGGTGCCGTCCGCCGTCACGTAGTCCGCGTCGAGGCCGCGCGGCAGCACGTCCACCGCGCGGCGCGAGAGGCCCGCCGCGCGCAGGACGTGGGAGAGGCGTGCGCCGCGCCAGCGCGCCACGCCGACCGCGCCCAGGGTCCACGCGGTGCCCGAGACCTCCTGGCCCTGCTGGGTGGCGAACAGGCTCCTGCCGTTGCCCGCGCACTCGACGAACGCCGTACGGGAGACGGCGGGCAGCCGCCTGAGGTCGGCGAGCGTGAACTCCCGCGCCCCGCCGGTCAGTCCGTCGCCCCAGACGCGCAGCGCCCAGGTGTCCGCGTCGATGCGGGGCGTCGCCGTGTGGTTGCGTACGAAGAAGTGGGAGACGGGCGTGGTGTGCCCGGTGTCCGCGAAGGACTCGAAGCGCGCCTCGGCGTTCGTGCCGCGGACGGTGAACCGCTCCGGGGGCAGCGGTTTGACGATGCCCGGCGCGGCCGCCCCGGCGACCCCCGCCGCCCCTGCGACCGCCGCCGCCCGCGGCGCCGCGAGCCCCGCGGGGACCGCCGACGCCAGGCCCGCGGCGGCCAGCAGCCGCAGCACGTCCCGGCGTGCGACGCCGTCGGCGCGCGCCTCTCCCGCCAGCCACTGCCGGAGCCGGTGGCGGTCGTACGACGCTTCGGAGGGGGCGCCGCCCACGAGGGGGCGCACGACGGGGTTCGCCTTGCGGCGCGATGCGGACATGGGCGCCACGCTAGGAGGGCGCGGCGCCCCGCGCCCCGCGATCGGGCGGCGCTTCACGGACCGGCAACAAAACCCGGCGGCACCGCGGGGTCAGGGGGTCGTCGAGGACACCACGTAGACCATGGGGTGCTTGGCGTTGGAGCGGTCCACGACGACGTCCTGCGTCGGGGCCGGGTTCTTCTTGTCGTGGGTGAGGCCCGACCACGGTCCCGGGCCCGTGAACTCCCAGCCGACGACCTTCTGGTCGCGCTTGCTGATCGTGATGTCCTTCGGCTCCAGGGCCTCGGTGGAGGTGCCGATCCGCTTGAGGAACTTGGCCAGGCCCTCGTTGCTGGTCAGGAACTGGACGTACAGACGGCTGGTGCGCCAGTTGTTCGTCTCGTAGTAGGCGACTTCCTTGGAGTACGGCGGGATCGGCACGTCGTACAGGCGGCGCTGGACCCGCGACGGCCAGCCCTCGGAGAGGCCGGTCGCGGAGTACTTGCTCTCCTTGTCGCGGCCGCTGTTGCGGCTCTGGTTCGCGGAGATCACCAGATAGCCGGCGGGGATGCCGATCAGGAGCACGATGATCGTCGCCGTCAGCCAGCGGCGGCGGATCATGTGGCGGCGGTCCTCGGTCTTGCCTCCCTCGCGGTCCGGCTGTCCGGCGGCGCCGGGGCGGTCCGGGGGCGAGGGCTGGCGGGGCACGGTCATCTACTGGGTTCCCTGGGAGGTGCGGTCGTTGGAGCGGCGGGCCTCGGCGTAGCGCTCATAGCGTTCGTAGCGCTCCACGCGGCGCCGGTTGGCGCGGCGGAAGCGGCGGGCGACCAGGCGGGCCAGGTCGGCGGCGCCCACCATGCCGGCCTCGGGGCCGAGCTGGGCGCGGGCGATGCGGGCCTCGGGGCGGTAGCCGCGGCCGGTCAGGTGGCGGCGGAAGGCGTCGCGGGCGGGGCCGATCAGGAGGTCGTCGGCGGCCGAGACGCCGCCGCCGATCACGAAGCAGGACGGGTCGAGGGCGGCGGCGAGGTTGGCGATGCCGACGCCGAGCCACTGGCCGATGTCCTGGAGCAGCTCGACGCACATGGCGTCGCCCTCGCGGGCCAGCTCGGTGATGAGAGGTCCCGTGATGTCGGGGACGTTGCCCTTGACGCGCTCGATGATGCCGTACGCCACCGGGGAGTCGGCGGCGGCCAGCTCGCGGGCCTCACGGACCAGCGCGTTGCCGGAGCTGTACTGCTCCCAGCAGCCGCGGTTGCCGCAGGGGCAGCGGTGACCGCCGGGGACGACCTGCATATGGCCGAATTCGCCGGCCACCCCGAACTTGCCGCGCTTGACCTGGCCGTCCTCCAGGATCGCGCCGCCGATGCCGGTGCCGAGCGTGATCATGACCAGATGGTCCTCGCCGCGGGCCGCGCCGAAGCGCCACTCCGCCCACGCGGCGGTGTTCGCGTCGTTGTCGACGAGCACGGGGACCGCGAGGCGTCCCGAGATGCGGTCGCGCAGCGGTTCGTTGCGCCAGGACAGGTGCGGGGCGAACAGGACCCGGTTGCGGTCCGCGTCCACCCAGCCCGCCGCGCCGATGCCCACCGCGTGCACGTCGTGCCGGTCGGAGAGGTCGAGAACCAGTTCGACGATGGTGTCCTCGACGACCTTGGGGCTCTTGGACTTGTCCGGGGTCTCCGTACGCAGGGTCTCCAGGATGTTGCCGTCGGCGTCGACGACACCCGCCATCACCTTCGTACCGCCGATGTCGATGCCGACGGTGGGGACGCGGGGCGCCGTCAGATGGGATCGGCGTTCGCGCGTGCCCACGGTCCGCAGGACGGTGGCTCGTGCGGAGCCGCGGTGCGCGAGGTCGCGGTAGGTGCTCATTGCGGCGATTCTGCCTCACGCTCGCGGGGGCGCGCACAACGGGCACGGGGCGGGCGCCCCCGTCGGGGGCGCCCTGCAGGGGTGTGGGGAACCGTGCGCTCCGGGCAGGAAAAGCCGCGGTCGCGTCTGCCGGGCCACCGAGCAGACGCGACTGCGGCTTGTTCGTGGTTGCTCGCGCAGTTCCCCGCGCCCCTTACGAGGCGCGGTCCTCCAGTTCGTGACGGAGGTCGTCCAGTTCGGAGCCGCCCGCCATCTGGCGGGTCAGTTCGTCGAGGGTGATCTCGTCGCGGGCGTAGCTGCCGAACATCGCGCCGCGCTTGAGGAGCACGAAACGGTTGCCGACCAGATAGGCGTGGTGGGGGTTGTGCGTGATCAAGACCACGCCGAGGCCCTGGTCCCGCGCGGCGGCGACGTACTTCAGGACCACGCCGGACTGCTTGACGCCGAGCGCGGCGGTCGGCTCGTCCAGGACGAGCACCTTCGCGCCGAAGTAGACGGCGCGGGCGATCGCCACGCACTGGCGCTCGCCGCCCGAGAGCGTGCCGATGGGCTGGTCCACGTCGCGCAGGTCGATGCCCATGCGCAGCAGCTCCGCGCGGGTCGTCTCGCGCATCCGGTCGACGTCCATGCGGCGGAAGGGGCCCACGCCCTTCGTCGGCTCGGAGCCGAGGAAGAAATTGCGCCAGACCGGCATCAGCGGGACCACCGCGAGGTCCTGGTAGACCGTGGCGATGCCCAGGTCGAGGGCCTCGCGCGGGGAGCCGAGCCGGGTGTCCTCGCCCTCGATGCGCAGGGCGCCCGCGTCGTGCTGGTGCAGCCCCGCGATGATCTTGATGAGGGTCGACTTGCCCGCGCCGTTGTCGCCGAGCACACAGGAGATTTCCCCCGCGTGCACTTCGAGCGACACGCCTTCGAGGGCGCGGATGTTCCCGTAGTACTTACTGACGTCGTCCAGCTCGACGAGCGGGGTGCGCTCCCCCGCGGGGGCCGCGTCGGCCTTGATCGCGTCCGTGGTCACTTCGTCGCCTCCGCGCGCTTGCGGACCCAGTGGTTGAGCAGGGTCGCCAGGAGCAGCATCACTCCGAGGAAGAACTTGAACCAGTCCGGGTTCCACTCGGCGAACACGATGCCCTTGCTGACCATGCCGAAGATCAGCGCGCCGACGGCGGCGCCGACCGCCGAGCCGTAGCCGCCGGTGATCAGACAGCCGCCGATGACGGCCGCGATGATGTAGATCAGCTCGTTGCCGACGCCTTCGCCGGACTGCACGACGTCGTACGAGAAGAGCAGGTGCTGGCCGGAGACCCAGGCGCCGAAGGCGACGCCCATGTAGAGGCCGATCTTGGTCGCGGCGACCGGGACGCCGACCGCGCGGGCCGCGTCCTCGCCGCCGCCGACCGCGAAGATCCAGTTGCCGACGCGGGTGCGCAGCAGGATCCAGGTGGCGACGGCGATCAGGGCCAGCCACCAGACGATGGTGATCTTGAAGTCGACGCCGCCGATCGTGATCGTCGAGGCGAAGACGTCCTGGGCGGAGGAGAAGCCCTCCATGTCGGAGATCGACTTCGTCGAGACGGTGCCGCTGATCAGCTTGGTGAAGCCGAGGTTCATACCGGTCAGCATCAGGAACGTGCCGAGCGTGATGATGAAGCTCGGCGGGTCCGTGCGGGTCAGCATCACGCCGTTGAAGACGCCGACCGCGAGGGTCGCGATCAGCGAGACCAGGACGCCGACCCAGACGTTCGCGGTCATCTGGTAGCTGAACATCGACGAGATCAGCGCGGACGTCGTCACCATGACGCCCGCCGACAGGTCGAACTCGCCGCCGATCATCAGCAGCGCCACCGGCACCGCCATGATGCCGATCGTCGACGCCGCGTAGAGCACCGTGGCCAGGCTGGTGGCCTGGAGGAAGCTGTCCGCGACGATCGAGAAGAAGACGAACACGGCGATGGCGCCGACGACCGAGCCGAGCTCGGGGCGGCCCATCAGCTTCTTCAGCGGCGACGTCTTCAGCAGCCGCTCGTCGCTCTTGGTCCCCGGCGACGGCGCGGGGGCTGGTGCGGTCGCTGTCATCGGGTCCCTCGCTTCGCGTATTCCTCCAGCTCGGCGGCCTGGTCCTTGGTGATGATCTGGGGACCGGTGAGGACGGGCTTGCCGCCGCCGAGCACGTCGGCGTTGTACTTGTACAGCCACAGCAGGTCCACGGCCTCGTACCCCTGGAGGTAGGGCTGCTGGTCGACGGCGAAGCCCAGCGCACCGGACTTCAGGCCCGCGGCGACCTTCTCGTTGAGGTCGAACGTGTCGACCTCCGCCTTGCTGCCCGCGCCCTCCTTGGCCTTCACCGCGGCGTCCGCGAAGGGCGCGCCGAGCGTGACGACCGCGTCGAGGGACTTGTCGGTCTGCAGCCTGGCCTCGATGGAGGACTGCACGTCGGGCATGTTGGTGCCCGTCACGTAGAGGTTCTCCAGCTTGCCGTCGAAGGTCTTCTTGGCGCCCGCGCAGCGCTGCTCGTGGCCGACGTTGCCCTGCTCGTGCAGGATGCAGAGCGCCTTCTTCTTGCCGCGCTTGTTGAGCTCGTCGCCGACGGCCTCGCCCGCGATCGTCTCGTCCTGGCCGATGTGAGTGAGCGCGCCGAACTCCTTGGACTCCGCGGAGCCCGAGTTCACCGTGATCACCGGGATGCCGGCCTTCTTCGCGCGGGCCAGGGCGCCCTTCATCGCGTCCGGCTTGGCCAGCGTGACGATGATCCCGTCGACCTTCTTGTCGATGTAGGAGTCCACGAGCTGGGCCTGCTGCTGGGCCTCGTCGTCATGGGCGTACAGGAACTTGATGTTGTCCTTGACCGCGGCCTGCTTGGCGCCGCTCTGGACGATGTCCCAGAAGGTGTCGCCGTCACCCGAGTGCGTCACCATCCCGAAGGTCCAGCGCGGCGTGTCCACCGCGGCCCGTCCGCCGGCGGCCGCCGCCTTGCGGGCGTCCTCGGCACGCTTGCCTCCGGTGCTGCTGCATCCCACCAGGGAGGCTCCGAGCACCGCCACCAGCACGGCGCCCACGGCGCGTACCCCTGTCTTCACCCTTGCCACGACGCCGTGCCCTTCTCGTTCTGCTCCTCGGTGCGGCCGGTCCGGATCCCCGGCCCCGGCCGCCCAAGTATCGACCACGCGGATCACGCTCGTGTCCATCGGGTACCGCGGCGCGTGGTCATCGCGTTCCCCTGGCCGTGTACTTCTCCAGCTTCGGCACGTCCTTGGAGGTGACGATCGCGGGACCGGTGAGGACCGGACGGCCGCCGCCGATGACGTTCGCGTTGGTCTTGTAGAGCCACAGTTCGTCGATGGAGAGGTAGCCCTGGAGGTAGGGCTGCTGGTCGACGGCGAAGCCGACCTCCTTGGCCTTGAGGCGCTTGACGACCTCGGCGTTCAGGTCGAACGTGTCGATCTCCGCCTTGCCGCCCGCGTCCTCCTTGGCCTTCACCGACACGGCCGCGATCGGCGCGCCGAGGGCCACCACCGCGTCGATGTCCTTGGACGCCTGGAGCTTCGCGCTGATCGAGGACTGCGCGCCGGGCGCGTTGGTCCCCTCGACGTTCAGGTTCTCGACCGACCCGTCGAAGGTCTTCTTCACGCCCGCGCAGCGCTGCTCCAGGGAGACGTTGCCCTGCTCGTGGATGACGCACAGGGCCTTCTTCTTGCCGCGCTTGTCGAGCTCGTCGCCGACGGCCTCGCCCGCCACCGACTCGTCCTGGCCGATGTGGCCGATCGCCCCGAACCGCGCGGAGAACTCGCCGCCCGAGTTGATCGTGACGACCGGGATCCCGGCGGCCTCCGCCTCGGCGAGGACGGACTTCATCGCCTCGGGCTTGGCCAGGGTCACGACGATCCCGTCGACCTTCTTGTCCACGAACGACTGGACGAGTTCGGCCTGCCCCTTGGCCTCCTTGTCGTTGGCGTAGAGGAACTCGACGTTGTCCTTGCGGGCGGCCTGCTTGGCGCCGCTCTGGACGATGTCCCAGAAGGTGTCGCCCTCGCCGGAGTGGGTCACCATCGCGATCTTGAGGCGGGGCGTGTTCACGCCCTTCCCTCCCCCGCCGCCGTCCCCCGACTTGTCCTCGTCGTCCTTGCCGCCGGAGCTGCTGCAGCCGACGGCCAGCGCGAGCACCGCTACGAGGGCTGCGGCCGTGCGGGCTGTACGCATGGGACCACCTCTTCTCCCGGCCGCCCGATTGCGGCTGGGGGAGTTCTAGCGGCGGGCGCACGGCAGCGTCAATGCATTTGTCAGAACATTCGGACGACCGTGAGCAGGTTGACACCTACGGCCGGGCGAGGAGGGCTACGGCCGTACGAGGAGCTGGAACTCGAAGGAGTACCGCGAGGCCCGGTACACGTGCGAGCCGAACTCGACCGCCCGGCCCGTGTCGTCGAAGGTCGTGCGCCGCATGGTCAGCAGCGGGGCGCCCGCCCCCGGCTCGGCGAGCCGCTCGGCCTCCTCGGCGGTCGCGGCGCGCGCCCCCACGGACTGGCGCGCGCTGTGCAGGGTGAGGCCCGCCGCGCGCATCAGCCGGTAGAGCCCGGTGGCTTCGAGCCGCTCGGTGTCGAGGTCGAGGAGCCCGCCGGGGATGTGGTTGGTCAGATACGCCATGGGCTCCCCGTGGGCCAGACGCAGCCGCTCGACGAGGTGCACCTCGTCCCCCTCGGCGACCCCGAGCGCCGCCGCGACCTCGGCGGACGCGGCCTCGACGGTGTTGCGCAGGACGCGGGTCTCGGGCCGCTGGCCCGCCGCCTCCAGGTCGTCGAAGAGGCTGCTCAGCTCCAGGGGGCGCTTGACCTGGCTGTGTACGACCTGGGTGCCGACGCCTCTGCGCCGCACGAGGAGGCCCTTGTCGACGAGGGACTGGATGGCCTGGCGGACGGTGGGCCGGGACAGGCCGAGCCGTCCCGCGAGTTCGATCTCGTTGCCGAGGAGGCTGCCGGGGGTCAGGGCGCCGCGCTCGATCGCCGCCTCCAGCTGCTGGGCCAGCTGGAAGTAGAGCGGGACCGGGCTGCTGCGGTCGACGCCGAGGCGCAGCGCGACGGTGGGGTCCTTGACCGGCTTGTCCTGGGCTGCTTTGGCGACTGGTTTGGACACGGGGCGAGCGTAGTCCCAGGAGATGATGACGGGAAGTTCTGAAGTTCTGTTGTCAGGACAAAATATGGACTGGTCGCGACCCGCACTCATGTCCCTGACCAGCGATGGAGCACCGAAGAGCCCCCTTGGAGTGATCTCCGAGGGGGCTCTTTCGCAGCCCGGGGGACAAACGGGGGACAGTGCGTCAGGCGGCCCCCGTGGCCCCATCCAAGGCCACAGAGGGAAAGACAGGCGAAGACGGCGGCCGCCTTCGCCGTTCTGATCAGGCTCGTTGGCTTCGGGCGTCGTCGCCTCATTTGCTGCGGAGGCGGCAGGTTCCCCTTCCATCCCTGCAGGCATGACATGGAGCTCCTCCGGGAGGGGCTGCTCAACCGTTTTACGGCGCGGTACGAGCTCGACGGGTGCGTTCGCTGCTGCCTGCTCGAACTGCGGCATCAATGAGGTGTAGGTGTCCGCGGTGAGCTGATAGCTGCTGTGGCTGAGTAGGGCCTGGATTGCCTTCATGGACAGGCCGGCGGCGAGGCTCAGGGATGCGGCGCAGTGCCGGAGGTCGTGAAGCCGGATGGGTGGCATGCCAAGGCGTTTGATGAAGCGTTCAAAGGCTTGGGAAACGTTGCTGGGGTGATGAGGGCTGCCGTCGGCTTGAGTGAAAACCTTGCCGGAGTGAATGTACGGGCCGTACTTGGCGGGGTTGTCGCGGTGCTTCTGCTCCCACTCTGTTTGCTGGGCATTCTGCACATCACGCCAGGCTTTAAGTAGGGCGAAGGTCGCGTGGTCAAGGGTGAGGGTGCGTTTGGCTGCGCGGCTCTTGAGAGTGTCTTTCCATACCTCGTAGGCGGTGTTGGTGGTCAGTTGCTCAACGATTCTGGCGGTGCCGTGGGTCATGTCGACTTCGGTCCAGGGCAGGCCTGTTGCTTCGCCGCGACGTGGGGCGCGGAAGACCATGAGGTGCCACATGATGTACATGGGGTGGTCGACTGCGGCGTCGAGGAATTCACCGGTCTGTTCGGGGGTCCACACCATGACGGGACTGGGCTTCTCCCCGGTGAGCCTTCAGCGTGCGATGCGTTCGTCGGTCCAGACGAGGGCTTCGGGGCGTTGGTACTTGGGGAGGGTGACGTGCTTGGCCCAGTTCTCGGTGATCAGCTTTTCGGTGACGGCGTCGCCGAGGGCTGATGCGAGGGTGTTCTTGTACTTCCTCTGTGTGGCAGGGCCGGTGTCCTGGCGAGGTTTGCTGCGTGCTGCTTTGAGGGCGGCTTTGGCTGCGTCCCATCGCTGACGGAGGTGACGGGGGCGGGGCACCGGGGCTTGCTTCCATGCTCGGTAGGCGTCGTCGCATTCGGCTCTGGCCTGCTGGGCTGCGATCCGGTTGGCCTCCTTGACGGTGTTGAATGCCCAGACCTGTTTGAACATCTCCTGGATGTGGCGTTCACGTAGTTCGCGCATAGTGAGGTGGCCGAGTGCGGGTATGAAGACGTGGTCGATGGAGATGCGGTAGTCCTCGCGGGTGCCGCGCTTGAGGTCGGCTCGTTTGTCGAGCCAGCGATTGAGGTAGGCGGCGACGGTTTCTTTGGAGTCGACGTCGATGCCGTCGGTGGCTTCGTCCCAGAGTTTCTGTGCTGCCTCTTGGGCCTTCTTGGAGGTGGCGAAACCGCCTTTGCGGGGTCGGCGGCGTTCACCTCCGGGGCCGTCGGGGAGGTTGAGGTAGTAGTACCAGGAGCCGTGGTCGCGCTTTTTCAACTGCGGGCATGCGGAGCCGAGTTCCCGGACCTTGGGCGTGCCGTTCGCGCTGAGGATCGGCTGACCGTTGTCGTCGAGTTTCGGTTCGGTGCACTTGCACCGGCGGTAGGTGCTGCCGTTGAACACGTTGGGTCCCCCGGTTTGGGCTGGATCATCCGTACGTGTCCTGATCTTGCTGTAGCGAAGGAGCCGCTTCCTTGGGCGCCGTATGCTTCCGGTCAGGTGGCGCGGGGAAGAGGGATGTGACCACCTATGACCTCATCTGTGACTACGCATGCTGCGCCTGCCCGCACACGGGGTGGGATGTCGGTTGAGGAGCTGCGGTCGCTGCCGGTTGCGGTGAGTGTGGCGACGGCTGCGCGGGCGTTCGGGATCGGTACGGACCAGGCGTATGCGTTGATCAAGGCAGAGAAGTTCCCGGCGAAGACGATCCCTGTGGGCGAGACGCAGAAGGTGGCGACGCTGAGCTTGTGGGAGGCCCTGGGGGTGTCGTAGCGGGGTGCGGCGTGGGCTTGGGAGGCCCGGCCGCTTGTCCTGTCGGACTGCTGTCTGGGCCTTCCCTTTTTGGGGGCGCGCGACGCTGCGACCAGCCTTATTGGGGCGTCGCCCATGCGTGAGCGGTCGTCGTGACGTACCTCACGACTCGTGATCGGACGGAGACGCATGGCACGGCTGACCGGCTATCTGAGTCGCCGCGGGGGGCTTCACCCCAAGGAGGCGACAGGCCTGCGCAAAGCCACCTCGCTGCTGTTCGACCAGCAGAGCAGGGCCGAGGCGTGCCGGTGGATGAACGCTCAGGGGTATCGCACCACGCACGGCAACGAATGGGCGCCCGAGGTGTTGGTGCGCGTGCTGAGCAACCCCCGCATGGCGGGGCTGGACGATGAGGGCGAGCCCATCGAGGGTTTCGGTGAGACGGTACTGACGCCGGACGAATACCGGCGCCTACTCGCCCTGTTCGCCGAGCAGGCGGAACAACAGCCGCCAGCGCGCGAGGCATTCGACTACCTCCTGACTGAAGGGCTGTCGGAATGCGGCCTGTGCGAGTGGAACATGGTGGGTACGCGGGTGAGCAGTGGAGGCGACCCGACCTACCGCTGCCCTCCACCTCGTGCGGGCCAAGCATCATGCGGCCGGGTCCGGATCAACGCCGACCGGCTCGAAGACTCTGTGGGCGAGGAAGTACTTGCCGAGCTGCTCCGACCCGGCACCCAGGAACGGCTGGTGCACCTACTGGCCGACCTCCGCGCGGAAGCTGAGCAGCTGAGGGCACACGCCGAAGGGGCGGAGCAGCGGTTCGCGGAGTTGCGGAAGATGCGCGATGTGCTGGTGCCTTCGGCGTACGAGGCCGCCGAGAAGGCGACCCGGCAGGACATGCGTGATGCACGGAGTCGCCTGCGCTACCTGGAACAACTGGTTGACGTTCCGATCGCGGACGTTTGGGACTTGGCCGCGTGGTGGAAGTCTGCGCCTCGAAAGTGGCAGCGGGCCTTGGTCGGCGTGTTGATCGTCAAGGTGCGCGTCCTTGCATCGGGACGCGGCAGGCACCGTGACCCCAGCGCCCGACTGCGGATCGATTGGCGCTGAACGCCCACAGACTTCCTGGGCCTGTGTGCACCCGGGCTGATTCCTGACGTTTCGCCAGCAGCACGGTGGGCGGCTTACGGGATCGCCGCCGATCTCTTCGGCGTGAGCTTCCCCCGAGATGCGGAGTCTGCTGACAGTGGGTCAGATGGTTCTCATGAGAGGAACATCTACCATGGCCGCTCCCCGGAAATACTCGCTGGAGTTGCGTGAGCGTGCGGTGCGGATGCATCGCACCACCGAGCCGAAGCCGCAGATCAAGAAGCTCGCCGTCCAGCTCGGTGTGCATCCGGAGGCTCTGCGCGGCTGGATCCGCCAGGCCGAGCGGAATGCCGGCGAACGCGACGACGGCCTGACCACCGACGAACGTGCCGAGCTGACCGTGCTGCGCAAGGAGAATGCCCAACTCAAGCGGGCGAATGAGGTGCTGCGGACGGCGTCCGCTTTTTTCGCGGCCCAGCTCGACCCGACCCGGCCCAGGTGACGGCGCTCGTTGACGAGCAGCCCAGCCTGGAGGTCGCGAGCACCCCAGCCTGGAGGTCGAGTGCGTACTCCGGGAACTGCACATCGCCTCCTCCACCTACTACCGCTGGCGCCGCGCCGAACGCGAGCCGTGCGAGCGTCGTCGTCGCGACGCCGAGTTGACCGAGCAGATCCGCCAGATCCATGCGGACTCGGGCGGCAACTACGGCTCGCCGCGGGTGCACGCCGTCCTCAAGCGCGAGGGCGTGGCCGTCGGCCGCAAGCGGGTCGAGCGGCTGATGCGCGAGGACGGGCTCGCCGGAATCAGCCCGCGCCGCAAGAGCCGCGGCTTCACCCGCCGTGACCCGAAGGCCACGCTCGCCCCGGACCTCGTCAACCGGGACTTCACCGCGCCGGCCCCGAACCGGCTGTGGGTCACCGACCTCACCATGATCGCTACCCGTGAGGGCCCGCTGTGGCTGTCCGCGATCCGGGACGCGTTCTCGCGGCGGGTGGTGGCCTGGGAGACCTCCGCCCGCGCGGACGCCGACCTGGTCCTCGCCACGCTCGAGTACGCCCTCGCCTCCCGCGAGGTCGAACCCGGCAAGCTCATCCATCATGCCGATCACGGCTGTCAATACACGTCCATCAAGCTCACAACTCGCCTGGTCCATGCCGAGTCAACGTCCGCCTCACCACGTAGGACACGGTCTTAGTGCTCCCTGCGCCCGTAGGGATGTTCCCAGCAAGACGGGGGTCGTCCAGGTGTCCGTCGAGTGCTCCCCGCGCCCGCGGGGATGTTCCCGCTTCACACCTCCGCACCACATCCCCTCCCCCGTGCTCCCCGCGCCCGCGGGGATGTTCCCGAACAGGAACGTGGCGAGCGTCGTGGTGAGGTCTGCTCCCGTCGCCCGCGGGACTGATCCCTAAAGAAGCGCCAGACCAGCACCTTCGTGCGCTGTCATCATGACGTGCTCCTCGGCTCGGCCGGTCAGCCCGCGAGCGGCCTGTTCTCGCTGCCCAGTTGATGTCGACCGACAGGAACGGACAGGGCTGCCGCCACGGCACGTGCTGTGTAACTCCAATCCGGCAGGGTGGTGCGGCGCATGCCAGCGGCCCGCCGAAGTCGGTCGCGAAGCTCACCGTCGGTGAGCCAGGCGCGCAAGCCATCTGCCCAGTCCGCAACCACACCCGGCGGGAGGAGGAGCCCAGGGTGCTCGCCGGCAGGTGTCTTTCCTAGAGCCTCGGGGATACCGCCCACGTTCGACGCGATCGCGGGAACCGCGCGGGAAAGGGCTTCTTGCACAATAAGTCCGAAGCTCAGGCCACCAGCCCGTCCAACAGCACCACGGACTGCTCGGGCAGCGCCTGAAGGACCCCCGACAGGTGACGCTGGTCCTCGTCAGTGCCGCGCGGCCACGAGCCTGGCACCTGGTGGGAGCGCACCGTCCAGCCGAGCTCCCGAAGTTGGACCGCCAACTCGGCGTCGTAGCGATTCCCGCCGCTCGGTCGTGTCGGGTCGTCGATCCCTGCCGGAACGATGAAGTCCACGACACTGGGTGCTGCAGTCACAGAGGTTCTCGCTGAGGCAGTCGGTGCGCCTGACGAAACACAGGCAACCCAATCGGTCGGTGCGAGTTCAGGTCTCGATGCCTGACATCTCTATGGGAACGTTTAGTGGGGCTTCGTCAGCATGGGAGCGAAGCATCGGGCCAGTGACTTCGATCGGCGCGTCCAGGCCATCGAGGAGCGCAACGATCCGGTCAACATTGGTGAGGCGGCGTCTGCCCGATTCGAGTAGGGACAGGAAGGATTGACTGAGCTCGGTGAGGGTGGCCATGTCCTCCTGCCGGAGCTCGCCGAGTTCGCGGATGAGACGGCATAGAGTTCCGAAGTCCCGTTGGATCAGGGCGCTGTTCACGTCCCTGTGCTGCCATACGCGTTCTGGAACGCAGGGCACCATCGGCTCTGCGGTCCTTGCTTCACGGCCGCATCCGCTGCACAGATCAGCGGAGTTGTACCTGCTCAGCCAGCAGGAGCAGCGGATACACCGGCGTACTCCCGGCGCGACCACAGGCACCTCGGTGGCTTGCGTCGCCAGCACGGTCATCCACTCCTCCACGGAACAGGCCATCAACCTGAAGAGCACCTGATTGGTGCAGGTACCAGTAAGCCGTGGCCGCGAGCAGTTGACAGTGGACAGGGTTAACAACCGGCCTCGTTAACTGTTACCCCCCCCCACGTCAGCCCAGGGATAACGTCATGATGGGCTCCTGGTGAGCTGGGATCGCGGAGGGGCCTATGGGGGCGAGGAGCAAGCTACAGGCGGCCCGACTGCGTGCTGACTGGACACAATCTGAGCTGATCGACGCTTTGGTCGCCGCCGCGGATCGACTGGGCGTGGCATCGCCGTCACCGTCCAGTTGGAAGACCCTCATCTCGATGTACGAGAACGGGCGGCGTCCAGTCAGCCCGGACCATCGGCCCTTGTTCCGTGAGGCATACCAGGCCACGGACGAGGAGCTCGGCTTCCCGATCTCGGCGAAGATACCGGAGCTCCAAACGGCTCCGCCTTCAACTCTGTTGCGAAGCAAACTGCCTGTGCCGGTGAATCCGGAGATGCTCAAGTACCTGACATCGGTGCTTGATCAGCACGCGCAGGCCGAGCCGCTGGTCGGTCCGCTGTTCCTCGTTGCACCTGTCGAGGCGCAGGTGCCTCTGATTGAGCAGATGTGCTTGGAGGCGTACGGGCCACTGCGGGAGAGAGTGCTGCGTCTCGGCGCCCGGTACACCGAGTTTCTGGGCTGGCTGTACCAGGACTCGGGCAACCCTGACGAGGCCATGAAGTGGACGAGCCAGGCCATGGACTATGCCCAGGAGCTGAACGACTCGTCGCTCATGGCATACATCTTTCAGCGGCGAAGCAACATCGCCACGGAGGCCGGGTATGCCGGGCACGGGGCTGGCCTCGCCAGCGCGGCCCTACGGTATTCACCGGATCTCTCCCCCCGCGTTCGTGCGGTTGTCCTGCGTCAGCTGGCGAACAGCAAGGCCAGTCTGGGCGAACATACCGAGGCTATGCGGGCCATCGATCAAGCTCTGGAAGCCGCGGCCCAGGGGGACGACGGTGATCCAATGGCCGGGTACTGCTCCGTCGCCTACGTCGAGATGGAGGGAGCCAACTGTGATCTCCAGCTGGAGAGGCCGGAGAACGCGGTCGGTACCTTCAGTGAAAGCTTGCAGCACTGGCCGACGGTACAAGAGCGTGATCGCGGGCTGTGCCTGGCGCGGTTGGCCACAGCAGACGCCACCATGGGCAATGTGGAGGGCGCACACGTCGCAGCCCAGCAGGCGCTCGGTATCGCTGAACAGACCGGTTCAGCTCGTATCCGAGATCAGCTGTTCCGTCTACAGCCCCGTCTTGCGCCGTGGCGCAAGCTGGTGGAAATCTCCGAGCTGAACCGGGCGCTCGACAGATTGAAGGGCGCCGCCGTGTAGTACGAGCGAAGGAGCACCGTGAACCTGCTGCCGACTGCTACCAGCACCGACGTCGAGGAGCAGCAGCCCCGGGTCGCCGTCCTCCCTGTCGGCTCCTTCGAACAGCACGGCCGCTACCTGCCGCTGACCACAGACACAGCGATCGCCTGCATCATCGCCCGAGCAATCGCCGACGCCTATCCGGTGCATCTGCTGCCTCCCATCACCGTGTCGTGCAGCCACGAGCACGGCTCCTGGCCAGGCACAGTGAGCATCAGCGCCAAGACCTTGTTCGCGGTGATCGACGACATCCAAGCGTCACTCGCACGCTCCGGGATCGAGAAGCTGGTGATCGTGAACGGACACGGCGGAAACTACGTGCTCTCCAACGTGGTCCAGGAGGCGAACGTCGACGGTCCTCGCATGTCACTGTTCCCCCTCAGCTCCGACTGGGAGCGGGCCAGGCAGCACGCTGAGCTAGTCTCCGACCGGCACAGCGACATGCACGCCGGGGAGATCGAGACCTCGCTCCTCTTGCATGCCGCACCAGAGCTGGTGCGGCCCGGATACGAGAGCGCAGATCACGACGGCGGAGCACGGCGATTTCTCCTGACCTTCGGCATGGGCGCCTACACCGACTCTGGCGTGATCGGCTACCCCTCGCACGCAACGGCTGCCAAGGGAAAGGCCGTGCTGGCCAGCCTCACGGATGCCTTCGCCGAGCACCTCAATGCCCTTGGTGAACCCTCGGCAGGTCGTCTCGTCGGCGACTGACCTATCGGCAGCCCGACGGCCCGAGCGACCAGCTCGACAGGATTCGCGGATGACACCTACAGGCTCAATCTGTCCGCGAGTTCGTTGGCACACTGGGTGCTCGGTGCCTCTTGAGATAGTCAGCGCGGTGCGGGTCTGGTGGAGGGCAGTAGGTCAACTGGCGCTGCTCCAGCCGGAGCCGTCGCAGCGGAACTCAGGGCCAAGGTTATGGTGAGGTCCGTTGCGGATGGGCAGACTTGGGGCGGAGTTGGCGAGTGGGAGATGCGGGCCGTCGGCCGCTGCCCCTGAGGGTGGATGCGGATCGCTGGATGACTGTCAGGGCTCAGCGGAAGGTGCTTGGCGTGGTGCACAACATCACGTCGGCTACTCGGCTCGTAGACCTACTAGCTACCTTCGCGGGTGACGAGCGGGTCCAAGTCATTTTCTCCTGCACCGAGTCGTCCGCCCTTGACGGCGGAACATCCGAGTTTCTGCACTCCCGAGGAATGCTAACCATTCCATGGGATGTCGCCATTTCGGAGAAGTTTGACCTCGCCCTTGCCACTAATCGGGGTGGAGATTTGCATCAAATCCCCTTCCCGCTCATTGGCTCACCACACGGCGCTGGCTACAATAAACAATTGAGCCGGGAGCCGGGAGCCGGGAGCCGGGAGCCGGGAGCCGGGAGCCGGGAGCCGGGAGCCGGGAGCCGGGAGCCGGGAGCCGGGAGCCTTTGGGCTCAGCGAGGAATGGCTGACACACAACGGGAACGTGGTCCCGTCAGCGATTGTTCTGTCCCATAAAGAGCAGCTTGAGCGCCTTGCACTGTCGTGCCCGCAGGCAGTTCCCGCCGCTGTCGTGGCGGGCGACCCCTGCATTGACCAGCTGCGCGCCAGTCTGCCTTTTCGTGAGAGCTATCGTCGCGCCTTGGGGCTGCAGCCGGGACAGCAACTCGTAGTCGTGTCCTCTACCTGGGGAGACGGTTCGCTGCTCGGCTCTCCACAGGCCGACGTTCTCCGCCGCACGCTGGCCGAACTTCCGATTGAGGAATTTCGCACACTTGCAGCAATTCACCCCAATGCATATTACGGACACGGGGCCTGGCAGCTGCAAAGCTGGCTGGCGCCCCTTCTGGACTCTGGCCTCCTTCTTCCGGCACCGGAAAGCGATACCTGGAAAGCCGCACTCTGCGCGGCAGATTTCCTCCTCGGCGACCACGGTTCGTTGACTATGTACGGCACTTCGTTGGGGATCCCGTGCATTTTTGGGGCTTTTGAAGAATCAAAGGTGGCAGCACGTTCTCCCATGGAGAGACTCGGCAAGTTGCTTCCCCGCGTGTCCAGCGCCTATCCACTTCGGCCTCAGCTTGCCGCTGTGAACAATCAGCGCAATGATCCGAGTCTGCAGGAAGTGGGGCAGACGGTCACGTCGGAGCCAGGTCGTTCCATCGAGTTGCTGCGGCGCCTGTTCTATTCCTGGCTGCAATTGGACGAACCCGAGCACCCCGCAACCGTGACCGCAGTCCCCGTGCCGACGCAGCCATCCGAGCACCGAGCCCCGCATATCCCTCATGAAGAGGCTGTGTTCGTCACCGCTACCGTGACGGATGGCAGCCGTGGACCGGACGATGGCGAAGTGACCGTACGCCGCTATCCCGCCGCCCGGCAGCGCGGTCAGGGGCAGCACCTTGCCTCGGCGCACCTGGCCGCCGATCGTGACGACCCGGACCGTAGGTGGCCTCGTGCCGCAGATGTCCTCCTGGTTCCCCAAGAGCGCGTGTCCGGCCCGGGCGATGATCCGTGGTTCGAGTACGAGGCGTCGTCCGCCGGCTGTGGCCTGGTCGCCGCGGAGACCACGGAGCAGGGCTGCTTGGCTGTTCTGCGCGACGGCAGAAGGCTGCGGGGTCACTGGCTACGCCGTCCCGAGTGGGCGACGTTCGCCCTGGCCGCATCGGCCCTCTACGCATGGGATACAAGGATCCAGGCACCGGAGGACGAACGAGTTCTCGGTGAGAGGGCCGAACGGATCGTTGTGCGGGCAGGCGATCTGCGCGATTCAGGGCTGCTGGAGGTGGCCGAAGTCCGAGTACGTTCCCGTCGATAGCTCTCTCGGGTGCCGCGCAGTTCGGGTTGCGGGCCGCTCCCGCTGCTTCCTGCTACTGCTCCCCTCCCTGGCCCTCTTCGTCCAGGAGCTGCTGTGCTTCGTCCTCGCGGCGGCTTCCGGCCTTCTTGTAGAGCTCACGTGCCGATGTCCAGTCGGCGACTGCTCGACCGTTCTCGCCCAACTCCCGGTGGATGCGCCCCCGTAGGAGGAGGGCTGTCGCAGTCCAGTACTCGGAGCCCGCGCCCTCCATGCCATCCACTGCCGAGTCCAGTACTGCGAGGGCTTCGTGCGGCTGGCCGCACGCGTGGCGGTCCTCGCCACGAAGTAGCTGTGCCTTGGCGATGTTGAAACGGTCCGGGCCAGCCGGAAGAGATGTGAACTGGTTTTCGGCGCCGCGCAGTTCGCGGTCGGCGTCGTTGTGCCGCTCCAATCTCGTGTATGTGCCGCCGATGTGCATGGCGAGGAGGGCCTGCCCCCGCGGGTGGTCGATCCCTTCCAGGGCTGCTCGTGCGTCGTGGAAGAGATCGAGCGCCTGGTTCGGGCGCTTCAGCTTCCGCTCGAGAAGGCCCAGCCCCTCCAGAACACTCGACTCCGTGCGTCGCTCGCCCTCGCTGCGCCCTGGCGTACCGGGCCTCACCAGGCTCAGCGCCCGTTCGAAGAACTCGCGAGCGAGGCGGGGATCGCTCTCTTCAATGGCCCAGCGGTCGAGGTGGGCGAATGCCAGCTCGAAGGACATGCGGGCTGCCGCCATCATGTCTCCGGACTCCTCCGCCGCAGCAAGCCCAGTGATGCGTGATTCAATCCACCTGGAATGACTACCCGTCTTCAAGCAGTACGTCCACGTGGCCTGCGCCAGCCGCCATGCCTCGGTGTGGAGTCCCGCTTCGGCGGCTAGGTCCACGGTGGCGAAGATGATTGCTTGGCGGCGCCCCAAGTCACTTAGAACGTCCGCCTCTTCGCGCTCCTTCGTCTCCTCTACCGTGAAGACATTCATGGGATCGTGGCGCCAACGTGAGGACAGCGTCGCTTCCCCCTTCTCGGCGATGTGCAGCACGTGATGGACGATCCGCCGCCGTACAGCCGCCCGCTCACGCGCGTCCTCGTCGCGCTCCGCAGCCATCAACGCGTGATCGTGGACCAAGGCAGGCAGGCGGTACGCGTCGATTCCCCGCACTTCCACCAGACCTGCTGAGACAAGTGAGTTCATCGCAGCCCGCACTTCAGGGGCGGGCCAGTCCGAGGTCAGCGCGTACACGATGTCCAGCTGGAACTCTTCATTCACCAGCAGACCAAGGCGACGGTAGAGCTGTGCCGTTTGCAGGGCCATCCGCTGGTAGGAGAGGTCTAAGGCTTCGGGGAGCGGGTTCATGTCGCCCATGTGTAGAAGCTCCTGTCGCGTCGTCCGGTCGGCGAGCTGAGCGGTGACGTCCTCGAGAACACCGGGGATCGGTGATCTCAGCTGCTCCGCGACAAGGCGCAGGGCCAGCGGCAGTGCCCCCACGTACTGGACGATCGGCTTGAACCGTGTCGGGTCCTCCGAAGTCCGGGTCAGCTTCACCAGGAGATCCAGGGCATGCTCGTCCGGCAGGGGCGAGACACGAAGCGGGCGGACGTTCCTGACCACCGTGTGGAGGCCGTGCGGCTCCTGCTGCCCTGTCATCAGGACCACCCCGTAGGGCTGGTCCGTCAGCAGGTCTCGCACCTGACGTGCGGTGGTGACGTTCTCCAGCACGAAGACCACCGGCCGGTCACCGAGCCTGCGGCGAACCAGCCAGGCCAGGTCTGAGACGTCGGATGACCGCCCCTCCGTGGCCGCTCCCAGCTGCTGCAGCCACCGTTCCAGCACAGCTGATGCCTCCGGGATCCTGCCCTGGCGCAAGCCGAGGTCGGCCCGGAGTACTTCCCCTACGAAGACGTCCCGGTGCAGGTGGACCCACTGAAGCGCCGTACTGCGCTTGCCCACTCCGGGGATGCCGCTCAGGAAGAACGCCGTCCCGACGCCGGCTTCCTGGCACATACGCCAGTGCTCATCCATCTCTCGAAGGAGTGCGCTGTTGTTGACGTAGGACAGCAATGCCGTGGAAGCCCAGACGGGGTTCTCGTTCATCAGCGCCTCGCCGATGGCTTCGCGCCCTGCGCGGACCGCGGAATGCTGGTCGGTCAACAGGAGTTCCGCTTGCCCGGTCAGCTCCTCGCGCATCTCAGCAAGAGTTTCCTCGTCCCCCGCCGCCTGTGCCTCCCTGACCCGGCGGCGGGTCTGCTCCAGTTCGGGCTCGGTATCACCGTCCTGCGTGGAGGTTCCTCTCCGGAACAGAGTCGCAACCTTGGTCTTCGCCCATCCCACGGAGTCCTGGGTGAGAGTTGCGATCAAAGTAGTGACCAAGACGCCCGCGAGCGCGGAAAGCTCCGGATCCACTGCACCCCCACGATAGGTCCCACCTGCTGTCCTTCTCACCGTAGAGATCACGCACCAGCACCGCAGCTATTTCCTCGGTTCGATTTCCAGGGCCGCACCGGTTCACGAGCCAGTCGTCGCGCTCGTCATCTGCTGCGGACGGCGGGAGCGCCTTGTTGATCGCTGCCTCCCGCTGGCAGCAGTCGGCCACCACGGTGAGGTCTGGGGCTGCCAACAGCCCTTGTTCGGTGCCACTGCCAGGTGGCTTCGAGCCCCTTCCGTGCGGCCAACGGCGCTATGTCCGGGAACAGTTCTCGGAGGCGTCCGCTGTCCGCACTTGAGTGGGAGACATCGCCAGGTCGCGGGGCGGTGTGAGCCACAGAAGCAGTAGCGCCACTTACGGCCTCGATCTCGCCGATCAGTTCCTTGAGTGAGATGTCAGCGCCGAAGGCGAGGTTGACCGGGGACGGATTGGAGATCTTGCGGATGGCCGCGTCCACGAGGACTTCGCAGACAGTGCCGACAAAGGTGAAGTCACGAGTCTGTGTTCCGTCGCCGTGCACGATGACTGGTTGCCCCGTGAGAATCGCGTGGACCCACTTCGGGATGACCGCAGCATATGGATGGTCAGCACGTTGTCCGGGGCCATACACGTTGAAGAAGCGGAGAGGCAGGACGGGCAAGTCGTAGCTGTAGTGGTATGCGCTCAGGTACGCCTCCGTCGCGAGCTTCGTCACCGCATATGGGCTCATCGGGATGGTCGGCAGCTTCTCGTGCTTGGGCAAATGTGGGGTGGCGCCGTACACCGAAGATGAAGAGGCGGCGATCACGTGCAGGTTGCCCGCACGGCGTGCGGCTTCGAGGACTTGGAGGGTTCCTGTCGCGTTGGCGTGGTGGCTGGCTAAAGGGTTCTTCACGGAGCGCGGTACCGATGGCAAGGCAGCAAGGTGGACGATCGCGTCCGCGCCGTGGAAGACCCGGTCCAGAAGAGCGGCGTCTTGGACATCGCCCTCGACGAAGCGGACATCAAGGTCGGCGAGGTTCTCCTTGGAGCCGGTCGAGAGGTTGTCGATCACTCGGATCCGGTTGATCTCGGAGTGCTCGGTGAGGGTCCGAGCGAGGTTGCTGCCGATGAATCCGGCGCCGCCTGTGATCACGATATCCACGGAGGTTTTCCCTTCAGAGTGAGTCGACATGTGTGCCGACGAGTCGGTGGCGGCAGTCGAGGATGTACGTGGCGTGCTCTGTGATCGCGTTGTAGTCGAAGGTGTCGTGGTCGGCGAGCAGAACGACGGCGTCCGCTGCCGCAAGTCGTTCCGGGGTCACGTCGACTCGCTCAACGGTTGCGAGATGGGCGGCGCGAGGGTGCGCGTCATCGATGACATGCGGGTCGGCCGCCTGGGCTTCGGCGCCCATGCTGGTGAGGAGTTCAGCGATCCGTGCTGTCGGGGTTTCGCGGGCGTCGCCGGTGTTGGCCTTGTAGGCCAGGCCAAGCAGCAGGATTCGGGATCCGTTGAGGGACTTCTTGCGTGCGTTGAGACCGTCGACGAGGCGGCGAACCACGTAGTCAGGCATGTGGTTGTTGATGTCGTTCGCCAGCTCGACGAATCGGAAGCTGCGCCCGAGAGTGCGCTGAACGCGCCAGGACAGATACGACGGGTCGATGGGCAGGCAGTGGCCTCCCACACCTGGGCCCGGGGTGAAGCGCATGAACCCGAACGGCTTGGTGGACGCGGCGTCGATGGCAGCCCAGATGTCGATGTCGAGTTCGTGGGCAAAGATCGCTAGCTCGTTGGCGAGCGCGATGTTCACGTGCCGGAAGGTGTTCTCCAGGAGCTTCGTCAGCTCGGCCTCCTTGCAACTCGAGACCGGCACGACGGTCTCGACGACGGATGCGTAGAAGCGGTGGACGGCCTCGGCGGATCGGGCGTCGATACCGGAGATGATCTTTGGTGTGTTCTCCAGCCTCCAGTTCGGATTGCCGGGGTCGATGCGCTCAGGGCTGTAGCCGAGGTGGAAGTCGATCCCGGCAGTCAGGCCGGAGGAGTCTTCGAGGAGCGGGCCAAAGAGCTCCTCGGTCGTCCCCGGGTAGGTGGTGGACTCCAGGATCACCGTCGCTCCCCGTCCCAGATGGCGGCCGAGCATCCGGGCTGCATCCTCTACATGCGACAGGTCTGGCACACCGTCGCGTAGTGGCGTCGGAACGGTGACGATCGCAACGTCGAAGTCTGCGCAGTCAGAGGTGTCGATGCTCGGGCGGTAGACGCCCGCGGCGAGGAGCGGGGCCAACCGTGCGTCCGGGATGTCCTCCACGTACGACTCTCCGAGCACGAGGCGCTTCACCCGCTGGACGTCAACGTCGAGCCCGACCACCTGGTGCCCAACTTCCGCGGCTCTGATCGCAAGCGGGAGCCCTACATATCCCTGCCCCACGACGACCACACGGAGCCGTGAGGGCTTTGAATTCTCGATCATGCTGTTCACCTCGCGGGAATGGTTATGAAGGAGGCGCATGTGAACCTGCGGCGGTGCAGCGGCCTTAAGATGGGGACTGCCTCGGCCGTACGCGACTCGCTTGGCCGCCTGTCTCGGACGGCCGAGTGCCTTTCCAACCCTGCCCTGGGATCACTGAAAACCCGCGGGAAGGGCTTCCCCCCGGTTCGATACGATGACGGTGCTCGCAGCCTCGATCTGTCACCGTGCGTGACGAGATCATGCGACCTGAGTGGTTGCGTGGGCTGCGACCTCCCGACTTGGGCTCGCCGTGGCACTGTCACCGGCGCCGTACGTACGAAATGGAGCATCCAAGGATGGCTCGACACCTGGTCACCAGCGCGCTTCCCTACATCAACGGGATCAAGCACCTGGGCAACATGGTCGGGTCGATGCTTCCGGCGGATGTGTACTCTCGGTACCTCCGCCAGCGCGGGCACGACGTCCTGTACATCTGCGCGACCGACGAGCACGGCACCCCTGCTGAGCTGGCCGCCAAGGCGCAGGGGGTGCCGGTCGCGGAGTTCTGCGCGCAGGCCCATGACGCGCAGAAGGCCGTGTACGACGGGTTCGAGCTGGCCTTCGACTACTTCGGGCGCAGCTCCTCGGAGCAGAACGTGGAGATCACGCAGCACTTCGCGCGGAAGCTGAACGAGAACGGCTTCATCGAGGAGCGGGCCATCCGGCAGGTGTACTCGCCCGCCGACGGCCGTTTCCTGCCCGACCGGTACGTGGAGGGCACCTGCCCGCACTGCGGCTACGACAAGGCCCGCGGTGATCAGTGCGAGAACTGCACCCGCGTCCTGGACCCGACCGACCTGATCAACCCGCGCTCGGCCATCAGCGGCTCCACCGATCTCGAAGTCCGCGAGACCAAGCACCTGTTCCTGCTCCAGTCCAAGTTGCAGGGCGAGGTCGAGGCGTGGATCGACGCGGTCGGCGACGAGTGGCCGCAGCTGTCCTCCTCCATCGCGCGCAAGTGGCTGACCGAGGGGCTGCACGACCGCGCGATCACCCGCGACCTGGACTGGGGCGTGCCCGTGCCGGCCGACACCTGGCCGGAGCTGGCTGCCGAGGGCAAGGTCTTTTACGTTTGGTTCGATGCCCCGATCGAGTACATCGGCGCGACGAAGGAGTGGGCCGACGCTGCTCCGGACGGCGAAGTACGCGACTGGAAGTCGTGGTGGTACGAAGCCGACGACGTCCGTTACACCGAATTCATGGGCAAGGACAACGTCCCCTTCCACACCGTGATGTTCCCGGCCACCGAGCTGGGCGTGCGCGAGCCGTGGAAGATGGTCGACTACGTCAAGGCGTTCAACTGGCTGAACTACTACGGCGGCAAGTTCTCCACCTCGCAGCGCCGGGGCGTCTTCACGCACGACGCCCTGGAGATCCTGCCCGCCGACTTCTGGCGCTACTTCATGATGGCGAACGCCCCAGAGTCGGACGACACCTCGTTCACCTGGGAGCACTTCGCCGCCACGGTCAACAAGGACCTGGCCGATACCCTCGGCAACTTCGTCAACCGCGTTCTGTCCTTCTCCCGCAAGCGGTTCGGCGACGACGTGCCAGCGGGCAAGGAGGCGGGTGAGGTCGAGGCGAAGCTGGGCGAGGAGATCGCCTCCCTGCTCGCTGAGTACGAAGGCCACATGGAGACGCTCCAGTTCCGCAAGGCGGCCGCCTCGCTGCGCGCCCTGTGGTCGGCGGGCAACGCCTACCTGGAGGAGAAGGCCCCCTGGCTGGAGATCAAGACGGACAAGGACGGGGCGGCGCTCACCCTGCGTACGGCCATGAACCTCATCCACCTGTACGCGGTCGTCTCCGAGCCCTTCATCCCCGCCTCCGCCAAGGCCATGCGCGGCGCCTTTGCCTTGGAGGGTGACACCGCGACCTGGGTGACCGCCGAGCAGGCCAAGTCCTTGAGCACGGTTCCTGCCGGGACCGCGTTCACCGTGCCGCCGGTGCTGTTCGCGAAGATCAGCGAAGAGGACCTGGAGGCGTACCGGGAGCGGTTCGGCGGCGAAGAGTCCGCCTGACCTTTGCCTTCGTGGCCCCGGCCGTGCCGCCCGCGCACTCATCGGGCGGCACGGTTGTCGAGGCGACCAGCCAGTTCCCCTGGCGGAACATTCATCAGCCGGATCCGGGACGTATCGTCGCCCACCTCGATCCAGGTGACACCCGCGGAGCCGGGCACGTGATCGAGGTACCGATCGAAGCCCTTGCCAGTGAGCCACAGCAGCAGGCAGGCGATCCCACCACCGTGGCCGACCAAGACAGACGTGCCGTGCGGTGCAGAGGAAACATCAGCCCACAGGCTCACGTAGCGGGCCTGGACGTCCTCGGACGACTCGCCGCCCGGTGTGCGGAGCTGGTGGATGGGAATGCCGTGGCGAGCAGCTTCGGCCTGTGCGAGTTCTCTCGGCTGTCCGCCGAGGCGACCGCTGTCCTTGGCTGCCAGACGCCCGTCCACGCGCACGTCGGCCGGTGCGAATACGGCAGTCAGCAGCGCCGCAGACTCACGGCAGCGTGACATCGGGCTGACGAGTATCTGATCCACCGTGATCCCCTCGGCGCAGAGACTGGCTGCCGCCTTACGGATGTCGTCGCTCCCCCGCTTGCTGAGCCTGCCGCCGACAGCCTGGCCCTGGTGGATGCCCTGGAGGTTCTCCTCTGTCTCGCCATGCTTGATCAAGTAGATGTGCTTCGAGGTCATGGCCTCGCATCCCCTTCCTCCGGTTAGTCCCACTCGCGTACGTCGACGCACTCGGATACGGCTTTGAACAGCCGGTCGTGATCGGCTTGGTTCATGGCGGGGAAGCGATCGAAGTGCCACTCGATGTAGAGGACGGAGATGAGGTTGATCGTTCCGTCGGCGAGCAGTTTGGACAGGACGGGGTATTCGGCGCCCTCGATGTCCATCTTCACGACGACGTGATCGCCTGGGGTGATGGTGCGGCGCAGCCAGGCGCTGAAGTCGGCCGCCGGCACGGAGACGGGAGTGCTGTAGTCGATCTGTTGGTCGTACATCGGCGGGACGCGCTTGCCGGGCATCACGGTGGAGCTCTCGTGATGGCCGAGGAAGAGGTCGATCGTCCCGTCGTGCGTCCAGACCGCACTGTCCGAGACCTCGATGTGGCGAGGAGGGGGTGCCTGTGCGATCTGCTCTTGGATGGACGGGTGAAGTTCCTTGTTGGGCTCGAAGGCGTAGAAGTCGTGGTCCGGGAGTTCGTTGATGAAGCGGTTCAGGACGACTCCGAGGTTGGTTCCGCAGTCGATGAAGACCTTGCGCACGGGGTGCTCCTACGGTCGGTTGAGGGCGTGAGGAGTTCGATCTCCTCCACGGTGTGATCAGTGAGCAGGACGAAGTCGCCTGTGCCTGGGCGGTAGCAGCGTTCCTGGTAGCGGATGGTGATGCGGCGGACTGGCTCTTCACCGCGGTAGGGGGGCAAGTCGCCCCAGTAGTAGAGCTGGCCGCCTGGCGCTTTCAGGTGGCGCAAGGAAGGAGGCAAGGGGCCTTTCGGAGTGCCGGCGTTCAGGCGGGTGAACATCGTGGTCAGGAACGCGATGTGTTCGTGTGCTTGCGCCTGATCCGTCTGTGCTCTGCCGTAGGTCTCCTTGAGCGTGCGCAGTTCGTCAGGGTCGCCATTGGATTGGGCGAGGCGGTCGCGTAGCTGCTGGTCCCAGACGATGCCGAGGTGACCGTGGACGATGGGCTCGGTGGTGAGGAAGTAACCGAGGACGCGACCGAACTCCCGCTCGTACGGGCACATGTAGTTGTTGTAGAGGCCGAACTCGGCACCGGAGACGGTCTCCACCTGCCAGTGGATGCGTGCCGTGAAAGGCGAGTCCCACCAGCCCAAGTGCCAGGGCTGCCACAGGAGATCGGCGACGCTGAGGAGGATCACTACGCTGGCGATCAGCACCGCGGTCCAGCCGAACGCTGTTTCGTACCCCTGGTTGGGCAGGAGGACGATGGCGATCGCGAGGGCGATGTTGGCGCAGATGTTCTCCCAGAAGAGAATGCCGGAGGCCAGGGCGACGGCCAGATTGAACAGGGCGGTGGCTATCAGGGCCGCGATCAGGAGCCGCCGGTCGAGGAAGGCGACGAGACCGACAAGTTCGATGGCCACCGTGAGGAAGTTGGCTGGTCGATCGACGATGCGTACTCCACGCAGTACACGAGAAACGGTGTCGGCTCGCAGAAACCGCGCCCAGCCCCAGGAGTATGCGGAGGCCACAAGGTAGTGGGTGCGGTTGTGCCAGGCCCACGACCATGGGCGTGGCCCCAGGCGGGCTTTGCTCCAGGTCGGCTTGACGTAGTGAGACAGCGAGACGCAGCCGAGGACCAAAAGCAGCCCGCTGGCGGACATTCGGGGACCGATCAAGAGCGCGACGAGGAACCAGGCGAGGTACGCCTTGAGCAGCCGTAGCGGCATCATCGCGTGATGCCTCCACCCGCGCAGCTTGCCGCAGTACACAGCCAGCCACGGAAGTAGGGCTGGTGTCCACAAACACGACGCGGCTGCGAGGAGCAGAAGAAGAAGCTTGTCGTGGCGCTGCGGACCGAGGGGCTGAGTCACGTCGTAGTCGCTGGTGATGCCCTGCCAAGTAAGTAGCGTAACTACGAAGACAACAACCCACCGCAGCGGCCCCGGCTCGGGCAGCGGGCGAAACGCGAGGAGCACAGCGGGCACGGCGGCATAGATGACAGCGCGCAGTGCTCTGGACCTCTGGGCGAGTGCACGTACAGCGGGCGAGACCGTGAATCGGTAGCAGACCACGACGGCGAGCACCGTCACTGCTGTGTCTAGGGAACTTTGGAGCGGAGTGATCTCCATGGCCGGCTACCCGACAGGGTGGGTGGTCGCCGGGCGGCTTGTCGCCGGAAGGCTCTCCAGATAGGTGGCGATCCGCTCGCGGGGATCGGATGTGAGGTGCTGGTCGCGGTGGCGCTCGACGTTGTGGCGAAGCTCGCGGCTGCGGCTCAGGAAGTCGAGCACCGCCTCGCGGTCGATGTGCGGTGCCCCGGTGCCGAGTTCTGCCTCGTGGACGACCTTGGCGCACCAATGCTGATCGTATGTGGGCAGTGGTACCAGGTGGACGGGTTTGCCGAGGACGAAGGCTTCGCTGATGAGGTTGAATCCGGCGTTGGAAAAGACAACTTCGGACCGTGCCAGATCGGTGACGAATGCCTGTCGGTCGAAGGCGCAGATCTCGATCTGCCCGTCGGCGTACTGGCGGAGGTTACCGATCTCGTCCCCGTGCGCGTAGACGCGCAGGGCCCGGTCGGGAACGTGTTCGCGGAAGACCTCGACGAGGGCGCGAACAGAGTCTTCGGGGCCGTAGTCGAAGTAGCGCGAGAAGTAGGCCACAGCAAGGGGTTCGGTGGTGACCGGCGCGGAGCGGACCAGATCCGGGACAACGGGAGGGATGAACTCCAGCGTCTGGTTGTCGGCGTCCAAGGGGACGTAAGAGCAGATGAAGAAGCGGTCGGCGCGGGGCGTGAAGTAGCGCAGTCGCTGCTCCTCCGCAGTGCGCGCGTATCGGCCGACCCTCGGCAGGTTGAGGTGACGGTACTTGCTCTGCTGATCGATGGAGATGAGCGGCTTACCGAAGTGATAGGCCAGGCGCGAAGTGTTGGGCTCGTAGTCCGTGATGAAGACGTCCGGCACACCACCTTCCCTGACGGTGCGGCGCAGGCGTAAGTGCCGGGCGATTCCGGCAGGTGCCTGTTTGATGTTCGCCCGCACCGCGTCGATGGCGTGGATACGGTCATCTCGGGCGATGACTGTGGGCAGCCATGCGTCCCATGCGGGGAATCCGAGGTCCTTGAAGTAGTCGACGCGGGCACTGCCGTTGGTGATGATGCGCACCTGATGTCCGCGGTCGCGGAGGTACTGGGCGAGCACGCCCTGTCTGACCGAGTGCCCCATTCCGATGCCGTTGACTCCGATGATCACGTTGAGGGGCTGTGCGAGTCCGGACACGACGATCCCTTCGTCAGGCAAGGTGGGTGATGACGTTGCGGGTGATGGCCGCGACCTGGGGGTCGGTGGCCAGCAGACGGGCCCAGTCAGTGGTGGCTGCGGTGAAGACCGTGCCGGCAGCGGTGAAGAGGCCGAGGGTTGCCGCTCGTGGGCTGGGCATCGGTTCCCGGGCGGCAAAGTTCCACTCCGGGGGCAGCGGGGCGACGCCGAGGATCTCGAAGTTCTTCGGGGTGCCGTCCTGGCCCGCTGGGCGGTGGCGACCGAACTCGTCGATCTCGTACGCTGCGCCGTCACACTCGTATCCGATCAGTGCGCCGTCGCTGCCGAGGATGCCGCCGGTCTTCAGGCCGGTTCCAGCGAACACCCAGTGCTCGGCGTCGGTGATGGTGAACCCGAGGGGGGTGCGGAGGCCGTCCCAGTGACCACCGCCGTTGCGGTAGCTCACTCCGAGCAGGGTGTTCTCGGGTTCTGTCTCCCACCAGTGGTCCGGGCATCCGTGCGAGCTGTCGGGGTCGGTCCCGGCGGGTGCTTCGGGCGGGAACTTGATGCAGTCAAGCCCCGCTCCATCCGAGGAGACGTTCACCCGCCACCAGCAGGTATTGGCCCCGAAGTTGGCGATGTTGCCTCCTGCATCCCGGAATGCGGTGACGTTCCGGCGGGTCTGGGCGCTCCAGTACTCGTCGTGACCGGCGGAGATCAGGAGCTGGTACCCGTCACTGAGGAGCCGTCCTTCGTGGAGGTCCAGGTCCGTGCAGTAGTCGGCGTCGATCCCGGTGCCCTCCATCCAGGAGATGAAGGGCGCGTCCCAGTGTGCGAAGGTCTGGCGGGGGGAGGCGGTGTCGTATGGGTCGGGCAGACCCTTGACGGGGCCTCCCACACCGCCTCCGGGACGGCGTAGCGTCACGCGGGAGGCGCTGTACAGGCTGCCTCCGCCCGCCGTGTTGTAGGCGTGGTAGGTGAAGGTCGGGATCTTGTAGAGGACTCTTCCAGCCGCGCGAGCGGCTGGTGTGACGACCAGCAGCATCCTGGCGTCCCGCGAGTCCATGGCCGGTGCGTCGGATGTCAGCTCTGTGCTCAGGACCGCGATGTAGACCCCGGATTTCCAGTCGTGCGGAACGCGGAACTCATATGCGGGCCATTGCCAGTCCTCGTCGAACCGGCCCGGGGCGGCCACTCGTCCCGGCCACTCGACATGACCCGTGTGCCGGGGAGTAGCTCCCCAGCGGTAGAAGTCGACGTGAAACCGGGGGGCTTCTGTGGCGACGTGCAGTCGGACTACGTCGCCGGCGCGCACGCTGGGACGCGCCGGATAGCCGTTGACGCTGATCACTTGTGGCTCCTGGGCCGCGCGATGCCGCCGACGTGGTAGCGGTCGAACTGCTCAACGTGGGCCTCCCACCCGAGGTCGTTCAGATGCCGAGTGAGATCGGCCGAGTCGTGCAGCACCTTGACGGCGAGGTGCTGCGTACCGTCGGCGAGGGTGCGGAGCACGGTCGGTACCTGCTCCTCGGGCACCTGCTCTTCGATCTCCGCCTTCGCCCGCGAGTCGTCGAGGAAGACCACGCAGCCACCTGGTTTCAGGGCCCGCCGCAGCATGTCCCAGAAGCTGGACATCGCTGCGGGCGGTACGTGGCTGAGCCAGAAGGCGAAGAAGATGGTGTCGTACTGGCGGTCGGGCTCCCACTGGAAGATGTCCGCCTCGATGAAGCGTGTGGCCACTCCCTGCATCCGGGTGCGGGCGACATCCAACATCTCGGGCGCAGCGTCAAGCGCCGTCAGGTTGTTCGCGCGGTTGGAGAGCAACTGGGTCCACTGGCCCGTACCGCATGCCAGTTCCAGAACGTCGCCACTGATCGGCCACGTGTCGAGGGCATTCTTGAGTTGAGCCATACGCATCCGATCGGCGTACGAGGTGTCGTACTCGGAGGCCCGTGCGCGGTAGTAGGCGATCTGGCGTTGCGACCAGTGGCCGAGCGTGCGCTCGTCCGGTGTGGCGTGCATGATGATCCCTCTCTGTACGCATGGCGGTGCTGCCGCGCTGGTCGGCCAAGCGGCTGGGCAAGTAGTGGAGAACGGTGGACTGATACTCGATGAGCCACCGGTACGTGCGGGAACACACAACGTGCTTCGGGAATCGATCTCGGCCGAGATGCTGACCTCGGCGTCGCGACGGTTCTCAACCGTGCAGGATGTTGCGCTGAGGCGCACATTGCAGAGGTGATATCACCCGGGTGATGTCGCGGCAGTTGGCGATGCAAGTGGCCGTAGCCATGCGACTAAACGGGAAGAGACACGTCACCGTGTCCGCGCGGTATCGCAGCATTGGTCCGGTGAATCCTGCGGAGCCAGCGGTCTGTCGGTGGGGGTGGAGATGCTCACGGCCGCTGGCGTCACTGTCACGGGATTCCGGAACTACCCATCAGTGCGAAGAGCACAATGACATCTCCCCAGGCTTTGCACCAGCACGCCCGAGGGCGCGTCTCAGGCATGCACCGAGCCTGGCGATTTATGGGCACCGATCTGTGGACTCCTGGACTACTCCCTGCGATAGCCCCATTCTTCTCTCAGAATGCGTTCCCACGCAGCTTGCTCGTCGTGACGACAGCCCTCGCGTCGACGCTTCATAGTCCCCAGAGTGATCACAATGGTGATCGCGACAACAACCGTGAACGCGATCCACACCCCGAACAGCTCGCTCAGCAGGAGAGCGCCACCGCCAAACGTGAGCATCCCGATCGCATACGCTGTGGGCTCGTTTCCAGAGCTCGGCCTCATGACCGAGGCCCGTACACACTGCCCTTGTGGTAACTCACGATGGGTCTGCGATGCGAAGGAACTATCATTGGCTCCTCCTTCGGTCAGGGACGTCCGCCTTTGAGGGCAAACATCGCGATTAGGTTCGTCACCGTGTCGATGTCCTCAAGTGATTGCACAACAGCGTTGGCGCCAGCGCCTTCGAGAGCGTCGGCAGACGTGGTGCCGGATGCGACGCCGATGACTTTGGCACCTCCTTCACGACCAGTGCGGACGTCCTCAAGGGAGTCCCCGATGATGACCGTGTTGTTGCGCGTGAAGGCTGTGCCGTGCTTGGCCTGCGCACGCTTCTGCGCGATGCCAACGAGGGCAGGCCGATGGACGTCGTCGGAGGCGTATCCGCCGATCTCGGTGTCCAGGTACTTGTCGAGGTTGAAGGCTGCGAGCTTCAGCAGTGCGTTCGGCTTGAGGTTCCCGGTGACGGCCGTCGGCACCCAGCCCTTGTGACGACACACGGCCTGCAGCGCAGTCACCGCTCCAGGCATGAGGACCCCTTGGCTCCGAAGATCACCTGTGTGACCTGCGAGCCGCTTGGGCAGCAGTCCCACCATCCGGGGCAACAGCTCTGGGACCATCTCCTCGGTGACGCCGTTCTCCAGGAGCAGGGACCGGATCGCGAGGGGCATGGTGACGCCGGTGCCACGGGCCGGCAGGTGCTCGGCCGGGCGGCCGACGACTTCGGCAAACGTCTCGCGGTACACCTGGCGGTCGATGTCGCCGACGTAGAGCAGCGTGCGGTCGATGTCCCAGAGGATGAGCGTCTGTGGCTCTTCGGCATCGTTCAATTCCTTGCTCCCGTGAGAATGACGTCTTGAACGTACGTGGCTTTCCTGACCGCCTAGAGGTAGCTGAGCATTAACTCGACGTGCTCACTGAGGCGGGTCGGCCGAAGGTCCGTCCGTCACATCGAGAGCCCAGTGCGGGCACGCCGTGGGGTTTGATCCTTACGCGAGCAGGTCGTACTGCTATGACGGCACTGCGTGGTGCGCCGGTCGAGTAACTGTGGGGCGCGAGCAGCTCATTGCGCAGCGCCAAAGGTAAGCAGGGGCACGTCATACAGGGCAGGGTTGCGCGGCCGGGTCATGGTCGGCGCGACGACCTCGACCACGAAGAGCTCGCTGAGGAACTGGACCTTGGCGTTCAGCAGGTGGCTGGTACGGCCGTCAGCCGATTGTGCCTTGAGTCCGGCGGAAACGTGGATATGCGGGAGGATACCGCCGGTCTCCGGATCGTGAGCGAGAGTGCCAGCGCCGAATGCCTCGACGTTAGTGACGTACGTCTTGGCCCAGACGGGGGCGTCCGGGTCGTCCAACTTCTCACAGGCTCCCACGATTTCAGCTTCAGCGAAGGCCCCGATGAACGAGGGAACGTAGCCCTGACGAATCCCGTTCTCGCGGCAGAACACGGAGAGCGTGTCGAAGAAGTCCTCGCCGTGGTCGAAGGTAACGCCGAAGGTGCGGCCGATCGTCAGTTCGTAGGCGCGCATGCGGGAATCCTTAGAGTCTGAAGGCGGGCTGTTGAGCGGCAGGTCATGCCGCGAAGGTCGCGAACGCATCGGTGATTGTGCTGTGGTCGGCTTCCTGGGCCAGCAGCGCATGGAGCAGGAGCCTCGCCTGGTACGGGCCGAGGTCGTCGGCTGGGATGAGACCGCGGCCGATAAGGTCCTTCTCTGATCCGGGGAAGCTGTACGTTCCGGTCAGGACAGGGCCGTTGCCGATGCGCGAGGCGAGGACCACGGGGATGCGCGAGGCGAGTTCACCCAGTGCCTCGACGAGCGGCTGCGGGACGTGGCCAACGCCGAAGGCCGCAACGACGAGGCCGTCGCACTGGCCGTCCCACGCGTGCAGCAGGGTGCCGTCGTCGCCGAGGCTGACGGTGTACAGGCCCACGCGCGCGTCGCGGCTCGGCGGCTGTACCACGCGGTGCCGTCGTGGCAGGGGCATTGTCAGGCGTACACGGTCTTCGGCTACGCGGCCGAGGGGGCCCGCGCCAGGTGAGGTGAAGGCTGCGGGGCTGGTGCTGTGCGCCTTGCGGACGTGCCGGGCCGCGTGGATCTCGTCGTTCAGCAGGACCAGAGCGCCGGCTCCGCGCAGCTGGGGCTCGGCTGCGGCGAGAACGGCTGCGTACAGGTTGGCAGGTCCGTCGGGTCCGGCCATGGTGGGGTTGCGCATGGCACCGGTGACGATGACCGGCTGGTCGCGGCCGTGGTGAAGGTCAAGGAAGAACGCGGTCTCCTCAATGGTGTCCGTGCCCTGCGTGATCACGACTCCGTCAATGTCGCCGCCATCGAGATTCTTGTCGATTGCCGCGCTGAGTTCGGTGAGATCGTCGAAGGTGAGCGAGGCGCCGGGGACTCGGCGGAAGTCATGCACACACAGATGGATGCCGCGGTGGTCCAGGCCGGGGACGGCTGCGAGGAGGTCCTGGGCAGACAGGGCTGGTACGACACCCCCGGTCGTCGGGTCGGTGGTCATGGCGATGGTGCCTCCCAGTGAGTAGACCGCCACCGTTGTTGCCACTCCGACCATCGCCCCAACTTCCCTTCCGTACCTGCCCACTTGCATATCAGTGCATCTCACTAGACAGTGATCGTTCGGTGCAGGTTATCGGCTCTCCACGCGGTGGCCGCCAGCCTCGGGCTGCAATTCAGCAGCCACGTAGGAGCAGGCGATGTCCAGGGCATCGAGGCTGAGGTGGCGACTACGAGGTCTGGCCAGCCCCGTGGCGCCCACGGTTGCGAGTTGCCGGCAGCGGCGGGTCAGCCATGGGCGGTCAAGGCCGAGGTAGTCCGCAGTCGCTGCCAGCCTCTGTCCAGGTGTCGATCCTGCGGTGATCGTGTGCGCCTGGGCATGCCCAGTAAGATCCGTGAACGTCCTAAGCGTGGGTGCTGCGGCGGCCAGAGCCATCTGGGGCGAGGGCTCTGCACGCACCCAAGTAGCGATGGCGACACGGTGTCCGGGGACCAGTACGAAACCGTCCGTCTGCTGGAGGTCTGGCTCGTCGGTGAGCCAGGTCGTGACGCCGTACGACTCCATGAGTGCGAGGGCGAGGAACAGCAGAACACGCTCGTACGCGGGCGAGGCAGCGATCTCGGAACGGGGGACGCAAAAGGCACGCCCGACCCCGCTGTGGGCCCGTCTGGGAGCCATCTCCTGGAGGTAGCGGTGCTTGTGCTGGAAGATCAGCCAGGTCGCGGCCTCTTCCCCGCGCTGTTCGCGGGTCCAGAAGACAGGGTCGTCGGTCAGTGCGTCGCGCTGTTCGAGGATGAACGCGGCACACGTCTGGGAGCCGACGAGCATCTGCGATCCGTCGGCGAGGCTGTCTCGGGCAGGCAGCGTGCCGTTGTCTGCTAACGAGGGCTTCGGAGGGGGAGCCAGCAGATCGTGGAGAGCCGTGTCGTCGCCAAGAATGGCGGAATCGAACCCCGCTACAGCCCACAGGATTCCGTAGGTGAGGTCGTCGAGTTCGTAGGCCGCGGGGATCGCGAAGACGTCGCCCGCTTGGTGCCGGTCGCCTTGGCGCGCGTCCATGACGAAGTGCCGTCGTGTCCCGTCGACGGTGTGGGAAGTAGCGAGCAGCGCCCGGAGCGGCATCCGGCTCCACGCCTCGGTGTCCGTGTTCGGCTCGAGGCACAGTGTGTGGCCGCGGAATGAGGCTGCCGATCTGGTGAGCGCGGGCAGCAACGTGGGAGCGAGGTTGCGGCCGCCGGGCAGGAGCAGGTGTCCTGGTCCCTCTGTGAGCGTCTCACCGATGTCCGTTCTTACAGGTGGCTGAGCCCGGCGAGGAAGCGGCAGAGGTGAGATCTCGGGAGGTACCCCGAGGCCGGAGAGGAACTCGGCGATTTTGTCGATATTGGTGAGGCGTCGGCGCCCTGCTTCGAGCATGGAGAGGAACGCCTGGCTGAGTCCGGTCAGTTGAGCAACATCGTCTTGGCGCAGGGATCCATGCTGCCGGATTAGCCGTACCACTTGGCTGAAATCCCATGCTGCCAAGGCTTGTTGAACGTCAGCATTTCGCCACACGCGTTCCGGAACAGAGGGAGTGGCTGGGGACATGTCGCGTAAGCGGAGGCACGCCGAGCATCTTGTTCCGGAGTTGTACTGGCTTAGCCGACAGCCGCAACGTTCACAGCGTCGCGGCGACTGCGTAAGCACTTCTGCCTCCCGGGTTGAACACGGACCTGATAGCCCAACTGCCCCTGGTAGAACCGAAATCACTCCAGTGATATCACCCGGGCACTGTGCACACTGCGCGTTTTCCCACCACTCTGAGGTCTCCCGCAGTGCGGGGTAGCGACGAACTATCTGGGATCGGATCTTTCAGGCGTTTCATGCTGCTCGCGCTGCTGGTTTAGCTGTCCCTGATCTCGGCCACCGGAGTCCAAGGTGTTCTCGGCCTTACGCGTACGCATGGATCAACCCTTGCCGCAGGCAGCCCTGCGGCGTCCGTCAGCGCAGCACCGGTCATGCCGTGGCAGGTGCCCCCGCCCGGAGACCTGTCGTGGTCGTTAGCTTCTCCGCCGTCGTGCTTCTGGGCGTGATCGTCTTCCTCCTCGTGAAGAAGTCGGGCCTGAAGGTCGCGCACGGCGTCGTGTGCATCTTGTTCGGCTTCTTTCTCGCCGGCAGCTCTGCTGCGCCGAACATCAGGGACGGCGTGCAGGGCGCAGCCGACCTGATCGCGAAGATCAACTTCTAGGCCAGCCGTCGGGGAGCGGTGAAGTTCTGACTCCCCTCCTTTCACCCGCACCCCGACGGCCTTCCGACTACTGGACGTGACCCGAGGACTTCCGATGATGCCGATGCCAGATACGCCTATGCGCTGGACGATGCACCTGGCCACCACTGTGGCGCCGTTGGCGTGCAGAGGCTTCTCGTCCACCGCGGCGGACGGCGCGAACGGACTCCAGGTACGAGGGAAGGCTCCTCTCACCGAGAGCCAGCAAGTCGCCGCTTCCGAGGAATGCCCGAGACGGGGCAGCCATGGGTAGCCGCAGAATTGCCCTCGACCGGCATCCGGCCCGGGACGACGCTGCCCTCGGCAACGTGATCGAAGATGCCGCGATGGGCCGGTGGGAGGCCGCCCGCGAGCTCCTCGCCACGACGGGCTCCGACTGGGACAGGCGGATCTTCCGTCTGCAGGTACTCGCCCATACCGGAATGCGCCTAACGTTCGCGGACACATGGGCGCAGGCGGAGCCACGCTCTCCGCACGCCCTGGCCCTGATGGCCAACGTGCTGGCCCTGAGGTCGATGGCCGGTGGCCGAGGCCGTGGGCTCAACGAGGCGATCCAGCAGGCGTGGGATACCTGCGATGCCGCAGCTGACGCCTTACCGCACGATCCCTCCCCGTACGTTGTCATGCTCGCGTTGACGCGCTGCCATTCGCCGCCCCGGGACCGCGAATGGCGCGCCACGCTGGAGCAGGTGTGGAAGCAGGCAGTGGAGTGCGATCCGTGGAATCGAGAGGCGCACCACGAACTTCTCACCTACCTCTTCCCCTCCTGGCACGGCACCGGCGGCGAGGTCTTCCATTGGGCGCAGGAACGGTGTGCCCACACTCCGCGCGGGCTGCCGCTGCACGTGCTGCCGTTGGTTGCCCTTGCTGAATCGCACCGTCTGCGCATGGAAGTGGACGGCGACCGTTACGGATTGTCGGTTCACCCGTGGAGGGACAATCCGTCGACTTGGCAGGCGTGGGAGGACTGCTGGTCTTGCCGGGCGCCCGCACGGCGACACGCCGCCTTCCACGAGGACGCCAACTACCTTGCGCACGCTCTGTCGTTCGCGGGACGACATCTGGAAGCCGCGGACATCTTCGATGCCATCGGCCCGTACGCCTCCGATGTGCCGTGGAGCTACTGCGGCGACGCCCAGAAGCTGTTCCTCCGGCACCGCGGCTGGGCGATGAAGGTCTCCGAGCCCTGACCCCCAGACCGAAGAGTCGGGTCCAACCCATCGCAGCACCGCACGAGTTGACCATCACCATCACTTAGGAGGCATCCCTATGCCCTTAGAGATTCCAAATGCCGCGCAGTCGGAAGAGGAGCGCCTCGCCGAGCTGGGCATCACCCAGACCCTCGACCGCAGCATGAGCGGCAGACAGAACTTCGCGGTCAGCTTCACGATCATCAGCATTCTGAGTGGCTGCTTGACCATGTACGCGTTCGGCATGAACACCGGCGGTCCCGCACTGATCATGTGGGGCTGGGTGTTCGTCGGCCTGATGACGTTGTTCGTTGGCCTGGCCATGGCGGAGGTCTGCTCCTCCTATCCGACGTCGGCCGGCCTCTACTTCTGGGCCCACAAGCTGGCACCCCGAAGGTCCGCCGCAGCCTGGGCCTGGTTCACCGGCTGGTTCAACACGCTCGGGCAGGTGGCCGTCACCGCGGGCATCGACTTCGGGGCCGCCAACTTCCTCAACGCCTACCTCAACCTCGAGTTCGGCTATGAGGCCACCCCGGGCCACACCATCACCCTGTTCGGGATCATCCTGCTCCTGCACGGACTGGTGAACACGTTCAGGGTCCGCATCGTCGGGTTCTTCAACACGGTGTCGGTGTGGTGGCATCTGATCGGCGTCGTGGTGATCGTCGGCACTCTCCTGGCCATCCCGGACACGCATCAGTCGCCCTCGTTCGTCTTCGGAGAGTTCGTCAACAACACCGGCTGGGGATCGGCCGTCTACGTCGCGCTCATCGGCCTGCTCATGGCTCAGTACACCTTCACCGGCTACGACGCCTCCGCCCACATGACCGAGGAGACGAAGAACGCCTCTGTCGAAGGCCCCAAAGGCATCGTCCGCTCCATCCTTGTCTCCTGGGCCGCGGGCTTCGTGCTCCTCTTCGGGCTGACCACCGCGATCCAGTCCTACAGCGGTGCCCTCGACTCCGCGACCGGGGCACCGCCCGCGCAGATCTTCCTCGACGCGCTGGGCGAAAGTACCGGCAAGATGATGCTCCTCATCGTCATCGGCGCCCAGCTCTTCTGCGGCATGGCCAGCGTGACTGCCAACTCCCGCATGATCTATGCCTTTTCCCGTGATGGAGCCCTGCCCTTCTCCCGGGTGTGGCACAAACTGCACCCCGGAACCCGCACGCCGACCAACGCGGTCTGGCTCGCCGCTGGTGGCGCCTTCGTCCTCGGCCTGCCCTACCTGTTCAATAGCACCGCGTACGCCGCAGTCACGTCCATCGCGACGATCGGCCTCTACATCGCCTACGTCATCCCGACGCTCCTGCGTCTGCGTCAGGGCGATGACTTCCGGCGTGGCCCGTGGCACCTGGGGCGTTGGTCCAAGCCCGTTGGCATCATCGCCGTGCTGTGGGTTGTGGTGATCGCAGTGCTGTTCATGCTGCCCCAGGCGGTCCCGGTGACCATGGAGACGTTCAACTACGCCCCGGTCGCCGTCGGTGTGGTGTTGGTCTTCTCTGGCTCCTGGTGGCTCGTCTCGGCCAGGAAATGGTTCCTGAACTCGGCGCACCCGAAGAACAGCACTCCGATGCTCCCCGCTTCGACGGGAATGCCTCGGCAGCCGACACGCTGACCCCGCTTCTTCGGCAGGCAGCCGGGGCTGCAGCGCAGAGCCGCCGCCTCGGCCGACAATCCCGATCCGCCTTGCTCATGGAAGTGGCTGTGAACACCTGCTGGTGACATCCAGCTGTGAGTGGAACCTGACATCCTCCCCACCCAGCCAACTACGGGCATCGAGTTGATCCCCGGAGTTCAAGCGTGAAGAAGAGAGCCACGTCACCGTGAAGATCCTCCCCACCGCGTATCACAGCCTGCTGCCCGCGATGACCGACACCTGCACCGTCACCGCCAAGGCTTCCCAGCAGAACCGGCTTCGAACAGTCGAGGGGTGAGCCGTGGAGGAGGCCGCTCGCGGCGACGAGGCTCTGCCCAAGATGCTGTCCGACCGTTACGGCGTCGACCTGGCCGCCGCCGAACCGGTATCGATCGGCACCGAGACCATCACCCGACGCGTCACCTTGGCGGATTCGCGGCGGATCTACGTCAGTCAGTACCGGATCACCGCTGATCTGGAGCGCGCGCAGGCCGCGTGGGCCATGTCGGTGTTCTGCCGCACTGCCCGTGTACCCACCCCGCGGGTGTGGCGCAACCGGGACGGAGAGATCCTCACCTGCCTTGACGGCGCGGGCTGGGTGGTGAATGACGAGGCGCCCGGCAGGGTGGCCACGAAGCCGCTGACTGTGCCGCGCGCCCAGCACATCGGTCTACTCCTCGGCCGCATGCATCTGGCCCTGGCCTCATATCCAGCGCCGGCACGCATACGTCAGACTCAGTGGCGTACAGCGCCGCTCGACCTGCATGTGCACCGGAAGCGCCGGCCAGTGCTCGCACATCTTGTCGCCCGCCTCAACATCGACGAGGTAGTGGTCCTTACCTCCCAAGATGTAGTCGTACACCCGCGCCGAGTGCGCCGTCGAAGTATCGATCCGATCGCCTGCGCCGTGCATGGGCCTCTCCGCTCTTCACCGCTGACTTGGCCCTCAGACGCTACGTCGGACCGCCACTCGAACCACTTGATGCCGTCACCGCACCACCGTGAAGGCCAACCAGCCACCAGACCACCAAGAACCCGCGCCACCGCGGCAGCGTCACCGCCGACGCACCACTGGCACGATGACATCGCCACCGAGACAGGACGGAAGACCACATGAGCGAGCTCGAAACCCTGCGCGGAGCCATCCGCGCGGAACTCGACAACCTCTGGAACGACCTCGACGCGGCCCGCGACGATGCCCTTCGCGGCCACTGGTCCATGCGCTGCGACTTCCTCACCGACCGCATCAAGAAGCTCACCGCGCTCGTCGGCCCGCCCCCGTGGCGCAATGTCGAACTCTCGCTGCTCGAGGACGGCGTCTACCAGCGTGTGCATGCCGAGCTCGGAGTGCAGGCGCCCGTCGACATGGAAGCAGTAGCGCAGTCCCGTGCGAGGCTCGATGAGGACCGCGAGCGCCTGCAGCAAGGGCAGAAGAGCAGCAGGTAGTTTCCGCTAACCGCCGCGAACCCGGACTGGTGGTCAGTCGATCGCCGAGCAACCGGTCACCTGGGGATTTGAGGAGACACGTTAACCGGAAGCCCCAGCTCCTTGCAGGGGGACATCCCGGGGGACGGTCGGGGGACAGAACGCTAACGACAGCCAGGGAAAACTACGGATAGACCAGGCAAGAACACCGTCCAGCTACAGCCCCCACCCTGCACTTGCAAGCCTCTGACCTGCATTGATGAGGCGCCGACCTGGGGAGATCCCGGGTTCCTAACTTGGTCCGGAAGCAGAAGCCACCATCTCTGAAGTTCTGTTGTCAGGACAGTGCGGTTGTCAGGACAAAGCATTGACAGGAGCCGCGGGGCGTGGCGAGTGTGGGTGCATGCGCATCGGACTCATCGGAACGGGCCGTATCGGCACATTTCATTCGGCGGCCCTCGGCCGTCACCCCGAGGTGACGTCCCTGGTCGTCGCCGACGTGGACGGCACCCGGGCGGCCGACCTCGCGGAGCGGCTGGGGGCGGAGGCGGCCTCCTCCGTCGAGGAGGTGTTCGCCCTCGGGGTGGACGCCCTGGTGATCACCGCGGCCACCTCGGCACACGCCGAACTGATCGGCGGGGCGGCCCGCGCCGGGCTCCCGGTGTTCTGCGAGAAGCCCATCGCGCTCGACCTGCCGGGCACGCTCGCCGCGCTCGCCGAGGTCGAGGCCGCGGGCACGGTCCTCCAACTCGGCTTCCAGCGCCGCTTCGACGCGGGGTACGCGGCGGCGCGGGCCGCCGTCCGCGCGGGCAGCCTCGGCCGGCTGCACACGGTGCGGGCCGTCACCTCGGACCCGGCGCCGCCCGCGGCCGCGTACCTGCCGCTCTCCGGTGGTCTGTACCGCGACTGCCTGGTGCACGACTTCGACATCCTGCGCTGGGTGACGGGGCGTGAGGTCACCGAGGTCTACGCGACCGGTTCGGACGCGGGCCCCGCGATGTTCCGCGCGGCGGGCGACGTCGGCACCGCGGCCGTCCTGCTCACCCTGGACGACGGCACGCTCTGCACGGCGACGGCGACCCGGTGCAACGGCGCGGGCTACGACGTGCGCATGGAACTGGCCGGTGAGATCGACCAGTTGGCGGTGGGCCTGGACGACCGCACACCGCTGACCTCGACGGAACCGATGGGCCCCGGCGCACCGGACAAGCCCTGGCCCGGCTTCCTCGAACGGTTCGCGCCCGCCTACGAGGCGGAACTCGCGGCCTTCGTCGACGTCGTACGCGGCGAGCGGGCGAACCCCTGCGACGGCCGCGAGGCGCTGCACGCGCTGCGGATCGCGGAGGCGTGCGAGCAGTCGCGGCGCGAGCGGCGGCTCGTGCGGATGGCGGAGATTCCGGGCGCCTGACGCCCACGCACCACACGCGTCACGACACGCGCCACGCGCCTCACACGTCACGGCTCACCCCTCGCCCCTCACGCCGTGGAGAGCACCGTCCCCTGGGCGATCGCGCACAGGACCTCGACGCCCTCGGGACGTTCCGCCGATGCCGCGCCGCTCACGGTGAGCAACTCGCAGCGCACCACCGCCTGACGGCGTCCCGAGTGCGCGACGGTGGCGCGGGCGATCAGCTTGGCGCCGGTCGCCGGTCGTACGTACTGGATGGAGAAGCCGGAGGTCAGCACGGCGGGGCCGAGGGTCGTGCCCGCGGCGAACGTGATGCTGTTGTCCGCGGCGTACGCGAGGACACCGCCGTGCAGGAAGCCGTTCTGCTGCTGGAGTTCCTCGCGGACATCGATCTCCAGCGTGGCCGCGCCGTCGCCGAACCGCGTGATGCGGGCCCGTACGAGACGGCTGAACGGCTGGGCGTCCAGGACCTTCCGTGCCATCTCGAAGTCGATCGGCTCGACCTCTTCGTCCGGCGTGACCGGCTGGGGTTCGTTCGGCGGGAACTCAGTCATGAGGGGACTTCTATCACCGGGCGGGAAGCCGCCGCAGCCCTTCAGTCCCCGCGCTGCGAGCCGTCCAGCAGCCCCGCGTCATGGGCGAGGAGGGCGATCTGCACCCGGTTGTTGAGGTCGAGCTTCGTCAGGATGCGGGAGACGTGGGCCTTGACGGTGGCCACGCTCAGGAAGAGTTCCGCCGCGATGTCCGCGTTGGAGCCGCCCTTGCCGACCGCGACGGCCACCTCGCGTTCGCGCTCGGCCAGCGTGCCGAGCCGCTCCAACGCCCGCCGCCTGCGGTCCGTCTGGGGGTCCACGCCGGTCACCTGCGTGATCAACTGCTGGGTCACGGTGGGCGAGAGCACCGGCTCGCCCGCGGCCACCGCGCGTACCGCGGCGACGATCTCGGCGGGCGCCGTGTCCTTGAGCACGAAGCCCGCGGCGCCCGCCCGCAGCGCGCGCAGGACCTGCTCGTCGGCGTGGAAGGTGGTGAGCACGATGACTTCGGGGGCGTCGGGCCGCCTGCGCAGCGCCTCCGTGGCCGCGAGGCCGTCCATGGTGGGCATGCGGATGTCCATCAGGACGACGTCGGGGCGGAGTTCACCGACGAGCGGGGCGACCTCCGTGCCGTCGCCCGCCTCCCCCACGATCTCGATGTCGTCGGCGCCGCCGAGCATGAAGGAGAGCCCGGCGCGGACCAGTGGGTCGTCGTCGACGAGGAGCAGCCTGATGGTGTTCATGGGGCCCACGGTAGCCATGCCTCCAGGTGGAAGCCGCCCTCGGGCGGCGTACCGTGCTCCAGCCTGCCGCCCGCGAGCGAGGCCCGCTCGGTCAGGCCGATCAACCCCTGCCCGGAACCGGGCACTTTGGGCACGTCGCCGGCCGGTGCGGGGTTGCGCACGGAGAGCGTCAGGCCCTCGCCGGGTACGCCCGACACGGCGACGGTCACCTCGGTTCCCGGTGCGTGTTTGCGGGCGTTGGTCAGCGCCTCCTGGGTGATGCGGTACGCGGTGCGGCCGACGGCCGCGGGCACGGACGCCGGGTCGGCGACCCGGTTGTCGAGGACGACCTTCATGCCCGCCGCGCGGGACTCGGCGACCAGGGTGTCCAGGGCCGTGAGCGTGGGCTGCGGGCGGCCCGAGGCGTCCGCGTCGCCGCCCCGCAGGACGCCGATCACCTGGCGCAGGTCCTGGAGCGCCTCGTGGGAGCTCTCCCGGATGACGCCCGCGGCGCGGACGATCTCCGCGCGGGGTGCGTCGGGGCGGAACTCCAGGGCGCCCGCGTGCACGCTGAGCAGCGTCAGGCGGTGCGCGAGGACGTCGTGCATCTCGCGGGCGATGGCCTCGCGGGCGAGGCGCTGGGCCTGTTCGGCGCGGAGCGCGGCCTCGTTCTCGGCGCGCAGGGCGCGGTCGCGCAGGCTGAGCAGGAGTTGGCGCCGGGAGCGCACGAACATGCCCCAGCCCATGACCGCCGCGGTCAGTACGACGCCGAAGGCGATGGCGATCCCGTAGGGCATGTCCGCGTCGGGCCGCAGCCAGCAGGTGAGGGGGACCACCAGGACCGAGGCGCCGCCGACCCAGGCGACGTACCGGAAGGGCCGGTGCACGGCGAGGGTGAAGAGGGCGATCGCGGCCGCGCCGCCCGCGGTGTCGGAGGCGACCCCCACCGGCACCAGCGCGATGGCGAGCCCCACCGGCCAGCGCCTGCGCAGCCAGACCGCGGCGCAGGCGAGCGCGCCGATCACCTGGTCGAGCTCGGCGTAGCCCGCGGAGACGTGCGGGTTGTTCCCGACCGCGTCGGCGCCGATCATGCCGATCAGGACGGCCGTGAGGAAGCAGGTGAAGTCCACGAGCCAGTCGCGCACGGTCCGCCGGGTGCCGCGGCGCCGCGCGTGGTCGGGGTCGAGTTCGCTCGCGATGGCGGAGGGCAGCGCCCACGGCCTTCCGGCCAGGGACCGGGGGGTGGGGTCAGTGCCGCTCATGGTCGACAAATCTACGCACTGTCCAGGGCCCGGGGTGTCCCCCGCGCGTGATCGTCTACCAAAGTCGCGCAGGTCCACGACTTTCGGACCCACGCCTGAGGGGGATCCTCGCCCCGCGGCCGATGTGCGTGGGGAAGCGCCGGGGCGAGGATCCCGGTATGAGACAGGTACTTGAGTTCCTCGGCGTACTGCTGTTGATCCAGGGGGCGGCCGGGCTGATCCACGAGCTCACCGGCAGCCTGGACGGCTGGGGCCTCGTGCAGCGTCTCGGCTTCCTGGACGGCTACGAGATCTTCGCGAGCGTCACGCTGCTCGTGCTCGCCGTCGCGCTCTTCGCCGCGGTGGAGAGCCACCGGTCACGCTGACCGGCCGCCGGGACCGTACGCCCCCGAGGACTTCAGCAGCCGTGGTCCACCAGGTCGAAGGACGCGTAGTGGTCCGCGGTGTAGTAGTCCTCCTGGCTCTTGTCGCCGGTCACGATGCGCCGGGCACCGCGGTCGTCGGAGCCGGGCGTGATGACCGTGTACTCGTGGTAGTAGCCGGAGCTCTGCTTGGGCAGCTCGCCCTCACGGTTCTGGAAGACCGTGCCGTCCTGCGGGTACGGGTAGGGGCCGCCCTTGTCGATCAGGTCCAGGGTGTCGTGCGCCTGGGAGGGCAGGGCGGAGAGGCAGATCTTGCCGACCGCGGTGACGGAGTGCGCGACGGGGGCGGCGGGCGCGGCGCTCGCGGTGGCCGCGACGGGGCCGCCGATGAGCAGGGCGGCGGCGAGGGCGGTGACGCTGACGATTCGTGGGGGGATTCGCATGGGTCCAGTGTGACGCGCGTAGAGGTTGGCGTGTCAACGTCAAGTGCGGTGAATTTTCCGGGAGTTACCGGCTGTTAACCGTGTGCGACGCGCTCTTCTCCGTCACTTCTTCTCCGCATCCGCGACGGCGGCCTTCTCGGCGACAGCGGCCTTCTCCGCGGCGACGGCCCGCTCCGCGGCGGCGCTCTTCTCCGCGGCGGCGGCCGCCACCCGGTGTTCGGCCATGTACTCGCGCAGCCGCAGGCTGGTCGAACCGCTCGTCAGCAGCACGGCCCCGGCGACGGCGGGCGGTACCGACGCGGCCAGCCAGCCCAGGAGTTCGGGCCACCGCCGCTCGGCGACGCACGCGTCGGGCTGGCCCTCCTCGTACGTGCTCGCCTCCTTCTCGTACGGCGCGTCACGGTCGGGGAAGAGGACGGAGTCGCACTTCGTGCTGCCGTACTGGCGCTGCACCTCGAAGGGCTTGACGAGTTTGACGGCGAGCACGATCCAGACGAGCCCCGCCACCATCAGCAGCCCGATGCCCACGCGGCGCATCACCTCGGCCCGCCTCACGAACGCGTACTCGAAGTCCGTCACGCCCGCACTCCCCTCCTGTCGTGTCCCCTTCACAGTCCGAGGAAGCTATCACCGCGCCCGGCGCCCCAGACCCGTGCCCACCAGCACGAGCACCCCGCCCAGCACGCCGAGCGCGCCGATCCGTTCGCCGCCGATCACGATGCCCACGAACGCGGCCCACAGGGGTTCCGTGCCGAGCAGCAGGCTCACCCGTGACGGCGAGGTCCTGCGCACCGCCCACATCTGTACGAAGAAGGCGAAGAGCGTGCAGAAGACCGCGAGGAAGAGCAGGCCCGCCCACTCCCGTGCGCCGAAGTCCGCCGCGACGGACCAGGGCGCCTCGCCCGTCCCCGCGGCCGCGAGCAGCGCGAACACCAGCATCGCGGCGCCCAGTTGGACCGTGGTCAGGGAGAGCGAGTCGGCGTCCCGCACCGCCTTGACGCGCGCCATCGCGAGGACGTGCGCGGTGCGGGCGAGAGCGGCGAGCAGGATGAGCAGATCGCCGGGCGAGGGGCGGGTGAAGCCGCCGCTCTGGGTCAGCAGGACCACGCCGAGCACGGAGAGCCCGGCCGCGGCGAGGAACACGCGCGGCGGCCGCTTCCGCCGCGCCGCGGCCTCGGCGAGCGGCGTGAAGACCATGGTGAGGCTGATGATCAGGCCCGCGTTGGTCGCCGATGTGTGCACGACGCCGTAGGTCTCCAGGAGGAAGATCCCGGCGAGGATCAGACCGAGCGTCCCCGCCCCGCGCCACTGCGCGGCCGTGAGCCCCCGCAGGGACCGCCACCCGGCCACCACGAGGGCGGGCAGCACCACTCCGAAGCGCAGCACGAGCACGGCGACGACCGTGTGGGTCGTGGTGATGCCCTTGGCCGCGAGATAGCTGGCGCCCCACACCACGGCCACCAGGAGCACGGGCAGATCGGTGAGCCAGACACGGCGCGGGGCGAGCGTGGCGGGGGCGGCGAGCGTCGACACGGGGCACGGTCTCCAACGGGTGCGGCAACTGCTGCGACGGTGTGGAGACTTCGGCGGCTCGCACGCGGAGCGCACACCGTATCCGTCGAAGATCGCGCCGGGAAGACCGGCCGCCCCGCGTCTCACGGGCCGGTCGGCTGCTCCCTTCCCTGCCGGTCAGAAACTCCCGTACTCCGGGCGGCCCACGCGCTCGTACGTGCTGATCACGACGCCCTTGGACGTCGTGCGCGACCCGCTGAGCCGGAACGCGGTGGGCAGCCCGCCCGCCGCGAAGAGCCGTGTGCCCGCGCCGAGGGCGACGGGGAACGTCAGCAGGTTCAGGCCGTCGATCAGGTCGTGCGCCATCAGGGAGCGCGCGAGCCCCGCGCTGCCGTGCATCTGGAGCTCGCGCCCCGGCTGCTCCTTGAGCGCGGTGACGTCCTTGACCAGGTCGTCGCGGCCGATGATCCGCGTGCCCTGCCAGTCGGCGGTGGTCAGGGTGGTGCTCGCGACGTACTTCGGCAGGGAGTTGAGCCGCGAGGCCACCGGGTCGGCGGGGTCGGTCTTGTCGGGCCAGTACCCGGCGAAGATGTCGTAGGTGTTCCTGCCGAGCAGGAAGGCGTCGACCCGGTCGAAGACCTCGGTGACGAAGACGCCGAAGTCCTCGTCGTCGTAGGGCACCGACCAGCCGCCCTGCTCGAAGCCGCCGCTGCGGTCCTCCTCCGGGCCGCCCGGGGCCTGGATGACGCCGTCGAGGGTGAGGAACTGGGTGAGGGTGAGCTTCATGGTCCGCGCCTTCTCTCGGATGGGTGCGTACTCCCGGCCGGATGCCGTGTCCTTCATCTACTGAGACCGGCCGGCGGCCGGGAAGTCATCGACGCCCGTGCCCCCGAAATCCGCGTCCGTTTCCCGCCAGCCACCGCCCGCCCGGACGCGTTTCATTGAACCCGCAAGCACTTCTCGCCCACAGCGGCGGATACCACCCGATACACACAGAAGAGGTACGGACATGTCTACTCTCACCGGCAAGAAGGCCCTGGTCACCGGCGGCAGCCGCGGCATGGGCGCGGCCGCCGCGCTGCACCTGGCCGAGCAGGGCGCGGACGTGGCGATCACCTACGTACAGAACGAGGACGCGGCCCGTGAGGTCGTCGCGAAGATCGAGTCGACGGGGCGGCGCGGCTTCGCCATCAAGGCGGACGCGGCCGAGGCCGGGGACGCGGCGGGCGCCGTGGAGCGCGCGGCCGACGACCTGGGCGGCCTGGACATCCTGGTGAACAACGCGGGCATCGGCGTGCTCGGACCGATCGGCGACCTGACGCTCGCGGACGTCGACCGGGTCATCGCCGTCAACGTGCGCGGCGTCTTCCTCGCCTCGCAGGCGGCGGCGGGCAGGCTCGGCGACGGCGGCCGGATCATCACCATCGGCAGCTGCATGGCCCAGCGGGTGCCGGGCCCCGGCGGCACGCTCTACGCGACGAGCAAGGCCGCCCTGATCGGTCTGAACAAGGCGCTCGCACGGGAGTTGGGCGGGCGCCGGATCACCGCGAACCTGGTCCAGCCGGGCCCCATCGACACCGACATGAACCCGGCGGGCGGCCCCTTCGCCGAAGGACAGAGCGCCATGACGGCACTCGGCCGCTTCGGTTCCGCCGCCGAGGTGGCGTCCCTGGTCGGCTATCTGGCCGGGCAGGACGCCGCGTACATCACCGGCACCGAGCTGTCGGTCGACGGCGGTCACGCCGCCTGACCGCGCGGAATTGGTTGCGGGGCGCACCGGGGCTGTCCACCCGGTGCGCCCCACGTTCAGCGGGGGCGGATCAGCCGCCCAGCTCCTGGTGACGGGCGGCCAGCTTGGCCGCGCCGCCCTCGGTCAGCGAACCGAACAGGCGCAGCCGGGAGATGCCGCCGTCGGGGAAGATGTCGACGCGCACGTGGGTGCCGACGACCGGCGCGGCCAGCACGAAGCGGTGGTTGGTGTCGGGCTGGAGCCGGGTGCGCGGCAGCGCCTCGACCCACTCGCCGCTCTCACCGTCACGTACGGACAGGGCGGCCCAGCCGGCCGAGTTGCCCTTCAGGTACGCGGTGTCGATCTCGACCGAGCGGATCTCGGACTGCTGGACGAGCTGGTAGCGGATCCAGTCGTTGCCGTTGTCACGGCGGCGGCGGGTCTCCCAGCCGTCGTCCATCTTGCGGGAGCGGCCCGGCTGGATGGTGTTGGTGGCCGGGGAGTAGAAGCGGTCGGAGGCGTCCTCGACCTGGCCGCCGTTCTCCAGCGCGACGACGTCGAACGTGCCGAGCGCGGCGAGCCACTTGGGGTCGGCGGCGACCTCGCCGTAGACACGGAGGCGGGCGATGCCGCCGTCCGGGTGCTGGTTGACGCGCAGGTGCGTGAAGCGCTGCTCGACGTCGACGGCGAAACCGTTGGCGGCGTGTCCGCCGACGGCCGTGCGCGGTACGAGGGTCGTCCACTTCACGTCGTCGCCGAGGAGCTCCTCGGGGGTCGGCGAACCCTCGACGCTGGCGCCCTCGACGGAGACGGCCTGCGGGTAGTTGCCGCGGAAGTGGGCGGTGTCGATGACGATGCCGCGTACGACGCCGGGGGCGCCGAGGCGGACGAGCGCCCAGTCGTGGTCGTCGGCGGTGGGCCACGGGTGCTCACCGGACACGCCGCGCCTGCGACGGGTCTCCCACCCGTCCATGACCTTTCCCTTGTGCCCGAAGTGCTCCGGGTCGAAGACCGCGTCGTGCGGCAGCAGCAGGTTCTCGCGCATCGCGAAGAACTCGTCGTTGGCGGCGATCACACCGGCGCCGAGCTGCCGGTCGGCGAGGTTGGCGTACGGGGTGAAGGGGAAGTCGGCCGTGCGGTAGTCGGCAAAGGGCTCGCCGCCGCCGTAGGGGCTCGCGTCGCCGGTGAAGGAAGGTATCGCCGTCACTGCTCAGTTGTTCCTTTCCAGAAGTCGGCCTGCGGGTTCACTGAACTCGCCGCCGTGCAGGATGCGTTCGCCGCGCAGCCAGGTGGACTTCACGACGCCGCTGAGGGTCTTGCCCGCGTACGCCGTGACCCGGTTCCGGTGCTGCAGCTCCGCGGGGTCCACGGTGAAGGTCTCGTCGGGCGCGAGGACCGCGAAGTCGGCGTCGCGGCCGGCCTCGATGGCGCCCTTCCGGTCGAGTCCGACCAGTTGTGCGGTGCGGGTGGACATCCACCGCACCACGTCCTCGAGGGAGTGACCGCGCTTGCGCGCCTCGGTCCAGACGGCGGGCAGGCTCAGCTGGAGCCCGGAGATGCCGCCCCAGGCGGTCGCGAAGTCGTCGGTCTTCAGATCCGCGGTGGAGGGAGAGTGGTCCGTCACGACGCAGTCGATGGTGCCGTCGGCGAGCGCGGCCCACAGCAGGTCCTGGTTGCCGGCCTCCCGGATGGGCGGGCAGCACTTGAACTCGCTGGCCCCGTCCGGGACTTCCTCGGCGGTCAGGGTCAGGTAGTGCGGGCAGGTCTCGACGGTCAGCTGGACGCCCTCGCGCTTGGCGGCGGCGACGAGCGGCAGCGCGTCGGAGGAGGAGAGGTGCAGGACGTGCACGCGGGCGCCGAGCCGCTTGGCGACGGCGATGAGGCCCTCGATCGCCGTGTCCTCGGAGATACGAGGACGGGTCTGCAGGTAGTCCGCGTACTTGGGGCCCGCCTTGTGCGGGGCGGCGTCCAGCTCGTGCGGGTCCTCGGCGTGCACGATCAGCAGGCCGCCGAAGCCGGTGATCTCCGCCATCGAGGCGGTGAGCTGTTCCTGGTTCAGCTCCGGGAACTCGTCCACGCCGGACGGCGAGAGGAAGCACTTGAACCCGTACACGCCCGCGTCGTGCAGCGGCTTCAGGTCCTGCACGTTGTCGGGCAGCGCGCCGCCCCAGAAGCCCACGTCGATGTGGGCCTTGCTCCTGGCGACGTCCTGCTTGGTCCGCAGGTTGTCCACGGTCGTGGTCGGCGGCAGGGAGTTGAGCGGCATGTCGACCAGGGTCGTGATGCCGCCGGCGGCCGCGGCGCGGGTGGCGGTCCAGAAGCCCTCCCACTCCGTACGTCCGGGGTCGTTCACGTGGACGTGCGTGTCGACGAGGCCGGGCAGCAGGACGTCGTCGCCGAAGTCCTCCAGGCGAGCGCCGTCCGGCACCTCGGCGTCGTACGCGCCGACGGCCACGATCGTCCCGCCGGCGACGGCGACCGATGCGGCCCGCGTACCCTCCGGCGTGATGACGCGAGTCGAGCGAAGAACCAGCTCAGCGGCCACGTCCTGTTCCGACACCCGTGTCCCCTCTCTTCTGTTCCGCTTCACAGACCTTTTGTTTCCGCTTAACGGAATTCAACGTTCTGTTGAAGGAGTTTTCACGCTCGACCGCGAGACGTCAAGGGTCGATTTCTCTTCCCTGGCGTACTGGACGTTTCCACAACGTGGAATTAGAATTCCGCTTGCCAGAACGTAGCTATGCACAACCAGACCGTCGAGAGATCACGGGACATCCCAGCGAAGACGCGGACAAAGGCCCCCGTGAACCCCTCTGACCGGCGGAGACGCCGTGACGCGCAAGAACCCCTGGGAAGAACCGCCCGGTAGGCTGCTTCCTTGCCCGCCAGCACCGAAAGGAACGCGCCGTGCCGACGTCCAGCGCCAGCGACGCTTCTGCTGAAGTCGCCGCCTCCAAAACCCCCGCCGCGAGCGGTGGGGTCCAGTCCCTCGAGCGCGCCTTCGACCTCCTTGAGCGGATGGCGGACGCCGGGGGCGAGGTCGGCCTCAGCGAGCTCTCCGCCAGCAGCGGTCTTCCGCTCCCCACGATCCACCGCCTGATGCGTACGCTCGTCGCCTGCGGCTACGTACGTCAGCAGGCCAACCGCCGCTATTCGCTCGGCCCGCGCCTGATCCGCCTCGGCGAATCGGCGTCGCGGCTGCTCGGCACGTGGGCCCGCCCCTACCTCGCCCGGCTCGTCGAGGAGACCGGCGAGACCGCGAACATGGCGCTGCTCGACGGCGACGAGATCGTGTACGTCGCGCAGGTGCCGTCCAAGCACTCCATGCGGATGTTCACCGAGGTCGGGCGGCGTGTGCTGCCGCACTCCACGGGTGTGGGCAAGGCGCTTCTCGCCCACACCCCTCCGGAGGAGGTCCGCGCGCTCCTCTCCCGTACGGGCATGCCCGCCGCCACGGAGAAGACGATCACCACCCCCGAGGGCTTCCTCGACGCGCTCGAAGAGGTGCGGCGCACGGGGTACGCGGTGGACGACAACGAACAGGAGATCGGCGTCCGCTGCCTGGCCGTGCCGGTGCCGAACTCCCCCACGGCGGCGGCGATCTCCATCTCGGGCCCGGCCGGCCGCGTCACGGAATCCGCCACGGACAAGATCGTCCCGGTGCTCCAGCAGGTAGCGGTGGAACTCTCCGCGGCCCTGGCGAGCGCGACGCCGACCGCGTAAGGCCGTCTCTCGTCGCCCGGCTTGGGGTCGTGCGCCTGGGGTGCGGGTGCGGGGCGGGGCCGCGGCGGTATGTCCGTCCTCGCTATCCCGGTGAACCGCCACACCCATGCACCTCGGTACGCCGCCACTTGTGCTCCGGGCAGACATACCGCCACGTCCCCTCCGGTCTCGCTCGCGGCTGCGGGCCGGTGGGGCACCGGGTTCACTGGGGCAGCGGCGCGGTCCGGGGTGTATGTGGGGCCACCCCCGCCGGGGCGCGGTCGCGCAGCCGGCCTGAGGGGACGTGGGGGTATGTGCGCACGGAGCACAAGTGGCCACCGAGGCAAGGAAGCAAGTCCATTGGCCCCTGCCCCGGGATAGCGAGTACGTACATACCCCCACGGCCCCGCCCCACAGACGAACCCCGCGCACCAGCCCACCCGGACCCGCAGACGATCCCCGCCCCGGCCCGCGCCCAGCGCCCGCCCAGCTACTCCACCCCCACCGCATCCATCGGCCCCAACCGCCCATCCACCATCTCCACCACCCGATCCGCCACCCCAAGCCGCGCCCGGTCATGCGTGACCAGCACCGTCGACGTCCCCCGTGCCCGCGTCAGCCCCGCCAGCAGGTCGAGCACCGCCGCCCCCCGCTCATGGTCCAACGCACTCGTCGGTTCATCCACCAGCAACACCGCCGGCCCGTTCATCAACGCCCGCGCGATTCCCACCCGTTGCCTCTGTCCACCCGACAACTGATGCGGACGGCGCCCCGACTCCGCCTCCAGGCCCACCGCGGCCAACAGTTCTCGCGCCCGCTCCGGCGCCCCCCGCCGCACCCCCGCCAGCCGCGCCATGAGCTCCAACTGCTCCACCGCGGTCAGCGACGGCAGCAGATTCGGCTGCTGGAAGACGATGCCCAGCCGTGTCCGCCGCAGCTCCGCCTTCTCGGACCGGGTCAGTGAACCCGTCTCCACCCCGTCGACGACGACCCGTCCCCGATCGGGGCTGACCAGCGTCGCCGCCACGGCGAGCAGGCTGGATTTGCCGGAGCCGGAGGGGCCCACCACCGCCGTCATCGTCCCGGCAGGGACCTCTAGGCCGACGCCGTCCAGCGCGGTGAGCCGCCCACCCCCGTCCGGGTACGTCAGCGTGACGTCTTCAACGGCCAAAGAAATCGAAGAAGTCGAAGAAGAACTCGAAGTACTCATCGTGCACTCCCCAGCGCTACCAACGGATCGACGGCGGTGATCCGCCGCACGGAAAGACCGGCTCCCAGCACCCCGAGCAGCACCATCACCCCGGCGGGCCACAGCACGGTCGACGGCTCCAGGACGAACGGGACGTCGCCCCCGCCGATGAGCCGGCCCACGCCCACGGCGATCACGGTCCCGATCCCCGTACCGGCGACGAGCATCACCACCGCCTGCCCGAGCGCGTCGCGCAGCAGATAGCGCGTGGAGGCCCCGAGCGCCTTGAGGACGGCGATGTCCCCCGCGCGCTGGATGGTCCACACCGTGAAGAACGCCCCTATGACCAGCGCGGAGATGACGAACAGGAAGCCCCTCATCAGCTGGAGGGACCCGTTCTCGGCCTGGTAGGAACCGATCGCGCTCAACGCCCCGTCCAGGGACTTCGTCTCGGTTCCCGCCGCCGCGTCACCGCCCGCGAGATCGACCCCGTCGCCGGTCCGCAGCGCGACCACGGTGGCCTGCTCGTCGACGGACGTACCGCGGTGCCCGAGCCCCTGCCAGTCGTCGAGCGTGACCCACACGACGGGCGTATGGCTGTACGAGGCGTCGGAGGCGATCCGCGCGACGCGTTCGTGCTGACCGCTGCCGCCGAGCCTGACCCGGTCGCCGACCCTCACGCCCAGATCGTCGGCGGCCTGCTCGGAGAGCACCGCCTCGCCCGGAGCGAGGCCGTCCGGGGCGATCCCGGAGTCCGGCTCGACGCCGAAGGCGGAGACCGCGCCGGACCGGTCGCCCGCGGTGGCGTTGAGCGTGCTGATCCCGATGGGCTGCGCGGAGGTCACCCCGGGGCGCGCGGCCCACTTCTCCCAGGCGCCCTGCCGCAGCGAGGAGTTGGTGAAGGAGACGGACTGGCCGTCGGGGGGCGCGGCGAAGGCGAGGTGGTCGGCGGGCAGTCCGGTGATCGCCGAGGTGTTCTCCCTGGCGAGCCCGGCGGTCAGCCCGGACAGCAGACCGACGAGCAGGGTGATCAGTACGACGACGGCCCCCATGAGGGCGAACCGCCCCTTGGCGAACCGCAGGTCTCTCCATGCGACGAACATGCCCCCACCCTGCGGCCACCCGCACCCTCCAGGCATCGCGCCACAGCACGCTTCACCCGAATCGAAGGAGGGAGCCGTCTTTCAAACTTTCGGTTGACGGCGCGGAGGGGACCACCCCGTACCGTGAAGGGGGCACAGCCGTGCGAGGCCCCGCCGCCGGACCGGCCCGTCCGCGGCCCCGCCCCCGGGACGGCCGCAGCACGCCGGCCCTCTCCTACGCTGGAAGAACCATGCCGCGCCCTCAGAAGACCGCCCCACCGGCACCAGCCGCCGCACCCGCCCCTGCGCCCACACCCCCGGCGGCCGCGCCCCCGACCCCGGTGACCCTCACGCTCCGCCTCTGTCTGCACGCCCTGCTCGCCGGGCTGCTCGCCCTGACCGCGGTGAAGGCGCTCACCGGCGCGAACGAGGCGGACGTCACCGGCGGAGCGGGCGGCGCCGCGCACCACCCCGCGGCGGTCGTCGCGGCCGCGCTCCTGATGGGCGCCGTGTACGCGGCGGGCACGCTGAGCCCCAGGATCCCCCGCTCGGGCCGGGCCGCCGCGCTCTGGCTCGGGGCGCTCGGCGCGAGCTGGCTGGTGCTGCTCGCGCTCTCCCCCGACGGGCTCTGGGCGGCGTTCCCGCTGTACTTCCTCCAGCTGCACCTGCTCCCGCTGCGCTGGGCGCTCCCCACCGTGCTGGGCACGGCCGCCGCGGCGATCGCGAGCTTCCTGGTGCACAGCGCGCAGGTCACGCCGGGCAGCTTCATAGGCCCGCTGCTCGGCGCGGCGGTGGCCGTGGTCACGGTCCTCGGCTACCAGACTCTGTACCGCGAGAGCGAACGCCGCCGCGAGCTGATCGACGAGCTGGTGGCGACCCGCGCCGAACTCGCCGCGGCCGAGCGCACCGCGGGCACCCTCGCCGAACGCGAGCGTCTGGCGCGCGAGATCCACGACACGCTCGCGCAGGGCCTCTCTTCGATCCAGCTGCTCCTGCGGGCCGCGCAGCGCGGACTCCCCACGGGCTCCCCCGCCGCCCCGCACATCGAACAGGCGCGCGCCGCGGCGCAGGCCAACCTCGCGGAGGCCCGCCGCTTCGTCCGCGCGCTGACCCCGCCGGACCTGGCGCACGGCTCGCTGGCCGGGGCCCTCGAACGACTGAGCACGTCGAGCCCGGGGCCACGGGTCCGCTTCTCCGTCAGCGGCACCCCGGCCGAGCTGCCCACACCGTACGAAGTGGCGCTCCTGCGCATCGCCCAGTCCGCGCTCGCCAACACGGTGCGGCACGCGGCGGCGGACCGCGCCGAGATCACGCTGACGTTCATGGAGGCCTCCGTCACGCTCGACGTGGTGGACGACGGCCGCGGCTTCGACCCCGCGGCGGAGCCGCCCGCCGCCGCCTCTCGGAACAGCGGCGACGGCGGCTTCGGGCTGCCCGCGATGCGGTCGCGCGCCGAGTCGCTCGGCGGCACGTTCACGGTCGAGTCCGGCACGGGCCAGGGCACGGCCGTGGCGATCTCGCTGCCACTGCCCGCCCGCACCCGGGAGGCCGCCGCGTGATGCCGCACACCGGTCCTAGCACGATCCGTCTGCTCCTCGCCGACGACCACCCGGTCGTACGGGCCGGTCTGCGCGCCGTGCTCGACGCCGAGCCGGACTTCGAGATCGTCGCGGAGGCGGCGACGGCGGAGGGCGCGGTGGCGCGGGCCGCGAGCGGCGGGATCGACGTGGTGCTGATGGATCTCCAGTTCGGCGCCGGGATGCACGGCGCGGCGGCGACGGCCGCGATCACCGCGGTCGACGGAGCGCCGCGGGTCCTGGTGCTCACGACGTACGACACGGACGCGGACATCCTCGCCGCGGTCGAGGCGGGCGCGGCCGGCTATCTGCTCAAGGACGCGCCGCCCGAGGAGCTGGCCGCCGCGGTCCGCACCGCCGCGTCCGGCCGCTCGGCGCTCGCCCCCGCGATCGCGCACCGGCTCATGGACCGGATGCGGGCGCCCGGCGAGGCGCTCAGCCGCCGGGAACTGGAGGTGCTGCGCCTGGTGCGGGACGGTCTGTCCAACCAGCGGATCAGCAAGGAACTGTTCCTGAGCCAGGCCACCGTGAAGTCCCATCTGGTGCACATCTACGCGAAGCTCGGCGTCGACTCCCGCACGGCCGCGGTGGCGGCGGCGACGTCACGCGGCCTGATCAGACGCGGCACCTGACACCAGCGCGAAATCCTCCGCCGTGACCCGCCGCAGCGCCCTGCGCAGCCCCTTCGGTACGGGCGGTGCGGGCACCGTGAGGACGGCGCAGCCCGCGTGCGCCCGGACATGGCGGTGGATCCTGGTGCCGCGTGCGCGGCCTTGACGGGCGCCGAGGACGAGGAGGTCGTCCGGGCGGCTCGCGAGCGCGCACAGGGCGCGGCCCGGCCGGTCCCTGACGACCAGACGCTCCACCGTGCCGATCCCGGCCGGGGCCCCGCCGAAGACCTGGTCGAAGGCACGGTCGAGGCGGGCCCGTGCCTCGCCCTGCCAGTGCCGCGCCCATTCCGGGTCGGGGTGGCGCAGATACAGCGCCTCGCCCTCCGGCGGTTCCCAGGCGACGACCGCGACGAGCCGCAGCCCGCCGCGCTCGGCCTCGGCCGCGCCCGCGCGCAGCGCGGCGAGGCTCGCGAGGGAGCCGCTCACCCCGACGATCACGCGCCCAGCCGCGCCGCCGCCCGCGCCTCCCGCCCGCTCTTCTCCGCGTCCCGTCCACTCCGTCCGCTCCGTCCGCTCCGTCGATTCCACCGGTATCCCGTCCCCTCCCAGGCCAATCAGGCCGACTCAAGGTGCCTGAAAGGGATTCTGTAGGCTCATTGGCCTGGCAGGCAGGGCCAATACGAGGGAGTTGGCATGGCAGAGGCACATGTGGTCCACGCCGTGGACAGGAGGCTCGGCAGCCGTCGGCTCGCCGCGCTGCTGCACGGCACGGCCGGTGAGCACCCCGGCTACCGCGCGCTCGCGCACGGCGTCCGCACCCTCCTGCTCGACGGCCGGGTGCCGCTGCGCACCCGGCTGCCCGCGGAACGGGAGCTCGCCACGGCGCTGGGCGTCAGCAGGGCCACGGTCACGGCGGCGTACGACGTGCTGCGCGAGGGCGGCTACGCGCGCAGCCGGCGCGGCGCGGGCACCTGGACCGAGCTGCCCGAGGGGCAGCGGCCGACCGGTGTGTCGGTGTTCCCCGCGGGTGACGGCGTGCTCGACCTGGCGAGCGCCGCGCCCGGCGCTCCGGAGCCCGAGCTCGCTGCGGCGCTCGGCGCGGCGGCCGCGATGCTGGCCGAGCACGCGCCGACGCCGGGCTACCACCCGTACGGCATACCGGAGTTGAGGGCGGCCGTCGCGGAGCGCTTCACGCGGCGCGGGCTGCCGACCCTGCCCGACCAGATCCTGATCACCACGGGCGCCCAGCACGCGCTGTCGCTGACGCTCGCCCTGCTCGGCAGGCAGGGCGACCGGGTCCTCGTGGAGAACCCGTCGTACCCGAACGCCCTGGACGCGATCCGCGGGGCGGGGCTGCGCGCGGTGCCCGTGCCGGTCGCGGAGGACGGCTGGGACAGCGGCCTCGTCGAGTCGTCGCTGCGGCAGGCGGCACCCCGCATCGCCTACCTCGTACCGGACTTCCAGAATCCGACCGGCTGTCTGATGCCGCGCGAGCAGCGCGTGCGCATCCTGGAGACGGCCCGCGCCACGGGCACCTGGCTGCTGATCGACGAGACCATCGCGGACATCGCGCTCGACGTGCCGCCGCCCGCGCCGTTCGCCTCGCTCGCGTCGCACGGGACGGCCGAACAAGTCGTCACCGTGGGGTCGTTGAGCAAGACGCACTGGGGCGGGCTGCGGATCGGCTGGGTGCGTGCGGGGTCACGGCTGATCACCGAGCTGGCGATGAAGCGGGTGCCGAGCGACATGGCGACGCCCGTGATCGAGCAGCTGGTGGCGCTGCATCTGCTGGGCGGTATGGACGAGGTGCTGCGCGAGCGGCTGCCGATGCTGCGCGCGCAGCGGGACGCGCTCGCGGATTCGCTCGCCCGCCATCTGCCCGAGTGGCGCTGGCAGTTGCCGCCCGGCGGGCTCTCGCTCTGGGTGGACCTGGGCCGCCCGGTGGCGTCCGCGCTCGCGGCCGCCGCGCTCGGGCACGGCGTACGCGTCGAGGGCGGCCCGCGCTTCGGCGCCGATCCGGGCACGCACGAACACCGGCTGCGCATCCCGTTCGTACTCCCGCCCGAGCGGTCGGAGCAGGCGGTACGACGCCTGGCCGCCGCACTGGCGGGCGACCTGCGGCCGGTCAACGGCGATCAGGCGCAGCGCAATTGGGTGGCCTGAGACAACGTCACCTCACCGGTCGCCGAGGCTCGGCGCCACGCCCGGGCAGCCGGGTACCGCCACCGTTCCCCGACCACCGGGCATCCCCACCGCTCACCGGTCGCCGAACATCTCCACCGCGCCGCGCACCGCCGCGAGCCCCGCGGCCAGGGCGCTCACCGAGCCGATCGCGCCCGCGACGAGCAGCAGCGATCTGCGCATCCTGAGGACCTCGGGGGTACCGCCGCGGGCCATCTCGGCGAGTGCCGCGAGTTCGTCCTCGGCGATGCCGCGGTCCGTGAACTCGGCGGGGTGCGCGGCGAGTTCACGGCGCAGCCGGGCCACGGAGGCGTTCAGCTCCGCCACCCGTGGATCCTCGCCGCTGCCGGTCACTCGTCTCTGCCCCATGCTCCGCAACACAGCTCTCCCCCTCGCGCGCCTTCGCGCGCGTACACGTACAGGCCTTCGCCGACCCGCGCGGCGTTGGTCAGACGCCGAAGGGTCGCGGGTCAGTAAACGCCACACGGTCATGGATGCGCCACTTTCCGGCCGTCCGCACGGCCGGAACATCGCGTATCGCTTGGTGTATGCAGGAGTCATGACGAGAGAGACGGACGGGCCGGGATCCGCGGCCGGCGAGGTCGTGGGGCTGCTGCTCGCGGCGGGCGGTGGGCGCAGGCTCGGCGGGCGGCCGAAGGCGCTCCTTGAGCACCGGGGGCGGCCGCTGGTGGAGCACGCGGTGGGGGTGCTGCGGGAGGCGGGCTGCACCCGGGTGCACGTGGTGCTCGGCGCGGCCGCCGACGCCGTACGGGAGCGGGCCGCGCTGCCCGGATGTGTCCTTGTCGACAATCCCGACTGGGAGGAGGGCATGGGCTCCTCGCTGCGGGCGGGCCTGGAGTCGTTGCGCTCCGCCGGCGGCGGCTCGGCGGCGCTCGTCTCGCTCGTGGACCAGCCGGGGATCGGCGCGGCGGCGACGGCCCGGGTGCGCGCCGCCTACCGCTCGCCCGGGACGCTCGCGGCGGCGTCGTACGAGGGGGTGCGGGGCCATCCGGTCCTGTTCGGCTCGGCGCACTGGGCCGGGATCGCGGCGAGCGCGGTGGGCGACCGGGGAGCGCGCGCCTATCTGAAGGAACACGCGGCCGAGGTGACTCTGGTCGAGTGCGGGGACGTGGCGCGGGCACACGACATAGACACCGTCGAGGACCTGATCCACTTGGAGTGACCGGGATGGCACTCAGCGCCATGTTCTGTCGACGAAGAGAATCTCGACGTCAACAAACCATTGAACTTCCACCATGAGGAAACTAGTATCCACTGACCAGAAGGCCCGTTACCTCGGACGGGGCCCCAAAGCCGTACCTCGGCTCCTGTGGCACGCAGTGTCACCGCGTCTGCCCGGCGGCCCGGCCGGCACCGTCCGTGCAGCTCTCTGAAGGAAGTGACAGCTCATGTCCGCACTAGCGCCGTCGCCGCTGGCCATCGTCGACGCAGAGCCCCTGCCCCGGCAGGAAGAGGTGCTCACCGACGCGGCCCTCGCCTTTGTGGCCGAGCTGCACCGGCTGTTCACGCCGCGGCGTGACGAGCTCCTCGCCCGCCGCGCCGAGCGTCGCGCGGAGATCGCCCGCACGTCGACCCTGGACTTCCTGCCGGAGACGGCCGCGATCCGCGCGGACGACTCGTGGCGGGTCGCCCCGGCGCCCGCCGCGCTGAACGACCGCCGCGTGGAGATCACGGGCCCGACCGACCGCAAGATGACCATCAACGCCCTGAACTCGGGCGCCAAGGTCTGGCTCGCGGACTTCGAGGACGCCTCCGCGCCCACCTGGGAGAACGTGGTCCTCGGTCAGCTCAACCTGACCGACGCCTACGCGCGCTCCATCGACTTCACGGACGAGCGCTCCGGCAAGTCGTACGCCCTCAAGGGTGCCGACGAGCTCGCCACGGTCGTCATGCGGCCGCGCGGCTGGCACCTGGACGAGCGCCACCTCCAGTTCGAGGGCACTCCGATCCCCGGCGCGCTGGTCGACTTCGGCCTGTACTTCTTCCACAACGCCAAGCGCCTGATCGAGCTCGGCAAGGGCCCGTACTTCTACCTGCCGAAGACGGAGTCGTACCTGGAGGCGCGCCTCTGGAACGACATCTTCGTCTTCGCGCAGGACTACGTGGGCATCCCCCAGGGCACGGTCCGCGCCACGGTCCTCATCGAGACGATCACCGCCGCGTACCAGATGGAGGAGATCCTCTACGAGCTGCGCGACCACGCCTCCGGCCTGAACGCGGGCCGCTGGGACTACCTCTTCTCCATCGTCAAGAATTTCCGTGACGGCGGCTCGAAGTTCGTCCTGCCGGACCGCAACCTGGTGACGATGACCGCCCCCTTCATGCGGGCGTACACCGAACTCCTCGTCCGCACCTGCCACAAGCGCGGCGCGCACGCGATCGGCGGCATGGCCGCGTTCATCCCGTCCCGCAAGGACGCGGAGGTCAACAAGGTCGCGTTCGAGAAGGTCAAGAACGACAAGGACCGCGAGGCCGGCGACGGCTTCGACGGCTCCTGGGTCGCCCACCCCGACCTGGTCCCGATCGCGATGAAGTCCTTCGACGCGGTGCTCGGCGAGAAGCCGAACCAGAAGGACCGCCTGCGCGAGGACGTGAACGTCGCCCCCGGCGACCTGATCGCCATCGACTCCCTCGACGCGAAGCCCACCTACGACGGCCTGGTCAACGCCGTCCAGGTCGGCATCCGCTACATCGAGGCGTGGCTGCGCGGCCTCGGCGCCGTCGCCATCTTCAACCTCATGGAGGACGCGGCCACCGCCGAGATCTCGCGCTCGCAGATCTGGCAGTGGATCAACGCGGGTGTCGTCTTCGAGAACGGCGAGACGGCCACGGCCGACCTCGCCCGCAAGGTCGCCGCCGAGGAACTCACCGCGATCCGCACCGAGATCGGCGACGAGGCCTTCACGACCGGCAAGTGGCAGCAGGCCCACGACCTCCTCCTCCAGGTCTCCCTGGACGCGGACTACGCGGACTTCCTGACACTGCCGGCGTACGAGCAGCTGCGCGGCTAGACGGCACTCCTCGGCGCCGTCGGTCACCGGCTGCGCCGAGTTCGTCCGCGAAAAACGCCGGGCGGGCTGGATCCTCCAGCCCGCCCGGCGTTCGCGTTCAGCGTGTCTGTGGCTTGCCGTGCAGGTCAGGAACCCGCTTCAGCCAGGCAGGGCGCCCCGCCTCCGTGGCCCGCGCCCGCTTCGCGTCCTCCGAGGCGAGTTCCTCGCGGCTGGGGAATCCGCTCGGCAGCCACGCCGCCGACGCCTTCGCGCGCTCCGCGAGATGCGCCACGTACGCCTCCCGCAGCTCCTCGGCGGAGGAGAAGCCCGGCTCGTCCACGAGCCACTCATCGGGGACGTCCGCCACGATCTCCCGCAGCAGCTCCGCCGTCACCAGCGGCGCGAGTTCCGCGTCGGCGGCAGCCACATCGGGCCCGTACCCGCCCAACGCGTGATGGCGGAAGTCGTACGCCTTGTCCGGCGCCGACGCCCCCCACCGATGGTGAAAGACCAGCGCCGCGCCATGGTCGATCAGCCAGAGGCGAGGGGGCTGAACGCCGAACGTGGGCCAGATCATCAGGTTCGAGCTGTGGACCGTGCGGTCGACGTTCGCCGTGAGGGCGTCCAGCCAGACGACCTTGCCCGCCTCCAGCGGGTCGACGTCGATGGCCTCGGGGGTGAAGTCCGCCGCGCCCGGCAGGAAGTCCATGCCGAGGTTGAGGCCCGCGCTGGAGCGGAGGAGGTCCTGGACCTCCTGGTGCGGTTCGTCTGCGGCGACCGCGGGGTCGAAGTCGACGAGGACCAGTTCGGGGAAGCGCAGACCGAGGCGGCGCGCGAGTTCGCCGACGATGATCTCGGCGACCAAGGCCTTGCGGCCCTGCGCGGAGCCGGTGAACTTCACGACGTACGTGCCCAGATCGTCGGCCTCGACGATCCCCGGCACCGAGCCGCCGGCCCGCAGAGGCTCGATGTAGCGGGTGGCGACCACCTGTCTCAAGCCGTTCACAGACCCCTGCTCCCCACTCTCCCGCACCGTCACGTCAAGCTCCGCAAGCTTAGTCGCCCCCGGTCACCGGCCCCTCAGGGCTTGCGGGCCACCGCCCCGTACATCGCGATGGCCCGGTCGTCGACGCCGTCCTGCTCCGGGCCGGGACGCCACTTGTGGACCTGGGTGACGCCCGGGTCCACCAGGTCAAGGCCGTCGAAGAACGAGGTCGCGGTGGCCCGGTCGCGCAGCGCCATCGGCATGCCCTGCTGCGCGTACTCCTCGGCCACCCGGCCCACCTCGCCGGGCGCGAAGTCCGCGGTCCCGATGGTCATCGCCAGGAAGCTGCCCGACGGCAGCGGTTCAAGGAGGCGCCGCACCAGGAGACCGTCGTCCGGCGGCAGGATGAAGTGGAGTATCCCGATGACCATCAGGCCCACCGGCTCCCCCAGGTCGATCAGTTCACGGAACTCCGGGCTGTCCAGGATGGCGTCCGGGTCGTGCATGTCGGCGTCGACGTACGCGGTCGCGCCCTCGCGCGTGCCCTGGAGGAGGGCACGCGCGTGTGCCAGGACGATGGGGTCGTTGTCGACGTAGACGACGTGCGCGTCCGCCGCCACCCGCTGCGCCACCTCGTGCAGGTTGGGGGCCGTGGGCAGGCCGGTGCCGATGTCGAGGAACTGCCGGATGCCCTGCTCCTTGGCGAGGTAGTGCCCGGCGCGGTGCATGAACCGGCGGTTCTCCAGCATGTGCACCGGAAGCGCCGGCCAGTGCTCGCACATCGTGTCGCCCGCCTCGGCGTCGACGGCGTAGTGGTCCTTGCCGCCCAGGATGTAGTCGTACACCCGCGCCGAATGAGCCGTCGAGGTGTCGATCCGATCTCCCGCGCCGCCACCGTTGCCGCCGCTGCCGCCGTGCATGGGCCACTCCACTCTTGATCGTTGACGATGGCCTCAGACGGTACAGCGGTCCGGTCCTCCTACCGCCTCATCCGGCCACGCCCCGACGGCGCCCGGACCGGCGCGGGGCGTTTGACCTGGGGCGGGACGGGCAGGCGGCCGAGCGCACAGGAACGGATGGAGAGACAGCCTTGATACGCCAGGACCGCCCCCGCTCGACCGCCCTCGCCGCGACGCTGACCGCCACGTGCGGCGCCCTGGTGGTGGGGCTCGCCGCCTCGCCGGCCGGCGCCGCCGCCGGTCCAGGACCCGAATCCGGCTCCCAGCGCCCGGTCTGGGCCATCGCCCACCGCGTCCTGACCGTCGACGGCGTCGACAAGGCGCTCGGCCACGGGGCCAACGCGCTGGAGATCGACGCCACCGCCTGGAAGAAGGGCTGGTGGGCCGATCACGACGGGCTCCCTACGAGCGCCGGGAACACCATGGCGGAGATGTTCGACCGGATCGCGCAGCAGCGGCGGGCGGGCAAGAACATCGGGTTCGTCTGGCTCGACATCAAGAACCCCGACCACTGCGACAGCGGTGCCGCCAAGTCGCGCCACTGCTCGGTCGCGGCCCTGCGCGACCTGGCCCGCAGCAAGCTGGAGAGCGCCGGGGTGCGGGTCCTCTACGGGTTCTACGGCACCGCGGGCGGCACGGGCTGGAAGGACGTCGCGGACGGCCTCACCGACCGCGAAGGCGTGGACATCAGCGGCGACACGGACGAGGTGACGCGGCAGTACGGCGAGTTCGGCGACTCCGTACGCAACAACCAACGCGTCATGGACAAGGGCCTGTTCAACCTCAACCTGCCGACGGTTCTGGGCAAGGTACGCGAGCAGGTGCGCCTCGGCGCCGAGGCACGGGACCGCGGCGCACTCGCGCGCGTCTTCGGCTGGACGACCGGCGCGGGCGACGGCCGGGCCACCCGGACCCTCCTGGACGGGGCCGGGGGCGACGCCGACGGTCTGATCTACGGCCACCGGGCCTCCTGTTACCCCGACGGCGTCTCCGGCATCCGCGGCTGTGGCAAGGACGAGTCGTCCGCGAAGCGGGCCATCGGCCACATCCACGACTTCGTCGCGGCGCACGGCGACACCCGCCGCATGGCGACCAACGAGGATGTCCCCTTCGGGAGTTGACCGGTCGTTACGGTGTGACCACCGGGTCGGCACGTACGACCACCGGTCCTCACCGAGGGAGAGACATGACGGCACAGCCCGACCTGCCCGACCGGCAGCCGCTGTACGGATGCATGGGGCTCGGCGGCACCTGGGACACCGCGCCGTACACCGCCGCGGACATCGCGCACGCGGAGGCCGCCGTCGAGGCCGCCCTGGCCATCGGGATCACGGCGTTCGACCACGCCGACATCTACCGGAAGGGCAAGGCCGAGGCGGTCTTCGGCGAACTGCTCGCCAGGGCGCCCGAGTTGCGCGACCGCATCGTCCTGCAGACCAAGTGCGGCATCCGGCAGGCCGAGGGCGACCTGCCCGGCATGTACGACCTGCGGGGGCCGACCGTCGTCCGGCGCGTCGAGGAGAGCCTCACCCGGCTCCGCACCGATGTGCTCGACGTGCTGCTGCTGCACAGGCCGGACCCGCTGGCGGATCCCGCGGAGCTCGCCGAGGCGCTCACCTCCCTGCACCGCCAGGGCCTGGTGCGCCACTTCGGCGTGTCGAACATGAGCGCGGCGCAGATCGCCCAGCTACGGGCCCACCTCGATCTCCCGCTGATCGCGAACCAGTTGGAGATGAGCCTCGCCAGCAGGGACTGGGTCGAGGCGGGTGTCCTTCTCAACACCGCGGCCGCCACCGAGAACGGCTTCCCGCACGGGACGATCGAGTACTGCCTGGCCAACGGCGTCCGGCTACAGGCCTGGGGCGCCCTGGCCCAGGGCCGCTTCACCGGCCCCGACGCGGGCGGTTCGCCCACCGCCCGGCTCGTCGCCGACCTCGCCAAGCGCAAGGGGACGACACCGGAGACGATCCTGCTGTGGTGGCTCCAGCGCCACCCGGCCCGGATCGCCCCGGTCATCGGCACCAGCCGCCCCGAACGTATCCGCGCCTGCCGCGACGCCGTCGACCGCGAGCCCGAGCTCACCCACGAGGAGTGGTACGAACTGTGGGTCACCGCCCGCGGCGTACCGCTGCCCTGACGCTTCCGCCCGGAGTTCAGGTCGACCGAGCCGTTCAGACGGCGCGCAGCGCCTTCGCCAGGCCCCCTTCCCCCACAAGCTCGATCCGCCCCGTCCGCACCCCCTCACCCACCGTCAGCTCCCCGCTGCTCACCGCCACGCACGTCGCCGCGTCCAGCGCGAGGTGGGCCTCGGGGGCGACCGGTGCGGGGCCCTCGCCGTAGGAGTCGCCCGCGCCGCCGACCCGTACGTGGAACTCGCCCTCGGGGAGGCGGACTTGGAGTACGCCCTCGGCGCCGGTCCCCGCGAGGGCCCGCAGCAGTGGCAGGGCGAACCAGTGCGCCCGCACCGCGTCCGTGGGCCTGCGCTCCGCCAGGGCGGGGGCGCCCCAGGCCGCGAGGGCCTGGAGGACGGGGAGCAAATCGCGGCCGCGGTCGGTCAGTTCGTAGACGTACGCCGCCGCGGGCGGGGGCAGCTTGCGGCGGGTGCTCAGGCCCTGCTGTTCCATGTCCTTCAGGCGTGAGGCGAGGACGTCCGTGCTGACGCCCGGCAGGTCGGCGTGCAGGTCGGTGTAGCGGCGCGGGCCCGCGAGGAGCTCCCGGACGATCAGCAGGGTCCAGCGGTCGCCGACGGCGTCCAGGCCGCGGGCGGCGGCGCAGTACTGGTCGTAGCTTCGGCGGGACCGCGGCTGCGGCCTGGACTGAGGTGGCATGCGACATAGTCTATGCAGGTTGTTGGACTTTCCAAGCGGAGGCTTGGTAAAACCAAGTAACACACGTCACGGGAGGCGCACCGCATGGAGTTCCGGCAGTCGAGCAAGCTCAGCGAGGTCTGTTACGAGATCCGGGGCCCGGTCATCGAGCACGCCAACGCCCTGGAGGAGGCGGGCCACAGCGTCCTGCGCCTCAACACCGGCAACCCCGCGCTGTTCGGCTTCGAGGCGCCCGAGGAGATCGTCCAGGACATGATCCGGATGCTCCCGAACGCGCACGGCTACACGGACTCGCGCGGCGTCCTCTCCGCCCGCCGCGCCGTCGTCCAGCGCTACCAGGCGCTCGGCCTCGACGACGTCTCCGTGGACGACGTCTTCCTCGGCAACGGCGTCTCCGAACTGGTCACCATGGCCGTACAGGCGCTCCTGGAGGACGGCGACGAAGTCCTCATCCCCGCGCCCGACTTCCCCCTGTGGACCGCCGTGACGACCCTCTCCGGAGGCAAGGCCGTCCACTACGTGTGCGACGAGTCAGCCGACTGGTACCCGGACCTGGACGACATGGCGTCGAAGATCACCGACCGGACGAAGGCCGTCGTGATCATCAACCCGAACAACCCCACGGGCGCGGTGTACCCGAAGGAGATCCTGGAGGGCATCCTCGACCTGGCGCGGCGGCACGGCCTGATGGTCTTCGCCGACGAGATCTACGACCGAATCCTGTACGACGACGCCGTGCACCACAGCGTCGCCGCCCTCGCCCCCGACCTGGTCGTCCTCACCTTCTGCGGCCTGTCGAAGACGTACCGCGTGGCGGGCTTCCGCTCCGGCTGGCTGGTGGTCACCGGGCCGCGGCAGCACGCCAAGAGCTATCTGGAGGGCCTGACGATGCTCGCCTCCATGCGGCTCTGCCCCAACGCCCCCGCGCAGTACGCCATCCAGGCCGCGCTCGGCGGCCGCCAGTCCATCCATGAACTCACCGCGCCCGGCGGCCGGTTGCACGAACAGCGCGACCGGGCCTGGCAGAAGCTCAACGAGATCCCCGGCGTCTCCTGCGTGAAGCCCAAGGGCGCGCTCTACGCCTTCCCGCGCCTGGACCCGAAGGTGCACCCGATCCACGACGACGAGAAGTTCGTCCTCGACCTGCTGCTCCAGGAGAAGATCCAGGTGGTCCAGGGCACCGGCTTCAACTGGGCCCGCCCCGACCACTTCCGCATCCTCACCCTCCCCCACGCCGACGACCTCGACGCGGCGATCAGCCGCATCGGCCGCTTCCTCAGCAGCTACCGTCAGTGACCGGGGCCGGGAGCGGAACCGGAACCATGACCAGGAGCACCATGCAGCCCTGCACCACCTGCGCAGCGCCCGTGCAGACGCAGTTCGCCTCGCCCGAACTCGTCGCGCCCATCGTGTACGAGGACTTCGACCGCGCCGCCGACCCGGCCTGGCGCACCTCGGGCGCGGCGACGCTCGCCGACTACGCGCGCTGGTGCGGCCACCTGTGCGGTCTGACCTGCTACCGGATGGCGCTCGGCCCGTCCGCCCCCTCCCTCTTCGAACTGCGGGACGGCGCGCTGAAGTACGGCGCCTACACGGAGGCCGACGGGGTCATCAAGGGGCTCGTCTACGCCCCTTTCGCGGAGTACGCGCGCGAGGCGCACGGCGTGGACGCCACGGTCCACCGCCACCTCTCCGTGGCGGAGATCGGCACACTCCTCGACGAGGGGCGCCGGGTCATCGCGTCGGTGCACTACGAGATCCGCCGCCCGGACCGCCCCGCGCCGGGCCGGGGCGGCCATCTGGTGCTGCTCACCCGGCGCACCGCCGAGGGACTGCTGCACTTCCACAACCCGTCCGGCATCGACGCCCGCACCCGGACCGCCGAGCTGACGGCCGACCGGTTCGAGCCGTTCTTCGCCGGACGCGGGGTATCGCTGCGCTGACAGACGGACGCGGGGTATCGCCGCGCTGACAGACGGTCACCCCGCCTGCCAGGATGGCGCCATGATGCGTGGAGGCAGGGTCGCCGTCGTGGGCGGCAGCATCGCCGGGTGCGCCGCGGCGCTCGCCGCTCACCGGGGCGGTGCGGACGAGATCACCGTGTACGAGCGCGCGGCGGGCGATCTGGCGGACCGGGGCGTGGGGCTCGCGGTGCACGACGCCCGGTACGCGGAGCTGGCACCGGCCGGGTACATGGACGCGGACATGCCGTGGGTGCAGCTCGTGCGGCGCCGCTGGTACGTGCGCGACGAGGGCGCGGCAGGGCCGGTGGGCCGGGAGATCGCCGTGATGCCGTTCCCCTTCCGTACGTACAACTGGGGTCCGCTGTGGCGGGAGTTGCGCCGCCGCATCCCCGGACCCGTGGAGTTCAGGACCGGCGCCGCGGTCCAGGCGCTGCGCACGGGTCCGGGCGGCACCGAGCTCGACACCGCGGCGGGCACCGAGCACTTCGACCTGGTGATCGGCGCGGACGGCTACCGCTCGGTGACCCGCGCCGGCGCCTTCGGCGACGTGCGTCCCGCGTACGCGGGCTATCTCGCCTGGCGCGGCGCGTTCCCCGAGACCCGTCTGAAGGATCCGGGCCTGTGGGCCGACGAGGACTGCGTGTACGCCGTCTTCCCGGGCGGCCACGTGATCATCTACCGGATCCCGGACGGCGCGGGCGGCCGCCGCGTCAACTGGGTCCTGTACACCGCGCCGCCCCCGGACCTCGATCTGGGCCTCGGCCTCGACCTGCGGCTCACCGGCCCCACCAGCCTGCCTCCCGGCGGCCTCACCGAGGCGCTCGCCGCCCATCTCGGGTACGTCGCCGACGAGCTCCTGCCGCCGTACTGGGGCGCAGTGCTGCGCGCGACGGCGCCCGACGAGCTCTTCCTCCAGCCCATGTACGACTTCACGGCGCCCCGCTGCACCACGGGCCGCGTGCTCCTGGTCGGCGACGCGGCCGCGGTCGCCAGGCCGCACACCGGCGCGGGCGCGGTGAAGGCGCTCCAGGACGCCACCTGCCTGGAGTCCGCGCTCGCCACCGCGGACACCTGGGCGGACGCCCTGGACACCTACGACACCGACCGCACGCTCTCCGGTCGCTCGATGGTGGATCTGGGACGGCGCCTGGGCGGTGCGCTCGTTCAGGCGACACCGGACTGGCGGGCCATGGACCAGGCGTCGATGGAGGACTGGTGGCGGCGGGCGGACGGCGGCGCGGCGTTCGGCGGGCGTGAGCTGAGGCGCTGACTGCGCGCCGCGCGACGTCGGCGGGAGCCGTGGTGATGCGTGGTCAGGCGGTCGCGCTGCGTGCTGTTCTGACGCCGTTTTGGGTATGCCCGCCGAGATCAATAGGATCCGGCGATGATCACAAGACAACGGCCGGCGGCCTGGGCGATCGCCCTGCTCGCGGCCCTGACCGCCGGGCTCGTCACGGCAGGCCCCGCGGCCGCCGACGACGGCGACGAACCGGCACGGCCCTCCCCCAAGGTCGAGCTCGTACTCGACGTCAGCGGCTCCATGCGGGCCCGCGACATCGACGGCAAGTCCCGGATGGCCGCGGCGAAGCAGGCCTTCAACGAGGTGCTCGACGCGACCCCGGACGAGGTGGCGCTCGGCATACGGACCCTCGGCGCCAACTACCGCGGCGACGACCGCAGGACGGGCTGCAAGGACACCGAGCTGCTCTACCCCGTGGAGCAGCTCGACAAGGCGGGCCGCACCGACGCGAAGACCGCCGTGGCGACGCTCGCGCCGACCGGCTGGACCCCGATCGGCCCGACGCTGCTCAAGGCGGCGGACGACCTCACCCACGACGACGACGCCGAGCGCAGCCGCCGCATCGTACTGATCTCCGACGGCGAGGACACCTGCCAGCCGCTCGACCCGTGCGTGGTGGCCCGCGACATCTCGGCCAAGGGCATCAACCTCACCATCGACACCCTGGGCCTGGTGCCCGACGCCAAGACCAGGGACCAGCTGAGCTGCATCGCCGAGGCCACCGGCGGTACGTACACCTCGATCCGGCACACCGATGAACTCTCCGGCCGCGTCAAGCAGTTGGTGGACCGCGCGGCGGACCCGGTGGTCACGCCGGTCGAGGCGAAGGGCGCGGCGGAGTGCTCCGCGGCACCCGAGCTGAAGTCCGGCCTCTACACCGACCGCGAGAAGTTCGGCGAGCACCGCTGGTACCGCGTGAACGTGCCCGCGGGCAAGGAGCTGCGCGCCTCGGTGAGCGTCTCCGCCGACCGGGCGGTCAATCCGGACTACGGCGTCCTGCTCAGGGCCGAGACCCCGAAGGGCCGCGAGATCGTGCGCGGCCAGGAGTCCGGCGACGGGCGCACCGACGTGATCTCGACGGGGCTGCGCTACCCGACCCCCGAGGCGGACGACGACGAGGAGGCCGACGACGCCGAGACCGTCTGTCTGCGCGTCAGCAACTCCTTCTCCGCGCCCGCTTCGGTGAAGACGACGCCGGGCCTGCCCGTCGAGCTCGCCGTCGACCTGGTGGACACCTCCGACGAGGCGTCCGACGTGGCGTTCTTCGGGCTCGGCCACGGCTGGTGGCTGCTCGGCCTGCTCGTCCTCACCGGCTTCCTCGCCGGTCTGGTCTGGGGCTGGGTCTCTCGCTGGCGCTTCGCGGTCTGGAGGACCAACTGATGCGTACGACACGTGTGCTGAGCCGCGTCGCCGCCGCGGCGGGCGCCGCCCTGCTGGTCCTCGCGGGGACCGCGGGCGTGGCCGCCGCCGACGGTGACGAGAAGGCCGACTCCGACGCGCCGACGGAGGCGGGCACCTCCTTCCGTACCGCCACCGCGATCCGCCCCGACCAGGAGGCCACGGCGCAGGCGTCCACGGGTGACTACCTGTACTGGGCGTTCCCGGTGGACACCGGGCAGCGCGCCACCGTGCACGCCACGGTGAAGCTGCCGGATGCCGCGGCCCGGCACGCCGAGTCGACCTGGCGGGTCGACGTGTACGACGGCCTCAGGCGCCGTCAGGCGTGCCGTCTCGGCACGCCGACGCGGACGGCGGCGCAGGACGCGGAGTCGGTCTCGCTGTCCTGCTCGCTGCGCACGGTGCGGGCCTGGTCGGAGCAGTGGGCCAACGATCCGCTGCCGGGCACGTACTTCCTGCGGCTCACGGTCACCGACCTCAAGGCCGACGACCTGGGTCTGCCGGTGAGCGTCGAGACGAAGGTCACCACGACCGACGCGGGCGGCGCGCAGGCCGTGGACGGTTCGCTGGGCGAGCCGCTGGTGCCGGGCGCTGGCTCGGACAAGCAGCGGCCCGCCGCCGTCACCGAGCCGGAGGACGGCTGGGCGGGCGGCTGGTGGTCATCGCGCTGGCTGTGGACGGCGGCCGGGGGCGTCCTCGCGGCGCTCGCGGGCGTCGGCGGCTACGCCCTGACGCGCGGCTCGGGCCGCCCCGCGCGGGTGCCGCAGGGCATGTGAGACGGCTGCCCCGGGGGACCTGACAGGCCCCCCGCACGCGCGTGACCTGCGCCGCGTGGCAGTCTCGTGGGTGGCGGGACCGGACGGTTCCGCCACCCCCGGAAGAACAGGATGTGCGCGACCATGGGCGATCTGCTCCTCGTCCGGCACGGCGAGACGCCGTGGGCCCTCTCAGGGCAGCACACCAGCTGGACGGACGTCCCCCTGACGGACCACGGCAGGGAGCAGGCGCGCTCGCTCGCGCCGCTCATCGGCACCTACCGGATCGGCGCGGCGTTCACGAGCCCGCGCGGGCGGGCCAGGGAGACCGCGGAGCTCGCCGGGTTCGGGCACGCGAAGGTCGACCCGGATCTGAGCGAGTGGGAGTACGGCGCGTACGAGGGTCTGACCACCGTCGAGATCCACCGCAGCCGCCCCGACTGGTACCTCTTCAGCGACGGCGTGGCCGCGGGCCCGCCCGAGCACCCGGGCGAGACCCCCGACGAGGTCGGCGAGCGCGCCGACCGGATGCTCGCCAAGGTCGACGCGGCGCTCGCCAACAACGAGGGCAGCGTGGTGCTCTTCGCGCACAGCCACTTCCTGCGCGTCCTGACGGCCCGCAGGCTGGGCCTGCCCACCTCGGGCGGCTCGATGTTCCTGCTCGCCACGGGCACGGTGAGCCGGCTGAGCACCGAGCACGGCAGGCCGGTGGTGGCGAGCTGGAACCTCCGCCCCGCCACGGCGGGCTGACGGAGGATCAGCGGGTCCGCCGGGCCCGCCGCCTCCCCCGTAATCGGCGGAATCGACGCATCCGCCGGATTCGACACCCGCATTCGCGATCATCAAGACTGCGCTCATGCGATACGGCGTGAACCTCCTCAACTTCGGCTCCGGGACGACCCCCGACTCCCTCGTACGACAGGCCACCGACGCCCGCGACCTCGGCCTGGAGTTCGCGATGATCTCCGACCACATCGCGGTGACCGAGGACGTCCACGGGGTCTACCCGGCGCCGTTCTACGACCAGTTCGTGCTCGCCGCGCACCTCGCGGGCCGCGTGCCCGGACTGCGCCTCGGTACGACCATCACCGTCATCCCCTACCGCCACCCCCTCCAGACCGCGCGGATGGCCGCCAACATCGACCAGCTGAACGACGCCGGGTTCATCCTGGGCGCCGGGGTGGGCTGGTCGGCGGCCGAGTACGAGGTCCTCGGCGTGCCGTTCCGCGAGCGCGGCGCGATCACCGACGAGTACCTCGCGGCGATCCGCGCCGCCTGGAGCGAGGACCCGACGTCCTTCCGTGGCAGGTACGTCTCCTACGAGGGCGTCCGCACCGCCCCGGCCCCCGCGACCCGCCCCCACCTGCCGGTCTGGGTGGGCGGCAACTCCCCCGCCGCGCAGGTGCGGGCCGCGCGCCTGGGCGAGGGCTGGCACCCGTTCATGCCGACCCTGGCGGCGCTGCGCGCGGCGCTCCCGCGCATCGCGGCGGAGGCGGCGGCCGCGGGCCGTCCGGTCCCCGGCCTCGTGCCGCGCCTCCAGATCAGGCTCGGCGCGCAGGCGGACACGGCGGAGCGTCCGCTCGGGCACGGCAGCGCGGACCAGATCCGCGCCGACCTGGAGACCCTCGCGGAGCTGGGCGCCACCGACGTACTCCTGGACACCTATCCCGGTACTCCTGAGGAGCGGGCGGACGCGGACACGGACCGCAAGACGCTGGAGCTGGTGATGTCGACGGCTCCGTGACCCCGATGTCAGTGGCTCGGTGCACCATCGGTACCAGGTGCAGGAACCGGGCCGGGAAGGGGTGCGTGCGGTGCGACCGCCTACTGCCGTTCAGCGACGGATCATCGAGGCCGCCGAGCCGGGGACCGGACGTCTGTCCGGCACGGAGACGCAGCTCACGGGCCTGGTGCGGGCACGCCTCGCCTTCCGCCATCCCCGGCCGCCGCATGCGTACTTCCTGACGCCGGCGGGTCATCGCATACGCGAGGAGGGCGCGGCCCCCGCCGCCCCCGAGCCACCGCGGGCCCCCGCCCCCGCGCCTTCCGGAGTCTTCGCCGCGCGCACCGGCACGGAGACCGCGCCGACCGGCTCCGAGGGCCCCGCCCGCGCGCGGGAGGTGCGCAGCGCCTGGGAGGGCCTGGTCGAGCTGCGCCGCATGACGAACAGGGACGGCTCGCGCGAGCGCCCCTGCGCCTGGGAGCGGGGCCACCTGGTGCAGGCGGCGGCGCTGGCCCTGGAGGCGGCGGGCTGCCGCCCCGCGGGCCCCGGCCAGGACGGGTACCGGGTGGAAGAGACGCCACAGCCGGAGGCCGTCGCCGTGCGGGAGCCGACGCCGGAGGGGCTGCGCCGGTGCGCGGCCGTCCTGGAGCGGGCCGGGTGGCAGGTCGGCGAGCACGCGGCGGCGGCGCGCTCGGGCGGACGCTATGTGCTGGCCTCACCGCGCAGGACGTGACGTCGGCTCTCGGGACGTGACGTCGGCGCGCGGCACATGACGGTCGCCGCGCTGGTCGCGCGGGTCGTGGGTCCGGTGGAATGCGGCGCGCCACCCGTGAGTTGAACGCTGCGGGCACAACCCGAAGCACGACCGTGCTGCAATACGACCCGTACGACCAGACCGCGCAACTCGCAGGCCATCGAAGGGAAAACCGTGGCAGAGCCGTATTCCGTGAGCATCGGCGTCCGTGGGTACGAGACGGACTCGCAGGGCCATCTCAACCAGGCCGTATACCTCCAGTACGCCGAGCACGCCCGCTGGGCCCTGCTGCGCGCGGCCGGGATAGAGCAGCGCGACCTGCTGGACAAGGGCGTCGGCCCGGTGGCCCTGGAGAACACGATCCGGTACCGCAACGAGTTGAGCGCGGGCGACGAGATCAAGGTGAGCTGCCAGTTCATCTGGGGCGAGCGCAAGACGTTCCGCACGGAGCAGACGATCACCAAGGCGGACGGATCGGTGGCGGCGACGGTGACCGGGGTGGGGGGGCTGCTCGACCTCAAGGAGCGGCGCATGGTGTCGGATCCGCTGGACTACTTCCGGGCGCTCGCGGCCGATCCGGGGCTGCTGGGGCTGTAACGCGGGGCGCGCGACGCATCATGGACACGGCCTCCGCGGGCCTCCACCCCTCGCGGTTGGCCGTGTCCATGACATCGTCACCCAACCGTTCCAGGACGTTCACACGAGAATACGTACACCCGTGCCACTCTCCCGGTGGTTGATTAGTCAACTCGCGTAGACCGCACGCCCGTCGAGTGGGCGCGCGGCGCGCGAGGCCTCCGGGAAAGGACACACCCCACATGCCCGTCCCGCGCGTACGCCGCTGGCAACCCCTGGCCCTGACCGCGGCCGCGGTCCTCGTCGGCATCACCGTGCCGGCCACCGCGACGGCCACCACCTCCCCCACACCCGCACCGGCGACCGCAGCCGTCGGCGCCTACGACGACACGTACTACAAGGACGCGCTCGGCAAGACAGGACCCGAGCTCAAGTCCGCACTGCACACGATCATCAGCGAGCAGACCAAGCTCTCGTACGACCAGGTCTGGGACGCCCTCAAGACCACCGACCAGGACCCCGCCAACAGCTCCAACGTGATCCTGCTCTACAGCGGCACCTCGCGGAGCAAGGACAGCAGCGGCGGCGACCAGGGCGACTGGAACCGCGAGCACGTCTGGGCCAAGTCCCACGGCGACTTCGGCACCTCGACAGGACCCGGCACCGACATCCACCACCTGCGTCCCGAGGACGTCACGGTGAACAGCATCCGGGGCAACAAGGACTTCGACAACGGCGGCAGCGCGGTCGAGGGCGCCCCCGGCAACCTCACCGACGGCGACTCCTTCGAACCGCGCGACGCGGTCAAGGGCGACGTGGCCCGCATGATCCTCTACATGGCCGTGCGCTACGACGGCGAGAGCGGCTTCCCCGACCTGGAGCCCAACGACAAGGTCGACAACGGCAGCGCGCCCGCCATCGGCCGCCTCTCCGTCCTGAAGCAGTGGAGCGACGAGGACCCGCCGGACACGTTCGAGAAGAACCGCAACCAGGTCATATTCGACAAGTTCCAGCACAACAGGAACCCGTTCATCGACCACCCGGAGTGGGTGGAGGAGGTCTACTGACGCAGCGCGCCGAGCTCGGCGAGGTCATCCGCGTCGAGCCGCAGCGCCGCCGCCTCCACGTTCTCCGCCAGATGGTCGGGGGACGAGGTGCCCGGGATCGCGAGCATCGCCGGGGAGATCGCGAGGAGCCACGCCAGGGTGACCTGCGCGGGCGTGGCTCCGTGCCGTTCGGCGACGCGTCGGAGCGCCTCCAGGTCAGGAGCTCCGGCGCCGCCGAACGGGAAGTACGGGACGTACGCGATGTCCTGCGCGGCGCAGACGTCCACCAGTTCGGCGTGTTCGCGCGTCAGCGGGCTGAACCTGTTCTGGAGCGCGGCCACGGGCGCGATCTCGCGCGCCTCGGCGAACTGCTCGGGCGTGGCGCTGCTGACGCCGAGGTGGCGGATGAGGCCCTCGTCGCGCAGGGCCGCCAGCGTCGCGAAGCGGTCGCCGCCAGGACCGTCGGTGGTCAGGAAACGGAGGTAGACCAGGTCGAGGTGGTCACGGCCGAGTTCGCGCAGATTGCGGTGCACGGCCGCCCGCAGCTCGGCGGGGTCGGCCGGGTCCGTCCAGGAGCCGTCGGGCAGGCGGCCAGGCCCGACCTTCGTGGCGATCACCAGGTCGTCCGGATAGGGGTGCAGGGCCTTGCGGATGAGGTCGTTGGCCGCGATGTCCTCGAAGAAGTAGAAGGCGGCCGTGTCGATGTGGTTCACGCCGAGTTCGACGGCGCGGCGCAGCACCTCGATACCGCGCGCGGGATCGTGCGCGGGCCCCTCCCAGCGCGGAGCGGGCAGCCGCATCGCGCCGAAGCCCAGCCGGTGGACGGGGAGTTCGCCGCCGATGCGCCACTGGCCCGCCGCGGCGGCGGGCGTGGTGGAGAGGGCGGTCGGAGCGGGAGCGGTCGGCTCGTTCGTGGTGTCTTCGCTGGTCGGCATGGCGAGATCCTGATCCGTACGTCCGCGGGGCGCGATCGCGTGGCCACTTGCTGCCACGTTGACCCGGTGCCCGCCGCGCCGCAGACTGGCCGCACCATGCCGACGAACCAGCCCGCCACGAGCGACCCCAAGGACCACATCGTGTCCCTGCGCGGCGAACGGGAGCTGGTGCGCAGGGCCGGTGACCTGTTCACCGGGGCCCGCGAGGAGTTCCTGTGCGCGGCGGCCGACCTGGTGACCTTCTCGCCCGGCGTGAACGCCGCGTTCGCCGCGAGCGGCCGGCCCCGGATCGAGCCGGGCGGCCTGACGATGCGCAAGCTGTACACGCCGCGCGCGCTCGCGGACGAGCGGTCCGAACAGCGCCTGGTCAGGATCGCCGCGTCGGGGGCCGAGGTGCGCATCTCGGCGGCGCCGCTCGCGCACGAGGCGATCGTCATCGACCGGCGGGTCGCGATCCTCGCGGGCGCGCCCGTCCGTGGCGTACGGACCTTCACGGTGATCCAGTCCCCCATCGCCGTCGAGGGCGTCAGGACACTGGTGTACGCGGCCTGGGAGACGGCCACGGACCTCGCCGACTACCGCCGCACGCGCCCGCCCGCGCTGGGCGAGGAGGCCCGCCACATCCTCCGGGCGCTCGGCGCGGGCCGCACCGACGAGGTCACGGCGCGCGAACTGGGCATGTCGCTGCGGACGTTCCGCAGGCGCGTCGCCGACGTGATGACGACGCTCGGCGCGACGTCACGCTTCCAGGCGGGGCTGCGGGCAAGGGAGTTGGAGTTCGGCGGGCAGTGGGACGGGGCAGGCGACTGAGCGGACCCGACTCCCGGCGGCGCAGTTCGCGCACGTTCCTGTTCTCCCTTTGACGGGGCTCCCGGAGCGCCGCCGCGCTCCACTCATCCGTCCGCGCCGGATGCGGGCCGCTCACCCGCTCCGCGCCCGCGACGTACGCGAGCCAGCGGAGTTCGTCGCGGGCGAAGAAGGACTCGCCCCGGGTGTCGGCCCAGATCTGGACCTCAGTCCACGCAGAACTCGTTCCCCTCGATGTCCAGCATCGGAATGCACGCGTCCTCGCCGTCGTACAGCGTCTGTACGTGCACCGCTCCGAGTGGGATCAGCCGTGCGCACTCGGCCTCCAGTGCGGCGAGGCGTTCCTCGCCGACGAGGCCCGTGCCGACTCGGACGTCTAGGTGTACCCGGTTCTTGACCGCTTTTCCTTCGGGGACTCGCTGGAAGTACAGGCGCGGGCCCTCGCCCGTGGGGTCGACGCAGGCGAACCAGGCGTCGCGGCGCTCGGGCGGCTGGGCGTTCTTGTACGCGGCCCAGTCGGCGAACCCCTCCGGCGGCGGCGGTACGACATAGCCGAGGACCTCGCACCAGAAGCGGGCGAGGCGCTCGGGTTCCGCGCAGTCGAAGGTCACCTGGAACTTCTTGATCGACACCATCGGGTCACCGTAGAGGTCCGCGCCGGGCGGTGCTAGACCTCCACGAGGCCGCGCGCCTCGTCGTACGCCGCCCGGGACTCCGCGATCGTCACCCGGTTCCGGTCCGCCCAGCCGGTGAGTTGCAGGAGCGTGCCGTGCAACTCGCGGGCCACGGGGGTCAGTTCGTATTCGACCTTCGGGGGGGGGACCGTCGGGTGGACGGTGCGTTCCAGCAGGCCTTCGCGTTCCAGGGCGTCGGCGGCGCGATGACCTCCGCGGTGGTGCTCGGCATGCTCGTCGCCCTCTTCCCCGAGGCGCGCGACCGGGCCAAGGCCATCGCCGTGTTCAGCGCGGTCGGCGCGGCGGGCGGGGCGATCGGCACGTTCCTCGGCGGGGCGCTGACCGAGGCCCTCAACTGGCACTGGATCTTCCTGATCAACCTGCCCATCGGCGCCGTCGCGCTCGTCGCCGCCGTGCGCGTGCTCGACGCCGATCGCGGTGCGGGGCTCAGCGAGGGCGCCGACTACCCGGGCGCCGCGCTGGTCACCGCCGCACTGATGCTCACCGTCTACACCATCGTGACCGCCGCCGAGCACGGCACCGCGGCGACGCTCGCCCTCGCCGCCGGATCGCTCCTCCTCTTCGTGGCCTTCACGGTCCGCCAGGCCCGCGCGGCGCGGCCCCTGCTCCGCCTGCGGCTGTTCAGGTCCCGGGTCCTGACCGGCGCCAACGCCGTGCAGATGGCGATGATCGCCGGAATGTACGGCTTCCAGTACATCGGCGCGCTCTACCTCCAACGCGTGCTCGGTTACGGCGAGTTGAAGACCGGCACGGCGTTCCTTCCCGCGCCCGTCGTCATCGGCCTCCTGATGCTGGGGCTCTCCGCGCGGGTCATCGGCCACTTCGGCGCCCACCGGACGCTCCTCGCGGGACTCACCCTGATCACGGCGGGCCTCGCACTCCTCGGCATGCTGCCCGCCGACGGTTCGTACGCCGTCGACGTACTGCCCGGGATGCTGCTGCTCGGCGCCGGGTTCGCGGCCGCGATGCCCGCCGTGACCGGGCTCGCCATGGGCGGCGCGGCCGAGGAGGACGCCGGGCTCGCCTCCGGGCTCTTCAACACCACGCAGGTGGTGGGCGGTTCGCTCGGTCTCGCGGTCCTGACGACGCTCGCGGCGAGCCGGGCGGACACCCTCACCGGGCAGGGCACGGACGTCCTCACCGCCACCGCCGACGGCTACCGGCTCGCCTTCTGGGTCGCCGCGGGCATCGCGGCGGCGGGCATCGCCCTGGCGGCGACGGTACTGCGGCCCGTCAGCCGGCCAGGGCGCGCATGACCCCGTCAGTCGTCCAGGATGACCATGACCTCTCAGTCTTCCAGCGCCTTCATGACCTTTCCGAGGTCGACGAACTTGAAGTTCGTCGCGGGGCGGTCGCCGTCACCGGGAGCGTCGTGGCCGTCCTGGACGACCAGCAGGCCGTGCGGGAACTCCGGGCCGAGCGGCCGGTTCAGGGCGGCCGCGCCGTCGCACTCCTCGGAGCCGTCGAGGGCGCCGCCCGCAGGGGTGACGCGGAAGCCGCCCTCGTACTCGTTGCGGTCGCTCACCTCCCTGTCGTACGCCGCGAAGGTGTTGTCGCCCTGACTGGAGGCGAGGAGATGGCCATCACCGTCGGACTCCTGGACCAGCGTCAGGCCCTCCACGTCGGAGGCGATCCGCTTGCCGCCGTAGCCGGGGTCGGCGCCCGGGGCGCACTCCTCCGTCTCCTCGTCGTAGACGCCGGGGATGCCGTACTCCCGTACCTTGTCCACGAGTTGGGGCTTGCCGGTCAGGTCGGCGCGCAGGCGCCAGATGCCGACGTCCTCCTGTCCCGCGTACAGCGTGCCGTCGGCCGGGTCGACGACCATGCCCTCGACCTGCGGGAGTTCACCGGGCTCGGCGCACGGGCTCCACGAGGTGCCGTTCGGCAGCCGGAAGGAGGAGGGCAGGTCCAGGGTGCGGACCTTGCGGTAGGAGACCTTGCCGCCCCGCCCCGGGAGCAGTTCGAGGAGCGCGACGCTGGTCCGTTCGCGCCGGCTGACCAGGGCGTACGAGCGGCCGCTGGTCTTGTCCTGCCAGGTCGCGAGGCCGTACGCGGTGCGCTGTTCGTTGATCTCGGCCTGGTCGGCGGAGAACACCGGCGGGGCGGCCGGGTCGGTGACGTCGGTGAGCGGGCCGCCGGGGCGGTCGCGGTCGATGCGGTAGAAGCGCAGCCGGTCGTGGCCGCGGTCGCTGGTGACGGCGAGGTCGGCGCGGCCCGACGCTCCGGAGGAGAGCTTCAGGCCGTGGACGAGGTCCACGTTGTTGAAGCGGCCCGGCGCGTCGTCCGGGCCCTCGGCGGGCGGCGGCGTCACCGACTGGACGGGCCGCGCGTCGAGGTCGTACGCGCGCAGCCCGCCCTCCTTCGCCGTGGCGATCACCAGGCTGCGCGCCGGGTCCGCCGCGTCGCGCCAGATCGCGGGGTCGTCGGCGTCGGCGTTGCCGCCCGCGTCGTCGTCGTGCAGCACGGGCGTCTCGGCGCGGGGCGTGATGCCCGGCAGCGGATCGGCGGCGCCGGTGCGGGCGGGTGCGGCGGCCGTGACCGTGGCACCCGCCAGGACGGCGGTCAGTGCGAGCAGGACCGGGCCGATCGTTCGATGGGTCGGACGGCGTCTGGTCACGCGGTGTCTCCTCGTTCCGGGACGGACGGATCTTGCGTGAGACTGGGGCCTGCCGGTGTCGCCCCGGCGTACGCCACACGTCCGGCAGGGACCCTCCCAGGTGTACGTGAAGTGAACCAACTCCCTTGCGCCTCACGCGCGTTGGGTATCCAACGAAAGCTCGGCCCACACCGTCTTGCCCACCGGCCGCCCCGTCACGCCCCACTCGGCGGCCAGCGCCGCCACGATCACGAGCCCGCGGCCCGACTCGCCGTCGGGCACGGGCGGTTCGGGGTCCTGCGGCGGCCTGCGTTCGACGCGAGTGTCGGAGACCTCGACACGGAGCGTGTCCGCGTGGAGCGTCAGGCGGAGCTCGAAATCACGGCCGGGTACGCGACCGTGGGTCACCGCGTTCGCGGCGAGCTCGGCGACGATCGCCTCGGCGGCGTTGGACGGATCGGAGTCGTACGGGATGCCCCAGCCGTCCAGGTGATACCTGGCCAGCCTGCGGGCGAGACGGGCGCCCCGGGGCGTCGAGCTGAGGCGTTCGGCGACTTCCCGCACGGGGGCGGCGGGTTGGACTCGGGTCGGCATGGTCCCACCGTGGCCGCACGGGAGGGCCCTACACCAGCAACCAAACTCGTACGCTCCGTCAGCGTACGAGTACGAAGGGTGGACAGACGGGGTAACGGACCGTGACCATGGGGCTGTTGGCGGGGATCAGCACACGAGCGTCGGGGGTTACCCATGATGTCGTCGAGCACCAAAGAGCCGGAGCCGTCGGACGGCCTGAAGACCTTCGGCGTGGTGCTGAAGAGCTTCCGCAAGCGCGCCGGTGTCACCCAGGAGGAACTGGCCGAGGAGATCGGCTGTTCCTCGCACTTCCTGGCCTCCATCGAACAGGGCAGGCGGCTCCCGCCGGGCCGCTTCGTCGACCGGTGCGAGGCATCCCTGGACGCGTTCGGCACGCTGCGGCTCGCCGCGAACCAGCTGACGCGCAAGCCGGGCCTGGCGACGTGGTTCCGCCAGTGGGCCCTTCTGGAACAGGAGGCGCTGGCCCTCAACACGTACGAATGCCGGTTGATCCCGGGGCTGTTGCAGACCGAGGCGTACGCGCGGACGCTGTTCGTCAATCAGCTTCCCCCGCTGGGCGACGACCAGATCGCGGCCCAGCTGGAGGCTCGGGCGGAGCGTCAACTGCTGCTCACGGAGCGACCGAACACCGCGTTCAGCTTCATCCTTGAGGAACATCTGTTCCTGCGCCGCATGGGCGGGCATGAAGTCACCATGGAACTCATCGACCACGTTCTGGGGCTCGCCCAGCGGCGGAACATCGAGATTCAGATCATGCCGGTGGTAAGGGAGAGTCATGCGGGGCTGGGTGGGCCGATGCAGTTGCTGGAGACTCCGGAGAATCAGTGGTTCGCCTACGCCGAAGGCCAGCGGAGCGGGCAGCTCATCTCCAGGCCAAAAGAGATCAGCGTCCTCCAGATGCGGTATGCCAGGATGCGCGCACAGGCTCTCTCGTTCGAGGACTCGGTGAGCCTGCTGGAGCGGATGCGAGGAGCGCAATGAGCACCCCCGAACTGGCCTGGTTCAAGAGCAGCTACAGCAGCGGCGGAGACGGCGACTGCATAGACGTCGCTCTCACCTGGCGCAAGTCCAGCTACAGCAGCAGCGGCGACGGGGACTGCGTAGAGATCGCCCCCTGCCCCACCACCATCCACGTCCGCGACTCCAAGAACCCGGACGGCCCCCGGCTCGCCGTGGATCCCCGCGCCTGGGCGGAGTTCGTGGCGTACGCCGAGGGCCGTTGAGCCGTCGCGGTCAGTACTGCGGCTGTGACTGCGGCTGCGACTCCACCAGTTCCTGCGCCTCCTCGTCCGTCGCGACGGACGGCGGGGAGCCCTCCAGCGGCTGGCGGGCCGTCTCCTTCATCGCGGCGACCGCGATGATGCCGATGAGGCCCGCCAGCATCGTGTAGAACGCGGGCATCAGATCGTTGCCGGTGGCGCTGATCAGGCCCGCGACGACCAGCGGGGTCGTGCCGCCGAAGAGCGAGACGGAGATGTTGAAGCCGATGGACAGGGAGCCGTAGCGGACGTCCGTCGGGAAGAGGGCCGGGAGCGAGGACGACATGACGCCCAGGTAGCAGACCAGGGCGAGGCCGAGGATGAGCAGACCGGTGAAGACCGCGACCGTGCCGCCCTGCTTGATGAGCAGGAACGCGGGCAGCGCGAGGACGAAGAAGCCCACCGAGCCCGCCATCAGGACCGGCTTGCGGCCGATGCGGTCGGAGAGCCTGCCGACGGAGTTGATCAGCGCCATCAGGATCAGCATGACGATCACGATGGACATCAGGCCGCCGGCCTCGCCGAAGCCCAGCTGGGTGAGGTACGTGGGCATGTACGACAGCAGCATGTAGTCGGTGATGTTGAACGCGGCGACCAGGGCGATGCAGAGCAGCATCGCGCGCCACTGGCCGAAGAAGGAGTCCTTGAGGGACTTCTTCTGGCGTTCGGCGGCCGGGCCGCCCTCCTCCATCTTCTGGAAGGCGGGCGACTCGTCGAGCTTCATCCGCAGGTAGAGGCCGATGAGTCCGAGCGGCGCGGCCACCATGAACGGGATGCGCCAGCCCCAGGACTGCATGGCGTCGTCGCTGAGCAGCATCGTCAGGGTGGTGACGAGGACGGCGGCGACGGTGTAGCCGATCAGGGTGCCGAACTCCAGGAAGGAACCCCAGAAGCCGCGGCGCTTGTCCGGCGCGTACTCGGCGATGAAGGTCGCCGCCCCGCCGTACTCGCCGCCGGTGGAGAAGCCCTGCACCATGCGGCAGAACACGAGCAGGATCGGCGCCCAGACGCCGATCGTCGTATAGCTGGGGATCAGGCCGATGGCCAGCGTCGCCGCCGACATCATGATCATGGTGAGCGCGAGGATCTTCTTGCGGCCGACGCGGTCGCCCAGCGGCCCGAAGAACATGCCGCCGATGGGGCGCACCAGGAAGGCGGCCGCGAAGGTGGCGAGCGACGAGAGGGTCTGCGCGGTGTCGTTGCCCGAGGGGAAGAACTCCTTGCCGATGATGACGGCGAGGTAGGCGTAGACGCCGAAGTCGTACCACTCCATGGCGTTGCCCAGCGCGGTCGCCTTCACCGCGCGCCTGACCTGGGCTTCCTCGGTGACGGTGATGTCCGACTTGCGGAGCCTGGGGTTCTTGCGGCGGTGGATCGCGCGGAACAGTGCGCGGTGTCTCGCCACGGCCTCCGGAGCGGGGGGTGCCGGTGTCTCTGGTGCTTCGGGCGCGCTCACGGGGCGGTCACTCTCTCGGATCGACTGCTGGCGGACGTCGATCAACATTGCCAACCGCCATGGCGGGAAAGTGCCCGCCAATGGTCCTCGCGGCAATGGCCCCAAGTCCTTATTCGGTAGGGACTTGGGGCCTGAATCGCCACAAAAGCACCGGCCGCGCGCCCTGTGTCGGCGCGGGCAGGGCAGCCGCGCGTCAGCGCGCGTACAACTGGCTCTCCGGCACGATCTGCTGTTCCTGTCCCGGGCTCGACCAGAGCAGCTTCAGATGGGCCTCGCCCGTCTGCTCCGCGTACTCGACCTTGATCGTGTGGCGCTTGCCCGCGGTGAGGGCGACCTGCGCCTTGTCCACCTTCGGCTCGTGCGGCGACCAGGAGTCGATGACGAGCTTGCCGTCGATCCAGACGCGCGCCATGTCGTCCGAGACGGTCGTCAGCGTGTACGTCTCCGAGCGGCGCGGCTCGATCGAACCGCTCCACCGGACGCTGAAGTCGTCGGTCGGGACCGAGGCGGCCGGGGAACCGTCGAACTTCCACGCGTGGTTGAGGGTGGGGTCGGTGCGGGTGACCTTCGGGGTGCCTTCGAGCTTCGCGTTGTCGAAGACCTCCTGCTTGAGCCCCTTGCCGCGGCCGGGGCGGGCGGTGGGACCGGGGTCCACGGCCAGCTCGACGACGGTCGCGGTCGGGTTGGTGGCGGCGCCCGAGGGCTTGATGTCGTAGCCGTCACCGGACTTGGTGACCGTCACCTTCTGGCCGCTGCCGAGGACGCGGGCGGCCTTCACCTTGAAGTCCGTACGCGCCTTCAGGTGCAGGGAGCCGCCCGCCGCGGGCCACTGGGTGACCGCCGCGTACAGCTTGTCGCCCTTGCGGCTCACCGAACCCCAGGCGGGCTCCTCGACGAGACCGCCGTAGCGGGCGCCGTAGACGGCGTTGCCCTGTCCGGCCGTGCGCAGCCAGTCGCCCATCTGCTTGAGGCGGTCCACGGAGGGGCCCGGGACGCGGCCGCGGGCGTCGGGGCCGACGTTGAGGAGGTAGTTGCCGCTGCGCGAGGTGGTGGCGAGCAGATTGCGGGTCAGGTCCTGCGCGGACTTCCAGTTCTCGTCGTAACGGGCGTACCCCCAATGGCCGTTGAGGGTCATGCAGGACTCCCAGAGCTGGCCGTCGACCGGGGCGCCGGGGATCTCCTGCTCGGGGGTGCCGTAGTCGCCGTCGACGACGCGGCGCTTGCCGACGCGGTTGTTGATGACGAGGTCGGGGTCGAGCCCGCGGAGGTAGGACTCCAGCTTCTCGCCGTCCTTGGAGGTCCAGGGGTTGTGCGGATTGTCGGTGTCCCACTCGCCGTCGAACCAGAGCAGCGCCGGGTCGTAGTTGTCGACCAGCTCCTTGAGCTGGGCGTACATGCGCTTCTCGTACATGGGGAAGGTGGCGGGGTCCGGGAAGTCCTTGTCGTGCCAGTCCCAGATCGAGTAGTAGAAGCCGAGCTTGATGCCCGCGTCGTCGGCGGCCTTCTTCAGCTCGGCGAGGATGTCGCGGTTCTTGTCGAAGGACGAATGGTCGCGCAGGTTCCAGTCGTTGACCTTCGTCGGCCACATCGCGTAGCCCTCGTGGTGCTTGGACGTGATGACGATGTACTTCATCCCGGCGTCCTTGGCCGACTTCACGACGGCCTCGGCGTCGAAGTCCGCGGGGTTGAAGCCCTGCGCCTGCTTCTCGTACGCGTCCATGGGGATGTCGCACTGCCGCTTGATCCACTCGGCGTCCCGGCAGACGCTCCCGTCGGGCCGCTCGTACTCGCCCTCCAGGTTCGAGTAGGCCCCGAAGTGGATGAACATCCCGAACCGGTCCTGCCGGAACCAGTTGGTGCGGTCGGCGGTGAAGGGGTCGTCGGAGGCGTGGTCGGTACCGGGGCCCGCGGGGCGTGCGTTCTCCTGGGCGGGGGCGGGGACGGCGGGGGCGGCGGTCGCGTTGGGGATGACGGCCGCGCTGACGAGGGTCGCGGCGAGGAGCAGGGCGGGTCCAGTGGCTCTGTGGCGCATGGGGCGGCTCCCGGGGTTCCCTAGGTTGGGGGGTGGGACTTGGAGTCATGGGACTTGGGGGTCGCTGGGGAACGTAGGGATGAATACATCGGATGTCAATGCCCTGAACTCGGGGCCGCACGCCACCAGTTGAACTTTCCGGCCGGAATCGATCCGATGACTCCGCCTACCGATGCTCCGCCTTCCGATGACTCACTCCGCCTCTACGGCTTGTGGGTCACCCAGAGCAGTTCCGCCGGCCAGCGGTGGGCCCAGTCAGGTGGGTCGGTCTCGTTGTAGCCGTTGGTCGTGCCGCGTTCGGGGCGCGGCTCGATGAGGTCGTCGATGACGAGACCCGCGCCGCGCAGGACCCTGACCCAGTCGCCGTAGGTGAGCTGATAGCTGGTCGCGCCGTCGCCTTCGGCGATGGCGTCCAGCCCGAAGTAGTCCTGTTGCAGCGTCGTCGTCACGCGGGCGGCCGCTTCGTCGTAACAGGCTTCGAACCATGGGCTGGCGACGTTGAACACGAGGCGTCCGCCTGGGCGCAGGACGCGCGCTGCCTCGGGGACGGCCAGGTGCGGGGGCGCCCAGCTGAGCCCGCCGAAGTCACAGAACACCAGGTCGAAGCTGGCGGCGGCGAAGGGGAGTCGCTCGGCGGCGCCTTGCACCAGCGGGTAGCGGATCGCTCCCATCGCGCCGCGGGCCGCGGCGAGCTGGGCCTCGGAGAGGTCGAGCCCGACCACGTCGGCGCCCTCGGCGGCGAGCGCCCGCGACCACTGACCGGCGCCGCAGCCGAGTTCGAGGACGCGCTTGCCGGTGACGTCGCCCAGGGCGTCCAGGTGCGCGTCGGGGACGGAGTACATGCCCCACAGCCGGGGCGCGGCGCCGATCCGCGGGTCGTGCTCGTGCTGGTAGGTGCCGCTGATCTGATTCCAGAGCCGCCGGTTGGCGGGGATGCTGTCCACGCGGCGACTCCAGCACCGCCAGCCGGGGGCGGTCAACATGATTTGGGCCTGGTCCGGCACGTACAGCAGGCCCTTGGCCCCCGGCTTGACCCTCTTTCGCAGTACCTCCGGAGCCGGTGGGTGAAGCGGCGCAGGAGGTTCAACGAATCCTGGAACTCGGCCCGCCGGTCGTCCCTGCCCTCGGTGGGCCGGGTGCGCCAGACCCGGCGCGCGAGGGCATCGGCGAGGTAGACGGTGTCACTCGCGCAGAGCAGATAGAGGGCTGAACGCGGCGGGGCGCGGGAAACGGCGCGAGGGGTGGCCCTTAAGGGGCGCGGGGAACTGCGCGAGGGCCCGCCAGGGCCCGTAAAGGGGCGCGGGGAACTGCGCGGCCAGCCACAGCCGGGCCGCGGGCGACCATGGTGGAGGCGTTGATCGCCCCGCGGCCAGCCACGAGCGACCCGCGGGGCGAACAACTCCACCCCGGGGTTACCCGAGAGGGACGGACGGGGCAAGAGACACCCATGCCACTCCCCCGCCGCACCTTCCTCACCGGCCTGGCCGCCGCCGCCGGCACCGCCGGCACCGCCGCCGCCTGCTCCGCCCGCACCGCGACCGGCGCCCCCGCCCCGGCCCACGCCACCCCCGGCCGGCCGGCCGCCGCGCACGCCGCCAGGCGACTCCTCCCCGACCACTGGGACCAGCTGACCTTCCGTACGACACCGGCGCCACGCGAGGACGCCACCGACACCTTCCGGGTGACCGGCAGCCGCCCCGGCCACCTCACCGTCGATGGCACCACCCCCGCCGCCCAACTCGCAGGCCTGCGCCACTACTTGAAGCACACCGCGCACGCCAACATCACCTGGGCGGGCAGCCAGACCGACCTGCCGAAGAGACTTCCCGCGCCCGCCACCACGCTCACCGGCACCGCCAACGTCCCCCACCGCTTCGTACTCAACGACACCAACGACGGCTACACGGGCGCCTACCACGACTGGGCCTACTGGGAGCGCGAGATCGACGTGCTCGCGCTGCACGGCTACAACGAGGTCCTCGTCTACCTCGGCGCCGACGCCGTCCAGCACCGCGCCTTCCAGGAGTTCGGCTACACGGACGAGGAGCTGCGCGCCTGGATCCCGGGCCCCGCCCACCAGCCGTGGTGGCTCCTCCAGAACATGTCGTCGTTCCCCCACCCCGTCTCCCGCCAGCTGCTCGACGCCCGCGCCCGCCTGGGCCGCCGCATCTGCGACCGGCTGCGCGAGCTGGGCATGACGCCGGTCCTGCCCGGCTACTACGGCACCGTGCCGCCCGGTTTCACGGACAAGAACCCGGGCGCGAAGACCGTTCCGCAGGGCGACTGGGTCGGCTTCACCCGACCGGACTGGCTGGATCCGCGCACCGGCCATTTCGCCCGCGTCGCCGCCGCGTTCTACCGCGCGCAGGACGAGCTGTTCGGGCCGACCACGATGTACAAGATGGACCTCCTGCACGAGGGCGGAAAACCGGGCGACGTGCCGGTAGGCGATGCCGCGAAGGGCGTCGAGAAGGCGCTGCGGACCGCCCACCCCGGCGCCACCTGGGTCATCCTCGGCTGGCAGCACAATCCCCCGAAGGCCATCACCGACGCCGTGGACAAGGACCGGATGCTCGTCGTCGACGGCCTCTCCGACCGCTTCCCGCACGTCACCGACCGCGAGGCCGACTGGGGCTCCACTCCCTACACGTTCGGCTCCATCTGGAACTTCGGCGGGCACACCGCCCTCGGCGCCAACACCCCCGACTGGGCGGCCCTCTACGAGAAGTGGCGCACCAAGGCCGGCAGCACGATGCGCGGCATCTCGCTCATGCCGGAGGCCGCCGACAACAACCCGGCCGCCTTCGAGCTCTTCTCCGAACTGGCCTGGCGGACAGGCGAGTTGGACCTCAAGGTCTGGTTCACCGAGTGGTCCCACGCTCGTTACGGCGCGCGCGACCCGCACGCCACGGCCGCCTGGGACGTCCTGCGCCGCACCGCGTACGGGACGACCCGCGCCGACGAGTGGGCCGAGGGCGCGGACGGCCTCTTCGGCGCCCGCCCCGACCTCTCCGTCACCTCGGCGGCCGCCTGGTCCCCCAAGAAGATGCGTTACGACCCGGCCGACTTCGAGGTCGCCCTCACCGAACTCCTCGCCGTACGCCGTGACTTGCGCGACTCGTCCGCGTACCGCCGCGACCTCCTCGACGTCGCACGCCAGGCACTCTCCAACCGCAGCCGCGTGCTGCTGCCCCGGATCAAGGAGGCGTACGACGCGGGGGACGCGGCCCGCTTCGACCGGCTGACCCGCGAGTGGCTCGCCCTGATCGACCTGCTCGACCGCCTGGTCGCCACGGACTCCCGCCACCTGCTGGGCCGTTGGGTCGCGGACGCGCGGGCGTGGGGCGCCACGGAGAAGGAGCGTACGGAGCTCGCGTACGACCAGTTGTCCCTGGTCACGGTCTGGGGCGGGCGGGACGGGGCGGATGCGGGGCTTCGGGACTACGCCAATCGGGAGTGGGCGGGGCTGGTCGGGGGGCTCTATCGGTTGCGGTGGTCCCGTTACTTCGGGGAGCTTCGCGCGGCGCTCGCGGAGGGGCGTGAGCCGGTCCGGATCGACTGGTTCCCCATCGAGGACGCGTGGATCCGCTCGCCGGGGCGCCTGGCCACCCGCCCCTCGGGGGACGTTCACGCTGTCGCTCTGCTTGTGCGGGGCCGACTCTCGGTCGGCGGGTAGCGGGGGTTCGGGGGCGTTCTTAAGTGCGGGCACGTCGTGGCTGGCCGCGCAGTTCCTCGCGCCCCTACGGGCCCTGGCGGGCCCTCGCGCAGTTCCCCGCGCCCCTTAGCCCCCGCCCCGCGGGTAGCCGGGATTCCGGGGGCGTTCTTAAGTGCGGGCACGTCGTGGCCGGCCGCGCAGTTCCCCGCGCCCCTTGACCCCCGCCCCGCGGGTAGCCGGGATTCCGGGGGCGTTCTTAAGTGCGGGCGCGTCGTGGCCGGCCGCGCCGTTCCCCGCGCCCCTACGGGCCCTGGCGGGCCCTCGCGCAGTTCCCCGCGCCCCTTGACCCCCGCCCCGCGGGTAGCCGGGATTCCGGGGGCGTTCTTAAGTGCGGGCACGTCGTGGCTGGCCGCGCAGTTCCTCGCGCCCCTACGGGCCCTGGCGGGCCCTCGCGCCGTTCCCCGCGGCGGTTGATAAGGGGCGCGGGGAACTGCGCGAAGGCCCGCCAGGGCCCGCCTGAGGGCGCGAGGGCCCGCAGGGCCCTTAAGGGGCGCGGGGAACTGCGCGGCCAGCCACGGACCACCCGCGGTCGGGGAGACAGCCGCACCCCCCACCCCCTCGCGAGAGAGAAGGGGGCAAGGGGCGCAGCCCCTACATCAGCTCACGGTCGACCGGGGCACTCCTTCCAGGCCATGTGGTACACGGTACTGATGTCCCCGTCCGTCGAATCCATCGTCATGAAGCTCGACTTGGCCGGGTCGGAGGAGCCGAGATCGACCCGGAGCTCCGTGTTGATGTTGAAGTTCCGCCGGACCCCGCACGGCGCCCACACCAGCTGCGCCCAGTCCGTCGTGTCGGTCGCCTGCCAGTTGTCGTTGTAGACGCCCTTGTACTCGTGACTGATCGCGGCGGTCTGGGGCGAGCCCTGGAAGTAGTACGAGGCCTTCTCCGTGCCCTTGGCACCCGGCTGGAGCGAGGCGTAACCACGGTAGTCCGCGCTCGCGATCGCGTACGTGAAGCCGGACGGGACGTGCACGACGAGGCTGAGCTGACAGTTCCTGCGGAAGGCCGTGGGGTCGGCCCCCGCACCCGCGCGGGCGAGATAGTCGCTGTAGGTGACCGTGAAGGCCGTGTTGTCCTCGGAGACGGCGACGGCCGCGGTACCGGCGGGGCAGCCGGAGCCGTTCACCGTGGCGACCTCGATGACGATCTTGTCCGGGGGCGGATCGAGGATCGCCGACGTGTTCTGCGCGGGGAGCGTAGAGCCGAACAGCGCCGCGACGGCCCCGGTCAGCAGCAGTGCACCAGCCATGGTTCTCCGTTCCGTTACTGAAGTGGGGAGTTGGAGAAGTGCTGTAGTGCGATGAGCGGGCTGCAGGCGCCTGGAGCGGATTGCGTGAGCGAGGGGATCGTACGGAGCGGCGGATCCGGGCGACAGCGCGATGTCCGGCCATTCGGCGGCGCGGACCAGTCGCGGCTTGACGGGTATACGTCATGGCGAATCTCTGGTAGGAAACCTTCCTAACAGAACGCGGAACCGTGAACTCCCCCTCGAACCGCCCCTCTAGGAGGCCCTCGTGGAGACCCCCCACATACCCCCGCGCACCACCCTCACCTCGCGCCGCACCCTGCTCGCCTTCATCGGCGCGGCGGCCGTGGCGGGCCCGCTCATCGCCACCCAGACCGCGACGGCCACCCCGACCTCGTCGGGGACGGCCGCGGGCGGGCTCGACGACCCGGCGAAGAAGGAGATCGCGATGCAGATCGTCTGCAGCGCGGAGAACTCCTCCCTCGACTGGAAGAAGCAGTACGGCTACATCGAGGACATCGACGACGACCGCGGCTACACCGCCGGGATCATCGGCTTCTGTTCCGGCACCGGCGACATGCTCGACCTCGTCGAGCTGTACACCGAGCGCAAGCCGAACAACGTGCTCGCCAAGTACCTGCCCGCGCTGCGCGAGGTCGACGGCACCCCGTCGCACGAGGGCCTCGACCCGACGTACACCAAGGACTGGGCGAAGGCCGCCAAGGACCCGGACTTCCAGAAGGCGCAGAACGACGAGCGCGACCGCGTCTACTTCAACCCGGCCGTCAAGCAGGGCAAGACGGACGGCATCGGCGTCCTCGGCCAGTTCGCCTACTACGACGCGATCGTCATGCACGGCGACGGCGGCGACTCCACCAGCTTCAGCAACATCCGCAAGCGCGCGCTTCGTTCGGCCAAGACGCCGGCGCAGGGCGGCGACGAGGTGAAGTACCTCAACGCGTTCCTCGACGCGCGGGTCTGGGCGATGAAGCAGGAGGAGGCACACGAGGACACCAGCCGCGTCGACACCGCGCAGCGGGTCTTCCTGAAGAAGGGCAACCTCAACCTCAACACCCCGCTGGACTGGAAGGTGTACGGGGAGTCCTTCCACATCGGCTAGCCGCGGTTTCGCTGCGCTGTGCGGTGCGGTGCGGTGCGGGGGACTGTGGGGCCGTTGGGAGCCGCGGGTGGGTCGTGGCTGGTCGCGCAGTTCCCCGCGCCCCTCACGGGGCGCGTCTCGTCCGCGCACGACCATTGCCTCACTCCGGTGGAGATGGGTAGCCTCCCGGCCAACTCCCGCTCTACGCGCGTCGACACGCACCGAGGTGAAAGATCCCCATGTTGCTCCGTACGACCGTTCTCGCGGCTGTCGCCGCCGCTTTCCTCACCTCAGGGGCCCCCGTCGCCGCCGACGACGGCTGGCAGCAGGCCGGCGGGGACATCCGCTCCGGCATCAGCGGGCTCGCCCTCACCGGCCGTGCGGGCGGCGCCACCCACGCCCTCGTCGTACGCGACAACAAGAAGCCCGGCGAGAACCGCGTCGCCGAACTCACCTACCGCCCGGGGCGCTCCGCGCTCGTCGAGCCGCTCGCCTGGTCGGGCGGCGCCGAGCCGATCGACCTGGAGGCGGTCGAGGCGGTGCCCGGCACGCCGGACGAGTACGTCGCGCTGGCCAGCCGCGGCCTCGTCCACCACCTCAAGGTCACCGGCTCCGAGGCCCAGGTCCTCGACACCTCGCCGCTGCCCGCGATCGCCGACGGCGACGACTACGAGAGCTTCACGCTGGCCTCGTCGGGCGGCGGCACGGTGGCGGTCTGGGCCGACCGGGGCGCGGGCGAGGACCGACCCGCCACGGTGCGCGCGGCCGCGTTCTCCTTCAACGAGTACGGCGAGGCGGACTTCGGCCCCGTCGCCACCGGCCGCTTCCGTGCCGCCTACCCGAAGGGCGCCGTACGCCACGCCTCCGACCTCACCGTCACCGCGCAGGGCCGTCTGCTCGTCGGCTCGGCGTCGGACGCGGGCGACGACGGGCCCTTCGACTCGGCGGTGAGCGACGCGGGCAAGGTGTCCCTCGACCGCGCCGGGAAGGTGCGGCTCTCCCTCGCCAAGTCCCCTGACGTCCTGCGGAAGTTCAAGGGCCACAAGATCGAGGCGGTGGAGCGGGTGCCGGGGACGCGGACGGTGCTCCTCGGCACGGACGACGAGAACGCGGGTGGCTCGGTGACGGAGATGCGGACGCGGTGACGTCTCGGCGCTCGGCGCTCCTACGGGTGCCGAGACGTCATCGCCGCGAGGACCGCGGTGGCACCGCCCGCCACCATCACCACGGACACGGACGACGCGTCCACGACCACGCCGCCCGCCAGCGCGCCCAGCGAGAGCGTCGCCTGGAACGACGAGGTGAACAGGACGGACGCCGCCTCGGGGGCACCCGGCGCCGCGGTCGCGAACCAGGTTCCCGAGCAGACCGGCACCGCGCCGTACGCCAGGCCCCACACCAGGAGCAGCGCGAGCGCGCCGGGACGGCTCGTACCGAGGAGCGGCAGGAGCAGGGTCGCCGCGGCGATCAGTACCGCCGCGAGGGCGAAGGTGGTCCGGAGCGCGCGCCGGACCCACGCGCCCGCGAGGAAGTTGCCGACGATGCCCGCGGTGCCGTAGGCGAGCAGGAAGGCAGTGATCAGTCCCGGTCCCGCGTGCGTCACGTCGGCGAGGAACGGCGTGACGTACGTGTACGTGCCGAAGTGCGCGGTCACGATCAGGAACGTCACGGCGAGACCGGCGCGGGCGCGGGCCGTGCCGAGCAGGTCGCGCAGGACGGCGAGCCGGGTGACGTGCCGGGGCGGGAGCGGGGGCAGGGAGACGAAGAGCGCGACGAGGACGGCGAGCACGATCACCCCCATCGCGACGAACACCGCACGCCAGCCCGCGAGTTGGGCGAGCAGCGTGCCCGCGGGGACGCCGAGGACGGAACCGAGGGGAACGGCGGAGAAGATCACCGCGGTCGCCCGCCCCACCCGCTCCGCCGGAACGAGCCGCTCCGCGAGCCCCACGGCGATCGACCAGAACGCGCCGATGACGAAGCCGACGAGCACCCGCGAGACCATCATCAGCCAGTACGCGGGTGCGAGCGCGGCGAGGAAGTTCGCGAGGGCGAGCACCGCCATCAGCAGACAGAGCATGCGGCGCCGGTCGACGCGGCCGGTGCCGACCGTGACGACCGGCGCGGCGACGGCGGCCAGCAGCCCCGGCAGCATCATCATCAGCCCCGCCGTGCCGTCCGAAGCGCCGAAGGTGTCGCCGATGGGGGTGAGGAGACCGATGGGCAGGATCTCGGTGGTGACGATCGAGAAGAGCCCCAGGGTGAGGGAGAGGACGGCGAACCAGCCGAGGCGGGGCGAGCGGACGGTGGTGGCAGCGGCGGCTGTCGCACTCTCGGCGAGCGGGGCTGAGGCGGGGGTCTGTGCGGGCATGGTGCCGAGTCCATCAGCGGGCACCTGCCGGGGTCTGGCACGAATGCGACGTGGACGTCGCTACCTCTGTCCGGCCGCGGCCTCGCAGGTCAGGTCCTTGGCGGGGAGCCTGCCCGTGATCAGGTAGGACGTCGCGGCCTTGTCCGCGCAGGGGTTGCCGTCGGGCGCGTAGAGGACGCCATGTCCCTCGCCGTCGGCGACGGTGAGCATCCGGGAGCCGCGCAACGCCCGGTGCATGGCCCGGCCCGCGAACAGGGGCGTCTGGGAGTCCCACGCGTTCTGCGTGATCAGCGCGCCGACCCTGTTGTCGATCCTGGTCTGCGGCTCGCTGCCCCGCTGCCAGAAGGCACAGGGTGCGACGGCGGCCGCGAAGTCGCCGTACAGCGGATACCGGGCCTCGTCACGGATCGCTTCGCGGCGGTACCGCGCGGGGTCGTGCGACCAGGTGCGGGTGTCGGCGCACATGTAGGACCAGGCGATGGAGAGGTAGTTGTCGTTGTTGTCGGCATCGGGGGCCTGGGCCTGACCGGGCGTACCGGAGGGGTCCCGGTGTCCGCCGTTGGCCGCCTGCCTCAGAGCGGCGATCCGTTCGGCGGCCTCGCGGACGTGGAAGAACGTGCTGTTGTCGGCGCGGATGTCGTCGCCGGTCAGGGCCTGTCCCCCGAAGAGGACGGGCTCGCGGTTCGCCCGCGCGATCAGGTCCCAGTAGGTCTTGCGCACCTCGGCGGGGGTGCTGCCGAGGCCGTAGGCCGCGTGCCGACGTGCGGTCCACGCGGTCCAGCGCGTGAAGGCCTGCTCGGCCGCCTTCGCCATGTCCTGGAACATCCCCCGGTAGATCCGGGTCGGGTCGGTCGCGCTGTCCAGCACGATCCGGTCGGCCCGCTCGGGGAACATCTGCGTGTAGACGGCGCCGAGGTAGGTGCCGTACGACACCCCCAGGTAGGAGATCGTCTTCTCGCCCAGCGCGGCACGGATGACGTCCATGTCACGGGCGCTGTTGCGGGTGGTGAGGTGCGACAGCTTGTCACCGGCCCTGGCCCGGCACTTCCCCGCGAAGGTACGGACCCGGGCCACGTCCTTCGCGAAGGTCTCCGCCTTGTACGGATGGTCGGCCTGTTCCTCGGCGGTCAGGCCGCAGTTGACGGGAGCGCTCCGCCCGACGCCCCTCGGGTCGAAGCCGACGAGGTCGTACCGCCGCTTCACTTCCGCGGGGTACTTCAGGATCGGGTCGACGGGCAGCCGCAGTCCCGGTGCGCCGGGGCCGCCCGGGTTGAGCAGCAGAACGCCGTGACGTGCCTGCGCGCTGCCCGCCTTGAGGCGGGACATCGCGATGCCGATCGTCCTGCCGCCGGGGTCGCTGTAGTCAAGGGGCACCTTGACCGTCGCGCATTGGAAGGTGGCGGGGCTCTTGGCGTCGCAGCGATTCCAACGGAGCTTTTGCTGTGTGTACTTCCGCGGGGGGTGCTCGGCGGTGGTGGCGTCGGAGGCCGTGGCGGCGGTGAAGGCCGTCGCGGGTGTCAGCGCCGAAAGGGCGGCCACCACGAGGCCGGTGGCGAGCAGAGGGGCCTTGCGGGTGTTTCTGATGCGCACGATGGTGCTCGTCCTTGTCGAGGAGAGAAGGTGAGGAGAGAAGTCGAGGAGAGATAAGGGAAAGCCGGTCAATTTCCGTTCAGGTGCTCGCGGACGCACTGCGTGTACTGGTGGAAACTGTCGGGCTGATAGCACTCCTGCGTCTGGTTCGCGTACCAGAGCATGAAGACGGCGATCAGCCCGGACACCACGATCGCGAGGGACGACGTCACCACGGCGGTGACGGCCATGCCCCGGCCCACGCCGGTCCGCCTGGCCGCCATCAGCGCGGCGATGCCCAGGACCAGACCGATCACGGCGAGCGGGCCGCCGATGAGGACGACCGAGGTCGGCAGGCCGATGATGCCCAGTGTCATGGCGGCCGCGGCCAGGCGGTTGTGCGGCGCCCTTCCGTTCGGTGGTGTCTCGATCCCCTGAGCGTTCATCAGCCGTCCTTCCGTCCCGTCGACCAGTGAGACCCCGATTCTGGTTTTCGGGGCCCACGGGCACATCGCGGAAAGGCGGGAGAATTCGCTCCCCCGATCGGGGGAGGCCGCCGGTGGGCCGTCCGGTCATACTTACCTGGCCATGTTCAGAGGAATCCGGCCGCTGCTGCGCGGCTCCACGTATTCAGGTGCGCTCTTCGCCTATTGCGGCGCGTTGGCGAGCCTTCCCTTGCTGCCTTTCGCCGCGCTACCGGCGATGGCGTGGCCGTCCGCTTCCTGGGGAGTGCAGGTCGCTCTGACCGTGCTGCTCTGGTCCGTCCTGATCGGTGTGACCGGGCTGGCCCACACCACGCGGCGGGTGCTGATCGCCTGCGCGCGGCGGATGCTGGGGGTGCCGCTGCCCGACCCCGTGGGCGGGCGTCGGCGCGCCGACCGCCTGCGGACCTCGCTCTGGCTCCTGGCGCACGTGGTGCTGGGGTGGGCGGGGGCGCAGCTGAGCGTCCTGCTGTTCGTCGCGGCCCTGCTCCTGCCCGGCGGTTGGGCAGGTGCCGAGGCCGGGGTGAGTGTGAACGGCTGGTCGCTGCGGGCGGAGAGCGGCTGGCAGAGCTGGGCATCGGCGCTCTGCTGCCTGCTGCTCGCGGTGGCTCTGTGCCTGGTGGTGACGTACGCGCTGCGGTGGCTGGCGCCCAGGCTGCTCGGTCCTTCGTCGGCCGAGCGGCTCGCGCTGGCGGCCGAGCGGGAGCGGGCACTGGCCGAGCGCAACCGCCTCGCCCACGAGTTGCACGACTCGATCGGGCACACCCTGACGGCGGCCACGATCCAGGCAGCGGTGGCGGGCGAGGTGCTCGATGCCGACCCGGTGGCGGCGCGGGCCGCCCTGCGCAGCATCGAGGAGTCGACCCGGTCCGCCCTGGAGGACCTGGACTACGTCCTTGGCATGCTGCGCGAGGAGAAGTCGGGCACCGCGCCCACCCGGACCCTGGCCGACCTGCCCGAACTGCTCGACCGGCTGCGGCACGCGGGCGCGGTGGTGGAGCCGGAGCTTTCGGGTGACCACGCGCAGGTGCGGGGCACGCTCTCCCGGGCGGCGTACCGGATCGTTCAGGAAGGACTGACGAACGCGCTGCGGCACGGGGCGGGCGGTCCGATCCGGGTCACGGTGACGGCCGCGCCGGACTCGCTGGAGCTGGACGTGGTCAACAGGACCGGATCCGGGAGCGGAGTCGGGGGCGGAGCCGCGTGCGGAAAGCGCCCGGATGCCTTCCCGACGTCCGGGCACGGCCTGCCCGGCCTCTTCGAGCGCGTGCGGCTCCTGCACGGCGAGATCGAGGCCGGTCCGGACGGACCCGAGCACTGGCGGCTCGCGGTCCGGCTGCCCGTACGGTTGCCCGCATGACCGGCTCACCGGCGAGCGCAGCCGTCACCACTGACGCCGCCGACGCCGTCATCCCCACCACTCTCCTGATCGCGGACGACGACGAGGTGACCCGCAGCGGTCTGCGCACGCTGCTCGCGTCGCAGCCGGGGATCGCCGTCGTCGGGGAGGCCGCCGACGGCATCGAGGCGGTCGAGCGAGCACGGCGGTTGCGGCCCGACGTGGTCCTGATGGACGTACGGATGCCGCGTCTCGACGGCATCGAGGCCACCCGGCAGCTCCTCGCCGGGCCCGCCGACCCGCCCAAGGTCGTGGTGATCACCACCTTCGAGAACGACGACTACGTCACCGCCGCGCTCAGCGCCGGGGCCAGCGGCTTCGTGCTCAAGCGACTGCCCGTCCCCAGGATCGCGGAGGCGGTGCGGGTGGTCGCGGCAGGCGAGGCGATCCTCTTCCCCGCGGCCCTGCGCCAGATGGTCACCACCCGTCCGCGGGAATCAGCGAAGGCGCTGCCCCGGGCGGCGCTGACGGGCCGGGAGGAGGAGGTGCTGCGCCTGATGGCCACCGGCCGGTCCAACCCGGACATCGCCGCGTCGTGCGGGGTGAGCCTGGAGACGGTGAAGACGCACGTCGGGAACGTGCTGACCAAACTCGGCGCGCAGAACCGGACCCACGCGGTGGTGATCGCGTACGAGACGGGCCTGGTCGTGCCCGGGGGCGTGGGCTGACGCGACATCAGCTGGCTCTCGGCCCGGCGTCCCGCGCCTCTCAGCGGCGCACCGTCCGCAGGCCCACGCGTCCTGCCGCTCCACGTCGCTGTCGGCCGCCACGTGCAGGGGCACGAACACCACCGCCCAGGAGAAGCCGGACAGCCAGCGGCCACCGTGCCGCCCGTCGCCGTCGCGGTGAGCCTGCCCGACTGCGTGGGGGCGGGGGTGGGGTGTGGGGGTGGTGAGCACGGCGCACCAGCGTGGTCAGGCCGCGGGAGGGCCCGGCGGGGGAGGGTTCCGGCTCAGTGCGTCGACGCGGGCTCCGGGTCCGGTGACACCGAACTCTCTTTCTTGCCAAGGTGGTTGAAGACCAGGTTCAGTGACACCGCGAGGATGCAGCCCGTGGAGATGCCGGAACCGAGGACGATCTGGGCCCAGTCGGGGAACGCGGCGTAGAAGCCGTCGGAGAGTGCGGGGGCCAGGCCCGCGCCGAGGGTGACGACCACGATCAGCGCGTTGTCGCCGCGGTGCAGGTCGGCCTGGAGGAGGGTCTGGATGCCGCTGACCGCGATCGAGCCGAAGAGGAAGAGGCTGACGGCGGCGAGGACCGGCATGGGGACGACCGAGATGAGCGCCGCGGCGGCCGGGCTGAGGCCGATCAGGACGAGGATGGCGCCGCTGAGCGCGACCACGAAGCGGCTGCGCACCTTGGAGATGACGACCAGGCCGATGTTCTGGGCGAAGGCGCTGGCGTGGAAGGCGTTGAAGAGCGGGCTGAGCGCGGAGCCGAGGGCGTCGGCGCGCAGTCCGCGGGCGATGGTCTTCTCGTCGACCTCCTTGTCCACGATCTTGCCGAGGGCGATCATGTCGGCGGTCGACTCGGTGAGGATCACCAGCATCACGACGCACATGGAGATGATCGCGGGGAGGTTGAACTCCGGGGCGCCGAAGTGGAGCGGCGAGGGGATGCCGACCGCGTCCGCGCCGTCCAGCTCGGAGAAGTCGGCGAGGCCCATGGGTATCGCGAGCAGCGTGCCGAAGACCATCGCGAAGAGCATGCTGATCTGCTTGAGGAAACCGCGCGTGAAGCGTTGCAGCAGGAGCATGGCGAGGACGGTGGCACCCGCGAGTCCGATGCTCTTCGGCTCCGGCGTACCGGTCGTGGAGTCGTCCACGATCCAGTCGTACGCGACGGGGATCAGCGAGACGCCGATCAGCGTGATGACCGAGCCCGTCACCACCGGCGGGAAGAAGCGGACGAGGCGTGAGAAGTACGAACTGACCAGGAAACCGAAGACACTTGAGACGATGATCGCGCCGAAGACGACCGGCATGCCCGCCTCGACGCCGCCCTGCGTCGCGATGATCGTCAGCATCACACCGACGCCCGCGAACGAGACGCCGTTGACGAACGGCAGCCGCGAGCCGATGAAGTTGCCGATGCCGAGCGTCTGCAACAGCGTCGCGATGCCCGCCATCAAGAGGCTGCCGCCCATGAGTACGGCCGTGTCCCCCGGCGACATCTTGGCGGCGACGGCCACCACCAGCGGGACGGAGACCGCGCCCGCGTACATGGAGGCGACGTGCTGGAGGCTGGCGACGAGCATCCGGCCCGGCGGCAGGACCTCGTCGACGGGGTGGACTTCGGGGGCGCCCGCACGCGCGCCGGCGGACTTCGCTTCAGAACTCATGTCAGAACTCATGGGTGGCGCTTCTTCCGTTGCGTGACGCCGGAAGTCGCCCGTGGGCCGTGGGAGTTCATGAGACGCGGCACAGGGCGGCTGACCGACTGGAAAGTAACTTCCGCCATGCGATCGGCGGCGCCACGACGTTACGTCAGCGCACCCCGGCTGCGGAAGACCTCCGGCCCCCTCGGATCGACCGCTCCTACCGCGCCCACCTGCCCGTTCGGCCACCCGATGCTGCCCTTCGGCTTCTGGCGCCGACCGGCACCCACCGGGAAACATGGGACCCTCTGTCACCGAGGAGCCCCCCGTTGCGCGAACACGACCACGCCAGGACCAACGCCCCAGCGACGTCGCGAGCCGCGGCCCGCAGAGCCCCGGCCGGTGCCGGCTCTCCCTTGCAACGGCTCCAGGCGCTCCAGAGCACCGCGGGCAACGCCGCCGTCGTCCAGCTGCTCCAGGAGGACGAGCGACAGCGCGGTGAGCAGCCCGTCGTCCAACGGGCGCAGGGGCCGGACGCGATGGACGTCGACAAGCTGGACTACTCCGACGCCGAGGAGCTGTCCGACGGCGGCATCGACTCCGAGGCGGGCGAGTACGACTACGCGGAGTTCATGGACGAGCGGAACAAGTACCCGCGGGAGACCACGCCGACCCCGCAGCCGGCGGTGGGCTTCGGGGACAGCACGTACGGCCCCGACCCCGGCAAGGTCAAGTCGATGCGCGAGGACCGCAAGCAGGGCCGCGCCGTCCCGCCGCTGCGCTACCGCAAGGACAACGAACTCCTGTACCGGTGGGACAAGCGCACCCCCGACCAGATCCTCGGCAAGGGCTTCGACGCCTGGAACGAGAAGCTGCCGGCCAGCCTGCGGCACTACCAGAAGCTGCTCCAGAAGACCGGCTTCGTCAGCACCACCCGCTCCCCCGGCGGATACGTGCCCGACTGGGCGCGCCAGCCCGACGGCAGCGGCTACCGCTACGTGATCAGCGCGCCCGGCGGCATCGACCTGGTGGACACCCTGGGCACCACGGCCTTCGCCCAGCAGCAGGAGGTCATCTTCTGGCGGGGCATGACGTCCGGTCACATCCTGCGCGCGGAGCTGTGCGACAAGGACGGCAACCTTCTCAAGGTCATCCCGGCCGGCGCCGGGGCCGGTGCCGCACAGGGCGACGCGATGGACGTCGACAGCGACTGAGCACCGGCCGCTCGCGCGGTGGCCCTTGTCCGACGGCCCTGTCCGACGGCCCGCGCGCGGTGGCCCCTCGCGCGGGACCTGACCGCGCGGGGGCCATCGGACGCCTGGGACCGCGGCGGCAGGGTCAGTGCACCACGGCCTGCCCCGGCACCCGGGTCTCCGCGATCGCTCCGCCGCCCTCCATCGGCGCCGTGACGTCGTCGTCGTCGCGGTTCTTGCCGATGTGGTTGAAGACCAGGTTCAGGAGCACGGCCGCCACGCAGCCGGTGGAGATGCCCGAGTCGAGGATGATCTTCGCGGTCTCCGGGAACGCGTGGTAGAACTCCGGCGCCGCGATCGGGATCAGGCCGACGGCCAGCGAGACCGCCACGATCAGCACGTTGTTGTCCTTCTCCAGGTTCGCCTTGACCAGCGTCTGGATGCCGCTCGCCGCGACCGAGCCGAAGAGCACCACGCCCGCGCCGCCGAGCACCGGGCGCGGCACGACCGCGATCAGCGAAGCGGCCATCGGGCACAGACCCATCAGGACGAGGAAACCGCCGCCCGCCGCCACGACGTACCGGCTGCGGATCTTGGTCATCGCGACGAGGCCGATGTTCTGCGCGAAGGCACTGCACATGAAGCCGTTGAAGAGCGGGCTGATCGCCGAGCCGAGGGTGTCCGCGCGCAGGCCCGCGGCGATGGTCTTCTCGTCGGCCGGGCGGTCGACGATCTCACCGAGCGCCAGCATGTCGGCGGTCGACTCGGTCATCGAGACGACCATGACCACACAGAGGGAGACGATCGCGGCGGCCGCGAACTGCGGGGCGCCGAAGTGGAAGGGCGTCGGGAAGCCGACGATGTCCGCGTCGCCGACCGGGCCGAAGTCCGTGACGCCGAAGGGGATCGCGATCACCGTGCCGATGACCAGGCCGAGCAGTACGGCGATCTGCTTCACGAAGCCGGTGGTGAAGCGGCGCAGCAGCAGGACGACGACGAGCGTGATGCCCGCGAGCCCGAGGTTCTTCATCGAGCCGTAGTCGTCGGCGCCGGGGACAGGACCCTGTGCCCAGCCGAAGGCGACGGGCATCAGCGAGATGCCGATCAGGGTGATCACCGTGCCGGTGACGACCGGCGGGAAGAAGCGGATCATCTTGGAGAAGAACGGGGCGGCGATGAAGCCGAGCACGCCCGCGACGATCACCGCGCCGAAGATGATCGGCAGCGCGTCGTCCTTGTCCTTGGTGGAGTCGACGACCGCCAGCATGGGGGCGACTCCGGCGAAGGTCACGCCGTTGACGAAGGGAAGGCGGGCGCCGATCTTCCAGATGCCGAGGGTCTGGAGGAAGGTCGCGAGGCCCGCGGTGAAGAGACAGGCGCCGGTCAGGAAGGTGAGTTCCTTGGCGGACAGGCCGATCGCGGCTCCCACGATCAGCGGGGGCGCGACGACTCCCGCGTACATGGCGGCCACGTGCTGGAGGCCGGTCGTCGCCATCTTCAGCGGCGGCAGCTTCTCGTCGACCGGGTGGACCGCGTGCTCGCCGGACGTGCCGGATATGGCGCTCTCGCCGTCGTCTCCGGATGGGTCTGGGGTGGTGCCTTGCTTGGTGAACCTGGGCTGATTGGCCACTGTGGCTCCTCCGGTTGTTTTCCAGTACCGGCTGGACGCCGGCACTTTTCGCTTCTGGGAGGTGGTGCGTCGTGCAAGGGCTTGCTCGGTGTGAAGTTGTGGATGGTGCTGAGAGGACCGGCGTGGCCGCCGGCGGAAATGCGCCCAGGTAGTACTGACCGCCCCGGGAACGCGAAGCTTTGGGCCGCGTTCCGGGGCGGCACTTGAGCAGCCCGCTCGGCTGCTCAAGTCCGGTTCAGGGCCGTCCCCCTCAACCGGAGTTCATGGGGTCAGCTCCCGGCGGCGATCCGCGCGAGACGCTGCGCCTCGTCCCGCGTGGAGCGGGCGATGGCGTCCTCGTCGGCGTGCAGCAGACGGCCGTTCTCCACGACCGGCTTGCCGTTGACGAGGGAGAGGGTGACCGGGGCCGCCGCGCCGAAGACGATGGCGGTGACCGGGTCGGCGATCGAGGCGTGCCCGATGCCGTCGATCTTCCACAGGACCAGGTCGGCGAGCTTGCCGGCCTCCAGGGAGCCGATCTGCGCGGCACGGCCGAGCACCTGGGCGCCGCCGTACGTGCCGAGGCGCAGCGCCTGACGGGCGTTCAGGGCGGACTCGCGGTGCGCGCCGAGCCGGTTGATGAGCAGGGCGTTGCGCAGCTCGGTGTGGAGCTCGCCGGACTCGTTGGACGCGGTGCCGTCGACGCCGAGGCCGACCGGGACGCCCGCCTTGAGCATGTCGGGGACGCGGGCGATGCCGGCCGCGAGCCGCGCGTTGGACGACGGGCAGTGGGCGACGCCCGTGCCGGTGCGGGCGAACGCGGCGATGTCGGAGTCGTTCATGTGGACGCAGTGCGCCATCCACACGTCCTCACCGAGCCATCCGGTGGACTCGAAGTAGGCGGTCGGGCCCATGCCGAACAGCTCGTGGCAGAACTTCTCCTCCTCGACCGTCTCGCTGCCGTGGGTGTGCAGCCTGACGTTGAGGCGGCGCGCCAACTCGGCGCCCTGCTTCATGAGTTCGGTGGAGACGGAGAACGGCGAGCAGGGCGCGACGGCGACCTGCGTCATCGCGTCGAAGGACGCGTCGTGGTGCTTCTTGACGGTCTCCTCGGTCGCGGCGAGCGCGCCTTCGAGGGTCTCGACGGCGAAGTCCGGCGGCAGCCCGCCGTCCTTCTCGCTGCGGTCCATGGAACCGCGGGCCAGGGTGAAGCGGACGCCCATCTCGGAGGCGGCACGGATGATCGAGCCCGACAGGTCGCCGGAGCCCTGCGGGAAGACGTAGTGGTGGTCCATGGCGGTGGTGACGCCGCCGCGGGCCATCATGCCGAGCGAGCCCTGCGCGGCCGCGTACGTCATCTGCTCGTCGATGCGCGCCCACGTCGGGTACAGCGCCACCAGCCAGTTGAACAGGTTGTGGTCGGTGGCCAGGCCCCTGGTGATCCACTGGTAGAAGTGGTGGTGCGTGTTGACCAGGCCGGGGGTGACGAGGTGGCCGGTGGCGTCGACACGGCGTACGACGTTCGCCAGGCCCTCGGGGGCCTTTCCGGCACCGATCGACTCGATCTTGTTGCCCGCGACGACGACGTGTCCCGAGGCGTACTCGGTGTCCTGGGCGTCGACCGTCGCGATGGCGGCGTTCTCGATGACGATGCGCTCTACGGCGCCGTCGGGGTTTGCCGAGGTTGCCATGGTGCTTCCTTCGTGGGTGAGTGGCGATGTGGGCACGGCATGACCCTAGGAAGATTTGAGTGCCGCGGCGTTGGAGCCACGGGTGCCGAGATGGTGGAAGAACAGGTTGAGCGTGACCGCGACGAGCGCGCCGGCGCTGATGCCGGAGCCGAGCACGGTCTGGGCCCACGCGGGGAACTCCGCGTAGAAGGTGGGCGCCGCGAGCGGGATGATGCCCGCTCCGAGCGACACGGCCACCAGGATGATGTTGGAGCTGTCGTCCAGGCCCGCCTCGGAGAGCGTGCGGATGCCGCTGACCGCGATGGAGCCGAAGAGGACGATGCCCGCGCCGCCGAGCACCGGCATGGGGACGACGTTCACGACCGCGCCGAGCACCGGGAAGGCACCGAGCACGATGAGCGCGCCGCCCGCGACGGCGACGACGTACCGGCTGCGGACACGTGTCAGGGAGACGACACCGACGTTCTGCGCGAAGGCCGAGGTCGGGAAGCCGCCGAAGACCGGTCCGACGAGCGTGGCGATGCCGTCGGTGCGCAGGCCGCGGGTGATGGTCTTCCCGTCGGTCTTGCGGTCGCAGATCTCGCCGAGGGCCAGCATCCCGGCCGCCGACTCGGTCATCAGGACCAGCATCACGATGCAGAGCGAGAGGATCGCGGCGGGCTGGAAGACGGGCGCACCGGCGGCGAACGGCGTGGGCAGCGCGGCGAGCGGCGCCGTCTGCACGGAGGTGAAGTCGGCCATCCCGAACGGGATCGCGGCGAGCGTGCCGATGAACATGCCCGCAAGCAGGGCGACTTGCTTGAGGAAGCCGCGGCCGAATCGCTGGAACAGCAGGATCACGACGAGCGTGAAGGCGGCGAGCGCGAGGTACTTCATGTCGCCGAAGGTCGGGTCGGTCTCGTCCCCGCCCTGTGCCCACTTGACCGGCACGGGCATCAGCGTGACGCCGATGAGGGTGATGACGACGCCGGTGACCAGCGGCGGAAAGAAGCGGAGCAGCCGGCCGAAGAAGGGTCCGACGGCGAGACAGAAGACGCCCGCGACCATCACCGCGCCGTAGATCGCCGGGAGTTGGTCGCCCTTGGCGTTGGTCTCGGCGATGGCGAGGATGGGCGCGATGCCCGCGGACGAGGCCGCGTTGACGAACGGCAGCCGGTTGCCGACGAAGCCCTTGACGCCGAGCGTCTGCAGGATGGTGGCGAGACCGGCGATCAGGAGACCGGCGGCGATGAGCCGGGTCTGCGCCACGGTGTCCAGGCCGCACGCCTGGCCGATGATGAGCGGAGGGGTGACGACGCCCGCGTACATGGCGGCGATGTGCTGGAGCGCGGCGGGGACGAGCCGCGAGGGGTGGAGCTTCTCGTCCACCGGATGACAGCCGGAAGTCGACTCGGCGTCAGCTATGTCCGATGGGGTGGAACACGGGCCTTCTGCCGGCCCCGTTGCAGGCTGTGCCATTGCTGTTCCCTCCGGTGTGGCGCGCCCCCGCTCACTGCGGTGGGGCGGGGGCGCGCGTCCCGCGTCAGAGGTTGGTCATGTCGACCGGGATCTTCGGCTCGACGCCGTCCCGCAGGATCGTGGCCTCGATCAGGCCGTAGGGACGGTCGGCCGCGTAGTAGACGGCCCCGTCCTTGGCCTCGTTGTCGAGTCCGAAGGCGGAGAGGTCCTGGCGGAAGTGGTGCTTGTTGGGCGCGGAGAAGCGGATCTCGTCGATCTCGCTGCGGTTGTTGATGACCCGCGAGCCCATCTGGTAGAGCGTCTGCTGCAGCGAGAGCGAGTAGGTCTCGACGAAGGCGTGCAGGATGTGCTTCTTCGCCTGCTCGTAGGACCGCTCCCAACTCGGCATGCGCTGCTCGTCGTTGGTCCAGTTGTGCCGCCACCAGGTGGAGAGGGAGGTGGCGAGGATGCGGTCGTAGTCCTCTTGCAGGGTCGTGTACTTGTCCTTGATGTAGCCCCAGAACTCGGAGTTCGTGGAGTTCATCACGGTCAGGTCCTTGAGCCCGGACAGGACCTCGAAGTTCTCGCCGTCATAGGTGATCTGGGCGACCCGCGTCTCCTGGCCCTTGCGGACGAAGGAGTGCTTGACCTCGTCGGCTCCGATGAACTTGGAGTTGCTGTCGGAGCCGCCGATGCGCTCCCAGGAGTACTCCTCGATGCGGATCCGCGCGCGGTGGATCGAGGGCTGGCTGTCCACGAAGTGCCGGGCGAGGTGGATGCCGTACTGCTCGGCGGACTCGATGCCGTATTCCTTGGCGAACGCGAAGCAGGTGTTCTTCGTGGTGTCCGTCGGCAGGCAGTTGGCGTTCGAGCCGTTGTAGTGGACGTCGTCCAGGTCGCCGGAGAGGGCGACCGAGACGTTCAGGTCCTTGATGTGGTGGGTGTCGCCGTCCCGCGTGATCTTTACGACCCGGTTCTCAGCCTTGCCGTACTGGTTCTGTCCCAGAATGGTGGGCATGTCTGCTAGCTCCCTCGGTAAACGGAGTAGCCGAACGGGTTGAGCAGCAGCGGTACGTGGTAGTGCTCGCCCGGCGTGACGGCGAACGTGATCGCCACCTCCGGGAAGAACGCTCCGGTCGCACCGCTGTCCCGATTCGCGGGGGCGTCCTGCTGCGCCTCGGCTTGCTTGTGCTTGTTCAGGAAGTACGTCTCGGTCTCGAAGTCGAGACGTACGTGGGTGGTGCCTTCCGGCAGGGCCGGCAGGTCCTTGCAGCGGCCGTCCGCGTCGGTCGCGCTGCCGCCGAGCGCCTGCCACTCCGAGCCCGAGCCGCTGCGGGCCGACAGGGAGATGGCGACGCCCTCTGCGGGGCGTCCGACGCTGGTGTCCAGGATGTGGGTGGACACCGAGGCGGTGGTGGCGGTGCTCATGCGTCGCTTCCTTCTTCTACGAGACGGGTCAGGCGGATGCGGTTGATCTTGCCCAGTTCGGTACGGACGATCTCCCGCTCTCCCTCCGCCTCGTTCTCGATCCGGATCCTGAGCTGTCCGAGCATGAACTCGGCGGTGGCACCGGTCGCGCAGATCAGGAAGACGTGTCCGAACTTCTCCTGGTAGGCCAGGTTCAGTTCGAGCAGTTCGGCCTTGAGCTCCTCGGAGGCCCCTGCCATGCCCCGCTGTTCGCGGGACGAGGTCGGGTCCCCGGGCTTCGGGCGGCCGATCGGCGGGTGCCCCGCCATCGCCTCGGCCAGATCGTCGGCGGTGAGCTCTGCCATGGCGGCGTCGCTCGCGGCGAAGAGGGCTTCGGCAGTGGCGTAGGGGCGCTGGGCGAGGAGCTTTCCTCCCCAGGCCGAAGAGGCGCATGCCTCGTGGAGGGCGGCGGTGGCCGCGGCCTCCTCCAAGGCGTTGAACCGGGTGAGACCCGGTGTCGTACTCGAAGTCACGGGAGCCTCCGTGGCCTTGTGCTGGACGGGCTGCGGAACAGCTAAGACCTTCAACAACACGGCGTCAACAGTTTGTTGAAATAACTTGAACAAAGAAGCCGCCACCCGTTCATACGGGTGACGGCTCGGCTGCACAGGGTGACTTGCGGGAGGGTGGCGGTCAGTCGCCCTTCGCCGCGTTCTCCCTGTTCAGGTAGTTGTAGACGGTAAAACGACTGACGCCTAGGGCGCTCGCCACAGTCTCGACACCGTGTCGTACGGAGAACGCCCCCCGGGCCTCCAATATGCGTACGACCTCCTGCTTCGCCTTGCGGTCCAGCTCGGACAGGGGCCTGCCCCGCTTGCGCTCCAGGGCGAGCAGGATGTGGTCCAGGGAGTCGGCGAGCTGCGGCAGGCGCACGGCCACCACGTCCTCACCCTCCCAGGCGAGGACGACGTCGTCGGCCCCCGCCTCTGCGGGCGGCATCAGCTCGCCGCCCATGGCGTCCACCAGCGGCTTCACCGCGGTGACGAAGGGGTCGTCCCCGAAGCTGGTCACTTATCCGCCTCCCCCGGCTCGCCCGACTCCCCCGGTTCGCCGATCACGTTGACCTGCAGCGAGACCCGGGTGGCACCGGCCCCCAGGGACCGGCGCAGCATGGCGTCGACCGCGGTGAGCACCGCGTCGATCTCCCCCTCCGCCGTATTGCCGAACGGACCTACGTCCACCGCGTCAAGCGGGGCTCCCTCGATGACGTCACGGGCGACCAGCGCATGCGCCGGGGCCTCGTCGAGATCGAAGGGTTCGGTCGTGAACTCCACTCTCAATCGCACGCGGAACAACCTACTGCCGGTCCTCGAATTTTCGGCAGCCCCCTCTTGACAGCTTCCGCAGATCGCAGGCACTCTTCCATCAAGCAGAAATGAACTTCCGCAATACGGAAGGAGCGCGGAAGCCCCATGGGATACTCCGACCAGCGCTTCAATGTGAACCTGTCGATCCTCTTCACCGAGCTCCCGCTCCTGGAGCGCCCCGCGGCCGCCGCGAAGGCCGGCTTCAGCGCGGTCGAGCTGTGGTGGCCCTGGGTCGACGCCCCCACCCCCGAGCAGTCCGAGCTCGACGCCCTGAAGAAGGCGATCGAGGACGCGGGCGTCCAGCTGGTGGGTCTGAACTTCTACGCCGGACAGCTGCCGGGCCCCGACCGCGGCGCCCTGTCGATCCCCGGCGAGGAGAGCGAGAAGTTCCGCGCGAACCTCGCGGTGGCGGCCGACTTCGCGAAGTCCCTCGGCTGCACGGCGCTCAACGCGCTGTACGGCAACCGCGTCGAAGGCGTGGACCCGGCGGTGCAGGATGACCTCGCCCTGGAGAACCTGGCGCTCGCGGCCCGCGAGGCCGACCGCGTCGGCGCGATCCTCCTCATCGAGGCCCTCAACAAGCCCGAGTCGCCGCTGTGCCCCATCGTGAGCGCGCCCAAGGCGATCGAGATCGTCGACAAGGTGAACGCCCTCACCGGGCTCGGCAACGCCAAGTTCCTGATGGACCTGTACCACCTGTCCATGAACGGCGAGGACCTGCCGTCGGTCATCGAGCGCTACGCCGCCCAGACCGGCCACGTGCAGATCGCGGACAACCCGGGCCGCGGCGCCCCCGGCACGGGGTCGCTGCCCCTGGAGGCCCTGCTCGACCAGCTCGCCAAGGTCGGGTACGAGGGGTGGGTCGGCCTGGAGTACAAGGCCGCCGACGCCGCCGCCTCCTTCGACTGGCTGCCCGCCGAGGCCCGCGCCGCGCGCTGAGCGCCAACTCACCGTCGTACGAAAGCAGTTAGAGAGGCACCCGCATGAGCAACCTTCCCAAGATCGCGTGGATCGGACTCGGCATCATGGGCTCCCCCATGTCCGAGAACCTGATCAAGGCGGGTTACTCCGTCACCGGCTTCACCCTGGAGCAGGACAAGCTGGACCGCCTGGCCGCGGCCGGCGGCACCGTGGCGAAGTCCATCGCCGACGCCGTCAAGGACGCCGACGTCGTGGTCACGATGGTGCCCGCGTCGCCGCAGGTCGAGGCCATCGCGTACGGTGCCGACGGCATCCTGGAGAACGCGAGGTCCGGTGCGCTGATCGTCGACATGTCGTCGATCACCCCGCAGACCTCCGTGGACCTGGCCAAGGCCGCCAAGGAGAAGGGCCTGCGCGTCCTGGACGCCCCGGTGTCCGGTGGCGAGGCCGGTGCCATCGAGGCCGTGCTCTCCATCATGGTCGGCGGTGAGCAGGCCGACTTCGACGAGGCCAAGCCGCTCCTGGACGCCCTGGGCAAGACCATCGTGCTGTGCGGTCCGCACGGCTCGGGCCAGACCGTGAAGGCCGCCAACCAGCTCATCGTCGCCGTCAACATCCAGGCGTGCGCCGAGGCCGTGGTCTTCCTGGAGAAGTCCGGCGTGGACCTGACGGCCGCGCTGGACGTCCTGAACGGCGGCCTCGCCGGCTCGACCGTGCTGACCCGCAAGAAGGACAACTTCCTGAACCGGGACTTCAAGCCCGGCTTCCGGATCGACCTGCACCACAAGGACATGGGCATCGTCACCGACGCCGCCCGCAACGTCGGTGCCGCCCTGCCGGTCGGCGCGGTCGTCGCCCAGCTGGTCGCCTCGCTGCGCGCCCAGGGTGACGGCGGCCTCGACCACTCCGCCCTGCTGCGCGCCGTCGAGCGTCTCTCGGGTGCCGAGCTCTAAGAGCTCCTCATGAACTTCCGGGCCGCGGTGGCGCTGACACCTGTCCTGTCGCGCCCAGGCGTCGCCGCGGCCCGGAACCCCATCATCAACTTCAACAAACTGTTGACGTAGCAGTTCAGGGGTCCTTACGCTCCGAACACCTCAGCAGTCACAGCACGGAAGGTCACGATGTCGAAGCGCGTGCTTACGACCGAGTCCGGCGCCCCCGTCGCCGACAACCAGAACTCAGCCACCGCCGGCGTCGGTGGCCCGATCCTGCTCCAGGACCAGCACCTCCTGGAGAAGCTCGCCCGCTTCAACCGTGAGCGCATCCCGGAGCGTGTCGTGCACGCCCGCGGCTCCGGTGCGTACGGCTACTTCGAGGTGACGGACGACGTCACCGGCTTCACCCACGCCGACTTCCTCGCCGAGATCGGCAAGCGCACCGAGGTCTTCCTGCGGTTCTCCACCGTGGCGGACAACCTGGGCGGCGCGGACGCGGTCCGCGACCCGCGCGGTTTCGCGCTGAAGTTCTACACCGAGGAGGGCAACTACGACCTCGTCGGCAACAACACCCCGGTGTTCTTCATCAAGGACCCGATCAAGTTCCCCGACTTCATCCACTCCCAGAAGCGCGACCCCTTCACGGGCAAGCAGGAGGCGGACAACGTCTGGGACTTCTGGGCGCACGCCCCCGAGGCGACGCACCAGATCACCTGGCTGATGGGTGACCGCGGCATCCCCGCGTCGTACCGCCACATGAACGGCTACGGCTCGCACACCTACCAGTGGACGAACGCGCAGGGCGAGGCCTTCTTCGTCAAGTACCACTTCAAGACGAACCAGGGCATCCGCAGCCTCTCCGCCGAGCAGGGCGCCGAGCTCGCGGGCAAGGACCCCAACTCGCACCAGACGGACCTCCTCCAGGCCATCGAGCGCGGCGTGAACCCGTCCTGGACGCTGCACGTGCAGATCATGCCGGCGGCGGACGCGGCCGAGTACCGCTTCAACCCGTTCGACCTCACCAAGGTGTGGCCGCACAAGGACTACCCGCTGCAGCGCGTGGGCCGTCTGGTCCTCGACCGCAACCCCGACAACGTGTTCGCCGAGGTGGAGCAGGCAGCCTTCTCCCCGAACAACTTCGTCCCGGGCATCGGTCCCTCGCCGGACAAGATGCTCCAGGGCCGCCTGTTCGCCTACGCGGACGCGCACCGCTACCGCCTGGGCGTCAACCACACCCAGCTCGCGGTGAACGCCCCCAAGGCGACGAAGGCCGACAACTACGGCCGCGACGGCCTGATGGCGACCAACGCGTACGGCCGCGACCGCAAGAACTACGAGCCCAACTCGTACGACGGTCCCGCCGAGACCGGCCAGGCGCTCTCCGCGCCGCTCGCCGTCAACGGCTACACGGGCACGCACGAGGCCCCGGCCCACACCAAGGACGACGACTTCTTCCAGGCGGGCGAGCTGTTCCGCCTGATGTCGGAGGACGAGAAGTCCCGTCTGGTGGCGAACATCGCCGGTGGCCTCTCGCAGGTCTCCCGCGACGACGTCATCGAGAAGAACCTCGCCCACTTCCACGCCGCCGACGCCGACTACGGCAAGCGCGTCGAGAAGGCCGTCCGCGCCCTGCGCGAGGACTGAGCGAGCGGCAGTTCCCAGGCTGCGCCGGTGAGTTGACGGGAGGTCAGGTCATCGGCGCTGAGCCCGCACCGTCGTCACGGACCCGGATGAGGGGTGGTACGTGACGCACGCGGGCAGGCCAGGTCCGCGGCGGCTCTGCGAGCCAGTGCGGTGGTAATGGGCCGAAGGATTCCTTCTCGACCTGAGGGAGGGGAACCCCCGGTTCGTCGCACCCGCCGCGGTCCCGTCCACCCGCCCCTTCGCCCGGGGCCCATGGACTCCGTCCGGCAGCGCGTACGCATGTTCCGCCAGTCGCGCGCCGTCGGACGGCAACAACGTCGTCGCGGCGACGGACCAGAGCGCCGAGCACGGACGGTCCCGTGCTCGGCGCTCTGCTGTGTGCCGCGGTCAGTGGCCCGGGCCCCGCTTGCCCCGCCAGTCACCGCCCTTGGTGTCCTTGCCGTACTTGCCCTCGTCCTTCGGGGCGTCGTACTCGATCCGCTCCTTGCGGACCGTGTCGGACACCTCCTGCTGCTCGGTGACCCGCTCCGTCTCCAGGCGCACGCGCTCCACCGGGACGGTCTCCTTCCTGACGACCGCCCTCTCCGCGTGCAGCGTCACCTCGGTCTGGCCCTCGCCGATCCGCGAACGCACCTGCTCACCCTCGCCGATGGGCTCGCGCACCACGCGCACCTCCTCGTGCGAGAGCGGTACGGACGTGGTGACCTCCTCGGTCTCCACGACCTTGCGCAGCCGCGCGTGACCGGACTCCGTCTCCTCCGTGCCGACCCGCAGCCGCTCCTCGGAGCGCACGAGCGCCTCGGCCTTCTCGTCCGCACCGGCCGCTCCGGCCGCACCGCGCGAGGCGAACTCCTTCGCGCCCGCGTGCCGTCCGTGGCTCTCGGCGCCGACACCGGTGCTCATGCCCGCCACCGGGGTGCCGGCCGCGGTGCCCGCGACGCCGCGGGCCCGCGGGCTGGGCTTGGTCATGCCGTAGTGGGCGTACAGCTCCTGCTCCTGCGCCGCGTCCAGGTGCTGGTCGGCGTCCACCCGCGGTGCGTCCTTCACCACGTCCTTGGCTGGCCTGACCTGGAGCGCGTCGTCCCTGCGGGCCGCTCCGTCCAGTGGCACGAAGCTCTCCTTCGTACCGAACAAGCCGGTCTTCACCGTCACCCACTCGGCCCGCCCCGTGCTGTCGTCGAGGTAGACCTGCTCGACTGAGCCGATCTTCTCGCCGCTTGCGTCGTACGCCGTGAGTCCCTTGAGTGCGTCGGGATTGCTGAAGGCCTCGCCCTGCGTCATGGGTGATCACTCCCTCGGGCACGCGACTGGCTCGGCTCGAAGCCGGCCACGGGACCGCACGCCCTCGCCCTCCATGGCGCTGCTTCGACGGCCCGCGTGCAATCGCGAAGCTCACGCAGGGTTCCGCGGCCGGTTACTCGAAGGGCGATACGCGCCTGGTTGAGGCGCACGGACGGGACTGGAGCGCTCGTCCCCGATTAGCCCGTTCGGGTGAGGTTCCCCGGCATGCCGAAGGGGCGGTCCACCCCCCTCTGGTGGACCGCCCCTGTCAGTACTGCTCGTTACTTCTCCGTACCCGCCGTCAGACCTTCAGCGGGCGGATCGCCGTCGGCGCGTGGCCCGGCTCCGTGGCGATCTCCTCGAACTCCTTGACGTCGCTGATGTCGGCCGTGGGGCTCATCGAGATGTTCGTGATGCGCTCCAGGATCGCCTCGACGACCACCGGGACCCGGTACTCCGCGGCGAGCTTCTTGGCCTGCTCGAAGGCCGGCAGGAGGTCGTCGGGCTCGGTGACGCGGATCGCCTTGCAGCCGAGGCCCTCGGCGACCTTGACGTGGTCGACGCCGTAGACGCCCAGCTCCGGGGAGTTCTGGTTCTCGAACTCCAGGTTGACCTGGAAGTTGATGTCCAGACCGATCTGCGCCTGCCGGATCAGGCCCAGGTAGGCGTTGTTCACCAGGACGTGGACGTACGGGATGCGGTGCTGCGCGCCGACCGCCAGTTCCTCGATCATGAACTGGAAGTCGTAGTCACCGGAGAGCGCGACGACCGGCGTCTCCGGGTCGGCCTTCGCGGTGCCGAGCGCGGCCGGGATGGTCCAGCCCAGCGGGCCCGCCTGGCCGCAGTTGATCCAGTGGCGCGGCTTGTAGACGTGCAGCATCTGCGCGCCGGCGATCTGGGAGAGGCCGATGGTCGTGACGTAGCGCGTCTCGGGGCCGAAGGCCTTGTTCATCTCCTCGTACACGCGCTGCGGCTTCATCGGCACGTTGTCGAAGTGCGTGCGGCGCTGGAGGGTCTCCTTGCGCTCCAGGTGCGAGGCGACCCAGGCCGAGCGGTCGGGCAGCTTGCCCGCGGCCTTGAGCTCCTTGGCGACCTCGACGAAGAGTTCGAGCGCGACCTTGGCGTCGGAGGCGATCCCGTAGTCCGGCGCGAAGATCTTGCCGATCTGCGTCGGCTCGATGTCGACGTGCACGAACGTGCGGCCCTGGGTGTACACGTCCAGCTTGTAGCCGGTGTGACGGTTGGCCCAGCGGTTGCCGATGCCGAGGACGAAGTCCGACTCCAGGAACGTCGCGTTGCCGTAGCGGTGGCCGGTCTGCTGGCCGACCATGCCCGCGTTCAGGTCGTGGTCGTCGGGGATGGTGCCCCAGCCCATCAGGGTCGGCACGACCGGGGTGTTGGTGATCTCGGCGAACTCGACCAGGAGGTCGGAGGCGTCCGCGTTGATGATGCCGCCGCCCGCGACGATCAGCGGACGCTCGGACTCCAGGAGGAAGCCGATCGCCTTCTCGATCTGGGCGCGGGTCGCCGACGGCTTGTAGACCGGCAGCGGCTCGTACGTCTCCGGGTCGAACTCGATCTCCGTCTGCTGGACGTCGATCGGCAGGTCGATCAGGACGGGCCCGGGACGGCCCGAGCGCATCAGGTGGAACGCCTGCTGGAAGACGCCGGGGACCTGCGCGGCCTCCAGGACGGTGACGGCCATCTTCGTCACCGGCTTGGCGATCGTCGCGATGTCGACCGCCTGGAAGTCCTCCTTGTGGAGCAGGTGCGTGGGCGCCTGTCCGGTGATGCAGAGGATCGGGATCGAGTCGCCGATCGCGGAGTACAGGCCGGTGATCATGTCGGTGCCGGCGGGGCCGGACGTACCGATGCAGACACCGATGTTGCCCGGGTTGGCCCGGGTGTAGCCCTCGGCCATGTGCGAGGCGCCCTCGACGTGGCGGGCGAGCGTGTGGTCGATGCCACCGCCCTCCTTGAGCGCCTTGTAGAAGGGGTTGATCGCGGCGCCCGGAACACCGAACGCGTTGACGACGCCTTCGCGCTTGAGGATCTCAACTGCCGCGCGGGCAGCGGTCATACGAGCCATGGGAGTTCTCCTGCTTCGACAACAGCTTCGACAGCTGCGGCGGCCTCTCGGCCACCGCGTACGGCTGGCGGTTTCGGCTCCCGTCGCGCCCCGCGGTGAGCTTCAGTTTCCGCATTGTGGAAAGTTTGTTCTGCTATATGGAAGCAATGTAGAGGCGTGCTGCGGAGACCGTCAAGAGACATCCGCGATCCGGGCGCCCGCGCGGGCCGGGAACCAGGCCCGCCGCGGGGGCGTCCCAGACGGTGGATTCGCGCCACACCGGCGCGACACCACCGGGGGGTCGACCGTGGCCACAGCACCGGAGACGTACGGCCGCTGGACGGCCGGAGCACTGCTCGGACGGGGCACGACGGGGACGGTCCGCCTCGCACACGACGCGCGGGGCCGGGCCGTCGCGCTCAAGGTGGTGCACGCCTTTCTCGCCAGGGACGCGGAGTTCCGCGCCCGCTTCGCCCGCGAGGTCGCCACGCTCGGCGCGGTGCACGGCCGCCATACGGCCGCGCTCGTCGACGCGGACGTGGGGGCGGACGCGGGGGTGCCGTGGGTCGCCATGGAGTACGTACGGGGGCCCACGTTGCACGCGCGCGTGGCGGAGGGTTCGTCGCCGGGCGGCGCGGGGCCGCTCGGTGTCGCCGAGTTGCGGTCCCTGGCGAGCGCCCTGGCCTGGGCCCTGGACACCATCCACGGTGCGGGCCTGGTCCACCGGGGCCTGAAGCCGTCGAACGTCCTGCTCGCCGAGGCCGGGCCCCGCGTCGTCGACTTCGGGATCGCGCGGGGCGTGGACGGGAAGTGGGGGGCGGGGGCCCTGGGGTACGCCGCGCCGGAGCAGCTGGCACAGGGTCTCGCCACGCCCGCCGCCGACGTCTTCTCGCTCGGCGCGGTGCTCGCCTTCGCCGCGACGGGGCACGCGCCCTTCGCGGGCGGGCCGCCGGACGGGGCCGACCTCCTCGCGACGCACGGCGAACCCGACCTCACGGGCGCGCCCGATGCGCTCCTTCCGCTGCTCACCGCCTGCCTGGCCAAGGATCCGGCGGCCCGGCCCACGCCCCGTACGGTCGCGCGGATGGCGGGCCACCCGCTGCCCGGCAGCCGCCGCAAGACGCTCACGGTGGCGGCGGTGCTGCTGGCCCTCGCGAGCCTCGCGGCCGCCACGTCCTTTGCCTCAACTCGACACCCCGTCAGGGCACTTTGGTGGACGATGGAAGAGGACGGCGCGGATCACGGCGCGACGACGGACGGCAGGCGGTGGTGGGAATGGCGGACAGCGGCGTGCCGGTGCGGTGCCCCCTCTGCCGACGCGAGCACGCCTACGCTCCCCCGGCGTTCCCGTGCGCGTGCGGCGCCCCCGTGGTCCCGCCGATCGCCCGCGACACACCGGCGACGGCCCTCACGGACCAGACCTGGGCGGACTCCTGGGTAACGGTCCGCTGCCTGGCCTGCGGCCGCCCCGGCCAATGGCCCCAGCCGGAACTGGGCTGCGCGTGCGGGGCGGTCCTGCGGGTACCGGTCATTCCCGCGATGCGGGCTTCCCTTCCTCCGGTGCGGTGGGCTGCGCCCGGCGGGACGGGACGGCCCGGCTCCGTCGAGGGCGTGCGCAGGTCACCCACGGACGCGGCGGCCGACCCCAAGCGCGCGGGCACGAAGGCCCCCGGGTCGACGGGACCGGCCGCTTCGGAGGGCGCCGTGCATCCGGGGGTGGCTGGCGCGGCTGAGCCGGGACGGGCAGGGACGGAGGCTCCCGAGGAGCTGGACGGTCCGGTGGGGGCAGGCTCGGTGGCCAGGGCTGACGATGCGGTGAGGCCGGATCCTGACGTGGAGCCGCGCGGTGCGGAGGGGGCCCGGGGCGCTTCGGCGCCGACAGGCCCCGCTCATATTCCGTTCCCCCGTACCGCCCCGCGCCCCCGCCCCGTCTTCCACCCCGTGACGATCCGGGACGCGCGTGACGCCGTTACCGTTGCCGCGCTCTATCTGCGGTGGCTCGGGTATCTCAATACGCGCAGTGGTGCGCTCCGGCCGCGCTCGGGGGTGCGGATCACCGCGCGTGGCATCGTCGCGCAGGTGGAGCCCTCGCTGCGGCGTACCGCGCCGCGTGATGTCGAGTGTCTGTGGCTGAGCGCCATGACCGAGGCCGAAGAGACCGCCGTCGCCTGCGCGTTCTTCTCGCTCGCGGGGTACACCGACGAGGCCCGCTCCCGTGCCGACGCGCTCGGCGTCCCGCTGTTCACGATGGACCTCACCGGCACGCCGCAGCCCGTGAACAGCGCGGCGGACGAGCTCATCGCGACGGGGGCGTAGCCGCGCGCGGGCCCAGCACGTGGCGGGCCAGCGCGACGGCCGCGAGCAGGGCGACCAGGCCGCACACCCCGGACCAGCCGAACGCCTCGTACGCGCGTACGCCGAGCCAGGAGCCGACGCTGCCGCCGAGGTAACCGCACGTCATGTACGCCGTGTTGAGCCGCGCACGCGCCTCGTCGCTCAGGGCGAAGATCCGCACCTGGTTGGCGACACTGCCCGACTGCATCGCCACGTCGAGCAGCAGCGAGCCCACCGCGAGCCCCGCGATGCCCACCGCGCCGCCGACCCCGCCGAGCAACAGCACCGCGGCCGCGACGAGGACCGCGACGACGCAGACGAGGTTGACGACGTCGGGGCCGCGCCGGTCCACCGCACGGCCCGCCACCGGCGTGGCGAGCATCGTCCCCGCGTTGACCAGCGCGAGCATCCCGACGGCTGACGCGCCGAGCCCGTACTCAGGGCCCGTGAGCAGCAGCGCGACGCCCGTCCACAGCGCGGAGAACCCGCCGAAGAGCGTGGCCTGGTAGACGCAGGAGCGGCGCAGCTCGGGCTCGGTGCGCAGCAGCCGGAGCGTGGCCGCGAGCAGTGCGGGGTAGCGCTGCTTCGACGGCGCGACCGTGCGCGGCAGGGCGCGCGCCAGGACGACCGCGATGACCAGCGCGACGGCGGCCGACATCAGGTAGGGGGCCCGCCAGCCGAGCCATTCGCCGATGCCCCCGCCGAAGGCGCGGGACAGCAGCATCCCGCCGATCGACCCGCTCAGGAGGGTGCCGGTGACCGCGCCGCGCCGGTCGTCGGGCACCAGGCCCACCGCCATCGGCGCGATGATCGGGGCGATGACGGTCGTGACGCCGACGAGGGCGCTCGCGATGACGAGGGAGCCGATGCCGGGCGCCGCGCCCGCGCCGAGCAGGCCGATTCCGGCGAGCGTGAACAGCGTGACGAGGAGCGGCCGGTGGGGGAAGCGGTCGCCGAGCGGGACGAGCAGGAAGATGCCGCCCGCGTAGCCGAACTGGGTCGCCGTCACGACGAAGGCCGCCGTGTCCGGCGCGACCCCGAGGCCGTCGGCGATCAGCGGGCTGATGGCCTGCGGGAAGTACACGTTGCCCACGCCGACGCCGCAGGCCACGGCGAGCAGCCACACCATTCCGCGCCCGAGTCCGCGCCCAGGCCGGAGCCCGGCCCCTTCGCCGGTCCCCGCCGCACCGGACACCTCGGACTCACCGGGCGTACCGGTTCTGGGAAGACGCACAGGTACCTCACGGGATCAGCGGACGGACCGGCCCACGATCCCCGCACCACCCGTCCGCGCACAACTGATTTCGGCCGGTGCATACTCGGCCCCATGCACACCGGGACCCCGCTCATCCGCCCTGTCACCGCCGCCGAACTCCCCCTGCTCCAGGAGATCGAGCGGGCCGCGGGCGAACCCTTCCGCGCCCTCGGGATGGCGTCGGTCGCCGACGACGAGCCGCCCGCCGTGGCGGATCTCGACCGCTTCCGCCGGGCCGGCCGCGCCTGGGTGGCCGTCGACGCGGCGGACGTGCCCGTCGCGTATCTGATCGGTGAGCCCGTCGAGGACGCCGACGCGGACCACATCGAGCAGGTCTCCGTGCATCCGCGCGCCGCCCGCCGCGGGATCGGCGGGGCGCTGATCGGGCACGCCGCCGAACGGGCCCGCGCGGCGGGCCGGTCGGCGCTCACCCTGACGACGTTCGCCGACGTGCCGTGGAACGCCCCGTACTACGCCCGCATCGGCTTCCGCCCGCTCGCCCCGGACGAACTCACCCCGCGGCTGAGGGCGATCCGCGCGCACGAGGCGGAGCTCGGCCTGGACCGGTGGCCCCGCCTGTGCATGCGCCGCGACCTCACTCCCCCGGCCCGTACCGCTCCCTGAGCTCGATCTTGCGCACCTTGCCCGAGACCGTCATCGGGAAGGAGTCGAGGATGCGCAGCCGCGCGGGGATCTTGTAGTGCGCCAACTGCCCCTCGCAGTACGCCCGGAGCTCGTCGAGCGTCAGTACGTCGGTGGGCTCGCGCAGGATCACGCAGGCCAGCGGCACCTCGCCGTACCGCTCGTCGGGGGCGCCGACGACCTGGACGTCGGAGATCTTCGGGTGGCCGTACAGGAACTCCTCGATCTCCCTGGGGTAGACGTTCTCGCCACCCCTGATGACCATGTCCTTGATGCGGCCGACGATCTGGACGTAGCCGTCGTCGCGCATGACCGCGAGGTCACCCGTGTGCATCCAGCGTCCCGCGTCGATCACCTCGGAGGTCCGCTCGGGCTCGTCCCAGTAGCCGAGCATCACGCTGTAGCCGCGCGTGCGGAGTTCGCCGGAGGCGCCGCGCGGCAGCGTCACGCCGGTGGCCGGGTCGACGACCTTCACCTCGATGTGCGGCATGACCCTCCCGACCGTGCCGGTGCGGCGCTCCAGGTCGTCGTCGCGGCGGGTCTGCGTGGAGACCGGCGAGGTCTCGGTCATGCCGTAGCAGATGGAGACCTCCGCCATGTGCATCTCGGCGACCACCCGCTTCATCACCTCGACCGGGCACGGCGAGCCCGCCATGATCCCGGTGTGCAGCGAACTCAGGTCGTACGAGGCGAAGTCGGGGAGGTTCAGCTCGGCGATGAACATGGTCGGCACGCCGTACAGCGAGGTGCAGCGTTCCCGCTCGACGGCGCGCAGCGTGGCGACGGGGTCGAAGGACGCCGCGGGGATCACGACGCAGGCGCCGTGCGAGGTGGCCGCGAGATTGCCCATCACCATGCCGAAGCAGTGGTAGAACGGCACGGGCAGACATATCCGGTCCTGTTCCGTGTAGCCGACCGTACGGCCCACCCAGTAGCCGTTGTTGAGGATGTTGTGGTGGGAGAGCGTGGCCCCCTTGGGGAAGCCCGTGGTGCCCGACGTGTACTGGATGTTGACGGGGTCGTCGCAGCTCAACTGGGCCTCACGAGCGGCGAGTTCCGCGTCCGTGACCTGCCGTCCTGCGTCGATGAGCCGGTCCCACGAGGGGTCCCCGACGTAGTGGACGGCGCGCAGTCCGGGGCAGTTCGGCCGCACCTGTTCGACGAGCGCGCGGTAGTCGCTGCTCTTGTGGGACAGCGAGGCGACCAGGACGGAGACCCCGGCCTGCCTGAGGACGAAGTCCAGCTCGTGGGCCCGGTAGGCCGGATTGATGTTCACCATGATCGCGCCGATCCGCGCGGAGGCGTACTGCACGAGCACCCACTCGGCGCAGTTCACCGCCCAGATCCCGACGCGGTCGCCCTTGCCGACCCCCGAGCCGAGGAGCCCGCGCGCCAATTCCGCTACGGCCGCGCCGAATTCGCCGTACGTCCAGCGTCTGCCGCTCGGCACGTCCACGAGCGCGTCCCGGTCCGGCCAGGCCGCGACGGCCCGGTCGAGGTTGCGTCCCACGGTGTCCCCGAGCAGTGGGGTCCCGCTGGTCCCGTGCGCGTACGCGTCCTCAGCCACGGAGCCCTCCTCGCGCCACGTCACGGGCACCTTCTGCAACTTGCTGCACCATGGCGCTCAGCATGCCCCCGGCACCCCGGGGCCGCCTAGGGCCTGTCCGGAGATCCGCGACGAAGTGGCCGACGAGCCGCGCGCGGCAGGCATCGGCACCACGTTCCGCTACGCGCCCCTCGGCGACGCTGACGTACTCACCGTGACCGCCGCCCTGCGCAAGTCGGTGGAGGCTCTCCTCCACCGCTGAGGTCACGGAGCGGCCGGCCGCGGTGGGGACCGCGACCGGCCCGTCGGCACGCCGGGGGACGAAGTGCCGACCGCTTGCGCGTCCCAAGGGGAGTCTATAAACCGACTGCACGGTTTGTAAACTGGTGGCTCTGGGTTGCCGTAAAGACCACGCCAGTTTCCGCCGTCCCCGCCTCTTTCGCCAGGCCTTGGGTCCGTCACTCCCCAAGGCCCGTACAGCCAGCACGTTCCCGGCACAGGAGTAGTGAAACACAGTCAGGCGGGACAAGTGGAAACCGGTCGTCCCTTCTATGGGCCCTGACCAGGCCTGGATCACAAACCGCCGTTCTGGTTTGATACTTGCTCCAAGAAGTGGCCAGAAGGGGGACAGGGGTGGCCAAGCAAGCCCGGGCGATACGGACGCGTCGAGCGATCCTGGAGGCGGCGGCGAGGGTCTTCGACGAGCACGACTATCAGGCGGCCACGATCCACGAGATCCTCAGGACGGCGGGGGTGACCAAAGGCGCGCTGTACTTCCACTTCCAGTCCAAGGAAGACCTGGCCCACGGCGTACTGACCGAGCAGACCGAGCGCCCGACGGTGCCGCCACGCGCCAGCCGCGCCCAGGAACTCGTCGACGTCGTACTGCTGCACGGCTACCGGTTACAGAACGACCCGATGGTCCGGGCGGGAGTCCGCCTGTCCCTGCACGAGGTGGGCCACCGGCCGGACGGGCGGGGCCCGTTCGACCCGTGGGTGGAGATCGTCCGCGAACTCCTGGACACCGCCAAGGTCCAGGGCGAGCTCCTGTCGCACGTCGACACCGCGGCGAGCGCCGAGGTCGTCGTGGGCGGCTTCGCCGGGGTGCAGTCCATGTCCGAGACGGCCAGCAGATACCGGGACCTGGACCGCAGGGCGGCCGCCCTCATGCGGCACCTGCTGCCCAGCATCGTGATCCCCTCGGTGCTCGCCTCGCTCGACCTCGCCGAGGACCGCGGGGCCCGGGTCTTCGCCGAACTGCCCTTACCGACGACGGCCGGTGCGGACTCCGGACCGCCCGCGCGGCTCGCACCAGCCGTATGAGGTGTACGAGCCGTATGAGGTGCACGAGCCGCACGAACCGCACAAGCGACGTGAGGCACGCGCCGCGTGTCTCACACCAGTCCGGTCACCGTGACCGTCACCGCGATCCCCGCGGCCTCCCGGGGCGCGGCCGCCGCGACGGCCGCGCGGATCTCCCTGGTCACGTCCAGGGCGCGATGCCCGCGGGCCACCACCACCTGCACCTCCGCCTGCCAGTTCCCGGTGTTCTTGTCCCGCCGGACGCGCACCCCCGCGGTGCGCCCGGTCGGCAACAGAGGGGACGGGCGCAGGAGTTCCGCGAGTCCCGGCTTGAGGAAGGCGACGCCCGGGGTGCGCAGGACCGCGTCCCTGACCGCCTCCGTGACCGCGTCCGTGACCGCGCCGGCCGTCCTCCTGGCAGCATCTCTCTCCGTCACCGCCGTTCCCCTTCCACGTCGTCCGTACCCTCGTCCGCCGCGCCGTCGTCGATGATGTCGGCGATCCGTACGTCGATCTCCGCCACCCGCAGGCCCAGTTCACCGTCGGCCGCCGCCGACACCCGCTGTCTGGCCCTGTCCGCGACGTCCTGGAGATGCCACGAGAGGGCGACCTGAATCTCCACCCGCACCCTGACGGGCCCGCGTGGCAACCGTCCCGGCGGCGCGGCGGGCCGTCCCGGGGCCGCGTCCAGGGGCGCGATGTCGATGCGGCAACTGCCCGCGCGCACGCCCGGCAGCGTCTCCACGGCCGCGCGGATCGTCCTGGCGGCGGCCGCCTCCACGATCCACGCGTCCTCGTCCTCGTCGCCCAGCGGCAGCGTGCGGCCGGGTCGCAGTTCCAGGCGTACGACGTCCATGACCCGGCCCGCGAGCGTCGCGGCCTGCGACGCCTGCTCGGGCGGCTCGGTGACGCGCGCCTCGGCGACGACCTCCTCCAGGGCGCGCAGGGCGGCCACGGCATCGGTGCAGTACGGGCAGGCGTCGACATGCGGATCGGGCACACCGGCCTCCCACCGCTCCCACACCCGCGCGAGCTCCCGCCCGCACGGCAGCGCCTCCTCGGCCGCGGCCTCGCGGCCCTCTTCGTTCAACGCCATGCCGCCATCGCCTCCGTCAGATAGCGCCGCGCCCGGAAGACACGGCCGCGAACCGCCTCCGGGCTGATGCCGACCGTCTCGGCAATGGACTCGTAGGACGCGCCGTCCAGTTCGCGCAGCACCCAGCACACGCGCTGCTCCGCGGAGAGGCCCGCCATGGCCCGTGACAGGTCCGCGACGGCGGCATGGGCCTCGGCCGCCCGCGAGGGTGACACCTGGTGGTCGGGCGCCGTCGGCTCCGGCACGGCGTCCAGGCCCAGGTCGGAGCGGCGCGAGCGCAGCACGTTGAGGCACCTGTTGGTGACGATCCGGTGGATCCAGGTGCCGAACCGGGCGTCGCCGCGGAACTCCGGCAGCTTGCGCCAGGCGCTCACGAACGACTCCTGCACGGCGTCCTCGGCCTCCGCCCTGCTGCCCAGCAGCCGCGTGGCGAGGCGCAGCAAGGCGGGCGCGTGATGGTGCACCAGGGTCTCGAACGCCTCCTCGTCGCCCTCGGCCGCCCTGACCGTCAGCAGGTCGTGCTCACGCCGCAGGGACGCGTCCGTCTTCTCCACTGCTCTGCCCCGGTCCCCCGGCACGCGCGGCTCCTCTCACTTCGATCGTGCTCGTACGACACATCGAGAGCGCGCCGCGTTACGCGGCGCAGGCACGCTACACGCGAGGAGAAGAAATTCCGCACAGGCGCGTAACGGATGAGGAGTGACCGGGTCAGAACGGGAGAAGCACCGAGCACGGAACCGAAGATCCCCCCAACCGGCGCCCGGCCCCGGCCGGCACCTGACGAGGAGAAGTCAGCATGGCGACACAGGACCTCACCACCAAGGCCGCGACGCCCACGGGCGAGGCGCACAGCCTGACCGGCACCGTCCAGAAGAGCGCCGCGGGTTCCACCACCGTCACCGGCGGTACCGGTGCCGACGAACCGGCCGCCACGCGCGGCAAGACCTCCATCGCCGACGTCGTGGTGGTCAAGATCGCCGGCATGGCCGCGCGCGAGATCCCCGGCGTGTACGACATGGGAGGCGGCCTCTCCCGCACGCTCGGCGCCGTGCGCGACCGCGTACCCGGCGGTCGGCCCAACGTGGGGCGGGGCGTGAAGGTCGAGGTGGGCGAGCGCCAGACGGCGATCGACCTGGACATCGTGGTCGAGTACGGGGTGCCCATCACGGACGTGGCGCACGACGTGCGCGAGAACGTCATCTCGGCGGTGGAGCGCATCACCGGCCTGGAGGTCGTCGAGGTCAACGTGGCGATCAACGACGTGCGCCTGCCCGATGACGACGAGGCGGACTCCTCGGGCGAGACCCGCGTGGAGTAGCCGTTCGCCCCGCCCCTCCGTCCCCTTCCTACACAGCTGAGGTGAGTGGTGAGCACTGCCCTGGTGGGCCTGTTGGCCGGCATGGCGCTGGGATTCGCCGGCTGGTTCGGCGGTTTCGGCGCGTTCCTCCTGGTGGCCGCGCTCGGCGCGGTCGGTTTCGTGGTGGGCCGGCTGATCGACGACGGCACGGACTTCCGGGAGTTCCTCGGCGGCCGTGACCGGGGGCGGCGATGAGTACGCCGTCGCCGCCCCGGACGACGTCGGCGGAGCGCGGTTCGACGACCGTCGCCCATCGCGCGGTGCGGCGCATCGCGGAGCGCGCCGCGACGGAGGTACGGGCGTCGGGGCCCGTCCGGGTGTCGGGCGCGTCGGCGTCCGTCAGGGGCCGCAGGGCCCAGGTCTCCGTGGACGTCACGCTGCCCTACCCCGGGCCGCTGGACGAGGCGGGCGAGCGGGTGCGCGCCCATGTCGCCGACCGCACCGCGCGGCTCACCGGCCTCGCGGTGCCCTCGGCCCGTGTGCACGTACACGCCCTGACGCGGCGGGACAGCGCCGAGGCGGCGGGCGGCGGGCAGGGGACCGAGGCGGTCGGGGCCGGTGCCGCGCCCGGGACTCGGCGCACCGTGCGGCGGCCGTGGGCCCAACGCCGTCTGCCCATGGGCCTGTTGGCCCTCACGGCCGCCGCCGTCTGCGGAGTGCTCCTGTACGAGGTGGTCGCCGTGCACGCGGCCGGGCAGCCGGCCGCGCGGTGGCGGGTGGACCTGGTGCACCGGCTGTCCCGGCAAGGGCCCGGCGTCGGTGCCGTCGATCTCGCGGCGGCGGCAGGGGTGTTCGCCCTCGGCGTGTGGCTGCTGGTCCTCGCGGTGACACCCGGCAAGCGGCGCCGTCTCCCCCTCGCGGAGCCCGCGCCCGGCGTACGCGCCACGCTCGAACGCGGCGCCGCCGCGGCCCTGTTGAGGGACGCGGTGCGCGACGTCCCGGGGGTGACGGGGGTGCGGGTCCGGCTGGGCCGTCGTACCGCACGGGTGCGCGCGAGGCTGGGGTTCGGGGACCGGGAGGCCACCCGCGACGCCGCGCGCCGGGCCGCGCTGGCCGCGGCGGACGGCTTCGGCCTCGCCCGCCCGCTGCGGCTGCGCGTGCGGATCCGCACCGAACCGACATGGCGCGCCCCCACGGCGCACGAGACGGGCGGGAGCAGCCAGTGGGTGGCGTGAACGGGACCGCACTGGCCTGCACGGCGGCCGCCGTGCTCGGCACGGGAGCGGCGCTCGCCTCGGCAACCGATCCCGTGCGGGACCCCACCGAACCGACATCGCGCACCCCCACAGCGCACGAGGCAGACGGGAGCAGCCAATGACGAGCGGACTCCGCGGCAGTGCGAACCGGACCGCACTGGCCTGCGCTGCGGCGGTCCTGCTGGGCGCGGGAGCGGCGCTCGCCTCGGCGACAGACCCCGTGCGGGAACGGCTGCCCGCCGGGTGGCCGCACCTCGGCGCGGACCGGACGTGGCTCGACGCGGGCGCCCTGGAGCGCTGGCGCGACCACCCGTGGTGGACCGCCGCCGTGCTCGCCGCCCTGTCGGTCGCCTTCCTGTTGTGCGCGTACGGGGCGGTCGCGCAGGTCCGCACGGGGCGGCTTCGCGCGCTGCCCCTGGGCCGGGGCGACGTCACCCTCGCGGGGTCCGCGCTGGGCGCCGCGCTGGCCGAGCGGGCCAGGGCGATCGACGGGGTGCACCGGGCGCACGTCCGCGTGCTCGGGCGGCCGCACCGGCTGCGCGCCGCCGTCACGCTGGTCCTGGAGCCGGACGCCTCGCCTTCGGTGGTGCTGGGCGCGCTGTCCAGCGGTGCCGTCGCCGAGGCACGGGCGGCCGCGGCGCCGCGCGAGCTCGCGGCGGACGTCCGCGTCAGGGTCCGGTCGCACCGGGCGGGACGGGTGCACTGACCCCGGGCGCCGCCCCGCCCACCCAGGGCGCCATTCCACACAAAGCGACAAAAGGAGCAATCCGGGCTCGCCGGTGGCTCCGAATCATCTGTGCGACGGGCCCGGCACAGCCGCTCCCCACCGCCGCGGCAGCCGTGCGTCCGCCGCCCTGCCGACCGACCGGCCGGCGGGGCCCTCCCCCGGGCCCGCCCCGGGGGCGCACACCTCCATCGAGGAGGAGAAGACCATGCGCAGCACACGTATCCGCCGTACCGCCCTCGCGGCCGCCGCAGCCCTCGCACTGCCGGTCTCCCTGGGGCTGCTCGCCCCGCTCGCCCACGCCGACGACATGTCGGGGCCCTTCGGCCCCGCCTGCGACAGCGTCCCCAAGGACGGCGCGGGCAGCTTCGACGGCATGGCGTCCGACCCCGTCGCCACGGCGGCGTCGCACAATCCGGCGCTGTCCACGCTGGTGGCGGCCGTCAAGAAGGCCGGCCTCGTCGACACGCTCAACAACGCCAAGGACGTGACCGTCTTCGCGCCGACGAACGACGCGTTCGCCAAGATCCCGAAGGCGGACCTCGACAAGGTCCTCGCCAACAAGGACCAGCTCACCAAGATCCTCACGTACCACGTGGTCGGCGAGAAGGTCATGCCCGGCCAGCTCGCGAAGGGTTCGTTCAAGACCCTGGAGGGCGGCACGCTGACGACCGCGGGATCGGGCGAGTCGTACAAGGTGAACGACTCCGCGAAGGTGGTGTGCGGCAACGTGAAGACGTCCAACGCCACGGTGTACCTCATCGACTCGGTCCTCATGCCGAAGATGTGAGCCCCGGCAGGCGGGTGCCCGGGTCCGGTGAACGTGTCACCGGACCCGGGCACCCGCTCGCGCCCTCAGCCCCGCTCGCGCGGCGGCACCCGGTCACGCGGCGGCAGGGGGAAGAACCCGCTGGTGCGCCGCACGTACGCGGCATAGCCGGGCCGCTCGGCCATGTGCCGTTCCAGGAGCGCCTTTCCGCTGCCGCGGGTGAGCAGCAGACTCATCGTCACCGGGCCCACGACGGTGGCCGCCGCGGCGGCGGGGGCGTCGCACACCAGGAGGAAGAGGCCCCACCAGACGCAGAAGTCGCCGAAGTAGTTCGGGTGCCGGGTCCAGGACCACAGGCCACGGTCCATGATCTTGCCGCGGTTGCCGGGATCGGCCTTGAACAGGGCGAGTTGGCGGTCGCCCACCGACTCGAAGACCAGCCCGGTCAGCCACAGCGCGCCGCCCGCGATCGCGAGGGGCCCCATCGGCCCGGTCACGTACCCGGCGGCCTGCACCGGCAGGGACACCAGCCACACCAGCGCGGCCTGAAGCAGATAGACCTTGCGGAAGGCGTAGGCGGCCCTGCTGCCCGGCGCCTTGGCCAGCATGCGCTCGTAGCGCGGGTCCTCGCCGTGCCCCCGGCCGCGCCAGGCGATGTGCGCGGCGAGCCGCAGCCCCCAGACCGCGGTGAGCACGGTGACGAGCAGCCGCCTTCCGGAGTCCCCGTGCCCGGCGGACAGGCCGTAGGACGTCAGGGCGACGGCGGTGAACGCGACGCCCCAGGCGACGTCGACGACCCGGTGCCTGCCGGTGCGCAGTCCGACGGCGAAGGCGACGAGCAGCACGGCGAGGGCGGCACACGCCGTGCCGGCGAGGTGGCCGCCGAAGGCGCCCCAGGCGAACCCGCTCATGCCGGGCCTCCGTTCGTCGGTGTGCCGGGGCCCGCCGGGCGCGCGGCCACCAGCTGGATCTGGTGGACGTCGAGGTAGCCCGAGCGGAACCCCGCCTCGGAGTAGGCGAGATAGAAGGACCACATCCGCCGGAAGGTGGCGTCGAAGCCCAACTCCTCGACCCACTCGGCCTGTTGCGCGAAGCGCTCGCGCCACAGGCGCAGGGTGGCCGCGTAGTGCGGACCGTAGCCCTCGCACGCCGTGACGCGCAGCGACGTGTGGGCGGCCGCGGTCTCCTCGATGGCCCGCAGGGAGGGGATCAGGCCCCCGGGGAAGATGTACTTCTGGATCCAGGTGTGGGTGCCCGCCGAGGCGCGCATCCGGTCGTGCGGCATGGTGATGGCCTGGAGCGCGACCCGGCCGCCCGGCGCCAGCAGGGTCTCCAGGGCGCGGAAGTAGGCGGGCCAGTACTCGGCGCCGACCGCCTCGATCATCTCGACGCTCACGACGGCGTCGTACCGCCCGGTGACCTGCCGGTAGTCGCACAGCTCGATCCGCACCCGGTCCTCGAACCCGGCGGCCCTGACCCGCTCACGGGCCAGCTCCCGCTGCTCGGCGGAGAGCGTGACGGAGTGCACGACGGCGCCGCGCGCGGCCGCGCGGATCGCCAACTCGCCCCAGCCGGTGCCGATTTCGAGCACCTTGCTGCCCCGCGTCACCCCGCACAGGTCGAGCAGCCGGTCGATCTTGCGGTGCTGGGCGGCGGGCAGCTCCCGCCAACTGCCGGGCGACCGGTCGAAGATCGCCGATGAGTAGCTCAGCGTCTCGTCAAGGAAGAGCGCGAAGAGGTCGTTGGACAGGTCGTAGTGCCGGTGGATGTTGGCCCGCGCGCCGGTCAGGGTGTTGCGCTGGGCGCCGGGCTGGCGCGGCGCCCACACTCCGCGCAGCCGCTGGAGGGGCGCGGGCACGAGGGTGGCGGCGTGCCCGGCGAGCACCCCGAGCACGCCCACGAGGTCGTCGGCCTCCCACTCCCCCGCCAGATAGGACTCGCCGAAGCCGATGAGCCCGCCGACCGCGATCCGCCGGACGAACGCGTCGGGCGCGCGCACGGCCATCGAGGGGCCGCCCCTGCCGAGCCGTTCGGCGTCCGTCCGCCCCGCGTCCCCCCACCGCACGCTCAGCGGCAGCCCGCGCAGCGCGCGCCGCACGATCGCGTGCGCGAGCGCGTACCGCGCGGGCGAGCAGCGCGGCACGGCGGCCACGTCGGGCCACCGGCCGGCATCGAGACCGCCGTGGGGTGGTTCGAAGACGTGCGTGGTCACTGCATTCCCTTCTGTACGTGCTGGTCGGGCCTGTCCTGTACGGGCAGGCCGCGCAGCCACAGCCGGATCCCGTGCGCGCGGATGGCGGCGCTCACGGCGAGCGTCGACCAGGGGTGGCGGGCGAGGACGCGCATCAGGTTTCCGGGCGTCACCGGGCGCCGCTCGCCCCGTACGGTCGCGGTGAAGAGCCCGACCCCCGCGCGGCGCAACTCCACCGAGAGGCGGAGGTGTTCGTCCGGCACCGGAAGCCGCATCCGGTAGCCGCCGTCCACCGGGAAGAACGGCGACACGTAGAACTCCTTGGCCACCTCGGCGCGGCCCGCCCCGTCCGGTTCGAGGAGATAGGCGTGCCGCTCGCCGTAGGTGTTGTGCACCTCGGCGACCACGTGGCGCAGCTCGTCCCCGGGGCCGTAACACCAGTACAGGGTCAGCGGGTTGAAGACGTGGCCGAGCACGCGCGCGTTGCCGAGCATCAGGACCCGCCCGCCCGCCAGGTCCACGCCCCGTGCGGCGAGGAAGCGTTCGAGTCCCGCCCGGATGCCTTCGGGGCGCCCCGCGAAGTGGTCGCGCCCCTCGAACCTGGCGAGCGCGCGCAGCGGCCGGGGCAGCACGGGCAGCCGGTCGAGGTCGACGAGCCACAGGTAGCTGCGGTGTCGCAGGACGTACCGCAGGGGCCGGGTGCGGACGTGTGCGATGACGCTCGGGTAGAGCGCGGGGACGGCCGGCGGGCCGCCGCCTGACCGGGCGTCCCCGCGGACGGCGGTCCCGCGCGCCGGGCGCGGCCCGCTCACCACGTCACCCCCAGGGCCGCGGCCGCCTCGACCCCCGAGCGGCACCCGTCCTCGTGGAAGCCCCAGCCGTGGTAGGCCCCGGCGAAGGCCGCCACCCGGCTGTTCAGGGCGGGCAGCCGGCGCTGGGCCGCGACCGACTCCGGTGTGTAGACGGGGTGTTCGTAGACCATGCGGTCCAGCACCCGGTCCGCCGCGATGCCGTGGTCGCCGAGGCTGACCACGTACGTCTCGGGGGCGTCGATGCCCTGGAGCCGGTTCATGTCGTAGCTGACGCGCACCCGTTCGGCGCCCGCGTCGCACGCGGGCAGCAGGTAGTTCCAGGCGGCCCGCGCGCCCGCGCGGCGCGGCAGGACCGTCGTGTCGGTGTGCAGGAGCGTCGGGTTGCGGGAGTAGCGGAACGCGCCGAGGACCCGCCGCTCGGCCTCCGTCGGATCGGCGAGCAGCCGCAGCGCCTGATCGGGATGGGTGGCGACGACCACCGAGTCGTACGTGGCGGTCGCGCCGTCCTCCGTCGTCACCTCGGCCCGGTCCCAGCCGCGCCGCAGCGCCCGCACCGGCGTCGAGGTGTGCACGGCGTCGAGCTGCTTGCCGATCCGCGTCACGTAGTCGCGCGAGCCGCCCACGACGGTGCGCCAGCTCGGCGACCCGCTGACGGCGAGCATCCCGTGGTGGTCGAGGAAGCGGAACAGATAGCGGGCGGGGTAGTCCAGGGCGGTCCGCGCGGGGCAGGACCAGACGGCGGAGACCACCGGCGTCATGAAGTGCCGCACGAAGTACGCCGAGAAGCCGTGCCCGGCCAGGAAGTCGCCCAGGGTCCGGTCGCCGTCGCGCGCCTCTTCGGCCAGCAGCCGCCGCGCCGCGCGGTGGAAGCGCGGCACCTCGGCGAGCATCCGCAGATACGGGACGGTGACCGCGTTGGCGGTCCTGGCGAACAGACCGCGCGGGCCCCGCGCGCCCGCGTACTCCAGGCCGCACCCGTCGCACCGCACCGACATGCTCATCCCGGTGGCCCGGGTCGCCACCCCGAGCTCGGCGAAGAGCCTGAGCAGATGCGGGTACGTGCGTTCGTTGTGCACGATGAACCCGGAGTCGACCGGATGCACCCGGCCGTCCCCGGAGACCACGTCGCGCGTGTGCGCGTGCCCGCCGAGCCGCCCGTCGCTCTCGTACAGCGTCACCTCGTGACTGCCCCGCAGGACGTACGCCGCGGTCAGCCCCGCGACCCCGCTCCCCACCACTGCCGTCCGCCGCCTGTGCGTCATGCCGCCCCTCTTTCGACGTCGGGGCGAAGACACCCCGCACCGGTGATTCGGAGCCGACGGCGGAACGGCTTGGTGCGGGAAGGGAGCCGAGTGACCCGAAATCGTCCGAGTGACGAGAAGCGAGTGCGGCGGTTCTCGGCCACAGGGCACGGCTTAGGCTGCACCCGGGGTCGGTCCGTGGGCTGACCAGGGGATCTCGGGGATACGGGCAGCTGGGGAGCAGGGGGGCAGGTCCATGACCGATACGAGTGCGATGTTCCGACCACTGGGAGCGGACGATCCGCGGGTGGTGGCCGGATACCGCCTGGCCGCCCGGATCGGCGCGGGCGGCATGGGCCGGGTCTATCTGTCGCACACCCAGGGCGGCAGGCCGGTGGCGATCAAGGTCGTGCGCGCCGAACTGGCCGACGATCCCGCCTTCCGGCGCCGCTTCCGCCGGGAGATGGAGGCCGCGCGCAGGGTCAGGGGCGCGTACACCGCCGAGCTGATCGACGGCGACGCGGACGGCACCCCGCCCTGGCTCGCCACGCTGTACGTTCCCGGCCCTTCGCTGACCGAGGCGGTCGGCCTGCGCGGCCCGCTGCCGGTGCGCGCGGTGCTCTGGCTGGTGGCGGGCGTGGCGGAGGCGCTCCAGGCCATCCATGCCGCGGGCGTCGTACACCGGGACCTGAAGCCGTCGAACGTGCTGCTCTCGTCCGACGGCCCGCGCGTGATCGACTTCGGCATCTCACTGGCCTCCGGCGTCAGTTCGTACACCGCCACCGGGGCCGCCGTCGGCACGCCCCAGTTCATGGCCCCCGAGCAGGCGTCGGGCGGCGACGTCACGACGGCGACCGACGTCTTCGCACTCGGGCAGACCGCGGCGTTCGCCGCCATCGGCGCCTCGCTGTACGGGGAGGGCCCCGCGGTCAGCGTGCTGTACCGGATCGTGCACTCGGAACCCGAGCTGTCTCTGCTGCCCGAGCGGCTGCGGCCGCTCGTCGCGCGCTGCATGGCGGCCGATCCGGCGGAGCGGGCCACCCTGGCCGAGATCATCGACTGGTGCCGCGAGGAGCTCGGCCACGAGGCCGATGCGGGCGCGGGGCCGACGGTCTGGCGCGAGGTGATGGGCCCGGAGCCGACGGTTCCGGCACCGGTCCCCGCGCCCGCTCCCAGCCCCGCTCCCGGCCACCCGCTGCCGCCCCGTACGCAGTCCCTGCTGTTCCCCACGCAGCCCCTGCCCCCGGGCTCGTACCCGACGGAGCCGGACACGTCACCGTCGCGAAGACGCAGGACCAAGCTGGTGGCGGCGGCCGCCGCGACGGCGGGTGTCCTCGTGCTCTCGGTGCTCGCGTGGACGGTCATGGACGCGACGGACGCGTTCCGCGACCGGAACAAGGACAAGGACAAGACGGCCGGGGCCCGCGCCGACACCTCCGCCGAACCGTCGGCCAAGTCGTCGGCGTCGGGCGCGGGACCAGCGGCGAGGTCCGGTTCCGACGGCGGGGACGGGGACGGGGACTCGGATGAGGCGGCCGCCGACGGACGCGCCGGTAAGGGAGGGTCCGGGGCCTCGTCTCCCGCGGCCGACGTGATGCGGGGCGAGGCCCACCCCGGGCAGTGGCTGGACGCCAAGACGTCCGTCAGCCTGAAGGCGCCGACCCGTCGCGAGAACCTCGGCGGGGACATCCGCTTCACCTGCGCCAAGGAGGCGGGCTGTGCCCTGGAGAGCGACACCAGCGTGCTCCTGCTGCGCTACGCCGAGCCGGGCGCCGACCTCGACACCTGCCGCTTCGAGCTCAGCGGCGCGAAGGCGCACCGCCTCCCGCTGGCCGCGGCCGCCGCGGGCAGCGAGATCTGCGTCAAGCACCGCAACGGCGACATCGCGCTGCTCGTCGTCCAGGTGAAGTCGACCGCGGTGCCGGACATCGGGTTCCTGACCGCGGACATGACGGTGTGGCGGCGGCCGGACTGACCGCCCGCCCACCCCGAGGGGCCGTTCAGCCCTTCCCCTGCTCCGTCCACTCGTCCACCGGGCCCTGCGCCGTACGCCCGCGCAGATCCACCCGCCGGATCTTGCCGGAGACGGTCTTGGGCAGCTCCTCGGTGAACTCGATGCGGCGCAGGCGCTTGTAGGGGGCCAGCACCGAGCGGGTGTACTCGAAGATCGCCTCCGCGGTCTTCTCGTCCGGCGCCCAGCCCTTCGCGAGTACGACGTACGCCTTGGGGACCGCGAGCCGCACCGGGTCGGGCGCCGGGACGACGGCCGCCTCCGCCACCGCCTCGTGCTCCAGGAGGGCGCTCTCCAGCTCGAACGGGGAGATCTTGTAGTCGGAGGCCTTGAAGACGTCGTCGGAGCGGCCGACGTAGGTGATGTAGCCGTCGGCGTCGCGCGAGCCGATGTCGCCGGTGCGGTAGTAGCCGCCCGCCATCGCCTCCGCGGTGCGCTCCGGGTCGCCGTGGTAGCCGACCATCAGGCCGACCGGGTCCGCGCCCAGGTCGAGGGAGATCTCGCCCTCCGGTGCGCCGGGTTCACCGGTCACCGGGTCGAGCAGCTCGACCACGAAACCGGGCGTCGGCCGGCCCATGGAGCCCGGCTTCAGCTGCTGGCCCGGCGAGTTGGCGACCTGGACGGAGGTCTCGGTCTGCCCGAAGCCGTCCCTGATGGTGACGCCCCAGTCGCGCCGCACCTGCTCGATGACCTCGGGGTTGAGCGGCTCCCCCGCGGCCACGACCTCGCGCGGCGGGGTCCGCAGCTGGGTCAGGTCGGCCTGGATGAGCATCCGCCAAACGGTCGGCGGCGCGCAGAACGACGTGACGCCCGCGCGGTCCATCTCGGACATCAGCCGCCCCGCGTCGAAGCGGCTGTAGTTGTGGATGAAGACGGTCGCCTCGGCGTTCCACGGGGCGAAGAGGTTCGACCAGGCGTGCTTGGCCCAGCCCGGTGAGGAGATGTTCAGATGCACGTCGCCCGGCTTGAGCCCGATCCAGTACATCGTCGCCAAGTGGCCCACGGGGTAGGACACATGGGTGTGCTCGACCAGCTTCGGGCGGGCCGTCGTGCCCGAGGTGAAGTAGAGCATCAGCGGGTCGTCGGCGAGGGTGATCCCCTCGGGCGTGAAGTCCGCGGGGGCGTCGTCGACACCGTCGTACGAGATCCACCCCGCGCCCTCGGCACCGGCCTCCCCGCTCGAACCACCCGAGCCGCCCGAACCGCTCAGGCCACCCGAGCCGCCCGCCCCCTCGCCGCCGACCACGATCCGCGTGTAGTCGCCGGGCACCTCGGCGAACTTCGCGGTGTCCTCGGGGCGTACGACGACGTGCCTGGCCCGGCCGCGCTCGATCCTGTCGCGCAGGTCGGCCGGGCCGAGCAGCGGCGTCGCGGGGATCATGACGGCGCGCAGCTTCATCGCGGCGAGGGCGATCTCCCACAGCTCGACCTGGTTGCCGAGCATGACGACGACGCGGTCACCGGCCCGTACGCCCTGTGCGCGCAGCCAGTTGGCGGCGCGGTCCGAGCGCTCGGACAGGCCCGCGAAGGAGGAACGGGACTCGGTGCCGTCCTCCTCGACGATGTGCAGCGCGGTCCGCTCGTTGCCCTCCGCGATCACGTCGAACCAGTCGAGCGCCCAGTTGAACCGCTCGGGCCGCGGCCAGGCGAAGCCCTCGTACGCGGTGGCGTAGTCCTCCCTGTGGCGCAGGAGGAAGTCCCGCGCGGTACGGAACTGCTCGGTGGCACTCGTGCCGGTGGTCGTCATCTGCACTCCCGTACCTAGTCGCCGCTCTGGCCCAGTTGGCGCTTTCCGGCTTGCCGCGATCATGGCCGCTCGCACCGCCGGGCGCTACGTAACATCGTGTAATTCGTGATGCGGATCTCACCACCCCCGGACGGGGGTGTCGCGAGGTGAAAGGCGGACGCGTGTCGGCAGACGGCGGCGAGACGGTGGAGATGCGGGCCGCGCTGCTGCGGCTGCGCCGCGGCACGGGGCTCCCGGTGGCCTTCGGAGGACTCCTCGAAGGCCGACGGCACCTGCGCATCGGGGAGCTGAGCGGCACGGCGACGCGCGCGCTGTACGGGCTCGCGGTGTCGGCGGGCAGCGGCCTCGGCGGCAAGGCGGCCGCGCTCTCGCGGCCGTGCGCGGTCACCGACTACAGCGAATCCCGGCACATCAGCCACGAGTACGACGCGGCGGTCGAGGCCGAGGGCCTGCGGTCGGTGCTCGCCGTGCCGGTGGTGGTGCGCCGCCAGGTGCGCGGCGTCCTGTACGGGGCGCTGCGCGCGGCCCAGCCGCTCGGCGACCGCGCCCTCGCGGCCGCGGTGGCCGCGGCGCGGGACGTGGAACAGGCCCTCGTCGTACGCGACGAGGCCCGTTCCCTGCTCGCGGCGGCCCGCGAACCGGTGGCGGGCCCCGGCGCGTGGGAGCAGGTCCGCGAGGCGCACGGGGCGCTGCGCGCGCTGGCCCCGCGCATCGTGGACCCGGAACTCCGGGCCGAACTCCTGTCCGTGACCGGCCGCCTGGAATCGGCGTCGACGATCCACGAACGCGACGGCGAACGCCCGGTGTCACTCGCCCCGCGCGAACTCGACGTCCTGGCCTGCGTCGCCACGGGCGTCACGAACGCGGTGGCCGCGTCCCGCCTGGGGCTGCGCCCCGAAACGGTGAAGGGCTATCTGCGCTCCGCGATGCGGAAGCTGGGCGCGCATACGCGACTTGAGGCGGTGGTGGCGGCGCGGCGGGCGGGGCTTTTGCCGTAGGGCGTTCGCCGTGGTCAGTGGGGCGGGCGGGAGCACCCCCGTGGCCCCGCCCGCCCTCGGCCCCCTGCCCCGCTACTTGTCGGCGGTCAGTACGCCCGCCGCGCCCCAGCTGTCCGCCGGGGTCTCCTGGATCCAGACCTGGACGGTCTCGGCCGGGATCTTGTACGCGTCCACGAACGCGTCGGTGATCTGCCTGACCAGCTCCCGCTTGAGCTCGACGTCGCGGGGACCCTGCTGGACGGTGACGATGGGCATGGCTGAACTCCCTTGCGTAGGGCCGGAATCACCCGGCTCCGGTCCCGGCAGGACCGGGGTTTTCGGTACGACCCCAGTTCAGCCCGACCGCGCCCCGCGACCAAGGGCCAGCCCGCGAAAGCAGCGATCAGTTTCCGTGATCGCCGCAGGTCATGGGGGTCACGAGGGGCACGGGCCGATTGACGCTCGACGACACGACACGGTGCGGCACGCCTCGATGAAGACGTCCAGCTCGTCCCCCGGCTCCTCGCGACGCTCCTTCCCCGCCACCCCCGCCACCCCCGCCGCCCCGGTGGCCCCCGTGGCCCGCACCGCGAGCGCCGTGGCGAGGGCGAGCCCCGGCGCGGCGAACGGCACGAACGCCACCCGCGGACTGTGCAGCACGCGCGCGTGCGAGGCGTAGACGACCGTCCACTGCGGCACGACGCCCGCCCCGATCGTGGCGAGCCTGTCCTGCAGCGAACCGCCGACGGGCCCCGGCACCGGCGCGAACCCCGCGTCGTGGCACGCCCCCACGACGAGGTCCACGAGGCCCGGATTGGTGCGCCGCGCGGTGATGGCGAGCGGCAGCTCCGCCAGCTCACCCAGCGCCAGTTCGGGCCGCGCGGCCAGCGGATGCGCGGCCGGCAGGACGGCCACCAGCGGGTCGTCCCACAAGGGCACGATCCGTACGCCGGGCACCGGATCGGTGGACCGTACGAAGGCGGCGTCGACCCGCCCGTCCACGACCTGTTCGAGCCGCTCGCGCGCGCCCGCCGACACCAGCTCGACGGGCACGCCGGGTGCCCGCGCGGCGAACTCCGCGAGGACCCGGTCCAGGTGCTCGCCGAGCCCGGTGCTGGTAGCGAGCCGCAGCCCCGCGGGCCGCGCGACCGCCTCCCGCGCCCGCTCGGCGGCGGCGAGCACCGCCCGCGCCTCGGGCAGCAGTCGCTCCCCCGCCCCGGTGAGCCGTACGTGCCGCGGCGACCTGTCGAACAGCTCGGCGCCCAACTCCCGCTCCAGGCGCCGTATCTGCTGGCTGACGGCCGACTGCACGATGTGCAGCCGTTCGGCCGCGCGCCCGAAGTGCAGCTCGTCGGCGACGGTCACGAAGTAGCTGAGCTGCCGGAGTTCCATGGAGGCAGCCTAGGGACGGCGCCGGCCGGGCAGTCAGCCGGTGCCGCTCCCGCCACCGCTCTCGGCGCCGGCCTTGGCGCCCGTCTTGGCGGCGGTCCCGATGACGGTCCCGTAGACCGTCCCGAAGCGGATGTCGTACGAAGTGGAGGTCTCCGCGATGCGCGTCAACATCCGCTCGGCCTCCGCCGTCAGCGCGTCCCGCCCGGCCCGCCCCAGCTTCTCGACCGGCTCGAACGGCTCGACGGTGAGCACCGCGGCCCCGCTCGCCGCGTCCTCCACGAGCCGCCACAGCCCCGCGAGATACCCGTCGTACAGGAAGACGCAGTAGGGGTAATTCCCCTTCCACGTACGCCCCTTGTAGGCGGCGGGGACGACGCGGGCGCGGTCGGCGTGCGACAGGAGGAGGTTGTCGTACTCGGGGAGGAAGCGGGGCGGCGCCGGGGTGTCGGGGTCGGGGCGCGGGGCGTCGGGCAGGTCGAAGAGCTCGACGCCGTTCTCGTCGTGGAACGTCCGCAGCCCCGGCCGCAGCCGTTCGAAGACCTCCCGCAGCCGGGTCAGCCGGGCCCAGGCCTGCATGTCCTTGACGGAGGCAGGCCCGAACGCGGCGAGGTAGCGCACCACCATGGCGTCGACGAGGGACGGGTCCTGCGCCGGGCCGGGAACCCCGAGCCAACGCTCGGCGGTGGTCAGCGCGACCTGCCCGCTGCGCCGCCACAGGCCGCGCGGGGTCACCTGGACGAGGGGCAGTACGCAACGGGCGGCGATCCCGAGGGACTGCGGGTCGGCGTCGGGCCACCGCACGAGCAGTACCTCGCGGAGCTGCTTCATGGTGCGGGGTGCCGCCTCGACGGCCTCGCGCGCGATCCCCGCGAGCTCGACGAGATCGACACCGACGAGCCCGCTCCGGAACGCGGTCAGCTCACGTTCGAGCGCGTTCTGCATCAACTGCCGTACGGGGAGGGCGTCTTCGGCGGTGTGCAGGTGGATGGTGGACCGCATGGTGACCGTCCGGACGAGCCGCCGGTCGGCGAGGAGACCGGACAGCTCGGCCGGGTCGAACTCCGCGAGACGCGCGGCGAGCGCGTAGTAGGGCGGCTTCACGTTCTGCGCCTGGAGTCCGACGAGGTGGCCGACGGCGTCCTCGACGGACAGACCGGTGGCGCGGCGCAGGAGGAGCTGCCGGTCGAGGGTGGCGCGATTGAGCGCGCGACGACCGAGGACGACGGGCGGGACACTGCCACGCCCCCCACTCCCTGCCGCACCCGTGGAGCCCCCCACACCCTTACCCCCCACGGGAGCCCTACCCCCCACGGGAACCTCGGCCCCCAACCGATCCGCCTTCGCTTTCGCTTTCGTCATGGTGCGCACGCTACCGACCCTTGCGGACACCTACGGTCCGCAAGGCGCCCGCGCCGTATCCGCACGGCTCCGCACCGCTGCTCCCCCCCTCCGCACGGCGTCCGCGTCACGTCCCCCTGGCGTCCGCGTCAGGTCCCCCTGGCGTCCGCGATGTCGCCACGCCCGAGCCTTTTGAGACGTATATCCTGCTCCGTGGCCATCTAGACACACGTTCGACATGGGAGGCGGCCAGCATGGCGGAACGCCGAGCCCGTCCCGCACCGACCGATCCCACACCCCCCGAACCGTCCGCGACACCCGCGAAGAGCACGAGGAACGCGAACGGGAGAAGCGCGAGGAACGGCAAGAACGGAAGGAAACACGTGTGGCGCCGAGCGGCACCCGGGCCGACCCCGCCACCGGCGGAAGCACACCCCGCCACCACTACGCCGAAGACGGCGGATGAGCCGGAGCCCGGCGACAGCGTGGTGCAGGCGGCGCTGTACCGCGACGGCGTCCGAGTGGCCACGCCGGCCACCCTCGCGGACACCTTCAGGGAGCTGCGGGAGCAGCAGGACGGCATGGCATGGATCGGCCTCGCCCGCCCCACGGAGGCGGAACTGCTCTCTCTGGCCGCGGAGTTCGACCTCCACGAACTCGCCGTGGAAGACGCGATGGAGGCTCATCAGCGCCCGAAGCTGGAGCGCTACGGCGAGACCCTCTTCGTCGTCCTGCGCGCCGCCCGCTACCTCGACGCGTCCGAGGAGGTCGACTTCGGCGAGCTGCACGTGTTCGTGGGACCGGACTTCGTGATCACGGTCAGGCACGGCGCGGCCCCCGACCTCTCGGCGGTCCGCCGCCGCATGGAGGAGACCCCCGACCTCCTCAGACTCGGCCCCGAGGCGGTCCTCTACGCCATACTCGACGCGGTCGTGGACGGCTACGCCCCGGTCGTCGCGGGCGTCCAGAACGACATCGACGAGATCGAGACCGAGGTCTTCGGCGGCGACCCCGCGGTATCGCGCCGCATCTACGAACTCTCCCGCGAAATGGTCGAGTTCCAACGAGCCACCCGCCCCCTGGTCAGCATGCTGCACGCCCTGATGGCAGGCTTCGCCAAGTACGGCACGGACGAGGAACTCCAGCGCTACCTGCGCGACGTAGCCGACCACGTCACCCACACCAGCGAACGAGTAGACGGCTTCCGCCAGGCCCTGGCCGACATCCTCACGGTCAACGCGACGCTGGTGACACAACAGCAGAACGCGGAGATGCGGGCGCTGGCGGAGGCGGGCTTCGAGCAGAACGAGGAGATCAAGAAGATCTCTTCTTGGGCGGCGATTCTGTTTGCACCCACGTTGGTGGGAACCATTTACGGCATGAACTTCGAGACGATGCCGGAGCTGAAGTGGGCGGCGGGGTATCCGTTCGCGATTCTGCTGATGGCGGCGGTGTGCGTGAGTCTGTACTTCATCTTCAAGAGGCGGGACTGGCTGTAGCGTCGAGCACGCAACCTTCGCCAGCTTCGCAGACGCGAACGCCTCCGGGCACCCATTTCAGCCCGCTGGGGAGAATCTGGGGAGAATGCGCGGCGCTGGGGAGCTAGCCATCACCCGCCGCACGTCATTCGCCATTCCTGTGTGGCTCGCCTCGGCCGCGCCGAACCGTCACTGACGGTATTGACCGATCGAGATGTGGACAAGCAAAGCAGCGCCACTGTGCGGAAGATCAGGCACGGCGTGTTGCAGCAGCCCAGATCAAGGGCCTAGTCCGCTCGCCGGATCGGCTTCCTGGCGCGTCCCCGATGCCCGCTCGCGCAGCACCGCCCGCAACTCGTGCCATGCGCGCACGACAGCGATCAGGTTCGTCAGCACGACACGGGCTTGGGATAGCAGAAGCCCCAAGAGACCCAAGAGCGCGGGGGTCCCCAAAGCCAAGGTGGCCCATATCACCACGCACCCCTTCCGGTTGGCCCCATGACACGCGAAGCGCCTGGGGCCACCGCCCCGGCGTCTTGGTCCGCATACTCCCGCCGCAAGAGATCAAAGTCCGCACCATGAATGCCTCATTTGGTGATCTTCACGCCAAAGATCACTCGCGGGCCGTCTGCCTCAGGGCGTCATGGCCGCTAACGTCTTGGTCCGCGAAGCCGGCCAGAGCTCCGCCCGGGCCGGTCAAAGCGGTACTCGGCGCCGAGGACACCAGCTCAGCGCAGACCGCAACTGCTCCACGACGGAGCGCTGAGCGTGCTGGTTGGCGCAACACACCAACCAGCGTGCAGATACAGATGAACAGGGTGGCACAGCACACGCTGTGCCACCCTGTTCATCTGTATCGTCAGGCGCTGGCCAGGTTGTCCGGCAGGTACTCAGGAACCACCCCGAGCAACGCATCGACAGCCGCCCGCCCCTTGCCGCCCGCCTCCGGCATGAAGTGCGCGTAGTGGTCGAGCGTGATCGTCGGGCTGGAGTGGCCGAGCCAACGGGCCAACGTGACGACGGATTCACCCGCTTCGAGGATGACCGAGGCGAAGGTGTGCCGAAGCACGTGGAAGCCGTCCTTGCGGGACGCCTTCCAGCGCTGGCCCTTCTCCCGCATCGGGATGACCCCGGCTGCGGCGAGGGCGGGCTTCCAGACCTCGTCGTTGAAGATGTTCGCCCGCAGCGCGTTGCCGTACGTCGTCGTCAGCGCGAGTGGGAACGTCCGCTTCTCCCGCTCCGGCTCGGGCCCACCCCACGGCAGTTCGACCTCGACCGCCGGGTACTGCAGGAAGTGTGCGGCCAGCTCGGCAGCGACCGACCCCGGCATGTCGACGATGCGCGTCTTCCCGCCCTTGGGCAGGGCGAAGTACAAGTGACCATTGAGTAGTTGGACCTGTCTGCGCACGCGGATGACGCCGCGCTGGAAGTCGACGTCCTCCGGCGAGAGGCCGAAGACCTCCCCCTGCCGCAGCCCGCACCCAAGGGCGACCACGACCGCGATGCGGTAGCGCGCTTTGATCGCGCCCCGCACGCGCTGCGCGGTCTCCAGCGGCCATGCCTCCCGCTGGTCTTCCGGAGCCTTCGGCCAGCGCACCGATTTGGCGCGCATCGGGTTGCGTACGAGGCGCTTGTCGTCGATGGCCATCTCGAAGATGTTCGAGAGGGTGGTCAGGATCTGGCGGGCGTAGCGCGGCGCGCATTCGGCTTCGAGCGTGGCGATGTAGCTGCGGAGGACGGCCGCCGAGATGTCCCTCAGGCCCACCGTGCCGAGGTACGGAAGGATGTGGAGGCGGACGCGCTCGTCGACGCGCTTGATCGTGCCAGGGGCGCCCCTCACACCCTCCTTCCAGAAGCGGGTCACGTAGTCGGCCAGCATGATGGAGCCGTCGCGCGGGTCGACGAACTCGCCGCGCTCGCTGTCGGTTCCGGCCCTGCGCAGCCACGCCTTGGCGTCCTCCAGCGTGTCGAACGACATGTTCCGTACGCCGGGGATCCCGGCGACCCGGTACCGGGTGCCCTTCCCGTAGCGGGCGGTGCGCTCCCGCTTGCCGCTGGTGGGGTCCTTCTTCTTGTTGATCCAGCGGTCTTCTATGTAACCGGCCAAGAACGTCCTCGGAGGTTGGGGATGGGAGTGCCGCCGCTACCGCTGGCGCGTCAGGCCGTGGCTGAGTGGTCGACCCGGCGCTGCGGGGCAGCACTTACGGGGTCGTGGGCCGGGTTGGAGCGCGAGTCGGCCAGCTCCTGCTCACGTATCCAGGCGTCGAGCGCGTCGAGCCGGTACGTCACCCGCCCACGAGGTCCCAACCGGAAACTCGGCGGCCCTTGCCGCCGGTGCCGCCAGACGTAAAGCGTGCGCGGCGAGAGCCCGAGATACACGGCCGCTTCCTGCACGCCAAGGAATGCTCGTCCTACGGCGGAGGCATTCGGAAGTGCGGAGGGACGACGCTGGGAAAGCAGAGCGACTTCAGACAAGAAAGGGCCCTTCGACTAGGAGTTTGAATAGATGAGCGGCCCGTCACAACGATTGTTTTCAAGCCGCATCGGTAGTTCCTCGGCAGGACCCTTTTCCACAGGACGCAGGCCCTGCCGAGCAAGGCCCCGCCCGACGGATGAAGACGGGACCGCCTCGGGAGACCCAATGGTCCGGAGAATCCCCGGTTTTGCTAACCGGGGATCGTCGGCTATCTTGCGCCCTCGCTGAACGGGCTCAGCGGCTGAGCGCGACAGCCGAGCAGCGTGTGCGGTGCGACATCAAGGGCCATGGCGATGGCTACGAGATCGTCGATGTCGCAGCGCCTGACCCTGCGTTCGATGCGGGAGACGGCAGTGAAGGTCATGGGGCGACCAAGCGCGGTGACGCGGCTGGCGAGCTGGCGCTGGGAATAGCCGCGGGTGGTGCGGGTGGCCTCGATGGCACGGGCAACGGCCCGTCCTGCGGGCTCGATTCGGAGAGGACGTGGAGGCATGGTCGTGTTGTAGCTTCCGCTCGCGGCATCAGGGAAGCGCTATTCGTCTGCTGTGAGCGATGTGCTGATCCACAGCGACTTCGACAACCGGGGATCTGGGCGGCCTACTGAATTCGTTGCCCGCCAGGACGTGTTACTGATTTTATAAGTTAACTCTGGAATTTTGGGCTCCAGGTGTGGCTGTGTTGTCCACGCATCAGCGCACCACCCCCTGCCCAATTCCCACCCCCGATTCACAAAAGGTGGTCGATCTACATCGCCCGTATCCGCACCATCAAGCCCGAGGCGTTCGCGTCCGAGTCCCTGGCAGCCGTCTCGCTCTCCGCCGAGCGGACCTTCTTCGGACTGCTCACCCAGGCCGACGACCACGGCCGGTACCGCGACCAGGCAGCCGTCATCACCGGCCTGCTGTGGTCGCTGCGTCCCGAGCACGGGCCCATGGGTGTCGAGGACGACCTCAACCAGCTCGACACCGCTGGCCTGATCTGCCGCTACGAGGGCGCGGACGGGAAGCGGTACCTGCACATCGTCACCTTCGCGCGCCACCAGAAGGTCAACCGGCCCAGCGGCGTCCGGCATCCCGACTGCCCGCACCACGACCTCGGCCTGGCACATGAGCACTCACCGCGTTCGGACGGAGCCCTCACGGAGCCCTCCGCGCAGGCTCACGGCCTGGACACGGAAGACTCACTGAGCCGCAAACAGCCAGGTCAGAGCGAATTCAGTGAGCCCTCACCACAAGCACACGAGCGTGCGGTGAGCCCTCACGGACCGGATCTAGGACCTAGGAACAGGGATCTAGGATCTACTCCGTTGGGGGGCGCGAGCGCCCCCGCACCCGAGACCGTCTCGGCCAAGGACCTCATCGCCGAGTACGCCGCCGCCTGCCCCAATCGGCCTCCCAGCAGCTTCCTGGGGCACCTCGGCAAACAGACCGCCCACTTGCTCGCCGATGGCATCGACGCGGCGTACGTGCGCGCCGGTCTTGAGCGGCTGCGTGCCAAGGGCCTGCACCCCAGCGTGCTGCCGAGCCTGGTCAACGAGGCCATGAACCCGCCCACGCCGAGCGGCACGTCCACAGGGCACAGCCCGTGGACCAACCCGGTCGACGCGCAGGCCGCGTACGGGGGTGAGCTGTGACCACGAAGACCACTGCCCGCGAGCCACGCCAACTGGCCGGCGCCGTGGCCAAACTGGAGGCGATCCTGGCCGCCCGCGACATCGACCCCACCGCCGTGGTCGACGCGGCGCCGTCTCCGGAGCCGGTGACCGCGCTGGAGCTGGCCGCCGCCCGCATCCCGCGCCGCTACCGCGACGCCCTGGCCGACCACCCCGACGTATCGCCCTGGGTCGAGGAGATCGCGGCTGCCGGACGACCGGGGCCGGGCGGCGCACCGGGCATCGCCTACGGGCCCTCGCTGCTGATCGCGGGTCCGACCGGCACCGGCAAGACCTACCAGGCGTACGGCGCCATCCGCTCGCTGCTCGGCGCTGGAGTCCGGCTGCGCTGGGAGGCCATCACCACCGCCGAACTGCACGCCACCCTGCGGCCACGCCAGGGCCACGACGGCGAACGCCGCTTCCAGGAACTGGCCCGCAGCCCGCTGCTGCTGCTCGACGACCTCGGCGCCGCCAAGGCATCGGAGTGGACCGAGGAGCTGGCCTACCGACTCATCGACCACCGGTACGTCCACGAGCTGCCCACCCTCATCACCACCAACGTACCCATCGCCGACCTGCGGACCGCCGTAGGCGACCGCGTCGCCTCCCGCCTCGCCGAGATGACCCGCCGCGTCATCCTCGACGGCCCCGACCGCAGGCGCGACACCAGCACCGGCACCGGCCCGCACGGCTATTAACAGGCCCTTGCGCCCCGGCGCCGCCTCACCCGCCTCGTCGACCCCAACCCTGGCGGCCAGGTCAATGGCGTCGCCACAGAGACCGGAGACCGGGCCACAGGCCCGCTACTACGCCTCCGCCCGCCACCTCACCGCCGCCGGCTGACCACCCCACCGGCTCACGCGAAGCGATCACGCGAGCGTCCACGCCGTACGCGCACGGAGCCCTCTTTGGAAGGGGCCCCGCGTGAACGCCTCCTCCGTGAACGCCCCTTACTCCCACCCCACAAGCCCCACTCCCCTGCCCTGGAGCCCTCCGCCTTGCACTCCCCTGCCCCGAGCAACCCGGCAGCCATGCGTGGCAGCCGCAGCGTCCCCACCGGCATCGCTCGGCTCCCGTTCGCCCCCAGCCGCCGAGGGCGAGGCACTCGCCCAAGTGGCGATCCTGGCGATGCTCGCCGAGCCCCCGCACCCGCTGGGAGACCTCGTGTGAACCGCAAGGGACGCATCACCCTCGTCATCGGTCTGGTCGCCGTCGTCCTCATGGCCTTCCGCGTCTCATGGAACGCGTTGTCCGACGTGGCCCGCGCCATCGGCGCAGACCCCACCGCAGCCCTGCTCTACCCGATCGTGATCGACGGGCTGATGGCCCTCGCCCTGGTCGCCACGCTCGTACTCACCGGCCCCGACCGGAAGTTCGCACTGCGGGTCCTGGCGGCCTACACGATCGCCAGCCTCCTGCTCAACTACGTCCACGGCCTCATCCCGGCCCTGCACACCACATCGATCCAGTGGGGCCGACTCACCGACCAGCCCCTGGCGAACTGGGCCCTCGTGCTGCTGGCGACCTCGCTCCCGGTCGGGTCGATCTACTTCGGGTCGGACCTCGTCGCGAAGGTGCTGCACCACACCCCCGAGTCGGCCGACTCCGCCGAAGCGGCCTCTGCCCAGTCGGCCAGCCAGCAACCTGACCAGTCGGCTGGCGAGCAGGCGGCGCGGTCGACGTCTGACCAGGCCGAACCGGCTCCCGAGCAGTCGACCGAGTCGCCCCCGCGAAGGCCGCCGAGGCGCCCGCGACGGGGCCGACCGAGGCCGACAAGTCGGCCTCCGGCCCCGCTCCCGCTGCCCGACCGCCCCGGTCGGCCGCCCTGGCGGAGTCGACCGGAACCGCCCCGCGTCGAGCGACCGGTCGGGTCCCCTCCGCCAAGCCGACCGCCGACCGCCCCCGCAACCGCACCGACGCCGAAGTCCTCGACGAGGCCCGACTCCTGACCACCGACTGGAGCGACGACCAACTGACCGCCCGACGACTGCGCGACGAACTACGCATCAGCCAACGTCGCGCTCCCGCCGTGCGCGACCAGCTGCGGGCCGAGCGCGCCAGCCAGACCGAGCCCGTCGCATACGAGGACTTCGAGACCGAGCCTCTCGCCGGACTCGAAGAAGCCGCCTCCCCGCACCAGGGGGAACTCAGCACAGCCCCCGTCGAGGCGGCCCGACCCCAGCAACAGCACTGATCGCCCCGCCCCCTTCCGGCGTCCCCGTGCCCCGTGCAGACAAGCACAGGACACGGGATGCCATGCACCCGAACCCAGCACCCCACGGAGAACCAGCCCATGCACGACCCGCACCATGAACTGCCCACGCCCCAGGAACAGGTGATCACCACTCCCGTCACAGCGGGAGCAAGTTGTCCCGGGAGCAATGCTCCCGGAATCCCCGCCCCACAGGGGGCGGAGAACGCCCGGCACCAGGGGGCGCCGGGCGAGCAGGCTGCGACCGAGGGCGGACCGCAGCAGGGAGGGGACCGGCCTGCCGAACAGCCTGCGCGCAAGCGCCAACGTCCCCGTCAGCCCACGCACCGCAAGCGTCTGCACCAGCCCAGCTGCCGCATGAACGACGCCGAGCTCGCCCGCTTCACCACCGCCGCCCAGGCGTGCGAAATGAGCAACGCCGCCTTCCTCGCCTACGCCGTCGACAAAGCCGCCCGCGACCTGACCCGCACCGCCTCCGAGATCGCCACCGAGCGGCAAGTCATCGACGAGCTCTTCGCCGCCCGACGCCACCTGGGCCGCATCCACGGCCTGTTCAACCAGACGGTCAAGGCCCTCAACTCCGGCGCCGACGTACCCCACTTCGACGCTGCCGCCCAGGTCGTCGCGGACGCGGCCAGTCGCATGGACGACGCAGCCGATGCCCTGCTCGCCCACCGCGACGGCGCCGCGGATGGCGGTGTCCCTGAGTGATCCCCAGCATCCACAAGCGCGGCAGCGAGACCATCGGGCTGATCCGCTACCTCTACGGCCCCGGCACCAAAGAGGAGCACATCGACCCGCACCTGGTCGCCGCCTTCGATCCGCTCACCCCAGACCCCGGCCGCGACCCAAATGCCACCCATCATCAGCTGGAGCGCCTCCTCGACCAGCCCGTCAACGCCCTGCCCAAGAGCCGCCGCCCCGCCAAGCACGTCTGGCATATCTCCGTGCGGGCCAGCCCGGAGGACCCGATCCTGTCCGACGAGGACTGGGCCGCCATCGCCCGCCGCACGGTCGCCGCCACCGGCATCGCCCCCGATGGCGACGAGCAAGCCTGCCGCTGGGCGGCCGTCCGGCACGCCGACGACCACATCCACATCATCGCCACCCTGGTCCGCGACGACGGCCGCCGCCCCCGCCTGCACAACGAAGCCCGCCATGCCCAAGCCGAGGCCCGCCGCATCGAAGCCGACTACCACCTGCGCCGCGTCACCCCGGGCGACGGCACCGCCGCCAAGCGCCCCACCCGCACCGCAGTCCACAAAGCCGAACGCCTCGGTCAGGAAGCCACCTCACAGGAGCTGCTGCGCGAGCACGTCCGCCGCGCCCTGGCCGGCGCCGCCGACGAGGTGGAGTTCTTCGACAGGCTCGCTGCCGAAGGCATCCGCATCCACAAATGCATCGCGCCTTCCGGCGACGTGCTCGGTTACAAGGTCGCCATCGTCGGCGACCGCAACAAGGAGCGGGAGCCCGTCTGGTACGCGGGTTCCACCCTCGCCCCCGACCTCTCTCTGCCCCGCATCCGCAAGCGATTCACTACCGTCACCGACACGGACACGGAGCCCACGCCGCTGGACCGTAGCGGCGCTTCGGCGCCTGCCCGCGCCCGCCACACCGCTGCCGAGGCCACCGACTGCGCCCGCGCCGCGTTCGCGTCCGGCGACGACACCACGGCAGCGGCCCAGCTGGTCGGGGTCGGTGAGGTTCTCGATGCCCTCGCCCAGACCGCAGGCGGGCCCAGCCGCGCCGAACTGCAAGAAGCCGCACGGCACTTCGAGCGTGCCACCCGCTCCCATATCCGCGCCAAGGACGAGGAGATGTACGCCCTGCGCCGCGCGGCCCGCCAGATCGTCCACTCAGGTGCCGCCCTCGGCCGCGGCCCGGACAGCACCGCCACCGCCCTGAGCCTCGACGTGATCATCTTGGCGGTCATCGCCGCTGCCCGCTGGCACGCTGCCCGTGGCCACGCTCAACAGGCCGAAGCCGCCCAGCAGGCCGCCACCCACCTGCGTACCGCCTACCACGCCACCGCAGCCGAACCGCTGGCCGCTCTGCGCGCCCACGGCGAACGCCTGCCCGCGCCCCGTCGCCAGCGTCACACCGCCACGGTCCGCACAGCCCTCCCGCACCTCGCCGACCGCCTCCAGGACGAGCCCGGCTGGGACTCCTTGGTGATGGTCCTCGACCAAGCCGAGCAGGCCGGATACGACACCGCCGCCCTGCTGGCCAAGGCCGCCGCACAACGCGAACTCGGCAGTGCCGACTCGGCCAGCGACGTCCTGATCTGGCGACTCCACCACCTCGGCTACATCAACCCGCCGCCGAGCCCGAAGCGGCAGCCAAGCCCTGCTTCGGGTGCCGCTCCCGTCGCCGCGGCCGTCTTCCGGCAGGAAGCAGCGCGACCGCGCCGACGGTGATCACGGCCGCTCCGACACCTTCGGAGCGAGCAGCTCCAGCGCCTCCTCCCACCGGAAGCGGTCGTCTCCGCCGCCTGCCTTCGGCCGGTGAGGCTCGTACGAACCGATCAGGACGCCCATCTCGCGCAGCCGCTCCAAGCTCTGGCTGTACGCGGGGTGGGCGGCCAGGGAGGAGTTGAGGTACGGGAGGACGGCAGTGGGGATGCCGAAGCCGTACGCCTCGCACAAGATGCCCAGCGCCAAGGTGTCGGAGATCCCGGCGGCCCATTTGTTGATGGTGTTGAAGGTGGCCGGTGCGACCGCGATGGCGTCGGCGGGCGGCAGCGGGCGCGGATCGCCCGGGGAACGCCAGGCCGAGCGGATCGGGTAGCCGGTCTGGGCCTCGACGGCCTCGGCGTCGAGGAAGCCGCGGCCCTGAGGGGTGGCGACGACGCCCACGTCCCAGTTCGCCTCCTGGGCAGCGGTGATTAGTTTGCCGACGTCACCGGCGATCCCTGCCGCGCACACGACGACATACAAGAAGGGCCTCTCGGCCCGCTGGCCAGGCTGATCGCTCACGCGGGGGCTCCCCGTTGACGTTCCGCTCGCTGAGTGGCCGTCCGCGTCGCCGTTTGGAACAGCAGCTCATCGAGCCGAGCCGCCGTGACCGCGGCGTCGGTGTGGTGGATGGTGGTGATTCCCAGGGCTTCCGCAGGCGGCAGATTCTTCGCGTGGTCGTCCACGAAGACGCACTCGGGTCCGGTCAGGTCTAGGGCATCCAGGGTTCGTTGGTAGATGGCCGTAGAGGGCTTGCGGACGCGCTCGACTTCAGAGAGAACCATGGCGTCGAAGCCTTGGTACATCCCCGGTTCCGTGTAGGGGTTGAAGGGTTCAAGGCCAAAGCTGTTCGACAACATAGCCACCTTGATCCCCGCAGCACGGGCGCGCTCCGCAGCGGCGACTATCGCGGGTTCCGGGCGGAGGTTGGCCAAGGCCCGTCGCATCAGATCGGTCGGGTCGACACCGAGAATCCCTCCGATGACGTGGTTCCACTCCTCCTGTGTCGCCCTGCCTACTTCAAGGTCGGCGTACACGCGTACCCCGTCGGGGTTCTCTTCGAGGGCATGGAAGTAGGCCCCCGGCGTGAGCCCCTCCGACCTCTCAAAAGCTTCGCCATTGAGGCGCATCCGGGTGGTGAGCACACCGCCGAAGTCAAGAATCAATCCACGGTAGGACAACGCATCTCCTCGCGTGACGTGCGCGTACGGCAGTCCGCCACCGGCGTGGCAGCGGACCATGAGTGCCCTCCCGTGGGAGGAGGTCTCCAGTATCACGCGTTGCTGGAGCTGACCGGGCATACGCTCCTACAGAGCACCTTGTTCGCGCGCAGAGAGAGGCCAAGTCATGGGGCAAGCCAAGGAGTTCACCCTCGGCCAGCGCATCCGCTTCTACCGAGAACAATGCGGCCTGTCCCAGAAGGCGATGGCGGAGCTCATCGGTCGCGGTGAGAACTGGGCGTACAAGGTTGAGCATGATCAACTGCCCATCGACCGCATCTCCGTGCTCATCAAGCTCGCGCAGGTCCTCCACGTCGAAGACCTGAAGGACTTGTCCGGGGGCTACGTACACGGGTCGGTGACGGGACCTAAGACCGAGCACACCCATGTGCCGGAGATCCGGCAGGCCCTCTCGCTTCCGTCGTCCCTGCTGCCGAAGAACATCGGTGTCGTGAGCGCTGACGACTTCGCGGCCTCCGTCACTGATGCATGGACGGTGTACGAGACGCAGGGCGAAGAAGCGGTACGCAGATGTGGGACAGCGTCTTCCGGCCCTGCTTCGTGCAGGGCATGCGGCATTGCGTGACGCCAGTGGTACGGACGCGGAAGGTTCGACGCTTCGCCAGCTCATCAGCCTGTACGGGCTGTTCCAGATCTGGCTCCGCCGCGTCGGGGAACCGACGCTCGCTCGCATCGCGGCTGACCGAGGGCTGGCGCTCGCGGACCGCGCCAGCGACCCGGCACTTCTCGCCGCGGCATCGTGGAACCTGTCGTGCGTGCTCACATCGGCTGGTGATGTAAGGGACAGCGTGGAACTCGCGAGGCAGACGATCGCGAGCTGTAAGCCCGGCGAGGACGCGGCCGCCGAGCACCTGTCGGCATACGGAGCACTTCACCTCCAGGCCGCGGTGGCCGCAGTGCGGGCGAACCAAAAGACTGTGGCCTGGGATCTCTACCGGGAGGCGGAGCGCATCTCGGTCCGGATCGGAGTCGATCGGAACGACTGGCACACGTGCTTCGGTCCGACGAACGTCGCGATGCACGGCGTTCACCTGACCGCCGAGGAAGGCGACGCGACCGAGGCGCTGCGGCTGGCGGACAACGTCGAGATGCCGGAATCGCTGACGTTGAAAGTTCTCCCACTGGAGCGCCGCACGCGGTACTTGATCGAAGTCATGAACTGCAACCGCATCCAACGCGACGACTACGCAACGGTGTACATGCTCAAGAAGATCACGGCCCAGTCGCCCGAGGAAGTCGTCTTCTCTCCACTGGTACGAGAGGCCGTCACCGATCTCATGAAGCGGGAGAAGCCGACATGGCGCGACGACGTGCGCGCCGTCGCGCAGCACATCGGCATGGCCGCATAGTGATCGGCTGATCCCTTAGCGTGAAGCTCCCCTGATTTTCCCTCAGGGGGCATCCGCCTAACTCCCCCTAGCTTCCTTGTCCATGACGAGGCATCACTTAGGGAGCACCACCAGCACACCCGAGTATCGGGTGGCACGGGTGGTTGGCGAGGAGGTCCGGCACACTCACGCCGGGCGCCTTTCCATTCCCCTCGCGCTCCACCGAGGCCGGGACCATGTCGCTGACGTTCCGCTCGTCGTCACGGCGGACGAAGCAACGGAGTTGCACGCGCAGATCGGGCGTCTCCTCCCCATGATGTACGACGGGGAGGAGACGTGACCTCTCCGCGACGCTCTCCGAGCGAGCGTGTACGGCGGATGACGCTTATCGACGCGTCGATCGGCTCCGCTCCGGCCAGTTCGTCGGTGGGGCAGGCTCCTTGCGTCCGACTAGAGGTACGTGCTCGACGTCGGACCGCGCTGTTGGACTCGACCGTCGAGTTGTGGGCAGAGGGCGGCGAGCCGAGATGCCCGTGATGACGGTGGCCAGAGCCGTATCCCAGCGTCAGACCGCATACGACCTCATGTCGGTGTCCTTCGAGGTGGATAAGCGGCCGCCGGGCGTACCCCTTTCGAAGAGCGACGCGCGGCGAGTGGAACAGATGAGGCGCCTGGCGGCTGCCCGTCTTCACTACTGTGCCCTCGCGGAACTCGTGGAGCCGGTCCGGCTCGTCGTGAGTGAGCTGGTGACCAACGCCCTCGAACACGGGGAAGGATCAGTGACCTTCTCCCTTCTATGGTCGCGAGGCACGGTAGAGATCGCCGTTCGAGACGGTTCCTCCGAGCGCCCGAAGGAACAGAATCCGAACGCCAACTCCGAGAACGGCCGTGGACTTCTCCTCGTGGCGTGGGTGGCCAACGAACACGGCGGTGCTTGGGGAGTTCGACGGGGCGGCCGGGAAACGTGGTGCACCCTCCAAGCCCCGTCACCAGGAGGCGGAGCGGCATGATTCGCCTGGTGGAGGTGCCGCCCGCCTCATCTCCGGCGGCGGCCAAGGTGGTGGTGTACGCGTGCATCGCACCCGCCGAGAACGTTGACCTCGACGATGCCCTGCGCCCGACCCGGGCGTACGTGAAGGAGCAGGGCTGGGAAGAAGTCGCGGTCTTTGTGGACCGCGCCTACGTGGCCGTTCCTTGCGCCGAGCGTGAGCAATGGATGAAGGCGCTGGCCCAGGCAGAGGCAGGAGCCGCGGTCGGCGTCGTCGTCCCCTCGATCGGCATGGTCGCCATGTCGGACGAGGACAAGAGGCTGTTCGCCGAGTGGCAGCAGAAGACCGGTGCGTTCGTCTCCTCGCCGGGCTCCCGTCTGGGAGCGGTCACCGGCCGCGCGTACGGATTTCAATATCCGGCGGTCCCTTCGACCACGGTCGCCGATGACCGGCGAAGTGGCGCTGAGCAGGAGTCCCGCCCGGCGAGAGATCGAGGCTGAAGACTCCCGATCCCACTGCTCACGCGTAGGGACCACAACTCACGAAGCCGTTCCCGGCCCGACCGAGACCGTTCCCCAGCCCTGCGAGGGCCGGGAAGAGCCAATGACCAGATAGCGACGACCGAGAGCTGAGAGAACCCATGTGTCAGCACCAGATCAAGTGTCCGACCGCCGCGTCGGCGGACAGAGACGCCGCTGCGGCTGTGGCCCCTCACCCCGAGCAGGGCTGGAGCCTGTTATGCAACGGCGTCCTGTTGTTCGAGGACACCGGCGAGCTGCTGCCGGACGGCAAGATCATCGCCCCGCACCGGCCGAGCCCCTCCGCGATGGTGACGGCGTGACGAAGTCGCTCCAATCCGGCATGACGGCCGTGCCGCCACGAGCCCCGGGCGCGCGCGGCCTGCTCCTCCAAGCCGGCGGCCTGCTCCTGCTCGCCACAGGTGGCTCACTGGCTGGTGTCGTTGTGCATGTCGGAGCCATGTACGGCGTGCACTGGCCGCCGCGCACCGGCCACTACCTCGTCCTGCTCCAACTCGGTGCCGCCACTGCCTTGTTCATCTGGCTCCCCTGGGTGGTGATCGGCCGTACCGCCCTCACCTTCGACAAGGTCTCCCCGGGGCAGCGCCTGCTGCAATGCGGCGCGGCAGTCGGCTGCGGAACGCTCTCGCTCTGTATGGCAGCGCCTGCGTTCAGCGCAGGAAGGCTCGGACAGGCCGTCTTCGGCTGCTCGGTGGCGTGGCTCGCGATAGAGGTGTCCCGCTCCAACGGAATCGCGCTGGAGCGTCCATCCTGCTCGCCGGACAGGCGGCAACGGCGGCGGGAAACGTGGAGGATCACGGAGTCCGTACTCGCTGCGTGCGCGATGGGCGCGGCCCTGACGTTCGTGCTGTGGCAGATCCTGCTCCGCCTCGACGCGGATGTCCTGCCGGTCATGGAGGGCGGTCAGCTCTCCACTCTCGGCCTCGGCGGCATCGGCGATCTCCTCGCCATGGTCGTGTGGACTGTGGCCATCGAGGACGTCGTCGTCGTGGCAGCCGTCGCCGCTCTGCTGACGGCCGCGCGCCGCCCGGCCTGGCAGGTCTACACCACGATCTGCGTCGTCGAAGTCCTCCTGCACGCCTACTTCGGGCTACCTGCCGTCGGTATGGCCCTCTACGCCGCGCGCCGTGTCTGGCTCTACCGGCGATACCAACGCCTGCTTCCGCTCATCGTCGGACATGGCCTCTTCGATCTCCTCGGCTGCCTTCTGATGCCGCTGTCGCTGGCTTACCGAGTGCTGGTGGTCCTTTCGCTGCTCATCGTGGTGCAGCTGATCGAGCGGCGGGTGATGGCTGTCGCGGACGAGCCGGGGCTGATCGGTAGGACCGTCCCCGTGGCCGATCCCGAGAAGGAGACCCGCTGTGACCGGTGAGCAGGTATTGATGGAGATGCCGGTGGTGGAGCCCGTCCGGCCCTCAGCGAGGGCAGTGTCGGCAACCGGAGCGGGCTCAGGCCGCCATCTCCTGCCGCATGCGCTCCAGGGCCGCGGTCGCCGTGGCCCGTACGTCGGGCAGCTGGTCGGAGGCGGCCCGGATGATGCGCTGCAACTGGTGCGGCAGGCGCTGTCGGGCGGCCTCGCCGAGGGCGGCGTTCAGGGCTTCGCTGGCCCCGGCGCGGTCCTTGCCGATGAGCCGGACGCGGGCGCCGGTGATGTCGGCGATCACCCGCCATTGGGCTCCCGTGCCGGTGGCGTCGGGCGCGTTGTCGACGAGCTGTATGGCGGCCTGGGAGCGGCCGGTGGCGATGAGGCCGCGCAGCCGGATCTCGTGCAGGGCGTAGGGGTTGAACAGCGATGTGTGCTCCGCATGATCCAGGAGCCTGTCGGTCTCGCGTACGGCGGCGTCGAAAAGGGGACCGTGGCGGAGGGCTCCGGCGGCGCGGGCGAGCAGGGGCAGTGCTGCGGCTCGGGCGGTGTCGTCGGGAGCGAGGGAAACGGCCTGCTGGAGGCGGTCGACGGCGGCGCCGGTCAGGCGGGCCTTGCGGAGTTCGTTCCCGTGCATGCGCAGCACGTGGGAGGTGAACGCGGGATCGTCGAAGTAGCGGGCGATGGTCAGGCTCTTGGCGGTCCAGCGGGCGGCGGTGGGCAGGCGTTCTTCAGGAAGGACGTTGCCCAGGGCGACGCCGAGGCCGACGCGGGCGCGGGCGAGCAGGTGCAGTACGTCGCGTTCGGCGTGCCCGTCCTCGACGCGGGCTTCCAGCCGGGCGACCAGGGGCCACAGCTCGGCGACGGCTTCGGAGGCGTGCCCGGACTGGCGGGCGATTTCCGCCAGGCGGACCGTGGACTGGCCGAACTGGAGCATGGCGCGATGATCGGTGTCGGCGGGGTCGGTGACGCCGAGGACGTGTGGCGGGATGCGCAAGCACTCGGCGACGTGGCGACGCGAGGTCGTGTCTTTGGGAGAGCGTTTGCCCAGTTCCATCGCCGAGACGGTCGTCTTGTCGTAGCCGAGCAGGGCGCCGAGCTCCGTCTGGTTCATGCTGTGCACGGTTCGGTAGAACCGCAGGATGGCGGCCAGGTCGCCGGTGGCGAGGAGCGCTTGGGCCTGCGGCGTCGCCCAGTGCCACAGGGCGTGCTGCGCCTGGGGGCGCCTCGCCAACTCGGCCTTGTTCATGGCGCGTTACCTCTGGCGGTGGAACCAGGCGGCGATGGACTGCTTGTAGCCGTCGGGCATGTTCAGGTCGGGGACCTCGCCGACGGTGAACAGGCCGATCTGCTTGTGCTCGTGGCTCAGGACCGGTTCGAGGCCGGGTTCCAGCATCTCGCAGCCGTAGGTGATGATCACGACCCGGCGTTCCGGCTTCGTCTCCGGCAACGGCTGGTAGATCCACACGTCCAGCAGCGGGCCGGCCTTGACCGGCCATCCGGACTCCTCGCTGATCTCCCGCTCGACGGTCACCTCGGGACTCGGGTCCTCGGGTTCCAGCCGCCCGCCGGGCAGCTCCCACTCGTCTCGCTCGTTCTTCAGCAGCAGTACGCGGTCGCGTGCGTCCACTACGACGCCCTTGACGGAGACGGGCCAGGTGGGAGGCGTGTAGACCATCGAAGTCCTTCAAGTTCGCGGCCGGTCACGGGCATTCGGAACGTAGCACGCCACGTTCAACTCGCCACCGCCGTGCGCGGATTGCCCGAGTCGACAATCTGTCGCTTTACCCCCTGGCCTCCCGCTCACCACCCTGAATGCATGTCCGCCGTCGTGAGAAGGAGCTCTGCGATGCGCCACGTTCCTCAGCAGACCGATGGCCTGTTCAGCGGCCACCGCATCGACGCCTCCCGGCCCGGCGCCATCGACCGCATCACGGACGGAGTACGCAAGCGCGGGCTCATCACCCTGACCGGCATCGACTCGCGCACCGATGCCCTCGCGCTGGCTGCTCAGATCATGGCCGTCATCCCGCACCGGGACTCCGACTCCGACGGCATCACCACGATCCGCGACACCCGCCGCCACACGCACCGGGCCGGGTTCGCCGGATTCGGCAACGGCCCGCTGGAACCCCATACCGAACGCTCGGGGGCGCCGAACCCGCCCCGACTGATGATGCTGGTCTGTTGCCAGGCGGCCCGCACAGGTGGTGACAGCGTGCTCGTGGACGGCAGGGCCGTGCACGCCGACCTGGTGACCGGTGCGCGCGCGGCGGCATACGCGCTCGCCCAGCCCCGCAGCGCCTACTTCGGCGCCGGGGACGGCCACCCCAGTCAGGTCTTCACCCTCTACGAAGACCACCAGGTCGCGGTGCGGCTGCGCCTTGACGGGCTGGCCCGCTTCAGCCCGATCGTGCAGCCCTACCTGCCCACCCTGCGCGCCGCGATCGCCCGCCACCGACTCCTCATGCCGATGGCGCCGGGGCAGGGGTACGTGCTGGACAACCGGCGATGGCTGCACGCGCGGACGGCCTTCACCGGAAACCGTGTGTGCTGGCGGGCGCTGGGGCAACCGCGCTTCGCGATGTCGGACGGCTTCACCCCACAGCTGGTCGCCCAGGCCGCTCCCGCGCTGGCGGGGCCGTGAGATGACCGACCACCGCATCCGCACCGCTGTTGCCCGTGACAAGCGCGGGCGTAACCGATTACAGGATTTCGGCGAGGGCGCTGCCGTTCTGACGTGGTGGGTGGCCGTCCTGACCGGCTTCGGCCTGCTGGGCCTCTCGGTGCGCCAGGACCTGACCGACCAGTCGGCGCAGGCATTGGTCCCGGCGTCCGTTCCCGACACCGCTGTGGAGGCCGTCGTCTCACCGAGCCATCCGACTCCGGCACCCCCGCCGGGTGACCGGTCGTACCACCCGTACCTCGCACTACCCCGAGGAGAAGGAGACAAGACCATGCCCAACACCACCGCGTCACAACGGGACCCGTTCGACCTCGACGTGAGCGTGACGACGGATCCCTCCAACGGCGACGACACCCCGTGCACCACCGACGACGGCTGTGACCCGACCTGCGACTCCTCCTGCAACAGCAGCGTGTGACGTCGTAACCCTGTCTGGGTGGGGCCGGGAGATGTTCCTGGCCCCACCCCTTACCACTCGCATGCCCTCGCATGCCCACAGCCGGAGGACGACTCATGACGCTGCTCTACCGGCACACCGGGGTCGCCCTGCTGCGGTCCACGGCACTGCCGCTCACCCACGCCCCCACGACCTGGCCCGACTTCGCGAACCCGGATGGGTGCCGCAGCTGGCTGCGGCAGGTGTGGGGAAGCCCCGGCCTCGCCCAAGCGATCAGCCAGGCCAGCCCGGCCCTGGCCGCTCGCGTCGCCAAGCTCCTGGGCGCAGAGCCCGCGTGGGATCGTCAGGTACGCCGGGCGACGGCGGCCGTCATGCGCTACCTACTGCGCGCCACCGGACGCCCCACACCGTTCGCGCTGTTCGCCGGGGTCGCGCCCGTGAGCATCGGAGCAGACGCCCACATCACGTGGGGCGAAGAGCACCGCCCTTTCGTTCGCGTCGGCGCCGAATGGCTGGCCGACATCGTCGGGCTGCTGGAGAGCCTGCCCGCGGTACTGGACCGTCTTGAGGTGGAGTTCAGCAACCTCGCCGTACAGCGGGGAACGCGCATCGAACTACCCCACGGCCCCGACAGGGTGAGCGTGCGGCACACCGAGGCCGTGCAAGCCGTGAGGGACGCGACCGCGCGTCCCTCCCTCGTCTCCATCGTGGCCGACAAGATCGCAGGAGCGTTCCCCGAAGTACCCCCGGAAAAGGTTCGCGCTCTGCTCGCCGAGCTTGTGCGGCGCGGGTTTCTCATCACCGGGCTACGTGCTCCGTTCACCGTCACCGACCCTCTCGGCCACGTCGTGGATCGGCTCCGCGAGGCGCACGTGGACCGTGTGGGTGAGGCCGTGCCGTTGCTGCGGCTGCTGGAGTCGGTCCAGGCCGACGTCGCCCACCACAACGCCGACTCCACAGCGGGAGTCCTGCGGGCACGCTTGCGGAACGATCTGACCGTGCGGATGCGGGAGGTATCCAAGGCCGGGCGTACGCCGCTGTCGGTAGACCTGCGACTGGACTGCCAGGCACGTATCCCCGAAAGCGTCGTCCACGAAGCGGAGCGGGCCGCGAGCGTGATCGCCCGGCTGACACGGCAGCCTGGCGGCCAGGCGGTATGGCGGGACTTCCATGCGGCATTCTGCGACCACTTCGGCATCAACACGCTCGTCCCGCTCGCCGACGCCATCCACCCCGACACCGGCATCGGCTACCCGGCCGGATACCCCGGCAGCACCCGGCCCGAGCCACCCAGCGACAGCACGGCCGAACGCGACGAGCACCTCTTGTCCCTCGCGTGGGAGTCGGCCGCCGACCACAGCCGGGAGGTCGTCCTGACCGAGGAAACCATCACCGCGCTGACGATCCCCACCGGCGGCCGCGCGATCCAGGTCCCGCCTCACGTCGAACTCAGCGCGCGCATCCTCGCGACCAGCCCACGGGCCTTGGAACGCGGCGAGTTCACGCTGACGGTCTCCCCCGCCCGCGCGGCCGGGACACTCACCTCCCGGTTCACCACCACCGCCTCCGGCACCGGCCTCGAAGGCACCTACCGCACCGTTCCCGCCGCCACCGAGGGCGCACTGCCGGTGCAGCTCTCCTTCCCGCCGATCTATCCACATGCGGAGAACATCTGCCGTGTGCCCGCCTACCTGGACCACGTGCTGCCGCTGGGCGAACACCGCGGACTCTGCTCCTCACCCCAGAACAAGGGCACCGAAGCGGAGATCATCGCGCTGGACGACCTTGCCGTAACGGCGACCCGCGACGCACTGCACCTGGTCAGCCTGTCGAGGCGCCGGGTGGTCGAGCCGCAGGTGTTCCACGCCCTGTCCCTGGGCAAGCAGCCACCGCCGCTGGCCCGGTTCCTGGCCCACCTGCCGCGTGCGTTCACCGCCGGATGGCATGAGTTCGACTGGGGCCCGCACACCGCCCGCCTGCCTCACCTCCCGCGCGTCCGCTACGGCCGCACCATCCTGTCCCCGGCCCGCTGGCGGCTGACGGCCGCCGAACTGCCACCTTCGAATACCGAACTGACCGCATGGCGGAGGGCCTTGAAGGCGTGGCGGGAGCGCTGGCACTGCCCCGTCCGCGTCGAGCTGCGGGACGCGGACCGGACCTTGCGGCTGGACCTGAACGAGGCGTCGCACGCCGCGCTCCTCCGCTCCCATCTGGCGCGCTGCGATCTGGCCGAACTCGTTGAGACCGCACAGTCGGCGACCGAGTACGGCTGGCTCCGGGGGCACACCCACGAACTCGCGCTGCCCCTGGTCACCACCCAGCCGCCAACTCCCGCACCCCGCCTGGACGGACCTCTGCCGCTCACCGACAGCCGCAGCCACGGCCACCTGCCCGCCGCTTCCGGCTCGCGGTGGCTGTACGCCAAGATCTGGGCGCATCCGGAGCGGCATGAGGAGATCATCGGCGCGCACCTCCCCCGCCTCATCGCTGAACTGGCCGACGGTCCGGCGTGGTGGTTCGTGCGCTACCGCAGCGCCACTGAACGCGACCACCTCAGGCTGCGCATCCGCTCCGACAAGTTCGCCACCCACGCCGAGGCCATCGGCACCTGGGCGGAAGACCTACGGGCGCGCGGGCTGTGCGGCGGCCTGGCGCTGGACACCTACCGGCCCGAGTCCGGCCGCTACGGCGGCCCGGCGGCGATCCAGGCGGCCGAGGCGGTGTTTGCCGCCGACTCCCGTACGGTCCTCTCCGAGTTCCAGCATCCCGTCGACGCAGCCCCGGCCGCACTCGTCGCGCTGAACATGTGGGACATCTGCCAGGGCCTGCTCGGCGGGACGGCCGAGGCGGTCCAGTGGCTGACCGCCCGCCCGGCCCCGGACGCCGTCCCGGACCGGACGATCACCGAACAGGTCACCACCGCCGTACGCGGCGGCCAGTGGGACGATCCCACCGCCTGGCCCACCCCGATGACCACGGCCCGCCTCGCCCGCCGCGACGCCCTGGCCCGCTACCGCAACGCCCTGCCACCGCAGGCAGACGTGGACACGGTGCTGGAGTCCCTGCTGCACATGCACCACAACCGGGCGCTCGGCATCGACCGCGAACATGAGCGGGCCTGCCGCCGTATGACCCGCCACGCCGCCCTCGCCCTGCGCGCCACCGAGGTGCCCCGGTGATGTCCGCACCGATGCCTCAGCTGGCTGCCACCCACCAAGACCCGTGGTGGAGCCAGTCCTTGGCCCACGGCGCGCCCGGCACGGTCCTGCTCCACATCACCCGCGCACGTACCGGTCGCGGAAGCTGGGACAGCGCCCACCGGTGGGCCACCGCCATGACCACCCGCCCCGCGACCGCGCACCCCAACCTGGCCGGGCTGTTCCTCGGTGTCCCCGCCATCGCCTACGTTCTGAACACCGCGGGCCACCCCGCCTACGAGCGCGCCCTGACCAGCCTGGACCGCCCGATCGCCGCCCTCATCCGCCACCGCCTTCGCGCGGCACATCACCGTCTCAGCTCCCACCAACCCGCGCGACTACGGGAGTTCGACCTGACGCGCGGCCTGACCGGCCTGGGCGTCTACCTCCTGCACCGGCACGGCGACGGAGACCTGCTGCGCGAGGTCCTCGCCTACCTCGTACGCCTCACCCACCCGCTCGACGACGGGATGCCCGGCTGGTGGAGCAGCGACGGACCCAACGGCAAGCCGTCGGCGACATGGCCCGGCGGGCACGGCAACCTCGGCCTCGCTCACGGCGTCACCGGCCCCCTTGCGCTCCTCGCCGCCGCGATGCGACGCGGCATCGCCATCGACGGCCAGACCGAGGCGATCAGCCGAATCGTCGCCGACCTGGACCGCTGGCAGCGCCCCACCCGAGCCGACGGCGTGTGGTGGCCCGGCCTCATCACCCCTGACGAATGGGCGACGGGCACCGTCACCGCCAGCACTCCCCAACGCCCCTCGTGGTGCTACGGCACCCCCGGTGTGGCCCGCGCCCAGCAACTGGCCGCCCTCGCCCTGGCCGACAAGTCACGTCTCGACCACGCCGGGCAGGCCCTCGCTGCGTGCGTACGCGACGATGCGCAACTGTCGCAGCTCACCGACGGCTCCCTTTGCCACGGCTGGGCCGGACTCGTACGCACCGTAGAACGAGCCGTCGACGACGACACCAGCGGCGAACTCGCCCCCGCCCTGCCCGCCTTGCGAGACCGGCTGGCTCACTGGGCCGAAAGCGAGCAGATACCCGAGCGCGGCGGGCTACTCGAAGGCCCCGAAGGCATCCACCTGTGTCGGCCGGGCACGTCACCGCCCACCACGGTCGTCGACACGACAGCCGACACCGCCTGGGATGCCTGCCTGCTCCTGGACGGCTGACCCGCCGCGCCCCACTCGCCCGGTCACTGCTCTCACCCCGCCGCCACGCGATGACGGCCCTCGCTTCAAGGACTCCGATGACCAACACACCTGCCGAATCCCCCGCCCTCCCCTCGGAGCTGCGCAACCGCCTGGTCGACCACATCCTCGCCGCCGGACACGCCACCGATCCGCGCGTCGAGGAGGCACTCCGCACGGTGCCGCGCCACCTCTTCCTCCCCGGCAGCGACGTGGAGACGGCCTACGCGAACAGGACCGTGATCACCAAACGGTTCGAGGACGGGAAATCGCTGAGCTGCGCCACCCAGCCGACCGTGATGGCGATGATGCTCGACCAACTCGCCGTCCGCGAGGGCGACAACGTCCTGGAAGCCGGGGCCGGAACCGGCTACAACGCCGCCCTCCTGCGCCTTCTCACCGGACCCAGCGGAGGTGTGGTGACCCTCGACAGCAACGCTGAGGTGGCCACCGAAGCCCGCTCACGCCTGGATTACACCGGGTACGGCGACGTCATCGCGCTCACCCGCGACGGGGCGTTCGGCGCGCCCGAGTACGCCCCCTACCAGCGCGGCATCTTCACCGTCGGCCCCTGGGACCTGCCGCCCGGCCTCCTCGCCCAGTTCGCCGACGGGGCACGGCTGGTGGTACCGCTGCGGTGGCGGGGGCAGTCCCGCAGTGTCGCCTTCGTCCGTGACGGCGACACCTGGCGCTCAGAGTCGATCGAGCTGTGTGGGTTCGTGCCCATGGTCGGCCAGGGCGGCGAGAAGACGGCCGCGGTCGACGATGCCGAGAGCGTCACGCTCCGCTGGGACATGGACCAGAACATCGATCCGGACCGACTCCACGGCGTCCTTGACCACCCGAAATCCGTTCTGCGGACGGGCGTCACGTTGGGGCCGAACGAATCCTGGGACGGAGTATGGCTGCGGCTGACCGCAACCGAGCCGGGCACGTGCGGGATCCGGGCTGACCAAAGTGCCTTCGACTCCGGGCTGTGCACGTCCGCGAAGGCAAAGGTGTACGGCCCGGCTCTGGTCCAGGACGGATCGCTGGCCTACCTCACCACACGACGCGTCGAGGGCGAGGCACCGCTGTGGGAGCTCGGGGCGATCGGGCACGGACCGGACGGGGAAAACCTTGCCGAGCGACTGCGGGCCGACATCAGGACCTGGGATACCGACCGTGAGGCACGCCCGTCCATCAGCATGCACTCGGTGAAAGCTCCGACAGCCGAGCTCTCGGAGGGCTTGATGGTCATGAAGGAACATGTCCGCCTCGTCCTCGCCCTGCCCGACAGCAAGGGATGAGCTGGGCTTGAACTACTGCGCCCGCCGATGACCGCCGGGTCTCAGGGGAACACCCCCGCGTCAGCGGGGAGCACAGCGGCTCGCTGGTGCCGCTGCCCGTCTGGAACGGAACACCCCCGCGTCGGCGGGGAGGACCGAGGCGGTGCCGGCACCGGCATCCCCGTTGGCGGAACGCCCCCGCGTCGGCGGGGAGCACATGAGGGCCTTCTCGTAGCGGCGGGTGCCGAACGGAACACCCCCGCGTCGGCGGGGAGGACCGGTCACACACATGGGCGCTGTCGCAGCGCGCCGGAACACCCCCGCGTCGGCGGGGAGGACTTCACGAAGCCGGTCCTGGACGTCGTGAACTCCGGAACACCCCCGCGTCGGCGGGGAGGACACGTCAGGGCCCCGACCATCCCCGGTCGGGGTCGGAACACCCCCGCGTCGGCGGGGAGCACCTGCCCCGCAACACCGCCCGACAGCTCACCGCCGGAACACCCCCGCGTCGGCGGGGAGCACGCGCCCTCGATCCCGCAGATGTCGTACAGCAGCGGAACACCCCCGCGTCGGCGGGGAGCACAGCCGGGCGAGGTCGGCGGCCTGGACCGTGGCCGGAACACCCCCGCGTCGGCGGGGAGCACGAGACGCCGAGCGACAAGCCGAAGCGGTGGGACGGAACACCCCCGCGTCGGCGGGGAGCACGCTGTTGCCGCCTTCAACGTCTCCCTGGGCTCCGGAACACCCCCGCGTCGGCGGGGAGCACGATCCGGGATGTGGTCCGCGCCAGGCAACTCGCGGAACACCCCCGCGTCGGCGGGGAGCACAAATCGATCGCTTCGGGCGTCTTGGCGTAGTGCGGAACACCCCCGCGTCGGCGGGGAGCACACTTCCTGACCTGGCCATTAGCGGGGGCTTTGCAATGCCTTTGCCTGGGTGGGGGGCCGTTGGGCAGCTGTCATGCGCATCAGGGTGAGGCCGTCGTAGTCGGTGGGCACGCGGCGGCGGGTGCCGGCCGTTCGGATTGCGTAACCCTGTTCGGTGGCGGCGGGGTGGACCAGGACGGCTGCGCCGTCGGCCACGGTGTCGGTGACGGCTTCCCAGAGTTGATCGCGGACGCGGGCTGAGACGGTGCCGACGAAGATGCCGGGGACGACTTCGGTTGTCCAGCGGCTGAGGGCACCGCGCAGGTGATCGGGAACGGCCGTGGTGGCGATGACCAGCATGGCGGGCATGTCAGGTGTCCTCCGGTGCGTAGTTGACGCCGGCGGGGAGGACGCCGGCCTGCGGGTCCCACAGGTGGACCATGTCGACGTCGTGCCGGTCCGGAGGTTCCGTGGTGTCCGCATCGGGGGTGAGGAGGTTTTGGAGGTCCTGGACGATGCGGGGAAGGAGGCGGAAGAGGCGGAGTTCTTCGCGGAACTTGCGCCGGGCTTCTGGCTCGGGGTTGTCAGATTGGTGCAGGGAGAAGGCGACCGGCAGTGTGGTGTCGGCCTTGTACAGGTCAGCGATGTCGTAGACGAAGGCGTGTTGGTTGCCTGCGTGGACGAAGCCGAGGGCGGGTGAGCAGCCCAGGGCGAGCAGCGCGGCGTGGACGATGCCGTAGAGGCAGGTGTTGGCCGCGGACAGGGCGAGGTTGACGGGGTCTTGCTGTTCCCATTGGTCGGGGTGGTAGTTACGGCGGAATCGGCCGATGCCGTGCTGCTGGGCGAGGATGCGGTAGAGGGCCTTCATCCGTTGGCCTTCCATGCCGCGCAGTTGGTCAAGGGTGACGGATTCGGGTACGTCGGCGCCGAAGCGCATCGCGTACATGCGTACGGCGATGTCGAGGCGTCTGTCGGGGTCGCTCCAGGCGGTGACCTGTTGTTCGAGCCAGTGGGTGGTCAGTGAGTCCGGCAGGACTGCGGCGTAGGTGCGTACGCCTCCTGATCCGGTGCACACGACGCTGGTGCCGTGGCGGGCGAGGGTGGCCAGGGCGCGGGTGGTGATGGAGACGCCGGGGCCCAGCAGGAGGCAGGAGAGGGCGGCGGTCGGGACATACACGGTGTCGGTGTGGTCGTCGACTTGGATCTGTGCGCAGACACCGGTGTCGTCCTGGACGACGCGGACCATGTCGAGGTAGAGGAAGGACAGGGAGTCAGCGACGCGCGGCAGCATGGCCAGGGTGGGGGCGGCCAGGCGCTTGCGGGCGTCGCCGCCCCGGCGGGGTGCGCTCACCGGCCGGTGGCGGGGGCGAGGCTGAGCAGGCCCGCGCCGTAGGACTTGCCGCGTCCGATGCCGGTGAGCAGGGCGATGGCGAGGGCCTTGGGGTCGGTGACCGTGGCGGTGCCGTCGTAGCGGATGAGGCTGTGCCGCATGGGCGGGGCGTCGGTTCCTCGGGGCTGCACCGGGCGTTGCGGGGTGGGCAGCATGGCGTTGAGGTGCAGGCCAGCCTCGGTGGCGCGGCGTGTCCACCACTGGTCGGCTTCCGGCCCGGCCAGTGGCACGATCTTGCCGCGTTGGTGTTTCTGTTCCAGTGGCAGGCGTTCGCGTTTGACGGGGTTGACGGTGATGCGGTAGCGGACGGCGAGTCCCTCGCGCAGGGCGGCGAAGAGCGGCGCCAGGTCCTTGATCTCGGTGTGGCCGTACCCGGTGGGCAGGCGGCTGGGGTCCAGGGGTGCGGTGGCCTGGACGAGCAGGGTGCTGGCGTCCGGGCTTTCGTCGAGGCGGAAGAGCAGGCCGGTGTCCTGGCGTGGCGTGGCGCCGAGGTCATCGGGGACTAGGCGCATGAGGGTCTTGTGCATCTGGGTGGCATCGCGCAGGTCGCGCTGGACCTCGCGGCTGTGGGGGTTGAGGTGGATGCGGGCGAGGTCCGCTGTGGTGTTCATGTGTCCTTCTTGGCGTAGTCGATCAGCCGCTGGTGCAGGGTGGCTTGGTCACCTCGCAAGGTGGCGGCGAGCGGCTCGGTGGTGCGGTGCAGGCGGCGCTTTCCGTGGCTTCGGCCGTGCTGGGCGAAGCTGATCGGGACGTCGTTGGCGGTGAGGGTGACGGCGTCGTCGGGCAGCTGGGGGCGGGGATAGCGTTCCCAGAGGAAGGCCACCGGGATGTGCCGTGCCTCCGGGGGCGGGGGGTGCTCGCCGGCCGCGGGGAGGCTGAGCGGGACGTGTTCCATCAGTTCGCGTACGGGGTCGTCCACGGACGCGCGCAGCAGGAACGGCTCGTCGGGCACGCATGAGCGCCGCCCCAAGTAGGGGGCCCAGTAGGGCTGGTGGAGCGCGGCGGCGATCCGGGCGATGTCGTCGTCCGCGCCGGTGACGGCGATGGTGAACACCGCGTCGGACAGGTAGTGGCGGCGGGTGATCACTGCGTTGCCCTTGTGGTCGCCGCCGCTGGTCGCCGCGGTCAGTTGCTTGGGCAGTCCCCCGCCGACCGTGTGATAGTCGATCATGCGTGTGCCGGGCCGGTCGATGCGGATGGCGAACTCCAGGCCGGCGCAGCGATTCAGCTCTGCCTCGCTCTCGTCGCGGGCCAGGCCCTGCGCCGCGCAGAACATGCCGATCAGTGCGGACCGGGTGGGAAAGGAGGCTGTGTCGCGCATCGGGCTGAACGCCGAGCGCTCGCCCCACGATTGCAGGGGCCCGGCCAGGCGCAGGAGCATGCCGTTCACTGCTGCTCTCCCGGCTCGGGCAGCGCTGCCGCGATGGCCACCTCGGTCAGGTCGGGGAAGGATGTGTAGGCGCTTCCGATGCCCTCCAGCGGCGCGCCGCTGACACCGGCGTGGCCGTGGAAGGGCCGGTTGCGGTTTCCGGTGAGGCGGTTGATGTCGCTGGCGTAGGCGGCCAGGGCCTGGCGGGAGGGGGCGGAATGGCCTCCTGTCCGGTCGGCGGCGACCGGTGTCTCGAAGGCCGCGGCAAGCGAGATGGGCCGTCCGGTGCGGACGGCGAGGTAGGCCAGGTCGGGGATCGTGTGGGGCGCCGTGCTGTTCTTCTTGGCCTGCGGCAGCGACATGAGGAACTGATCCGCGAAGGACGCCAGAACGGTCCGGGCGGCCTTGCGGTCGCCGTCGAGGTTGGTGAGCAGGTCGGTGACGTTGACCGAGGCGAAGCGGTAGAAGACACCGGCACTGAACTCGGCCGTGTCCAGGTGGCCGCTGCCGGTCTCGGACTCGCCAAGCCAGTCGTCCACGGCGGTGAAGTAGTCCCGCTGGGGCTCGCTGGCATGGGTGGTGAAGGCATGAGCGACCTGGGCGGCGCCGTCGACGTTGGCTCCGGGCAGCTCGGCGAGCATGCGGCCGAGCAGGCTGATGGAGGCCGTGCGCCGCTTGAGGATCTCCTCGATGCGGGCGGGGGGCAGCACAGCGCCGGGATTCTTCTTGTCCAGGGCCTTCTCCAGCGCCTCACGGTGTTCGGCGCATACGGCGGTCAGCTCATCGATGCCGCTCTCCGGCAGGAAGAGCAGCACCGAGGTGTGCCCCGCCTTCTCCGTCTTGAGCGGCTTCTTGCCCGCGCTCGCGGCGACCTGGGCGCCGGCGAACTCGGCCAGCTCCGCGGGCCAGCCGAACCGCTGGAGTGCCTCTTTGACCTTGAGCGGCACCAGACGGGTGCGGGCGGCGCGCTCGGCGAGATCGTGTTCCACGCCGTGGCGGATCACCCGCTTCCAGGACTGGCTGGAGACACGGATCCGGGAAACGTTGCCGTAGGTCACGGTCTTCGGCGAGCCGAGATCATCACGGTTGAGGTTGGCGGCCGGGACCGACTGGATGGCGCTGAAATCAACGAACAGTGACACTAGTTGGGCTCCTTGGCTTCGTCGTCGAGATCGTCGAAGGTGCGCGTACGGAAGTAGCTCTCCAGCCAGCGCGTGGCGATCCGGTCCCGGTCGTAGTTCCACCAGGCAAGGTCTTCGAGCAGCACGGCCCAGTCCACCGTCACCGAGCTGGTGAGCAGGTGCCGGGTCAGGGAGGGCAGCCGCGGGTGGATGGCGTCGGTGCTCTGGCGGGTCATCAGGTGCAGGTCGCCCTCGGCCGATGCGGGTTTGAGGGCCTGCTTGTTGACCGCGTGCGCCAGGGAGACCCCCAGGTTGGGCCGCTTCCACCACTCCTGCGCCGCCGGGGCGGCGGGTCCGGCCGCGGCGGCCGCCGCATCGGCGTCTCGCGCGCTGCGGGGCCGCCCGGCGATCAGTGCCGCAACCGCGTAGTGCGCCCGCCGGACATCCACCGCCAGCCGTTCCGGGGGCAGCCGGGGGACGAGGTAACGGTGCAGGTAGTGGCAGCGTTCCACCGGCAGGCCAAGGCCGGTGCGCAGATCGGCCTGCGCCTTCTTGTCCCGGCACAGGCCATGGACGTAGCCGACGAAGGCATCGCAGCGTTCGATCCGCTTCTGTTTCCCCGTGGGAGGGGGTGCTGCGGTGGAGGTCATCTCACGTCCTCGTTTCACTCGGAGGGCCGGCGGGGATCAGCGCGCGGAGCGTGGCCCGGGCGCGACCGCGGGCGCGGGCGGCCCGTACATCGGCCCGGGCGGATCCCAGCGCCTCATCGAGCGCGCCCAGCGCGGCGCGCACGAAGGGAGCATGCGGCGCGACATCGATCTGGCCGGGGGTGAGCAGGTGCCAGAACACGCCTTCGGCCGCGGGCCAGTAGCGTGCCAGCGCCCGTCCGGCCCACGGCCCCGGTTTCTTGGCATCCAGCCTGACCTTCGCCGTGGGGTCATCTGGCGGATCGGTGGTCAGCTTCCATGCCAGGCGGGCCGCGTAGTGCAGCCGGTCGCCGACCTCCTCGGCGGCCTGGTGGCAGCGCGCCACCCGCCAGGCCATCTCCTCGTTCTCCGGTGTGCCGTCCTGCTGCCAGCCCAGCACCGGCGGTGTGGTCGCCTCGTACCAGCTGTCGTCCTTCTGCTGCCCGTCCTGGTGGAATCCGTAGGCCCGCACCCGCAGGGCGGGCCGCAGCGAGCGGGGCAGGTCCTCGAACGTGCGGGGCCGTTGGGACTGGGTGCTGCCCTTTAGCAAGAGCGCGTCCAGATCCCTCCACAGCGCGCGCTGCCCATCGGCGGGACGCGCGTAGGGGGCGCCGCCGGCCTTGGGCATGTCCAGCACGACGTAGGGGTCCGGGGTCGCGGCCGGAGGCAGGTGAGTGGCCCAGGTGATGTACGCGTCGGTGACCGCCGTGTGGTCAGCCGAGGGCACCAGGAGCGCGGCGTGCCGCGCCCGGCCGGTCAGCAGGCGGCCGGGCCAGGTCAGTGCGGCGGGCACGGCGGGATCGGGAAGCGGCTCCTCCCAGGGGCACCTGTCCACGGTGTTGAAGCCGGGGGCATCCAGCGGGGCGGGCACCGCGAGGACCAGCGTGCTGAACAGGTCGGGAGCCCACACGTGAAAGGACACGCTCTTGCGCAGCGGTCCCGCATCACCGTTGCCCGGTTTGATGGAGGTGATCCGGCGCGGGGTGCACTGCCCCGATGGCCCGTAGTACAGCTGCGCGATCAGGTGCCAGGCCGCCTCAGCGGCCGGGACGGGCACGGGAGCTCCATCGGTGAAGTGCCCGAACAGCACGGCCCCGTTGACACCGGTGGGGCGTCCTAGGACCAGCTTGTTCACACCCGAGGGATTGGGTTCCCCCCGGCCATCGACGCACTCCTCACGCAGCCGCGGATCCTGCAGGAAGGGCCGGTCCACGTCGAAGAGATCGAAGCGCCCAGCGAGCTCCTCCTGGTCGAAGTAGTCATCGACCGCCTTGGGATCGAACTTCTTCCGCGTCAGGATCTTCGCCCGCAGCGCGAACCAGTCATCGATGTCCTCGGCCTGCTGCGCGTCACCCAATCGCGCCTGACCGTCACGCGCGATGCGTGCGGCCAGGGCCGCCAGGATGCGCAGCAGCCCGGACGCGGCCGGCGGCACCGCAAGCTCCAAGTCAGCGATCTCATGCGCCCGTTGGAAGAGCATCCGCAGCCCGACCCGAGCCGATGCCCCGGCCAGACGTACGGGAATCCACGGTTCGTCTCGCAGATCAAACCCCACCAGCTTCACCCTCGCCCTCTCTCGACTGGACCCACACAGGACACCGCAGCACTCCCCCAACAGACTTCGAAGGGAGAGCACTTGGCAGTGAAGCAGGCGCCACCGACAGTCCCGGGTTCGGCCGCGGGAGACAGTGGACCAGACAGCCTGACCGGCCGCCCCGAGAAGCCCGAAGGTGTTCTGAAATCTTCGGAAGGGTGAAAGCGCCACCAGTGGTAGAACTCGCCCTGCATCCACGGCACTTGACACAGTCCGTCGAGCTGACGCGCGTGACGTCTGCACCCACATCGACACGAGCGCTCATGCAGTTACACACCGCCGCGCCGCACTCGCAGCCGGATCAGTGACATCACGCTCAGCCGCTCATCGTCATCGCTGTCCTCGCGCTCGAGCCCCCGCCTGCTGTCGGCACGACGTGCGGAACCCTGGTTCTGGTCGTGGCCGAGACGTGTCGCCGACCGACGGACCGGCGATCCTGAGGCGACGCCGGGTCCGTCCCGGCAGCGCGTGACCGCGAGCGCCGCCGTCGCGTCCTCACCAGCGTGAGGGTGTTCCGCGTGACGGCACAGCACAGCTTCAGCTGCCGAGTCCTCCCCACCGACGTGGGGGTGCACCGCCAACACGGGCGATGCTGCTCGCGTCACTCACACACGAGTCCCAGATCTTCATCCAGCCACAGACGCTTACGGCCGACCTGAACTGCACACGCCCGGCCATCGCGTACCGGCTGCGTGAGGAGCATGAGATCGCCGAGCATCGGATGATCGCTCCAGGCATCCGGCGGCCGGTGAGCATCCTCCTGCCCCTGGAACCAGTCCGCGCGCACCGGGATCGTCTTGCCCATCACGCGTCGTACGTCGTCCCTCGCCATCCGAGCGCCGGGGGCGGGTACCGGCAGCGGTTCGGCACCGCTGACGTCGAGGGTGACCGCGCCGTCCTCCTGTCCGTAGACACACAGCAGGCGGACCGAGTCCGCCCCCAGCCGCGTCGCGGCCCGCCACTCGTCTTCCGCACCGTTCAGATGGTGCAGGGACCGCAGCCCCCGCACCCTCCTCGCCTGAGGAATGACGACGGCGTTGCCCGCGGCCCGGTGGGCGAGGTCCTCCCCGGCATATGCCGACCAGGCGGCCGACCGCTCAGGATGCTCCCAGTCGAACTGATCCGCGCGATGACCGTGCACCTCCTCGACGAGGTCCTGGACATCGGCGGGGACACAGATGGATCGCGTCCGTTCCTGGGCGAGCAGCTGGGAGGTGTTCATCAGCAGGAATTCCGCGTAGACCGTCCCCCACTGCTTGGGGACCTGGCCGTTGGCCGCCAGCGGATCCAGCACGACCAGCCGAGGGCCCGCTTCAGCGGCCCAGGCCGGACGCGGCCGCCCGCACGGACGGCCGCGCTCGGCCCACCAGGTCTCGTGCCGCCAGCAGCGCCCGGCCCGCTGCAGCAACAGGGCCAGGGGAGCCAGATCGCTGATCACCACGTCGGCGTCGAGGTCGAGCGACTGCTCCACGACCTGGGTGGCCACGATGATCCGGCGCTGCGGCCTTGGCCCTGTGCGGCCCATCCCGGAGGTGACGGCCCGGGTGCGTGCCTCTCGCGCATCGCCCGGGAACCGGGCGTGCAGGAGCTGCAGATCATCGGCGCCCAGGCCCTGCCGCTCAAAGCGGGCTCGGAGCCGGGTGTATGCCGCCTGCGCTTCGCCCACCGTATTGCACACCACGAGCGCGCAGCCGCCCTCCGTAACCAGAGGCTGCAGGCAGCGCTCGATGACCGCGAGCCGGCCGCCGGCACCTTCCCGGGGGGCGTCGGCCACAGGCTCCACCTGGACTCGCAGGGTCATGGAGCGCTGGGCCGCCTGCTCCGCCTGGCTGGTCTGCGACATCTCCACACCGGAGACCTTGCCCTCCGTGTCACCCTGGGCGTCCACATACAACCAGCCCGGATAGGGCGCTTTGAACGACTGCTCCGCGAGGTCTTTTGCGCGGTGCCCGGCGCCCTGCAAGTACTCCTTGATCAGCCGATCGCTGACCGAGGCCGGCAGCGTCGCGGACAGCAGGATCACCGGAACTCCGTACGCACCCAGCCAGTTCAGCAGCCGGCCGAGCAGCACCTGCATGTACGGGTCGTAGGCGTGTGCCTCGTCGACGATGACGGTCTTGCCGGAAAGGGCCAGCAGGCGCAGGCCGTTGTGCCGTACCGGCAGCACCGCCATGAGCGCCTGGTCCACGGTGCCCACAGCATACTGGGCCAGCAAGGGACGCTTCGCGCCGCGCAGCCATGGCCCCGGCCTCGCCGGATCACGCCCCTGGCCGCCATGAGCATCCTCGCCCTCGCAGACAAGGACCTGCGACCCCGTCTTGAGGTCGTCATCGCCGTACGCGCTGCTGAGCCAGGCCATACTGTGGATCAGCGTCAGCCCGGCACGGCTCCCGTTCTGGCGAGCCAGCACCCCCGTGACACGGCCGTGCATCTGGTCACTCGTGGCCATGGTCGGCAGCAGGAATACGAATCCGCGCGTCCCGAAGGCGGAAGAGAGCACCCGCTCCGCTTCCAGCGCTGTTTCGCTCTTGCCATCCCCCGGTGCGGCGGTCACCAGCAGGATTCCCGCCTTCCCGGCTGCCGCTTCCCGCTGGGGAATCGCGTGGGCAAGGTCTTGTGCGATCGACCGCTGAAGCGGGTTGGGCTCTCCGTCGATGCCATACGCCTCGGCGAACGGTTTGCGCTCCAACTCCGCGGGCAGCAGCCCGGCCTCCCGCACCAGGCGTTCCGCCTCAGTGCACACCTCGGCGAAGTGCCGCTCCAGCGGCACATTCAGGCGACGCTGTCGCCGCGCCAGGAAGTGCTCCTGGCTGACCAGCCAGTCCGCGAGGATCACGACGCCTGTCACCAACACCGCCGCAGGCGCCTTGAATTGTGTCGGCGGCCGAGGAGAGCGGAGCGCCTTGAACACCGTGGCCGAGTGGGCGGCCCGCTGCCGAGCCCACGCCCAACCGCCCAGCAGCGCCTGGTAGTGCGCCGTATCGGTCACCTCGCGCTCCAGACGGAAGAACCGCCCGTGATGGCCGCCGATGATCTCCGCGACACGGTCGACCGCCCCGAGTTCAGTCATATCGTCGTCGAACCCGAGCGCCGCGAGCACCGCAGGCGCCGCCGTCATCCCGGCCACGTCATGCCCCAGCTTCTCCACCCCGATCTTCCCCGGGTCCCGCACAAGCTCCTCGCCCAGCAGCGCACGGCCACGCGAATCACAGAACTGGAACCCAGACAGCTTGCCGATATCGTGCAGCCCGGCACACAACCCCACCAAGGCACGAGCCTGCCCACGATCATCGGCCAGCCCCAGCCCCGCGGCGATGCACCGCCGCTGGCTCTCGGAGAAATAGCGGTCCCACAGGCACAAGGCCATCGCCGCAGCATCCAGCAAGTGCCGCACCAGCGGATAGGGCGGAAGAGACGGATCAAGACCGCGCAGCTTCGCCCACACCGACTCATCAGGAACGTCGCGCAACTGACGCTTCACCATGTGCACCTCGCAGCCCGACCTCGAATCCAGAGCTCCTCGACTCAAGCACAGGCCACTGACAACGCGCCCCTCGGACCGCTCTTGTACGGTGACCCTATGGCCGCTCCTAGCTCCACACGGAACTCGGCAAAGGGATGGCAAACCGGTCGCTAGGCTGCAGGTCACGAAGTGTTCTCCCCGCCGACGCGGGGGTGTTCCCTCCTCGCGGCAGAGGCCGCAGATGATCGGCCCGTTCTCCCCGCCGACGCGGGGGTGTTCCGCCTTCGACGCCGCGTTCCCCGACGACGCCCCCGTTCTCCCCGCCGACGCGGGGGTGTTCCGGACGCGCGCGCGGACCTACTGATGGAGCGCCAGTTCTCCCCGCCGACGCGGGGGTGTTCCGACGAGACGGCCTGGATGGGCATGTACGCCGCAGTTCTCCCCGCCGACGCGGGGGTGTTCCGAACATCCGCACCCTCACCTCGTACGGGAAGACGTTCTCCCCGCCGACGCGGGGGTGTTCCGGGCGGTCAGGCCAGCGGTCAGGGCGCGTCGAAGTTCTCCCCGCCGACGCGGGGGTGTTCCGCAGGTACTTCACCTGCAGTGGGTGGGTGCCGTGTTCTCCCCGCCGACGCGGGGGTGTTCCGTGGGTGGGGTCAGGTGGTCAGCATGCGGATAAGTTCTCCCCGCCCACGCGGGGGTGTTCCGGCGCTCAAGGTCCATGAGGTAAGTCCCGTGATGTTCTCCCCGCCGACGCGGGGGTGTTCCGCCGTCCGTGTCGTCCTCGCGCTCGATCTCCTCGTTCTCCCCGCCGACGCGGGGGTGTTCCGTGTCCGACCGCCTGCCGTTCGATGTGCAGGTTGTTCTCCCCGCCGACGCGGGGTGTTCCGCTGCCTGGGTCACGGTCGCCGATGCCGCCTCGGTTCTCCCCGCCGACGCGGGGGTGTTCCGGGGGCTCACGGGTCTCCGAACCCGGGTTGTCCGTTCTCCCCGCTGACGCGGGGGTGTTCCGGCCGCGGACGGCACGACCAGGAGCACGAAGAAGTTCTCCCCGCCGACGCGGGGGTGTTCCGGTGACGACGCGGCTGGAACGCCAAAGCGTGCTGTTCTCCCCGCCGACGCGAGGGTGTTCCACCCCAGCGCAGCGGGTTGCCGATCGCCGTGCAGTTCTCCCCGCCGACGCGGGGGTGTTCCGCGGCTCGTGGTGACGATGGCGACCTCGTCGACGTTCTCCCCGCCAACGCAGGGGTGTTCCTTAGCCACGCTCGGTGAGGTGGTCCATATTCCTGTTCTCCCCGCCGACGCGGGGGTGTTCCGAACGGCGCCCTTGACCTGCTCTACAAGCGGCGGTTCTCCCCGCCGACGGGGTGTTCCAGCTTTTGCCTGAGCGGACTTGGGCAGGTCCGAGTTCTCCCCGCCGACGCGGGGGGTGTTCCGCCGTCATCACCTGCGACCACGAGCGGAAGATCGTTCTTCCCACCGACGCGGGGGTGTTCCGGAGACCGCCACCCGACGGGAACTCCTCGCCGCGCTCTCCCCGCCGACGGGGGAGTGATCCGGCCGAGGTCGCACTCAAGGGAACGCGGAAGTCGTTCGCACTGATACCGGTCAGGGCGCCCTGCGGCCGTCCAGGAACCGGTCCATATAACAACGACGACTGCGGCCAGCCATAGCGATCCGACTTCAGAGGATCCCCCGGCGGGCAAACCCGCCGCTTCCAGGGCAGAAGCAGCCACTCTATGGCGCGCCGCTCTCCTACGGTTCCCAGCGATACGACACCGACCGACGCAGCATTCACACCCCAGGAGGCGCCCACTGGCACCCTCACTTCACCGGACAGCACTCCACCGATGGCCAGCAGAACACAACCCACTGCCGCACTTCCGGTCCAACTCGCCCCCCCCACTCACCGTGACCGATGCTGCAGATCGGACGCCCTCCAGCACTCCACCTAATACGCCTCAACCACAGCTCCTCTGGGGAGAATCTGGGGAGAACGAGCGTCTCTGGGGAGCGCGTGGGGAGAATCGACTGCCTAACGAGACGCAAAGCTGAAAGACCACGAAAGACAGATCCGTGCAGCTCAGAGACCTGGGCGGCTGCCTTGCCGCAGGTCAGGGCCGCCTGGAAGACGTCTTCAAGAAGATCTCCAGCTGGGCCGCGATCCTCTTCGCGCCCACGCTCGTGGGAACCATTTACGGCATGAACTTTGAGCACATGCCGGAGTTGGGTTGGAGCTTCGGATACCCCTTCGCGATCGGTCTGATGGGGGTTGTCTGTGCCATTTTGTACGTGATTTTCAAGCGACGGGACTGGCTCTGAGGGCACGCGATCGTCCGGTCGCCCTCCCTGTTCGCACTCGCATCTTTCGAAAACGGATCCATGACGCGCTCTGGGGAGTCCCTGGGGAGAAATGATGCGGGTGATCTCCTCTCCCTGCTTCTGCCGGGCACCTGACCAGGGGTTTTGGCACCCATCGGATGTTGGGGAGTATCCGGGGAGAAACGACCGACCTGCACCACGCCTACCGGCAGCGCACCGGGCCGCTATAGGCGCCCACCCTGCGACCTCCACGCAGCGGGACAGCGTCCAACGGTGTCACAGACAGTGACATCAGTGCGCGGTGGGGATCAGGAACTTCCACGGGACGGCTCGATTGCACCAGCGGTGCGAGAGCGTTCGGCCGCAGCCGACGGAGAGCAAGCCGGTGCCGGTGGCCTTGCGCTACGACTCGACACGGCCCACGGCACAGCCGCAGGCGCCACCAGCAGCGCGATGGCCGGACAACGCATGCTCGGCAGGGGAGGACAGGCTCAGCAGGTAGACACGGGCCGGGCGACGATCAACGGCTGCTGCACCACGACCCCATTCGGCTGCAGCCACTGGTCGGCCACCTCGTCCCAGCCGCCTCCCTGCTCAACGACCTCGGTGAACAAAGCAGTCAGCGTCGAGGGCACCTCAACGTAGCAGTGGGCGCCGGTGCCCCAGGACGGCTCTGCGCGGGCCACGAACCCTCGAGCCCCGCGTACAGCTTGGACGCGAACGGGTCCCGCCCGGTGAGGACGGCCTGTTCGTACTGTCCGGTGAGCCGGCGGACCGCCACCAGCAGGGAGGCGGACGCCTTCCGTTCGGCCCGGCACAGCGCAGTGCGAATCGCCTCGGCATCCCCTCCGCAGACAGGCACGACGGGCCGCGGAGGCCCAATGAGGGCGACCGCGTGCGGGAAAGCCGGGACGTTCGCTGCACGGGAAGGACATGTTCGCCAAGCGAAGCTGCCACTGCTGCCGTATGACAGAGCCGAGTAGACGCACGCCGGGAAACCGGCGCACTGCACAAGACCGCCGTCACCACCGACGCCTAGCACAGGGCCCGTTGCCCGAAGCCGCCTACGCGTATCAATGTCAGTGGCGGACAAAACGCTTACAGAAGGGCGTCGCGTCCCTGGCAACGCACGGACCAGACTCATGCTCGGAGCCCGTGCGCCGCCGCGGCCACCCTTGGCGGAAACGGCTCCGATCACCGTGCCATGGAGCGCGGAGGTTCGTCTGTGAGGCGCTCCTCGAGGTGTCTGAGCTCGCCCCGAGTATCGGTCAGCGGCGGTATCCGCGACTGAAGTCGTCTTCCTGCCGGCGGTCTTCTTCCTCAAGGGCGTCGATTCGGTGCAGGGCGTCGGAGGCGAAGCCCCGGACCGCTGCGTTGGCGGCGGTCAGGAGTGGGGCCAGGGCCGTGCGGCGGGGCTGCAGGTCATGGGGAAGATCAGTTGTCAGGCCCGGCAGGACGATGCCGGCAAGCAGTGCATCCCTGCAGGCGGCGTCGATGCCCGCGGACAGCAGGACTGAAACGGCCTCTGCCCAGAGCGGGATCTGCCATGAGTGCTGGATGGCGGCTGTGGCTCGCTGACGCTCGGCTGGGGATCCTGATGACCACCGCCGCACACAGCCTGACCACGCCTCGGTTCCCGCACCGAGTGCTGTCAGGAGCCGTGCGGCAGCCAGTTCCATGCGGTCGCTGACCTCGCCTGCGGTGCGCGTCTCGTCCATCCGCTGAAGGAAGGCGCCGACCAGCTGTTCACGCTCGAGCGGTGTCAGCCTCTCAAGCGAGCGCTGCCAGGCACGGGGCAGGTCGTACCGGCCGTCGGTGGCCAGCAGTTGTTCGACCGTGACAACGGTGAACTCCTCCGGGAGAGAGGAAGCGATCGCGGCAGCGCCGTAGGCCGTGTCCTCGTCGTAGTGCACGGTCCCGGAGATCTCGTCAGCCTCACTGAATCGGCGACGCAGGGCATCGGCGAACTTATCCGCCAGCGCAGCCTCGACGCGGGTGCCGTCTTTGCGGGCTTCTTGAAGGAGGAAACCAATGAGCTGAAGCGTGTCGGGCAGGACCCCGGCGGGACACCGCGATGCCAGGGAGGCAGCAACGGCCATCCGCTGCGCGAGCGTCTGCCCGCACGGGATCAGATGCCAGTTCACGATCCTCGTCAACCGGGACGCCACCTCACCGCCTGCAGCGGATCCGGCCGAGACCAACTCCAGCAGCAGGGCGAGCAGACGTGGCTCGCGCTCCGGATGCTCGTCGGCACAGGCAACCGCGGCAGAGGCCAGGCGCGGATCACCGACACGCTCCTCCAACCAGGGCCACACCACGTCCGGGTGACGCCGAGCGAGACCTGCCAGCAGCGCGTCCTCGCCGGCCAGTGAGGCGCAGGCGATCCTCTCGAGTGCCGGCTGCGGATCAGCGGCGGCAGCCCCCACCGCCCGGGCAAAAGACGGAAGCGCGCCGACCGCCACACCTGCGACGTTCGGGCTCGTTTCGTCCAGCAGCAGCAGAGCTTCGGGCAAGTCCATCTCGGTGCCCAGCCGTTGCGCGGCGCCGTGCTGCTCCTCCAGGGCCTCACGCCAGGGGGTCCTGTCGCGCAGCGGTTGCAGCACCAGAAGACGGGCCAGCGTCGTGTCCGCCTGTGCTTCGACGGCCACGCGGTCCCCGGCCGCTGCAGCATCGCTGAGCGTGTGGGGCCGCGGATCAGGCCCGAGCACGGCCTGCGCGGCGCTGCGCCTGACCGAAAGCGGCAGCGAGTTCCATCGGACGGCGATCTGCTCGGTGAACTCAGCCGCTGCAGCGTCCAACACTGCGACCGCATGATCGGGCAAAGAGACGCCGGAGAACGCCATGGGCCGCGCGCTCTCGCTGCGCAGCTGTCCGGGCAGGGAGACGAGTGTGTGCAGGACGGGCAAGCCCTCGGCGCCGTACAGCGCGGGCTCGTCCAGGAGCGGGACCAGCAGGGTGAGTGCCTCGCGTAGCAGCGCGAGGGTCTCCGGGCGGTCCGGCAGCACTGCGGCATGCAGGGTCATCGTGTTCGCCGACTCGGGACTGCCACCTGTGCTTTCCACCGTCAGGCGGAGCAGGGGCTGCACAGCGGCCAGCAGTACACGGGCAAGGCTGACCGGTCCGCGGACTGCGGCGTCCTGAGCATCCAGCCCCTGCGGCGCAGACGCAGCACGGTCCTTGTGCCATTGGGTGATGACCCGCAAGACTTCGCGCCGCCGCTCAAACAGTGCGTCAAATCCCTGCGGCAGGACGTGGGCCGGAGCTGAGCACCACTGCTCGATTCCGCGCAGGACCCCGTCGCGTCGATCAGCGCCTTCGGCTGAGAGGGCCGGTTCCATAAGCCACGCCACATCCAGCACCACGGTCACCGGACTGGGCACAGCATCGAGTCCCACGTGCTGGGCGAGCTCGGCGAACCGTTCACCGAGATGGAGCAATCCGTGCCGGTAGTGCGCCACCGGGTCCCCGCCGCCCCACAGCTGAGGCGACGATGTAAGCGGCCACCTCTGTACCAGCAGCCCGTACAGCTCCGCGAGGATCCCGGGAGCGGCGACAGCCACCTCGCCGGCCAGGCCCACCACGGTCGCCCATGAGCGCAGATCCGCGTCGTCCAACAGCAGGGCACGGACCCTCGACGCCAGACGGGCCCCTACCGCGGCATCTCCGCGGTCGTGCGCAGCCTGCGCCAGGGTGTTGAGCTGAGGCCCCAGCCCTGCCGCCCCGAAGGCCAGGCGTTCACGGGAAGAGACCGCGTCCTGTCCTGCGCCGAGACCGGCCCTCTCCAACAGCACGCTCAGCGCCCGGTCCACGTCCAGCCGGACGCGGCTGTGAGAATCGAGCGCATCGGCGAGGAGAACCGGAGCGAGCAGGGCCGGACGCACCGAGTACGGCGAAGCGTCGGCCAAACCCATGTCGGATAGCTCATCCAGCAGGACAGACAGCCGATGCGGCTCCGGCGGCAGCGTCGAGACGGCACCCGACAGCGCGGCAAGGTCCTCTCCGCCGGCGCCCGGGCCCAGCAACGCCAAGGCCACCGCCGCGGCCCGATGCTGCTGCGCGGGGTCGTCGGCCGGCAGACGACTTGCGACCGTGACACGCAACAGGTCCACCGCACGCGGCCAGTCGAACCTATCCGCGGCAAGGCCCGCCTCACAAGCCGCGTGAGCGATCAGAGGATTGCCCTGAGCCAGGCCAATGACGCTCTGCCGAAAGGCCGGATTGTGGATCCCGCGCCCGGTGATGAGCTCGTCGACGGCCGACCGCTCCAGCGGACGCAATTCGACAACTGGACCAGCCCAGCGTTCCACCCCCCAACGCTGCAGCACGCCCAGGCGGCGCCCGGGCCGGACGGTAAGAACGAAACGCACCCGCTGGAAACGCGCATCATGCAACAGCGCCGGAAGGCCAGTCAGGTCGGGTGCGCGGTCGGCGTCATCGATCAAAACGATCAAGGAGTGATCGACCGGCACTTCCGCGAAAGCACCGGCTTCCAACGCCACGCCGGTGGGCGCGACCAGCACCGCAGACACCGACCGCGATGCCTCGATCGCCAGACGGGTCTTCCCGACACCGCCCGGCCCCTCCACGACAACCACCCGAGACATCGGCCCCTCCTCGGCTACCGCCGCCCCGAGCGCCTGCAATTCAACCTCACGCCCCACTACCGGCGCCATCATCCCCGGCACCGATCCAGCAAGAACCTCCAGATACTGCGCCCACGTTGACAACCGGTAGGGCGCCCGAGGACGCACGCCGAGCTCAACCTCGGCCACCCACCGCAAGGCATCGGTCTCCAACTCGGTCACCAGTTCAGCCAGAGTGAAGATCTCCAGCGCAACGCCGTAGTCCTTGCTCGCAGTTGTTCTCCAACGCTCCTTGGTCTTCTCGTTGGTCGACCGATTCGTGACGTAGATCGCCTCGGCTCGACGGTCGTGCTTGCTGTTCTTCACCAGCTCGGACTTCAGCTTGCTCGTCCACTTCTGCTGCAGACTCACCCACAGAACGACCTTGTCGTCCTTACCGAACAGAGGGCGGCCAAAAGCATCCCGGCCAAGGTCCCCCGTGACACTCGTGATCCGCAACTCAGGGAAGCGGACCCGCAAGACATGCAGTGCCACCCGCTCAAAGACCTGATCGTTCTCCAGCTCCTGCAGAGCGGCTCTCGCGCTGTCGTACACGTCAACTCCACACGTTGAGCTAGCCATCCATGGAACAAGCCATACAGCGACGGCTCGTATCGTCTCGCACCACCGCTCGGTAACCCGAGTTACGACACCGTCCACAAAAGAGACCCTTCGGCCGCAGCACCCGCGCGCTGATGAACGCCGCCAACTGAGCCGGATCCCGCCTCGACGAGAACGACAGCAACCCCTGCGCCGCACTGCTGGCCCCGCCTCCCGCGCTCGGGCTGCCAGAGGCCGCTTCCGACCAGCTGGCGGCCTGAGGAACAGCGAGCCGCTCGACCGCCTCAGCGTCATGGGCCGGCTGCACTGGAGATCGCGGTTGTCGCCGCACCGGAGAGGTCCAGCATTCCGGGAGCTTGGACTGTCCTTCGCCCATCAGTTGCACCGCGCACCTGACTACAACGTGACTCCGGGGCTGCCTCTCCCCCTCCATCTGGCTGCAAAAACCGCCCAATACGTTCTGCCACACGACGGCGACCCCGACGAGCTCGTCCCAGCGGAAGGTGCCCCGCCGAACCAGCAGACGCACGTGGCGCGCCGGACCAACGAGGCACTGGCCGAATCATGCAGACGGAAGGAGACGCTTCCCGTCAACGGATCACGGGCCCCTACGAGGCCATACCCAACTCTGGAAGACCCTTGGCGCCGAACAGGTCGTTGAAGCGACGCGTTCCTTGTGCAGAGATCAGAAAGTAAGGGGCCCCGGAACCAACAACGCTATGCGGCCCTTCCTGTCCCGCGATAAGGACATCATGCGGTGCCCACACGTCAAGCCCGTCGAAGACGTAGTAGACCGGGAGACCTGTCCAGGCAACGAGCTGCAAGTGCGCCTGAACTGCTGAGCGTTCAATTGCATGCCGCCCTGTTCGCTGGCTGGCCATCCCACCCTTACAGTCGATCAGCACCAGCTCCCTTGCCTTCGCCGCGATGAGATCCGGGAACCAGCGAATGGAACTGTCTGTCCGCCGGAGTGCGCATTGAAGCGCCCTACTCAGCAGGCCCTGCCCCCAGAAATCCACTTCCCATCCTCGTCCGATGAGCTGCTCGGCGACGTATCGCTCGTGCGCATCGCCTATCGCTTTCCGCTGCTGAAAGCTCGCCATGAAGGCAGTGTGACCCGCCGTGGGAAGTAAGTAACTCTCCGTGGATCGAACCAGGCCAGTCCCCCTCTGTCTCAGTAGTTCTCACTGTGTTCGCACCAGTCCGTGGACGTCCGCCTACGTCCACGGACACGGTTCTCAACATGGCCGAAATTCGACCGCTAAGGCCGCCCTAGAGGTTGTGCCGTACGGGTTCCGAGCTATCTAGTGAAGGCCATCACTCACCTGCTCATGCGTCGTCTCGCGTTCCGCTCCGCCTGCGGTGGCTCATCACCGTAGAGCGCCGCCAGCACCAGGTCACGCTGGCCGCGGAAGGTACGAAAGACCTGCTGGCGGACGAGATCACTACTGATTCCAGTCGTGCCGATCTGCCCCGTCTCGACCAGGCGCGTGAACAGTGTGTTGTCGAGGTATCCGGGCACGTTCTTGTAACCGAACCGGACCCTGCCGCCCGCCCTTCAGGCGGGCGTCCTGACGCAGAGACTCAAATTGGCGCCGGGAGAAGTACATGCCGTGAATCATCTCCGAGGTGTGCGGCAGTACCGACCTCGGGTGACAGAGCTTGATCCAACTCGGGTTCGCGTCGAGACGCTGCTCACTACTCCCGCCTGCCACGCTCGCCGCATACCGATCCAACGCCCTCATGCGCTGGATCTCCTTCGCAAGGTTCCGGTCGCTGTTCGGGTAGTAAAGGAGATCTTCTGGCGGCCGGTCACCCAAAGCCCGTACGGGCCCGTCCTCGCCGAGGAGGACGTAATCGGGACCAAGGTTCGTGCCCTCGCCGATCGCGGGGCGTCCCGCGATCTGATCGACGTGTTCGCCGCGTCCCGCCGCTGGACGAATGCCGAGATGGAGGAGTTCGGCCGACGCCACGCCCGCGGCCGCTTCGAACACGAGGACCTCCATGCGAACCTGACCGGCGCCGAGTGGACCGACGATGACGCCTTCACCGCCTACGGCCTCGATGACGCCACGATCATCTCTCTCCGCGCCTGGGCCCTGCAGTGGGCCGACGACCTCGCGACCCGTCGCCTCGAAGAAGAGTCCGGCGCCGTCGACATCGACTGATCACGCCCAGGCGAGACACATCTAGCAGGCACCCCCGTGCCAGCAGATCAGTGGTGGACTGGAGACCGTTCCTCAAAAGGGCCCCCACCTTCACACCGACCGGTCGGGGTCACGCTCCGACGGCATCGCGGGCAGACCGTCTTCGAGGACCCGCCGAGCTTCTGCGAGCTGTGACTCGGCACCTTGCAGAGCAGCGATCAGCTTCGGGAGCCCTGCGCCTGCGGCCGGATCGCCATCTTCACCATCGGTGTACGCCTGGAGGGTGCGCGCCAGCCGAAGGAGGGCGTCCCGCGCCACTCGCTGTTCGTCCGGTTCGAGATGCTCCGAGAGTTGCAACCACTTGGCCTCTTTGTCGGCGGCCTCTTGGGCAGCAAGCGCGACAATCTCACCTGCCACGCCACGGACGGTCTCCTCGAGGCTCAGCGCCACCCGAAGTAGTGGTGCTCCGACCATGTCGTCCTCGCTGGGTTCACCCCCAGACGGGAACATCCGGTAAAAACTCCAGGGATGTTGGGGCTCACTCAGTCGCTCCAATGCTTTGAACACGGGTTCGAACGCGCCCAGCGGTGGAGTCGGGGACGGGAATGCCGTCCGGTGGTTCCAGAGCGCGAGGATGGCGGTCATCGCTTCGCAGCGTACGCCGTCCGCCTCTGCCCCCGTGGCGTTCTCCGCTCGCACGATCAAGTCACCGATGTGGTGGGCCATCCAGCGGCCCAGGACATCGCTCTGGGCGAGACTGTCGGCGATCCCCTTGCCAAGTTCGAGGGTCCGCTCAAAGCTCGCCGCATCCTCCGGAGTCATCGAAGAGGTAAATCTTGTAGGACCGTTCGCGGGCGGGGAAGGCTTCGTCATCGTCTTGGCGGATCCTCTTCGTGTAGCTCTGCTCGTGGTCTTTGTGAGTGCGATCTACCATCACTTCGACGATCATGCTGTATCCGGCCAGAGCCAGCAGTTCCTGAAGGGCCTCACGCCGAATTTCCAGCCGCCGTCCCTGAGTACCCGTCACTCGGTCCGGACTGGTCGCAGACGTATCGTCCCAATAGGTGCTGCGAAGAGCGATAGCACCGACCCGAGTCCATTCGCGCATATCTGCGTCCGCTTCCAGTCCGAGCAGATCGATGACTTCATCACAAGGCATATAGGGCGGATACTTGATCCCTGCGGCCAACGGATCCTTACTGTCCATCCCCTCATGCCCGTCAGGATCGACGATCCAACCGGTGAGCCGGAAGCCTTGGACGTCGAACTGGTAGTCGCTGTCAGTGGCATCAGGAATGCGGTAGCCCATGTACGAAGGGGCTGTCTGCAGAGCAAGCACCAGTGCCCTGGCTCTCTCGGGAGTGACGAGAGCACTACGGATCAAGACGCCCTGCTTCGCTCGGTAGCCCGCATCATCGGAGCTCTCCCAGACTGTGACCCATCCGTCATCCGCCAAGAGACGCTCACTGAAGTGCCTGCTGTTCAGCCGCCAGACCCAGTCGGCGTCCGGGGAGTCGTCCTTTCCGCTCAAAACGCTCTGCGGTGAGGGATCCCGTCGGTCGGCAAGCCACCTGCCGTCGTCTCGAGTGACGCGGAAGTCACGAAGCCAGTCAGTGAACAGGTCCATATCCGCCTCGCTCTCCCGGTACACGGGATGAACCTTGAGCAACTCCCCGGCCGCGGTCCACAGGGCGTGAGTCGCGAGGTAGAAGTCCAGGTCGTCGGCGTCCGGCCGAGTCGTACGGTAGGCGAAGGTGCTCCCGTCCTTGTACAGCCTGAGGGTGTGGCGCGGGTCGTCCTCGTGGGTGCCGCGGCAGGGGGGCCGCCAGGTGTCCGTGATCGTGCGCCCAGCGAGACCTATGACGGTCTCCTCGGAGACCCCAAAGGCTTCTCCGAGAGGCTCGCACCAGGCGTCCTTGAAATCCCAGAAGAAGCGGAAGTCGCTTGGTTCGGATTCGTGGGCTTCGTCCTCCATACGGCTTCGTTTCCTTGCCCCTCGTTCCTCCCACGACTCAGTGAGGATCTCCGTCGGGATGTTGATCTCGCGTACCGTGGCGAGTTCCTCTGCGCTCAAGATCTCGGGGCAGGACGAGGCGAGGGCCAGACAGATAGTTTTCGCGCTCTCCTGCATCACGACATGCGGTCCTTCATCGAAGAGCACTCTCCGCAGCAAGGGCTCGAACACTGCGAGTGTCTGATGCGTCGCAGGGTTCTGAGCGGCCCGCGCGAGGGCGAAGAGCAGCCATTGACGGGCGTGCCGATCGTAGAAGGGCAGACGGGCGTCATGGAACGGAGTCACATCGATCGTGCCGAGCGCGAATCGTAGGAGGGCGTCAAGTTCTTTTTGGCAGTCGAGTTCGGTGAGGAGCCTGACACAGTGTGCGGCCCGCCACCTGACGTCCTGCTCGGGGTCACCCAGGACTGCCCACAGATAGCCGGCGAAGCACTCCACAGCTCCGGTCGGTCCAGGGGGAAGGTCGGCGAACCCACCGTCGCCCGAATCCTCGGGGCAGAGGTCAGCCAGCATGGTGCCGAAGTCATCGAGGACAACCTGCGCCTGCTGACCGGTAAGGCGTGGGGCAAGTCGGGCTGCCAGGTGATAGCACTCCTCGGGCGGAAGCACGGCCGATTGCGAACCGAGTTCTCGAAGAGCCGTCGAGAGCAGATCCACATCGCGCTCGTCGGCCAGACGAGCGAGTTCGGACAGGCCGATGGGGTCGTAGACCTTGGTGGTCAGCTCCCGGCTGAACCGGGTCGCGGCCGTGTCCGCGAGATGCCTCAGTTGCTGGCGCGCCGCTCGTGGCAGCAGCGGCAGAGCGGCCAGTTTCTTGACCATCTGCGCGTAGTCGAAAGCGTCGAGGTTGGGATGGGACTGGAACGCGGCGAGCATGTCGTCGAGTTCACGCAGGGGCACCCTGACTGCTTGGGCTATGACCTGCTCCATATACAGCAGGTGGTCGGACGTGCGAACGAGGTGGCGGGCCTGCTCCCAGCCTTCGGCGGTGGAGAAATCGCACTCTGCTAGGGCGTCCTCAGCCTGCCGTGCACGAGCCGCTCGCGCTGCGTCCTGCTCATTGTCCGGGGTCCATCGGCCCGAGCTGTAACCGCCCGATGTGGAGAAGGCGATGTGGCGTTTGTCAGGGGCGAGCAGTGTTCCGGAGATGTCGACGTCCAGTTCGGCGGCGGTCCGGTCGAGGCGTTCGAAGGATGCGCTGCTGAAGCGTCGTGGCCGTAGGAATTGTCCCAACATTCCAGCGATACGCTCACCGTCGCCTGGAGTCTCGCGCAGTGCTCGTTCGACGAGACGGAGTTCATCGACGCGGTGCTCGTCGAACGGCACCAGCGCTGCGGCGGTGACGGCGGACGGAGCGAGCGGGCCGGCCTCTGCGTCGAGCAGCGCCTGGATGAATGAGCCCACGGAACAGAAGCGGCGGTCGCGCCAGCGGGAGGCGACGGTCGTCGCGATCGTGGCGCTCAAGCGACCCATGGCGGCCAGTACCTCGGAGTGATTCGTTGCGTCCCCGAGGTAGGGTTCCAGGCTTTCGGTAAGTTGGGCGACGCGATAGGCACGACGGTCGTCGTCGTGATTGCCGTCGGATGCTCGGCGGGCGACGGAGAGGAAGGCCCGCCACAACGCGTGTACGTCGTCGCCCACGCGGTCGGTCAGATCGATCGCCTGGGTGAAGTAAGCGTGAGCTTCGCTTCTGTCGAATCGCTGGACGGCGCGAGTAAGTTTCACCATCTGCTCCGCCTTGTATTCGGCACTCTCCTTAGCCGCGTCGAGCGAAGCGGCGACGGATTCAGCGAGTTCGACGGCGACGTGCTGCAACTCATCGACAGGAGCAGCTGCTCGGACAGCGTCGATGAGGACCCCATCAGGAAGGTGCCGCTGCGCGCCTCGGTACCAGTCGAGCAATTGCTGGCGCGTTCCCTCGGACGAGCCGAAGGCTAGGATCCGGACGCCGAGCCCGGCAATGCCTCTGTGCAGGAAGTGGGGCACCTCCTGAAGGGTCTGGTGGGACGGGGTAGGAGGTACGAGTTCCGGGAAAAGACTTTCCGTGTCGCTGACGGTTCCGACGAGGCAGTCGATCCACAGGCTCGCCCAGGCGCCGAGGGGCACGACATTCTGCTTGTGGTCGTTTTCGGTACTTGAGTACGTGTGCGGCTTCTTTCGCGCTTCCCGGACGTCTTCGCCGGCGAACTCGTCCACGTCGAAGGGCTGTCTCCGAATCTTCGACAGCAACGCGAAGCCGCACAGCAGCGTGATCGTGTCGGTGCCGCGCCCCCAGCGGCTTCCGGCTCCCCTACCCAGGTCGCCGGGAAGATTCAGCCGCAGGATCCGCTCAGCTTCCCCGTCCGAGAGAAGTCCGTGGCGCAGGCCCATCGCGACGATCCAACCGACCGCTGGAAGCTCCTTGTTCTCTTCGGAGTATCCCTGGTGCCGACGAGCGGAGACGGATCGGCGCTGACGCTTCAGCATTCGCACCAAGCGCCGCGCAAGGGGCGCCTGGCAGACGAAGTTGGCCCGCCAGGCGGCAGAAGCGACCGCGAGCTGAAGGTATTTCAAGGACACGGCCGCAAGGGCGAGAGCCTCCAGATCCTCGGTGCGGCCCGAGTCGGCAAGCCGGGTTGCGATGATCAGTCCAGCCTCGAAGGCCACCCAGTTGGGGCGCCACCGAGCAAGATGGCTGACACATGCCTCTACGCCGTCGGTGTTGAGAAGCCCGAAGGCGACCTCGGCAATATCCGTCGCGGTGACTCGGTGCCGGTTCGCATCGTCGTCGTCCGACTGCTGCACCCATGCCCTGAGCCACTCCGAGGCGCTGCGCAGCCGACTGCGGGCGAAGTCGGTCTGGCCTGCGGCGAACGAGAGAAGAGCGCCCTCGCAGTGAAGATTGGAGCCGGGCCAGTCGCCGACGAGGCTGCGGTTCGCGACGATGTCCTCGATCGTGGCGGCATCCAGGAACTGCCCCGCCAGATCGGTGTTGGACCGCAGCAGTTGAAGGCGGCGGGAGTGACCGGCGGCCAGGCTGCCGGCCTTGACGGCCAGCCGGGTTGCCTCCCACTCCTTTCCCACGCGCAGTGTGGCTTTGAGAGCGAACTGGGCCCGTTGCTGGGCGATCTCCCGTTGTTCCAGGTCATCGCCCTCGGGTAGGGCGCCGTCGGTCATCGCGAGTTCGACGAGGGTGTCGACCTGGCCGGCCTCCCAGAGCAGTTGGGGCAAGCTGGCAGCCACGTATGGTTCGTCGGCAGCGAGCGGGGTCAGTCGGTCGATGAAGTCGATCAGGGAGTTACCGGTGGGACGGTACTTCGTCCGGAACCAGGTCTCGGTCGGTTCGTCACGGAACTGCAGCGTGTCACCGTCGACGAGGAGCGGGCGTCCGAGGTCGGCCGCGAAGCTGTGCACGAGGGCGGCCGGTACTCCGCACAGCTCGGCCAGAACCTTGACAGGCAGCCTCGGCCGGAGCGCGGCCAGGGCCTCGCACAGACGGTCGATCTCCGCGCTCAGGTGGTGGGCGTCTTTGCACCGGTCCACCATGTCCTGGAGGAGTTCGTCGAAGAGGGAGCCGTCGGGGTGCCTCGCCTCCCCGAGAGAGACCAGACAGGATTCGATGTCCGCGGCCATGCCCAGAACGAGGGCTTGGATCCGAGGGTTACCGCCGGTACGCCGATGGAACTCGGCCGCCTGTGCCTCCGAGACCGGCCCGAACACCGACTCAAGATGCTGCTTGGACTCGGCCACGCCGAAGCCCTCGAGCTCGATTCTGTGTACGTTGGGCGGCGGTTTCAACAGATCGATGCGTTCGCTGCGGCACAACATCACGAGCCGTACGTTGTCCGGCAGTGTCTCGCGCAGCACGTCCGTGACGAAGGTCCGCTCCCCACCGTCGTTCGCGATGAGCGCCGCGTTGTCAGCCGCGTCAACGACAAGAACCAGGAGCGCCCCGGGAGCGGAGGCCGTGACAGCCTCCGCAGCGCCCCGGACCCTGGCCATGAACGCCCTCGCGTAGTCGGCCGGCTGAGCTGTGCCGACCGGGATCAGCGGATCGCAAAGGGCATGCGCGGCAAGCTCGTTCGCTAACTGCACCAAACCTTGACGATGTTGATGGCGCGGTGAACTGGAACGCCGGTACCCACCGTTTCCGAAGCAGTCGTAGACGAGTGTGACCGAGCCGGAAGGCAGATTCGGTTCGATCTGTGTCGTGAGCACCGACTTGCCCACGCCACCGGCCGCGTGAACGACGACGGGCCGCCCGATGAGTCCGACGATGTCGTCGACGATCGCGCGAGTCTGGTCCGTCACGATGACATACCCGGGTTGGTCGATGAGGTTGGGCGCGGGCAGCACATGCTCAGGTGGGACTCCGAGAGCAGCGAGCACCGTGGAGCGTTCAACGACGTGGTTCGCCTCGAGCGAGGTCGCGCGCCTGGTGATCATCTCCTTCAGCAGCAGGGGCTGCACATCCGGGGCACCGGGAAGAAGACCGGTCAAGTCCAGCCGGAACAGCCCTTCGAGCCGCAACAGACCCGGGGCCGTGGCATCCACCTCCAGGCGACTGAAGAACGCGGCCTCACCAGCTGCGTCATCGGAGAAGTTCGCGTACTGCCTGAGGTACTTGACATCGTGCGCGTACTCACTGGGCTCTCCACCGGTTGCCAGGACCTCGATCGCTTGAAGCACCGACTCACGGACCGGCCGATTGGAAAGGAACTCGAAGGTCACCTTCTCTTCGAGCCCCGGGGACTCCTGAGAGATCTGCCTGAACTTCTCCGCGAATCCCTTGACCGTCTTCGAGAGACCCGACACAGTCCACTCCTCCGTGGCCTGTACGGTCGAGTGCTTCAGCTGTCGGTACACCACACGGTTGGCCTCGTGAAGGCCGGTCGCACCGTAGTACTCGGCGATGTCGACTACGTCCTCGCCAGCCTCGCCCTGGGTGTCGTCGGGCGATACCCCCTCGACAGCGATCGCGGTCAGATCAGCGTCGGGAAGCAGCAGTTTCAGCGCCTGGCGAGCCGCCCAGTGGTAATGGAACTGATCACCGTCCCGGCTGGCCCGCAGAAGATCGGTGTCAGGCATACCCACTCCCGACGGTCTTCACAGCGATGGAAGGGGGCAAGGGATTCCTCACATCACAGCAGACCAAGACGGTATAAGCGCACATACATTACCCACCCCTCTCGGAGTCGGGCAACGCATCCACTGGCGCACCCTGCCTTCGGCTCCGGCGGGCGATATAAGCCAGGGCCAGATACCTCAACCCCCGACCCCCGTCCTCCAGACCGTGCTGATCACCCTCAGCACGGGCGATGCCAGCAGACGACGAACCTATAGACAGGCTCCTGCCCTGCCTACGGCAGCCACTCAGCGTGCACACGGCCGCGCCCCAGTTGGACTGACTCCCCCCTCGCCAGTGGCCGCAACTCGGGTCATCTCTGGGGAGAATTTGGGGAGTACGAGCAGCTCTGGGGAGAGCGTGGGGAGAATCGACTACCCAAGCGGGTGCGAGCCAGAAAGAACGCGAAAGAAGGATCAGCGCATGCCAGGTACCTGACCACTCACATTTCTGCAGGTCAGGGCCACCTGGGCGATGACTTCAAGAAGATCTCTTCGTGGGCGGCGATCCTGTTCGCGCCGACGCTGGTCGGCACGATCTACGGAATGAACTTCGAGACGATGCCTGAGCTGAAGTGGGCGGCGGGGTATCCGTTCGCGATTCTGCTGATGGCGGGGGTGTGCGTGAGTCTGTACTTCATCTTCAAGAGGCGGGACTGGCTGTAGTGGCGGACTCCAAGCCGTCGATCAACTTCGCGTACACGAAGGCTCGCTAGGGTCACTCCTGACCCCCTGGGGAGAATCTGGGGCGAACGCGCTGCGCCGGGGAGTGCGCGATCGCCTCCCCCACCTGCTGTTCCACACCTGTCGAGAGCCTCGGCTCCAGTCGAGCACTTGCCGTTGGCCGTTACCGAGAGTGGCTGGCGAGACGTTCGACATCAGACGAGAACCCGTTGCCTGCCGGTCGCCTTCCTGGTGCGATGCAGGGGTTTCGATGGCGGGAGGGGACGGCTTGGCAGTGTGCGGGTTGCGGTGCGGTGCTGACGGCGGCGGTGTCGGAGGTGGCATTGCCGGTCCACCTGCGCGACACCCATTGGGAGAGGTTGCACCCGCCCTCCTGGAGGCAGGGACGTATGCCGTCGACCCCGAGCCGTACGGTCCGCCCTGGCGGACGTGGGAAGAGTTCGGAGCGCAGGAGGCGGCAGCGCGAGGAATCTTCGCCCCGTGCGGCAACCTGTCCGACGGACCGTCGGACACCATCCTCCTCGCACCCGGCGACAGCGCGGCACCTGACTGATCCTCGAACGAGCCGCGGGCTACTGCATGGGCATCGACGGACGGGACGGGCCGAACCTCGCCTGCCTGAGCTGCGATCTGCCCGTGGGAACGAGGATGGACGACTGCGGGTGCCGGCAGGTCGTCCGACTCCTCCCGCAGGCGACCGTGCGGCTGCCCGGCCCGCCAGAGCGGCCCGTCATGGACTGACCGGAGCTGCCGGCCACCGACGCGCTGGGGCAACGCCTGAGCGAGTACCAGGACATCCCGGCGGGCGTGGCCCTCGCCCACGTAGTGGCGGCCTCCGGGGGCTGCCCGGTAGAGGTGGTGTCCGGTTCGGTCGCCGACCTCTTCGGCCCTGCCCTCATCGCACTACTGCCAGGAAGGGAAGGCGCGAAGCGGCTGGACCTGGCGGGACCAGGACTCGGCGAACCCGCCACCGAGCTGGTGCTGGTGCCGGTCCATCCGCAGACCGGCGAGATGTGGCAGCCGCACGGCGGCGGTGTGACCGTGCCCGTCGAAGCCACGCTCTGGGCCGAGTTGGCTTTCCCGTCCCATCGCACGCGCCTGCCGGCGGTCGGCGGACTGCCAACAGGCGTGGAGCGGGATGATCCGCTGCCGCCACACCCGTGGTTGCCGTTCCGGCCGTCTGCCAATGCCTTCCGGTACACGCTGGCGCGGATGACCGCCGTCCTGGAACCGTGGCTACGGGGGATCTACGACGGGTGTAGCTCTCTTCCGGGGACGGCCCCGATGGTTTGAGCTGGGAGATCGTGGTTGTGGTGATGGCGGCGTGGTCGGGTCTCTGCCGTGTGGGTGGAGGAGGCGACGCTGATGGGGTCGTTGATCGGGGAGTTGGAGGCGCGGGAGGCGGCGGCCCGGGCCTGCCGCGGATCGGGCTGCCCGCGGTGACCGGAGGGACCCGCGATGGCGGGGTTGGTCGCAACACGACGTCGCACGGCCTCGGCGTCATCAGCGAGCAGTGCCTCTTGCGGGCGAGTTGGTGAATCTCGAGCTCGCTCAGGTGCAGCAGAACGGGTGGCACAGCGTGCGCTGTGCCACCCGTTCCCCCTCACACGCTCACCAAGCCCTCTGGTACGTACTCAGGAACCACCCCGAGCAACGCATCGACGGCCGCCCGCCCCTTCCAGCCCGCCTCCGGCCCTCCGGCATGAAGTGCGCGTGGTCGAGCGTGATCGTCGGGCTGGAATGGCCGAGCCAACGGGCCAACGTGACGACGGATTCACCCGCTTCGAGGATGACCGAGGCGAAGGTGTGCCGAAGCACGTGGAAGCCGTCCTTGCGGGACGCCTTCCAGCGCTGGCCCTTCTCCCGCATCGGGATGACCCCGGCTGCGGCGAGGGCGGGCTTCCAGACCTCGTCGTTGAAGATGTTCGCCCGCAGTGCGTTGCCATACGTCGTCGTCAGCGCGAGTGGGAACGTCCGCTTCTCCCGCTCCGGCTCGGGCCCACCCCACGGCAGTTCGACCTCGACCGCCGGGTACTGCAGGAAGTGTGCGGCCAGCTCGGCAGCGACCGACCCCGGCATGTCGACGATGCGCGTCTTCCCGCCCTTGGGCAGGGCGAAGTACAAGTGACCATTGAGTAGTTGGACCTGTCTGCGCACGCGGATGACGCCGCGCTGGAAGTCGACGTCCTCCGGCGAGAGGCCGAAGACCTCCCCCTGCCGCAGCCCGCACCCAAGGGCGACCACGACCGCGATGCGGTAGCGCGCTTTGATCGCGCCCCGCACGCGCTGCGCGGTCTCCAGCGGCCATGCCTCCCGCTGGTCTTCCGGAGCCTTCGGCCAGCGCACCGATTTGGCGCGCATCGGGTTGCGTACGAGGCGCTTGTCGTCGATGGCCGTCTCGAAGATGTTCGAGAGGGTGGTCAGGACGGTCGCTGATATCTCCCTCAGCTGCACTGCGCCGAGGTGTGGGAGGACGTGGAGGCGTAGACGTTCATCGACTCGCTTGACCGTGCCCGGCGCACCTCGCACACCCGCCTTCCAGTAGCGCGTGACGTAGTCGGCGACGGTGATGGAGCCATCACGCGGGTCGACGAACTCACCGCGTTCGCTGTCGGTTCCGGCTCTGTGCAGCCACGCCTAGGCGTCCTCCAGAGTGTCGAACGACATGTCCCGGAAACCGAGGATACCGGCGACGCCATAGCGGGATCCCTTCCCGTAGCGACTGATGCGCTCCCGCTTGCCAGTGACGCGGCCCTTGTTCTAGGTAACCGGAGCAGTGCTGCGGTCCCCGGACTCAGATCCGCGTTGCAGCGCGAGTCGGCCTGCCCCTACACACGTATCCAGGCGCCGAACGCATCGATCCGGTAGGTCACACACCCGCGGGCACCCATCCGGAAACTCGGCGGTCCCTGTCGGCGATGCCGCCAGACATAGAGCGTGCGGGACGAAAGGCCGAGGCAGACAGCCGCTCCTTGCACGCCGAGGAGCGCCCGGTCGCAGCTGACAGCACTCCGGGAGGAGGCGGACCTCAATAGCCAGGTACGCAAGGTGGCTGGACAGGTACTGGGGAATCTGGAGAAGAGGCACGCGTAGCGGAACCCGCCATGGTCTCCACCTGAACCGGGGCGGCTCAGCACAGCTACGTCTCGCCCACAGCCCGACCCGCCCTCATGGTCACCGGTTGGTCACGGATAGTGTTGCTTCGCTTGGGTTAACCCTCACCTCACCGGAGACAACAGTGAACCGCTCGACCCGCCTCGCGGCGGCCGCGCTCGCGGCTTCCGCTGCCCTGCTGTTGACCGCTTGCGGCAGCTCGGACGACGACAAGGACAGCAAGAAGATCGCCGGGGCGGACACGGGATCGAGTGCCAGTCCGTCGGCTTCCGCTACGCCCTCCGACACGGCAGCAGGCCGCCCAAAGGTCACGCTCCCCAAGAGCTTCCAGGCCGACTTTCAGGGGTGGACGAACTCGGACGCCAAGAAGCAGGCGATCTTGAATGACGGCAAACAAGAACTGCTGGCCGAATACGCCGCAATCATCGAGGGAAGCCCGGACTCCAAGGCGCTGGCCTTCTACACCGACGAAGCCGCCGGCGAGTCGGCCCGCAAATGGATCAAGGGCTTCGTCGACAAGGACTTGGTTCTGATCGGCCGCGCCACCGTGTCGAACCCGCAGGTGAGCATCGCCGATGACGGCAGCGGCGTGTTGTTCTACTGCGTCGACGAGAGCAAGGGCGCCACCAAGAACACCAAGACCGGCAAGGTCGAGCACACACCCCAGAACTCCAAAGCGCGCGTCCAGTACCGCAACCGGCTCGACAAGACCTCACAGGGTGTGTGGAAGACGCGCTACTCGGAAACCGAGCGCGGAGGCTGCTGAACATGCCACGCCACTACAGGGCGGCGAGCCTGCTGGTCGCCTCAGCACTCGTCGTCGTTGTGGTGCCCGGCATGGCCCACGCGTTCGGCGAGGACGACGAGTCCAAGCAGCCGAGCAAGCCCTCAGGCCCCAGTGGTGACGCCTCCGGCACATCACTCATGGCATCGGTGTCTAACTCGAAGATCAAGCTCACGTACCCCGGCGGCCGGACGGCGAAGGCGTCGGTGGGCGAGCTGAAGTCCATCGACCCCAACTGGGAGCCGCCATCCTGCTGGTACGAACCGGCCTTCTCCCCGAAGCAGCTCAAGGACGCGGTCGCCACCGGCGACGGCGGACTCGTCAACGCCCACGTGTGGTGGAGCAACGGCCTCTGGGTGGACCACTACGAGAAGGGGAAGGCCGACAACAACTTCGACCTGACGCTTCCCAAGGACACCAGTGCCGACGGCTACAAGAACTACAACCTCGGCAAGAAGGGCATGTTCTGGCGCAGTACGGTCCGCAAGGGTATGTACCAGGACTCCAAGGCGTGGAACTGCGGCCGGATCATGTTCTGGCAGGACGAGGACACGATCCCAAAGGACAAGAACGCCCCCACTCCCGAGACTCTCGCCGCCTTCGCGTACGACAAGATCAAGGTCCCAGACACCGAGGTCGAGTTGAAACCCGAAGGTAAGTCGACGGTGAATCTGCCTACCTGGGCGTGGCAAGACAAGGCCACCTTCAAGGACGTCACGGTCCGCGCCGACCTGCCGGACACCGGCCTGTGGGCGGTGACCACGGCCAAGCCCGTCGCCCTCCATCTGGAGCCGGGCACCGAGGACGCGAAGGCCTTCCCCGCTTCCGGCGACTGCCCGGTCAACGAGGACGGTTCCATCGGTGCCCCGTACAAGAAGGGCAATGCTGGGCAGGAGCCGCCGTGCGGGATTCAGTACCTCCGCGCCACGAGCGGCGAGCCGTACCAGTTGAAGGCGTCGATCACCTGGGCGATCTCCTGGGAGGGCACGGGCGACGCGAAGGGCGATCTGCCGGACGGCACCTTCGAGACCACCCAGGAGATGAACGTCCAGGAGATCCAGTCCGTCAACCGCTGACCGAGACTGCAGACCGGTCCGGTCTGCACGCATCGGCGCATCACACGCAGAGCCATCTCAACCCACGGGGGCGGGCAGTATGTCAGACCTGAAGAAGGATGCGGAATCCCTCCACAAGGCGGCGTCTGCCCTGGGCAAGGTCGACCACCACACCACCAAGCCGCTGCACGACTTCAAGGCCGCCTCGCACGACATGTCCGCCTTCGGGGTGCTGGGCTCGCTGATGAGCGCCAAGGACGACATCCAGGACGGCATGGACACTATCGCCAAGCTCACCAAGAACCTGCACAAGGAGTGGGAGAGCGAGGCGAAGTTCCTGGGCGATGTCTCCGACGCCTTCGACCTCCTCGATGTCCTGCTGACCGCCGCGGCCCGCGCCAAGAAGGGCTGAGCCGTCCATGGGCTTCGACATCCCCGGCATCGACGCCGACGACCTCAACCCGCTGAAATGGATCAACAAGGCCAACCACGCCTTCGGTGACACCCTCGCCAGCGGCCTGGAGTTCCTCGGCATCACCGACCCGCTCATCGACCCCGACGGCATCCGGGAGATCGCCAAGAAATGGCGGGGCCTGGCCAAGGGCCTCGACGCCGCCGCTCACGACGCCGAGACGGCGCTCAAGGATCTGGAGTGGGAGGGCCAGGCCGCCAAGGCCCTCCACAAGCGGGCCAAGACCGCCCGCACGCAGGCTACTAACATGGCCGACTCGTTGCGGGACGGGGCCAAGGCGCTGGACGACTTCGCCGACGAGGCCCACGAGCTGCTGACCGAGATCGGCGTGATCCTGGCGGAGATCGCCGAGTTCGAGATCGCGAGCCTGGCCCTGTCGGTGCTGACCGGCGGCCTGTCCGTGATCGCCGGGAACCTCGCGGCCGGAGCGCGGGCCGCGAAGATCATGGCGTTGATCGGCCGTATCGAGAAGTCCGGCACCCGCATGGCCTCGGTCATCCGCACCGTGATGGAGGCGATCCGCGGCCTGGAGCGGGCGCTGAAGGCCCTCGGCGAGATCAAGACGATCGCGAAGGCCGGCAAACTCGCGGGCGAGGGCATGAAGTTCGCCGCCTTCGACGCTGCCCTACGGGATCCGGGGACTTTTAAGGACCCGGACAAACTGGCGGAGACCCTGGCCTTGGGGGCCGCCTTCGGAGTGGGCATCGGCGGTCTGGGCAAGGTTCTCGGCAAGGGCCTCGGCAAGCTCAAGCCCAGCGAACTCGCCAAGCTCGGCAAGATGTTGAAGCTGGACGGCTCGGGCCTGTCCCGGCTCAAGCTGCGCCCCTCGGAATGGGAGAAACTGCCCGCCTCCATCCGGGCCGCGCTCAAGAAGGTCAAGCTCGACCCGATCGACGTGGCCACCGGTGACATGCTGCTGCCGCAGACCGACGTCGAGCTCCCGGCTGCCCTGCCGCTGGTCCTGGAACGCACCCACATCTCCTCCTACCGGTGGGGCGGCTGGTTCGGCCCCTCGTGGGCCTCGACCCTCGATCAGCGTCTGCAGGCCGACGACGAGGGCTTCATCTACGCCGCGCCCGACGGCGCCCGTTTGATCTACCCGGGACTGAGCCCGGACACGGACGGACCGGTTCTCCCTGAGTCTGGGGGGCGACTGCCTCTCACCTGGGACACCGAAGCCGATGGCGCGTTGCGCGTCACTGATCCGGTATCCGGGCTCGGGTACGTATTCCACACACCGCATCCCACGGCGGATGGGGAAGCCGTCGACCTACCCCTGCAGGCCATTGTGGACCGCAACGGCCAACGGATCACCATCCACTACGAGGCCGATGGCACTCCTATGGGGCTCGTCCACAGCGGCGGTTACCGACTCAAGCTCGACTGCCACCCTGATCTGCCGCGGATCAGCGCCGTGCGTCTGCTCGGCCTGGACCAGCCCTGGGACAGCACGGGCACGCTGTTGGTCTCCTACGGCTATAACGACGAGGGCCACCTCACCGAGGTCACCAACTCCTCTGGGATTCCGCTGCGTTTCACCTACGACGAAGCTGGCCGCATCACTTCCTGGACCGACCGCAACAACACTGCCTACCACTACACCTACGACGACCGGGGCCGGGTTGTCCGCACGGAAGGCAGCGACGGCTTCCTCGCCGGCACCCTCGCCTACGACGACACGACGCGAACCACCACGGTCACCGACTCGCTGGGCAACGAGACCCGCTACGAGCACAACGAGGCCAGCCGCCTCAAATGCGAGACGAATCCTCACGGGCAGTCCGTACACCAGGAATGGGACGACCTGCACCAGCTGGTTGCCGTCACTGATCCGCTCGGCCAGATCACCCGCTTCTCCTACGACGAGAACGGGCACCTCATGTCGATCCAACGAGCGGATGGACTCGAGGAACGGACGGAGTACAACGACCTCGGCCTGCCCGTAGCGGTGCACGGCCCCACAGGCGCCGTCTGGCGGCAGGAATGCGACGAGCGCGGCAACCGTACGGCGATCATCGACCCGGCCGGGCAGACGACCCGATTCACCTACGACGTGAACGGCCTCCCCACTGCGGTGATCGACCCACTGGGCAACACCACGACGATCCACTGCGACGCCGCCGGACTCCCGATCTCGATCACTGACCCACTGGGAGCGGAGACCCGTTACGAGCGGGACCCCTTCGGCCGGCCGACCGCGATCACAAACGCCACCGGAGCAACGATCCGCCAGGAGTGGACCGCCGAAGGCCACCTGGCTCGCCGCATCTCCCCGGACGGCGCCACCGAGTCGTGGACCTACGACGGCGAAGGAAACTGCACCAGCCACACCGACGCCACGGGCGTGGTCTCCCGCTTCGAGTACACCCACTTCGACCTGCTCTCCGCCCGCACTGGCCCGGACGGAGCACGCTACGAATTCGCCCACGACACCGAACTGCATGTCACCCAGGTAACCAACCCTCAGGGCCTGACCTGGAACTACATCTATGACGCCGCAGGTCGGCTCGTCGCTGAGTCTGATTTCGACGGCAGGGAACAGCACTACGAGCTGGATGCCGTCGGCCAACTGCTCGCGCGAACCACGCCCCTGGGCGACAGAATCACCCATACCTATGACGCACTCGGCAATCTCACAGCCAAGACCGCCAATGGCGTCACGACTCGGTTCGAGTACGACGCGACAGGTCTTCTGACCTCTGCGACGTCCCCCTCCTCGACGCTGACGCGGGAGTACGACCTCCTGGGCCAGGTGCTCTCCGAGACGGTGGACGGCCGCTCCACTTGCTACACCTACGACGCCCTGGGGCAGCGCGCCTCGCGCACCACACCCTCTGGTGCTGTCACACATCTGTCCTACGACGCGACAGGAAACCGCACTGAACTGGCCGTACACGGCCGCACACTCGCCTTCACTCACGACGAGATCGGCCGTGAACGCGAACGCATCCTGAGCACGGTCTCTGGCCACGTGACTCTTGCCTCTGCCTGGGACCAGTTGGGCCGCCTCACTAGCCGTTCCCTCACCACTGCCCGGGGCGCCCTCCGCCAGCGCTCCTACGACTACCGCGTGGACGGCCATCTCGCCCAGATCACCGACCAACTCACCGGGACAGCGCGGCGCTTCGACGTCGACTCGGTGGGGCGCCCGACCGAGGTCACCGCGGACGGTTGGAGAGAGACCTACGCATACGACAGCGCGGGCAACCAGACCCAAGCGCACTGGCCGGACCGCTCATCCGATTCCGAAGCGCGCGGTGAACGCACGTACGTCGGCACCCGCCTCCGCTCAGCCGGGCAGATCCGCTACGAATACGACGCCGCAGGTCGCATTACCCACCGCCGTAAGACACGCTTGTCCCGAACCCCGGACGTATGGCACTACACCTGGGATGCGGAAGACCGCCTGACATCCTGCACTACCCCAGACGGCACGGTGTGGACCTACACCTACGACCCTCTGGGCCACCGGACGGCCAAGCACCGCTTGGCAGGCGACGGCCAAACCCCCAGAGAGTCCCTCTACTTCGCCTGGGACGGCTCCGTCCTGGCCGAACAGCACGACCCCGCCTCCGGAATCGTCGTCACCTGGGATCACGAGGGCTATCGCCCTCTGACCCAGCTCGAGCGCATGCTCACGCCGTCCTCCCCGCAGGAAGAGGTCGACGCTCGCTTCTACGCGATCGTCACCGACCTGGTCGGAACCCCCACCGAACTCGTCGATGAGTACGGAGACATCGCCTGGCACACGCAGGCCACGCTGTGGGGCTCCACCACCTGGAACAGCGATGCCACCGCGTACACACCGCTTCGATTCCCCGGTCAGTACGCCGATGCGGAAACTGCCCTCCATTACAACCATCACCGCCACTACGACCCCTCCACCGCGCGCTACACCAGCCCCGACCCGCTCGGCCTCTCGCCGGCCCCCAACCCCCTCACCTACGTCCACAATCCGTTGGCGGCGACTGACCCGGAGGGACTCGCGCCCTGCCGGCAAGACGTGGCGGACAGTTTCAACGTCCGCCGCAGAGCCGCGGTCAACCCGAAACGGGTGTTCCGCGGGGATCTGCGATCTCCCGAGGAGATGTTCAAGAACGGCTTCCACCCGAAGGGGACCAACGAAGATATCGGCCAGTACGCGCTCTACGACACACCGTCGAACTGGGTAGGTACGAGCAAGAGCGCCATGCAGGCTGGCAATTTCCCGCAGTCAGCCCGAGGTCGTGGGACATGGGTATACGAGATCCGCGGGAACGGATACGGCGTCGACGTAAACCGGGCAATGGGTGGAGCTATCCGATCCTGGATACGCGGCACCGGATTCCCGACCGAACGAGAAGTGATTTACCGGAACATCGATCCTAGTACTATCGTCCGAGCAGAACGATGGCGCTATGCGAGGCCGACCGGCGAGATCATCGAGAATCCGGGGTACAGGAAATGAATGAGGAAATCCCAGTCTACGTCCAACTCGGTGGCCAGGAAGCCGAATGGAGGATGGTGGTCGAAGGGGAAGGCCCCTGGCGCCTTCGACTGGAATCGCCTGATGGCGTCGAGTCTGTGGCCAGCGGGGACAACGTTTTTGAGGCGCTGCGATCCGTTCGGGCGGAGCTGGCCCCGAAAGGGGTGACTATCTGTTGTAACGGCGCGCGAGTTGATGTCAGGCCATCAGGGATCTCCAAATCGCATGGCGGATGGATGGTCTATGTTCTGCACATGCGACTTCCGTCGACGACTCGCGACCTGGTTCCGACTTTTGGCCGCTGCCCGGCCAGACTTGTTGGCTCCGTCGAAGAGCAGGACGCCTACTGGGAACGTCATCTCAAGAACAGAAAGAACTGGATTAACTTCATCAACCCCGCCTGGTGGATCTACTTCTTTTTGGGTTTCTGGGCCAAGCCCAAAAAGCGGCAGTGGTAGTTAACGGTAGTTCGTTAAAGCTGGCGGTACAGATCAAGGGGTCTGCCAGTGGTGACCGCGTCGAACGCCCGTTGTCCAGCGAGTGGGACCTCAACTAGACCGTGCGGGTGTCCCTTCACCTCGTGACGTGAGCGCCGTGAAGGTGATGAGGGCGCAACGCGGTCGCGGCACCGCGCTAGAGCTGACACTGCGGCGCGGCCTGCACGCGCCGTCTCCACGAGCTGCAGGATCCCCGTAGGCGCTGATTCTCGTCAGTCAGCTCGGCCACCTCTCCTCCGGCGCTCAGAGTTGGCCGGATGCCGTCCCTCCCGTTCGCCCTCGGCTGTCTCTTGCAGAGGCCCGCGTGTCAAAGTCGCCGGACAGGCGGGGCAAGCACATACGCGAACACAAGGAGCAGTACATGCACAACGGGGGAACGCCATGGACACTTGCCGTGCCCACAGGCGGCGACACACTCCGACAGGAGCGTCTCACCCGGGATCTGCACGACACTCTGAACAGGACGGATGGTCTCGTCGTCGGTTTCCGCGATGCCGACGAGCCCACCGAACGAGGTCACAAGGGTGCTGGCGTGGGCGAGGTGGCTCTCTGGGCCGTCGGCTCCGCTGCCGTCGCCCGCCCGGCGTCCCAAGTCCTGATCACTCTGATCAAGGAATGGTGCGCCAAGGAACGGCACCGCAAGGTCGTGGTCACGGTGGGGGGCGACTCCATCGAGATCACCGGACGTCCGGACGCCACGCAGGAGCGTATGGTCCGTGATTTCCAGGACCGGATCGTCGGCGGCGACGGTCCCGAACCGGATGACGACGCAGCATGACCCGCTTCCACAAACGCCGGGCTCTCCTGATCGGCAACGAGAACTACGACGACGGCCGCTTCTCACCGCTGGCCTCCGTACGAGCAGACCTGTGGGGACTTGCCCAGGTGCTGAAGCACCGCAACATCGGCAACTTCGTCTCCATCCAGACCAAGTCCGATCTCACCGCCGATGACATGCGGGCGGTCATCGGCGAGTTCCTCCAAGAGCGCGACGAGGACGAACTAGCGCTCGTATACGTATCAGGCCACGGCGTACGCACCGTACGCGACGGCGGCGAGTTCCACTTCGTCGCCAAGGACACTGATTACGACCGAGTGGCCGCGACCAGCGTCAGCGCCGGGTTCCTCAACGACGCGCTGGAGGAGTGTGTCGCCCCGCAGAAGATCGTGATGATCGACTGCTGCCGCAGCGGCGGTTTCGCCATGGGCCTGCGCACGTCGGACCGGCGGGCCGAGAACTCCGTGTCCAAGTCCGGCGAGCAGCCGCCGTTGACCAGCAGGGGCGTGTACGTCCTGTCGTCCTCGCGGGCCGGGGAGGACTCGTTCGCGGACACCGGCGGCGGCGATGACGTGAAGCCGTCGGCGTTCACCGGCGAGGTCGTCGAGGCGCTGCGCACGGGGAAGGTCAGCAAGGACGGCGGCAGCGCTGTGACGGTCAGCGACCTGTTCCACTACGTAAACCGACGCATGCGTGCCCAGGACGGCGGGCGTCAGGTGCCGGTGCAGTCCACACACGGCGTCGATGACCGCATCGTCATCGCGGACAGCCCCTTCGGCCGAGCTCCCATCCTCGATCCCCTGAGCTCTCGGCCCCGGCCCGTCGCTGGCGATGCGGCACAATCCCGTGTCGCGAAATCCGCACGCACACAGCCCAGCTGGGCCAACCTCCTTGACTACTACCGCGAGTGCGTCCTGGCCGAGAGCGCCGAGACACCTCTGCTGGACGTGAGCCGTCAGGACGCGTCGTACGTGTGCCTGGCCGGCGCGGAAAGGCTCATCTCCGGCGACGTCGACGACGACGGCTGTATGGCTCTCCCCGACGAAGCGGCCCCGCTGGTGGACTCGGCAGCCGAGGAGGACGCCGAGCTCTGGGCGGGGTACCCGGCCGTGGTTCTCACCGGGCCACGCACCGGCCGCCCCTGGCGGCAGCCGAAGTTCGCACCCCTGTTGGTACGCCGGGTCGAGATCGTCCAGAACGAGGGCGAGGTACGGCTCAAGCCGTACGGCCCGGTCCAGCCGCATCCGCAGCTGGCACTCGACTGGCTGGGCGAGGACGAGGCCAACCAGCTCATCGACACCTTTCAGCCGTCCTGGCATCGAGGACAGCACGACCGGATGGCGGTGGAGGTGCGCAATCTCCTCACGCAGGAGTTCGAGCTGCCGTGCGTGCAGGAGCTCCGTCCCGACCAGCTCGCCGACCGTATCGACGTCCGAACCCCCGGCCATGGGGCCCGCAACACCGCGGTTCTGTTCGCGTCACGCCCCCAGACGGGCTTCACAAAGGGGCTTCTCAACGACTTCGCCGGCATCGCCGACCAGACAGACCAGATCGGGCAGACCGCCCTCGGTGCACTGGCGCCCGACGCCTCGCAGCGAGCCCGGTCCCACGCCCACACCAGCCCCGAACCGGCGAACCTCGTAACGCCACTGCCCTGCAACGAAGCCCAGACGGCGATTCTCCGGTCCGCCATGACACGCCGCCTCACAGTGGCCACGGGCCCGCCCGGCACCGGCAAGAGCCAGCTGGTCGCCAATCTCGTGGCCACGGCAATTGCGGCAGGTCAGACCGTACTGGTCGCATCGACCAACAACGACGCCGTGGACGAGGTCTGGCGCCGCTGCGACAAGCTGGTGCCCGGCAGCGTCGTGCGCACCGGCTCGGCGAGGAAGAGCGGCAAGAGCAACGCGGAGCACGAGGCGGCCGCGCTGCACGCGCTGCGTACCGGCCCAGAGCCGCCCACCACCGTGGCCACGGCATCCATGGCCACCGCGTTGGCCACCGACCGCCTGTCAGAAGTACGGCAAGGTCTGGCACACCTCGCGGAGACCGAGGCGCGGCTTCACCAGGCAGGCGAAGCCCGTGCCCACTACGCGGAACAGCTCGGAAGCACCGTCACCGAACTCCAAGACCTGCTCATTGGCACACCCCGGCCAAGGGAGCTGGAGAACAAGGCACGCCGCCTCGCCCACGCGCGCTTCTTCGGATCGTGGCGCCGATCCCGATTCCTGCGCACGACCGGGCTGAAGGGACACGCCGGTGATCCCGCCACGGGATGCCTCGCGCTTGCTGGCTTCGCCGCGGCCGAGGCGGACTGGCGTGACGGGCACGAGCAAGCGGCGGCCGTTGACGACACAGCACTCACGCGGACTCTCCATGATGCGGAGAGCACCGTCCAGGACGCTTCACACACGCTCCTCGCCACCACGGTCCAAGCCGCTGCCTGGGCCGGGCGCCGCCGCATTCTCGACCTGTTGGCGGCTCGGGACGGCAAACGGAGTGACTGGCCGCAGATGCGGAGAGTTCTGGGTCGCTCAAACGGTTCTACGGACACGCCCGCTGTGGCCGGATGGGCTGTCACCAGTCTTTCCGCCCGGCGGTTCCCGCTGGGCCCGGCCCTGTTCGATCTCGTCGTCGTCGACGAGGCCAGTCAGTGCGCCATCCCGCACGTTCTGCCGCTGCTGTTCCGGGCGCAACGCGCCCTGGTCATCGGCGACCCCATGCAGCTCACGCACATCACGCAGACCAGCCCGCACCGTGAGGCTCTCATCCGACGCGGGAATGGGCTGCGGTCCGAGTGGTTGGAGAAGCAACACCTCGCCTACCGGCGCCACTCAGCCTTCCACGCGGCCGAACAGTCCGCGGGCGGCACATTGCTTCTCGATGAGCACTTCCGCTGTCATCCGCACATCGCCGGGATCTCCAACAACTTCTTCTACGACGGTGGGCTGACCGTCCTCACCGACACCCGCGGTCGCCCTGCTCTGGCGCATCGCCCGGCTGTCATCTGGACGGATGTGACCGGGCGGGCTGCCCGCCCTCCGTTCGGCGGCTCCTGGGTCAACGAGGACGAGCTCCGCAAAGTGCAAGACAGCGTCCGCTATCTACTGGAACAGCTCCCGGCCGAGGCCACCGTCGGCGTCGTCACTCCCTTCACAGCGCAGGCCGAGACACTGCGCAAGCGGCTGCGGCCGTACGACGAGGAACGCCTACGCATCGGTACGGTGCACACCTTCCAGGGCGGAGAACGCGATGTCATGGTGTTCTCACTCGTCGCTGGCGAAGGCATGCATCCCGGCGCCGTCGAGTGGATCGGTGGACAGCTGAACCTGTGGAACGTCGCTATCACCCGGGCACGTGGCCATCTCATCGTGGTGGGAGACAAGGAGCTCTGGCGGAAGCGGGGTGGCGTGGGCGCAGCGCTGCTGGAGGCCGCAGAACGGAATGGTGTACCCCTCGGTGGCAGAGGTGACGATGCGCTGCTCAAACGCCTGTACCGGATTCTCTCCCGTACCGAGGAAGCCGCCGTCACGCTGGGCGAGACCGTTCACGGGCATTCGGTGGACGCTCTGGTGGGAGGCGTCGGTGCCACCACACCGAGGGCTGTACTCCTCGACAGGGGAATCGACGAGGGCTCCGACGCGGCTCGCCATCTTCGGCTCATGCTGCGCCGACGCAACCTTCTAGGCAGCGAGGACGGAGAAGTCGAAGCCGTTCGATGGCCAGCTTGGAGGCTGTACGAGACAGACTAACGGCGGGGGCGAACTCTGGCCCGTGCCATGACCCGGCCCGGGGCTCGCCCTCCACACGCCCGCCCAGCTGAGGGACGGGCCGACCTATCCCGCACAGCTACTACGCCGGTTCTTGGGAGCCATCTGGGAGCCAACCCACTCCCCAATCCCCTTCCAGACCACCCGAGACCGCCCGACCTGAACGTACTGACCAGGAGAGACACCAAACCACCTGGCCCCGACTCTCACCGAACCTCATTCGGGACGAAGAGGTCGTGGGTTCAAATCCCGCCACCCCGACAGTGAAATACCAGGTCAGGGGCCTGATCCGCATGGCGGGTCGGGCCCCTGACTCGTTCCTGGAGATCGTTTGGGAGAAATCTGGGAGAAGATCTTGGCCGGGGTCTCCCAGCAGGTACCCACCAAGCGGGATCATCCATCTCTGCGACACCTGACTCGCACCTGCGCAGTCGCGAACTTGGGGCACCAACTCGGCTGCGCCCCGACGATGGGGTGGGCTCGGTGAAGTCGACGTGCCTGTCAGCGCTGAGCCATATCGTCGATTCCCAGGATCCGAACGCGCCGAGACAGACCACCGAGGATGGACACCGCCATGCGGGCTGAGGAAACACACTTCGCCGACCTGGTGCAGGGGCGAGCCCAGCAGTTTCAGGTTCCGCTCTACCAGCGGACGTATTCCTGGACCGAGAAGCAGCTGGCGAAGCTGTGGATCGACATCCTGGAACAGGTCGAGCTGGTGGGCACGGACTCGACGGTGAGCACGCATTTCCTCGGCTCTGTTGTGCTGGCCCCTTCTCCGCTGAACGAGGCCACGTTCCCCCGCTGGCTCGTCGTCGACGGTCAGCAGCGGCTGACCACGCTCTCCCTCGCCCTGGCCGCTATCCGTGACCACATCTCCGAGACACATCCGGACGAGGCGGAGCGCATCGATGAGGAGTACCTCATCAACAAGCGCAAGAAAGGCGGGGACCATCTCCGTCTCCTGCCGACTCAGGCCGACCGGCCGCAGTACGCCGCGCATGTTCACGGTGTGCAGTCCGAGCAGGTGTCAGGGGACCGGGTCGCCGCGGCCTACCGCTTCTTCCGTCGCAAGCTCGTGGAGTTCGTAGAGGCGGACGACGCCACCGCCCCACAGGATGTACTGCGGGTCGAGCAGGCGATCACCTCCAGGCTCACGCTGGTCTCCGTGACCGCGGAGCACGGCGACAACGTGCACCGCATCTTCGAGTCCCTCAACAACACCGGACTGAAGCTCAGCCAGGCCGACCTGCTGCGCAACTACCTGTTCATGCGCCTGCCGACCCGCGGCGAGCAGGTCTACGAGACCCACTGGTTGCCGCTACAGAACAGCCTGAGCAACGACGAGCTCGAGCAGCTGATGTGGCTGCAGCTCGTCCTCGACGGTGACGACCGAGTCCGCCGCCAGGACCTGCACACCGCACAGCAGCACCGCTTCGAGAGCCAGGCGGCCAGCGGAGCACAGGCTGAGGCGGAAATCGAGGCGTACATCAAGGAGTTGCACCGCCGCAGCGCCCACTTCCGGAAGGTGATTCGTCCGGACGAGGAGACGGATCCGCTCATCCGCGGCTGTCTGAAGCGGCTGCAGGACTGGCAGGCCGTGGTGACCTATCCTGCGCTGATGCTTGTGCTCGACCGGCGGGAGCACCGTGAGGAGCGCCGAACGGAGCCGGGACTGGCGCCTCGCCCACCAGGTGCTCGCCGCGCTTCCGCACGGCGCCCTCGCCATCACCCGCCGCAAGCAACTCCCCTTCGGCCAGGCCCGGTCCAAGGACGCCGAATCCCTCCCGGGCACGCGTGGCTTCGTCGGCGGCACCGATGACCCCACCGGCCTGATCCACCTCGGCGCCCGCGAATACGATCCCGCCCTGGGCCGCTTTCTCTCCGTCGACCCGGTCAACGACATCGACGACCCCGCGCAGATGAACGCCTACTCCTACGCCCACAACAGCCCGCTCACCAAGTCCGACCCCGACGGCCTCTACCCCATGGGCCCCACCGACCACGGAAGAAACGGCGACGCCGCCTGGGGCGCCGACCGCGGCATGTACGCCGGCTACCACAACCGCAACGGCAAATGGGTCTGGAAGCAAACCCCCCGTAAGGGCAAAATCTTCCGCCAGCGCTACACCGCCTACCGCGCCAACCCCTCCCACTACCTCATCGACGACAGCCACGCCCGCGCCCGCGCCCAGCAGAGAGCCGCAGCGCGCGCCCAGTGGCAGGCCCAGGCCAGAGCCCGCGCAGCAGCAGAGAAGAGGGCCCAGGCCGAACGCCGCAAGAAGGACGGCATTTTCGGGAAGATCACCCGCGGAATCGCCAGCGGAATAAACATGAGCAAGGGACAGTCGAACCTCCTCGGTAAGGCCGCTGTAATCGCGGCCGAGGTTGGATTCGAAGTGGGCGGATACAATAATTCGACGGGGATGTGCGCCAGCGCATCGGGAGGGATTGGGGTCGGCGGTGGCAGCGAGTTCTGTGTGATAGCTGTCCGCGGCAAAGATGGAAAGCGCAGATACGGTTGGTCAAGGTCTTTGGACTGGGGAAGTGAAGGGTTTAAGCTAGGCGGATCGGTGAACATCGGGGTGCTACGCAGCAACGCTGACGACATATCGCAGTTTGCGGGCATGGGGCACGATGCAGGCGGATCTGCCAATGTTGGTCCCGGGCTGTACGGAAACCACGAAACAGCCATCGGGACAAAGAATAGCAGGGGGAGACAGGTGAGCTCTATCGAGTACGGCACTGGGTGGGGAATCGGCCTGGATCTGCACAATGGGTTCAACCGGACGTGGAGCGGCTGGTACTAGTAACTGGCGTTTAGTGGGTCAGGGGGAGAGGAAGGACCCTCTCCCCCTGACCATCTCTGATTTCTTGGAGTTGCAGTGAGCGAGATTGCCGAGTCTGCCGGAAGGGCCGGAGATGGGATATGGATGCTTTACTGTGGGGCCGTGTTCATCATTCTCATGGGCGCCCTCTTCGCGTTCAACGCGTATGGGGTCTCTGAGAGGTTCTTCCGCCTGGTAACAACCTATGTACCGACTGGACGAGCCACTCCTCGAACCATGCGAGTAGTTGGCGTCGGCTGGATAGCAGTCGGAATTTTGATGCTCTCGCCGGAGATAATTCAGGCCATCAGAATGCACTAATGAAACTGCGATTGACTCCGCATCGCCGCCCGGCAGGAACTGATCGAGGGCCCTGGCCCGCTCGCATGGCCAATGCCCTGCACGGCAAGCAGATCGTCATCGACCACGGCGTTCTCGCGTCTTTGTCGGCGGCACCGACGATCCCACCGGCCTGACCCACCTCGGCGCCCGCGAATACGACCCGCCCAGATGAACGCCTACTCTTGCCCCCACAACTCCGCCAACTCCGCCTACTGCGCCTACTGCGCCTACTGCGCCTCAATCACAGCCCCTCTGAGCGTCTCCGCGGAGCGCGTGGGGAGAATCGATTTCCTGGCGAGGCACGAAGCTGAAGGGCCACGAAAGACAGTTCCCTGCGGCTCAGAGAGCTGGTCGGCTGCCTTGTCGCAGGTCAGGACCACCTGGTCGACGTCTTCAAGGACATCTCCTCGTGGGCGGCGATCCTCTTCGCGCCGACTCGTGGCGGCGGCCGTGCCCATTTGGGCAGGGGGTCTGCCCCCGCGCTTCTACCGGAGGGCATCGGGGAGCTGGTAGCCAGGGTGGGATCGCCGCCACGTCTCCCCCGAAGGGCCGCCCATGCGCGCGCAGGATCCCGCGAAGAACCCCGACCGAGCGGTCCCCGGCGGCCGGCCGCGGGCGGCCGCTCCCGCGCTTCCGCAGGCCGCGGGCGGTCCCGCGGCGCGGATGCTCGCGCTCCAGCGCGCCATCGGCAACGCCGCCGCGGCCCGTCTGGTCGAAGAGACCCGGCACTCGCACGGGCCCGGGTGCGGTCACCAAGAAGCGCCGGTGCAGCGCTCCTCCGTCCATGACGCGCTGCGCGGCCCGGGGCAGCCGATGGCTGCGCCGCTGCGTGCGGAGATGGAGTCCCGGCTGGGCGCCGACTTCTCCGACGTACGGCTGCACACCGGCGCGGCGGCTCGGCGTTCCGCCTCCGACATCGGCGCGCGGGCCTATACGTCCGGCAACAGCATCGTGGTCGGTGAGGGGGGCGCCGACCCGCACACCCTGGCCCATGAGTTGACGCACGTGATCCAGCAGCGCCAGGGGCCGGTGGTGGGCACCGATCACGGGGACGGGCTGGCGTTGAGCGACCCGTCGGACCGGTTCGAGCGGGCGGCGGAGGAGAACGCTACGCGAGTGATGAGCGGACCGGCGCCGCGAACCTCGGTACAGACCGCGCCGCAGACCGCGGTGCGGGCGGAGACGGCCGCTCCGGCTTGGGTCGGATCGGGAGAGGCTCCGGTGCAGCGCCGGCTTTCGTACGGTCCCTGGTCGCGGAAGTACGTCCAGGACGGGGAGTTCATGACGTTGCTGGAGGCAGCGGACCCGGGAGCGCGGGCGCAGGGCATCGAGGCGCCGTTCGCGTCGCTGGTGCGGCAGGTGGAGGAGGGCGGGCGGCAGGTGCACTTCCGGGAGGAGAAGCCGCCCCGGGGCCGGGCGGCGTTCTCGGTGGTGGAGGGCGAGGGGGTCCTCGCGATCGATCCTCCGTCGGCCACCGCGAGCGCCAAGGAGCTGCGGGAGTTCGCCACCACGCTCGCCCATGAACTGCAGCACGCCGTGGACTTCGTGGACAAGCGGTTCCCGTCCGACCGGAAGGCGGAGTATCCGGGGGACGACGACACGAAGCGGAAGACCGGGCAGATCTCGGCGGAGCTGCGGGCGTTCGGTGTGGAGGCGGCCGCCGCGGCGAAGCTGGCGCTCGGCGACCACTACGAGGAGACGGAGAAGCCGTTCAGCAAGCTGGTGTCGGGGCTGGGGTCGTCGGTGATCTCGCCGGAACAGCAGACGATGGTGCAGGAGTTCCAGCAGCTCGCTTCCTACGTGGCGGCAGGGCAGGACCCGTTGCTCGCCCTGCGCAAGGGCGATGTGACGCAGAGCCGGATCCTGGACCGCCTCGCCGCCTACCTCTTGCAGTACGGAATGATGTCCAAGCCCGGCCCCGACCAGGCGCTGGCCTGGCTGGAGGAGAACCCGAAGGTGGTGCGGCTCGGACTCGCCGAAGGCGCGAAACTCTTCCACGCCAGGCGGCCGCAGCTGCGGAAGTGAGCGCGCCTCCCCCTGCCACCGCCCCGCTTCCTCCCCGGCCCGCGGCCGTCCCGGAGCGCGACCCCCGCCGCCGGGGCAAGCTGGTCACATGATGACCGTGCTCATCGTGGCCGACGACAGCGTGGCCGCCGCGTTGCGACCGCTCGTGCAGGACGGCCCGCACTTCCGGGTGATCTCGCATGCCAGCGGGCCCGTCGAGGCCCTGGCTCAGGCACGTGTGCTGCTGCCCGACATCGTTCTGATCGACAGCACCGTCCCGGGGGCCGAGCAGGGGCTGGGGGCCCTGTTCCAGGGGGTTCGCGGTCTGCGGCCGCCCAGTGGGGTCATCTGGCACCTGTCGTCCGAGGCGCCGGTCGCCGCCGCGTTCCTTGCGGATGCCGACGGCAGCGTGCACGTCACCCGTCACGGTGACCGGGCCGCTCTCCGCGCGGCGCTGGTCGCCATCGGGCGGCGGCGGGCCAGCTGCGATCCCGACCAGCCCGTCTAGGAGGTGGCGCCGGGCGGGCCGGTCAGGACCGTGGGGACGTACTCCAGGAGCTGGAGCCGGCCGTCGAACGTACGGCTTTCGACCAGGTCGAGCGCGACGTCCGGGTAGGCGTCGAAGATGCGTTCCCTGCCGGTGGCGCCGGTGATCACCGGGAAGACGATCACCCGGAAGCGGTCCACCACGCCGGCCGCGAGCAGGGAGCGGCACAGGGAGAGGCTGCCGACGGTGCGCAGGGGGCGGGTCCCGCTCTGTCTCATGTCCCGTACGGCCTGGACCGCGTCGCCCTGGACCAGTTCCGTGTTGTCCCAGCTCAGCGGGGGTTTCAGCGTGGAGGAGAACACCACCTTGGGCATCGCGGTCAGCTCGGCCAGGCCGGCCTCGTCGGGCGCCTCGGCCGCGAAACCCGACATGAGCCGGTACGTCGTGGCGCCCATGAGGCTGACGTGCTGCTTCTGCGGGTCCTCGTTGAGCCAGGCGAGGTACTCCGGGCCTGCCACCCCCCAGAAGCCGGGCCAGCCGTCCGCGGCCGCGTAGCCGTCGAGCGAGCTGATGAAGTCCACCATGAGGCGTGGCATCGGGCTGTCCTTCCTACGACGAGGCTCATCCCGTGACGGGTCTGCCTTCACCCGTTATGACCGGTGGGGGAACGAGAACTCATCGCTGTCACACCCGCGACTCAGGCCGCCCCGGCAGCTCACTCCTTCACGCTGTAGAAGTGGATCGGCGAATTCGGCACGAAGCCGATGCGCGGGTACACCGGAGCCCCCGCGACCGTCGCGTGCAGCGTGGCGCGGGTCAGGCCCGTGGCGCGGGCGCCCTCGTGCAGCGCCTTGCGCGTGACGGCCTCGCCGTAGCCCTTGCGCTGCCACCGCGGGTCGGTGGCGACGAAGGCGACGAAGAGGCGGCCCCGCGCCTCGACCGTCGCGGCGCACGCCACCGGGACGTCGCCGCGCATGCCCAGGTAGGCGTACATCTCGTTCTTCCAGTACGCGGATCCGAGCAGGCCGTCGCGACCCTCCTCCACCGGGAATCCGTACGCGCGTGACTGGAGGTCCGCGTAGGCCCGCAGGTGATCCTCGGTGCTCACCCGCACGAAGGTGAGGTCGGGGTGGACCGGGTCGGGGACGGGCAGCAGGTCACCGGCCATGCCCGTACCGGGGAAGGCGTACTGAAGCCCTGCCCGGTCGGCCGCCGTGGCCAGCGAGGCGCGGGCCTCGTCGTCGAGGAGGTCCTCGAAGAGCCACAGGAGGCCCGGGTGCTTCTTGGCGCGCATGAGGTCCGCCGCCTGCACCAGGCGTTCCGCGAGGAGACCGGCTCCCGCTCCGGGCTCGGTCAGCGTGAGGCAGTTGTAGAACGAGAACCGGCAGTCGGCCCAGCGGACGGCGATGCCGGGGAGGTCCCGCACGTCCGCGTCCGCGTCGCGGTCGAGCACCAGGGCCCGCCAGGCCACGGCGAGCTGCTCCGCCGATTCGATGGTCTCCGTGCGGCCGGTCACCGTACTCCCAGGGGTAGTTGAGGGCGTCGGGGTGGTGTCTGAGGTGGGAGCGGGCTGCGCGGCGCGTGCCTTCGCCGCCATCAGATGATGCCTTCGAACTGCTTGTCCTCGGCCGGGGAACTCGACCGCGGCACATGGTAGGAATCGCGTCCGAACCGCCGCCACAGCGCGGCGATGAGGAACGCCACCACCACCGCGATGGGCGTGTAGTTGAAGGTGGTGGAGGTGATCGGGCTGCTCTGCGGGAGCAGGAACAGCACGGTGACCGCGGCCGCCCACACCACCGCCACCCAGCCGATCGGCCGGCTCCAGCGGCCCAGGTTCCAGGGCCCGGGGGTGAACCGGTCGCGGTGGAGCAGGCGCAGCAGCACCGGGATGGCGTACGCCGAGGTGAAGCCCACCACCGAGATGGCGGTCACCGCCGCGAACGCCGTCGAGGAGTACAGGGACGGCAGGGCGAGGACGAAGGCCACGGCGACCGCGAGCCAGACCGCGTTGGCGGGGATGGCGGTGCGGCGGCTGACCTTCTTCCAGCGCGACGAGCCGGGCAGGGCGCCGTCCCTGGAGAACGCGTAGATCATCCGGCTGGCGCTGGCGGTCACGGTGTAGCCGCACAGGAACTGGGCCACGATGATCACGAGCAGCAGGGCCTTGGCCGCCGCCATGCCCAGGGCGTCCAGCAGGATCTGCGCCACCGGCACTCCGGTCGGGCTGCCCAGGGTCGCGGTGTAGTCCTGGATGGCGAACAGCAGCGTGGTCAGCAGGATGCCGCCCGCGATCCAGGACACCGCCACCGAGCGGAAGACCCCGCGGGCCGCGGCGACGGAGGCGTGGTTGGTCTCCTCGCTCAGGTGGGCCGAGGTGTCGTAGCCCGCCAGGGCGAAGACCGGGAGCAGCATGCCCAGCAGGATCACGTACACCGGCGCGCTCCAGCCGGTGTTGTTGGTGAACTCGGAGAAGACGAAGCCGGCCGACTGGTGGTGGGAGGGCACGAGTGCCAGGGAGCCGATGATGACGACGGCCCCCGCCAGGTGCCACCACGCGCTGACGGACGTCAGGATGTTCATCAGCCGGGTCCCGAAGAGGTTCAGGACGGCGTGCAGCGCGAGGACGACCGCGTAGATGGCCAGCAGGGAGCCCGAGCTCGCCGTGTAGTCGAACTGGAGGTTCAGCCACGCGGCGGTGAACGTCGCGATGCCGAAGTCCTGGGCGGCGATGCCGCCGAGCAGGCCCAGGAGGTTGAGCCAGCCGGTGTACCAGCTCCACCGCTCGCCGCCGAGCTGGCGGGCCATGTAGTACAGGCCGCCGCTGGTGGGGTAGCGCGAGGTGATCTCCGCCAGGGCCGCGGCCAGGCAAAGCACGAGCGGCCCTACGGCGAGCCACCCCCACGTGATCACCGCGGGGCCTCCCGAGTTCAGGCCGTAGCCGAACAGGAGCAGGGTCCCCGACATGATCGAGATGACCGAGAGGGAGGCCGAGAAATTGCCGAACGCCCCCATCCTGCGGTGCAGTTGCTGGGTGTAGCCCAGCGACTGGAGGATGCGTGCGTCCTCCCCGTCGTCGTCGACCGGGTGCGACTGCTGGCGCGGTGCTCTTACCGAAGTCATGGGTTCTCCGCACAGGAAATCTGACATGGGGGGTGCAGGCGGGGGTGACCGCCGGACCGGCGGCGGGGTGTCGCGACGCCCGCGCGCGGGGCCGGTCCCGCGGTCATGGGTGTCCTCCCGAATGCCGCGGGTGGGATCTCAGACAGGCGTCGCGGTCCTCCTCGAACGCCTTGCGCCACTGGTCCTTGGGGTTCCTCGTGTCGTACTGCCACGGGGCGGGCGTGGCGAAGTCGCCGATGGTGTCGAACACTTGGGTGGCCCACTGGGCGAAGCCGCCCCTCGCCAGGGCGTAGGCGAGGTGGTTCAGGTCGAGCTGGGAGCTGGTGGCCGGATCGCACTTCAGGAACCAGCCCTCGTACGCCCGCGTGATGGCACGGGCGGTGTCCTCCCTGGTCCACAGCAGGTTCAGCATGCCCGCGGCGCCGTTGTCCCGCCGCTCCCTGTGCTCCTGCACCCGGGCGTAGAGGGGCAGCAGGAGCAGGGGCGAGTCGGGCGGTGCGAAGGAGACCGTCCAGCGGGCGAAGTCCGTGGCGACCGCCTGGCGGCCCGCGGGACCCGGGCGGGTCTGGAGCGCCTGGGACATGCGGTGCCATGCCTCGCGGTTGAAGGGGTCCCGCCGGTGCACCTCCCCCAGCAGGCCCCACGGCCCGCCGGGCAGCAGGTACTCGTGGGGCGGCGGGGCCACGTGGTGCTCCGGGTAGCGGCCCGCCGTGTCCGTCTCGGCCAGGGCGAGGCGGCAGATCCAGGGCACCGCGTCGTCGGGGTTCCCCTCGCCCGCCTTGTGGCACGCCTCCCGGGCCCTGGCCATCAGCTTCTCCAGGTCCTCGCCCCGCCGGTAGTCACGCCCCCAGTCCTTGCGGTGGGCCTGCAACACCCGTTCGGTGGCGACCCGGGCGTGCATGACCCGGGCGGCGAGGCTCTCCGGCTCCTCCTTCAGCCACAACTCCACGACGTTGGCCTGGGCCGCGACGACCCCAAGGACCTGGGTGCGGGACGTCCACTGCGGCCAACTGCCCGTCAGGGCGAGGACCTGCCGCATCTGCATCCAGTAGCCCGCCCGGATGTCCTGCACCGCCGCGTGGAGGTCGGTGTCCCGGCCGGCCGGGTTCGCGCGGCCGGCGGGTGGGGAGCTCTCCATCAGCTCTCCCCCAGGCCGGCCCGGCACGGGGCGGGCCGCAGGAGGCCGTCGTGAGCGCTGCGGCTCGCCGGGCGATGTGAGCACGACACCGGAGGGTGTGCACTGGCGGCCATAAGCGGAAGGAACCTCGGGGCAGTCGGGACGGGTGGCACGGTCGTACGGAGGACAGCGGTGCGGGCCGACGAGCCAGGCGGCGACGACCGCTGGCGCATTGGTCCGGCCGCCAGCTTTCGCTCTTGGCCTGTAGCGAGTGCCCGGCAGTTACTTAAGTGCCTGGAGAGGCGCATGACCAGAGAATCCCAGGATTGTCACGTCGCCCAGCCGCAGGTTTCGGCCATGCGCCGGACGGACGTCGCCATCCGTGACCGGACCCGCCGCACGCGGCGCGCAGACGGTGCGCCGTCCGGGCTCGGACGCTCGCGGCGACACGCGAACTCCCGCCATGAGCACGGCGTAGGCGCGACGTGAGGACGCGGCGAACACGCGCCGAGCCGGTGGTGAGATCCCGCATCGGTACGGCCACGTCGGCGGGTCATCGCGCCGCGCCCCCTTCGCGGACACCGACACCGTCCGCCGCGTCAGAGCCAGCCCCACAGGGCGCAAAGAAATCGCCAACTGCCTTGCGGAATAGGCGAATTGCGTGATGCGCAGGCAACTTGCCTGCGGAGTGGGTGAGTTGAGGCATCCGCATGCCATGCGGGCGTCGCGACGGGAGCCGTGTTCCGTCGTCGGCGGGCGCTCCGGTGACGACCCCTCAGACTCGCGATCATTCGGCCAGTTCGGAGCGGTGATCACCGAGCGTGACCGACCGTCACCTCCCGGTTCGTACGGCCGGTTCGCCCACTGCGGGGAAGTTTTCCGTGGCTCGTACGGAACCTCTCGGTTCAGCGTGGTATCTCACTGTCCGTACGGATACACCGCGTTGGAAGGAGCTGTTCCGGATGGTGCGTCGCGTTCGGGGGTTGCTGGGGATCGCCCTGCTGATGGTCGCGGGCTCGGTGATGTCGGCCGCTCCGGCGTCCGCCGTGATCGGTGGGGCCAGGAGTACGTACGGGCCGTGGGCGGTGCGCATGCTCGTCGACGGGAAACCGGCCTGCACCGGGACCGCCCTCACCAAGCAGTGGATCATCAGCGCCTCGCACTGCTTCTTCGAGCAGGGGCAGCCCGTCGCCGACAAGCGGATCTCCTTCCGCGTGGGCGATCTCGACATGCGCAAGGGCGCCACGGTCCGCCCCCTGCCGGGCAAGCGGGTGGGCAGCGCCCGCGCCGACATGCTGCTCATCAAGGTCGCACCCATGCCGAAGGTCAGCCCGGCGCGGCTGGCCACGAGCGGCGTCCGCCCCGGCACGGCCGTGCGGCAGTACGGGTGGGGCGCCACCTGCACCGGGGACGAGAACACCTGCCAGTCCCCCGTGCTCAAGCAGTCGGACCTGCGGGTCGTACGCCCCGACGACCCCCGGTGCGAGGGCTACACCGCGCCGGGCGGCTCGGACTTCTGCATGGAGAAGGTGTCCGGGATCCCGGCCGGCGGGGACTCCGGCGGCCCCGTGATGAGCGTCGGACCGCGCGGAAAGGAGACACTCGTCGGCGTCTTCGACGGTTCGGACCGGGAGACGATCGCCGAAGCCGGGGAGATCTCGCAGCAGTTGGCATGGATCAGGTCGGTCATCCGGCGCTAGCGCCGGGGGCGGCGGGACCGAAGGTGCGCCGGTAGGCACCCGGCGTGGTGCCGAAGCGGGCCCGGAAGTGGCGGCGCAGGTTGACCGCCGAGGCGAGCCCGACCCGGGTGGCGACGGACTCGACCGGCAGATCGGTCCGTTCGAGCAGTGCCCGTGCCGCGTCCAGGCGCCGGGCGAGCAGCCACTGCCCGGGGCTGGTGCCGAGCTGTCCGGCGAACCGCCGGGCCAGGGTCCTGCCGGACACTCCGGCGTGCGCGGCGAGCCGGTCGACGGTCAGCCGCCCCTCGATCCTGGCGTCCGCCCACTCCAGCAGGGGCGCGAGCGATTCGTCCGAACCGGCCGAAGCACCCTCAACGGGCCTTGCGGCGTACTGGAGTTGGCCGCCCTCCCGATGGGGCGGCAGGACCATGTCGCGGGCGATCCGGGCGGCGTACGCGGCGCCGTGGTCGGCGCGGACGAGGTGCAGGCACAGGTCGATGCCCGCGCCGGTGCCCGCGCTGGTCGCCACGTCGCCGTGGTCGGCGAAGAGGACGTCCGCGTCCACCCGTACGTCGGGGAAGGCGGCGGCCAGCGAAGCGGCGCTGCGCCAGTGCGTGGTGGCGCGGCGGCCGTCGAGCAGTCCGGCCCGCGCGAGGACGAACGCCCCGGTGCAGAGGGCGACGATCCGCGCGCCGCGCCGGTGGGCGGCCCGCAGCGCGTCGACGACGGCCCGGGGCACCGGCGCGCCGGGCGGCTGCCAGCCGGGGACGATCACGGTGTCCGCCTCCCGCAGGGCCGCGAGCCCGGCCTCGACGAGCATCGCGAAGCCCGCGGTGGTCCGCAGGGGCCCGGGGCGCTCGGCGCAGGTACGGAAGCTGTAGCGGGCCGGGCCGTCCGGTGGGGCCGCGCCGAACACCTCGGCGGCACAGGCGAGTTCGAAGGGCGACTGGGGCGCGTTGAGCAGGGCCACCACCCGGTGGGGGTTCATGGCAGGAATCTGCCCAATGGCGTCTTTCCGGACTCTCGTCCGGCGGACAGGGCCCCCGGCACGGTGGATCCATGAGCGAGATCACCGAAGCGAGAGTGTCGAGGTCCACGGTCCAGGTGGACGGCGAAACGGTCAGCCACCCGGTCGACCTCCCCGGACTGGGGCACTCCGGACGCGAGCTCACCCCGGCGACGGCCACGGTCCCCGCGCTCGCCGCCTGGGCGGCGCGCTGCGCGTCCGCGCTGGGGATCTCCGGTCCCGTCGCCGTGGCGGGCCACGACATCAGCGGCGCCGTCGCCCAGCATCTCCTCGTCCACGGCCTCCTCCCGGTGTCCCGTCCGGCCCTGGTCAACTCCGTCACGTACGACTCCTGGCCCGCGCCCCACGTGGCCCGGTTCCGGGGGCAGGGGGCCGCCGCGGACGATGTCCTCGCGGCCCGCGGGCAGGCGGTGACCTCGGCCCTCGCGGGGGCCGCCACCGAGCGGCTCGTCGCGGACTATCCGCGGCCGTGGACCGTGCCGCGCGTCCGCCGCTCCTGGCTGGCCCTGGCGGGCGCGGCCGACAGCCGCTACACGCTTGAGCTCGTGCCCGCGCTGCGGCGGTGCACGACGCCCAAGTTGCTGGTCTGGGGCGAGGACGACGCCTACGAGAAGGTGGCGTACGCCGAGCGGTTCGCCGCGGAGATGCCGGAGACCACGCTCGTGCGCGTGCCCGGCGCGGATCACCTTCCCACGGAGAACGCGCCCGGCCTGATCGCCCGTACGCTCGCCGACTTCTTCACGGCACGGCGGACTCCGGCGGAGGGGCGGAGGGTGCGGGGTGACGGCGGTGGGTCCCGCGTCACGGCGGGGAGTCCGGGGTGACGGCGGGCCATTGCCGCCCGAACTCCCGCGCTGTATCCAGGAAGGGGTGCACGGCGCGAGTCCCGCCGCCGTCCGCGAGGAGCCACGCCATGCCAGATGCCACACCAGACGCCGTGCCGGATGCCGAGCCTGATGCCCCGCTTGATGCCCCGCCTGACGACGCCCTGTCGGACGAGGAGATCCGCGACCGGCGGCTGAAGGGGCGCCTCGACGGCAAGGTCGCCTTCGTCACCGGCGCGGCGGGCGGGCTCGGGCGCAGTCACGTCCGACGGCTTGCGGAGGAGGGCGCCGACCTGGTGATCGTGGACATCTGCCGGCCTGTCGACACCGTGCCCTACCCGCAGTCCACGCCGGAGGAGTTGAGCGAGGCGGTCGAGGAAGTGCGGGAGCTCGGGCGCCGCGTGGTGGCCCGGCAGACGGACGTACGCGACCGGGAGGCGCTGCAAGAGGCGTACGACGCGGGGCTCGACGAATTCGGTCACATCGACGTCGTCGTGGCCAACGCGGGGATCGCGCCGCTGCTGGTGGAGGACCGGGTGCAGGCGTGGCACGACGCCATCGACGTGAACCTCACCGGCACCTTCCACACCATCGAGGTGGCCATCCCCTCGATGGTCGCCGCCGAGCGGGGCGGCTCGATCGTGATCGTCAGCTCCACGGCGGGCCTCGTCGGCATCGGCGGGGCGAGCAACGGCGGTCTCGGGTACGCCGCTTCCAAGCACGGAGTGGTCGGCCTGATGCGCACGTACGCCAACAACCTCGCCCCGCACAGCATCAGGGTCAACTCCGTGCACCCGACGGGCGTGGCCACCCGCATGGTCGTCGACCCGGCCGTCGCCGAGTTCGTCGCGCAGGACCCGATCCTGTCCGAGACGGCGCCGAACGCCCTTCCCGTGGCCACGATCGAAGCGGTCGACGTCTCGCACGCCGTCCTGTGGCTGGCCTCGGACGAGGCCCGCTACGTCACCGGCGTCACGCTGCCCGTGGACGCGGGGTTCATCAACCGCCGCTGAGTCACCGAGCCGGAGGTCGAGCGCCATGACCGATCAGTACGCGGAGCGCGCGCGTCAGTACCCGGAGCACGCGGATCAGTACGCCGACACGATCCTGACCGGCGGACGCGTCAAGACGTCGTCCGGCTGGGCCGAGGCGCTCGCCGTACGCGCCGGTGTCATCGAGGTGGCAGGCACCCGCGAGGACGCGCTGCGGCGGCGCGGACCTGCCACCCGGGTGATCGAACTGGCCGGTGCCACCGTGCTCCCCGGCCTGCACGACGTGCACGTGCACCCGATCTACGCCGGGGTCCGCGAACGCCGCTGCAAGGTCCCGCAGGGCTCGACGCTCACCGAGACCCTCCGCATCGTCTCCGAGCACGTGTCCCGGACGGCGCCGGGCAGTTGGGTCCTCGGCGGGCAGTGGGACACCTTCGCGCTGGGCGCCGTCCCCGACCGGACCATGCTCGACGCCGTCGCCCCCGACCACCCGGTCCTCCTGGAGGACACCAGCGGGCACAGTTCCTGGGCCAACACCGCGGCGCTCAGGGCCGCCCGCATCGGTCCCGGCACGCCCGATCCGCCGGGCGGCATCTTCGAGCGGGACGCCGTGGGCGCCCCGAGCGGCATCCAGCGCGAGACCGCGGCCGACCTGCTCGCCGCCTCGGCCCCCAAACCGACCGACGAGGAGGTGGAGTCGGCCCTGGAGTGGTCCCTGGGACAGATGCTCTCCTACGGGATCACGTCGTTCACCGAGGCCGCGGTCGGTTTCACCGCGGGGCCGCGCCCCGAACTGCGCGCCTACACCCGGCTCGCCGCGCGCGGGGCCGTCAAGCAGCGCGTACGCCTCTGTCTCGTGTGGTCCCCCGTCGACCCCCTCTGCGAGGACGTGATCACCCACCGGAACCTCTACGCGAGCGAGCACATCGCGCCGGACTGCGTGAAGATCTTCCTCGACGGGGTGCCGACCGACAGTCATACGGCGGCGATGATCGCCCCGTACGAGGACACGGTGGCGGGACGGGACGACGAGGCCCGGCGGCACGGGATGCTCGCGATCGCGCCCGCCGTCCTGAACCGGGCGGTGACGCGGTTCGACCGGATGGGCATCACCGTGAAGTTCCACGCGGCGGGTGACGCGGCGGTCCGGGCGGCCCTCGACGCCGTGGAGGCCGCCCGCACGGCCAACGGGCCGGGACCGTGCATGCACAACGTGGGGCACTGCACCTTCGTGGCGAAGAGCGACATCGCGCGCGCGGCGCGGATCGGCGCGACGTTCGAGGTGTCGCCCTACCTGTGGCAGCCCACCCCCATCTGCTCCGACATCGCGGCCGCCGTCGGTCCCGCGGCGATCGAACGCGTATGGCCGGTGCGGGAGATGCTCGAAGGCCGCACCCTGGTCGTGCCGGGCTCCGACTGGTGCGTCGTGCCGTCGGTGAACCCGTGGTCGGCCATCGAGACGCTCGTCACCCGGCAGCGTCCCGGCGGCAGCGCCGAGTCCTTCGGGGCGTCCCAGGCCATCACCCTGGAGCAGGCCTTCGACCTCTTCACGGTCAACTCCGCACGCCAAGAAGGGATGGCGCACCGCGTCGGGCTCATCGAACCGGGGATGCTCGCCGACCTCGTGGTGGTCGACCCGAACCCGTTCGACGTACCGATCACTCAAGTCCACGCCACCGCGGTGAAGATGACGTTCGTCGAGGGCGAGCAGGTCTTCGACGCGGGGGCGTAGGGCGCGCGGGGCAGCGTCCTACGGCGCGGCCGCCGACGGGCCGGAACGGCGGTTCCCACCACCGTCCCGCGCCCGCCGCTCGGGAGCGGCTCCCCCTCGGGAGCGGCTGTCGCAGTTAAGAAGCCGCGCCCGCCCACGCGGCGCGCAGCGCCTTCTTGTCGACCTTGCCGACCTTGGTCGTCGGCAGCTCGTCGAGCAGGACCGTCCCGCGGGGCGTGTAGAGGGGGCCCAGTTCGGCGGTGACCGCCGCGCCGACCACGGCCGGGTCGACGTCGGCGCCCTCGGCCGTGGCCAGGAACACCTGGACGGCCTCGCCGTAGTTGTCGTCCGGCACGCCGAGCGCCGCCGCGTTGCGCACGCCGGGCAGCGTGAGGAGGAAGTCCTCCAGGACCCGGGAGTAGACGTTGTCGCTGGTGCTGCCGGTGACGATGATGTCCTTGGCGCGGTCGACGAGGTAGAGGTAGCCGTCGGCGTCGAGGTAGCCCAGGTCGCCGGTGCGCAGCCAGCCTCCGCTCAGCGCCGCAGCGGTGCGCTCGGGGTCCTCGTAGTAGCCGAGCATCACCGTCTCGCCCCGGACGCACACCTCGCCGACCTGCCGGGCGGGCAGCGCCGTCGTGCCGTCCTCGGCGCGGATCTCGATCTCGGTGTCGGCTATCGCGCGGCCGCAGCTGCGCCAGAGCTCGGGCCGCCGCGCGCCCTCGGACGCGAGGTCGTCGGCGCCGAACGCGGCGATGCCGAGCGCCTCCGACTGGCCGTAGCCCTGGCCGAGCACGGGCCCGAAGACCTCGACGGCCTGCTGGAGCCTGCTGGGCGACGTGGCCGCGCCGCCGACGACGATCCGGCGCAGCGCGGGCAGCACGCCGGGGCCGCACTCCGGGTGGTCGAGCAGCGCGTACAGCATGGGCGGTACGAACATGGTGGCCGTGATCCGCTCCTCGCGCAGCGCCGTGAGGGCCGCGCCCGCCTCGAACTCGGGCAGCACGACGAGCGCGGATCCGGTCACCAGGGCCTGGAGCGAGGTGAGGTGGCCGCTGCCGTGGGTGAGCAGCGTGGCGACGAGCACGCGGTCGGTGCCCGGGTCCATGGCGGGGAAGAAGCCGGTGCGGCGGGGTTCCGGGGGACCATCGTGTGCCGGGTCCGGCGCAGACTCCTCCGTCTCGCCATCCACCACGTCCACCAGGACGTCGTAGAGCCGGTGGCTGTGCGCGGCGAGCTTGGGGCGGCCCAGGGTGCCGCCGGTGTAGAGGACGGTGACGGCCTCGTCGGCGCCGGGGGCGGGCACGTCCTCGGGGCGCGTCTCGGGGCACTGCGCCGCCACGGCCAGCAGGTCCGTGCAGTGCGGCTCGCAGGGGCCGAGGCCGAGCAGCGCGGGCGCGTGGACGCTGCGGCCCGCCGCGTCGGCGGCCCGTGCGGCGAAGAGCGGGTCGGTGACGACCGCGCGGGCCCCGGACTGCTCGACCAGGGCGGCGAGCTCGCCGGGACCCGGCTCCGGCGGCAGGAAGACGACGCGGCAGCCGATGAGGTGGACGGCGAGCTGCACCAGGACGGAGTCCACGCGGTTGGCCAGGAAGAGCCCCACTCCGTCACCGGGCCCGAGCCCCTGCCGGCGCAGCGCGTGGCCCAGGCGGAACAGCTCCCGCCTGGCCTCCCCACGGGTGAGCCGTCGCGTCCCCTGGACGAGCGCCTCGGTGTCCTCGTCCTTGTGCCAGTGCTCCAGGATGCGGTCCACGTACGTCCGCGGCGCGGATGTCTCCGGTGCGTTAATGATCATGAACACATGCAAACATGCCGCGCACGGAGCGCCACCTCACAGGGGGCAACTTCGGCCATCGGCAAGCGGAGTACTATGCCCCGCTCTGGGCCGGTGAGCCCCCTCGCGGCTCCGCTCGTGCCACCGCGCGAAGTGACGCGCAACCGCCCAATGGCATGATCGAGCCCTCGAAGAAAGCATCCCGCAGCACGCATCCAGCAATCGGCCAGACACTTGATACCTATGCCTTCGCGGAAATATCCGTGGATAAGCCGCACAGTCGGGAACCCTCCCTGGCGCAGGCCCCGCGTCCTCCTGTGGACCGCCGGGGGCCTGGTGGCCCTCGTGTTCCTCATCGGTCTGGAGATCGCCGCCCGGCACTACGGCGGCGTACCGGGTCCGATCACCAATCAGGCGCGCGAGGTGTTCCTGCCGCCCAAACCGGGACCGCTGTACGGCGGACTCGCGCTGATGATGGTGGTGCTCACCTGGCGGCAGCGGTTCATCGCGGCCGGCGCCGCGGTCGGTGTCGACGCCGTCTTCATCCTGGTGCGCTGGGCGGTCGACGCCGATGTGCCCGAGGGCCAGTTCTTCGGCAACGGCGCGCTGTGGGCGATGCTCGGCTGCGCGGTCTTCGCCCTCACGCGCCGCAGCGGTGCCGAACGCGCCCTGCTCCTGAAGGGCGTCGGGCTCGGGCTGCTGCTCGTGGCCGGGCGCAAGACCGGTGACACCTGGCTGCTCATCACCGCGAAGACCCGGCCGACCGTGCTCGACCCGTACGTGGCGACCGCCGACCACGCGCTCGGCAACCCGTCCTGGCTCGCGGGCCGGCTCCTGGAGGCCAGCGGTCCGCTCGTCCCCCACGTCATCGACCTGGTCTACGCCCAGCTCGCGGTGGCCGCCGTCGCCGCCGCCCTCTACCAGCTGCGCAACGTGGCGACCGAGCGGCGCTTCCCGCGCCACCACCTGGTGCGCACCTTCCTGGTCATCGGCCTGATCGGCCCCGCCTTCTACATGATCTTCCCGGTGGTCGGGCCGATCTTCGCGTACGGCCCCGGCACCTCGGGCACCGGCGGCGTCGAGTGGGCGGTGACCAACGTGTGGCCGCACACGCTGCCGTCGATCGGCGTTCCGCACCCGGTGCCGTACGACGGGCTCACCCCGCGCAACTGCATGCCGAGCCTGCACACCGCCTGGTCCGTCGCGATCTTCATCCACACCCGCAAGGGCTCGCGCCCGCTGCGCTGGGCGGGCACGTTCTGGCTGGTCGCCACGCTCAGCGCGACGCTCGGCTTCGGCTACCACTACGGGGTGGATCTCCTGGCGGGCGTGGTCTTCGCGCTCACCGTCGAGGCGGCCCTGCGCACCTACGACCACGGCTGGCACCGGTCGGGGATCAGGCTGGTCGCCCACGGCACGGTCGTCTTCGCCGCGCTCCTGGTCTCGTACCGCTACCTGCCGGTGCAGATGGCCGCGCACCCGTGGGTGTCCGGCCCCCTGATCCTGCTCGCGACGGCCTCGGTGATCTACGGCTACGTACGGACCACCCGGGCGTGGGAGGAGCCGGAGGCCGCGCCCCCGGCTCCCCCGGCGCTCCGGACCGAACCGCAGCCCGAACCGGCCTGAGTCAGCCCACCGGCCGGTCGTGCCGGAGGTCGTCGAAGAGCCGGGCCGATTTCTCGGCGTCCCACTTCAGCACGTTGCCCTTGGGAGTGGGGACGCCGAAACCGGAGACGGGCACGCCGAGCTGTTTGCCCTTCCCGCCCGCGACGCCCTGCACCGCGCGGAACATGTCGGCGAGATCGCGCAGGCTCATGTCCTCGTCGACGATCAGCGTGTCGAGCCCGGCCTGCGCGGCCGGGCCGATCTCCGTCGGGTCGAAGAGCGTGCCGGGCTTCGCCGCCTGCTGGGCGAGGGCCGAGAGGAACTTCTGCTGGTTCTTCGACCTGCCCAGGTCGCCCTCCCGCTCCTGGTGGCGCTGGCGCACGAAGGCGAGCGCCTGCTTGCCGTTCAGGACGTGGCAGCCCTTGCGCAGATCGGCGCCCGACTTCTTGTCCTTGATGTCCCGGTCCAGACACATCCGTACGCCGCCGATGGCGTCGACGATGTTCACGAAACCGGCGAAGCCGATCTCCGCGTAGTGGTCGATGCGCAGGCCGGTGTTCCGCTCGACGGTGTGCACGAGGAGCTCGGGGCCGCCGTAGGAGAACGCGGCGTTGAGCTTGTCCCTCTCCGTCCGCTTGATCTTGCCCGTCAGCGTGTCGAGGCGGCCGGGGACCTCGACCCAGGAGTCGCGCGGCAGGCTGACCAGACTGGTGCCGTGGACGCCGGTGTGCAGCAGCATCATCGAGTCGGTGCGCCGCCCGCCGCCCCCGCCCGCGTGCAGATCCTGCACGTCGTCGTCGGAGAGCCCGTCGCGGCTGTCGGAGCCCACGATGAGGTAGTTGGTGCCTTCCCCGGCCGGCGGCCGGTCCCCGTACGCGGCGAGGTCGACGTCCCGCTGGAGCCTGGTCTCGGCCCAGCCGTACGTGCCGCCCACGGCGAGCACCACGAGGCCCGCGAGGACCAGTGACGTGCGCCGCAGCCGTCTGCGCGTCTTGGATCTGCGGGCGTGGGCGCGCCGTGGGCCGTAGCGGGAGCTGGGGCGCTCGGCGAAGTCGGCGTACCGCTCGGGCGCCGCGGGCCCCTCCCTCGCGGGCCCCTGTGCGGTCTCCGGTGCGGTCTGCTCCCCCGGGTGCGGAGCGCCTCCGGCCCGCCGGTCGAGCGGGTCTGTCATGGTCAACTCCCTTGCAGGCTGCGCCGCGCCTCGTCGGGCGGCGCGTCGAGCAGATACGGGTCGGCGGTTCCGGTGCGCTTCATGCTGTGCCACTTCAGGCGGGTGCCGAGCAGCGCCGTGGCCACCGAGTGGATGACCACCAGGTACATCAACTGCCGGTAGACGAACTGCTGGAGCGGCAGCACCCACAGCACGCGCAGCCGCTCCCTGTCGAGCCGCAGCGCGTACGCGGCGGTGACCAGCTGGACGGAGAGGAAGCCGAACCAGACGAGGGCGGCCTCCACCGGGTCGCGGAACACCGCGCCGAACAGCGCGAACATGTCGACGACCGGCGCGCACAGCGGAAGCACGATCTGGAACAGCGTGACGTAGAGCATCACCCGGCGGCCGAAGCGGCCCGCGGGGCCGACCTCCACCGCCGCGTGCCGGTGCTTCCACATCGCCTGGAGCGTGCCGTAGCACCAGCGGTAGCGCTGGCGCCACAACTGCCGCACGCTGACCGGCACTTCGGTCCAGGCGACCGCCGACTCCTCGTAGACGACGCGCCAGCCCGCCCGCCACAGGGACATCGTGAGGTCGGTGTCCTCGGCCAGGGTCTCGTCGCTGACACCGCCGACGCCCATCAACGCGTCCCTGCGGAAGGCGCCGATCGCCCCCGGCACCGTCGGCATGCACTCAAGGACCTCGAACATCCGCCGGTCCAGGTTGAAGCCGAGTACGTACTCCAGGTGCTGCCACTTGCCGAGCAGGCGCCGCCGGTTGCCGACCTTGGTGTTGCCGCTGACCGCGCCGACCGCCGGGTGGGCGAGCGGCTGGACGAGCCGGGCCAGCGCCTCCGGTTCGAAGATGGTGTCCGCGTCGACCATCACGACGATGTCGTATCTCGCGTGCGCGAGGCCGGTGTTGAGGGCGCTGGGCTTGCCGCCGTTGGGCTGTCTGATCACCGTGACCCGCGGGTCGTCGATGTCCTCGGCGATGTCGGCGGTGGCGTCGGTCGAGCCGTCGTCGATCACGATGATCTGGAAGTGCGGATAGGTGGAGGCGAGCAGCGAGTACACCGTGGAGGCGATGCCCGCCTCCTCGTTGTAGGCGGGCACCAGGACCGTCACCGGGTCCCGCACCTCACGCAGCCGTGGCGCGCCCGGCCTGAACGTGCGCAGCCTGCGCACGTGGAGCCGGGCGAACAGCGCGAACAGGAGCATCCGCAGCACGCCGAGCACGCCCGCGAGGGTCAGCGTCCACACCATCACGGTGAGGAAGGCGCGGCCGAGCCGCTGCGACCAGATCAGCCCCTGCCCCTTGACCTCCTGGGCGACCGGGACCTTGTCGACGAAGGAGGGGCTGCCGAGCCCGCCGCTGACGGTGGTGAACCGCTTCGCGCCGCGGTCCCCCAGCAGGTCCCGCGCCTCGTGGTAGCCCAGGTCGGTCTGGCTGTGCTGCGTCACCAGGCCCTGCCACGGCTTGCGGTCCTTGTGGTCGGACGCGACCACGAGGTACCCCTGGTCCGCGGCGCGCCGCGCGGCCGGCCACTGGGGCCCGCACAGGGTGTCGGCCGCCGTGGTGTGCGGCAGCCGCAGCAGCGTGGTGTTGATGCCTGCCGCGCCCGCGAACGCGCTCTGGGTGAGCGACAGTTCGAGCCGCGCGCGCAGCGGGGAGGCGACGCCGAAGTCGCCGCCGCTGTAGGTGTACGAGCCGACCTCGTGACCCTCGTACAGGATCCGCCGCAGCAGTTTCGGGTGCTCGGCCGCGTCCTTCCCGTAGACGAAGAAGGTCGCCTGCGCGTGGTGGGCGCGCAGCAGGTCGAGCAGGCGCGGCGTCCACACCGGGTCGAAGCCGCCGTCGAAGGTCAGCGCGACGGTGCCGCGCGGCATGGCCGCGGTGCTGACCCCCTTCGGGCCGAACCGCAGCACCGGCTTGCCGTCGTCCGCCGCGCGCGGGATCGGCCGGGTGCACGGCGGTTTGGTGCGCGCGGCGTCGATCTGGTGGGTCGTCCACCCTTCGAAGAGGAGGGCGACGGCGACGACGAGCAGGACGAGGATGAGCACGAGCCAGTGCCCGCGCGGTGGGCGCCGGACGGTGGCGCGCGCGCTCACTGCTCGGTGGCTCCGGCCGGGGGCGGGGCGGATCTGGCCGAACTACTGGATCCGTACGCCGACTTGCCTCGTTCCCCGCCGGAAGGCACCTGTCCGTCCGACTTCACGGTGTCGGCCCGCTTGATGTCCCTGTTCGTCGTGTTCGTCGTGTCCGTCGTGTCCGTCGTGCTCGGCGGATGGGTGCCGACGGGCTGCCTGAGCCCGCTGACCACGGTGCCGACGAACACCAGATATCCGACGCAGACGGAGCCCACGACCAGCGCCATGCCCTGGAGCGTGCGCTTGCGCCAGCCGGACTGGTCGACGAAGACGGGGAGTTGGACCTCGTCGTCCGGGTCGGGACGTGCGGCCGCCGGGGCCACGCGCGGCGCGGCCGCCCGGTGCGGCGGGTACTGCTGCCGCGCCCCGCGCGCAGGGGGTATGGGCGACGATCGCCCGTCGTGCGGTGTGCTGGCTATGTGGGGGGTGCCCTGCACTGGTGCTCCTGATCTGCGGCCGCGCACGCGCGGCTCTTTGTCCGTGGGGGGTACGGGCCCGAGGGCCCGCCGTACTGCGTACCGCTCGTGGCACGTCCCGCTGGTGGCACGTACCACTCGTGACACGTACCGCCGGCGCGACCTGCCGCTCGCGTGACGTGCCGCTCGCGTGACGTACCGCTCGTGCGAAGTGCTGCCCGTGAGACGTCAGGAGCCGCGTCCCGGTGCCCGGCGCGCACGCAGGTCGTTCCGTACGCGCGCATGCCGTGCGCCCTCCCGGGTGGGGCCGGGAAAGCCACGTACGCATGTGCCCTCACAAGGACCGGAGGCCGGATCGCGGCCGTCAGCCATCACGCAGCCCCCGACCCTACTCGGGCACCCGGGTGGCACGGCAACAGGTCGTCCGGGGCCGGGAGTCGGCCGAAGGCCTGCTCAAGGGGCCCGTCGCGACCGGACGTGATATTCGCCATGCCCGACGGCCACGGAACCGCCGCCCGAACTCATGTGCTTGGCTGGTCCTGCCCGGTGAGCGTGTGCGCGGCCCGACGAGCGTGCCGTCACCGTGCCCGGACCAGCACCTCGGCCACGCTTCTGGAGACGACATGAGCAGCGCCCTTCTCGTGATGGACGTCCAGCAGGCCATCGTGGACGCCGTCGGCGCCGACTCCGGATATCTGGCCCGGCTGCGCAGGGCGATCGACGGGGCGCGGGCGGCGGGCATCCCCGTGATCTACGTGGTCGTCGAGTTCCGTCCCGGCTTCCCCGAGGTCGGCACCCGCAACAAGCCGATCGCCGCGATCGCGCGGGCCGGGCTCTATGTGACGGGTGCGCCGGGCACCGGGATCCACCCGGACATCGCGCCGCTGCCCGGCGACGTGGTGGTCACCAAGAGACGGGCGAGCGCGTTCTCCGGCAGCGACCTCGACGTGGTGCTGAGGTCACGCGGCATCGGAGAACTGGTGCTCGCGGGCATCGCCACCAGCGCCGTGGTCCTCTCCACCGTGTGCCAGGCGAACGACCTGGACTTTGGCCTCACGGTCCTCTCCGACGGCTGCCTCGACCTGGACCCCGAGGTCCACCGGTTGCTGACCGAGCGGCTTTTCCCGCAGTGGGCTGACGTGGTGACGGTCGACGCATGGCTCGGGACGGGCGCGACCGAGAAGGTCTAGTCCCCCTCGGCGAGGTGCGGGCACCGCGCGCCCCCTGCCGGGAAGGCGATCTCCGTCTCCTCCTCCATCGCCGCGAAGAAACGGCGGCCCTCGGGCGACTGCCGGGACGTGGACCAGGCGTAGCCCTCGCCCGCGGCCAGGACCGTGTGCAGGGCGTGCCGGGCCAGGCCCTGTCCCTGCCAGTGGGCGGCCACGGCGATGCTGACGATGTGTCCGCGCCCGCACGGGTGGCAGAGCCGGTACTGGAGGCAGCCGATCGGGCGTTCTTCGGGGTCCAGCATCATGAGGGCCCGGCAGCTCGCCGGCAGCGTCCCGGGGACGTGCTCGAAGTGGGCGGCGGGCGGCCTGGCCGGGCGGCTCACGCGGATCTGCCGCCCGTGCCGGACCCCTCGGCCACCTTGGCGCGGCCCGCTCCCGTGGTCGCGGTCCCCTTGGCGAGCGCCTTCGCGTCCTGCTTGAAGGCCCATTCCATCGTCGGCTCCATGGCGAAGCGGAACACGCGCTGCACCGGCGGGGTGCAGAGCACCGTGATCACCGCACCGGCGATCAGGGTGACGGTGATCTCGCCGAGCGGCGTGTGCGGCCAGTCCGCCTCGTACCAGTCCCAGAAGCGTGAGCCCTTGGCGAGGAAGCCGTGCAGGAGGTAGCCGTAGAGGGTGCCCGCGCCGAGCGCGGTGAACCACAGCTTCCGGCCCGGCACCCAGGCGAAGAAGCAGGCGACGAGGACCAGTGAGCAGCCGAACATCCCGAGCGTCATGACGGCGCCCGCCCAGCCCGGCGCCGCCAACTCCTGTGCGCTGTCCCGCCGGTAGAACCACGCGGCGTTCATCCGGGGGGCGGCCCAGTACGCGAAGAGCAGCGCGGCGGCGACCAGTGGGATCGCGAGGATCCGCGCCTCCTTCCTGCGGACGAGCTGGAAGTGCTCCGGCTTGAGGACCAGGCCGAGGACGAAGAACGGCAGGAACTGCAGGACGCGTTGCAGGTCGAGGTCGTCGCCGATGTCCGGTGAGACGGACGCCAGGACGGCGATGCCGAGCGCGAGCGGGAGCGGCCAGCGGACGATCTTCCAGAGCGGGGTCGTCAGGCGCCAGATGAACAGCGCGGCCAGGAACCAGGTCAGGTACCAGGGGTCGAGCAGGCTGACGGGGTACGTCGGGTCGCCGCCGGCCCACCGCTTGAAGAACGTGTAGGCGACCTCGAAGATCACGTACGGCACGGCGATGCCGGTGACCAGGCGCCTGACGCGGCCGGGACTCGCGTCGAAACTGCGCGAGAAGTAGCCGGAGATGACGATGAACGCCGGCATGTGGAAGGTGTAGACGGTGATGTAGAGCGCGGCGGCGGCCCTGCTGTCACCGCGCAGCGGCTCCCACGCGTGCCCCATCGCCACGAGGACGATCGCCAGGTATTTGGCGTTGTCGAAGAACGAGTCCCTGCGCTTGACGGCGGGCGGGTGCGTCGCGTGCGTCGTGGCTCGCCGGGCTGTCGGGGCCGCCGGTGCTTTCCGGACCGGCTTCTCGTCCGCGTTCCCGTCCGCCGCCCCGACGGGCTTCCCGTCCGCGGGCAACGGCCGTTGCGGCGGGAGCGGCATCGCGTGCCGGCCCGTCGACCGCATCATCTCGCTCACGATGCCTCCCACAGGGAACCTCGGCCCGCGAATTCACATCTTTGTCGGAATGTGGGTGTCGCGTCGTCGCAGCACATCGCCAGCACCCTAGCCATAGATCTACAGTCGCGTAAAACCTCACTGGTGGTGAGCGTGCGCAGGCGCGTCTGGATCTTCCGTGCGTCCCTGTGCTTCCCTCACACCCACGTAACGCACGTCACGCACATAAGGAGCGAACGCCACCATGGTGTTCAAACGGTTACTCGGTTCACTCGGAGTGGGCGCCCCCACGGTCGACACGGTCCTCGATCCCGGGCCCGTACTGCCCGGCGGCGAGCTGTCGGGCCAGGTGCACCTGCGGGGCGGCAGCTCCGGCTTCGACATCGAGCACGTCACCCTCGACCTGATGGCCCGCGTCGAGGCCGAGCACGAGGACGGGGAGAGCGAGGGGGCCGTCACCTTCGAGCGGTTCACCGTCGGCGGGGGCTTCCGGCTCGCCGCGGACGAACAGCGCAGCGTGCCGTTCAGCGTGACGCTGCCGTGGGAGACGCCGGTCACCGAGCTGTACGGCCAGGACCTCGGCATCGTGCTCGGGGTCCGCACGGGCCTTTCGGTGGCGGGCGCCAAGGACAAGGGCGACCTGGACCCGCTGGCCGTACGGCCGCTGCCCGCGCAGGAGGCGATCCTGGAGGCGCTCGGGCAGCTGGGCTTCGGCTTCCGCTCGGCCGACCTGGAGCTCGGCCGCATCGGCGGCACCGGGCAGCAGCTCCCCTTCTACCAGGAGATCGAGCTCTCGCCCGGCCCCGGGTACGCCGGCTCCGTCAACGAGATCGAGCTGACCTTCCTCGCGCACGCGGGCGGCATGGACGTGGTCCTGGAGGCGGACAAGCGGGGCGGCGCGTTCTCCGGCGGCCACGACGCCGTCAGCCGGTTCACCGTCCGGCACGACGGCGTCGCGCACCAGGACTGGAACGCGCAGGTCGACGGCTGGCTGCGGCAGTTGGTCGAACACCGCGAGTCGTTCGGGGCGCACGCCTCCTACGGGCACGGCGACCCCTACCCCGCCGGTTCGGGGCACTCCTCCGGCCCCGGCATCGGCACCGCGGTGGCCGTCGGCGCGGCGGGCCTCGCCGTCGGTGTCGTCGGCGGCATGGTCGCGGCCGAAGTCGTCGACGAGGTGGGCGACTTCTTCGAGGACGACGAGGGAGAGGACGAGGGGGAAGGGGACGACGAGGGAGACGAGTAGGGCACCGAGGGGTGGCCGGTCGGACCAACTCCCTCTACACGCGCGTAGAAGTACGCTTCCCGGGCAGCTTCCCCGTACCAAGGGGAAGATCCAACGAAGGGAGAGCGGATTCATGGGCGTCATCGGGTGGATCGTTCTCGGCCTGCTGGCCGGAGCGATAGCCAAGGCGGTGCTGCCGGGGCGCGACCCGGGCGGTCTCATCGGGACCACGCTGATCGGCATCGCCGGCGCGTTCCTCGGCGGCTGGCTCTCGGCGCGGTTCCTGGACCGGCCGGTGGAACGGCAGTTCTTCGACCTGACCACCTGGGGGTCGGCCATCGCGGGAGCGCTGGTCCTGCTCATCGGCTACCGCATCCTGTTCGGCAACTCGCGCAACTGACGGCAGGGCCGGGTGACGCGCTCAGTCCGGCCGGGCCGCGCCCACCCAGGCCGGAGCGGTCGCGCCCTGCTGCTGGAGCAGGAGCAGGGTGAGGTCGTCGGCCGGGGTGGCGTGCCCGGTGTGCCCGTGCAGCAGGGCGAGGAGGCGGTCGACGGCCTGGTCGAGGGTGGGCGAGGTCAGCGCGGCCAGGGCGCGCCGGTCGAGCGGGAAACAGGCACCCGCGGCGTCGCGCGCCTCGGTGAGCCCGTCGGTGTGCAGCAACAGGCGCTGGTCCGGGCGGAGTTGGACGCGACGGGTGCGCGGCTCGGGGTTCAGACCGAGCGGCGGCGACGGGTGCGGCAGGCCGAGTGCGGTGATGCGGCGCCCGATGCGCAGGGGCGGCGGATGGCCGCAGTTGACCAGCCGGATCTCGTCGGGGCCCAGGTCGACGACGAGCAGCGAGACGAAGTCCTCGGGGCCGAGGACGGGGGCGAGCAGCGCGTCGAGGGTGCGGGCAAGCCGTGCGGGGTCCGCCTCGGTGGCGGCCGTCCGGCGGAACGCGGCCCGCACGGCGTCGGCCAGCGGGGCGGCCTCGGGGCCGTGCCCCTTGACGTCGCCGAGGATCAGCCGGGGGCCCGCCGGTGCGCCCACCACGTCGTAGAGGTCGCCGCCGACTCGCGCGCCACCGGCCGGGCGGGCGCGGACGGCGAGGGCGAGGGAGACCCCGTCCAGCAGTTCGGACACCTCGGACAGCGGTCGGGCACGGTGCACGCACGCCCCCTTCCCCAGTACGGATCCCCCGGTACGGCCACGCCCCTCCCTCGCCGGCGCGGGCAGGAGGAGCGCAGGGCACTCTCTCACCGCGGGAGGGCTCCGCGGAGCGAAGCCGCCGAAGTTCTGCGCGCGTGCCCTCCCGTCTGCTAGCACCGAGATCAGCGGGCGCGAGCCGCGGCGAGTGCGGGAAGGGGAGATGGCGGTGACGACGGAGCGGCTGGTGGGCGAGCTGCCGGAGGAGACCGGTCGCCTGGTCGGCCGGCGTGCGGAACTGGCGCAGGTGGTGCGGCTGTGCGGACGGTCCAGGCTGGTCACGGTGACCGGCGTGGGCGGGGTCGGCAAGACCAGGCTCACCCGGCGGGCCGCGGGCGAGTTGCAGCGGTCCTTCGCGGACGGGGTGTGGTGGGTGGAGCTGTCGCCGCTGAGTGAGGCCAGCCACGTACTGCCGTACGCCATCGCGGAGACGCTGCCACTGGCCGACCAGTCGACCAGGCCCATGCTGGAGGTGGTGGCCGAGTACCTGGCGGAGCGGGAGATGCTCCTCGTGCTCGACACCTGCGAACACCTGGTGGAGGACTGCCGTACGGCGGTGGCGGCGCTGCTCGCCGCGGCGCCGGGGCTGCGGTTCCTGGTCACCGGCCGCCGCACGCTCGGTCTCCCCGCCGAGGAGGTCCTCACCCTCGACCCGCTGCCGGTCCCGGCGGCCGACGACGACGCCGACCCGGACGGAGAGGCGGCGGACGCGCTGGTGCTGCTCGCCGAGCGGGCCGCCGAAGCCGTGCCCGGCTTCACGCTCACCGCGGCGGACCGCGCCGAGGCCGGCCGGCTCTGCCGACGTCTGGAAGGGCTGCCGCTCGCCCTGGAACTGGCCGCGGCCCGGCTGCGCGAGCTGCCGCTCGCCGAGCTCAACCGGCATCTGACCGACCGTTACGCGACCCTCGGCAACACCGAGAACGAGGACTTCGACGCCGACCCGCCGTGGCACCAGGCGATGCGCACCGCCATCGGCTGGAGCCATCAGCTGTGCACGCCCGCCGAACGGCTCGCCTGGGCCCGGCTCTCGGTCTTCGCCGGGACCTTCGACACCGCGGCGGTCCGTCAGGTGTGCGCGGACGAGCTGCTGCCCGACGCGGAGATCCCCGGCCTGCTCGGCGCCCTGGTCGACAAGTCGCTGCTCGCCTGGGTGCCGACCGGGGCCGGTGAGCGGTACCGGATGCTGGACACCATCCGTGAGCACGGCGCCTTCTGGCTGCGCGGCCTCGGCGAGGAGGACGAGCTGCGGCGCAGGCACCGCGATCACTACCTGGCGCTGGCCCGCTGGGGCGACGCCGCCTGGATCGGGCCCGACCAGTTCGCCTGGTTCGACCGGATGACCGCCGAGCACGACAACCTCCGCGCCGCCCTGGAACACAGCCTGGCCGAGCCCGACGAGGAGCACACCGCGCTGGAACTGACCGCCGCGCTGTGGTTCTTCTGGTACGGATGCGGGTTCCTGAAGGAGGGCCGGGTCTATCTGGACCGGGCGCTCGCCGCCGACACCGCGCCCTCCGAGGAGCGGGCGAAGGCCCTCTACGTGTGCAGCCAGCTCCTGCTCTACCTCGGCGACAGGGCCGCCCTGGAGGACCGGGCCGCCGAATGCGCCGTGCTGGCACGGCAGTTCGGGGAGACGGAACGGCGGTACGTGGACGCCATCGGCCTGCGCCTCGCGGCGCTGCGCGACGATCCCGCGCAGGTGGTGTCCCTCGCCGAGGCCCAACTCGCCACGGACTGGCGGGCGGAGCCGCTCGCCTACGCGCCGCTTGCCGCCCTTGTCATGGCCGCCCACGCGCACGCCACGGCGGGACGTTTCACGGAGGCCGTGGCGTTCCTCGAAGAGCTGAGCGAGGTCTGCGACCGCGACGGCGAACGGTGCATGCGCGCCTGGGGCGACACCATCCGCTCCCAGGCCGAGCTGGGCCGCGGCCGGTTCGACGCGGCGCGCGAGCACGCCAGGGCCGCGCTGGTGGTCAAGTACCGGCTGCGCGAAGGCGTGGGCAGCGGCATGGCCCTCGACGTCCTGGCCAGGGCGGCCACCGCGACGGGCGACACGCGCCACGCGGCCTGGCTGCTCGGCCTCGCCACCCAGCTGTGGGACACCCTGGGCCGCTCCCAGGCCGGAGTCCCGTCCCTGACCGCCGCCCGCCGCGCCTGCGAACGCCGGACCCGCGAGGCGCTGGGCGACGACGCCTACGAAACGGCGTACCGCAGCGGCTACGACACGGACCTGCACACCGGGGTCACCCTGGCGCTCGACCCCGGACGGACCAGCTGGTGCGCTAGGCCAGCCGCTCCCCCAGCACCGTTGCCCCCGCCCCCGTGACCCCCGCCAGCCCCGCCGCGCGCCCCGTGACCACGAGGAGCAGGTCACCCGCCGGGCCCCGCGCCTCCCGCGGCCCCGGGCCCGTCGACCAGTCCGCGTCGGTCGCCACCAGGCGCACTCCGCGCAGCCGCTTCTTCGCTCCGTAGAAGGGGCTCGCCACCACGTGGCCGAGGGCGGCGACCGTCTGTGGTCCCGGCATGGGGCGGGGGCGGCCGAGCGGGCGGGCGATGTCCTGGCCGTGCACCAGGAAGTCGGTGAGGGGGTCGAGCGGGGCCGACAGCGGGGCGCGGCGCGGGGATCCCGCCGTCTCGCGGAGCTGTGCGACGAGTTCCGCCGGGGTGTAACGCGCCGCCCGCTCGCGGGCCTTGTCGTACTCCATGCGCTCCCAGTCGAAGCGCGCCCGGACCGCGCCCTTCAGCAGGTCGATGAGGGTGGTGCGGGTCGACAGGGTGAGGTGGGCGGCCACGTCGTGCACCGTCCAGCCGGTGCAGAGCGAGTCCCGCTTCCAGTCGTCGGGGGCCAGTTCTTCGAGGAAACCGGCGATGCCGAGCCGCTCGGCCCTCGTCCACTCCAGTACCTGTTCACGGTCCATGGCCGTGGCTCCTTCCGCGGTGCTCCGTCGTCCCAGCTAAGACCGCGGCGATCCGGCGAGCCCATCGACGCACCGGCGTGACCCGCGTCACACCGCGGACAAAGGATTCTTCGCACGAACCAATTGCGTTCGTTCCGGAACAGACTCTGCTGCCGCGGCAATGCAGCCGTTAACCTGCAAGGAGTGCGGATGTCCCGTCCGCCGGGGGAGGTTCTGCCATGCCAGGTGGAAACGGGGACACGCGCGGCGATCACAGCCGACAAGTGGGCATGCTGCTGCGTGAGCTGTATTTCAACCGCACGGGCGTCCTGCTGCTCGTCATGAGTCTGGCCGCGGCCGGAATGTACGCGATATCGGTGCGCAGCACCGGACGCACCGAGGAGTTCTGGGTCGCCCTCGCCACCGGTGTGCTCGGCGCCGCGATATTCGCCTTCGCCCAAGTCGCCCTGACCACACGGCAGTACGAGCGGTTCCTCGGGACCACCGTCAAGGACGCGGTGATCGCGGAGATAGCGAAGGCGGGCGAGGAGCTGACCCGCACCTACCGGTCCATGCAGGAGAACTACGTACCGACGACGCAGTACCCGGCGAGCAGGACGCCCGACGCCCGGTTCAACCGGGACGTCAACCAGAGCATGCGCTCCTCGACGCAGTACACGTTCCGCGGCCTGACCGGGAAGTACGCGATCTGCCGCCTCGCCTCCCTGAACACCATCCCCAGGGACGTCCGGCTCATCGTCGCGGACCCGACGCGCCCCGCGGCGATGGACAGCAGGGCCCGGCGCGAGATGGCCTACCGGGACGGCATGACCTTCGAGCAGGCGCGCCAGGCGCTGATCGACGGTGTGCATCTCACCCTGGTCGGCGCCTATTTGACGCGGATGCGCTTCGACCGCTGCGAGATCTGTCTGACGGCCGACCCCAATCTGGACCGCGTCGAGATCTTCGACGACGACATCTATCTGGCCCTGTTCACCGACACGGAGAACGAGACGTTCCCGTTTCCGCTGGGGCTACGCTTCAACAAGGGTTCACTTCTGTACCAGACGAATCAGCGGGAATGCAGCAGGCTGCTCGCTTCGCCGTACGCGATCAAGTTCGAAGTGCCCAAGAACCTCTCGGAGTTCGAGTACTGCTCCTTCCTCCAGCAGCTGGGCGTCCAGCTCAGCCACGCCGCTTTCCTGGAATTCCGGGACAAGTACGAGGAGTTCCGCAGGGATACCGCGCCACAGATGCTGACCGCCAACAGCTGAGGCCGCTCCACGAGCGAGGTCCGCACGCGAAGGAGTACGCATGGCAATGGCGCAGGCACTACCCGAGGTGTACGAGCTGGCCAGGACCCTCGAACTGCCGCCGGGCCCCGACGCCGACGACGGCGCCGAGCACGTCCGCGCCGCCCTCGCGGGGTTCCACTGCCGTCTGGAGGCGCTGCGCCACAGTCTGAACCGCTTGCCGCGGGCCGCGTTCGAAAGCATGCTCGTCAACTCCCGCGAGACGCCCACCCACTTCAAATGGGCCCTCTACCGCGGCCCGCGCTCCGGACTCACGCTCTGGCTGCACGAGTACAAGCCCCCCGACCTGGTCGACGCCGCGTACGTGGAGGCCCCGCACAACCACCGCTACGGCTTCACCTCGCTGATCCTCACCGGCGGCTATCTGCACACGCGCTTCCTGGTCGAGCCCGCGGGCCAGGACCGGGCCCGCGTCACCGACGTGCGGCCGCAGGTCCTGGCGCCCGGCGACACGTACACGCTGACCCCCGACGACTGGCACAACGTCACCCGCGCCCGTGAGGGCACCGTGACCCTGATCGCGCAGAACCGCCCGACGCGCGCGTACAGCACCTCGCTCGACACGGCACCGGACGCACCGCTCGGCGCACGCACGGGCACGCTGCGCTGTCACTATCCTGTGGAAGCCCGTTGGCGCACCTTGCGTTCGGTACTGGGCCGCCCGCACGAGAGGAAGAGCCAGTGACCGCACAGGACTTCGAGACCGGGCGCGTGGCGACGCTGCGCGGATTCGTCCGCAAGCTCTGCACCGAGCACGACGACCGCCTCCCGTTCCACGGCTGGCACCACATCGCCTTCGTCTCCGCCAAAGGGGTGGAGTTCGCCCTGCGCAACGGCGCCGACACGGAGATCGTGGCGGCCGCGGCCCTCGTGCACGACCTCAACTACCTGGTGCGCAAGAACTCCGAGCCCTCCGCGGGCGAATCGCTGCGCGCGCACCAACTGCGCCGCAGCGGCTTCACCGACCAGGAGATCGACCGCATCGAAGCCGTCATCTCGGAGTCCCACACCGCGTCGCGCACCTGCGAGATCTCCCCCGAGGGCGCGGCGCTCAGCGACGCCGACACGCTCTTCAAGGCCGTACCGATCACCCCCGTCGTCCTCTCGCACCGCTATCTCGCGGAGAACGACATCAGCCTGCGGCAGCTGGCCCGCAAGATCGTCGACGAGCAGACTCCCCTGGTCGACGAGGGCATCTACTTCTACGACCCCGATGCCCGCGCCCGCTATCTGCCGTGGGCGACCGCCAATCTGAACCTGTGGAAGAGCCTGCTCGACTCGCTGGACGACCCGGACGTCGATGAACTGCTCAGGTCCGTCAACGTCCGCTGAGCAGCGCCCGGTTCGGACCGCCCGACCCTCGCGTCACTGCGCCGCCGTGGCCTGCGGGATGTCGACGCGGGCCGCCCTGCGGGCCGGCCAGAGCGAGGCGAGCAGCGCGCCCGCCAGGGCAAGCAGCACACCGAGGGCGAGGCGCCCCCAGGGGATGACGAGGGCGTAGCCCACGACGCTCTCCTGAAGGGTGCGGCCCAGCGCCCAGCCGAGGAAGACGCCGGTGAGGGTGCCGACGGCGGCGCCGAGCGCGCCCACGACGAGCGCCTCCAGGCGGATCATCCGGGTCACCCCCGCGCGGTCCACGCCGAGGGCGCGCAACGTGCCGATCTCCTTGCGGCGTTCGAGCACCGACATCGCGAGGGTGTTGGCGATGCCGAGCGCGGCGATCACCAGGGCCATGCTCAACAGGGCGTAGAACACGTTGAGTTGGTCGCCGATGCCGCTGGAGTCCTGGTCCCGGATGCCGTCCGCGTCGAGCACGGCGAGGGCCGGGTTGTCGCCGATGGCATGAGCGACCCTGCCGAGCGCGGCGCGGCCGGGTCCGCCGTCGGTGGCGACGAGGACGCCCGCCGTGTTCGGGGTGGCGTCGTAGCGGGCGACGAGCGAGTCCGGTGCGGTGATGCTCGGCAGCAGGGCGCTCTGCTCGTCCGCCCGGTAGACCGCGCCGACGGTGACGCTGCCCCGGTCGTCCCCGCGCTCCAGAGGCAGCTTCTGCCCCACGTGCCAGCCCGCCTCCCGCGCCTTGAAGTCGGCGACCGCCACCTCCCCCTTGGCCAGGCGGTCCAGCGAGCCCTCGACCACGTCGTACCGCAGCAGCCGCCCGATGGTGGCGGGGTCGACGCCCGTCAGGACGGCGGGGACACCGCCGATGCGGTAGTCGGTGGACTGGTTGAGCGGGCTGGACTTCGCGCCGTGCAGCTTCTGGAGGGGCGCGGCGGACGCGGGGGTCATCCGCATGGCGCCGTCGGCCGGACGGACCAGGTAGTCGGCGGTGAAGTCGTGAGTCGTCGCGCGGTCCAGGTACTGGGCCGCGGAGGCGCCGAGCACGGAGAGCCCCGAGGCGAGGGCCAGCGCGATGGCGAGCGCGGCGGCGGTGGCGCCGGTGCGGCGCGGGTCGCGCACGGTGTTGCGGGCGGCGAGGGTGCCCTGCACCGGGTGGACGCGGACCAGCAGCGGCCGCAGCAGGGCAACGAACGGCCTGGCCAGCAGCGGGACGAGGACGATCGCACCGGCCACCGTGAGCGCGGCGCCGCCGCCGATGACGGTCCGCGCGTCCTGCCCCGTGGTGAGCGCGCCGTAGAGCACGGCGGCGGTCCCGGTGAGCAGCAGCGCGGCGCCGGTCCTGGTGCGCGTGGAGCCGGTGCGCGCGGGCGCGGCGGGTTCGGCGGCGGTGAGCGCGGCGACGGGCGGGATGGCCATCGCGCGGCGGCTCGGCAGCCAGGCGGCGAGCACGGTCAGGGCGGTGCCGACCAGCAGGGAGACGAGGACGGTGGTCGGGGTGAGGACCAGCGGGGCCGCGGGGGTGTCGGCGGGCGCGAACAGCTTCTGGAGCAGCGCGGCCGCCCCGACGCCGACGGCGAGCCCGGCGGCGGAGGCGACCGCGCCGACCAGGACGGCCTCGGTGAGCAGGACGCGCCGGACCTGGGTGCGCGAGGCGCCGACGGCCCGCAGCAGGGCCAGTTCCCTGGTGCGCCGGGTGATCAGCATGGTGAAGGTGTTGGAGATCAGGAACGCGGCGACGAACAGCGCGACCGCGGCGAAGCCCACCATGATCTGGCTCGTGGTGTCGCTGTCGGCGGTGGCGAGGTTCGCCTGGATCTGGGCGAGCCGGGCCCCGGTGACCGCGCTGGTGCCCTTGGGCAGCACCGACTCGACGCGGTCGATCAGGCGCGTGACGTCGGTGCCGGGCTCTGCGGTGAGTTCGACGCTCCGGTAGTGGCCGGGGTCGAGGAAGAGCCGCTGGGCGGTGTCACCGGTGAACAGCGCCAGGCTGCCCCCGGCGGGCAGCTTCGTCCCGTCGGCGCGGAAGACGCCGCTGAGCCGGTACGAGGAGGCGCCCTTGGCGGTGCCGACCCGCACGGTGTCGCCGACGCGGTAGCCGCCCTTCGCCGCGGTCCGCTCGTCGAGGGCGACCGCGCGGTCGCGGGCGGGTCCCGTGCCCTGGGTGAAGCGGTAGGCGGGGTCCTCGCCGTCGGCTCCCGGGGCGAAGTTGCCGCCCTGGTGTGACCCGTGGCCGAGCAGCCGGCCCGCGCGGTCGTCCACGGCGGCGAAGCCGTCGACGCGGCCCGCGGCGAGGGAGACGCCGGGGAGCTTCGCCAGCTCCTTGACGGTGCGGGCGTCGATCCCGGTGGGCCGGGCGCCGCCGGGGACTCCGTCGGGCGAGACCTGGACGGCGATGCGCTCGTAGCCGTCGGTGGCGCGGGCGGTGGCGGCCCGGCTCTGGCTGTCGCCGTAGACGAGGCTGCCGGAGATGAAGGTGACCCCGAGCATGACCGCGAACGCGGTCATCAGGAGGCGGGCCTTGTGCGCGAAGACGTTGCGCAGGGCGGTACGGAACATGGGGGTGCGGATCCTGTTCGGAGAGGGCGTACGGGGCGACCGGGGCGGCCCTCGCGTACGGGGGCCAGGGCGGCGCCTCGCGTACGGGCGGCCGGGGCGGCGCCTCGCGTACGGGCGGGTCGGCTCGTGCGGGCCGGTCAGCTCGTGCGGGAGCGGGTGTCGTACTCCTTCATCCGGTCGAGGACCCGGTCCGGGGTCGGCTGTGCCATCTCGTCGACCAGGCGGCCGTCGGCGAGGAAGACCACGCGGTCCGCGTAGCCCGCGGCGACGGGGTCGTGGGTGACCATGACCACGGTCTGGCCCAGCTCGCGCACCGAGTCGCGCAGGAAGCCGAGCACCTCGGCCCCCGCGCGGGAGTCGAGGTTGCCGGTGGGCTCGTCGCCGAAGACGATCGCGGGCCGCGACACCAGGGCCCTGGCCACCGCCACGCGCTGCTGCTGCCCGCCGGAGAGCTGCGCGGGGCGGTGGCCGAGCCGCTCGGAGAGGCCGACCATGGAGATCACCCGCTCCAGCCACCCCTGATCCGGCCTGCGCCCCGCGATGGTCAGGGGCAGCGTGATGTTCTCCAGGGCGGACAGCGTCGGCAGCAGGTTGAACGCCTGGAAGATGAAGCCGATCCGGTCCCTGCGCACCGCGGTGAGCTGCCGGTCGTCGAGCGAGCCGAGCTCGGTGGTGCCGATCCGGACGGACCCCGAGCTGAACGAGTCGAGCCCGGCGGCGCAGTGCATCAGGGTCGACTTGCCGCAGCCCGACGGGCCCATGATCGCGGTGAACTCGCCCTCCCTGAAGGAGACGCTGACCCGGTCGAGGGCGACGACACGGGTGTCGCCGCTGCCGTACACCTTCGACAGGTCGGTGGTCGCGGCGGCGATTCCGGCGGCGGCCGGGTACGGGGTGAATGTTTCGGCGGACACGGGGACTCCTCTGACGGGCGCGGAAGAATGCACACCACAAGGTGTCCGTGGGACGTATCGGGACATCCGCCGCCGTGTATCGGAGAGCGCTCCGGCGTGGCGCGGTTGTGTAGGGGCGGCGGGTCCGCGGGGCTCGGGCGCTCAGTCCGGCAGGCGCAGCGTGGCGGTCGCGCCGCCGTCCGGGGCGTTGTCCAGGCGCAGTTCGGCGCCGATGAGGCGGGCCTGGCCGAGGGCGATGGTGAGGCCGAGGCCGTGGCCGGCGCCGCGCTCCTTCGCCCCCGTGTGGAAGCGACGCGGCCCGTCCCGCAGCAGCTCGTCCGGGAAGCCGGGGCCCTGGTCGCGTACGACGACGGTGTGCCCCTCGACGGTGACCCGCACCGGAGTGCCGCCGTGCCGGTGGGCGTTGACGACGAGGTTGCTGACGATCCGTTCGAGGCGGCGCGGATCGGTCTCGACGGTCCCGGCACCTTCCGTGACCTGCTCCCCCGCCGCCGTCACCTCCGTCACCTCCGTGTCGAGCCCCGTCCGCGCGACCGCCTCGGCGACGACCTCGGCGAGCGGGACACGCGCGCGTACCGGGTGTTCCGCGCCCGCGTCGAGCCGTGAGATCTCCAGGAGGTCCTCGACCAGGTCGCGCAGGTCGCGCACCCGGGCCCGGAGCAGGTCCTCCGTCTCGCCGGACGGCAGCAGGTCGGCGGCGGCCAGCAGACCGCCGACGGGCGTGCGCAGTTCATGGGCCACGTCCGCGGTGAACTGCCGCTCGGTACGCAGCCGTCGGCTGAGGCTGTCGGCCATGAGGTCGACGGTGGCGGCGATGTCGGACACCTCGTCGCGGCCCTTGGTGTGCCCGGTCCTGGCGTCCAGGTCCCCCGTGGAGATCCGGTCCGCGGTCTCGGAGACCCTCCGCAGCCTGCGCCCGAGCAGCCCGGCGCCGTAGACGGTCAGGGGCGTGGCCGCACCGAGCGCGACCAGCGAGGCCACCACCATGACCACGTCGAGCCTGCGCAGGTTGTGCAGCCCCGAGCTCATGTTGGCCCGGGTGGCGAGGATCCGGTGGTCCTCGCCGGGGACCCGCTGGGCGGCCCAGACGCGCGGGCCGACGTTCCCCTCGATGCGCCCGTCGTACGCGGTGTGCCGGTCGCCGTCGGACGGGTGGCGCAGCGCGGCGGGCAGCTCGGCGGGGTCGAGCTCGGCGCCGCCGGTGAGAGTGCCGGTGCGCCGGTAGGTCTCCATCGCCGAGTACAGCGAGTTGAAGGCCTCCGCCTCGGCCCGCTCCCTGACGTCCCGCGCGGACCACACGTGCACGAGCACGCCGACCACCGCCGTGACCAGGCAGGCCGTGGCCGCGGCGAGGGCGGCGATCTTCCATCGCAGGGGTACGCGGGCCGGCCGCGGGGGCCGGGGCCCAAGACGCATCCGGGGGCGCGGGCCGGAGCTCACCGACGTCCCGGAGCTCACCGACGTCATCGCCTGAGCTTGTAGCCGAAGCCGCGGACCGTCTCGATCCGGTCCCGGCCCAGCTTGCCGCGCAGCCGTTGTACGCACAGGTCCACGACCCGGCTGTCGCCGTCCCAGCCGTACTCCCACACGTCCCTCAGGAGCCGGTGCCGTTCGAGCACGATGCCCGGGTGCGCGGCGAACGCGAGGAGCAGCTTCAGCTCGGTAGGGGTCAGCGCCACCGGCTCTCCGGCGACGGAGACCTCCAGGCCGCCGGTGTCGAGGGTGAGGTCACCGAAGACCAGGACGTCGCCCTCGGACGGCGGCTGCTCCCCGCGCGCGTCCCGCCCGGGAGCCTGGCCCTGTCCTTGCCCTTCGGCTCCTTGCCCCGGGGCGGGCGCGTAGGTCGCCCGGCGCAGCAGGGACCGGATACGGGCCACCAGGACGTAGGTGTCCACCGGCTTGACCACGTAGTCGTCCGCCCCGGCCTCAAGACCCGCGACGACGTCGAGGCCGTCGCCCCGCGCGGACATCATCAGGACCGGGACCAGGCTGGTCTCGCGCACCCTGCGGCACAGGCCGATCCCGTCGAGTCCCGGCAGCATCACGTCGAGGATCAGCAGGTCGAAGGGCTCGTCGCGGAAGAGTTCGAGTCCGGTGAGACCGTCGGCCGCCGCACGCATCTCATAGCCGTAACGCTCCAGGGCGACCGTGAACGACCGGCGCATCAGGTCGTCGTCCTCGACCAGCAGCACGCGCACGGGTCGCGGGGGTTCCGGGGCGGGCGAGGACACGGGCGGATCACTCCAGTTCGGACGGTTCACGCCGATATGCGCGGTTCGAGCAGTACTCCGCAACGAACGATAGGGCAGGGACCGGGCACGCCTCCCGCTCCGCCCGGCGGACACGCGCCGGGCGCCCGACTCGATGGCCGACCAAGCGCTCCCCGATACCCGGCCGATACAAAAGGCGCCCGGTGTCGTCCGGTGGCATCCGCCGCGGCCCCTCGCGGACGTCCGGCGCCGCGCCCGGGTTGTGCTCACTTCGGGGGATTGACCTGTGAGGGGTGGTGCGCTTGCCTCAGGGAGAGCCCTCGGCGCGGGCCCGGGGAGCGCGCGCCGACAGGGCTTCGGGGTAACGGGGAAACAGGGGAAGCACAGGGGGAAACGTGCACAAAACCATGCGAGGGGTCTCTGTCGCGGTGCTCGCGGGCGCGCTGGTCGCGCTGTCGGTGACACCGGCCGCGACGGCGTCGGAGCGGGCGGCCACGTCCAGGACCGGGGCTGTGTCCAAGACCGGGGCCGTGTCCAAGACCGGGGCGACGTCCAAGACCGGGGCGACGTCCAGGACCGAGGCCACGACCACGGCCGGGCCCACCACCGAGCGGATCACCACATCCGCCTCCGGCGCGCAGGCCGACGGCGACGCGTACGGCCCCGAGCTCAGCGCCGACGGGCGCTTCGCCGCGTTCACCGCGAGCGCGGCCAACCTGGTGCCCGGCGACACCAACCAGGCCACCGACGTCTTCGTACGCGATCTGCGCAAGGGCACCGTCGAGCGGGTCAGCGTGAGTTCGGACGGCGTCCAGGGCGACGGCGATTCGTCCGCGCAGGCCGTCAGCGCCGACGGCCGGTACGTCCTGTTCCGCTCCCACGCCAGGAACCTGACGCACTGGGACACCCCTCCCCCGGACGGCGCGGGCGACGACATCTACCTGCACGACCGGCGCACCGGCAGCACGAAGCGGATGAGCATGGCCCTCGACGGCGGCACCGCCTACGCGGCCAACGCCACCATGTCGGCCGACGCCCGCTTCATCGCCTTCAACGCCAAGGCCGACCGGATGGAGACCGACCCCGCCGACCTCTTCGGCGCCGTCTACGTCCTGGACCGCCGCACCGGCACCGTGGAGCGCGCCACCAACCGGGAGCGCCCCGACAACCCCGCGCTCCTCCAGGGCCTGAGCGCCGACGGCCGCTATGTGGCATACACCCAGCTGGTGCCGCGCAGTTCGTACGGCCGCACGCTGGTCCGCGACCGGCGTACGGGCACCGAGGAGCAGGTCAACGTGAAGCCGGACGGCAGCCCCGCCCTGCGGTACGCGATGCCCGCTTCGCTGTCCGCCGACGGCAGGTCCATCGCCTTCGACTACTGGGGCGACGAGGAACTGGTCCCCGGCGAGACGCCCTCCGCCGCCTCCACCGCCTACGTCCGCGACCTGCGCGCGAACGTCACCCGGCGGGTCAAGGCGGGCCCCTCGGGTGAGGACCGGGTGCGCGAGCCCGCGCTCAGCCCGGACGGCGGGTACGTGGCGTACCTCGCGGACCCGCGCCTGGCCGAGGGACGGACCGGTCCCGCCAACGTCTACCTCCGCGATCTGCGCACCGGCGACACCCGTCAGGTCAGCGAGTCCGTCGCGGGCGGGCCCGTCACCGACTTCCCCGTCTCGGTCACCTCGGTGGGCGGGGACGCCCGGCTGGTCGGCCTGTCCAGCGAGTCGGCGCAGCTCGTCGGCGACGACACCAACGGCCGCTCCGACGGTTTCGTACGCCGCTTCCGCTGAGGCGAAATCCGGCCGCCGAAGCGTCGCGGAACGCCGGAGCGAAGTCGCAGGTGGTTTTCTCCGTGAGCGGGGTAGCGCTTCCCTCTACAGGTTCACGGACCATACTGGTCGGGCCCCGACCACACACAGAACGAATCCATGGCCAAAAACAGCACCTCATCGACCACCGTCCCCGACACCGCGTGGCTGGGGCGCGGGCGCCACTTCGGGCCCGAGCCCGAGCAGGATGTCCGACGCAACCTGATCGCCCTCAAGGCGGCCGGGGTGCTCGATGACTTCCTGGAACTCGACCCCGTCGAGGCGGCCCGCTCCACCGTCCTGCACCCGCGTGACGAGTCCGCCGACCCCGGCCCCTCGGCCCGCCGGCTCTTCGAGGCCCGCTGGCAGGCGGGCGACGACGACGTGCCTGTGCGCGCGCAGCTCACGACGTACGACCCGGAGACCCGCCGCAAGGAGAGCGAGGGCGTCACCTGGGTCCTCGCCGCCGAGGCGGAACGGGCCTGGGACCCGCACTGGGCCTCGCCCGCCACCATGTTCTGGCCCGACAGCGAGCGCGTCGCCTGGGACCACGACACGGCGGCCGACGTGCGGCTGCGGACGACCAACCACCTGCCCAAGGACGACGACGAACTGCGCCGCCTGCTGCGGGACTGCACCCGGCAGAGTTGGTACGTGCACGTCGTGGTGCACGAGGCGATGACCCCGGACGCGGCGGGCCAGCAGCCCGTCTCCACCTTCCTGCCGCCGAGCCTGCGGCACCGGGTGATCGAGCACCGGGGCACGCCGGAGCAGGCGCAGATCGCCGACTTCGCGATGAAGCGCGAGCTGAGCGTGCGGATGCCGCGCGGCGGTGCCGTCATCCTGCCCCCGTACCCGCAGCGGCCCGACTACGACGTGGACCGCTTCACCGTCCGCAGCGTCTTCCTCGACGGCTCGGAGCCGACCGAACTCCTCGACAGGATCCAGGAGTTCGCCGCACTGCCGCGCCCGCTGCCCGCCGAGGCCGAGCGCGCCCTGACGCGGCTGCGCCAGGGCTGGCACCTGCTCACCCCGGACGAGGAGCTGGTGCACGCCCAGGGGATGGTCACCAAGTACGCCGAGGCGCTCGAAGCGATGACCAAGTCCTGCGATCTGTACCGGGAAGCGGCCGAGGCGGCGCAGGCCGCGCTGGCCGAGGCGACCGGGGGCGACGGCGTGCCCCGCGCCCCCGCGCCCGGCCACGTCAAGGCCGAAGGATCGCCGCTGAGCGCGCTCACGAAGGCGTTCGGCCGCTTCCGGGACCCGAACAAGTAGCACGCGCCTCGCGCTGGGCGCGTTCCCTCGGCCGGACGAGGGAACCGCCCCGCTCGCGCCGCCCCCGTGACCCTTCGGCCGGAAGTTCGAAGCCGACCTCGGCGCCGCCGTTCCCGTCGGGGGCGTCCGCGGCGAACACCGTGCCCCGGTCCGCCGTGACGATGTCGTGCACGATGGCGAGCCCGAGGCCGGAGCCCGGGGTGGCCTGGGTGCGGGAGCCGCGGTGGAAGCGGTCGAAGACGGCGTCGCGTTCGGCCGGGTCGATGCCCGGTCCCCGGTCCCGCACGGAGAGCCGGGCGCCCGCGACGTGGACGGTGACCGGTGTGTCCTCCGGGCTGAACTTCACCGCGTTGCTCAGGAGGTTGTCCACGCAGCGCTGGAGCGCGCGCGGCCTGGCGACGACCGGCAGCGGCGCGTCGGAGGTGACGTCGATGGCGCGGCCGGTCCTGGTGCGGTGGCGGTGCGCGGTGTCCTCGGCCAGGGTCACCAGGTCGACGGTGGCGGGGTCCTCGTCCGTGTGGCGGTCGGTGGCCAGGTCGACGAGTTCCCGTACGAGAGCGTCCAGGGCCGCGGTCTCGGTGACCAGGGTGGTGAGGATCTGCTCCTCGTCCTCGGGGGCGAGCCGCCCCCTGGCCCGTTGCAGGAGTTCGGCGCTGCCGCGCACCGAGGTCAGCGGGGTGCGCAGTTCGTGGCTCGCGTCCTGGACGAGCTGCTGCTGCTGTGCGCGCGAGCGGCGCAGCGCGTCGAGCATCGTGTCGAAGCTGCGGGTCAGCTGGCCGATCTCGTCGGATCCGGCGGGCGGCAGCGCGGTGGAGAGATCGCGGGTGGTGGTGATGTGCGCGGTGGTACGGGCGAGTTGGCGCACCGGGCGCAGGATGCGGCCGAGGACGAGCCAGCTCAGCAGGGCGGAGAGGGCGACGGCGGCCGCGGTGGTGAGGGAGATGCGCCACAGGAACGCGTCGTCGACCCGAGCGGCTCCCTCGTAGCTCTGCCCGACCATGACCGCTCCCCCGCCGGGCAGCGGACGGGTCAGGACGCCGTACTCGGTCCCGTCGACGTCGACGTCCTCGCGGGCCTCCCCGCGCCCGCTCCGCGCCACCCGGAGATCCGCCGCCGAGACCGGCAACTCCGTTCCGCCTGCGGACAGTTGACGTATCTTCCCTTCGGCCGACACGACCTGTTCGGTCATGTCGTCGCGGGGTGGCGGCGACAGGTCTGCGGTGAGCAGGGTGACGACCGTGTCCGCGCGGTCGTCGAGCCCTCTTTCGAGCTCGTCGCCGACCAGGCCGCTGACGCCCCGGTAGGACATGACGGCCGCCAGGGCCATGGCGAGCGCTGCGGCCGCGACGACGACCGCGGTGATCTTCGTACGGAGCATCAGGCGGCCCGGACGGTGTAGCCGACGCTGCGCACGGTGTGGATCACCCGGGGTTCGCCGCCCTCTTCGGTCTTCTGGCGCAGATAGCCGATGTAGACGTCGAGGGAGCGCGAGGTGGTGTCGAAGTCGAAGCCCCAGATGCGCTCGTACATCTGGGACCGGGTGAGGACCGTGCCCGGGTGGCACAGCAGAAGCTCCAGGACGTCGAACTCGGTCTTGGTCAGGTCGAGTTCACGGGAGCCGCGGAACGCCTGCCGGGCCTCGGGGTCCAGAGTGAGGTCCCCGACGGCGAGCGTGCCGCTGTCCGCGGGCGGTTCGGTGCGGCGCAGCAACGCCCGTATGCGGGCGAAGAGTTCCTCGGTGGCGAACGGTTTGGCCAGGTAGTCGTCGGCGCCCGCGTCCAGGCCCGCGACGCGGTCGCCGACCTCGTGACGTGCCGTCAGGACCAGGAGGGGCATGCGGTCACCGCGCCTGCGCAGCATCCGGCAGAGTCCGAGGCCGTCCAGGCCGGGCATCACGACGTCCACCACGGCGAGGTCGGGCCGCTCCTGTTCGAGGAGGCCGAGGGCCGCCAGGCCGTCGGCGGCCACCAGCACCCGGTAGCCCTCGAAGCGCAGCAGCTGGTCCAGGGTGCTGCGCACGCCCGGATCGTCCTCGACGACCAGCACCGTCCTGCGGTGCCCCGTTTCCTCTGTCATGTGATCATTTTCGTGGGTGGCGGGAGAAGCCGGGACACCGGGCACCGTTCGCACCTCGTAGGACAGTCGGCAGCGGACGGTCAGCCGCGGACGGGCTTCACGGCGATCGGCGGCAGCGACCGCAGGCACGACGTGTCGCCGGTGGTCCCGGTGCGGAGGAAGCGGGTGGAGACGCCGGTGACGCAGCCGCTGAGCTCCATCTCGGGGACGTGTCCTGTGTTGCGCACGGAGTGGAACTCGCCGCGCTCGAACTGCCGGGCCGCCTCCTTGCCGTTCGCGTCCGGGGTGTTGGCGTCGAGGTCGCCGGAGAGCACGAGGACGGGCACGTCGGGCAGTGTGCGCGTGCGGTCCTTCGGCTCGGGGGCGGTCGGCCGGGGCCAGCCGATGCACACGTCCCCGCCGTCCGTGGGCCCCTCGGTGAACCCCTTGGCGCTGAAGGCCCCGTGCTCACCCGGCGCGGCGTTCTTCAGCGCGGCCCGGTACTGGCGCCAGCGGACGTCCTTGGGCGCGTCCTTCCGCCACGCGGTGCGGTAGTCGTTGCAGACCACCGCGATGTACGGCGCCTGGTCCTCGGTGCTGCCACCGGCCCCCTCCGCCTTGACCAGCGTGCGCAGCGGCGCGGCGTCCCCCTTCGCGAAGCGGTTCAGGGCGTGCGGCAGGTCGCCGAGCAGCGAGGGCTTGTCCGGCTCCATGCCGACCTCGCGGCTGGCCGCCTCGTACACGAGGTTGGCGAGCTTCCCCTCGGTGAACTTCGTCAGGTAGGTGGCGTGTCCGGTGGTGATCGGCACGGTCATGGGCCGGGCGCGCAGCCGTTCGGCGGCGGTGGCCAGGTCCTTGACGGCCCGCTTCCCGTCGCAGGCCACGGGGGTGCCGCGCTCGCAGATCCGCCGCAGGGAGAGCGAGACCGCACGGGCGCTGTTGCGCGCCAGCGGGTCGAACGCGTGGGGGTAGGCGCCCGACAGCACGAGGGACCGCACGCGCTCCGGGTGGCGGGAGGCGTACTCCGGCATCAGGTACGTGCCGTACGACAGTCCGTAGAGGCTGAGTTGGCGCACGCCGAGCCTGGCGCGGACGGCGTCGATGTCGTCGGCGGTGGCCGCGGTGGTGTAACCGGCGGCCTTGGGGCCGAGGTTCTCGGCGCACCGCTCGACGGCGGACCGCTGCTGGGCCCGCGTCCCGAACCGGTACTCGGCGTCGCCCACCCCGCACGGGATCCGCTCCGACCTGCCGGTGCCGCGCGGGTCGACGAGCAGCAGGTCGTGGTCCGTGAGGAGATCGCCGAGTCCCATGGCGAACAACCCGGCCTTGCCGATGGCGACTTCACCCGGTCCGCCCGGGTTGACGGCGACGGTCCCCTTGGCCGGTCCCGGCGCGCTGTGCCGCACGACCGCGTAGCTCACGCCGACCGTGCCGAGCCGCGGCTCGCCCGCCACGAGCGGCCGGTCCAGGGTCCCGCAGTCGACCCGGTGGCCCGGCACGGTCACGTTCGCACACCACTTGGGGGCCACGCTCCCGCTGCCCCGCACCGCCACGGTCCCGCTCTTCTGCGCCGCCACGGTCCCGCTGTCCTGTGCCGCCACCGCCACGGTGGGCAGCGCCGCCGCCATCAGCGCCAGCGCCCCGACGGCAAGGCCCGTCCGCCGTGCCGCTCTCTTGTACGTGCTGTGCGTCATGCCCGCTCCTTCGTCCGTCCGGTGCGAGTACGACATTGGCGGGCGCGTTTCAGGGGCTCGGCAGAGCAGTGACAAAGGGACGTAAGAAGATGAACCACCATGACCGACACCCAGCCCCAGGGCGACCCGCCGCTCCTCCCCATGGAGCGCAATCTCGCCGAGCACGCCTGTCATCTGCACCGGAATCTGGCGGGCGCCTCCGTTACCGAGGCCGGTGATCTGCTGATCGCCGACAGCGGGACCGCCGACGACACCTTCAACATCGTCGCGGCCGCCCGCTTCACCCCGCAGACGGCGGAGGAGCGCATCGCGGAGACGGTCGGGACGCTGCTGCGCACCGGCCGCCCCTTCTCCTGGTGGGTCGGGCCGGCCTCCGAGCCCGGCGATCTCGGCGAGCGGCTGGTGGCCTCAGGTCTCCAGGCCTCGGAGGCCGAGACCGGCATGTACCGGGACCTGCGCGACGCGCTGCCCGCGGCGCCCGCCACAGGACCGGACATCCGTCCGGTGACCACCAGGGAGCAACTGGCCGACTACGCCCATGTCCTCGCGGCCAACTGGGACCCGCCCGCCACGACCGTGTCCCGCTTCTTCGCCGCCGCCGCGCCGTGGGCCCTGGCCGCCGGCTGCCCGGCCCGCTACCTCGTCGGGTACGCGGACGGCAGGCCGGTCTGCACCGCGGAGGTCTTCCTGCACGCGGGCGTCGCCGGCGTCTACAACATCGCCACGCTAGCCGCCGCGCGGCGCCGCGGCCACGGCGGCGCGATCACGCTGGCCGCGCTGCGCACCGCGCGCGACGCCGGGTACGGCACCGCGGTCCTCCAGGCGTCCGCCGAGGGCGAACCCGTCTACCGGCGCCTCGGGTTCGAGGCCTGCGGGCGGTTCACGGAGTACGCCGTCGTTCGTCCGACAGACCGGTCTCCCTGGGCGCGCGGGCGGCCGTGAGGTAGTCGAAGGTGCCGGTGAGCTGGAGGAGACGGTCCACGCAGAGGGGCCGGTTGTCGAGCCGGAGCGCGACGCGGTGGGCGTCCGCGACGCGGCGGACCATCAGCAGGGACGCGAGTCCCATGGAGTCGACGAACGTCAACTCCGCCAGGTCCAGGATCAGTTGGCGGACGGGTAGCGCGCTCCGGGCGGTCCGGTCGCGCTCGCCCACGCTGCCGAGCTGTTCCCTGACGGTGGAGACGAGGCTCTCGCTCGCGCCGTACTCCAGGCTGCCGCCGACGTGGACGGTCACCACGTCCTGCTGGGACTCGATGCGCAAGCTGAGGCGGGAGACGGGGCGGGTCATGCGATCTCTCCGGGGTTGGGGCTCGCCTGCCGAGCGCCGATGGCATGTCGTGCGGTGTCCAGCACGCGGGTCGCGCGCGGGAAGTCGGACAGTCTGCGGCCCAGGACGTCCAGGGCGATGAGGAGGCTGTGGGCGGGAACGTGGCGTGCGGTGAGGATGTCGGCCGTCCAGTCCAGGAACCGGGTGAAGAGCTCGGCGTCGTCCAGGTAGAGCGCGGTGGCCAAGTAGTCGACGATGTGGGCGATGTCTTCCGCGGTGTGCTGGCGTTGCTGCACGGTGTAACGCGCCATCGGCGGAAAGAGTTGCTCCAGTTCGGTGAGCACTTCCTTGACCAGTTCGCCGCGGGTGCGCGCGACCATCGAGTATTCCTGGTCGATGAGGTGCGGCAGGTCGTCGACGGCCTGGTGGAGGGTCACCTGGGGGCGCGCGGGCGCCTGTTCGAGCAGATCGGCCGCGTCCCGCGCGTCGCCCGCCCAGGCGTCGGCGCCGAGGACCTCGGCGTAGCGGCCGCCGGGCCCGAAGGCCGCGCCGCCGACCAGCACCGGCACCCCGACGGCCTGGCAGGCGGTGAGCGCGGCGTGCGCGACGGGCAGGTTCGTCGGGATCGACGAGGACAGCGCCACCACGTCGGGCACGTACTCGTGCAGATGCCTGACCAGGTGCGGGGTGGGGGTGTGGGCGCCGAGGAAGTCGACCTGCCAGCCGCGCAGCCGCAGCACCTCGGCGAGCAGCCTGGCCGGCAGGGCGTGCCACTCGCCGTCCACGCAGGCGACCGTGATCCGCCTGCCGGGCGGCGCCCCGTCCGGGGACCGGTCGGTGTGCGCGGACCGGGCGTGCGCGGGCTCGTGGGCGTGCGCGCCCGCGGTCAGCGTGATGACCCGCTCGTTGATGGCCGTCGCCGCGTGCTCCTGGGCGACGCTGATGCGGTTCGCCGCCCATTCGACGCCGACCCTGGCCTGCACCGGCGCGATGAGGTCCAGCAGGACGCTCTCGAACCCGGCGCCCGCCTCGACCGCGGCCCGCACCGTGGCGAGTGCCCCCGCCTCGTCGCCGTCGCGCACGTCGCGCCAGAGCTGGTCGCGGGCCGGTGCGAGCGGGTCGACGGGACCGGCCCGGCGGTCGGTCTGTGCGAACGGGCCCACCGGGCCCGCCGGTTCGAGCGATGCTCGGGTACGAGCGGTCATCCGGTGTACCTGCCTCGGGTGTGTCCGTCCACGGCGCTGAGGTGCTGATGACGCGGCACGGCTATGGCCACCACGGCCATGTCGTCGTGCGGCCCGCGCCCCACCCACTGCGAGGCGAGCATCTGCACCCGCTCGACGACGGCCTCCGCCAACATCCCGAAACACTCCGAAAGCGCCCATGACAGACGCTCCTGCCCGAACATCTCCGTTCCAAGCGGGCCGCCCTTGGCCTCGACGATCCCGTCGCTGAACAACAGGCAGACCTCGCCCGGCTTGAGCCGCACCCGCGCCGTGGTCGACGTGACCTCCGGCAGGGCGCCGATCAGCGTGCCCTTCGTCTCCGCCTCCACCACGCTGCCGTCCGCGCGGGCGATCAGCGGCGGCGGGTGGCCCGCGCTGGTGACGCGCAGGTCGACGCAGTTCCCGCGGCGGATCACGGAAGCGAGCGCCAGGGTGGCGAACCGGGTGTGCTCGGTCCGCAGAAGCGATTCGTTGAGCAGCGTGAGCAGTTGCTGATGGTCGTGTCCCATCGGCCGCAACGCCTGCACCGTGTTGCGGATCTTGCCGGTGAGAGCGGCCGCTTCGAGGCCCTTGCCGCACACGTCGCCGAGGACGGCGAGTGTCTCGTCCTCGGGGGTCCGGCCCGCGTGCACGTCGTAGAAGTCGCCGCCGACCTGCTCGCCCGCGCCCGCCGCGAGATAGCCGCCCGCGAACTCCACGCCGTGCACGGTGTGCAGGGCGGGCGGGAGCAGATCCCGCATGAGCGTACGGGAGATGGCGCTCTGCTCCGCGTAGAGCCGGGCGGCGGAGACCGCGGCGCCCGCGCGGGCCGCGAAGATCCGCGCGAAGACCTCCTCGGCCTCGGTGAACGCGCTGCGCTCGGTGGACCGCAGCAGCATCAGGACCCCCGCGGGGACCCCGTGTCCCGGCAGCGGGGTGATCACCACGGAGCACACGGGCCCGGTGAAGTGCTCGGGCACGGCCCAGTCCGGCAGCGACGCGGGATCGATCCAGCGCGAGGGGACCGGCGGGAAGCCCTGCATCGCCTCGCTGAGTCCCGGCACGTCCGCCAGGTCCACGGCGAGGTTCGCGTGCGTCACCTCGCCCGCGGGCCCCGTGAACGTCACGGGATAGACGTTTCCGCGGCCCGGCGCGATCACGAGGGCCGCGTCACACAGATGGCCTGCCGCCATGGTGGCCGTCACCTCCATGCATCGCTCGACGTTGAGGGACGCCAACAGCTTCTGGGACACGTCGGCGAGCAGCGCCGTGCGGCGGCGCTCCGCGCGCAGCTCGTCCTCGGCCCTGCGCAGGGGCGTGTCCTCCGCGAGCCACCAGGCCCAGTGCCCCTCGTCGAGGCGCGCCGGGTGGGCCGCGAAGCTCCGCTCGCCGATCTCCCCGCGTACGAGGTCCGGTTCCTGCCGGGCCTGGACGGGCACGGCGGGCGACGTGGCGGCGGCGCCGACGAGCCGGGTGTGCGCGTCGGCGAGCCACTTCGGTACGGCGTCGTGGAATTCGGTGCCGCGCGCCGCCTCCGGCAGGAGGAGTCTGCCCGCCGCGTTCGCGGCCGCCACCCGGCCGACGCCGTCGGCGACGACCACGGGCTGCGGCGCGCCGGCCCAGGCATCGGCCAGGGCCGCGGACGCGCCGTGCGGCGTCGTGTCGACCTGTTCTGGTGCGTTCATGTCGATGGGCACGCGATACGAACCCCCCACCCCTTCCGGAGCGCTTTCAGTGGGCGTACGACGACCGTCTCCCTTCCGTCGTGACGAGTGCAAAACGATTGCGGGGATTCCACCCCATCGGTGGAGGCGTGCGGCGCGGAGCGCGCCCTTCGCGCGGGCTTCATCCATGCGTTCGACCGCGGCGGGAGCCCGGCACGCCCTGCGGCCTGGCACTGTACAACCTGGGTTTCGAACACCCCGACACACGCTCCTGTCCGGCCCCCTTCGGGCGCCGTGGGACACTTCCGGGCTCAGGCCAGGGGCAGCTTCACCGTGATGCGCTTGCCGCCGTCCCGCTCCAGAACGAGGGTGACCTCGGTGGCCAGTTCACGGACGAGGGCCCATCCGTAACCGCCCTCGCCGCCGTGCCGCGGGGCGCTCCGCCGGCGCGGCAGGTCCGTCGAGCGGTCGCCCACGGTCACCCGGACCTCCCGGGCCCACGCGACGACCTCGAACCGGGTGACGCCGCCGCCGTGCCGCACCGCGTTGGTGAGCAGTTCGGAGACGGCGAGCAGCAGGTCGGCGAGGGCCCGTTCACCGACCGCGGATCCGCATCGGTCCGCCCGCTCCTGGAGCACGCGCACCACCTGCCCGCGGGCCTCGCCCGCCGTTCCCGGCAGCGGCGCGGCGGCGGGCAGCGCGGCGAGCGGCTCGCAGGCCGGGTCTGACAGCGCGTCGGAACTCTTGTGACTCACACGCAGGACTCCCTCACCTGACCGGGGCCAGGGCCGTCGCGAGGTCCTCGGTCAACTCGAAGAATTCGGCGGTACCGGTCACGTCGAACAGGCGGTGCACCACGGGACGGTAGGGGCCGCACACCACCAATCTCCTGCCGGTCGAACGGTGTTGCCGCTGGGACTCCAGGAGGACGTGCAGTACCGAGGAGTCCGCGAAGTCCAGGGCCGAGAGGTCGAGCACCGTACGGGACGGTCCTGGCGGTGCGAAGGCGTGGGCCAGCGCCCGCTCCAACTCTGCCACGTTGTCCGCGTCCAGCGATCCCACCACGGTCACCACCGCGGCCTCCTCCCGGCGGGCGACCGAGAGTTCCGCCGCCACCTCGCCCCGCATCGTCACACCACTTCACCTTCCGTCATGAGCGTCCCGTCACGGGCAACTCCCTTGGCTGGACGAAAGAACGTCCCCTGTCGACAGTCCGAGCGGTTCTGGGTACCCCGCAATGCGCGGAGCAGTCATGTTCGCCGCCGAGTGAGGGACGGCCCACCGGCCGGTTCGGAGCAACGGCCGGGATGGGCTACGATCAGACATGTCGCCTCGCGCCGGAGTTCCGGTCGGGAGGACAGGCGTTGGTGGTCCAAGGAAAGACGCCCCGCTTCCTGCGGGGAAATGCAGGTGCAAGGCCTGCCCAGCGCTCCAGAGTCAACGACGGGCCCTGGACTCCACATCGGAGTCCGGGGCCTTCGCCGTTCCCCGAAGCGGTCCGGAACGCGCCGGGCGGGTCACCCCTGCGGGGGATGACGTTGCTCCAGAGACGCATGGCAGACATCAGACCGCCCGGTCCGGGTATCGGAGCCAGAACCGGACCAGGAGGAATCAGCATGGACACGTCCCTCGAAGAACTCCTCGACCAGGTGCGCGAGCGGGGTGACTTCACCGGTCGTCAGCAGGCGGCGGGTGCCTTGGAGCACGTCCTGGTCATCCTGGGCGCCCACCTCGTGGGCGACGACCGCACCGATCTGGCCCGGTTGCTGCCGTCCCAGTGCGGACCGCTCCTCGCCGACGCGGAGCCCGCCAGCGAACCGTTGACCGCGCCGGAGTTCGTCGACGCGGTGGCCTCGCGCACGGGCGACGACACGGCCGGTGCGCGCCGCGCCGTCACCGCCGTACTCGGCACGCTCGCGGAGGCGGCGGACGACGCGCTGCTGCGCCGCGTCCTCATCCAGCTCCCGCCGGGACACGCGGGCCTGTTCGGCTGCACCGAACCGGGCTGATCCGCGCGGTGGTCACCGCACGGCGCCACCGTCCACCTCACACAGCCGATGGGCACGGACCCATCTGGAGGCACTGATGGCACGGATAGGTCGTTCCAAGGAAACGAGTGCGCCGGCCGGCGACGCGGCACCCCGGCGCGCGGCACCCCTGTCGCCGTGGGCCAGGGCGGCGACCATGCTGGTGGCCTTCGCCGCCATGGTCGGATTCGCGGTGGTGCTCGCCCGCCTCACCCTCGAACCGTCGGTCGCGTCCGAGGCGCTGACCCACAGCAACTTCACGCCGGGCGACTCCATAGGCGACTACCTAGCGCAGCCCGCCTTCCGCGACACCGTCAAGCAGCTCGGCGGGAACATCCTGCTCGGGGTGCCGTTCGGGCTGCTGCTGCCCGTGGTGCTCCCCCGCGCCCGCGGACTGGTGCGGGTGGGCATCGCCACGGCGCTGACCATGGTCCTCGTCGAGCTGGCGCAGGGCGCGTTCGTGACCGGGCGCACCTTCGACATCGACGACGTCATCCTCAACACGGCAGGGGCGCTGCTCGGTTACCTCGTACTCGGCCGTCGCCTCGGCCGCGCCGTCCATCCCCGGCGCCACCACTGGTGGCACCGCTTCACGCGGCGGAACGCGGCCGACGCCTGACCGGCGGGCGGCCGGGTCCGCGCCCGTGACGGCAGCTACGGCTGGGACGGTGACGTGGGCGTCGGCTGCTCCCGCACCGGCCGCTCCTGTGCCGTCCCGGCCTGCTCGGTCCTGACGACGGTCGCCTCGGGCGCGCCCTCGCCGTCCGCCTTCATGGCCTTCGCCTCGCTCTTGAGGATCCGCATCGACTTGCCGAGCGACCGCGCCGTGTCCGGCAGCTTCTTCGAGCCGAACAGGACGACGACCACGATCGCCACGACCAGCAGGTGCCACGGCTCCAGTGCGTTGCGCAGCAACCCACCCACCTCTTCTCCGTCTCGCTCCGATAGTTGCTACATTGCGCAACTGTACAACCAAGGGGCGGGTCAGGCCGCCCCTTCCGCCGGGGCGATTCGAGGGCGCACGCATGACGACAGGACAGCTGGGGACTCCGGCCCGCCGCAGGCGGAAGGCCCCGCCGTCCCGGCACGGCAGGAAGCGGCGCAAGGGGCTGCGACTCGCGCTCGGCATCACGCTGTCCCTGCTCGTCCTCGCCGTCGCGGGCGGCGGCTGGCTCTATCTGCGGCTCACGGGGAACATCGAGACGTTCGGCGCCGAGGGGCTCGCCAAGAACCGTCCGGACGCCGCCTCGTCCGAGGGCGAGAACGTCCTGGTCATCGGCTCCGACGCGCGCACCGGCGGCAACTCCGCGCTCGGCGGCGGGGACAAAGGCGACATCGGGCGCTCCGACACGGCGTTCCTGCTGCACGTCTACGCCGATCACCGGCACGCCACCGCCGTCTCCATACCCCGCGACACCCTGGTGACCATCCCGCCGTGCAGGCTCCCGGACGGGACGTGGACCCCGGAGCGGCCCGACACCATGTTCAACGCGGCCTACTCGGTGGGGCAGACCGCCAAGGGCAATCCCGCCTGCACCCAGAACACGGTCGAGAAGCTGACCGGCCTGCGCGTCGACCACACCGTCGTCATCGACTTCAAGGGCTTCGCCGCGCTCACCGACGTCGTCGGGGGCGTCGACGTCTGCCTGCCCAAGGACGTCTACCAGGGCAATCTCGACCCGCACCGCACCACCCGGGGCAAGAAGCTGTTCGGCAAGGGCGAGCAGAGCGTCTCGGGGCAGAAGGCCCTGGACTACGTACGGATCAGGCACGGCATCGGCGACGGGTCCGACATCGGCCGCATCAAGCGCCAGCAGGCGTTCGTCTCCAGTCTGCTCAAGAAGGTGAAGGACGAGGGCTTCACGCCTACCAAGCTGTGGCCGCTCGCCGAGGCCGCCACCGAGTCGATGACCGTGGACCCGGGCCTCGGCTCGGCCGACAAGCTCCTGTCGTTCGCGATGTCCCTCAAGGACATCGACCTGCACAACACCCGGTTCGTCACGATCCCCTGGCGGTACGAGGGGCAGCGCGTCGCCGTCGTCGAGCCGGACGCCGACGCGCTCTGGTCCGCGCTCAAGAAGGACCAGCCCCTGACGGGCTCCGCCGGTTCCGACGGCTCCAAAGCGGGTGGCAAGCACGGCAAGTCCGGCGCGGGCGCGGCGCGCGCCTCCGGCAAGGGGATCAGCGTCGCCGTCTACAACGGCACGAACACCGACGGCCTCGCCTCGCGCGCCGCAGAGAGCCTCAAGAAGCACGACTTCACCGTCACGGCCACGGCCGACGCGGCGAGCAAGGACCACACGACCACCCGGATCCAGTACGGCCCCGGCCAGAAGAGCCGCGCCGAGACCCTCGCCGCGCTCTTCCCCGGCGCCGAGCTCTCGTCCGTCCCCGACGCGGGACTGCGGCTCGTGCTCGGCAGCTCCTACCGGGGCGAGGTCCCCTCGAAGGTCACCGACAGCGGCCGCTCGGCCGCCGACAACCCGTGCTCGGACCTCTCCTACGGCTGAGCCGCCCACGCGCGACGGGCACGAACCCCGATGGCACCGAGCACCAGGGCGTACACCGCGAGGATCCCGGCGAGCAGCCCGTAGTACGGCAGCGGGAGCGGGGCCAGGCCGAGCGGGGCGCCCAGCGGGGTGAGCGGCAGCAGGACGCCGATCGCGGCGAGCGCGGCGGCGGCCGCGCGCAGCGGTCCCGGCGCGGGGCGCGGTCCGGTGCGCAGGAGCAGGATCACCAGGGACTGGGCGAGCAGGTTCTCGGTGAACCAGCCGGAGTGGAAGGCGGCCGCGTCGTCCCAGGCGCCCGCGGTGAGCGCGAGCGCGCCGAACGTGGCGAGGTCGGCGAGGGCGCCGAGCAGCCCGAATCCGGTGATGAAGCGCAGGAAGGAGCGCGGGCGCAGCACGGTCGGGCGGCGCGTGTCGGCGGCCGCGGGCCGGTCGTGCGCGAAGGCCAGTTGGGCCGCGTCGAAGCACAGGTTCTGCGCGAGGACCTGGACGGGCAGCATCGGCAGGAACGGCAGGAGCAGTCCCGCGGCGAGCATCGCGATGACGTTGCCGAGGTTCGAGGAGAGCGTGACGCGCAGGTAGGTGGCGATGTTGCCGCTGCTGTGCCGGCCCGCGGCGATGGCGTGGCCGATCGCCGTCAGGTCCTTGTCGGCGAGGACCACGTCGGCGCTCTCGCGGGCCACCTCGACACCGCCGCGCGGACAGATGCCGACGTCGGCGGCGCGCAGTGCGGGCAGGTCGTTGACGCCGTCGCCGAGGAAGCCGGTGGTGTGGCCGTGCACGCGCAGGGCCGCGGTGATCCTGGCCTTGTGCTCGGGGGTGCAGCGGGCGAAGACGGTGGTGGTCGCGGCCAGGCCGGCGAGCCGCTCGTCGGTGAGCGCGTCGATGGTGTCGGCGCCGACCACGTCCCCGGGGTCGAGGCCCAGGTCGCGGCAGGCGCGGGCGGCGGTGGCCGGGTGGTCGCCGGTGAGCACCTTGACGGTGACGCCGCGCTCGGCGAGGCCCGCGAGGGCGTGCTCCGCGCCGGGCGCGAGCGCGTCACGGAAGGCGACCAGGCCCCGCAGGGTCAGGCCGCGCTCGACGGCCGGGGTGTACTCCCCGGTGCGGGCGGCGCGTTCGGCGGTGGCGACGGCGATCACGCGGAGTCCGGCGGCGGCCTGGCGTCCGGCGGTCGCGAGCGCCTCGTCGCGTGCGGCGCCGGTCAGCGCGCAGCGTTCGACGACGGACTCCACGGCGCCCTTGACGATCAAAGTATGCTCGCCGAGCGTGCCCGGGGTCCGGACCACGGCGGTGGACACGCGGCGTCCGGGGGTGAAGGGCAGCGCGGCCACGCCGTCGTACGCCATCGCCTCCTCGGGGTCGACGGCGTCGAGGAGCGCCTCGTCCAGGGCGTCGGGCGCGGGCAGGTCGGCGAGTTGGAGGGTCCACCAGGCGTTCGCCGCGGCCCAGGTCAGGACGTCGGGCGCGGGGCGTCCCGCGGCGTCGACGGCGTCGGCCACCTCGGGCCTGTCCCGGGTGAGGGTGCCGGTCTTGTCCACGCACAGCACGTCGACGGCCCCGAGGTCGTGCAGGGCGGGCAGTCTCCTGACGATCACCCCGTGGGTACGGGCAAGCAGCGCGGCGCCCCTGGCCAGGCAGGTGGTGACGATGACCGGCAGCATCTCCGGCGTCAGGCCGACCGCGACCGCCACCGCGAAGGGCAGGGTCTCCAGGCCCCGGCCGCGCAGCGCCGCGTTCGCCATCAGGACCAGCGGCGGGGTGAGCAGCATGAAGCGGATCAGGACCCAGGAGATGCCGTGCACGGACCGGTCGAAGGCGGTCGGGATCCGCGGCCCGGGGGCGGCGTGGGCCGCGGCGAAGCGGGTGTCCGCACCGGTGGCGACGACCAGCGCGGCGGCGCTGCCCGAGGCGACGCTGCTGCCTTGGAAGCAGAGGTGCGGCGGGGTGAAGGCGCCGTCGCCCGCCGCCGGGTCGGGCGGGTCGGACGCGGCCTTGGCGACCGGGGCGGATTCGCCGGTGAGCGCCGACTGGTCGACGGTGAGTCCGTGCGCGCGCAGGAGTCGTACGTCGGCGGGCACCAGGTCGCCGGGGCCGAGCCTGATCACATCGCCCGGCACCAGTTCGTCGACGGGTGTCTCGCGGGTGCGGGGCGCCGCGTCGGCCGTGTCGCGGCGCCGCACGGTGGCGGTGCTCGCGACGAGTTCCCGCAGGTGGCGCACGGCGTTCTCGGCGCGGTGCTCGCCGTGCGAGCGCAGCACGCAGCTGACCGCGACGAGCGTGAGGATCACACAGGCCGTGCCCCAGGAGGCGACGGCGGCGGAGACGAGGCCGAGGACGAGAAGGACCGCGGTGAACGGGTCGCGCAGGCTGCGGACCAGCCGGACCGGCCAGGAGACCGTGCGGTGGGCCGGCAACGTGTTCGGTCCGTACCGGGCGAGGCGTTCCGTGGCGTCCTGTTCGGTCAGGCCGCGCGGAGTCGCGTCGAGGGACCGCAGGACGTGCAGGGGGGTGAGGTCGCCGGGGCCCGCGCCGGGCAGCCGGTTCCTCCGTGCCGCTCGCGGTGCCAGGCGCTCAGGCACCGGTCCCGCGCAGCCGGCGCACCGGCGCGGCGTCCTGGCCCGCGCGCTCGGTGAGCTGGCCGACCATCAGCCGGACCACGGTCACGATGTCCGGGTCGTCGACGTAGTACACCTGGCGGCGGCCCTCCCTGCGGGCCCGCACCAGGCCCGCGAGCTTCAGCTTCGACAGGTGCTGGCTGACGGCGGGCAGCGCGCCGCCGACCCGCTCCGCGAGCCCCGTCACATCGCTCTCTCCCTCGGCGAGGAGCCAGACGATGTGCAGCCTCGCGGGGGCGGCGAGCAGTCCGAACGCCTCGGCCGCCCTGCCGAGCACGTCGCTCGACGGGCCCTCCTGCCGCCCGGCTCCCCCGGCCCGTGTCATCACCGCTCGCTCCCGACTGTCGCTGGTGCCGCCCAAGTCTAGGGCGCGGCAGGGAGCCCTCCTCAAGATCAAAAAGGCATCGGGTTAGCATATGAGCGCCGCCTAGCTCGAAAGATAAACCTGTGACTGTCAATGACGACTCGTTCACCAACTGGAAGAACCGCGAGGAGATCGCGGAGTCGATGATCCCGATCATCGGGAAGCTGCACCGGGAGCGCGACGTCACCGTCCTGCTCCACAGCCGCTCCTTGGTGAACAAGTCGGTGGTCAGCCTCCTGAAGACCCACCGGTTCGCCCGCCAGATCGCCGGCGCGGAGCTCTCCGTCACCGAGACGCTGCCGTTCCTCCAGGCCCTCACCACGCTCGACCTCGGCCCTTCGCAGATCGACATCGGTCTGCTCGCCGAGTCCTTCAGGGCCGACGACCGGGGCCTGACGGAGGCGGAGTTCACCGCCGAGGCCGTCGCCGGCGCCACGGGCGAGAACAAGATCGAGAGCCGCGAGGGGCGCGACGTCGTCCTCTACGGCTTCGGCCGCATCGGCCGCCTCGTCGCCCGCCTGCTGATCGAGAAGGCCGGTTCCGGCAACGGCCTGCGGCTGCGCGCCGTCGTCGTCCGCAAGGGCGGCGAGCAGGACATCGTCAAGCGCGCCTCGCTGCTGCGCCGCGACTCGATCCACGGCCAGTTCCAGGGCACGATCACCGTCGACGAGGCGAACGGCACGATCGTCGCCAACGGCAACGTGATCAAGGTGATCTACGCCAACGACCCCTCCGAGGTCGACTACACGGCGTACGGCATCAAGGACGCCATCCTCATCGACAACACCGGCAAGTGGCGCGACCGCGAGGGGCTCTCGCAGCACCTGCGCCCCGGTATCGACAAGGTCGTCCTGACCGCGCCGGGCAAGGGCGACGTCCCGAACATCGTGCACGGCGTCAACCACGACACGATCAAGCCGGACGAGCAGATCCTGTCCTGCGCCTCCTGCACCACCAACGCGATCGTCCCGCCGCTCAAGGCGATGGCCGACGAGTACGGCGTGGTGCGCGGTCACGTGGAGACCGTCCACTCGTTCACCAACGACCAGAACCTCCTGGACAACTTCCACAAGGCCGACCGCCGCGGCCGCTCGGCCCCGCTCAACATGGTGATCACCGAGACCGGTGCCGCCTCGGCCGTCGCCAAGGCACTGCCCGACCTGAAGGCGCCCATCACCGGCAGCTCGATCCGCGTCCCCGTCCCGGACGTCTCGATCGCCATCCTGAGCCTGCGCCTGGGCCGCGAGACCACCCGCGAGGAAGTCCTCGAGCACCTCCGCGACGTCTCGCTGCACTCGCCGCTGAAGCGCCAGATCGACTTCACGACCGCTCCCGACGCCGTCTCCATGGACTTCGTCGGCTCGCGGCACGCCTCGATCGTCGACGCGGGCGCCACCAAGGTGGACGGCGACAACGCGATCCTCTACCTCTGGTACGACAACGAGTTCGGCTACTCGTGCCAGGTCATCCGGGTCGTGCAGCACGTCTCCGGCGTGGAGTATCCGACGTACCCGGCGCCGGCGGTCTGATCCTCCGGTACGGTTCCGGCGCGCGCTCCTCGTCGTCCGAGGGGCGCGCGCCCGTATACAGCCGTGTTCCACCGTCCGGGAGGGGCGTTACTCATGACCGAGGTGGATCCGGCGCTGCTGCGGTCCCTGCTGCGCGAGCAGCACCCGGACCTCGCCGAGCTGCCGCTGCGGCCGGTCGACGGCGGCTGGGACAACCAACTGTGGCGTTTGGGCGACGAGTTGGCCGTGCGGATGCCGCGTACGCCGCGGGCGCCCGGCCTGCTGCGCAAGGAGTACGCGTGGCTGCCCGCGCTCGCCCCGCGGCTGCCGCTCCCCGTGCCCGTTCCCGTACGCATGGGTGAGCCGTCCGCGCGGTTCCCCGAGCCGTGGACCGTCGCGGCCTGGGTGCCGGGCGCACCCGCCGACAAGGTCCCGGTCAGCCGCACCGCCGACGCGGCCGAGGCCCTCGCCGGTTTCCTCGGCGCCCTCCACGAGAGCGCGCCGGCCGGGGCACCGGCCAGCCCCGACCGCGGCGTTCCGCTCAAGAGCCTCGCGGCCGGATTCGATGCGGGGTTCGAGGAGATGACCGCCGCGGAGGCGCTCCCCGCCGAGACCGTCGACCGCCTCCGGGCCCTCTGGGACGACGCCCTCACGGCACCCGCCTGGGACGGTCCGCCCCAGTGGCTGCACGGCGACCTGCACCCGGCGAACGTCGTCGTCGCGGACGGCACGCTCACCGGAGTGATCGACTTCGGCGAACTCTGCGCGGGCGACCCGGCGACGGACCTCGCGGCCGCGTGGCAGCTCCTCCCCCAGGGCGGCGCCGCCCGCTTCTTCACCGCCTACCCCCACGCCGACGACGCGACGCGACGCCGTGCCAAGGGCTGGGCCCTGCGCACCGTCCTGGGCCTGCTCAGCATCGGCCGCGCGGGCGACCAGGGCCTCCCCGGCGGCAAGCCGACCTGGGGCACGGCGGGCCGGGCCACGCTGAAGCGGTTGCTGGCCGAGGCCTGACGGGGGCGCCCGCCCCGCGACGTGGGCCGCGCCCGTGTCACGCGCCCCGGAGGCGGGCCGGTAATCGGCCTGGCGGTCATGTGGAGCCGGGCGTAGAGAAAGGAGTTCACCCCTCGGAAGGCCGGGAGGCCGCATGGACAGGACCATGGACAAGGGAACGTTCCGGGACGGGTTCAAGAATCGGGCCGTGGTGGTCTCCGGACTGCCGCGCGGTACGGGACGCAGGCTGGCCGAGCAGGCCAACGCGGCGGCGGGGCCCGGCGATGCCGCGCTGCGCACGAAGGCCGAGTTCGGCTTGCTGTTCGACCTGTTGCTCGCCGAGCAGGGGGACGCCGCGGGCGCGGACGGCAGGCTCGTGCTCCAGGACGCGGCGGGGCGGCCCACCGCGATCGGGGAGATCGTCGAGGCGTACCTCGGCGCCGCGCGGGACAAGACGGAGTTCTTCGCGCACGGCCTGTATCAGGTCAAGGTCACCGGCTGGCCGCCCGGTCTGCTCACCGCCGACGAGGTGACCGTGGCGCCGCCGGGAGCCCGGCTGACCATCGCGAGGAGCGACGAGCCGGCCGCCGAGCTCCTCTCGACGTCCGCGTTCTCGCTCGTCAACAGCGGCAACATGACGGCCCACGCGCCCAAGCGCTCGTGGAAGATCGACCTGGAGATCGGGGCGAGCGAGGACCGGCTGCACGGCATGGAGCGGATCAACCTCAAGGCGATGTACAACGACCCGTCGCAGATGCGGGAGGCCGTGGCCTGGCGGCTCCTGGAGCGCGCGGGGATCCCGGCGGCGCAGCACACGTACGCGACGTTCGCCCTTGACGACCGCTACATGGGCCTGTTCTCGGTGATCGAGCAGGTCGACAAGAAGTTCCTGAAGGACCACTTCGGCAAGAACTCCGAGGGCAACCTCTACAAGGCGTACTACGGGGACGTCGGCGCGGCGACCCTGGAGCACCGCTCAGGGACCGACGGCTCGGACGGCGGCCACCAGTACTTCACCACCGGCAGCCTGGAGGACGACCGCACCTACCGGCTGAAGACGAACGAGAACGACCCGACCGCCAACACCTACGACGACCTGGCCGTGCTCGTCCGGGCCGTGAACGGGGCCGGACTGCCGGGCGACGAGGGCCGGTTCGCCTCCGACGCCTTCCGGTCCTCGGTCGAGGACGTCATGAACGTCCGCGCGTTCCTGCGCTGGGCCGGGGCCAACGTGCTGCTCGGCAGCTGGGACAACTACTTCGCCACCCCGGCGAACTACTACCTCTACAACTCGGGGCGGCTCGGGGACCCTTCGGGCTTCGTGGACCGCCCGTACTTCACGTTCGTCCCCTGGGACTACGACAACAGCTCCGGCATCGACTTCTTCTCGACCCAGTGGCAGTACACGGACCTGCTCGACTGGCCCGCGATGAGCCGCAACTACTGCCGCATCACGCACGCCCCGCACGAGACGTCGCGCCTGCCGCTCTTCACCAACCTGCTGCGGCACCACGACTTCTGCCAGTACTACCTGGACCACCTGGAGTACCTGCTCGACACCGAGTTCGGCCCCGACCGGGTCGCCGCGCTGATCGGCGCGGAGGGCTCCGAACGCTCCGACGGGCTGTGGCAGCTCATCTCCGGCGCGGCGTACGGCGAGTCCGACAGCCCGCACGGAAAACCCTTCACCGGGCGGCAGTTCACCAACGACGAGGTGTACCGGGCCGCGTACCGGCAGTGGGAGCTGAGCCGGGGCTCGCAGTTCACGTACGGGATCTTCCACTACACGCGGATGCGCTACGACAGCGCGCGACAGCAGCTCGCCGAGCTGCGCAAGACCTACCCCAACGGCGCGAGCGGCGCCGTCTTCCCCGGCGCCCTGGAGGTGCTGCCGTCATGACCGTGGCCAAGAAGCAGAGCAAGGAGCGGGGCAAGACGCGGGACAAGAAGCAGGACCGGACGAAGGCCGTGGTGAAGGCGGCGGCCGCCGGGTCGGCCAAGGCCGTGGCCGAGCTGCGTCTCGTCAAGGAGGCGAAGATCCAGGAGCTGATCGGCGACGCCGCGGGCAGCCGTCTGGAGGCGAGCGGCGTCCTCTACCGCGACGGCGTCTTCCTCGTCGTCTGCGACAACCTGCCCTTCGTCATCCGGATCAGCGCGGAGCTGTCGGCCAAGGCGCCGGAGAACGGCGTGCTCGGGGCCAACGGCCGTACGGACAGGGGAAAGAAGGGGAAGAAGGAGCCGAAGGCCCACAAGGCCGATGAGGCCGAAGGGTACGAGGACCTGGCTTACGACCCGTCGAGCGGGCGCCACTACACGCTGAGCGAGGCCGTCCCCGTCAAGCCCGAGGGCTTCCGCGCCCAGGTCCAGGAGTACGACGCCCGGCTGCGCCCGCACGGCACCGCGCCGCTCGACTTCGCGCTGTCCGACGCCAACAAGGGCATGGAGGGCCTGGAGTGGGTGGAGCGGGGCGGCACGGGTTACCTGCTGGCGCTCTGCGAGGGCAACCGTTGCAAGGGCGGCAAGGAGGGCCGTACGCCGGGCGGCGGGCGCATCCAGGTCTTCCGGCGCGGCAAGGCCGCGTGGGACCACGCGGAGACGATCCAGCTGCCCGCTTCGCTGCCGTTCGAGGACTACAGCAGCGTGTCGGTGCGCGACGGCAGGATCGCCGTGCTCTCCCAGGCGTCGTCCGCACTGTGGGTGGGCCGCCTGTCGCCGAAGAAGTGGCAGGTCGACGAGGGCACGGTCTACTCCTTGCCGACGGACGACAAGGGCCGCACGGTCTACGGCACCGCGGAGGGCGTCTCCTGGGTCTCGCGTGACCACGTCGTGGTGGTGTCGGACCGCGCGAAGAAGGGCCCGGAGAACGACCACTTCCGCGCGAAGGACCAGTCGATCCACTTGTTCCTGGTGCCGGTCGTGGAGTGAGGGGCGGAGGGCTTTGGGGCGGGTGACTTTGGAGCGGGCGGGGGTGTGCGTCCGGGCCTGAGTCCGGGCGCGGGCTGAGGGCGGCTGGGTGCGTCCCGCGCCCTCCCCCGCGCCCGGCCTCCGCCGCTCCCGGCCTCCCCCGCTCCCGACGGGCCGGCGACAAGCGTGACAGCGCTTTCGCCGGCCCGTGCCGTTGGCGGGGGTCGGTCGGCGATCGCCAATTGCCGGTCGACGGCTGACGGTCGACGGCTGGGGGTTGGCGGCTGGGGGGCCACCCACCCCACCCCCCCCCTGGACCGGACCTTCCGTTCGAACTTCTCGGTGTCGCCCGCAGGGTTTCGGTCTCTTCGCGTTCGACGGGAGTGTTGGTACGGGACGGATCGCTGGCCGGATCGGCGTCGCCGAGGGGGAATCGACCGGCCTGAATGCGGTGGGGAGCGCACGCCGGGGCGGGCGGCTCGAAGTGGTGCCGACAATGGCAGGAAACGGATTGCGCGGCACACCGCACGGTCACTGCCCTGCTCTTTTCGTGTTTCACCGCGCACATGCCGGAGGCACGGTGTCTGAAAAGAACGGAACCCTTCTGGAACCTCGCATATCTACGGTTACGCATGTGACTGCAGTTGATTGACGAACCATCAGATGGTCCGCGCGCTTTTTCGGACAGACCCCGGAGTTTCGATTTCTCGTTGAATCGTGAGCGCCTACGGTGGTCGCTGTGGGGCACTGACCATGCCGGGGGAGTAACAAGCTGCGCGAGCGCTTCGAGGGGGAATGCCGTGCGGCCTTCGCTGAACGCGGGCCGCCGGCCGAGGCATTGCGATCCGGTTCGACCAGCCGGGCCGCAAGTCTTTGAGCAGGAGAACACCCGAAGAACTCCGGACGGCATCCGGGTGTCGCGCACCGAGCGCGCCGATGTCGGGCCGCAAAACCATGTCGGGCTATACGGGGGATTTCCAAGGGGGGAACCCTAGTGACGGAATCTCGGTCGAGTGATCCCGGATCGGAGCAGAGCGGATTACTGCTTGAGGCATTTGATCCGCAGCTGTTCAGGGAGAACTCAGAAACCGCTCTCTCAAAGCTCGAGAAGCACCTGTCGGACATCTCCATCAGGGGCCTCGAACTGATCGATCCCGCGAAGTTGTCCGAGGCCGCGAGGGCCTTGATGACGACGGAGCACGAGAGCGTCGCCGCCTTCGACGAGGAGAGGCTGGCGGGGATCATCGACCTGTACATCAGGACGGGGATCCAGGTGCGGTCGCCCGGCTACATGGGGCGGCAGTTCTCCGCCCCCGCGCCGGTCGCCGGGGTGATGGACTTCGTGAGCTCCATGCTCAGCCAGCCGGCCTCGTTCTACGAGGCGGGCCAGCTGCCCAGCGCGGTCGAGCGCATCATGGCCGACGAGCTGAACCGGTTCATCGGCTGGGATCCGGGGCGGTTCACCATGGTGACCACCTCCGGCGGCTCGCTCGCCAACCTCACCGCACTGCTCGCCGCACGCAACGAGAAGCTGCCCGGCTACTGGTCAGAGGGGGGTTCGGCACTGCGCGGCCAGCCCAGGCCGGCCATCGCGGTGGGCGCCGACGTGCACTACAGCATCGCCAGGGCGGCCGGTGTGATGGGCATCGGCGACGCCCAGCTCGTGCGCCTGCCGCTCAACCGGCGCCAGCAGATCGACGTGAGCGAAGTGCGCGCGACGCTCGCCGCGGCGGAGCGGCAGAACCTGAAGGTGTTCTGCCTCGTCGTCTCGGCGGGCAGCACGCCGGTGGGCGCGTTCGACCCGATCGACGAACTGGCCGACATCGCCCGCGAGCGGGGCCTGTGGCTGCACGTGGACGGCGCGCACGGCGCGAGCCTGCTGGTCTCCGACACGCTCCGCGACAAGCTCCGGGGCATCGAGAAGGCGGATTCGCTGACCTGGGACGCGCACAAGATGATGTTCGTCCCCGCACCCTGCACCATGCTCTTCTACCGGAACAGGGAATCCAGCCTTGCGGCATTCCGGCAGAAAGCAAGCTATGTGTTCGAGGAGGAGCAGGACATCTACACCGCCTTCGACAGCGGCGGAAAGAACTTCGAGTGCACGAAGCGGCCCATGATCATGACGCTCTGGGCCCTGTGGGCGCTCTATGGAAGGGCGTTGTTCGCGGAGAAGATCGAGTATCTCTGCCGACTGACGCAAGAGGCCCATGATGTCGTGCGGGCCGACCGCGACTTCGAGACCCTGCACCGTCCGGAAGCCAATATCTTGTGCTTCCGTTACCTTCCTTCAGGGCTCGGGAGGAAAGACGTTCACCGTCTTCAGATCGCCATCAGGAATCGCATCAAACTCGAGGGGAATTTCTTCATCTCGAAAGTTGATGTCGACGGCGTGGCCGCACTGCGCGTGGTCATGATGAACCATCAGATCACCGGCGAGCACTTCCGGATGCTGCTCACCGAAATCCGGAGAACCGGGCAGGACCTGCTCAACAGCGAAGAGGGAACAGCGAAAGCTTAGAGGGGACGGATGTTGAGTACATCTCACGCTCCACAGGCAACGCGTGTGCCACCCGCCGCACCGGCTCCCGGCGGCGCCAGGGAACTTGCCAACTGGCTCATACCTGACTGGGAGTTACACCCGGAATCAGTTGAAGCCGTAACCGTACTTCCCTCGTTCGCGAGCAAGATGCGCGAATGCGAGCGGGTCTGCCAGACGCTCTACAGCGAGGTCCCGCACGAGATCCAGGACGCCCTCGTCCAGCGCCGTCTCCAGCAGATGGTCAACACCGCGATGCTCAACCCGCTGTGGCGCGAACGGCTGCGCGGCGCGGGCATCACCAGCGCCCCCACGACGTACGAGGAGTGGCAGCGCATCCCGCTGTCGGACAAGGACGTGCAGCGCGACTTCCTCATGGACGCGCGGCCCGGCCTGGTGGTCCCCCTCACCCGCGGCGAGTTCGAGATCGTGGCCAGCGGCGGCACCAGCGGGGGGCGGCCGCTCGAAGTCGTGTACGCCCTGCGGGAGTTGCGCGACACCTATGAGATCGCCGGCCGCTTCATGGGCGCCTACCAGCTCGCCGGGCACCTCGCGGGCACCGACCCCAAGTGGCTGTTCACCACGCTGGCCGACTACCAGATGTGGAGCAGCGGCACGATGGTCGGCGGCGTGCTCCAGCACGTGCCGGGCGTCAACTACGTCGGCGCGGGGCCCGTCACCGCCCCCGTCCTCGAGCACATGTTCTCCTACCGGGGCCCCAAGGCGCTGATGGGGATCTCCGCGGGCATCGCGATCCTCGCCGACCTCGGCGCGGGCATGCGCCAGGAGTACCGGGAGAGCTTCCGCGTCGCCCTGTACGGCAGCGGCGTGCTGCCGCACCGCAAGCGGGTCGAACTCCAGGCGCTCTACCCGAACCTGGCGATCCTCAGCTACTTCGCCGCCACCCAGGCGGAGACGATCGGCCTCCAGCTCGACGCGGAATCGCCCTATCTGTCGTCGGTGCCGGGGCTGCACTACATCGAGATCGTCGACGAGGAGGGCCGGCCCGTCCCCGAGGGCGAGGAGGGCGAACTCGTCGTCACCCGGCTGCACGCGCACGAGGCCCCGCTGCTGAGGCTGAAGCTGGGCGACCGGATGATCCGCAGGCCGCGTACGGACGGACCCGGCCTGAAGACCGAGCAGTTCGAGTTCGCCGGCCGTACCGGCGACGTACTGCACATCAACGACAGCCAGTACTCGGCGGCGCGCGCCTACACCGCCGTGTGCGACGAGCTGAAGGCCGCCGACGTGGTGGACCTGCCCGAGGTCGCGCACGACGTGCAGTTCGTCAACTACCGCGAGGGCAAGACGATCACGCTGTTCGCCGCGGTCGACGACGTGCTGGGCCTGACCTACCGGGCGGACGCCGCGCTCGGCCCCTACGGGGCGCAGCAGCTGTTCGTGAACGCCCTGCCGCGCGCCCTCTCGCTGTTCAACCACGGCGAGGCGAACGCCGCGTCGATCGAGCGGACCGGCTACACCTTCCAGCTCAAGTTCGTGCCCAGGCTCTCCGCGGAGATCGAGCGGACGGCTGTCGGAAAGGTCCCGCTGGTGCGGGACCGCGGCTAGGCGCGGGGCACCGCGCGCAACCACCAGGTGCGAGGACAGGAGTGGAATGACCGTGAGTGGAACCAAGTCGCAAGTGAACATCATCGCCGTCGTGGACGTCATCGGCGCGCTGTCGACCAAGTCGCTGCAGGACGGCAATCTCTGCATGGTGGACGACGGCTCGTTCAACAGCTCCCATCAGGGGACGCCGAACCTCGTGACCGTCGTCAGGCCCGGCCAGACCGTCTCGTGGACCGCGCTCGCGCTGGACCTCCAGACGCCCGTGGAGATCAAGAACATCTCCTTCGTCCCGGCGAACGGGCAGAACGGGCAGAACGGGCAGCAAGGACAGGCGCAGGGCCAGCAGGCGCAGCAAGGACAGCAAGGACAGCAGGGCCTGCAAGGACAACAGGGTCAGCCCGGCGCGGGCCAGGGCCAGGGCGCGTACGGCCAGGGTGGGTACGGCCAGGGCGCCTATGGACAGGGTGCCTACGGGCAGTCCGGCCAGAGCGCGTACGGGCAGGGTTCCTACGGCCAGGGCTCCTACGGCCAGGGCTCCTACGGCCAGAGCCAGGGCCAGGGCCGGAGCTCCCACGACCAGGAGTCGGGCGACCCGGCGAGCGCCAAGCTCGACCTCGACGTGTGGACCGGTGTGGTGCCGTCCTGGATGGCGCGGGGCGTGCCCTACACGTACCGCCTGGAACTCCAGATGTACGACGGCGTCGACAGCGTCATGCATGTCGAATCCCCCGCGCTGATGTGTCAGTAGCGGCCGGCCGGAGAACGGCGACGACGGCAAAGCCGGGAACGACGACGAAGGCGGAATCATGCCCCAACAGTTGGCGATCATCGTGCTCGTGGACGTCGGCAGCGCGCTCACGTCCAACACCCTCGACGGCAACACCTATCTGTTCGACAACATGAAGCTGCACGGCTCGGAGAACCAGGGCACCGGCGAGCTGGTGACCGCGATCCACGGCTCGTACTGGCTGGACGGTTCACAGGCCAGCGAGCAGGTGCTCAACTGGCTGCCGTACAGCCTGGGCTCCATCCCGCCCACCGTGCCGCGCGGCTACGAGGTCGAGCGGGCCCGGCAGAGCGACGAGCAGGCGCTCGCCGAGCTCCAGGAGCTGGCGGCCAAGTCCACGGTGCCGAGCGCCGACGCGGCCGTGGAGCTCAACCGCATCCGCAGGAACGTGGGCACCCGGGTCAAGACCACCCGGCGCACCCGCGGCCGGATGTCCGGGCAGAAGATCGTGGACGTCACCGGTCAGATCGTGACCGAGGACGCCACCTCCTCGGCGAGCTACCCCGCCCCGGTGATCACCGACATCTACGGCGAGGCCGTGGACGCGAAGATCATGTACCCGGCGGAGTACGGCTCCCCCGACATGGTCACCGACGGCTGGTACTGGTCGGCGACGGTCGACACGTCCCGGCCCGGCACGTACTCGTACACCATGCGCATCCAGCTGCACCGGCTCGCGCAGACCAACGGCGAGCTCCGGTGGGATCCGGTGAACCTGACCTGCTCCTCGTCTCTGAAGATCAGCTCGGAGCCGCGGCGCAACGCCTTCACCAAGGCGGGTGTCGGCCAGCTGCCGATCCCGACGAACCCGCCCGCCCAGCGCGGCTGAGCACCCCCCCCCACCGGACGAGGAGGAACAGATGACCACCAAGCCGAGGCGGGAGACCGTCGCGAAGCGGCCGATCTCCATCACCGCCGTCGTGGACTGCGTGGGCGCCCTGGCGGCCGGCAATCTCCGGGGCCACCTGTACATGTACGACACGAACAAGGCCGGCGGCTCCACCGGGTTCGGCAGCGAGGAGCTGCAGACCAAGGCGAAGCGCGGGGACCAGATCCTGTGGAACTGCCTCGCGCTGGAGTGTGAGGCGTACGTCGCCATCGAGGACATCGTGATCGACCGCGAGGTGTGCGAGCCGGAGCGGAAGGTCTACCCCGGCACCGACGTCGCGTACTGGGTCGGCACCGTGAAGAAGGCCGACGCGGGACCGATCACGTACCAGCTCAAGTTCAAGCTGGGCACGAGGGACCAGCCGATCAGCACCACCCTGTCGTCGTCCCTCGTCGGCTAGGGACCAGGCAGTCATGGCGGCGTACGCGAAGGAGGCACGGTGAGCACCACTACGCGCAGTGGCGTGGAGAAGCAGAATCCCGGCCAGCTGAACTCGGTCCAGCTCAACATCGTGACGCTCATCAACATGGAGCGGGCGACGGAGACGGGCTCGCTGAGCGACGCGATGTACATGATGGACAACAGCATCGGCGGCAAGGGGCAGGGCACGCCCTCCCTGGAGACGGTGTGCAAGCAGGGGCAGGTCATCAACTGGATCGTGCGCCCGATCGACATGGAGAAGCGCCTGGACGGCACCTGGCCCCCCATGCCGAAGATCAACAACATCGTCTTCCTGGACACCGAGGTGGGTGACGAGGAGGACGTGGCGGAGCGCCGGATCTTCAACGAGCTGAAGATCTACGGGATGCCCGACCGCATGCGGGACAAGTACACGCCGGTCTACTACTACTGGGCGGGCACGGTCATGAGCACCGCGAAGCCCGGTCTGTACCGGTACCGGCTGGTGATGGAGCTGGAGCAGGAGGGCAAGAAGGAGCGGCTCTACCTGAACACCTCGATCCACCCGTCGATCAGGGTCATCCCGACCTGACCCAGGCCGCTCCCGAGGCCGTTCCCTAGGCATCCCTAGGCCGTTCCCGAGGCCGTTCCTGGGGTCCTTCCGCCTCTTCACGGCAGGGCATTTCGCCTCTTCCCTGCGGGTTCGTACGCGCTCGCGTACGGGCCCGTACGGGGAGAGGTGCCCAGTACAGGGGGCTATGAACGGCGTGTATACGTCACATGTATAGTGCTCGCATGCCTGCCGTGAACATGCCCTCCGCCCCCAAGACGCGCCGATCGACGAAGAGGTTGCGCCGGACCGCCTCCGCCCTCGCCGCGGGGGCCGCCCTCGCCCTCGCGATGACCGGGTGCACCAAGCTCGACACCACGTCCCCCGCCACCGTCCGCAAGGACGCCGCCGGGGCGAAGGCCGCGGACCAGGGGAAGTTCGGCACGGTCGACTGCCGCAAGGCCAAGTGCGTGGCCCTCACCTTCGACGCGGGGCCCAGCGAGAACACGCCCAAGCTGCTCAGCATCCTCAAGGAGAAGAAGGTGCCCGCCACCTTCTTCACGCTCGGCAAGAACCACATAGAGAAGTACCCCGAGCTCGTGAAGCAGATGGACGCCGAGGGGCACGAGGTCGCGAGCCACACCTGGTCGCACAAGATCCTCACGAAGATCGACGCCAAGGAGGCGCGCAAGGAGCTGGAGCGCCCCAACGAGGCGATCGAGAAGCTCATCGGCAAGAAGCCGACGCTGATGCGCCCGCCGCAGGGCCGCACCAACGACGACATCAACAAGCTCTCCAAGGAGCTCGGTCTCTCGGAGATCCTGTGGTCCGTGACCGCGAAGGACTACACGACCAATGACTCCAAGCTGATCGAGAAGCGCGTCCTGGAGCAGACCAAGCGCGACGGCATCATCCTGCTGCACGACATCTACAAGGGCACCGTCCCCGCCGTGCCCGGTGTCATCGACAAGCTGAAGGAGCGCGGCTTCGTCTTCGTGACCGTGCCGCAGCTGCTCGCGCCGGGCAAGGCCGAGCCGGGCAAGATCTACCGCTAGGGACCCGCGGCGCGCTTCACCACGTGAGGTGCAGCGCCTCCGGAGCCCGGTGGATCAGGGTCGGCCGCATCGTGACGGCGGGCCGGTCGTCGGCGAGCCGCAGGCCGGGCAGCCGCCGGGTCAGCAGCTCCAGGGTGATCCTGAGCTGCTCGCGGGCCAGCAGCTCGCCCACGCAGCCGTGGACGCCCAGGCCGAAGGCGAGATGGCGGCCGTTCTGCTGCCGCTCGACGTCGAAGTCCGCGGGCCGCGGGTGCCGTGCGGCGTCCCGCCCCGCCGCCCCGAACGCCACGAGGAGCGTGCTGCCCTCGGCCAGTTCGGTGCCGGCCAGGGAGACGTCCCGGGTGGTGGTGCGCCGGAAGGCCTGGACGGCCGTGTCGTAGCGGGCCGCTTCCTCGATCGCCGCCGGGATCCGCGCGGGCTCCTCCGTGAGCAGCTTCCAGCGGTCCGGGCTGCGCAGCAGATGGAGCACCGTGGTGCCGGTCAGGGCCGTGGTGGTGAGGTGGCCCGCCAGCAGGAAGTTCTGCAGCTGCGCGACGAGTTCATGGCGCTGTTCGAGGGTGAGCGGCTGGTCGGCGGGGCCGGGGGCGAGTGCGGCGACGAGCTCCGTGCACAGGTCATCGCGCGGCGCCGCCCTGCGGTCGCGTACGTAGCCGTCCATGACCCGCTGCATCGCCACGACGTCCTCGGCGGCGGCCACTTGGGCCGCCTCGTCCAGCGGCCTGAAGAGCAGCCGCTCGGCCTGGTACCCGCCGTGCACCGCCCTCGGTACGTCCGCGGGGTCGAGCCCGACGAGCTTGCCGACGACCTCGCCGGGCAGCCGTCGCGCGTACGCCTCCATCAGCTCGACGCGCCCCCGCGCCGCGAAGGACTCGACGAGCGCCTCGGCCCGTTCCCTCACGTACGGCACCAGCTTGGCGACCCGCGCCGCCGAGAGCGCGCGGACCAGGGGCGCGCGCAGCCGCCGGTGCGCGGCGCCGTCCGAGTTGACCACGACCCCGGCGCCGCCGAAGCCCCCGCCGAGCACGGCGAGCGCCGCGGGCGAGGGGCGCACGTCGCCGCGGAGCACGTTGGCAGAGGAGAAGTCGTCGGGGCGGCGCAGCACCTCGCGGACGTCGGCGTCGCGGGCCACCAGCCAGGCGTCGAACTCGGGCACGAAGGTGAGCCCTTCGGCCGCGCGGGCCCGGTCGTAGAGCGGGTAGGGGTCGCGGGTCAGCGCGTCGAGCCTGGCGTGGCGTTCGCGAGCGGCGTCGGGCGCGTCCTGCCGGTGTGGGTCCACGGTGGCCTCCGGGTGCCGGCCTGGATGCGGTGCCCGCCCATCGTGACCGAGCCGCCCGGCGGGGCGGAAGGGCACGTCCGGCCTTCGGCCTGGCAGGCTCGGGGCGTGGCTCACTTCCAGTTCACCAGGGATCTGCCCCTGTCCGCAGCCGAGACCTGGTCCCGGCTGACCGCGTGGGAGCGGCACGCCGACGTCGTCCCGCTGACCCGGATCCACGTCCGCACGCCACCGCCCACGCACGTCGGCACGGTCTTCGTCGCCCGCAGCGCGCTCGGACCCGTCGGGTTCGACGACGTGATGGAGGTGGTCGAGTGGCACCCGCCGCTGGCCACCGCGCCGGGCCGCTGCCGCCTGGAGAAACGCGGAAGTTTCGTGACCGGCTGGGCGGAGATCGAGGTCTACGCCTACGCGCCCCACTCCCGCCTGATCTGGCGCGAGGACCTACGCGTACGCGCCCTGCCGTCGATCTGCGACGCCCCGCTGGCAGCGGTGTCCCGCCGCATGTTCACCCAGGTGGTGAAGAGACTGACGACGGAGGGGACCCCATGAGGGCCCGTAAGGGGCGCGGGGAACTGCGCGCCCAGCCACAGAAGACCCGCAGCCGGTATCCAAGGGCGTCAGGCCACGGACCCGATCCGCCCTGAAGGCCGCCGCGCCCCGGCAAGGGCCCCGTAAGGGGCGCGGGGAACTGCGCGCCCAGCCACAGCGCACCCGCGGCCGCCCCGGAAACCGCTCAGGCCACGAACCCGATCCGCCCCGCAGGGGCGCGAGGAACCGCGCGCCCAGCCAGAGCGCACCCGCAGGCGGCCCCGAACCCGCTCACGCCACGGACCCGATCCGCCCCGAAGCCCTCCGCGTTCCATCCGGATGGATGGGCGTGTGCGCCCCGGTGAGCGACACCCCACTGCCGCCCCGCCGGTTGGCGACGATCTCCGAGGCGATGGAGAGCGCCGTCTCCTCGGGCGTGCGTGCCCCGAGGTCCAGCCCGATGGGCGACCGCAGCCGGGCCAGTTCGATTTCCGTGACGCCCACGTCCCGCAGCCGCTTGTTGCGGTCCTCGTGCGTGCGGCGCGAACCCATCGCGCCGACGTAGGCGACGGGCAGGCGCAGCGCGTACTTGAGGAGCGGCACGTCGAACTTGGCGTCGTGCGTCAGGACGCAGAGCACGGTGCGGCCGTCGGTCTCGGTGCGCTCCAGATAGCGGTGCGGCCAGTCGACGACGATGTCGTCGGCGTCGGGGAAGCGCGTGGGGGTGGCGAAGACGGGCCGGGCGTCGCAGACCGTGACGTGGTAGCCGAGGAACTTGCCGATGCGGACGAGCGCCGAGGCGAAGTCGATCGCGCCGAACACGATCATGCGCGGCGGCGGCACGCTCGACTCGACGAGCAGCGAGATCGGCTGACCGCACCGCGAGCCGTCCTCGCCGATCTCGACGACGCCGGTCCGCCCCGCGTCCAGCATCGCGCGGGCCTCGCCCGCGGCCGTGCGGTCCAGCTCGGGGTGTCCGCCGAGCCCGCCCTCGTACTCCCCCGACTCCCCGGAGGCCCGTACGAGAACGGCGCGGCCGACCAGCTCGGCGGGTCCCGACGTGATGCGGGCGACCGCCGCCGCCTCCCCCGAGGAGGCGGCGGCGAGAGCGGCCGCGAGGACGGTTCTGACCGGGGCGCCCGCGCGGACCGGGGTGATCAGGATGTCGATGATGCCGCCGCAGGTGAGTCCCACGGCGAAGGCGTCGTCGTCGCTGTACCCGAAGCGCTCCATGACGGTCTCGCCGTCCTCCAGAGCCTGTTGGCACAGTTCGTAGACGGCACCCTCCACACATCCCCCGGAGACCGAGCCGATCGCCGTGCCCTCGCTGTCGACGGCGAGCGCGGCGCCCGGCTGCCGGGGCGCGCTCCCGCCGACCGCCACCACGGTGGCGACGGCGAAGTCACGTCCCTGCTCGACCCACCGGTTCAGCTCGTCGGCGATGTCCAGCATGTCGGCCTCCTGTTGAGTCTCGGGATGTGCGGAGGGCTCGGGCGTCAGTGGACGCCCAGCCATCCTTCGATGGGGTTGAGGGCGAAGTAGACGATGAAGATCACCGTCAGGCCCCACATGAAGGCGCCGATCTCGCGCGCCTTGCCCTGGGCGATCTTGATGGCGACCCAGGAGATGACGCCCGCCGCGACACCGGTGGTGATGGTGTACGTGAAGGGCATCAGGACGACGGTCAGGAAGACCGGGATGGCGGTGGCGCGGTCGGCCCAGTCGACGTGCCGTGCGTTCATCATCATCATCGCGCCGATGACGACGAGGGCCGCGGAAGCGACCTCCTGCGGCACGATCGCGGTGAGCGGGGTGAAGAAGAGGCAGGCCGCGAAGAACAGGCCGGTGACGACCGAGGCGAGGCCCGTGCGGGCGCCTTCGCCGACGCCGGTGGCGGACTCGACGAAGACGGTCTGGCCGGAGCCGCCCGCGACACCGCCGATGGCACCGCCCGCGCCGTCGATGAACAGCGCCTTGGACAGGCCGGGCATGCGGCCCTTCTCGTCGGCCAGGTTGGCCTCGGTGCCGACGCCGATGATGGTGGCCATCGCGTCGAAGAAGCCGGCCAGCACCAGGGTGAAGACGATCATGCCGACGGTCATCGCGCCGACTTCGCCCCAGCCGCCGAACTCGACGTCACCGAAGAGTGAGAAGTCGGGTGTGGAGACCGCGCTGCCGTGCAGGGCGGGCGTGCCGTTGGCCCACTGTTTGGGGTCGACGACGTCCGCCGCGTTGAGGACCACGGCCACGATGGTGCCCGTGATGATGCCGATCAGGATCGCGCCGGGGATGTTGCGCGCCTGGAGCATGAAGATCAGGAGCAGGGTGCCCGCGAAGATGAGTACGGGCCAGCCCTGCAGCTCCCCCGCGGGGCCGAGGGTGAGCGGTGTCGCCTTGCCCTGGTGGACGAAGCCGCCCTTGACCAGGCCGATGATCGCGATGAAGAGACCGATGCCCATGGTGATGCCGTGCTTGAGGGCGAGCGGGATCGCGTTCATGATCATCTCGCGCAGCCCGGTGACCACGAGGAGCATGATCACCACGCCGTACATCACACACATGCCCATGGCCTGCGGCCAGGTCATCTCGGGCGCGACCTGCGAGGAGATCACACCGGACACGGAGAGTCCGGCGGCCAGGGCCAGCGGCACCTTGCCGACGAAGCCCATGAGCAGGGTGGTGAAGGCCGCCGCGAACGCCGTCGCGGTGATCACGGCCTTCGTGGCCATGGTGTCCCCCGCCGCGTCCTTGCCGGACAGGATCAGGGGGTTGAGCAGCAGGATGTACGCCATGGCCATGAAGGTCGTGACGCCGCCGCGCACCTCACGCGCGACCGTGGATCCTCGCAGGGATATGTGGAAGTACCTGTCGAGCCAAGACCGGCCGGCCGGAACACGGGAGCCGTTGCCCGCGTCCTCCGCCGTGGTCTTCAGCTCCGTTGGAGACTGGGTCATGGTGCCTACTCCCAAGGTTCACAGGGGCACCCGCTGACTGCGGGATTTGGGATGGTGCGTTGGCTGCACGACCCGGGGGACGGCCCGAGACGAACGACTGCTCCCACGAGAAGAAGGGGAGTTGAGCTCCGAGCGGTGTGGGCGGAGGAAGTGTGACGTTCCCGGGAGGCACACACCGCTCGGAGAACTTCGCGGATCCCCGAGCGGGGGATCGGTCCCTCGGTGCGGGGCCCTGGGTGAGGGTCCCGCACCGAGGGCTCACGTGCCGGTGAGGTGTTCGGGCCGCACCGGCGTCCTGTTGAGCTCCAGGCCCGTCGCGTTCCTGATCGCCGCGAGGACGGCAGGGGTGGACGACAGGGTCGGGGCCTCGCCGATGCCGCGCAGCCCGTACGGGGCGTGGTCGTCGGCGAGTTCGAGCACGTCGACGGGGATCGTCGGCGTGTCGAGGATGGTGGGGATCAGGTAGTCCGTGAAGGAGGGGTTCCTGACCTTCGCGGTCTTCGGGTCGACGATGATCTCCTCCATGACCGCGACGCCCAGGCCCTGGGTGGTGCCACCCTGGATCTGGCCGACCACGGACAGCGGGTTGAGCGCCTTGCCGACGTCCTGGGCGCAGGCCAGTTCGATGACCTTGACCAGGCCGAGCTCGGTGTCGACCTCCACCACCGCGCGGTGCGCGGCGAAGGAGTACTGGACGTGGCCGAAGCCCTGTCCGGTGCGCAGGTCGAAGGCCTCGGTGGGGCGGTGCCGCCACTCGGCCTCGATCTCGACGATCTCGTCCTCGAGGACGTCGACCAGGTCACCGAGGACCTCGCCGCCGTCGGTGACGACCTTGCCGCCCTCCAGCAGGAGTTCCGCGGTGGCCCAAGCGGGGTGGTACGTACCGAACTTGCGGCGGCCGAGCTCCAGGACCTTCTCGCGCACGAGCTCACAGGAGTTCTTGACCGCGCCGCCGGTGACGTACGTCTGACGGGACGCGGAGGTCGAACCCGCGCTGCCCACCTGTGTGTCGGCCGGATGGATGGTCACCTGGGTGACGCCCAGCTCGGTCCGCGCGATCTGCGCGTGGACGGTGACACCGCCCTGGCCGACCTCGGCCATCGCCGTGTGCACGGTCGCCACGGGCTCGCCGTTGATGACCTCCATGCGCACCTTGGCGGTGGAGTAGTCGTCGAAGCCCTCGGAGAAGCCGACGTTCTTGATGCCGACCGCGTAGCCCACACCGCGTACGACGCCCTCGCCGTGCGTGGTGTTGGACAGGCCGCCGGGCAGCTGGCGCACGTCGGCGCCCTCGCTGGACTCCCACTGGCGCTCGGGCGGCAGCGGGCGGGCCTTGATGCGGCGCAGGATCTCGGCGACCGGGGCGGGCGAGTCGACCGGCTGCCCGGTCGGCATGATCGTGCCCTGCTCCATCGCGTTGAGCTGGCGGAACTCGACCCGGTCGATGCCCAGCTTGTCGGCGAGCTTGTCCATCTGGGCCTCGTAGGCGAAGCAGGCCTGGACGGCGCCGAAGCCGCGCATCGCGCCGCACGGCGGGTTGTTCGAGTAGAGGGCGATGGCCTCGATGTCCACGTCGTCGATCACGTACGGGCCGACCGAGAGGGACGAGGCGTTGCCCACGACCGCCGGGGAGGCCGACGCGTAGGCGCCGCCGTCCAGGACGATCTTGCACTTCATGTGCGTGAGCTTGCCGTCCTTGGTGGCGCCGTGCTCGTAGTAGAGCTTCGCCGGGTGGCGGTGGACGTGGCCGAAGAAGGACTCGAACCGGTTGTAGACGATCTTGACCGGCTTGCCGGTGCGCAGCGCCAGGAGGCAGGCGTGGATCTGCATCGAGATGTCCTCGCGGCCGCCGAAGGCACCGCCGACGCCGGAGAGCGTCATGCGCACCTTCTCCTCGGGCAGGCCGAGGACGGGGGCGATCTGGCCGAGGTCCGAGTGCAGCCACTGGGTGGCGACGTACAGCTCGACGCCGCCGTCCTCGGAGGGCACCGCGAGGCCGGACTCCGGGCCGAGGAAGGCCTGGTCCTGCATGCCGAAGGTGTACTCGCCCTTGACGATCACGTCGGCCTTCTTGGCCGCCTCGTCTGCGTTACCGCGGATGATCGGCTGGCGGTGCACGATGTTCGGGTGCGGCACGTGACCGATGTGGTGGTCGTCGCGGCCCTCGTGGACCAGGACGGCGTCCGGGGCGGTCGCCGACGCCTCGTCGGTGATGAGCGGGAGTTCCCGGTACTCGATCTTGATCTTGGCGGCGGCGCGGCGCGCGGTCTCCGGGTGGTCGGCGGCGACGATGGCCACCGGCTCGCCGTGGTGGCGGACCTTCTTGTGCGCGAGGACCGGGGTGTCCTGGATCTCCAGGCCGTAGTGCTTCATCTCGGCCGGCAGGTCGTCGTAGGTCAGCACGGCGTAGACGCCGGACTGCGCGAGCGCCTCCGAGGTGTCGATGGAGACGATCTCGGCGTGCGCGACGGTCGAGCGCAGCGTCTGGCCCCAGAGCATGTCCTCGTGCCACATGTCCGAGGAGTACGCGAACTCGCCGGTCACCTTCAGGGTGCCGTCGGGGCGCAGCGTCGACTCGCCGATGCCGCCCTTGGTCTGCGAACCCTGGGTGATCTTCGTGGGTGCGCCGGTCGTACGTGTGGATCCCATGGTCAGACCGCACCTTCCTGGAGTCCTTGACGGTCCTGGCGGGCGGCGGCGAGACGCACCGCGTCCAGGATCTTCTCGTAACCGGTGCACCGGCACAGGTTTCCGGAGAGCGCCTCGCGGATGTCCGCGTCGGACGGCTGCGGGTTGCGCTCCAGCATCTCGTCGGCCGCGACGAGCAGACCGGGGGTGCAGAAGCCGCACTGGACGGCGCCCGCGTCGATGAACGCCTGCTGGATCGGGGAGAGTTCGCCACCCTCGCCGGTCTGCGAGTCCGTTCCCTTCGCTTGCCACTGCTGGGCGTCCTGGAGCGAGGTGCCGCAGCCTCCGCTGCCGCAGGCGCCGCCCGGGTGGCTGGCTCCCCCCGAACTGCGCTGCTTCGCGTAGTCGGCCAGGCCCTCGACGGTGGTGACCTCGCGGCCCTCCACCTGGCCCGCCGCGACCAGACACGAACAGACCGGGACCCCGTCGAGCCGGACGGTGCAGGAGCCGCACTCGCCCTGCTCACAGGCGTTCTTGGAGCCGGGCAGACCCATGCGCTCGCGCAGCACGTACAGGAGGGACTCGCCCTCCCACACGTCGTCCGCTTCCTGCTGACGGCCGTTGACCGTGAAGTTCACGCGCATTATGCGACTCCCTCAGTGCTGCGGCCGTTGCCGCGGTACGACTCCCAGGTCCAGCCGAGCGTGCGGCGGGCCATGATCCCGACGGCGTGCCGGCGGTAGCTCGCCGTGCCGCGCACGTCGTCGATCGGGTTGGCGGCGCCGGAGGCGAGCGTCGCGAACTGCTTGGCGATCGAAGGGGTGATGATCTTCTTGCTCTCCCAGAAGCCGCCCTCGTCGAGCGCCGCGTTCAGGAACTCCTCGGCCGCCTTCGCCCGGATCGGGGTCGGGGCCGCCGAACCGATGCCGGTGCGCACGCTGCGGGTCTCGGGGTGCAGCGCGATGCCGAACGCGCAGACCGCGATGACCATCGCGTTGCGGGTACCGACCTTCGAGTACTGCTGGGGCCCGTCGGCCTTCTTGATGTGCACCGACTTGATGAGCTCGTCCGCGGCGAGCGCGTTGCGCTTCACTCCGGTGTAGAAGTCGTCGATCGGGATGAGGCGGGATCCCCGCACGGACTCCACCTCGACCTCGCAGTCGGCGGCGAGCAGCGCCGGGTGGGCGTCACCGGCCGGGGACGCCGTGCCCAGGTTGCCGCCGACGCCGCCGCGGTTGCGGATCTGCGGGGAGGCGACCGTGTGCGAGGCGAGCGCGAGGCCGGGGAGCTCGGTGCGCAGCTCCTCCATGATCTGGGTGTACGGGACGGAGGCACCCAGCCGGACCGTCTCCTCGCCCACCTCCCACTCGCGCAGCTCGACGATGCGGTTGAGGTCAAGCAGGTACTCGGGACGGCGGTGGTCGAAGTTGATCTCGACCATCACGTCGGTGCCACCCGCAATCGGCACAGCCGTGGGGTGCTCGGCCTTGGCGGCGAGCGCCTCCTCCCAGCTGGCGGGGCGAAGGAAGTCCATGAGGCTCTCTTCTTCGTATCGAGGGTCGTTCGCTTCGAGGCACGGAGGATTCCGATTCAGGGATTCCGTTTAGGCCACTCGGGCCGTTCGTCCCTCGACTGCTCGTTCATGTGCTGTTAACGCGGAGTGGGCCAAGTACACCGCCCGGTCGTCCGATGGGGTCAGTCACCGAAACCATGAAGGAGTTGGCTGGCCAAGCGGTGCGTCTTGTAGATTCGTATGAAGAACGGGCCCCAGTAACCTCGCGGCTTCCCCCCGGAAACCGGAGCTCCACTGCGGCACAGGGCCCCCGCGCTACAGAGCGCACATGTTTGTACACACCATTCGAGACAGATCGGCGGCGACGACACCATGCGGCTGCGCGCACTCCTTGACACCGACGCGCTGGGCCTGCGGCTGCTCGGCGGCGAGGACGAGCTGGACCGCACCGTGCGCGGTGTGATGACCACGGACCTGCGGGACCCCAGCCGCTATCTGGCGGGCGGCGAGCTGGTGCTCACCGGCCTCGCCTGGCGCCGCGACGCCTCGGACACCGAACCCTTCGTCCGCCTTCTGGCGAGCGCCGGGGTGGCGGCCCTGGCGGCCGGCGAGGCCGAGCTCGGGGACATCCCCGACGACATCGTCGAGGCCTGCGCCCGGCACCGGCTGCCGCTCTTCGCGGTCAACGAACGGGTCGCCTTCGCGACCATCACCGAACACGTCGTACGCCAGGTCTCCGGCGAGCGCGCCGGTGACCTGGCCGCCGTGGTCGACCGGCACCGCCGCCTGATGACGTCGGGCCCCGCGGGCGGCGGCCCCGACGTCGTCCTCGACCTGCTCGGCACCGACCTGGACCTGCGGGCCTGGGTGCTCTCCCCCGCGGGCCGGGCCATCGCCGGGTCGAGCGCGGGCGGCACCGCGCTGCCCGCGGCCGTCTGCGCGCGCCTGGCCGGGGAGCACCTGGCGGCCACCCGCACCGGGCGGCGCGGCCCGCACCGCGTGGCGGTGGAGGGCTCGACGTACTCGCTGTTCCCCATTCGGACCAGCGGCCGGGGAGCGGCCGGGGCGTCCCGCGACGTGCGCGAGACGGTCCTGTCCGACTGGGTGCTCGCCGTCGAGGCCGACGCGGGCGACTGGCCCGAGGAGCGCCTCGACCTGTTGCAGGGCGTGACCCAGCTGATCGCGGTCGAGCGGGACCGCCGCGACGCGGCCCGCACGGTGCGGCGCAGGCTCGCCCAGGAGGTCCTGGAGCTGGTGCAGACGGGCGCGGCGCCCGCCGAGATCGCCGCCCGGCTGCGCGTCGCGGCCCCGGTGCTCCTGCCGGGCCTGGGCGCGGCCCCGCACTGGCAGGTCGTGGTGGCCCGGGTGGAGTGGGAGGGCGGCGACATCGACGGCGGACCGGTCGCCCAGTCGCTCCTGGAGGAGATCCTGGTCGACCCGCTGTCCTCGGGCCCTGAGCCGTCCGACCGGATCGCGGTCGCCCACACGGGTGACGAGGCCATCGCGCTCGTCCCGCTGCCCGCGGTCTCCAGCGAGCACGACGGCTCGGAGACGGGTCTGCTCGCGGACTCCCTCCTGGAGTCGGTGCGCGACCCGCTCAGCTCGGGCCTCGCCGACGACGGCCGCCTCACGCTGGGCGTCAGCGCGTCCGTGCACTCGGCGGAGGGCCTGCGCGGCGCCCTGGAGGAGGCGCGGCACGCCCGCCGGGTGGCCGCGGCCCGCCCGGGACGGGTCTGCGCGGCCGGACACCAGGAGCTCGCCTCGCACGTCCTGCTGCTGCCCTTCGTGCCCGACGACGTGCGCCGGGCCTTCACGGCACGCCTGCTCGACCCGCTGCGCGAGTACGACCAGCGCCACCGCGCGGAGCTGATCCCCACCCTGGAGGCGTTCCTGGACTGCGACGGCTCCTGGACCCGCTGCGCGGCCCGGCTGCACCTGCACGTCAACACGCTGCGCTACCGGGTGGGCCGTATCGAGCAGTTGACGAGCCGTGACCTCTCGCGCCTGGAGGACAAGCTGGACTTCTTCCTCGCGCTGCGCATGAGTTGAGCGGCTGAGCAGGTCGGACGGCCCGCGGGCCGTCCGGAGGCCGGGGCGGGCGCGCGTACGGGGCGCCACCCCTGGCCTTCATGATCGGCGGCCAAACCCCTTTCCTTGCCCGCCCTTTGTGAATTCTTTCACCCAGCCTCTTGGCCCGGCCCCGCGTTCCGTGCTGAGATTCGCCCACGACTCAACAGCTCAATGGTGTGCTCGGGGAGGGCAACGTGGCGCATACCGCCATGTCTGGTACCGGAACGACTGCAGGGGACGATCCACTCCAGACCGCGGTATGGCGGCTGCGCTCACGCGGCTGCTGGACCGATGCCGCGGCGCTGCTCGCCTCGCGGGCGGGGGCCGCGCCGGCCCTCCAGCGCACGGCGCTGCTCGTCGAGCGCTGCCTGTTCACCGGGGACGGCTGGGGCGAGGCCGAGGACGGCCTGCGGACCGCCGAGGCACTCGCCGACGATGACGACGACCGCGGCGCCGCGGCCTGCGAGCGCGGCCACCTGGCGTACGCGTCCACGGTGTTGGGAGTACGCGACCGGGCCGACGAGGCCCGCACGGCGCTCGGCAGGGCGGCCGCGCTGTTCGCCCCGAACGCGCCGGGACGGCCACTGCTCGACTTCCGGCGCGGTCTGATCGCGGAGCACATCGCCGACTCCCCGCAGGCCGCGAAGGCCGCCTACCGCAGGGCCCACGCGGGCGCCACGGCGCACTCCGACCCGCTCCTGCTCTCCTTCACCTGGCGCCATCTGGCCGGACTCGCCCTGCGAGACGGCGAGTTGGCGGAGGCGCGGCACGGCTTCACGGAGTCGCTGCGCATCCGCGAGGAGCTCGGCTACCTGGTCGGCACGGCCCCTGCGCTCGCGGCGCTCGCCGACGCGGAGCCGGAACCGGAGGCGACCCGCCTGCGGGCCGAGGCCACCCGTCTCTTCCGCCTGCTCGGCGGCGTGCCCGCGTGGCTGGCCCAGCACCTGACGCCACCGGCGCCCGCGCTGTAGTTCCGCCGGGAGCGGTCAGGCCGAGGCGCCCGTGAAGTGCTCGCCGACCAGTTCGGAGACCACGGTCAGGTCCTGGTCGATCAGCGCGTCCAGCAGGGCCATGTGCTCCGCCGCGTCCGCGAGCAGATCGGCCCTGCGGCCCGCGACGGGGCCGCTGACCAGGGGCCACTGCGAGCGTCTGTGCAGATCGTCGGCGACCTGCACGAGCTGGCGGTTGCCGGAGAGGGCGAGGACCGCGCCGTGGAAGGCGCGGTCCGACTCGGCGTAGCGCGCGAGGTCGCCGCCCGCCGCCGCGGTCGCGGTGGCCTCCGCGAGCGGGCGCAGCTCGGCCCAGCGCGCGGCGGGCACGGTACGGGCCAGGCGCAGCATCACCGGCACCTCGATCAGCGCGCGGACCTCGGCCAGCTCGGCCAGCTCCCCCGCGCTGCGCTCGGTGACCCGGAAGCCGCGGTTCGGCACGACCTCCACGGCGCCCTCGGTGGCGAGCTGCTGCATCGCCTCGCGGACGGGGGTCGCGGAGACGCCGAAGCGGTCGCCGAGGACCGGCGCCGAGTAGACCTCGCCGGGGGTGAGCTCACCGCCGACCAGCGCGGCCCGCAGGGCGTCGAGGACCTGGCCGCGTACGGAGGTCCGCCGCAGCGGCGTGCGCACCGGGCCCTGTTCCCCGTGGGTGTGCTCGCCGCGCACCGCCCCGTTCTGCCGCCCGTCCGCCTGCTCCGGCACCCGGGCACGGGGCGTCCCCGCGCACGCGTCCGTTCCGCGCACCCTGGCCTGCTCCACTCGGTCCTCCTCAGGGCCGCCGCACCGCTGTTCCCCGTCCCGAAAGGTACGAGAGGCACGAGAGGCACCATAGGCGGACAGCACCGCAGTTGAAACCTCGATCACGTCGGGTAAGGTAAGGCTTACCTGCAATCGATCGCGATTCGGTGGTCCCCGCATGTCCGTCCCCACCTTGGCCGCGCCCGCCCGCGGCGGCGCCCACAGCCCCGTCGCGGACTCCTACGCCCGCCTCACCGAGGTGTTCTCCGGGCTGTGCGTCACCGAGCTCGGGCACGAGGAACAGGCCCCCCAGGGCGCCGGCTGGGTCACCGCCGCCCGGCTCGCGGAGGGCGGGGCCGACCTCGACGCGTTCCTCGCCTGGGACAACGCACAGGTCCTGAAGGACTACGGCACCCAGGCACGCCCCGACGTGATCGCCAGCTTCGGCCTGCACCGGTACGCCTGGCCGGCCACCCTGCTGATCACCGTCCCGTGGTTCCTGCACCGCCGCGTGCCCCGCTACCCGGTGGCGAACGTCTCCTTCCAGCGCACCCTCGGCCGGATGGCCGTACGCCCGGAGAGCTTCGCCTGTCTGCCGGACGACCCGGCGGCGGCGCTGCCCGGCGCCCGTGTCGTACCGGACGAGGAGGCGCTGCGCGCGGAGGTGCGGGCGGCGGTCGCCGAGCACCTCGGACCGCTCCTCGACGGCTTCGGCCCGCTGATGCGGCGCCGCTCGCGCGCCCTGTGGAGCGTGGCCACCGACGAGATCGTCGAGGGCCTCTGGTACATCGCGCACCTGCTCGGCGAGGAGCGGCGCGCCATGACCGAGCTGGAGCGGCTGCTGCCCGGTGCCACCAAGCCGTACGTGGGCACGGCGGGCTTCCGGGAGCTCAGCGGGCCCAACGGCGAACCACTGCCGACCAGGGACCGGGCGAGCTGCTGCATGTTCTACACGCTGCGCCCCGAGGACACCTGCGTCACCTGCCCGCGCACCTGCGACGCCGAGCGCATCAGCCGGCTCAGCGCAACCGCCTCCGCCTGAACCACCCTTTCGTGCGCGTTTAATCGAACTCAACAGCCGTTCCCCCGCTGCGAGTTCGAGTAAAAGTGCGCTCTGCGTGCCCCCTTGCACCCCCTTGGCGTTCTCTTGCCCCGAAACCCCGTTGAGGGGTCCCGGAATTGGGTCAATATGGCGCCCGAAACGCCCTACCGCGACGCAAGGGACCCCGATGAGACTGACCGACATATCGCTGGACTGGCTGCTCCCCGGCGGCGTCCTGCTCCTGGGCATGCTGGTGGCGGTGGCGGTGCTCGCGCGCGGCAAGCGCGGCCACGACAAGACGGGCAAGCCCGGCAGCGACGAGACGTGGGAACGCAGCGAGGAGCGCCGCAGGCGCAAGGAAGCCGTCTACGGCACCGCTTCCTATCTGCTGTTGTTCTGCTGTGCGGCGGTCGCCGCCGCACTCTCCTTCCACGGCCTGGTGGGCTTCGGGCAGCAGAACCTCAGCCTCTCCGGGGGCTGGGAGTACCTGGTGCCGTTCGGCCTCGACGGCGCGGCGATGTTCTGCTCCGTCCTCGCGGTCCGCGAGGCGAGCCACGGCGACGCGGCCCTCGGCTCGCGGCTGCTCGTGTGGACGTTCGCCGGGGCGGCCGCCTGGTTCAACTGGGTGCACGCGCCCCGGGGACTGAGCCACGCGGGCGCCCCGCACTTCTTCGCGGGGATGTCGCTCTCGGCGGCCGTGCTCTTCGACCGTGCGCTCAAGCAGACCCGCAGGGCCGCGCTGCGCGAACAGGGCCTGGTGCCACGGCCGTTGCCGCAGATCCGCATCGTGCGGTGGCTGCGCGCACCCCGGGAGACCTTCGGCGCCTGGTCGCTGATGCTCCTGGAGGGCGTGCGCACGCTGGACGAGGCCGTCGAGGAGGTCCGCGAGGACCGCCGCGAGAAGGAGCGCACGCGGCTGCGCAGGCGCGACCAGGAGAAGCTGGAGCGCGCGCAGCTCAAGGCGATCAGCAGGGGCCACCGGGGGTACACCCGCGGCGGCCGCCAGGTCGACGTGCAGGCCGTCTCACCGGCCGCCGGGTCCGCGCAGGTCGGCGCGGACCCTGCCATAGCGGCGCAGGAGCAGCTGCCGGTACGCGCCCGACCCTCCCTCCAGGCCGTCAGGAACGGCCGTGACGACGCCACTCCGGTCACCGTCGACCTGACGGCGGAGGACGACACCCAGACCCTGCCCCGGCTCGACTCGCTGGAGCAGAAGCTCAAGGACCTTGAGCAGCAGTTCGGTTGAGACCTACGGCGGCGGTGGCGGGGATCAGGCCGTGCCGCCGCCGTGCAGCTCGAACCAGACCGCCTTGCCCACCCCGTGCGCCCGCACGCCCCACGCGTCGGCGAGGGACTGCACGAGCATCAGGCCCCTGCCGTGCGTACCGTCGTCGGCGTTCGGTACGCGTGGCTTGGGCCGCCGCCCCACGAAGTCCCGCACCTCGACGCGGAGCCCGCGCGGGCCCACGGTCGCGGTGACGATCGCGTCGTGATCGGTGTGCACCAGCGCGTTGGTGACCAGTTCGCTGGTGAGCAGCTCCGCGATCTCCGATCTGCCGGGCATGCCCCAGTGCCTCAGCAGTTCCCGCAGCGCGCGCCGCACCTCGGACACCGCGCGCAGGTCCGCCCTGCCGAGTCTGCGCCTGAACTCGACCCGGTCGGGCCCGGCGGACGTCTCGTCGATCGTGTCTTCCCGAACCTTGGCTGAAGTGGCTCCGCTTCCCCCGGAGCCGCCCGCACGTGCCTGCCTCGTCATGACCCCCGCCCACCAACCGATGACCTTGCCTCCCTGGTCGAACATGCTCACGGGATGCATGCCCCGGGCCCATGGCGGCACTCCTGTCGAATCGTCAACCATGGGCGGGGGTGCGCCCCTGGCGCGCGGGGAAGTGAAGCGGTGGACCCCCGCAGACGAGCGTTCCGAGGAGCCCGAGTGCACGACGACAGACTGCTGGTGGAAGGCCGCCTGGAACGGGCGCTGCGCCAGTTCATCCGCGCCGCCCAGTACGCGCGGCGGGTGCCGCTGACCCTCTCCGTGTGGCATGCGCCGGGCGAGCCGGTGCCCGTGGCGACCGCCCTGGATGCGGCATATGAACCCTTCGAGACCGGCACCGCCTGGGGAAGTCCCTGGTCGACAAGTTGGTTCCGGATTCAAGGAGAAGTGCCCGACGAGTGGCGCGGGCGGCGGGTCGAGGTGGTCGTCGATCCGGGCTTCTCCGGGGACGGACCCGGCTTCCAGGCGGAGGGCCTCGTGTACGACGCGGCGGGCGTTCCGCTGAAGGGGATTCACCCGCGCAATCGGCATATTCCGGTGGCCGCCCCGGCGCGGGGCGGCGAGTCGGTGCACCTACTTCTGGAGGCGGCGGCCAATCCCGCCGTTCTGCACGACTTCGTGCCGACACCCCTCGGCGACGTACTGACCGCAGGCAATACCCCGATCTACCGATTCGCGTCTGCCGATCTCGCCGTACTGGACGAGGACGTCTGGCAGTTGATCCTCGACATCGAGGTCCTCTCGGAGCTCATGGCGGAACTGGACGCCGACCGACCGAGGCGGCACGAGATCCTGCGGGCCCTGGAGGACATGCTCGACGCGCTCGATCTGCACGACGTGTCCGGCACGGCCGCCGCGGCGCGCGCCGAGCTCGCCGAGGTCCTGGCGCGGCCCGCCCACGCCAGCGCGCACCGCGTGTCGGCGGCCGGGCACGCGCACATCGACTCGGCCTGGCTGTGGCCGCTGCGCGAGACGGTGCGCAAGGCGTCCCGCACCTTCGCCAATGTGACGGCCCTCGCCGAGGAGTATCCGGAGCTGGTCTTCGCCTGCTCGCAGGCCCAGCAGTACGCCTGGGTGAAGGAGCACCAGCCGCACATCTGGGACCGCATCAAGAAGGCCGTGGCGGACGGCAATTGGGCCCCGGTCGGCTCGATGTGGGTCGAGTCGGACGCCAACATGCCCGGCGGCGAGGCGCTCGCGCGGCAGATCACCCACGGCAGGCGGTTCTTCCGCGAGGAGTTCGGCGTCGAGACGGAGGAGATCTGGCTGCCCGACTCCTTCGGATACACCGCCGCCTTCCCGCAGTTGGCGAAGCTCGCGGGCATCCGCTGGTTCCTCACGCAGAAGCTCAGCTGGAACCAGACCAACAAGATGCCGCACCACACCTTCTGGTGGGAAGGCATCGACGGCACCCGCGTCTTCACCCACTTCCCGCCCGTCGACACCTACAACTCGCAGTTCCACGGCGCCGAACTCGCGCACGCGGAGCGGAACTTCGCCGACAAGGGCCGGGCGACCCGCTCCCTGGTGCCGTTCGGCTGGGGCGACGGCGGGGGCGGGCCCACCCGCGAGATGATGGAGCGGGCCCGCCGGCTGCGCTCCCTGGAGGGCTCGCCGCGCGTCGAGATCGAGAAGCCGTCGGCGTTCTTCGCGGCGGCCGAGGAGGAGTACGGGCAGCGGGCGCCCGTCTGGTCCGGCGAGCTCTATCTGGAGCTGCACCGCGCGACGTACACCACCCAGGCGGCGACCAAGCGTGGCAATCGTCGCAGCGAACACGCCTTGCGCGAGGCGGAGTTGTGGTGCACGGCCGCCGCGGTGCGCGATCCGGCGTACGTCTACCCGTACGACACCCTGGACCGGCTGTGGAAGACGGTCCTGCTGCACCAGTTCCACGACATCCTGCCGGGCTCCTCGATCGCCTGGGTGCACCGCGAGGCGCGCGACACCTACGCGCGGGTCGTCGCCGAGCTCGACGCGCTCACCCTGGCGGCGGCGCGCTCCCTGGGCCCCGGCGGCCCGGCCGCGCTGAACGCCTCGCCGTACCCGCGCGGCGAGGTCGTCGAGAGCGACGACGGCACGCTGGTGCACGTCCAGGTGCCCGCGCTCGGCAGCCAGAGCCTGGCGGCGGCCGCGGACCGCACCCTGGAGCCGGGCAGGGCCGCGGCCGCGGCGACCGACGGCACGGCGATCGTGCTCTCCAACGAGCATCTGCGCGTCACCGTCGACGCCGAGGGCCTGATCGCCTCCGTGCACGACACGGCCGAGGGCCGCGAGGTCCTCGCCGCGCCCGGCAACCTCCTCCAGCTGCACCCCGACCACCCCACGCACTACGACGCCTGGGACCTCGACCGGCACTACCGGCACCGGCACACCGACCTCACGGACGCCGAGTCCGTCGAGCTGGTCGAGGACGGGCCGCTGCGCGTGACGGTCCGCGTGGTGCGCGCCTTCGGGGCCTCGCGGATCACCCAGGAGATCAGGCTCGCAGCCGGCAGCAGGCGGGTGGAGGTCGTCACCGACGTCGACTGGCGCGAGTCGGAGAAGGTCCTCAAGGCGGCGTTCCCGCTCGACGTGCACGCCGAACGGTCCGCCGCCGAGATCCAGTTCGGCCATGTGCACCGGACCACGCACGCCAACACCGGCTGGGACGCGGCCCGTTACGAGATCTGCGCGCACCGCTGGCTGCGGGTCGCCGAGGAGGGGTACGGCGTCGCGCTGCTCAACGACTCGACGTACGGCCACGACGTGACGCGCACCGAGCACGACGGCACGCTCGGCACCACCGTCCGTCTCACCCTGCTGCGGGCCCCGCACAGTCCCGACCCGGAGACCGACCAGGGCGCGCACCGCTTCACGTACGCGCTGCTGCCCGGGGCGAGCACGGGCGACGCGGTGGCGGAGGGGCTCGCGCTCAACCTGCCGCTGCGGGTGACGGCCGCGCCGGTGCTCGCCCCGCTGGTGACCGTCGACCATCCCGCGGTCACCGTCGAGTCGGTGAAGCTCGCCGACGATCGCAGCGGGGACGTCGTGGTGCGGCTGTACGAGTCGCGGGGCGGGCGCGCCGCCGCCACGCTCAGCACGTCGTTCCCCGTGGCCGGGGCCGAGGTCACCGACCTCCTGGAACGCCCGCTGGAACCGGCCGAGACCGGCGAGGCGGGGCTCTCGCTCGCGCTGCGGCCGTTCCAGATCGTCACGCTGCGGCTGCGCCCGGCGTGAGCGCACCGCTCGGAGGGGGCCCGGCGGGCGGGCCCCCTCCGGGGTCAGGGCCTCGGGACGTTGCGCAGGTTCGAGCGGGCCATCTGCACCATCCGGCCGACGCCGCCGTCCAGCACGATCTTGCTCGCGGAGAGCGCGAAGCCGGTCACCATCTCCGAGCTGATCTTGGGCGGGATGGAGAGGGCGTTCGGGTCGGTGACGATGTCGACCAGGGCCGGGCCCTTGTGCGCGAAGGCGTCCTTCAGGGCGCCCGCGAGCTGCTTGGGCTTCTCCACGCGGACGCCGTAGGCTCCGCAGGCGCGGGCGACCGCGGCGAAGTCGGGGTTGTGGTTCGTCGTCCCGTACGAGGGCAGCCCCGCGACCAGCATCTCCAGCTCGACCATGCCGAGCGAGGAGTTGTTGAAGAGCACGACCTTCACCGGCAGGTCGTGCTGGACCAGGGTGAGGAAGTCGCCCATCAGCATGGAGAAGCCGCCGTCGCCCGACATGGAGACGACCTGGCGCTTGCGGTCGGTGAACTGGGCGCCGATCGCCTGCGGCAGGGCGTTGGCCATCGAGCCGTGGCTGAAGGAGCCGATGATGCGGCGCTTGCCGTTCGGGGTGAGGTAGCGGGCCGCCCAGACGTTGCACATGCCGGTGTCCACGGTGAACACCGCGTCGTCGGCGGCGAGGTCGTCCAGGACCGACGCGACGTACTCGGGGTGGATCGGGACGTGCTTCTCGACCTTGCGCGTGTACGCCTTGATGACGCCTTCCAGGGTGTCGGCGTGCTTCTTCAGCATCTTGTCGAGGAACTTGCGGTTCGTCTTCGGCGAGACGCGCGGCGTCAGACAGCGCAGGGTCTCGCGCACGTCGCCCCAGACCGCGAGGTCCAGCTTGGAGCGGCGGCCCAGGTGCTCGGGCCTGATGTCCACCTGGACGATCTTGACGTCGTCGGGCAGGAACGCGTTGTACGGGAAGTCCGTGCCGAGCAGGATGAGCAGATCGCACTCGTGGGTGGCCTCGTACGCGGCGCCGTAGCCGAGCAGGCCGCTCATGCCCACGTCGTACGGGTTGTCGTACTGGATCCACTCCTTGCCGCGCAGCGCGTGGCCCACCGGAGACTTGATCTTCTCGGCGAACTCCATCACCTCGGCGTGCGCGCCCGCCGTGCCGCTGCCGCAGAAGAGCGTGACCTTGTCGGCCTCGTCGATCATCGCGGCGAGCTTCTCGATCTCCGCGTCGCCGGGGCGCACGGTGGGGCGCGAGGTGACCAGGGCGGTCTCGGCGGCCTTGTCGGGGGCGGGCTGGTCGGCGATGTCGCCCGGCAGCGAGACGACGCTGACGCCGTTCTGCCCGACGGCGTGCTGGATGGCGGTCTGGAGCAGCCGCGGCATCTGCTTCGGATTGGAGATCATCTCGCTGTAGTGACTGCACTCGCGGAACAGCTGGTCCGGGTGGGTCTCCTGGAAGTACCCGAGCCCGATCTCGCTGGAGGGGATGTGCGAGGCGAGCGCCAGGACCGGGGCCATGGAGCGGTGCGCGTCGTACAGGCCGTTGATCAGGTGCAGGTTGCCGGGGCCGCAGGAGCCCGCGCAGGCGGCCAGCTTGCCGGTGACCTGGGCCTCGGCGCCCGCCGCGAAGGCGGCGGTCTCCTCGTGCCTGACCTGGACCCAGTCGATCTCCGGGGTGCGGCGGATCGCGTCCACGACGGGGTTGAGACTGTCCCCGACGACCCCGTACAGCCGCTTCACGCCCGCGCGGACGAGGATGTCGACGAACTGCTCGGCGACGTTCTGCTTGGCCATGCTGCGCACCCCTTGTAACCCGTGGACCCGTTGATCTCCGTCGTCATCTCTGGGTCCATGAATTCACAGGTGCGGCCTTCATGCCTCCCAAACGGCGGCAGCGGTCCTGTCGTCCGCGTACCCCTTCACCCTGACCTGGATGTCGGCGAGGAAGGCGGCGAGGCCCGGCGGGCCGCTCTTCCGCCACCTGCGGGTGAGGTGTCCGGAGAGCTCGGGCTCGCCGCGCAGCGGTTCGGCGAGGCCGCCGCTGCACAGCATCAGGGCATCACCCGGGCGGGCGACGGAGGCGCGGAAGCGGAAGGGGTCGCGGGGCGGCTCGGGGGCGGGTTCGTAGGGGCTCGGGGGCGTGGTGATGCCCAGGTCCATGGTGAGCCGGTCGCCCTCCGGGGTGCCCGGGGGCGGCGAGCCGAAGCCGACCACGGCTTCGCCCGTGGCGTCGGCGACGCTCGGCTCGATGTCCTGCCACTCGCCGTCCCGCAGCCGGAAGAGGCCGCCGCCGCCGACGCCGAAGAAGACCCGGGTGCGGCACTCGGGGTCGGCGGGCAGCAGCAGGCAGCGCAGCGAGGCCGCGTACTCGTCGGGTTCCAGGCCCAGGTCCACGGCGTGCGCGCGGAGCCTGCCGAGGCTGCGGTCGGTGAGGCGGTGCAGTCCCGACTTCAGGTCCCCGCGCCGGGCGGCCCTGATGTCCTCGGCGAGCCGCCGGTGGCTGCGGCCCACGGCCCTGCCGATCCACTGGCAGGCCTCGGCGGCGGCGCGGTGCGCGCCGGGCGTCGCACGGGCCCCGGTCGCCACGGCGACCAGCACGAGGGCGTTCTCGCCGGTCCCGAAGCGGGCGGTGAGCAGCGCGTCGCGGCGGGGCTCGCCGCGGTACCTGGCGGAGTCCCCGCGCACGGAGGCGGCGCGCAGCGTGCTGGCGCCGTACCTCGCCCCGTCGAGCACGGTGTCCGCGACGAGGTCCCCCAGGTCGTCCGGGTCGGCGGCGGGCAGCACGGTGGGCTCGGCCTCATAGGTGGGAGGCCCGTCCCCGACGTACTCGGGCACGCCGGCCCCGCCCTCACCCGCCACGGCCCTCGCCCGGACGTCCCCCTCCTCGGGCCCACGCGAGGTGGGCACGGCGGGCCGCGGCCCTTCGGTAGAGGACTGCGAGTACTCGCCCCCGGACGAGAAGACCATGGTCCCGCCGACCGGCTCCCAGGGAGCGGCGGCGACGGGTTCCCGGGGGGCGAAGCCGGGTGGGGCGGTGGGTGGGGCGGGTGCGGGTGGCTGGGTGAGGTTCCCCGGTTCCGGCGGGGCCGTCGCTGCCGGGTCGGCGCCGGGAGCGTGGGGCGGGCTCTGGGGCGGTACGGGTGACCGGGCGGGCCCGGGGGTACGGGGGGTGAACTCACCCTCGTACGGCGGGTCCTGAGGCGGTACGGGCGGCGTGGCACGCGGGGCGCGATCGGGGGGTGGGGGCTCTGTCGTGTGGTGCGGGGCCTGGTTCGGCCGGGGTGGTCGGGTGGGAGGTGGTGGGTCACTCGCCACCGACGGCGTTCGGAGCGGGCCTGGGGCCCCGGGTGGGGACTCGCCCGGGTACGGGGGTCGTTGGACCGGATCGGAGGGCCCCGGCCGACCAGGTCCTGGTGACACGGAGTCGGCGTCCGGCGGCGCTGATGGCACGTGGTCGGGGTCCGATGACGCCTGCGCGGCGCGCGGCACGGAGCCGGTGTCCGGCGGCGGCTGCGCGGTCCGCGGTGCCGAGTCGGATCCGGGCGGCGCCTCTGCCGCCGGAGGCGCGGAGTCACTGTCCGGCCGCTGCGCGCCCCACGGCACCGAGTCGGGTCCCGGCGGCACCCGCGCCGCCGATGGCAGGGCGTCCGTGTCCGGTGGCGGCTGCCTCGGCCCGGGATCTGGAGACGCTTGCGTGAGATGTCCGCCGGACCCGGGGGGATCCGGCGTGGTGAACCCTTCCTTCAAGGTGTCCGTCGCCGAGGCGAACCTGTCGTCGAGGGTGTCCGGTGCGGGTGTCGGACCCGTGTCCTGTGCGGAGTCGTCGTACAGCTGCCCCCACCAGTCGTCGTCGCGGCCGGTGTGCCTCTCCCCCTGCTGGCTCATGCCCTTATTGTCCACCGCACGGGCCGTACGAAAACGGTGCATCCGGAAATTCCGGCCCGCCATACGAGTGACACGGAGCCCGCCGGACGGCCCCACCCCCCACGGGAGGACCGCCCGGCGGAACCGGTGTGGCTAGCGCACGTCGTAGGCGCGGGCCACGGTCTGTGTGACGGAATTGCCGTGGGCGTCCGTCAGCCGTGACATGAGCCAGACCTGCTTGCCGGAGGCGCCCGCGTGGTTCACGGTCGCACGCCACTTGCCGCCCGAGCCGGCGGCCGTGGGCGCCTCGGTCCACGTCTTGCCCTCGTCGTAGGAGTACGACAGCTTCGCCTCGGTGAGCGCGCCCGGCCGGTATCCCGCGTGCCCCGTCACACCGATCTCAATCCGCTGACCGTCCTTCGCGGCGAGCGTCTTGTCGCCGTCCTCCGGCACGGCGTACGTCGGGAAGAGCATCGGGATGCCCTGCGAGTACTCGTTCTCGTCGAGGTGGGAGCGGAAGGACCAGGTCGTCTCCGTCGACGTCGACCGCTTCCAGACCTGGGAGCCGATCTTCGTGGTGGAGAGCGTCAGTTCGTACGCGGAGTCCTCGGCCGGGACCGTGAACACCCCGGAAGGCCAGCCCGAGTTCCCCAGGCTCTCGCCGTTCCGCTTGAGCTCCACGGAGCCGATGTCGCCGAAGCTGCCCTGGATACCGGCGTGTTCGGCATCCGACCAGAAGCCGGGGGCCACGCCGATCAGGTTGCCCTGGCGCTCACCTGCGAGCGCCTCCTCGTCCGCGGCGTCGCGCGGCGCGCCGGGCGTGAGGACCCCGTCGTACCAGGTCTCGGTGCGGCGCTCGCCCTTCTTGTAGGTGCGCACCGGGTCGATCATGAACTCCCCGTACGGGAAGCTGCTGGAGACCTGGTGGCCCCAGCCCGTGCCGCCGCCCGCCGAGTAGTACTCGGTGCGCTTGCCGGGGGCCGGGACCGACGCGATGTCGCCGAAGTAGATCTCCAGGCCGGTGGGCCGGACCGCGGAGGGCAGGTCCACGTAGTCGGTGCGCTGGCCCATCGCCCGGTAGGTCGCCTCGTTCGCGGCGAGGTCCTTGTCGCGCACGCGGTAGGTGCGGTCGGCGCGGATCTGGCCGGTCTCGGGGAAGGCGAGGTTGTAGACGTAGGGGCTCTTCGCCGTGGCCTGCCACGTCAGCTCGGCGCCGCCCGCGCCGGTACGGGACAGCAGGTACGCCGCCTCGTCGGTCGGGACGCCGAGCACCGGCAGCGGGGACCCGGTGAAGCCCGCGGACGGGTACCAGCGTCCCGGGGCGTCGCGGTGGGCGACGACGGCGAGCGCGCCCGCCTTCTTCGCGGCGGTCGCCACGGCCGTGGCGTCGCCGGTGTCGGGGACCTTGACCAGGGCGACCTTCCCCTTGACCCCGGCAGCGTCGAGCTCCTGCGGCGTACCGGACTTCGCGTCGACGAGGGCGGCCCTGCCCTTGCCGTCCAGGTTGGCGGAGCCGGTGGACGCGGTCAGCGGGTGCAGCTTCTTGCCGCCCGCGACGGCGAGTTCGGAGATCTGGGGCGCCGCGGCGCGCCAGTAGCTGCCGGACTCGAAGGTGCCGTCGGACGCCTTGCCCTCGACGGACTGGTAGTAGGAGCGGATCGTGCGCGGGCCCGCCGCGGTGCCCGCGTGCAGCCAGTGGTCCTTGCCCCAGGTGCGGGCGAAGGCGAGGGTGGCGCCGCGCACTTCGGACGCCTTGTCGGTCTTGACGGCGAGGCGGTGGGCCTTGCGCGCGTCGAGGGTGATCGTGGTGTCCTTCTTCACCTCGACCTGGGGGCGGGCGATGTGGGTGAGGGAGTCGGTCAGCCTGCCGTCGCCGCCCGCGTCGGGGGTGGCGATGAAGCCGGTCAGGAAGTAAGCACCCGGACGTACTTGGTACGTCTGGTCGTTGGCGCCCTCGTTGAAGCGCCGCTCACCGCTGGCGGTGTCCGTGCCGATGAGGTCCACGGAGGAGGCACCGGCGGCCGGCTTGCCCGCGCGGTCGACGAGCTTCACGCGGAGGCTGACGGTCTCCGGCTGCACGTAGAGCGAGAACGGGGTGGAGACCCGCGTTCCGCCGTCCGCCGTGGCCAGGACGCGGCCGGTGACGTCGCCGTACTGGGCGGCCTTGAGACCGGCGTCGGGGGTGAGCTTCAGGGGCACCTTGACGGTGGCGCCCGCCGGGACGGTCACGGAGCGCTCGCCGAGCTTGGCGACCGTGGCGCGCAGGGCGGAGCCGTCGTTGCCGGTGACGCCCTGGAGCGCCAGCTTCAACCTCACCGGCTTGGTACCGGTGTTGGTGTAGGGGACGTCGACGCTGGTGCGGTCCGACGCGTCCTGCGGCCAGCCGAAGCTGCCGCCCTGGACGGCCGGTGAGCCGAGCACTCCTTGGCCGATCGCGGCCTTGACGTCGAGCCTGCCGCCGCCGGTCTCGCGCGCGTCACCCGGGATGCCGCTGTCCGCCGACGACACGAGGGCCGCCTTGATCCGCTGCGCACTCCAGTCGGGGTGGCGCTGCTTGACGATGGCAGCGGCGCCCGCGACGTGCGGAGTGGCCATCGACGTACCGCTCATGGACTGGTACGCGTAGACGCCCCTGCCGCCCGCCGCCGCGGCGGAGATGCCGACGCCGGGCGCGGCGATCTCCGGCTTGAGGGTGTGCGAGCCGTACGCCGGGCCGCGGCTGGAGAAGTTCGCGGTGGTGTCGTCGCGGTCGACGGCGCCGACGGTGAGGACGCTCGGCGCGCAGCCGGGCGAGGAGACGGAGTTGAGGCTCGGTCCCGTGTTGCCCGCCGCGATGACGAAGAGCGTGTCCTTGGCCGACTGCGCGAGTTCCTCGGTGGCCGTGCTCATGGGGTCGGTGCAGTCGGTCTGCGCCGGGTTGCCGAGGCTCATGGAGACGACGTCGGCCTTCTGGTCGACCGCCCACTGCATGCCCTCGATGATCCACGAAGTGGCGCCCGAGCCGCTGTCGTTGAGGACCTTGCCGTGCAGCAGCCCGGTGCCGGGCGCGACGCCCTTCTTCTTGCCGCCGCTCGCTGCGCCGGAGCCGCCGACGGTGGAGGTGGTGTGGGTGCCGTGGCCCTGCCGGTCCTCGTTGTCGGGCGAGTCGGTGAAGTTCTTCGTCGCGCCGATCCGGCCCTTGAGGTCGGGGTGTTCGGCGTCGGCCCCGGTGTCCAGGACGGCGACCTTGGTGCCCTTGCCGTCGTAGCCCGCGGCCCAGGCCTCGGGCGCGTGCACCTGCTTGGTCGAGCGGTCCAGGGTGGCCTCGACCTTGGCGTCGAGCCAGAGCTTCTTCAGGTCGCCCGCGGCGCGTGACCTGGGGTTCGCGATGTCCGCCCAGAAGTCGGCGGCCTTCTTCTTGTCGGCCTTCAGGGCGACGCCGTCGACGGGTTCGAGGACGGCGCCCCGCTCGGCGCCGCGCGGGGCGGCGGGCAGCGCGCGTGCGACGTCGACGGACTTGTCGTACACGGCGATGAGCGGCAGCTTCTCGGCGTGCGCGTCGTCGTAGCCCTGCCGGACGAGCCCGGTGACGTTGAAAAGCTGCGCGTCCACGCGGCCTTCGGCGATCGCGTGGACGGCGCCCTCGGGGTAGACGTAGAGGTCCTTGCCTGACTGCCGGGTCTGGATCAGGGGCACGTTGCCGTCGGTGCCGGGCAGCGCGGTCGCGCCGGCCCGTCCGTCGCCGTCGGACGTCACGAGGATCCGGTCGCCGGTGACGAGGGTGACGACGGAGCTCCCCTCGCTCCGTGCGGCGCTCCCCGTCAGGGGTCTCTCCTGTGCCGTGGCGGCGCGCGGCTCGGCCACGGACGGCACGGCCGCGGTGACGGCGAGGACGGCGGCTGACGCCGCCCCCAAGGCCGTACGCGATATCGGGCGCATCGCTCTCCCAGGGTTGATGGGCCATACAAGACCGCAGGTCGATTCGGCCCAAAAGCCGTATACACGGCTGCGGTTGGTGCTGCGGTGGCGTCACCTTGGCAGAGGGGAGGGTGGTGCGGGGATGATGTCCGGGGGCGGGTTTATGCCGTGGCCGCTTTCCGCCACGGCTCCGCTGGAACGACAGCCTTGGGGAGGGACGTCGCCGCATGCTGGCTGCGATTGGTCTGGACGAGACGCACGAATCGGCGTACCGGGCGCTGGTGTCGGTGGGCGCGGCCGACGTGCCGGATCTCGCGCGCAGGCTCACCCTGGGCGAGCCCGAGACCGAGCGGGCGCTGCGCCGCCTGGAACGGCACGGCCTGGCCGCGCAGGCGTCCGGCAGGGCGGGCCGCTGGGTGGCCGCGCCGCCCGGTGTCGCGCTCGGCGCGCTGCTCACCCAGCAGCGGCACGAGCTGGAGAAGGCGGAGCTGGCGGCGACGCTGCTCGCCGAGGAGTACCGCGCGCAGGCCGCCGAGCCCACCGTCCACGACCTGGTCGAGGTGGTCACCGGGGCGGCCGCCGTCTCGCAGCGCTTCCTCCAGCTCCAGCTGGGCGCGAGCGACGAGGTGTGCGCCCTGGTGACGGGCAGGCCCATCGCGGTCAGCGGCATGGAGAACAGCGCGGAGGAGCAGGCGGCGGGCCGGGGCGTCAGCTACCGGGTGGTGGTCGAGCGGGCCGTCCTCGACCTGCCGACGGGCCTGACCGAGCTGTCGGCGGCGATCGGCCGCGAGGAGCGGGTCAGGGTGGTGGACCGCGTCCCGACCAAGCTGGTGATCGCCGACGGCTCGCTCGCGATGGTGCCGCTGACCTCGCGCACCGCCGAGCCCGCCGCCCTCGTGGTGCACGCCAGCGGGCTGCTCGAATCGCTCTCCGGGCTCTTCGAGGCGGTCTGGCGGGACGCGCTGCCGCTGCGCATCGGCGAGGACGGCGTGCTCACCGAGGACGCCCCCGACGCGCCCGACGGCACCGACCTGGAGATCCTCTCGCTGCTCCTGGCGGGCCTGACCGACGCGAGCGTGGCCAAACAGCTCGATCTGGGGCTGCGCACGGTGCAGCGCAGGGTCAAGCGCCTGATGGAGCTGACGGGCGTCTCCACCCGGCTCCAGCTGGGCTGGCACGCGTACGAGAGGGACTGGGTGGCACGGCGTCCCCGGCCACCCCAGGACTAACTTGACCTGCGGTTTCGGCCGTTCTGCTGCACGCTTGGCAGATGGGAGCGTGGGAACTCCTGCTGGTCGGCGTGGTCATGCTGCTCGGCCTGTGCGGAGTACTTGTGCCCGGCGTGCCGGGGCCGTGGCTGGTGTGGGCCGCGGTGCTGTGGTGGGCGCTTCAGGACCCCAACGGACTGGCCTGGATGCTGCTGGTCGGCGCGAGCGTCGTGCTGCTCGCCGCCCAGGCGGTGCGCTGGCAGCTGCCACCCCGGCGGCTGCGGGAGAGCGGGGCGACGCGCAGGACGGCGGTCTTCGCCGGGGCCGGGGCACTCCTCGGCTTCTGCCTGCTGCCCGTGATCGGGGCGATCCCCGGCTTCATCGGCGGGATCTACACCGGGGAGCGGCTGCGTCTGGGCGGGCACGGCGAGGCGGTGACGGCGACGCGGACGGCCATGCGGATGGGCGGGAGCAGCGTGCTGACCGAGCTGTTCGCGTGCCTGCTGATCGTGGGGGCGTGGATCGGGGCGGTCATCTGGGGCTGAGCCGGTCCCGGACCGGGCACCGTACATCGGATCTCTCACCGATCACGTCCGCCTCATTGACGTACCCACGGGCCATCTCTAGCTTTCGGCGGGACAGAGCTCCGATGACTGGAGGCGCGATGCCCAGCCCGTCCAGAAGAACCGTGCTCGCCACCGGGTCCGCACTGGCAGCGGCCGGCGCCCTGCCCGCGCAGGCGCGCGCCGCCACCGCCACTCCCACTCCCGCCACCGCCACCGCCACCGCCACCGCGAGCGACCCCTGGCGCGCCGTCCTCGACGACGCCGACCTCGTCTGGCAGGAGCTGCCGAGGACCTGGTACGAGGGCCCCTTCCTCGGCAACGGCTTCCTCGGGTCCGGGATCTACGCGGAACCCGGCGCGGGATCCGAAGCGGCGCCCCGGGCGATCCGCTTCAACGTGCAGCACTCCGAGGTGCAGGACCACCGCCCCGAGTTCGGCTCGCTCTTCGGCCTGGCGAGGCTGCCGATCGGCCACTTCACCCTGGAGCCCGTCGGGGCGATCGCGGGCGTCGACTGGCGCCTGCGGCTGCGCGACGCCGAGCTGACCGGCACCCTCACCACGGACAAGGGCACCCTCACGCTCCGCGCCCACGTGCACGACTCCCGCTCGGTGCTGGCCGTCGAGGTCACCCCGAGCGCGGGCGAGCGCGGCTTCCGGTGGGTCTTCCACCCGGCGGACTCGATCAGCCCGCGGGCCGCCTTCAAGCCCGTGCCCGCCGGGTACGAGGGCAATCCGCCGGCCCGCGTCCAGGAGCACGACGGGGTGTCCGCGGCCGTCCAGTCCCTGCGCGCGGGCGGCCAGTACGTCACCGCGTGGCGCGAGCGGCGCCGGGGCGGGCGGCGGACGCTGTACGCGCACGTGGCGCACTCGCATCCGGACACGGCGGCCCTCGACCGGGCGCTGCGCGCGGTGCGGCGCGCCGCCGGGCTCCCCTACGACGAGCTGGCGCGCCCGCACCGCGCGTGGTGGCACGCCTTCTACCGCAAGAGCTTCCTCTCACTGCCCGACGCCAGGATGCAGCGCTTCTACTGGATCCAGCTCTACAAGACGGCGGCCGCGGCCCGGCGCGACGCCCCCGTGATGGCGACATGCGGGCCCTGGCTGGAGCCCACGCCCTGGCCCAACACCTGGTGGAACCTGAACGCGCAGCTGGAGTACTGGCTGATCCACGGCTCCAACCACCACGAACTCGACGCCCTCACACGGTCGTTGAGCGAGTTCAGGGACAACCTGCGCAAGGAGGTGGCGCCCGCATACCGTGCCGACTCGCTCGGCATCCCGCGCACCACCGACCCCTCCCTCGTGAACGGCGCGGCGGTGGCGGAGGGCGGCTACGGCGTCGGCGTCCCCGGCCAGGACCCGCCGACGCCCGAGGTCGGCAACCTCACCTGGGCCCTGCACAACGTCTGGCTCAGCTACCGCCACACCATGGACGAGTCGATCCTGCGCGACGTCCTCTTCCCGCTCCTGCGCAAGGCGGTCGCCTACTACCTGCACTTCCTCGCGCCCGGCCCGGACGGCAAGCTGCACCTGCCCGCGACGTTCTCGCCCGAGTACGGCGGCAACTCGCGGGACTGCACCTACGACCTGATGCTCCTGAAGTGGGGCTGCCGCACCCTGCTCGAATCGGCCGAACTCCTGGGCGTGGACGACGAGTCGGCGCCGCGCTGGCGCGACGTCCTGAGCAGGCTCACGCCGTACCCGACGGACGCGAACGGCTACATGATCGGCGCGGACCTCCCCTTCGCCAAGTCGCACCGCCACTACTCGCATCTGCTCGCGGTCTACCCGCTGTACGAGGTGACGGGGCGCACCGCCGACGAACGCGCCCTGATCGAGCGGTCCCTGGCCCACTGGGTCGGCTTCGAGGGCGCCTTGCAGGGCTATACGTTCACGGGCGCGGCCTCGATGTCGGCGCTGCTCGGCAAGGGCGAGGACGCGCTGAAGTACCTGGAACAGCTGATGTCCCGCTTCATCCAGCCCAACACCATGTACAAGGAGTCCGGCCCGGTCATCGAGACCCCGCTGTCGGCCGCCCAGTCGCTGCACGACATGGTCTGCCAGTCCTGGGACGGCGTCGTCCGCGTCTTCCCCGCACTGCCCGCGGCCTGGGCGGACCTCACGGTGCACGGCTTCCGCACCCAGGGCGCCTTCCTGCTCAGCGCGGTCCGTAAGGGCGGCAGGACGCGGTGGGTGCGGCTGGTCAGCGAGGCGGGCGCGCCCTGCGTCGTACGGCACGGCATCGAGGGTCCCTTCGAGGTGCGGGACGCCCGGGGCAAGGCACTGCGGTACGCGGACGCGGGCGACGGCGCGATCGAAGTCGCCCTGTGCCGGGGCGGGTCCGCCCTGATCACCGCCGAGGGCGACCGCCCCGACCTGCGGATCGCCCCGGTGGAGCCGCACGCGCCCGCACCCCGCTGGGGGATGCCGGGCCGCTGACGCCCCGGTACGCGTGCGAGGCTCGCGCCATGACCGAATTCAGCGAAGCCGAGCGCGCGTACCTCACGTCCCAACGCCTTGCCCGCATGGCCACGGTCGACCCCAAGGGCCAGCCGCAGGCCAACCCCGTCGGCTTCTTCCCGCAGGCCGACGGCACGATCCTGATCGGCGGCCACGCCCTTGCCACCACCAAGAAGTGGCGCAACCTCCAGGCGAACCCGAGGGTGTCCCTGGTCGTGGACGACGTCGTCTCGCTCACCCCGTGGCGGGTGCGCGGTGTCGAGATGCGCGGCAGGGCCGAACTCCTCACCGGACCACACGAGTTGGGCCCGCACTTCAGCGAGGAGCTGATCCGGGTCCATCCGGAGTGGATCCACAGCTGGGGCCTCGACGGCTGACGGCCCACAGGTGGCGGCGGCCGTAGGAGCGCCACGGGCGCCAGGTGTCGGGGGTGTGCTCCGGGCCCTCCGGCAGGGCCACGTCGGGGTCGCCCAGGGCGCGCATGCGGATCAGCGCCGCGGTGCGGCGGTCCATGCCGGGCAGCGCCAGCAGGGCCGCCTCCGCGTCGTCGCGGTCGGCGCCCGCGTCCAGGCGCAGGGTGCCGTCGGCGAGCGCCGTGGCCAGGGCGCCGAGCGTGCCGGGCTCGCCGGTCAGGTCGGCGGGGGCGGGGAAGAGATGGGTGAGGGCTCCGCAGGCCGCGTCGAGCGCCTTGCCGTGCCGCGCCACGAGGCGTCCCGCGCCCGCACGGCCGGCCAGCGCGCGCACCGCGAACTCCTCGGGGTCGGCGGCGCCCGGCGAGCGGAGGCCGGGGCGCGCGGCGACCAGCGGGGCGAGCTCCGGGTCGGCGCCGAGGCGCTCGTCCACCGCGTACGGATCGGCGTCCAGGTCGAGGAGGCGGCGCAGGCGCTGCACGGCGGTGGTGAGGTCGCGCAGGTCCGTGAGGTGCAGCCGGGCGTCGAGCCAGCCGCCGCGGTGCACGGCCTCGCTGCTGGAACCGGCGCCGGCCGCGGGCTCGGGGACCGCCTCCCTGACCGCGACGATGCCGGTGCCGTACGGCAGTCGCAGCGTGCGCCGGTAGGTGCGGTCGCCCGGCTCGCCAGTGACCTCCTCGATGCCGTCGACCGCCTCGCGGGCGAGCAGGTCGAAGACGGGCCCGGCCTGGTAGGGGCCCCGGTGGGCGAGCCGCAGCGGGATGCCCGCGGCGGGGGTCGCCCGCGCCGTGCCGCGCTTGGGCGCGGCGGCGCGCAGGGCGGTCGGCGTGAGCGCGTACACCGCCCTGATCGTGTCGTTGAACTGTCGGACGCTGGCGAACCCGGCGGCGAACGCGATCTCCGTGATCGGCAGGTCCGTGGTCTGCAGGAGCACCCGCGCGGTGTGCGCGCGCTGCGCCCTGGCGAGCGCGACCGGGCCCGCGCCGAGCTCGGCGGTGAGCTGGCGCTGCACCTGGCGGGCGCTGTAGCCCAGGCGCACGGCGAGGCCGGGCACGCCCTCGCGGTCGACCACGCCGTCGCCGATCATGCGCATGGCGCGGCCCACGACGTCCGCGCGCACGTTCCACTCGGCCGACCCCGGCACGGCGTCCGGCCTGCAACGGCGGCAGGCACGGAAACCGGAGGTCTGGGCGGCGGCCGCGGTCGTGTAGAAGCGGACGTTCCTGCGCTTGGGGGTGACGGCGGGGCAGCTGGGACGGCAGTAGATCCCGGTGGTCTCGACGGCGAAGAAGAACTCCCCGTCGAACCGGGCATCCCGGCTGCGCACGGCCTCGTACCTGGTCTCTTCATCGATCACGCCTTCCATTGTGGTCCGGCACGACCGACGGGGCTGGCGGAATTCGGACACGACGCTGGGGCGGCCCCTTAAAGGTCGCGGGGCTGGCGCCCCGTGAGGGGCGCGGGGAACTGCGCGCCCGGCCCCCACCGGACCCGCGGCTCCCCACCACCCCTCACGACTCAGCGCACACGCCCCCGCTTGGCCTCCATCGCCGCCTTCCCCTCCGCCCCGCGGAGCCGCCACTCCCGCCGAAGCTCCGCACGGACCCTCGCATCGGTCTTGGCGACGATCCGCTGGTTCTCGCGCATCAGCTTGCGGTAGCTGTCGAGCCGGCGTTCGGGAAGCGTCCCGTCGTCGACCGCGCCGAGCACCGCGCAGCCCGGCTCCGCACCGTGCGCGCAGTCGTGGAACCTGCACCGCTCGGCCAGCTCCTCGATCTCGGAGAAGACCTGCCCGACGCCGGTCCCGGCGTCCCACAGGCCGACGCCGCGCAGTCCGGGCGTATCGATGAGGACGCCACCGCCGGGCAGCACGAGGAGGTTGCGGGTGGTCGTGGTGTGGCGGCCCTTGCCGTCCACGTCACGGATGGCCTGGACCTCCATGACCTCGGCGCCCGCGAGGGCGTTAGCCAGGGTCGACTTGCCCGCGCCGGACTGCCCGAGCAGCACCGACGTACCGCCGGAGACGACGGCGGCGAGGACCTCGACGCCCTCGCCCGTCGCGGCGCTGACCGCGAGCACCGGCACGCCGGGCGCGGAGTTCTCCACGTCCTCGACGAGGTGCGCGAGGGTGACGGCGTCGGGCACGAGGTCGGCCTTGGAGAGCACGACCACCGGCTGCGCGCCCGACTCCCAGCCGAGCGCGAGGAACCGCTCGATGCGCCCGAGGTCGAGGTCGCCGGTGAGCGGCACCGCGATGATCGTGTGGTCCACGTTGGCCGCGAGGATCTGCCCCTCGGACCGCTTGGACGAGGTGGACCGTACGAAGGAGGAACGGCGCGGCAGATACGCGCGTACGTAGCGGGGGTCGCCGCCGTCCGGGTCCACGGCGGCCCAGTCGCCGGTGCACACGACCTTCAGCGGGTCGCGCGGCGTGACGAACTCGGTGTCGGCCCGCACGATGCCCGCGGCGGTGACGACGTCGCACTGGCCGCGGTCGACGCGGACCACCCGTCCGGGCAGCAGACCCTGCGCCGCGTACGGGGCGAACTCGGTCTCCCAGTCCGCGTCCCAGCCGTACGGGGCGAGGGGGTGCGCGGACGAGGAGTGCTCAGCGGAGAAGTGCTGAGAGAAAGAAGAGGAAGAAGAGGAAGACGACGACGATGAAGACGACGAAGACAAGGGGTGACCCTTCACAAGGGTGGCCCCGGCGCACGCACCGGCCTGGCACGTGGAAGAAGAGGTTGGTCAGCCGGAGACCACGGAGGTGGGATGAACGGACTTCCGGATGCGGGCAGCGCCCAGCTCGACGACAGCCATCGTTCACACCTCCTGGATCACACTCGACTGACGGGGACCGTCACCGGTCCCCGAGGAACAAGGCAGAGACTAACCAGCGCCCCGGGCGGCGCGCCACTGGTTTTTATTCGGAGGCGGGCAGCGCGTTGCCGTTGGTGTCGCAGCGGACCGTCCAGGGGGAGGTGGAGGGGGCGAGGTTCTCGTGGAAGCGGACCTTGACCTGGGTGGGCGGCCGGGAGCCGGGGACGTCGGCGTGGGCGGCGGTGCAGGCGAGCTGGCTGACGGCGGTGACCTGGAGGTCCCTGATGGTCATGGGGAGGTACACGTCGACCGTGCCGGTGGACGCGGTCGCGCTCAACTGACCGTTCATCGGCGGGACTTCACTGGCCAGACCGCGTTCGCGCTCGGCGTCGGTGGGGCCCTCAAGCAGCAGGTCGAGCGCCTGCTGCGGGCCGAGCGGCCGGTCGGTGGGGCGGGACGCGGAGCGCAGCCCGTAGGGGCCCACGAAGTAGAGGCGGGCGTATTCGGCGTTCGTGCCGGGGCGCTGGACGCCGGAGGCAGGGGCGCCCGCCTGCCGGGGTCCCGTGGTGCTGATGCCGCAGCCGGTCAGGGCGGCGGCGAGGAGCAGCGGGAGGGCGAGGGCGGGCCGCGGGAGCCGGCGCCGGGTGCGGTTCCGACCGCTCATGGCCGCTCACCTTCTTCGGGTTCTTCGGGCTCGTGCGGCAGTGGTTCACGGCCCGGGAGCGGCAGCGTGAGGGTGAACTCGGCTCCCGCGTCGGGGGAGTTGGCCGCGGTGAGGGTGCCGTGGTGCAGCCGGGTGTTCTCGGCGGCGATGGCGAGGCCGAGCCCGCTGCCCTCGGAGCGGGCCCGCGCCGAATCCGCCTTGTAGAAGCGGTCGAAGACGTGCGGGAGCACGTCGTCGGGGATGCCGGGACCGTGGTCGGTGACGGTGACGGTGACGTCCCCTCCGGAAGCGGTGGTGCCCGAGTCGGCGACGTCCGGGCCGGTGACGAGGGCGGTGGCCTCCGCACTGGCGGCGGTGGCCTCCGCACCGGCCGCCGTGGCATCCGCGCCAGTGGCGACGGCATCCGCGCCGGACGCGCCGCCCCGCCCCCGCCGGGCCCGTACGACCACCGGCGCCGCCCCGTGCCGCAGCCCGTTGCCGATCAGATTGGCGAGCACGACGTCGACGCGCCGGGGGTCGACCCGCACCCGGATGTCGTCGGGCACCTCCACGACGACCTGCCCCACGGGCACCGCCCAGCCGCGCAGTTGCACGGTCTTCTCCACGAGCGTGCGCAGGCCGACGTCGTCGAGGTGCAGCGCGGCGGCGCCCGCGTCGAAGCGGGAGACCTCCATCAGGTCCTCGACCATGCGGGCGAGCTTGCGGGTCTCGTCGCTGATCAGGAGCACCGCGTCGGCGGTGTCCTGGGGCAGGGTCCCGCTGTGCGCGTCCTCGTCGAGCACCTCGGTCACGGCGGCCATGGCGGCCAGCGGCGTACGCAGCTCGTGCGCGACGTCGGCGGCGAAGCGGCGCGCTGTGGCCTCCATGCGGCGCAGTTCGGCGTCGTCCTTCTCCAGCGTGGTCGCCATGGTGTTGAACGTCCGTGTGAGGTCGGACAGTTCGTCGCGTCCGGTCACCGGCAGGCGCGTGCCGAGTTCGCCGGACGCGATCCGCTCGGCGCCGTTGCGCAGGCCGCGGACGGGGCGCAGCACCCGGCGGGCCGCGATCAGCGCGGGGACGAGGGCGAGGACGAGCGCGGGCAGGGCGCCCGCCTGCGCGGCGGTGACGAGGGCGGCGATGTCGGCCTTGTCGTCGTCCAGGGAGAACTCGGCGTACACGACGAGACCCGAGGTCCGGCCCGCCCCGTCGCCCTTCCCGTCGGTGGCTTCGGGGGCGTCGGCGTACGCGACGGGCATGCCGATGACGAGCCAGGGGGCGCCGTCGTGTTCGGTGCGCTGGGTGACGGTGGCGCCCCGCTCCCCCACGGCGGCGCGCAGCGCGTCGGGCACCTCGGGCGGCCGTTCGCTGCCCGGGGCGGCGGTCAGCGGTCCTTCTCGGTACGCGGCCGCGGTGCGCCAGGCGCGGGAGCCGCCCGCCCGGTCCAGTTGGAGGGCGAAGGTGCGCAGGTCCTGGACGCCGGGCGGGAAGGGCAGGTCGGGGGTGAGGGAGTCGAGTTGGGCGCGCAGGTCGTGCACGGCGCTGTCCTGCGTGCGGTCGATGATCGCGGACCGGGCCTCGCGGAACGTCAGGGTGGCGGTGATCAGCGCGCTGAGCGCAGAGACGGCGAGGAACGCGACGACGAGACGGACCCGCAGTCCGCGCGGCGGCCGCACCCTCACGCCTCTCCCCCGGCGGGCACGGGACCGAAGCGGTAGCCGAACCCACGGACCGTCTGGACGTACACCGGACGGCGCGGGTCGTCCTCGATCTTGCCGCGCAGCCGCATGACACAGGCGTCGACGAGCCGGGCGTCGCCGTAGAAGCTGTGCTCCCACACCTGTTCGAGGAGGTGCTGGCGGCTGAAGACCTGTCCCGGCGCGGTGGAGAGGAACAGCAGGAGCTTCAACTCGGAAGGCGCGAGCAGCAGTTCGCGGCCGTCCTTGGCGACGAGGAGCGCGTTGCGGTCCACGGTGAGGGCACCGTGGGTCTCCACGTGCGGGGACCCGTCGCGCCCCTCCGGGCCGCCCTGCCCGGGTGGTCCCGCCGCCGGGTCCTGCGGGACGACGCGGCGCAGGACCGCCTTCATCCGGGCCTCGATCACCTCGCCGCTCGCCGGTTTCACGATGTAGTCGTCCGCGCCCGCCTCCAGGCCGACGACCAGGTCGATGTCGTCGCCGCGCGCGGAGAGGATGATGATCGGCAGCTGCCGGGTCTCCCGGATCCTGCGGCACGCCTCCAGGCCCGACATGCCGGGCAGCATCAGGTCGAGCAGGACGAGATCGGGCCGGAACCGGTCCAGGGCGAGCAGCCCGGTCTCGCCGCTCCCCGCCACCTCGATCTCGTGGCCCCGGCGCCGCAGTGCCAGCGTCACCCCCTTCTGCACAGCGGGGTCGTCCTCGATCAACAGAACGCGCGACATGGCGACGCGCACCGCCTTCCCTTGTACGTCTTCCGGCCTTTGTACGTTCTCCGCGCCGCTCCACGTGGGAAGCGGGGCGGCCGGGGGCCGCCGTGTGACGGACTCAACCGCCCGTGCCGAGCCGGGTGACGTCCACCGAGTCCGTGCCCGCCGTGGGCACCGGGATGACGGCCCACAGCGCGGCGAGCGCCGCGAAGGTGGCGACGAGTGCGAGTGCCCCGGTGCGGCCGTGCGCCCAACGGGCCCGGAAGCGGACCGGGTTCTCGACCAGGTAGGTGGACGCGGCGGCGGCCGCCACGGAGGCCGCGACGACGACGGCCGTGCGGGCCCAGCCGGTCAGGCCGGTGCGCTCCTCGCTGAGCAGGACGTAGAGCGGCCAGTGCCACAGATAGAGGCTGTAGGAGACGCGCCCGAACCAGCGCGGCACCGCGCTGCCGACGAGCCGCCCGACGAGGCCGTCGGGTGCCTGGGCCAGGCAGCCGATGAGCAGGGCGGCGGCCAGCGCGTGGAGGAAGAGGCCGCCCTGGAAGAGGGAGGGCGAGCTCTGTCCGTCGGCCAGGGCCCAGTAGGCGCCGATGCCGCAGGCCAGGACCAGCGCGCACCGGTTCGCGGCGCGCCGGCCGGCGCGGGCGAGCAGCCGGGCGGCGGGCGCGGTCGCCATCAGCGCGCCGAGCAGCAGCGAGAAGGCGCGGGTGTCCGTGCCCTCGTACACGCGCGTGGTGTCGACGGGATCGACCAGGACGATCATGAGCGCCAGCGAGGCGGCGGCGCCCGCGGCGGCCACCACCGCGACCCGCCCGCTCCCCCGCGCCCTGCCGTGCGCTCCCCCGGCCCGGCCGCGCGCACGGCCGCGTACCAGCAGTCCGAGCACCAGCGGCCAGACCAGATAGAACTGCTCCTCGACGGCCACGCTCCACAGGTGGCTGAACACACGGGTGTCGGCGGAGTCCCAGTAGCCGACCTGATCGGCGATGAAGTGCCAGTTGGCGACGTTGCCGATCACCCAGGGCGCGTCGTCGAGCCCGAGGCGCAGCAGGGCCGCGGAGCCGAACGCCCACACCAGGAGCAGCGTCCCCGCGACGGTCACGGCGAGGGCGGGCAGCAGGCGCCTGGCGCGCCGCCCCCAGAAGGCGACGAGGTCGACGCGCCCCGTCCGTGCCGTCTCCGCCAGGAGCAGGCCGGTGATCAGGTACCCGGAGAGCACGAAGAAGAGGTCGACGCCGAGGAATCCGCCGCTGAAGCGTCCCGCGTGGAAGAACAGCACCCCGAGGACGGCCAGGCCGCGCAGGCCGTCCAGGGGCGCGATGTGCCGCCGGGCGCCGTGCCCGGGTGCGGCTGCGGGTTCGCACGAAGACGGCGTCGTACGCGTGGACATGGACATCGGCACGGGCCCGGACTACTTGCAGCCGAGCGGGGCGTACACCTTGTCGCCGGTCCATGAGCCGGTGGCCCACCGGTCGGCGGGCGCGGGCTTGAAGTCGTACCGCTTGCCGAGCTCCGCGGTCAGCCACTGCGCGAACGCGGCCGAGCCCTGCTGGCAGGAGTGGATGCCGTCCTTGCTGCGCTGCGCCTTGGGCGCGGCGTGGTCGGTGCCCCACAGCGCGGCGGCGTCGAGGTAGCGGACCTTGCCCTCGTGCTTGCCGGCGACCTCCTCGGCGGACTTCGGGGCGGTCTTGATCGCGGCGGCGTGCGGCTTGTAGAAGTCGTCGATCTTGAAGGGCGGCGCGGAGACGATGACGAGTTCGGCGCCCGCCTCGTTCACCTGCTTCGCCAGGCGCTCGTATCCGGCGCGCTGTTCGTCCGGGGTGCCCCAGTCGTAGGTGGTGATCTGGTAGGCGACGACGTCCGGCTTGGTGGACTTCAGCTCCTTGGTGAGCTGCCCCCAGGTGGGCTTGGCGATCTCGCCGACGACGCCACCGCCGCCCGCGGCCGCCATGGACCGGAATCCGGCGTCGGCCGCCTTGAGCGAGGCGCCGAGCGCGGGGGCCTCGGCCTCGCCGATGGAGTCGCCCATCCAGAGGACCGTGGGCGCGTCGGCGTTCCGCTGCCCGCCGGAGGAGGCGGTGTCCGGCGCGTCGCCGCTGTCCGACGCGCCGCCGGTGGTGCCGCCGCAGGCCGCGAGCGCGACCACTCCGGCGGCGGCCAGGAGGGCGAGGGCCGCGGGGCGGCGGACGGTGGCGGACGGGCGGGGACCTGAGGTGTTCTCGTTGTTCATGCCGCCCAGCGAAGCCGCGGGGACCGCCGGGCGGGGCCGCCGTCATCGTTTCATCATCTTCCGGGGGCACTCCCGTCATACGCGGCGAGCGCCCCCGTCACACGGACCCGCCGTGCCCGGCGCCGGGGCCTACGGGCACCCCTTCTTGAACGTCTTCTGGAACGTCCGGTACGACCCGAGCGAGCCGCCGTCCTTGGGCGTCGGGTACTCGATCACCGGCACCGGCTTGCACACCGGCCACTGCTCCGTGTCCGAGGACTTCTCGAAGCCGTACGTGCCCGCGGCGCCGCGCAGGCAGCCGATGCAGCGCGTCTCCGAGCCGGTGTCCACGATGCTCGCGTCGATGAGGGTGTTGTAGACGTCGTCCTTGGTCGGAGTGCCGGACGGGGACGGGCTCTTGTCCGTGCCGCCGCGGCCCTCGTTGGCGTCGGTGTACGAGCGGTCGAAGGCGCCGGCGAGGAGCATGAACGCGTCGTGGTACATGATCGAGTACCCGTCGTCGAGCTCCTTCTCGCCGAGGTCGAACTTCTCCTTGAGCTTGTCGTAGACCGGCAGGAAGTCGCGGAGTCCCACGGGGGCGCCGCTCTTGCGGTGCGCCCAGGCGGGGGCGACGGAGGCCGCGGCCACGATCGAGGTCTTGGTCTCGCGCAGCATCTTGGCCAGCTCGTCGGTGGTGAGCGTCGGGTCGAGGCCGATGCCCACCTTGAGGATCCGCAGGGGGGTCCGGTGGTCGCACGAGGGCTCCTGCGACAGGCGTTTGACGAGCGCGGGCAGGTCCTGGTCGCGGCCCGCGTAGAAGACCGTGTCCGAGTCGGTCACGCAGATCTTCTGGGCGGCCGACTGGAAGCGCTGGGGGATGCCCGCGGCGGGTCCGGTGGAGCCGAGGAAGGAGGCGGACCGCTTGCGCAGCCCGTAGGTCTCGCCGAACTTCTGCTCCATGAGCCGCTGGAGGTTGCGCGAGTACACGTCGTCGGGGCGGCTGTCGAAGACGAGGAAGCCCTTCTTCTCCCCCGCGTTCTTCTTCAGGTGGTGGTCGAGCGCGTCCACCATCATCTGGTTGTTCGGCGAGGTCTTGAAGAAGTACGGGGCGTTCATGTCGGCGGACGTGATGACCGGGCCGACCGTCGCGATGCGGTGCCTGCTCAGGGAGTTCATCGCGTCGCGCGTCTCGGGCGTGCTGCTGGGCAGGCCCATCACGCCGACGAGCGGGGACTCGCGGTCGTCGGCGAGGTCGGTGAGGTCGTCGACCACCGGCCGCCACTGGTCGAGGTCCTTGCCGTCGTGCGCCATCAGGAGCTGGTAGTGCGGCCCGCCCGTGCTGTTGGCCCGCAGCTGGGCGACGTGCGCGCCGGCCAGCGCGCGCCGGATCATCGGCGCCGTCATGGCACTGGAATCGTCCGACGTGAACGGCATCATCAGCGCGATCCGCCCGTACGGTATGGGGTTCTCGCCCTTCTCCGGCGACTCCCAGGCGCGCTCGACCCGCTCGTTCTCGTCCGCCACCGCCCGGATCAGGCCCTTGACGTCGTCATCGGCGTCGAAGGTGCCCTCGGTGACGCCCACGCACTCGCCGTCGTGCTTGGCCAGGCCGCCCGCGCAGTCCTCGGGGCGCAGCGCGAGGTAGACGACGACGCCCACCGCGATCAGGACCAGCGGCACCACGACGGCGATCGCCTTGTCGAGCGGGCCGAATCCGTTGCGGCGTCTCCTCAGTCGGCTCAGGAACATGCTTCCTCACAGTTCGGGCAGCGGCAGGGGGCGCTTGTCGCGGGCCGCGGCGGGCCAGGTGCGGGCGGCCTGGCTCAGGACCGCGCGCCACGTCTGGTGCCGCAGCGAGAGGAAGGCGAGCTCGGCGCCGATGTCGTCGCAGAGGTCGGCCTCCGGCTCCGCGTGCGCGTCGGAGAGGTACCACAGGCCGTGCAGCAGCCTGTTGATGCAGCGGTCGATCTCGTCTATGTCCTGGTAGCGGTCGTCGTGGGCGCCCGCGGCCGTCGCGGCGCGCACGTCGGCCCAGTCGGCGGACGGCGGCGCGGGCGCGGTCGCCGCGTACCGCAGGCAGTCCAGCCAGCGCAGCGCGCTCGGCCTGTCCTGCTCGGAGTGGTACTCCTCGGACAGTGCGGCCACCACCGTGCGCGCGTCACCCGCCGCCAGGGTGTGGCGCAGCGCGTCCGCCTCGCTGTCCTCGCCGCGCGTGGTGTGGTGGCGCCGCAGGAAGCCGTGGATCTCCTGCCAGCCGCGGCGCGATTCGCTGCCCTGCGAGGTGCGGCGCGCCTCGTGGACCAGGAGCGTGTGCAGGAGCGGGTCGGCGGCGAGCGGGCGGTCCTGCGGGGTGTCGTGCTGCCACTGCTCGGCCTCCAGGTAGTCGGCGGCGGCGTTCGCGGGCAGCTGTTCGGGGCCGTCCAGGCGCAGATGGGCGGCGAGGGCCTGCGCGGCGGTGCTGTCGCGGGCCAGCGAGAGCGGCACCAGGCGCTGGCGCTGGTGCTGCGCGGGCAGCAGCCGCTCCAGGATGACGCGGCTGACGGGCCCGGCGTCCTTGGTGGTGAGGTCGAGCAGGTCACGCGGGCCGAGCGGGCCCGCGGCGGGGTCGGCCGCCACGGCGTCGGCCTGCGCGAGGACGGCCTCGCAGAGCAGCGCGCAGGCCAGCGGGTGGCCGCCGGTGAGGGTGTGCAGCGCGGAGGCGAGGTAGGGGTGCAGGGGCACGGCCGCGCTGTCCAGCATCAGCAGGATGTCGTCGCGGCTGAGCGGGGTGAGCGGCACCACGAGGAGCCCCGCGGACGGCGCGTGTCCGGTCCGCCGCCAGCTGAACGGGCCTACCAGGTCCGGGAGTTCGCAGCGCACGGCGTCGGTGGCGGCGGGCGGCGGGTCGCCGAGGCGGGTCGCGACGACGACGAGCGGGTCGTGGTGGGCGGCGTCGGGCCGCGCGCGGTGTTCGAGGATCAGGTCGATCAGGCGCTCGCCCGCCGCGGAGTGCGTGTTGTCGAGCAGGACGAGCGGGCGCGGGTCGCGGTTGAGCCGCTGCCATTTGCTGCGGGCCGCCTCGACGTCCGTCAGGAAGGCGTGCACGAGGGTCTGTTCGGCCGCGCGCCGGTAGTCGCCGCCGCGGTGGAACCATTCGGCGAGCCGTACGAGGCCGTCCTGTCCCTCGGGCACGGCGGCGTTCCGCGCGGTCTCCGCGTAGCGCTCCTGGTACCACTGGCGCAGGGGCGCGGCGCTGCGGGCGCGTGTGTACCGCTCGAAGTACTCGGCGAGCACCGCGTAGTGCACCGCGTGCGGGTCGTGGTGGGCGCGCGCGGCGCCGGACGGCTCCTTGGCGCGGGCCTGTTGGGCCCGGGGGTGCGGGGCGCGCGGCTCCTGGGCGGCGGGCGGCTCGGCGGCCTCGGGGCGGCCCGCGGCCTCCTCGAGGCGGGCCCTGACCCGGGAGGCCCAGTTCTGGGCGGCCTCGGCGCGCCCGCCCGGTTCCAGGTCGCAGGCGACCAGGAGCCTGGCCACGCGCGCGGCGGCCCGTGACCGCTCCGCCTCGTTGTCCCGGTGTCCGCCGACGACCGCGACGAGCCCGGGGAGCAGCAGCGGGAACCGCCTGCCGAGGTCGGGGGCGAGGGCGCACACCAGTTCTTCGAGGAGTTCGACGACGAGGTCGCAGGCGGCGGTGTCGAGGTGGGCGAGCGGCAGACGTCCGGTGTAGTGGCTCTGCAGGGCGGTGAGCACGGCGGTGCGTCCCATGCCGTGCCGGCCGGTCAGCAGGACGACGGGCAGGTCCTTGTCGTACTCCCACGGCACGCGGGCGCGCCTGTCGTAGGCGAGGCCGGTGAGGCCGGGGACGAGGGAGTGCAGAAGCGGATCGCGTGCGTACAGCCGAGGTGTTTCGGATGTGTGCATCTCGCTGGAAACCGCTCCCGTCCCTCGCCGCCTGCCCAGATCAACTGATCTGCGGGCCAGTGAAGTTACTCCTATCACTATCCACTGGCCAGAGCGTTCGGGGCAGGCGGTTGGGCATATCCCGGCGGTATGCGGCCGGTCGGGGCATCAGGTGCGCGGGCGTACGACGAGTTCCGTGCCGGGTGGCAGTTTGTCGGCGTCGGTCACCTCGCCGGGGTAGTCGAGCTGGACGCGGCGCAGGCCCGTGATGCCCCGCAGGTGGCCGAGTTCGACGGTGTCGCACTGCGAGAGGTGGATCTCTTCGAGGCCGGGCAGGCGGCGGGCGATCCTGCGCAGCGACACGGCGGCGCCGGGGTGGGACCTGACCTCCAGGCGGGTCAGCCGCGGGATGGGGGTGCCGGGCGGGAAGAGCATCAGGCTGAGCTGCTCGTTCGAGAGGCGCAGCGTGCGCAGTTCGTCGAGCTCGGCGAGCCTGGCGTCCCAGTCGTCGGGGCGCAGCCGGTCGCTGGCGTTGTGCAGCCGCAGCTCGCGCAGCCGCACCAGGCGGGTGACGTCGGCGAGTTCGACGGCGTCCGGGGGCAGGGCGAGCAGCCGCAGCTCGGCGGGGCGCGGCAGGTCGCGCAGGCCGCGCCAGGGCACCTCGGCGCCCAGGATCAGCGAGTCGAGCAGCGGGCAGGCAGAAAGCCGCGCCAGGGCCTCCAGTTGGGGCAGTCCGGCGAGGGTGAGCCTGCGCAGCGCGGGCAGTCCGGCGAGCGGGGCGGTGTCGCTGAGGGACCGGCAGCCCTGCAAGGTGAGCGCTTCGAGGGAGCCGAAGGCGGCGAGGAAGCCGAGGCCGGTCAGGCGCATGTTGCCGCGCAGCCGCAGCTCGCGCAGGCGTCCCGCGTCGAGCGCGCCGAGGATCTCCTCCTCCGTGAAGTCGCCCTGCAACGTGACGCGTTCGAGCCCCGGCAGGGTGCCGAGCGCCTTCAGCTCGGCGGCCGAGCGCACCGTGACGGCTTCGTCGGCGCCCGCGGCGAGCAGCGGCTGGATGATCTCCTCCGCGTAGGCGTCGGTCTCGAACCGGTCCCAATGGGCGAGGAGTTGGGCGCGCACGGCGGATTGCCGGGTGGTCAGGAACTCGCGCAGCCGGGCGAGGGCCGCGTCACCGCCGATGCGGCAGATCGCGTGGGCGGTGGTCACCTCGGCGTCGCCTTCGAGGGTGTCGGCGGCGGGCAGCAGGCCGAGCAGCAGCGTGCCGGTCTCGGCGAGGGCGCGGGCCTCGCGCAGGCTGCGCGGCGGCAGGAGCTGGGCGGCGCGCCCCTCGACGCTCTCGCGGACGGCCGGGTCCAGACGGGTCGCCTGGTCGAGCGAGGCGAGGGCGAGCAGCCGCAGCCGGGCCCGCACGGCGCTGTCCCGCTCGCGGTCGGCGCGCCCGGTGAGGCGGGTCAGGAGTTCGGCGCGCTCGTCGGGCCTGGCCTGGGCGACGGCCATCTGGAGCACGTCCTCCCACTGGTCCAGGTGTGCGTGCGAGACGAGGGCACCGATGTCGTGCTCCTCCAGGGCGGCCTTCGCGCCGAGGAAGTCCTGGAAGGTGCGGTGGATGAAGTCCACGGCGTCGTCGGCGGGTTCGCGCAGCAGCCCGGAGCGGTCCAGGAGCAGCCGCAGCACGTCCTCGGCGGTGCCCGCGCCCGCGAGCTGCGGCACGGAGGGCCGCAGCCGCTCGATGAGGTCGACGGCGTCCTGCCGTTTCAGCCGGGTGCGTTCGTTGCGGATCAGCCAGTAGGCGAGACGCTTGAGGGGTTCGGTGGCGGACTTCTGGTCGAGCTTGGGTGCCCTGCGCCCGTACAGGTCGCGTTCGCGGTCGCGGCGTTCCAGGAGCATCGAGAGGGCCGCCTCGTACAGCGCGACGCGTCCTTGCGGCAGGAAGCCGCGGCGCTCGCGGTGCAGGGCGCAGATCAGCGCGCACAGCAGCGGGTTGGTGGCCAGGCGGCTCAGTTCGGGGCTGGCGCGCAGCGAGCGCAGCAGGGACCGCGCGAGTTCGTCGCCCGCGCCCGCCGCCTCGTGCCAGCGCCCGATGAAGCGCCGTACGTGGCCGGAGTGCATGGGCGTGAGGGTGTACTCCTGGAAGCCGTCGCGGCCCAGCCAGTCCCTGGGCAGCGCGGAGGGGCGGGTGGTGACCAGCCACAGGTTGCCGGGGAAGGTGGTGCGCAGCTTGCTGAGCCAGGCGCGGGTGCGGGGCCGCTCGGCCTCCGGGATCTCGTCGACGCCGTCGATCAGGAGCACGCCGCGCCCGGCGCCGAGGACGCGCACGGCCCAGCCGTCGGGTTCGGTGCCGACCAGCGGGCAGCCGATCCAGCGCAGGAACCCGTCGGGCATGGGGAGTTCGGCGTCCTCGCGGGCCAGGGTGCGCAGCGGCAGGACGAAAGGGACGCGGCCAAGGAGCTGCGGCAGATGGCCCGGCACCTGGTCCTGGCGCGCGGTGGTGAGGGCGAGCCACTGCACGAGCGTGGTCTTGCCGGTGCCCGCGACGCCGCGCAGCAGGACGCGGTCGTGCCCGGCGAGCACGGTCTCCACGGGGCCCGCGGCGCGCTCGGAGTCGAGGTCGGGGTCGGCGGCGCGGCCGTCCGCGTCGCCGTTGCCCGCGCCGGGGACCGGTTCGACGGGGTCGCGGGCGGGCACCGCCTCCAGGCTCAGATAGGCGGTCTCCAGCGGCCAGGCCTGGCTCTGCGGGTCGTGCAGGTCGACGCCGTAGATGGTCAGGGTGCTGTGCTGGCCGACGATGTAGTCGGCGTAGCCGCGCTCGAAGTCCGTGTCCTGGGCGGGGGTGGACGGCAGCCGTTCGAGGAGCAGGTCGAGGTGCTCCTGCTGGCGGCTGAGGCGCTGGAGCACCTCGACCTGGGTGCGGCCCGCGAAGCCGGGGCGCAGGCTGAACTGGTGCACCAGGTGCAGGCAGGCGGTGACGAGCAGCCGGTCGTGCAGCCGCGCCGCGTCGGCGCTGAGCAGGGCGCGGGTCTCGGGGGCGCTGGCCCGCACCAGGGCGGCGGCGAGCTTCTCGGGGCCGAGGTCGTAGGCCTGCACGTCGTCCATGTCGAGGTCGCCGAGCGCGCGCAGGGTGTGGCCGAGCGCGTAGCCGACGGCGTTCTGTTCGTCGGGGGCGATGGGCGGGTCGTGCGGCCCCGCGGCGCGCACGGCCCTGCGCACCAACTCCCGTGCCAGTTGGTAGAGATCGGCCTCGCCGAGGGTGCGCCGGTCACCGGTGAAGGACAGTAGCCGGCCGATCCGCACGGGCCGCTCCCCGAACTCCGCGCCGGGACCCTTCGGCGGCAGCAGCAGCCGTTTGACGAGCGGCACCATGACCGACGAGGCGATGCGCAGCCCTACCGTTCCCGCGTCCACCCAAGCCCCCATCCGCGAACGGACCGCATGGGGGGAACCCTAGAGGGTGCGGGGGCACGGGGCTACGGCGCAGAGGGTCACGCGGAGCGGTGCGCGAAGCGGTCGGCCGCCCGCCGGCCGCGGCGCTCCACCGGCAGGGATCCGTGGGCGGCGGCGAGCCCGAAGGGCGGCATGTCGAAGTAGATCGACTCGTACGACCCCTCGGGGGCGATGTACGTCTCGTGCCACAGCCCCACGTGTCCGTGTGTCCGCCCGGCGCGGATCTTGCGGTTGGCGAGCTGCCAGGCCTTGTGGTGCACGGTGCCGGACGACTGGGCGTAGGCGTAGAGCTTCTCCTTGGACTCCCAGTACTGGACCACGTAGTACGTGCGCGGCGACGCGGTGAGCAGGACGCTCTTCAGCAGCCCCTTGCCGCTGTCCTTGCCCAGTTCGCGCAGCATCCGCGGCATGGCCACGAGCACCGGCAGCCAGTGGTGCACCGCCCAGAAGTGGTTGATGCGCATGCCGATGAGCAGGACCGCCACGTCCCCCTCGGCTGCCGCGGTGGTGAAGCCCTGCGCTGGCCTGGCGAACATGCGGCCCCCTGTGAGTGCGCTGATGCCGTCGCGCGAACGCGCCGATGTAAGCGGCGATTACATCAGCGCCCGGAGGGGCGGTCAAGGGTTTCGCCGTACGGGAGGGCCGACCTGTCACACCGTCAAGGGGCGGGGTAGCGGGCGGAGTTGGCGACTCCGATGCCAAACGTGTCCAGCACCTGTTCGGCCAACCGGTCGGCGTCCTCCAGCGGCAGATAGCCGTCGACAATCATCTGGGACAGGCCGTACACAAGAGCCTGCCCGGCCAGACCGACCACCACCGGATCTCCCGCGCGCAGCTCGCCCGCGCGCTGGTCCGCGAGAATGAGCCCGGCGAGCGCGTCCTCGATGGCGGTGAGCCGCGCGGCCAGTTCCGGCGGTCGGCGGGGCCCGAACACCATGGGCTTCACCAGCTGGAAGCGGTGCGGATGGCGGATGGCGTAGCGCACGAAGCCGAGGCCGAAAGCGCGCATCGCGGGGCCCTCGGAGTGCTCGACCGCGGCGATCTGCCACGCTTCGTAGTCGGCCAGAATTCGCTCGGCCAAGGCGGTCAACAGCGCCTGGCGGTCGGCGAAATGGCGGAACGGGGCGCCGGGCGAGACCCCGGCGCGGCGCGCCACCTCGCGCACGCTCACCCCGTCGGGGCCGCTCTCGTCGAGCAGTTCGAGCGCGGCGGCGACGAGGGCCGCGGGCAGGGAGCCGTGGTGGTAACCGGAGCGCGCGGCGGGCTTGTCCTTCATGTCCGCAGTGCTACCACACGGCGAGGACGGCGCCACGGGTGCGCCGGTCACCGCGGGGCCACGGGGAAGGACGCTCCCGGGTTGAGCGGAGGGGGCGATTCCGGCCAAATGTCCCATGCGGGTGATCTGGCCTGTCTTGCGGTGTACCGAATAGATGCCTGGGGCATCTAATGAGGGCAGATCAGGGACTCTTCGCTTGCGAGGTACATCCATGAACGAATCAGTCGCCTTCCCCCAGGACCGCACCTGCCCCTACCACCCGCCCACCGCGTACGAGCCGCTCACCGAGGACCGCCCGCTGTCCAGGGTCACCCTCTTCGACGGCAGGTCCGTCTGGCTGGTCACCGGCCACTCGACGGCCCGCGCGATGCTCGCCGACCCCCGGCTCTCCTCCGACCGCGAGTCCACGGCGTTCCCCTCGCTCACCGAGCGGTTCGCCCGCACCCGCACCAAGCGCGTCGCCCTGATCGGCGTCGACGACCCGCTGCACAACGCCCAGCGGCGCATGCTGATCCCCAGCTTCTCCGTCAAGCGCATCAACGGGCTGCGGCCGCGCATCCAGGAGACCGTCGACCGGCTCCTCGACGACATGATCGAGAAGGGCTCGCCCGCCGAGCTGGTGAACGCCTTCGCGCTGCCGGTGCCCTCCATGGTGATCTGCGCCCTGCTCGGCGTCCCCTACGAGGACCACGACTTCTTCGAGGAGCAGTCGCGCCGCCTGCTGCGCGGGCCGCGCGCCGAGGACACCGAGGACGCCCGCGACCAACTGGAGTCGTACTTCCACGCGTTGATCGCCACCAAGCGGCGCACCCCGGGCGACGGACTGCTCGACGAGCTGATCGAACGGCAGCGGGCGGAGGGCACACCGGACGACGAGGAACTGGTCAGCCTCGCCACGATCCTGCTGATCGCGGGCCACGAGACCACCGCCAACATGCTCTCGCTCGGTACGTTCACGCTGCTCAGCCACCCCGAACGGTTCGAGGAGCTGCGCGCGGGGCTGCACGCGGAGCCCCCGCTGATGCCCGCCGCCGTCGAGGAACTGCTGCGCTTCCTGTCCATCGCGGACGGCATGCTGCGAGTGGCGAAGGAGGACATCGAGGTCGAGAACGGCACCGTCCGCGCCGGTGACGGCGTCATCTTCTCCACCTCCCTCATCAACCGCGACACCGAGGCCTTCGAGACGCCGGAGGAGCTCGACTGGCACCGCACCAACCGCCACCACCTCGCCTTCGGCTTCGGCGTCCACCAGTGCCTGGGCCAGAACCTCGCGCGGGCCGAGCTGGAGATCGCGCTGCGCACCCTGTTCGACCGGCTGCCCGACCTCCGGCTCGCGGTGCCCGCCGATCAGATCCCTTTCAAGCCGGGCGACACGATCCAGGGCATGATCGAGCTCCCGGTGGCCTGGTAGGAGTTGAGCATGACGATCCACGTAGAGAAGGACCGCTGTGTGGGCGCCGGCATGTGCGCGCTCACCGCCCCCGGCGTCTTCACCCAGGACGACGACGGCTTCAGCGAGGTGCTGCCGGGCCGCGAGGACGGCGCGGACGACCCGATGGTCATGGAGGCCGTGCGGGCGTGCCCGGTGTCGGCCATCGCGGTCGAGGACGCCTGACCCGGGCGGCGGGGCGGGTTCAGCCCGCCCCGCGGGGGCGCTCGACCCCGGCCCCGATCCTGGCCTCGACGGCCTGTTCCAGGGTGCGCCCGTCGGCGCCGTCCGCGGGTTCGAGGAACCCGTGGATCAGCGCGAGCGAGACCGTGCCCATCAGAGAGCGGCACCGGTCGTGGTCCAGGACGCCCGAGCCCGGGTCACCGATGGAGCGCAGGATGATGCCGTCCGTGGCGGCGGACAGCGCGTTCGCGAGGTCGTCGAGGGTGAGTCCGGGCCGCAGCCGCAGGTTCCTGGCCTCGATGACGTCGGCGTAGAGCCGCTGCCAGGAGGAGAGGTAGCCCCGGTAGGTGTCCGCGAGGGCCCGCTGGACCGTGTCGTCGCCGTCGGCGACCGCCATCAGAGCGAGACTGAGCCGCACCGACGGCGTCCTGGCCCCCTCCGCGGTGTGCCGGTACGCCGTCTCGTGGACGGTCCGCACGAAGTCGGCGCCGCTGACCAGGCGTTCGGTGTCGGCCGCGCGCCGCTCGACGTACCCGGGCCGGTAATTCACCGGCCACATCGCGAAGTTGATGAGGTCGGCGACGTAGTCGGACTGGGTGCGCCACTGGGTGCGGAGCGTCGAGACGACGCCGCGCCTGGGGAAGACCGCCGGATTGTTGGCGACCTCCGCGGCGACCGCGCGCTGCGACAGGAAGGCGAGCACGGCGCGCTCGACCCGGTGGCGGCCCCGCACGGTGGTGGCCCGCGCCGCCCCCGGGCCCAGGTGCTGCTCGACCAGGCGCATCCCGGCCGCCAAGTAGGCGGCGGTGTGCGGGTCGTTGGCGAGCCTGCGCCGGCCCGCCGCCGTGCGCCGGTTGAGGTGGCGCAGCACCGGGGACAGGTCCTGGTCGTAGGGGAACGGCAGATGGCGCTTGCGGGGGTGCGGCTCGCGGCTGGCTTCCATCCCCCCATGCTCGGACCTCGCACGGCGGCCCACCAGGTGCGCGGGTGCGCGCGAGTTTCCGCCCGGCTCGGCGAGGCGAACTGCCGTACGCCGTCCGGCAATTGCGCGCACCCGCGCGCCTGGCGGGCGGCGCCCCGCGCCGGTAGACCGGAGCGCCTCGCCCCCTCCCTTCCCTCCCCGAGGTGTGACCGCCGATGCCCGCCACCGCGCTCCTGCTGCTCCTCGCCTGCGCCGCCGCGGGCCACGCCGTGGTCCGTCTCGTCCTGTGCGCGCTCGCCGCCCACGCCACCCGCAGGGCGCTCTCCCCGACGGCCGTCGGCACCGGCGTGCGCGCCCACCGGCTCGCCGTGCTCAGGGCCCTGCTCGACGTACTGAAACGGCGCTGAGCAGGGCCGCGCCGCTAGCCGCGCAGCGTCACCGTGAAGCTCCTGCCGTAGGCGTGGTGCGTGTCGACCTCGATGCGGGTGCCGCCGTGCGCAGGGGCCGCCCGCACCCCGGGGTCCGCGGCGACCGTGCGCAGGGCGCGGCCGCGGAGCAGCAGCGTGACCGTGTCGCGGTCCATGGTCGGGTCCGAGACGGCGACGGTCGTCGTGCCGCGTGCGCCGTGCGGGCCTTCGCGGCGCACGAGGACCGACGCGGGGCCTTCGACGCGCAGGCCCCCGGCCTCGTGGCGTCCGCGCGTGAAGCTGTTCGCGGCCGTCAGGCCGAGCCCGGTGTGGGTGACGGCCTGGAGGCGCGCCGTGTTGGAGAGGACCGTCAGCGGGCGCCCCGGCCGGTGCGCGCGCAGCTGCTCCTCGGTCGCGTTCGGCACCAACGCGTAGGCCAGGCAGGCGGGTTCGGCCCCGGCGGCCCGGTCCACCGTGACGCCGAGCACGGCGCGGGTGACGGCCGTGTCCGGGTTCGCGGTGCGCACGACGCGGCGGCTGCGGGTGACCCGGTCCAGGGCGACCCGGACGGGCGGGGCGTCGAGGAAGACATAGCCGACGGCGGTGCCCCGGGTGGCGTTGGCGTAGCGTAGCCAGCGCAGGGCGGCGGTGCCCGGACCCTGCCAGGGGCGCCCGCCGCGGCGGGCGCCGGTCAGCGAGATCCGGTCGTCGGGGGCCGCGATGCGGGCGTCGACGCTGGTGGTGACGGCGCGTCCCGCCGGGTCACCGACGTCGGCCGCGAGGACCACGATCTCGTCGTCGAACAGGAACCACGACTTCGTGGCCGTCGCGCCTCGGTACACCACGAAGTCCTCGGGCAGGATCGCGCGGTCCTGGTAGGCCGCGTCGCTGGACTGCACGAGGCCCGCCGCGCCGTACGCCCCGAGGACGGCGCCGCCCGACCAGCCGTTGGTGCCGCGCGGGAAGTAGACGTACTTGTTCTGCGACTCGGACGACGAGGTGAAGTTGAGCGGGTGCCCGGGGTTGTCGTAGTACGGCTTGCCGTACAACTCCGGTACGGTGCGCCGCTGTTCGACGGGCGCGGTGACACCCGCGAGGGCGTAGGGCGAGACGGCGGTGTAGTAGTCGACGCCGTACGCCTGGGTCTGGTCCTGGCCCGCGAGGTAGAGGTGGTGCGCGCCGTCGCCCTGGAACCACGGCATGAGGTTCTCGCCGCTCATGTACTCGTACTTGCTGACCCGCGCCGAGCTGCGCGCGAGCGCGAACGCGTAGCCGGGTCTGCGGTGCACCGTCTTGTCCATGGCGTTGAACGCGACGCTGCGGGCGGCCGGATTGAGGTCCGCGGGCGGCACCGAGGCGTCGGCGACGATGTCGGCGTGGCGCGCGACGCTGACCGGCGAGACGAACCTGGCCGGGTCGACGGGGGTGCGCGAGGTGGCCCCGACGTGCTTGACGTAGCTCTTCAGGGCGGTGGCCTCGGCGCCCGTGGCCAGCGAGGAGAGGTCGACGACGGCCTCGACGACCACGGCGACGTCGGTGTAGCCGGAGTCCGTGCGCGACACCGCGCGGCCCTTGACGATCTCCATCATCCAGCCCTCGAAGATCAGCGGCGCGAACCCGTCCCGCACCCAGCCGTACACGGTCGGAACCAGTTCCTCGCCGTGCGCGTGTCCGGTGCCGTCGAGGATCTTGAGGGTCTGTACGACTCGGGTGAGCAGGCCCTTGCCGTACGAGCCCGTGTAGGCGACGGAGCCGTGCTGGATGAAGGAGCCGTCGGCGTAGTGGCCGTCGGTGACGCCGTGGCTGAGGTGGTAGGGGTCCACGGTGACGAAGACCGTCAGCTGGTCGGTGAGGGCCTTGGCAATGCGCGCGTCACCGCCCTGGGCGAGCACGGCGCCCTGGAGGATGCGGTTGGTGGTGATGTCCGCGAGGTTGGCGCCGGTGTGGAAGCGGGAGTCGAGGTCGACGTCGCCGTTCTCGCCGTTGCGCAGATAGGCGTCCATCGAGGCTATGTAGGTGTCCGTCAACGCGGGTCGCTGGGCGCGGAGTTGATCGGCGAGCAGCACGAGTGTCCGGCTGATGTGCTGGGATATCCCGATCTCCCAGTGGAACCAGTTGCCGTAGTAGCCCTTGGACTGGTCCCCGTAGTACCGCTCGTACAGCCAGACCAGACCGTCGATCACCCGGCGCTGCACGGCCGCGGCGCCGTACAGGTCGGCGGGGGCGCCGGGGGTGCGGGTGATCAGGGCCGTCTCGTAGAGGCGGCGGTAGGCGGTGTTCAGATTGGCCTCGTCGGTGCCGAGCACCAGACCGGCGAAGAGCTCGCCCGCGCCCGCGTCGTCCATCGCCTTGAGGTTGGCGCGGGCGGTCCGCTCCATCGCGGCGAGCTTGGCGGCCGTCTGGGGGCGGGCGTTGGACTCCTCGGTCCCCGCGAAGACCGCCACGGTGTTGGCGATCAGCCGCGCGGCGTCCCCGACGACGACGGCACCCGCGGGCGCCGCGGGGAGCACCGCGAGGAGTCCGGCGGCCGAGAGAGCGGACAACAGACGTCTACGCGTGATCTCCATGGCATCCTCCACCGACGAAGTGCCGCCCCCGCGACGAAGTCCCGTCCCGGCGGCCGGAGTCAAGCAGACGCCCCCAGCGGCGACAAGGGCGCCCACTGATACGGTCGTTCGCGATCTTGCTGTGTATACGGGGCCACGGGGAAGGGAACGCCATGCCGGGGAGGGACGCGCCGCGTGCGGCGCGGAAACGGACCTGGCTGGTGGTGGCCGCCGTGCTGGCCCTGGTGGCCGCGTCGTCGGTCACCTGGATCGTGGTGGCCGACGGCCGGGAGCGCGACGAGGTGCGGGCCGCCAACGAGGCACAGTTCACCCGGGCCTGCGCGGGCCTGCTCCCCGACGAGGTGCGCTCCTTCATGCCGGACGACGAACGCGGCGTGCTCGACGAGTACGGCACCATGCTGCGGCCCCGCCAGGAGAGCCGGGCCCTGCTCGACTGCACCCTGTCGTGGGGCGGCGGCGGTGACGCCTGGGAGCCGGAGGCACAGGCGCGGGTGCGGGCCGAGGCGGTCCTCGGCCGCACGGCCCCGCCCGGCGTCGACAACACGGGCTTCGGACTGCCGCTGCCGGACAGCGCGTTGGGCTCGGTGGGCACCGGCGACCGGCTGACCGGCAGCAAGGTGACGGCCTCACTCCTCACCGACTGCCCCGACGGGCTCTCGGGCCGGGTACGTCCGGCGCGCGACCTGCTCGTCTCGGTGGAGCTGCCCTCCGCGTCGGACGACGAGTACGACGTGCCGAAGGCCGACCGCCTGCTGGCCTCCCGTACGGCGGCGAAGGTCGCCAACTGGGTCGCGCACAAGCAGGGTTGTGGCACGAAGCCGCTGCCCACCGAGCCCGCTCCGGGCGGCGCGCCCGCCGACGCGGAGGAGCTGTGCGCCTGGTTCTCGCCCAAGGCCCTGCGGTTCGCGCCGGGCCGCTGGTCCTTCGGCAAGAACGCGAGGGCGTACAACACACGCACCAGCGCCTGCGGCGGCCAGTGGGACGACACCATGGGCTCGCCCGGCGACCGAACCGTCAAGGCGGCGGACGCGGAGAGCTGGTCGGGGGTCCTCGCGGGCGGCGCGTACGACGTCCATCAGGACAGCGGGGACGTACCCGACCCCGCGCGGCCCGCGGCGCACGACAAGACCGTGCGGATCCAGGAGTCCGGCGACGATCCGCGGCTCGCCCTGTGGGCCCGCTCCCGGTGCGCGGCGGGCCCGACCTACCACCGGGTGACGGTGACGCCCGAACTCGACTTCGACCGCGGCCTCGAACAGGGCGTCGCGGTGCTCGAACCGAAGGACCAACGCCGGCTCTCCGGCCGGGCGCACGCCCTGCTCGACCGCTATCTGACGGCACCCGACGGCTGGCCACGGCGCTCGCACTGCCGGGACACGGAGGTCATGGGAGAGGTGGCGTCGTGGCGCGGCTGACGTGGGGGACCAAGGCGGGGCGCCTGGCGCTCTCGTCCTGCGCGGCGCTCGTCGCCGTCGCGCTGCTCGCGGGCGGCTACTACTGGTGGGGCGGCCCGCACGAGCGGCGCGTGGCCCGGCAGGTGCTCGACGAGGCGTGCGGGGGCGTGCTGCCCGCCGCCGACCTGCGGGCCGTCCTCGGCGACGGGCCGTTCAGGAGCGGCCCTGGCAGGCTCAACACGGGCGACGCGGAGGGCGATACGGGTGACGCGGAGGCCGACGCGGACGACAGGCGGCAGGTGACCTGCTCCGTGAGCCGGGCCACCGAGCACGGCACGGGCCGTGCGACGCACGACGCGTCCGTCGAGGTCAGCGTGCGGCGCGTACCTGAGCGCAAGGGCGACGACACGGGCACCGGCCGCGCCACCGGACACACGCGTGGCATCGGCGCGCTCTACCCGACGGTGTCGGACGAACTGCCGCCCGCAGCTCTCGGCCACGGCTGGCAGGGCCTCTTCGTCACCGGCGAGGGCCTGTCGCAACCGGCCGTCGGGAACGCGGCGACCACGACGGTGCTCCTGGACTGCGCCCGCGGCCGCGGCGGCCTGCTGGTCACGGTCGGCGTCGAGGAGGACGACGTCACCCTCGACGATCCGCGCCTGCGCACCGCCTATGCCCGCATCGCCACCGGCACGGCCGCCGAGGCGTCCGAACGGTGGGGCTGCGACGCCCGGCTCGGCGCACCGCTCAAGACGGTGGCGCTCCCGGTGGACGTCGACGAGGACGTGCCGCTCGCCGACGCCGACGGCACCTGCCGCGGTCTGCCCGGACGCGGCTCGCGGATCTCCCGGGCCTGGGAGGCCGCGCGTTCCGGCGGCCCGGTCGAGGTGTGCCTGCTGGGCGGCGGCAGCACCGGCGTGCCCGCCGAGCACTCCCCCGACGAGCAGCGCCGCTACCGGCTCGTCGCGGAGTACGGGCCGTACGCGGAGTCCCGGCGGCTCGACTACCAGGAACACTTCGGCGGCTCCGACGACCGGCCCGCTCCCGGCGCCGCCCCCGCGGGGCGCATCCCGGGCGGCGGCCACTGGGCGAGCGCCGCGTGCCGGGACGGCCGGGGGCCCGCGCTGTTCACGGTGCGGCCCGGCGACGCCACGGACAGGCCGGAGTACAACAAGGACGGCACGGTGCGTGCGCCGAAGGCGTCGGCGGCCGATCTGGCGTACGAGCGGGCCGCGTTGACGGAGTTCGCACGCCGCTCGGCGAAGGAACACGGCTGCGCGGCCCCGAAGCTGCCCTGACCGGCGGGCCACTCCCGCCTGACCCGGCCCTCACCCCTGCCGGGCCCCGCTCCGTCCCGCGATGTGCGGCGGCGGTGCGATCCCGGCGGGCAGCAGTGGGTCGGGGACGGGCGCGCCCCACGTCGCGGTCAGCGGCAGGTTGCCCGCCCAGATGCCGAGGTCCGCGTCCGGGCCATCACCGTCGTCCGGCGGTCCGGCCGCGACCTTGACCGACGCCTCGGCGAGGGAGAGGGCGAGCAGGGTCGTCGCGGCGAGCTCCTTGCGGCTCGGGGCGCGCGCGTAGTCCCACTGTCCCGGCGTCGCGTGCTCGGTGAGCAGCCGCAGGCCGCGCAGTTTCTCGGCCGGGTCCCGCACCACGCGCGGCACGCCGTGGATCATCGCGCTGCGGTAGTTGACCCCGTGCTCGAAGACGGAGCGGGCCAGGATCAGCCCGTCGACGTGGGTGACGGTGACGCAGACGGCCGCGTCGGGGTCCGCGGCCAGGCTGCGGCTCGCGACGGAGCCGTGCAGGAACAGGTCCGTGCCGTCGTGGCCGTACACGGTGGGGACGACCATCGGGTGGCCTTCGACGACGACACCGAGGTGGCAGACGAAGCCCGCGTCGAGCACCGCTTCGAGGTCGGCCCGCGCCGTGCTGCCCTGGTCGCGCAGGCGGCGGTGCCGGGTGCGGTCGGTGACGGGGAGCTCGGCGGGATGCCCGGAGGAGTGCCCGGCGGGCGGGGGCGGCTGCTGAGGTCGTTGGTTCACACGGCGACAAGTTACCGATACCGCGCATCGGACGCCATGGTTCAACGAATTTCGTCAGCACCGTCGCCTCCTGGCACGGTATCCGCAGCCGCCCGGCCACCCGTCCAAGTGCGGTCCGAAGAGTCCAACGACTCCCGGTCCGAAACAATTGTGAGCCGGCACCCCGGCACGGTCTGATGGAACGCATGGAGCTTCAGCTTCCCCACCACGAGGACGTGTCCCCCGGTTCCGGCAGCCTCCCGCCCCGCGCGTGGTACGCGGCGTCGGACGCCCCCACCCTCTCCCTCGACGGAACGTGGCGCTTCCGCCTCTCCCCCACCGCCGACGCCGCCGACGAGTCGTTCGCGGCCGACGGCTTCGACGCCCGCGCCTGGGAGCCGATCACGGTCCCCGGCCACTGGGTGCTCCAGGGCCACGGCACCCCGCACTACACCAACCAGCTCTACCCGTTCCCCGTCGACCCGCCCCGCGTACCGACCGAGAACCCGACCGGCGACCACCTGCGCACCTTCGACCTGCCCGCGGGCTGGCCGCCCGGCGGCGCCGCGACGCTCCGCTTCGACGGCGTCGAGTCCTGCGCCCGCGTCTGGCTGAACGGCACCCCGCTCGGCGACTTCAAGGGCTCCCGTCTCCCGCACGAATTCGCGGTCGGCGCCCTGCTGCGCCCCGAGGGCAACGTCCTCGCGGTCCGCGTCCACCAGTGGTCGGCCGGCTCGTACCTGGAGGACCAGGACCAGTGGTGGCTGCCAGGGATCTTCCGCGGGGTGACCCTCCTGAGCCGCCCCGAGGGCTGCGCGGGCGACCACTTCGTGCACGCCTCGTACGACCACCGGGCGGGCACCGGCACGCTAAGGGTCGACTCCGAGGTACAAGGGCGCGTCACCGTACCGGAGTTGGGCATCGACATCGCGACGGGCGAGCCGGTCACGGTGCCGGTGCGGCCGTGGACCGCCGAGACGCCGGAGCTGTACGACGCGGTGCTCACCACGCCCGGCGAGCGGATCCCGCTGCGCGTGGGCTTCCGCACGGTCGCCGTCGAGGACGGCGTCATCAAGGTCAACGGCCGCCGCATCCTCTTCCGGGGCGTGAACCGCCACGAGTTCCACCCCGACACCGGCCGGACACTGGACGCCGGTACGATGCGCGTCGACCTGCTCCTGATGAAGCGGCACAACATCAACGCCGTCCGCACCAGCCACTATCCGCCCCACCCCGCCTTCCTCGACCTCTGCGACGAGCTGGGCCTGTGGGTCGTCGACGAGTGCGACCTGGAGACACACGGCTTCACCATGCAGGGGTGGCGCGGCAATCCGGCCGACGACGACCGCTGGACGCCCGCGCTCCTGGACCGCGCGGCCCGCACGGTCGAGCGCGACAAGAACCACCCGTCGGTGCTCATCTGGTCGCTGGGCAACGAGTGCGGCACGGGCCGCGGCCTGACCGCCATGGCCCGGTGGATCCGTGCCCGCGACCCCGACCGCCTCATCCACTACGAGGGCGACGCGTCCTGCGCGGACACCGACCTCTACTCACGGATGTACGCCGACCACGCCGAGGTCGAGCGGATCGGCCGCGGCACCGACGAGGGACCCGCGGCACGGCGCCGGCTCCCCTTCATCCTCTGCGAGTACGCGCACGCGATGGGCAACGGCCCCGGCGGCCTGAGCGAGTACCAGCGGCTCTTCGAGACCTACGACCGGCTCCAGGGCGGCTTCGTCTGGGAGTGGATCGACCACGGCCTCACCCACCCCACGTACGCGTACGCCTACGGCGGCGACTTCGGCGAGCGGCCGCACGACGGGAACTTCGTCTGCGACGGACTGCTCTTCCCCGACCGGACGCCGTCCCCCGGTCTCGTCGAGTACAAGAAGGTGATCGAGCCGGTCCGCATCGAGGGCGACGGGCCCGAGGGCACGCTGCGGATCACCAACCTGTACGACTTCGCCGATCTGTCGCACCTGGCCTTCACCTGGTCGTACGAGGTGGACGGCGTCGGTGTCGCCGACGGTGAACTGGCCGTGCCCGCGACGGGTCCCGGTGAGTCGGCCGAGGTGAAGCTGCCGCCCGCGCCGACCCGTGGCGGGGACGCCGAGACCGGCTGGACGGTGCGCGCGGTGCTCGCCGACGACACGGCGTGGGCGCCGCGCGGCCATGAGGTGGCGTGGGCCCAACTGCCCGTCGAGGAGGGCATGATCCTGCCGGTGCCCGGCGGTACGGCGCCCGCCCGCGAGGGGGACGTCATCGCCCTCGGTCCCGCGGTCTTCGACGCCCGCACGGGAAGCCTGCGCTCCATCGGCGGCAGGGACGTCACCGAGCTGCGCCTGGACGTGTGGCGCGCCCCCACCGACAACGACAACGGCATGCCCTGGCGCCCCGAGCCCTCGCTCGCCGCCCGCTGGCGCAAGGTCGGCCTCGATCGCGTGCAACACCGCCTCGATGCGGTGGAGTTGGGCCCCGAGTCGCTGACCGTGCACACCCGGGTGGCGCCCGCGGCGAGCGATCTTGGCCTGCGCGCGGCCTACCACTGGCAGTCCGACGGAACCCGCCTCCTGCTGCGGCTTACCGTGACCCCGGAGGGCGAGTGGCAGGTACCGCTCCCCCGCGTCGGCATCCGCTTCGGGCTCCCCGGCGCCGGACTGCCCGGCGCTTCCGACCGGATCAGGTGGTTCGGCGGCGGCCCCGGCGAGGCCTACCCCGACACCCGCGCGGCCGCCCGCCTCGGCGTGTGGGAATCGGACGTGACGGCCTTCCAGACCCCCTATGTGCGCCCGCAGGAGAACGGCGCACGGCCCGACATCCGCTGGGCCGAACTCGCGGGCCTGCGCATCGACACCGACCGGGCCCCCTGGCTCACCGTCCGCCCCTGGACCACGGAGGAACTGGACGCCGCGGCCCACCGCCCCGACCTGACCCCGGGCGACACCCTCTGGGTCAACCTGGACATCGCCCAGCACGGCATCGGCACCCAGTCGTGCGGCCCCGGGGTCCTCCCGCCGTACGAACTGCACGCGGAGCCCACGTCGTTGAGCTGCGTCTTCTCCCTAACCGACCAGGCAGGCGCGCGTTAGGCAGGCGCGCGTGAGGCAGTCGCGCGTGAGGCAGTCGCGCGTGAGGCAGTCGTGCGACGCTCACCCCGTGGGAGTCAGCCGCTCCCGCAGGAACCCGACCACCCGCTCCCGCGCCGCGAGGGCGGGATGGCCCGGGGTCTCGCGGAGTTCCGCGGTGAGCACGGCGTGCGCGTTCTTGGTGAAGCCCGCCTCGTTGCCCGGCGCCGAGTCCAGTTCGATCACTTCGAAGGCGTCGCCGAGGTGGCGGCGCAGGGTGGCGAAGCGTTCGTGCGGGACCGCGCGGTCGCGGGTGAAGCGCAGGCCGAGGGCGCACAGGCCCTCGTTCTTCGTACGGGCGACGACGGTGTCGAACTCGGCGCGGGACAGGCCAGGGTCGACGCGGCGGGCCGGGCTGGTCGGGAACGGCAGGGAGGGCTGGCTGAGCACGGGGGCGATCACTGCGTCGTCCACGGCGGCGGCGAGCGCGAAGCCGCCCGTGAAGCACATGCCGATGACGCCGACACCGGGTCCAGGGGTGCGGGCCGCGAGGTCGCGGGCGAGGGCCCGGAGGTAGTCGGCGAAGGGGCGGCGCGCGTTGGTGGCGAAGGCACGGAACTCGGCGGAGACGCAGAGCCTGGCCACCACCCCGAGCGCATAGGGAACGGAAACCGGACGGCCGGGCTCGCCGAACGGCGACGGCATCGAGACGGTGAATCCCTGGGCCACCAGATGGTCGCCGAGGGCGAGAACCTCGGGGGTGGCGCCGGGAATTTCGGGAACCAGGACGACGCCTGGACCTGTCCCTTTCTCATAGACATCATGGGTGAGTCCGGCCCCGGTGAACGGGGCCACGCGCCAGCCGGCGAGGTCGGACGTCGGTTGCGAACCGGGCACCGGGCTCACTCCCTTTCGTCACACATGTCTGATGGGTAAGTGGAGTTCATGCATACAGCACACGTGCGCGGAAGCACAGACCCCACCGGGCACCCCGTGCCGCCGGACCCGCCGCCGGAGCCACCGCCGGGGCGGATCGTGACGTGGCTCGGCAGATTCGGGCCCGTCGCCGTGGCGTACGCGGTCTTCCAGGCCCTCGTGGGCCTGCTGCCCGACGGTCTGTTCGGGGACACCGCCCGCTACTCGCTCGCCGCCGTCAGCGGCATCGGCACGGGCACCTGCGCCTGGCTCGCGGCCGCGCTGCTCCGGGCCAGATCGGCGGGACAGGCGGACGACGAGGGCGACGGAAGCGACGAGAACGGGCTCGACGGGGTGCCCGCACCGCGCGGGCCCCGCCGGGCCGCGGCCGCGCCCGCCGCCGCGCCCGCGAGCGGTCGGCCCGGCCCGCTGCCGGGTCTCTCCGCCGCCTCGTACGCCACGCTCGCCGACCGTCTGACGGTCTTCGACGACCCGTTGCGCGGCCGTCTCACCGGCTGGCCGCACGACCTCGACGAGCAGCCGATGCCGATCAGACCGACCGCGACCGGCACCGCGTACGGACTACACATCTCGCTCGAACTCGGCGCTTCCGACGGCCGGTTGCGCACCTCCGAGCTGGTGGAGACGCTGTGGCGGCTGCGCCTTCCCGAGGGCGGCTGGGCCGCGCGCTCGCAGGGCGCGGTGGGCCGCCCCGAGGTCACCGCACTGGTCCTCGGCGCGCTCGCCAGGGCGGGCGCCGATCCGGTCAGGCTCGCCGCGGAGGCGGAGCGGTGCACCGCGCGCTTCAGCCGCGAACAGGAGCCCGCGGGCCTGGAGATGACCCATGTCGTCACCACGGTGCTGCGCGGACTGCTGCGCGCGGCGCCGGAGTCGCCCGCGCTGCCGATACTGCGGGACGCCCTCGTGGACGGCGCCGTCACCGACCCGGCGCGCGGCCACCGGCGCTGCTGGGGCCCGCGCCTCACGCCGCTGCGCGGCCGGGCGGTCGCGCCCTCCTCCGTGCACACCGCGCAGGCCGTCGTCGCCCTCGACCGGGCCGCCCGGCTGCTCGGCGAGGACGCGAACGCGCGCGCGACGCGCGAGGAGGGCGTGCGCTGGCTGCTCTCCTGCCCCGGCCCCGCGCACGACGGCTGCGAGGACCTGGAGAGCAGCCACGACACGGTGCGCCGCCCGCACCCGGTGGACGCCTCGCGCCACGAGGTGCTCTCCGTACGGCACTTCGCCGCGGCCTGGGTGATGCGGGCGCTGCTCACGCCGGGCGCCGTGCAGACCGCGGCGGACGAGGGGCAGGAGGCGGCCTGGCAGGAGCTGCTCTCGGGCGCGGCCGCCTCGGTCTGGCGCCGGCAGGACGGCGGGATCTGGTCGTGGGACGGGGGCGATCTCGCCTACCCGATGTGGATGACCTATCAAGGTCTTTCGGCGCTGCGGGCACATGCCGTATGGATGTATCAGCCGGGTAGCTGAACCCCCGGGTCGCGCGGTGGCGCGGGGACGAGGGAGCGAGTGCATTGGGTGGTCGGCACGTCCACAGCGCCAGGCGGCTCCTCGAAGGGGCCCTGGACGGGCCCGCGGCCGCGCGGGACGACGCGGCGGACGAGGAGCTGGTGCGGGCCGCGCGCGAGGCCGTCGCCGAACTGGGCGCCCCCGAGCGGCTGTTGCCGCTCGTGCGGGAGCTGGCGGCGGGCGCGGGCGACCCCTCGGGGTGCGCGCTGCTCTCGTACCGCCACGTCCTGGGCTTCGACAAGCTGCTCCTGATCGACGGCGGCCCCCGGCACATGCTGCGCGCCCACGTGTGGCATCCGGGTGCCGGTGCGCGCGAGGACATCCACAACCACCGTTCCCCGCTGGCGTCCTGCGTGGTGCGGGGCGCGCTCGGCATGGAGCTGTACGAGCCGTACGAGGAGGACGACGCGGCGGCGGGCGGCGGCATCGCCGCGTCCTGGTACCGGGAGTCCCTGTCGGGCGAGGAGGGCGACTGGCTCCTGGAACCGGCGGGCCGGGCCCGGCTGCGCCTCACCCAGACGGCCCGGTACGCGGCGGGCAGCGGCTACGCACTGCCGTCGTACGCCCTGCACCGCGCGTGGTGCGCGTCCACGGGCCCCACGGTCACGCTGTTCCTGGAGACCGGCGCGGGCCGACGGCGGTACACGGACGTGTTCACGGGGTCGGAGACGCACGCGTCGGAGGTCACGAAGAAGCCGCTCGGTGTGCGGGACTATCTGGCGGAGCTGACCGCGCTCGCCGAACTGATCGGCCGCGACTGACGTTCCGTGCAAGGTGATTGAGGAAGCGTCAGATGAGGAGTCGTCAGCCGAACGCCTGGCGGACGATCTCGCGGTTGTAGTCGTCGATCTCGACCGTGCCGAGTTCGTCGGGCCCGAGCCAGCGGTGGTCCTGGTCGGCGAGCGGCAGCACCACGTCGAAGGTGAGGGGCCGGATCAGGAAGTTGTCCTGCCAGTTCTTCACCTCGTGCCCGCGGTAGGTGCTCAGGAAGGACGATTCGCCGACCTTGCGCAGCACCTGGCCGAGCAGCCCGGTCTCCTCCTTGAGCTCGCGCAGGACGCCGTCGCGCGGGCTCTCGCCCGGCTCCAGCTTTCCGCACGGCACGCCCCACACCCGGGGCAGGAACCGCTCCGTGGCGCTGCGCCGCACGAGCAGCACGCGGCCGCGGTGCGTCACGACAGCGGCCGCCAACCGGTTGTCACCGGGATAGTCCATGCCTTCCAACGTAGCGGGGATTCGGGGAGGGTGACAGTCAGGCGAGGGGCTCCTCACCGACCGGCTCGCGTTCTCCCTGGTCGAGCCGGAACGGAGGGTAGACGTCCGTCAACAGACTGCCGTAGGCCATCACCCGTACGACGCAATGCGGCCCGTGTCCGATTCCTTCAAGACCGGGCGGCGGCCCGCTGCCTACGCTGCGGGCATGAACAGCACACCGACACCACGCTTCGACCTGATCGGCATCGTCACCTCCGACCTGGCCGCCTCGCTCGCCTTCTACCGCAGGCTCGGCCTGGAGTTCCCGCCCGGGGCCGAGGAGCAGCCGCACGTGGAGGCCGAGCTCCCCGGCGGCCTGCGCATCGCCTTCGACACCGAGGCCACCGTCAGCTCCTTCATGGCGGACTGGACCCCGCCCACCGGCGCGGGCCGGATCGGGCTCGCCTTCCACTGCGGTACGGCCGAGGGCGTCGACGCGGTCCACGCGGAGCTGACGGACGCCGGGTACAAGGGCGAGCTGGCCCCGTGGGACGCGCCCTGGGGCCAGCGGTACGCCGTCGTGCTCGACCCGGACGGGAACGGCGTCGACCTCTTCGCCCCGCTGGCCGATTAGGGCCCTAGTCCCGCGCATCCCCCGCGAGCAGCCCGGTCAGGGCCAGTCCCGTCAACTCCTTGACCTCGCGGGCGAGATGGGCCTGGTCGGCGAAGCCCGCGGCGGCCGCGGTGGCCGCGTAGGGCGTGCCCTCGCGCGCCAGCGCCAGCGCCCTTTGCAGGCGCAGGATCCGTCCGAGGCTCTTGGGGCCGTAGCCGAACGCGGGCAGCGAACGCCGGTGCAGCGTCCGGGCGTTGACGCCCGCGGCCGCCGCGGTCGCGGCGACCGAGAGGCCCGCGTCCAGGGACCTCACGACATGGGCGAGCAGCGGGTCGGGCGCGGCCGCGCGTGCGGCGCGCCCGGCGGCGAGGGACTCCAGGGCGGCCATCGGGTCGCGTGCGGCGTCCACCCGCTCGGCGAGCCGCCGCGCCTGTGCCGCGGTCCACAGGTCGGCGAGCTCCACCCGCCGGTCGCGCAGCTCGTCCGCGGGCACGCCGAGGACGGCGGGTGCGGTGCCGGGGTAGAAGCGGACGCCGACGTACCGCCCCGAGGCGCCGCCGGGATCGTACGCATGGGTGTCCGGGCCCGCGACCACCAGCCTGCCGTCGGTCCACAGCAGGTCCATGCAGCCGTCCGGCAGCACCGGGCGGGCCCCTTCCCCGGAGGCCTCGCCGTCCGGCACCTCCCGGGTCCACACGACCGCGCCGGGCAGCAGGTGCGAGGGCCGCTCCCGGTAGGCCCCCTGGCGGCCGGAACCGCTCTCGTCGGTCACGGTCAAAAGGCTACGCCGCGCGCGTGCGGTGTTCCTGCGGGCTGATGCCGTAGACCCGCTTGAAGGCGCTGGACAGGGCGAACGCGCTGCCGTACCCGACCTTGCGCGCTATCGAGCCGATCGTCAGCTCGCTGTCGCGCAGCAGGTCGGCGGCGAGCGCGAGCCGCCAGTTCGTCAGGTACGTCATCGGGGGCTCGCCCACCAGTTCCGCGAACCGCCGGGCCAGCGCGGCCCGCGAGACGCCCGACTTCACGGCGAGGTCGGCGATGGTCCAGGGGTGCGCCGGGTCGTCCTGGAGCAGCCGCAGGGCGCGGCCGACGACCGGGTCGCCCATCGCCCGGTACCAGGCGGGCGCGGCCGCCTCGGGGCGGGAGAACCAGGCGCGCAGCGCGGCGATGAGCAGCAGGTCGAGCAGGCGGTCGAGGACGACTTCCTGGCCCGGCTCGTCCCGGTTCATCTCGTCGGCGAGCAGCGGGGTCAGCGGGCACTCCCAGGCTTCCGTGGGCAGCACGAGCAGCGGGGGCAGCGCGTCCAGGAGCCGGGCGGTGATCTCGCCCCGCATCTGGTAGGTGCCGATCAGCATCTCCACGGAGCTGTCCCGCGACTCGCCCCAGGCGCGCACGCCGAGGTCCTGGTACCTGGCCACCGGGGCGCCGTCCAGCGGTACGCAGCGCTGGCCGGGCCGGATCTCGGCGAACGGGGCCGTGTCCACGTCACCGGCGCAGGTGTAGTGGTCGGGGCCGCGGGCGACGGCGAGGTCGCCGGGGCCGATGCGCTGCGGCCCGCTGCCGTCCTCGGGGATGATCCAGGCGCTGCCGCGCACCATGATCATGACCGACACGGGCGCCTCGTCCGCGATACGGACGGACCAGGGCGGCTCGAAGAGCGCACGGATCATGAAGGCTCCCCTGGCGCGGGGGCCCTCCAGGAGTCCTGCGAGTACGTCCATGACGGCAGCGTAGACGCACGCACATGCCCGTGAGCGCCTCGGCGATGGTTCCCGTGCTCGCCCGGCAGTTCACTGAAGTCATGACAACGAACGCAGCGAACATGACGGTGTTGGTGACGGGCGCGACCGGCCGGGTGGGCCGCAGGGTCGTAGAATCCGCCGAGGCGGCCGGGCTCACGGTGCGGGCGGCATCGCGCTCGGGCGCGGTGCGGTTCGACTGGGCGGACAGGTCGACCTGGGCGGACGCACTGCGGGGCGCCGACGCGGCGCACATCGCCTACCTGCCGGACGTCGGTGCCCCCGGCGCGGCCGAAGCGGTCGGCGCCTTCGCGCGGCAGGCGGTCGAACTCGGCGTACGGCGGCTGACCCTGCTCTCGGCGCGCGGCGAGCCCCAGGCGCACGCCACGGAGCAGGCGGTGTGGGACGCGGGCGCCGAGTGGACCGTGGTGCGGGCCAGTTGGTTCGCGCAGATCCTCAGCGAGGGTCCTCTCCTGGCGGAGATGCGGGAGGGCGAACTGGTCTTCCCCAGCGGTGAGGTGCTCGAACCGTTCATCGACGCACGGGACATCGCGGACGTGGTGGTCGCGGCGCTGACCGGCGGCGACCGCCTCATCGGCCGCACCCTCGACCTCACGGGGCCCCGCCTGCTCACCTTCCGGCAGGCCGTCGCCGAGGTCGCGAAGGCGGCGGGCAGGGACATCGCGTACGTCCAGGTGACCGCCCGCGAATACGGGGCCGCGCTCGCCGAGTTCGGTATCCCCGCCGAGGAGGTGGAGTTCCTGGTCGAACTCTTCGAGACCACGCTCGACGGCCGCAATGCGATGCTCTCCGCGGGGGTTCGGGAGGTGCTCGGCCGGGAGCCCAGGGACTTCGCCGACTTCGCCCGCGAGTGCGCGGAGGCGGGCGTCTGGAAGGCGTGAGGTGCCTCCCTCGCGGGGCGGATCCCCCCGGGGCTCCGCCCCGGACCCCGCTCCTCAATCGCCGGAGGGGCTGTTCTCTGTGCCGCCGTTCCCGTTGCGCTTCACATGCGTCCGGAGACGTGACGTCACGTCGTCCGGTGGCAGGAACCGCGACCAGCGTTCGGGGAATTCGGACGGCATCTCGGGGTCGTCCGGATCCACCGGCGCCTCCCTGGCGGCGGCCGCACGGGCCACCACCTCGGCCGCCTGTGCCTCCCTTATGCGGTCGTTGGCGGCGCGGGCGGCCGCCGTCGCCACGGACGGCCAGACCCGGTCGATCGCCGCGTTCACCGCGGCGCCGACCAGGACGGCGAACGCCGATACGCCGATCCAGAGCAGCACGGCGACCGGCGCGGCGAGGGAACCGTAGATGGTGGGGCCCTCGACCGTGCTGGTCAGATAGATGCGCAGCAGGAAGCTGCCGAGCACCCACATGGCGAGGGCGATCAGCGCGCCCGGCATGTCCTCGACCCACGGCGAACGCACCGGCACCGACACGTGGTAGAGCGTGGTCAGGAAGACCACGGAGAGGATCACGACGACCGGCCAGTACAGGATCTGGACGACCGTCGTGGAGCCGGGCAACAGCTTCACCACCGCGTCGGGGCCCGCCACCATCAGCGGCAGCGCGACCGAGCCGATGAGCAGCGCCACGAGGAACAGTCCGAAGGCGAGGATGCGGGTCTTGACGATGCCGCGCACCCCGTCGAGGCCGTACATCACCGTGATGGTGTCGATGAAGACGTTCACGGCGCGCGAGCCCGACCACAGGGCGAACAGGAAGCCGATGGAGATGATGTCGGGCCTGCTGACCCGCATCACGTCCTCCAGTATCGGCTGCGCGATCTGGCTGACGCCCCGGTCGGAGAGGACCGTGCGGGACGCCTCCAGGATGTTGTTCTCCACGCTGGCGATGGTGTTGGCGCCGGTCCACCGGTCCACGTAGGCGAGCAGGCCGATGAGGCTCAGGAGCAGCGGCGGCACGGAGAGCAGCGTGAAGAACGCCGCCTCGGCCGCGAGCCCCAGGATGCGGTACTCCATGCAAGAGTTGACGGTGTCCTTGAGCAGCAGCCAGGCGGTCCTGCGCTTGGAGACGTTGCGATAGAGAGCGCGGGCCCGGTTCCAGCGTCCCGAGGGCCGCCCGGGTGTTTCTTTTGCCTGGTGCACCTCCTTACCGTAGCGGCATGGCAGCCACCACCCACACAGTGACCAACCAGGCTCCGCCCCTGGTGGGATATGACGTATTCGCGTCCGACCGGGCCCTCGTGGAGGGCGTCGAGCGGCACCTGGATCCGGCGCTCCTGGATTCCGCTCGCGAGGAACTCTCCTTGCTCGGCCGCACCGCGGGTTCCGCCCAGGCGCAGCACTGGGGGGTGCAGGCCAATGAGAATCCGCCTGTTCTGCACACGCATGACCGTTATGGGAACCGGATCGACGAGGTCGAGTTCCATCCGGCCTGGCACCGGCTGCTCGGCAAGGCCGTCGGCTCGGGGCTGACCGGCGCGTGGTCGCGTCCCGGCGGCCATGTGCGGCGGGCCGCCGGCTTCCTGGTGTGGACCCAGGCCGAGGGCGGGCACGGATGTCCGATTTCGATGACGCACGCCGCGGTGCCCGCGCTGCGCGCCGATCCCGCGCTCGCCGCCGAGTGGGAGCCGCGGCTGACCTCCGCCGTGTACGACGAGGGGCTGCGGCCCGCGTCGCAGAAGGCCGGTGTCCTCTTCGGGATGGGCATGACGGAGAAGCAGGGCGGCAGCGACGTACGGGCCAACACCACGCGGGCGCGGGCGCTCGCGGAGGACGGGACGTACGAGCTCACCGGGCACAAGTGGTTCTGCTCGGCGCCCATGTCGGACGGCTTCCTGGTGCTCGCGCAGGCCGAGGCGGGGCTCACCTGCTTCCTGGTGCCGCGCGTCCTCGATGACGGCGCGCGCAACGCCTTCGCCATCCAGCGGCTCAAGGACAAGCTGGGCAACAAGTCCAACGCCTCCAGCGAGGTGGAGTTCGACGGGACCTGGGCGCGCCGGGTCGGCGACGAGGGGCGCGGCGTCCGCACCATCATCGAGATGGTCGCGGCGACCCGGCTCGACTGCGTGATCGGATCGGCGGCGCTGATGCGGCAGGCCGTCGCGCAGGCCGCGCACCACGCCACCTACCGCGAGGCGTTCGGCGGCAAGCTGATCGACAAGCCGCTGATGCGCAACGTACTGGCCGATCTGGCCCTGGAGTCGGAGGCGGCGACGACGCTCGCGATGCGCCTCGCCGCGGCGTACGACGACGGCGGCGAGCAGGAGCAGGCGTTCCTGCGGCTCGCGGTGCCGGCCGCCAAGTACTGGGTGACCAAGCGGTGCACGCCGCTGGTCGGCGAGGCCCTGGAGTGCCTGGGCGGCAACGGCTACGTCGAGGAGTCGGGCATGCCGCGGCTGTTGCGCGAGGCGCCGCTCAACTCCGTCTGGGAGGGCTCGGGCAACGTCCAGGCGCTCGACGTGCTGCGGGCGCTCCAGCGTGAGCCCGCGGCCCTGAACGCCTTCCTCCAGGAGGTGGGCGCGGCCCGCGGCGCCGACCACCGCCTGGACGGCGCGATCAAGGACCTGCTGACCGAACTGGCCGACCTGGAGAGCATCGAGGCGCGGGCGCGGCGGCTCGTGGAGCGGATGGCGCTGGTGCTCCAGGGCTCGCTGCTCGTGCGGTACGCGCCCGCGGAGGTGGCCGACGCGTTCTGCGCCTCGCGGCTCGGCGGCGACTGGGGCGCGGCGTTCGGCACGCTGCCGCACAGTCTCGATCTGGCCTCGGTGGTGGAGCGGGCGACGCCGCGGCTCTAGCGAGCGGCCAGGGCCTGTCGTGTGGATCAGGCCCTAGTTCCAGCCGGACTCGAAGCTGACACGGAGGTGGTGCTGCGCCGACACGGCACCACCCCCGTCCTTCAGGCCCCTTGAGGAGCGCGAACACCGCACAGACGGTGTGGGGTACAGATTCCGGCCCCGTACGGCTGTTCGCCAGGGTTGCAGGAGGTTGCAACTCGTCGGGGCTGCCGGATGATTCCTCTGCCGGGGCCGCACCCCGCGCTGTCCGCAAGGGGCACGATGAGGAGCGGCCCCCACGCGCCGCTCCGACCGGAAAGGACCCTGTGGTGACGGACGCGACCTCGACGATCGACCTCGCGCGGATCTCCGACATGGACCTCGCGCACGCGGCGCGGCTCCTGAAGGGGGTCCGCGACGCGACACTCTCCGGACAGCGGCCGCGCGTCCTGCCCCGGCCGGTGATCGGCGACTCCTGGGGCCGGATGATGCTGCGCGGCGTGGACCCCGACCACGACATCCGCTCCCGGCTGCTGACCGAGGAGGAGCTGGCGGAGCGCCGCCGCGGCTCCCCGCTGGTGGACATACTGCCGGTGCTGCGCGACGCCCTGGTCTCGGTGGCGGACGCCGCGCACCACATCATGGTGGTCTGCGACGCGGAGGGCCGCGTGCTGTGGCGCGAGGGCAGCTCCGCGGTGCTGCGCAAGGCGGACTCGCTGGGGTTCGAGGTGGGCGCGGACTGGGGCGAGGGCGTCGTCGGCACCAACGGCGTGGGGACCCCGCTGGTGGTGCGCCGCCCCGTGCAGGTCTTCTCCGCCGAGCACTTCGTGCAGACCCATCACCCCTGGACCTGCACGGGCGCCCCCGTGACCGATCCGCGCGACGGCAGGCTCCTCGGCGTCGTGGACGTCAGCGGCCCGATGCGGACCATGCATCCGGCCACGCTCGCCCTGGTCGACTCGGTGGCCAAGCTCGCCGAGGCCCGGCTGCGCGACCGGCACGTCACCTCGCTCGACCGGCTGCGCGCGGTCGCCGCGCCGGTCCTCGCCCGGCTGCGCGGCCGGGCCGTCGCGGTGGACGCGCACGGCTGGACGGCCGCGGTGACGGGGATGGCCCCCACGGACCGGATCCCGCTCCCCAAGTCCCTGGCGGCGGGCCGTACTTGGCTGCCCTCCCTCGGCACCTGTCTCGCCGAGCCGCTGCCCGGCGGCTGGCTGCTCCGCCCGGAGGATCCCGACGAAGGTCCTGAGCCGCTCGTCGCGACCCGGCTCGTCCTCGACGTGAGCGGACCCCGGCACTGGACCCTGGCGGTGCTCGGCGGCGCCCGCGACTGGACCCACGACCTGAGCCCGCGCCACGCCGAGCTGCTCTTCCTGCTCGCCACGCACCGCTGGGGGCGCAGCGCGGCGGGCCTGGCCGACGACATGTTCGGCGATCCGGCCCGCACGGTGACGGTCCGCGCCGAACTCTCCCGGGTCCGGCGCTATTTGGGCGGCCTGCTCGCCCACCGCCCCTACCGGTTCCACGAGGACGTCGACGTACAGGTCCTGCTGCCCGCCGCCCCGGCGGACCTGCTTCCGCATTCCCTCGCCCCGGCGATACGACGGGCGCGGAGCGTGGCGGAGCCTTGAGCCAGGACCGTCCCGGCTTCGCCGCGAGCCCCGGCCCATGATTCGCTGAGCCGCATGAGCATCACTGTCACCACATGGTCCCTGGAGCAGCGCTCCCCCGGGGATCTGCTGCCCGCCGCGGCTCCCGAAGGCGACGTACGGATCGTGCGCGCCGAAGTGCCCTCGCCCGAGTTCAGCCGGTTCCTCTACGCGTCGGTCGGCGGGGACATCCGCTGGATCGACCGGCTGCCCATGACGTACGCCGAGTGGCACAAGCTGCTCGACCGGCCCGGCGTGGAGACCTGGGTCGCGTACGAGAACGGGACGCCCGCCGGTTACGTGGAACTGGCGGCGCGGGGCGAGCAGGGCGACGGGCCCGAGGGCGTCGTCGAGATCGTCTACTTCGGACTGCTTCCGGCCTTCCGCGGGCGGCGCATCGGCGGTCACCTCCTGTCGTACGCCACCGCGCGCGCCTGGGACCTCGCCGAGCGCTGGCCGGGGCTCGCGCCGACCGAGCGGGTCTGGTTGCACACCTGCTCCAAGGACGGCGAGCACGCCATGGACAACTATCTGCGGCGCGGCTTCACGCTCTTCGACACCAAGGTCGCGCAGGAGCCCGATGCCCCGAATCCGGGGCCGTGGCCGGGGGCCGCGCGCGACTGACCCGCCCCCGCTCCGCCCACCGCCCGTCCCTCGCGGCCGGGCCCGCCCCTTCCGGCACACTGTGACCGACGACACCTCTGTCCACGATACGGGACAGAGGTGTCCGCATTTTGGATAATGCTGGACTGGGCCGAAAGTCCCGTGACACGCTTCCGTCATGGATCGCACTGGAACTGCCTTGGTGAGTCGGCGTCACGTCGACCTCGGCCGCATGTCCAGCGCCATGTGTCCGGCCTGCTGATCGACTCAGCACCACCGCACATCCGCTCTCTGATCCACCCCGTTCCCCCTCCCTGCGCAGCGCCGCGCGCACATTTCCGCATGTGCCCATATCCGCAGGTCAGAGCTAGCTTTCCCGCTGCCCCGAAGGACGTACCGCCATGGCCGCCACCCCAGAAACGCCCGCCGCCGCCGCGCCTCGCCGCAAGCCGAGCAGGCACCGCGGTGAAGGACAGTGGGCCAAGGGTCACTTCACGCCGCTCAACGGGAACGAGCAGTTCAAGAAGGACGACGACGGTCTCAATGTGCGGACACGTATTGAGACGATCTATTCGAAGCGCGGCTTCGACTCCATCGACCCCAATGACCTCCGCGGGCGGATGCGCTGGTGGGGCCTCTACACCCAGCGCAAGCCCGGCATCGACGGCGGCAAGACCGCGGTCCTGGAGCCGGAGGAGCTGGACGACGAGTACTTCATGCTCCGCGTGCGCATCGACGGCGGGCGCCTGACCACCGAGCAGCTGCGCGTCATCGGTGAGGTCTCCCAGGAGTTCGCGCGCGGCACCGCCGACCTCACCGACCGGCAGAACATCCAGTACCACTGGATCCGCATCGAGGACGTCCCGGAGATCTGGCGGCGCCTGGAAGCCGTGGGCCTCTCCACCACCGAGGCGTGCGGTGACACGCCCCGCGTGATCCTCGGCTCGCCCGTCGCGGGCATCGCCGAGAACGAGATCATCGACGGCTCCTCCGCCATCGACGAGATCCAGCGCCGCTTCATTGGCAACCCCGACTTCTCGAACCTGCCCCGCAAGTTCAAGACCGCGATCTCCGGTTCGCCGCAGCTCGACGTGGCGCACGAGATCAACGACGTCGCCTTCGTCGGCGTCCACCACCCCGAGCACGGCCCCGGCTTCGACCTCTGGGTCGGCGGCGGCCTGTCCACCAACCCCAAGCTGGGCGTGCGGCTCGGCGCCTGGGTGCCGCTCGACGAGGTCCCCGACGTGTACGGCGGCGTCATCGGCATCTTCCGCGACTACGGCTACCGCCGCCTGCGCACCCGCGCCCGCCTGAAGTTCCTCGTCGCCGACTGGGGCCCGGAGAAGTTCCGGCAGATCCTGGAGGACGAGTACCTCCAGCGGAAGCTGACCGACGGGCCTCCGCCCGAGCAGCCCACCGGCACCTGGCGCGACCACCTCGGCGTGCACAAGCAGCGGGACGGCCGCTTCTACGTCGGCTTCGCGCCCCGCGTCGGCCGGGTGGACGGCGCCACCCTCACCAAGATCGCCGAGGTCGCGGACGCCCACGGCTCGGGCCGTCTGCGCACCACCGCCGAGCAGAAGATGATCGTGCTCGACGTGACCGAGGACCAGGTCGAATCGCTGGTCTCCGCCCTGGAGGCGCTCGACCTGCGGGTCACCCCCTCGCCCTTCAGGCGCGGCACGATGGCCTGCACCGGCATCGAGTTCTGCAAGCTCGCCATCGTCGAGACCAAGGCGCGCGGCGCCTCGCTCATCGACGAACTGGAGCGCCGCATCCCGGAGTTCGACCAGCCGATCACGATCAACATCAACGGCTGCCCGAACGCCTGCGCCCGCATCCAGGTCGCCGACATCGGCCTCAAGGGCCAGCTGGTCCTGGACGGCGAGGGCAACCAGGTCGAGGGCTACCAGGTGCACCTGGGCGGCGCGCTCGGCCTGGAGGCCGGATTCGGCCGCAAGGTCCGCGGCCTGAAGGTCACCGCGACCGAACTGCCCGACTACATCGAGCGGGTCATCAAGCGCTTCGAGGCGGAGCGCACGGACGGCGAGCGCTTCGCCACCTGGGCGGCCCGCGCCGACGAGGAGGCCCTCAAGTGAGCGAGCGAGCCGCCCCCTTCTACTGCCCCTACTGCGGCGACGAGGACCTGCGTCCGAACGAGACCGGTCACGGCGCCTGGGAATGCGCGGCGTGCAACCGCGCATTCCAGCTGAAGTTCCTCGGGCTGCTCGCCCGGGGCGTTCAGCACACCAGCGCGGGAGGGGACGGAATATGACGACCACTCAGGATCAAGAGGGCCGTACCGACGAGGAGTTGAAGGCGCTCGCCGAGCAGGCGGGGCGCGACCTGGAGGACGCGTCCGCGCTGGAGATACTCCGGTGGGCGACCGACACCTTCGGCGCCCGGTTCTGCGTGACCTCCTCGATGGAGGACGCCGTCGTCGCGCACCTCGCCTCGCGGGCCAGGCCCGGCGTGGACGTGGTGTTCCTCGACACCGGCTACCACTTCCCCGAGACCATCGGCACCAGGGACGCCGTCGAGGCCGTGATGGACGTGACCGTCCTGACCCTGACGCCGCGCCGGACGGTGGCCGAGCAGGACGCCGAGTACGGCGCGAGGCTGCACGACCGGGACCCCGACCTGTGCTGCAAGCTCCGCAAGGTGCAGCCCCTGGAGGAGGGCCTGACCGGCTATGCCGCGTGGGCCACGGGGCTGCGCCGCGACGAGTCGCCGACCCGTGCGAACACCCCGGTCGTCGGCTGGGACGAGAAGCGCCGCAAGGTCAAGGTCTCGCCGATCGCCCGCTGGACGCAGGACGACGTGGACGCCTACGTCACCGAGCACGGCGTGCTCACCAACCCGCTCCTGATGGACGGTTACGGCTCCGTGGGCTGCGCCCCGTGCACCCGCCGCCTTCTGGAGGGCGAGGACGCGCGGGCCGGACGCTGGTCGGGCAACGCCAAGACCGAGTGCGGGATCCACTGATGGCCGCACCGCACATCCAGCAGCAACAGACCCGGGAGAACCACGTGACGACCGGAGCCACCGTCTGGCTCACCGGCCTGCCCAGCGCCGGCAAGACCACCATCGCGTACGAGCTCGCCGGCACGCTGCGCGCCGCGGGCCACCGCGTCGAGGTGCTCGACGGCGACGAGATCCGCGAGTTCCTCTCGGCGGGCCTCGGCTTCAGCCGCGAGGACCGGCACACCAACGTGCAGCGCATCGGCTACGTCGCCGAACTCCTCGCCCGCAACGGCGTGTTGGCGCTCGTGCCGGTGATCGCGCCGTTCGCGGACAGCCGCGACGCGGTGCGCAAGCGCCACCAGGCGGCCGGCACCGCCTACCTGGAGGTGCACGTCGCGACGCCGGTCGAGGTGTGCTCCGTACGTGACGTGAAGGGCCTGTACGCCAAGCAGGCGGCGGGCGAGATATCCGGGCTCACCGGGGTCGACGACCCGTACGAGGAGCCCGAGTCGCCCGATCTGCGCATCGAGTCGCAGGACCAGACCGTGCGGGAGTCGGCGGCCGCCGTCCACGCGCTGCTCACCGAGAGGGGTCTCGCATGACGACCGTCGCAGGCGTCTCCGAGGAGACGGACAGCCCGTACGCACTCAGCCACCTGGACGCCCTGGAGTCCGAGGCGGTGCACATCTTCCGCGAGGTGGCGGGCGAGTTCGAGCGGCCGGTGATCCTCTTCTCCGGCGGCAAGGACTCCATCGTCATGCTGCATCTGGCGCTGAAGGCGTTCGCCCCCGCGGCGGTCCCCTTCTCGCTGCTGCACGTCGACACGGGCCACAACTTCCCCGAGGTCATCGAGTACCGCGACCGGGTCGTCGCCGAGCACGGGCTCAGGCTGCACGTCGCGTCCGTGCAGGAGTACATCGACGCGGGGAAGCTGCGCGAGCGGCCCGACGGGACGCGCAATCCGCTCCAGACCGTGCCGCTCACCGAGAAGATCCAGCGCGAGAAGTTCGACGCGGTCTTCGGCGGCGGGCGCCGCGACGAGGAGAAGGCCCGCGCCAAGGAGCGGGTGTTCAGCCTGCGCGACGAGTTCTCCCAGTGGGACCCGCGCCGCCAGCGCCCCGAGCTGTGGCAGCTGTACAACGGCCGGCACGCGCCCGGCGAGCACGTCCGGGTCTTCCCGCTCTCCAACTGGACCGAGCTGGACGTGTGGCAGTACATCGCCCGCGAGGGCATCGACCTGCCGCAGATCTACTTCGCGCACGAGCGCGACGTCTTCAAGCGCTCCGGGATGTGGCTGACCTCGGGCGACTGGGGCGGCCCCAAGGAGGGCGAGGAGGTCGAGAAGCGGCTGGTCCGCTACCGCACCGTCGGCGACATGTCCTGCACCGGCGCCGTCGACTCGGACGCCACCACGCTGGACGCCGTCATCGCCGAGATCGCCGCGTCCCGTCTCACCGAGCGCGGCGCGACCAGGGCCGACGACAAGCTCTCCGAGGCCGCGATGGAAGACCGCAAGCGCGAGGGGTACTTCTAACCATGAGCAACAGCACCACTGAGCCGGTACAGCCGCTCTCCACCGAGCAGTTGTCGGCCACCACCCTGCTGCGGTTCGCCACCGCCGGTTCCGTCGACGACGGCAAGTCCACCCTGGTGGGCCGCCTCCTGCACGACTCCAAGTCGGTCCTCACCGACCAGCTGGAGGCCGTGGAGCGCGTCTCGGCGAGCCGCGGCGCCGAGGCCCCCGACCTGGCGCTGCTCACGGACGGCCTGCGGGCCGAGCGCGAGCAGGGCATCACCATCGACGTCGCCTACCGCTACTTCGCCACGGCCCGGCGCCGGTTCATCCTCGCCGACACCCCGGGGCACGTGCAGTACACCCGGAACATGGTCACCGGCGCCTCCACCGCCGACCTCGCGGTCGTCCTCGTCGACGCCCGCAACGGCGTCATCGAGCAGACCCGCAGGCACGCCGCGGTCGCCGCGCTGCTCCGCGTCCCGCACGTGGTGCTCGCGGTGAACAAGATGGACCTGGTCGCCTACGAGGAGACGGTCTTCGCCCGGATCGCCGAGGAGTTCACTGCGTACGCCAGTGAGTTGGGCGTACCGGAGATCACCGCGATACCGATCTCGGCGCTCGCGGGCGACAACGTCGTCGAGCCGTCCTCGAACATGGACTGGTACGGAGGACCGACCGTCCTCGAACACCTGGAGACGGTGCCGGTCAGCCACGACCTGACCTCCTGCCACGCGCGGCTCCCCGTCCAGTACGTGATCCGCCCGCAGACCGCCGAGCACCCCGACTACCGCGGCTACGCGGGCCAGATCGCGGCGGGCACCTTCCGGGTCGGCGAGTCCGTGACGGTGCTGCCGTCCGGGCGCACCTCCAAGGTCGCGGGCATCGACCTGCTGGGCACGGCGGTCGACGTGGCGTGGACGCCGCAGTCGGTCACGCTGCTCCTGGAGGACGACATCGACATCTCGCGCGGCGACCTGATCGTGCCGAGCGGCGACGTCCCCCGGGCCACCCAGGACGTCGAGGCGACCGTCTGCCACGTGGCGGACACCGCGCTCGCCGTCGGCCAGCGGGTGCTGCTCAAGCACACCACGCGTACGGTCAAGGCGATCGTGAAGGAGATCCCCTCCAGGCTCACCCTGGACGACCTCTCCCAGCACCCCGAGCCGGGGCAGCTCGTCGCCAACGACATCGGCCGGGTCCTGGTCCGCACCGCGGAGCCGCTCGCGCTCGACACGTACGCGGACTCCCGGCGCACCGGCTCGTTCCTGCTGATCGACCCGGCGGACGGCACGACGCTCGCCGCGGGCATGGTGGGCGCCGCCTTCGCCGCCTCCGCCGATGCCGCCGCGGAGCCGGCCGCCGCCGCGGACGACGAGGGCTGGGACTTCTGACCATGAACTGCGTCGACGTGTTCGCGACGTTCGCGAAGGAGGGCGGCCGCATCGGCAGCGGCGCCCTCGGCAGCGGACAGGGCGGGGTGGCCCGATGTGCGCGATGACGTACGCGCACTGCCTGCGCGCCCCAGCCCCCGCCAGACGAAGACGAAGACCTGCCGACCTCCCGGCCACGCCCTGACGGCGTGCGCACCGGGCCAACGAGAGGACCACCTCCCGTGCCAGTACGACGTACCCGCCTCACCGCCCTCGCGGCGCTGCCCCTGCTCGCCCTGGCGCTCGGCGCCTGCGGCTACGGATCGGAGGCGGACAAGAGCGACGACAAGTCCAAGGTCGCCGCCGGTGCGAAGAAGATCGACGACCTGGACAGCGTGAAGATCGGGTACTTCCCGAACCTCACCCACGCCACCGCCCTGGTGGGCAACCAGCAGGGCCTGTTCCAGAAGGAACTCGGCGGCACGGAGGCCAAGTACTCCCAGTTCAACGCGGGCCCCTCGGAGATCGAGGCGCTGAACGCCGGATCGATCGACATCGGCTGGATCGGCCCCTCGCCCGCCATCAACGGCTACACCAAGTCCCAGGGCAAGAACCTGCGCATCATCGGCGGTTCGGCGTCCGGCGGCGTGAAGCTCGTGGTGAACCCCAAGAAGATCAAGTCCCAGGACGACGTCAAGGGCAAGAAGATCGCGACGCCGCAGCTCGGCAACACCCAGGACGTGGCCTTCCTCAACTGGATCGCCGAGAAGGGGTGGAAGGTCGACGCGCAGAGCGGCAAGGGCGACGTGTCGGTGGTCCGCACCGACAACAAGATCACCCCGGACGCCTACAAGTCCGGCTCCATCGACGGCGCCTGGGTGCCCGAGCCGACCGCGTCCAAGCTGGTCGCCGAGGGCGGCAAGGTCCTCCTCGACGAGTCCGACCTGTGGCCGGACAAGAAGTTCGTGATCACGAACATCATCGTGAAGCAGAGCTTCCTGAAGGACCACCCGAAGGTCGTCGAGGCCGTGCTGCGCGGCGCGGTGAAGACCAACGCGTGGATCGAGGAGAACCCCGACAAGGCGAAGGCCGCCGCCAACGCCCAGCTGAAGGCGGACTCCGGCAAGCCGCTGCCCACCGAGGTGCTCGACCCCGCGTGGAAGTCCATCCAGACGACCAACGACCCGCTGGCCGCCACGCTCGACGCGGAGGCGGACCACGCGGTCAAGGCCGGACTCCTGGAGAAGCCCGACCTCAAGGGCATCTACGACCTCGGTCCGCTGAACAAGGTCCTCAAGGCCGCGGGCGAGTCCCCGGTCGACGACGCCGGTCTCGGCGTCAAGTAACCCTGCCACCAGCCGAGTTCCCAGGAGGTGACGACCATGGCTACCACCCTCGCCAAGGCCGCGGAGGACAGCCGTACCACGGCCGAGCACGCGGCAAGGATCGAGCACGTCTCGAAGTCCTTCGGCGGTCCCACGGGGCCGCAGCTCGTCCTCGACGACATCACGCTGGATGTCGCTCCCGGCGAGTTCGTCACCCTCCTGGGAGCCTCGGGCTGCGGCAAGTCGACGCTGCTCAACCTGGTCGCCGGGCTCGACAGGCCGTCCGCGGGCAGCATCGCGACCGACGGCCGCCCCGCCCTGATGTTCCAGGAGCACGCGCTCTTCCCGTGGCTGACCGCGGGCAAGAACATCGAGCTCGCCCTGAAGCTGCGCGGCCTGCCCAAGGCGGAGCGCAGGCCGCGCGCCGAGGAGCTGCTCGAACTCGTCCGGCTGCACGGGGCGTACGGCAAGCGCGTGCACGAGCTGTCGGGCGGCATGCGCCAGCGGGTCGCGCTGGCCCGCGCGCTCGCCCAGGACAGCCAACTCCTGCTGATGGACGAGCCGTTCGCGGCGCTCGACGCGATCACCAGGGACGTGCTGCACGACGAGCTGACCCGCGTGTGGCGCGAGACGAACGTCTCCGTCCTCTTCGTCACGCACAACGTGCGCGAGGCCGTGCGGCTCGCGCAGCGCGTGGTGCTCCTCTCGTCGCGGCCAGGGCGGGTGGCGCACGAGTGGCGGGTCGACATCCCGCACCCGCGCCGCATCGAGGACTCCGCCGTGGCGGAACTGTCCGTCGAGATCACCGAACAACTGCGTGGGGAGATCCGCCGCCATGGTCAGCACTGACACGCCCCGTCCGGCCGGTCCGGTCAAGGAGGCCGGGGACGGCCAGGACCTCGCGGGCCTGGAGGCGGGCCTGGACGCGCTGGAGTCCGGCGCGGGCCCCACCCGTACGCCCCTTCGCCAGGTGCTCGTCCAGAAGGTGCTGCCGCCGCTGACCGCGGTGGTGCTCGTGCTGCTCGTGTGGCAGGCGCTCGTCTCCTTCAAGGTCGTCGACGATCCCACCAAACTGCCCTCGCCGTCCGCGGTGTGGGACGAGGTGTCCGACGCGTGGATGCAGGGCACGCTGCTCGACTTCATCTGGACGTCCGTGTCGCGCGGGCTGCTCGGCTTCCTCTTCGCCCTGGCGATCGGCACGCCGCTCGGCCTGATCGTCGCGCGGGTCCGGTTCATCAGGGCCGCGATCGGCCCGATCCTCTCCGGCCTCCAGTCGCTGCCCTCGGTCGCCTGGGTGCCGCCCGCCGTCCTGTGGCTCGGCCTGAACAACCAGATGATGTACGCGGTGATCCTGCTCGGCGCCGTGCCCTCCATCGCCAACGGCCTGGTCTCCGGCGTCGACCAGGTGCCGCCGCTGTTCCTGCGCGCGGGCCGCACGCTCGGCGCGACCGGCCTGCGGCACACCTGGCACATCGTGCTCCCCGCCGCTCTGCCCGGCTATCTCGCGGGCCTCAAGCAGGGCTGGGCGTTCTCCTGGCGCTCACTGATGGCCGCGGAGATCATCGCGTCCTCCCCCGACCTCGGCGTGGGCCTCGGCCAGCTCCTGGAGAACGGCCGCAACGCCAGCTCGATGCCCATGATCTTCCTGGCCATCTTCCTCATCCTGATCGTCGGCATCGCCATCGACCTGCTGATCTTCAGCCCCCTGGAGCGGCGCGTCCTGCGCAGCCGCGGACTTCTCGTGAAGAGCTGAACTGCCATGCACCGAACGCCACTCGACCGCCCGCCGCGTCCCGTACTCCTCGTCGTCGCGCACGGCAGCCGCGACCCGCGGCACGCCGAGACCGTGCACGCCCTGGTGCGCGCGGTGCGCACGCTGCGCCCGGGACTGCGGGTGGAGTCGAGCTTCCTGGACTTCAACGCACCCACGGTGTCCGGCGTGTTGGAGCGGCTCGCGGCCGAGGGCGTGCGCGACGTGGTGGCCCTGCCGCTCCTGCTGACGCGCGCCTTCCACGCGAAGACGGACATCCCCGCCGTGCTGCGCGCGGCGCCCGCGTGCCTGCGGATCCGGCAGGCCGCGGTGCTCGGCCCTTCCCCGCTGCTGCTCGGCGCGCTCGAACAGCGGCTCTACGAGGCGGGATTGAGCCCCGCCGACAAGTCCTCGACCGGGGTCGTGCTGGCCTCGGCGGGGTCCTCAGACCCGGAGGCGATCGCAGTGATCGCTGAAATCGCGCGGGAGTGGCGGCTCACCGGTTGGTGTGCCGTGCGGCCTGCGTTCGCCTCCGCATCCCTGCCGCGCACGGCCGACGCCGTGCGCGCCCTGCGGGACGAACCGGGGGTGCGCCGGGTGGCGGTGGCGCCCTACGTCCTGGCCCCCGGCCGCCTGCCGGACCGCATCGCGCGGGGCGCCGCCGACGCGGACGTGCTCGCCGACGTCCTCGGCGCCGCTCCCGCGGTGGCCCGGCTCCTGGTGCGGCGCTACGAGGAGGCGTACGCGCGGGGTGACTCTCCGGTAGCTCCCCTGGCGCGGATTCCCGCACTGGCCTAGTTTGTGGGGGCATGACCCCGAGCCGATCCCGCACCCTGTGGCTGCGGACCGAACCCCTGCACGCGGTGATCTACTTCGACGAACGCTGCCGGGGTCTGGGCAGGGCCGTGGGGCTCAAGGGGTTCTGGATGGGGTACTTCGCCGCGCGGACGGCGCCGATGGGCCGGGTCGGGTCCGCGGTCGCCACGGCGGCGCTCGGCGTCTTCGCGCCGGGCATGGTGGCCCGCGCGCTGCCCTCGGCCTGGGAGTACGCCTCGCCGGACCGGGTCGTCGAGGAGCGTGCCCGGCTCACCGCCCGCGCCCTGCGCATGCTCGTGCCGGGCGTGGACGCGCTGGCCTCCGCGGTCAATCCGCTGCTCGCCACCGTCGTCGAGGACGCGCCGCCGCTGGCCCGCCCGCTGTTCGCCGCCAACCGCGATCTGTACGGCCGGGCCGACCCCGTCGAGCGGCTGTGGCAACTGACCACCTGCGTCCGCGAGTTCAGGGGCGACGCACACGTGACGGCGCTCGCCGACCACGGTCTGGACGCCCGCGAGGCGCTCGCCCTCGCCGCGGCCACCGGCCGGGTGGACGCGGACGGCATCCGGCAGGACCGGGGCTGGAGCGAGGAGGAGTGGGCGGCCACCGAGGATCTGATGCGCGGCCGTGGCCTGGTCGACGCGGCGGGTCTGGCCACCGAACAGGGCCGCACCGAACGGCAGTTGATCGAGGCCGACACCGACAGGCTGGCGGCGCGGTTGCTGCGCCCGCTCTCCGAGACCGAGACGGACGGGCTCCTGGCGGCCCTGGGGCCGGCGACGCGGCGGATCCTCGATCTGGACGTCGTGCCCTTCCCGAATCCGATCGGACTGCCGCGCACGGCGAGCTGACCCCCGGCCGGACGCGGCGGCCGCACCGGGCGACCGAACAGGTGCGTGAATCCGCTTGCAGCGGAACGCTCCGTACCCCTACCGTCACGCGGATGACACCCGAACTGCGGTCCGAACGCCTGGTCCTCTCCCCCTACGCCGAGACCGACGAGGCGGACTTCGTATCCCTGTTCCAGGACGAGGCGGTGGGCCGCTGGTTCGGGGACGGCATGCAGACCGCGGCGCAGGACCGGGCGCTGTTCCACCGGATCTTCAGCTATGTCTACGCGGAGAATCGGTTCCCCGTCTGGGCGGTGCGGCACGAGGGGCGTTACGTCGGGCACGCCGAGGTCAAGCCGTCGCCCGAGTCCTGGCTGGACGGACACGAGATCGTCTACGGCCTGACCCGGGCGAGCTGGGGCCTCGGCCTCGGCACGGAGCTCGCCAGGCTGCTCACCGACTTCGGCCACGAGACGCTGGGCCTCGCCGAGGTGCACGCGACCGTGGACTCGGAGAACACCGCGTCCCTCACCGTCCTCAAGCGCCTCGGCTTCACCCAGGGCCGCGCGATATCCGAGGAGAACGGCGGGACCACCCTGCTGCTCACCTCGCGGCTGCCCGCGCGGCCCGTCGCGGGCTGAACCACGGCGGCCCGCCCGCCACGCCGCCCGCCACGCCGTCAGCCGACGTCCAGGCCGCCGGTCCTGGTCCGCTTCAGCTCGAAGAAGTCCGGGTACCCCGCGAGCACCCGGAAGCTGTCGAAGAGCCGCGCGGCCTCCTCGCCGCGCGGGATCGCGCGCAGCACGGGGCCGAACCAGACGGTGCCGTCGACGTGGATCGTCGGCGTGCCGACATAGCCGTCGGCCTCCGGGTCCTTGCCGGCGTCGTGGCTGCGGCGCAGCACCGCGTCGTACGCGGGGTCCTGCCCGGCGGCGGCGAGCTCCGCGGGGAGTCCGAGCTCGGCCAGGGCCTGGCGCGCGACCTCGTCGAAGTCTTCGGTCCTCTCCTGGTGGACGCGGGTGCCGAAGGCCGTGTAGAGGTCGCGGAGGATCTCCTCGCCGTGCGCATCGGCGGCGGCCGCGGCGATCCGGGTCAGGGTGAGGGAGCGGTCGACGAGGTCCCGGTACCACTCGGGCAGTTCGTTGCCCTCGTTGTGGAAGTAGAGGCTCATCACGTGGAAGCGGAGGTCGAGGTCGCGGTGGCGTTCGACCTCCAGGATCCAGCGTGAGGTGATCCAGGCGAAGGGGCAGGCCGGGTCGAAGTAGAAGTCGATGCGGGTCTTCGCGTGGGCGTCGTGCGCGCCGTCCGTCGTCGTCATGAGCAGAGACTATGCGGCAAGTGGCACGCCCTCCTGGGCCATTGACGCGCCCGGGGAGCGGGCCAATTCTGTCCGTCCCTCAGCTCTCGCCCGCGAAGGGCGTGCCCTGGTGGAACCAGAGCCGCCAGCCGTCCTCGGTGCGCCGCCACAGCGAACTGCGGTGCGCGCGGCGGCCGTTGCTGTCGGTGTCGAAGGTCAGGTGCACCACGTCGTCGGAAAGCTGGACGCCCCGCATGGCGGTGGTCGTGGTGGGGCGGCCGCCGGGCTCGGGGTGGGTGAGGACCCGCACGATCGAGGCGCGGTCCCAGCGGGTGCCGGAGGCGCCGAACTCGGTGAACTCCGGGTGCAGGAGCGCCCCGAAGAGCTCGGGCGAGGCACGCACCTCGGGGTCGAGGAGGCGCAGTTCGCCCTCGATGGCGGCCTGTACGGCGGCGGTGCGGTCAGTCATGGGTCATCTCCACGAGCCGGGTGACGGTGTTCCAGTTGCGGCTGGTGGCGATCATGCCCCGGTTCAGGGCGGATCTCGACAGCTTTTCCCCGAGCTTGGACCGCCCGAGCCCGTCGGGCGCGTACAGGTAGAGGGCCCGGTCGCCGAGCGCGAAGTCCTCGGGCAGGAACTCGGCGCGGTCCACGGAGGCGAAGCGCGCCGGGTCGACGGGCGCGGAGAAGTAGGTGACGTGCAGCTGCTTGGGCTCCAGCTCGGCGGCGGGGAACGGGCAGGCGTCGGCCACGGCCTTCAGATACGCCCCGTCGCGCACGAGCACGTCGACGGCGAAGCCGAACTCCTTCTCGATGGCGCGTCCGATCGCGGCGGCGAGGGCGTCCTCGTCGGCCGCCCCGGCGGTGAAGGCCGCGTTGCCGCTCTGCAGATGCGTGCCCACGCCGTCGTACCCGAGGCCTTCCAGGAGCGTACGGAGGCGGGCCATCGGCACCTTCTTGTGGCCGCCCACGTTGATGCCGCGCAGCAGCGCCGCGTATCTCTTCGTCACCATGAGCACACGATAGAGCGGCCGCCGTGCCCCGTGGGGGTGGGCACGGCGGCCGCGGCTCAGCAGGCGCGGAGGATTACTCGACGACCTTGAGGAGCTTGTTGGGCGTGCCCTCGCTCGGGTTCGAGATCTTGTCCGCGGTCGCGCCGTCGGTCAGCGCCTTGGCGACGTCGGCGGGCTTGGCGTCCGGGTGACCGGCGAGGTAGACGGCGGCGGCACCCACGACGTGCGGGGTCGCCATCGACGTACCGGAGATGGTGTTGGTGGCGTCGTCACCGGTGTTCCAGTCGGACGTGATGTCCGAGCCGGGGGCGTAGATGTCCACGACGGAGCCGTAGTTGGAGAAGTCCGACTGCTCGTCGTCCTTGGTGGAGGAGGCGACCGTGATGGCCTCCTTCACGCGGGACGGGGAGCCCTGACCGGCGTCGGTCGACTCGTTGCCGGCGGCGACGGCGAAGGTGACACCCGCGTCGATCGACTTCTTGACGGCCGCGTCGAGCGCTTCGTCCGCGCCGCCGCCGAGGCTCATGTTGGCGACGGAGGGGCCCTTGTGGTTCTTCGTGACCCAGTCGATGCCCGCGACGACCTGCTCGGTGGTGCCGGAGCCCTGGTCGTCCAGGACGCGGACCGCGACGATCTTCGCCTTCTTGGCGACGCCGTGCGCGTCACCGGCGATGGTGCCCGCGACGTGCGTGCCGTGGCCGTTGCCGTCGTCGGCGTCGTCGTCGTTGTCCACGGCGTCGAAGCCGGAGGTGGCGCGGCCGCCGAAGTCCTTGTGGCTGACGCGGACACCGGTGTCGATGACGTACGCGGTGGCGCCCTCACCCGCGGCGTCGGGGTAGGTGTACTTCTTGTCGCCCGCGGTGTCCGCCTGGTCGATGCGGTCCAGGCCCCACGACGGCGGGTCGTCCTGGGTGGCCTTGATGGAGAACTTCTTCGACTGGACGACCTTGCCGACGGCCGGGTCGGCGGCCAGGCGCTTGGCGTCGGTCTCACTGAGGCCCTTGGCGGAGAAGCCGTTGATCGCGGACGAGTAGTTGTGCTTGAGCTCGCCGCCGTACTCCTCGGCGAGGTCGGACTTGGTGTCCTTGCTGGCCTTCTCGTCGAGCATGACGATGTAGCTGCCGGCCACGGCGCCCTTGGCGTCCAGGCCGTAGACCTTGCCCTCGGCGGGGGTGGAGGCACCGGCGAACGAGGTCGCGAAGATCGTCACACCGGCCGCGGTGGCGACGGTGGCTATCGCGGCGGTGAGCTTCACCTTGCGGGCACGCTTGTGAGTTGCCATGAAGAGGGGTCTCCTCAGTGCTGTGTGGGGGGATCGTGGGGGGTATTCAGCTGTGGGGCCGTCCTCGAAAGGTGCGCCTGGGCAACAACTTCGTCGGGACAGGCCCGGAGGCCCGGAAGATCTCCGGGTGTTGGGACGAAACCCTGTCTGATTGACGCGCGCAGATCAATACCTACATGCAGCTGTGACTTGTTCAACAAGGCTCTGTAATAACAAACAGGATCTGTCACATCGGATCGGACATCACGGGCCCCAAACCCCCCAACTCGCGGTAACTGTAAGGGGCTTGTAAATTCCTCTCCTTCCTGACGCGGAGGGCGCCCCCGGCCGCAGGGACGAGATCGCGCGCCCCGGAGTCACCGGCCAGCACGACGAGCACTCCCCCGGTGGCGGCCTACTTTCGAGCCATGGGAAACCGAACTGCACGAGCACGGGGGATCGCCGCGAGGGCGGGCGTGTGGAGCGCACGGCACCGCTGGGCCGCCGTCGGCATCTGGATTCTTTTCGTCGTCGTCGCGATGGGCGTCGGCTCGGCCACCGGCCGCACCGACTCGGGCGACGGCGATCTGAAGGGGGAGATCAGTCAGGCACAGTCGATCGTCGACAAGGCGGGCATCGAGGAACCCGCGGGCGAGAGCGTACTGATCCAGGCCGGCGCCGGGGCCGGCAAGGGCGGCGGCGCGGCACTCACCGCGGACGACGCGCGCTTCAAGGCGGCCGTCGCCGACGTGATGAAGGCGGTCGGCGCCACCGACGAGGTGACGGCGGTGACCTCGCCGTACAAGAGCGACTCGATATCCAAGGACGGCCGCAGCGCGCTCGTGCGGTTCGACATGCGCGGTGCCCCCGACACCGCGGGCGACCGGGTGGCGCCGGTCCTCAAGGCCGTCGACGAGGTCGCGAAGAAGCACGACGGGCTGCGGATCGAGGAGATCGGCTCCGCCAGCATGCAGAAGACGTTCGACGACGCGTTCGGCGACGACTTCCAGCAGGCCGAGTACTCGGCGGTGCCCGTCGCGTTCGGCATCCTCCTGGTCGCCTTCGGCGCACTGGTGGCCGCGCTGCTCCCGGTCCTGCTCGCCATCTCCGCGATCATGGCGACGACCGGCCTGATGGCGGTGGTCAGCCACGTCCAGCCGATGAGCGACACCGCCAACTCCGTGATGCTCCTGGTGGGCCTCGCGGTCGGCGTCGACTACTGCCTCTTCTATCTGCGCCGCGAACGCGAGGAGCGCGCCAAGGGCCGCGACCCGGAGACCGCGCTCAGGATCGCGGCGGCCACCAGCGGCCGCGCCGTGGTCGTCTCCGGCGTCACGGTGTGCGTGGCGATGGCGGGCATGCTGTTCACCGGCATCACCGAGTTCCAGGCGATGGGCCTGGCCTCGCTGATGGTGGTCGCGGTGGCGATGGTCGGCTCGGTCACCGTCCTTCCCGCGCTGCTCTCGCTGCTCGGCGAGCGGGTCGAGAAGGGCCGCCTGCCGTTCCTGCGCCGCCGTGCCAAGGGCGGCGTGCCGAGCGAGAGCCGGCTGTGGCGCGCGGTCGTCGGCCGCGTCCTCAAGCGCCCCGGCATCTCGGTGGCCGTCGCCGCCGGTCTGCTCGCCGCGATCGCCCTGCCCGCCCTCGGCATGAAGACCCAGCAGCTCACCCTGGACCAGGAGTTCGGCGACTCCCTGCCGATCGTGGCGACGTACGACCGGATCAACGAGGCGTTCCCCGGGGGCGCCGAACCGGCCGAGGTCGTGGTGAAGGCCGACGACATCGACGCGGCGCCGGTGCGCGCGGCGATCGCCGACTTCCGGGCGCGCGCGGTGAGTTCGGGCGCGTCCAAGGGGCCGGTCGAGATGACCGTGCACCGGGACGCCGACGTGGCGATCCTGTCGGTCCCGCTGGTCGGCGGCTCCGACCAGGACCGGGCCGAGCGGAGCCTCGGCATCCTGCGGGACGACGTGCGCCCGGCGACGCTTGGCGAGGTCGACGGCGTCGAGGCCCCGGTGACCGGCCAGGTCGCGGGCTCCAAGGACTTCAACGACCAGCTCGGCTCGTCGGTCCCGCCGGTCTTCGCCTTCGTGGTGGTCTTCGCGTTCCTGCTGATGCTGCTGTCGTTCCGGTCCCTGACGATCGCGCTGACGTCGATCGTGCTCAACCTGCTCTCGGTGGGCGCCGCCTACGGAATCCTGGTCATGGTCTTCCAGCACGGCTGGGGCGCGTCCCTGGTCGGCGCCGAGGGCGTCGGGGCGATCGTGGCCTGGCTGCCGCTGTTCCTCTTCGTGATCCTCTTCGGCCTCTCCATGGACTACCACGTGTTCGTGGTCTCCCGGATCCGCGAGGCGCGCCTCCAAGGGCGTACGACGAGGGACGCGATCTCGCACGGCGTGATCACCACGGCCGGGGTGGTGACGAGCGCGGCGGTCATCATGGTCGCGGTCTTCGCCATCTTCGGCACGCTGTCCATGCAGTCCATGAAGCAGATGGGCGTGGGCCTCGCGGCGGCGGTCCTGATCGACGCGACGGTGATCCGCGGCGTGCTGCTCCCCGCCGTGATGGCGGCCCTCGGCGAACGCAACTGGTACCTGCCGAAGTGGCTGCGCTGGCTGCCGGACATGACCCACGACGAGACGGGTACCGAGGCCGCGGCGCCGCCCGCCCCGGAGAAGGTCACCGTCTGACCCCGCTCCTGGAACGGCGGAAGCCGGGCGGGCCGATCCCTCGGCCCGCCCGGCTTCCGCCGTTCCCCTGTGCCGCCAGTCCGCGGTTAGGCCGCGGTGAGGACCTTCTCCTCCTCGAACGAGTCGATCGTCCGCGTGAAGTCCCGGGTCGAGAGCAGCAGCTTGTAGATGATGGCGAGTTCGAAGACGAGCAGCAGCGCGCCCGAGACGATCGTCGCGGGGATCACCGCGTCGAAGATCGGGCCGATCATGAAGACGCCCATCTGGAACTCGATGCCGCTCACCAGGTGCGCACGGATGCGGTGGCGCAGCAGGAAGGAGCGGGCCCGCAGATACGCGGGGAACTTGCGCCGGAACTCCTGGTGCAGGTCGATCACCTGGGCCTTGGGCTTCGGCGCCGCCTCCCCGTCGGCGCCGCTCCCCTCGGCGCCTTCGGCGGTGTCGGGGACGTACGCGGCCTCGCCGGCGGCCCGCTGCAGGTCCTGCTCGATGTCCGCCGAGGGGTTCTCCCGCAGCAGGTCCTCCATGAACGCGAGCTCCGCCTCGTTCTGCGCGCGCCGCGCGGCCCGCATGCGCGACTTGATCTGCTTGCGCATGGAGTGGCGGATCTTGAAGATCTCCAGCGAGTTGATGTAGCGCAAGGTGTCGAGCGCGACGACGGCGAGCGCGAGCCAGATGTAGAGGGTGTCGCCGGTGCGCTCGTACTGGCCGCCCATCAGGGCGACGCCGCACACCATGACGCGGATGCGGTCGAAGACGAAGTCGAGCCAGGCGCCGAAGACCGAGCCCTGCCCGGTGAGCCGGGCGACCTTTCCGTCCATGCAGTCGAGGATGAAGCTGAAGTGGTAGATGACCGCGCCGAGGACGAGCCACTTCCAGTCCCCGAACGCGAAGCACGCCGCGGAGCCGAGACCGAGAAGGAACGCGCCCCAGGTGATCTGGTTGGGCGTGATGTTCGTCCGCATCGCGGTGAACCGCACGAGCGGCGTGGCGACCGGGTCGACGAGCAACACGGTCCACCACGCGTCGCGCTTCTTCTCGGTGATGCGGCGCACCTCTGCGAGGGGCGGTATGTCTCGGCGCATGGGGGTCAACTTCCTGGCGTTCGGCGAAAGTTCACCTCACGCTAGGAAGGTATTGGCCCGAGGAACAAGATCTGCCGCGTGCAACCTTTGACCGGGGGTAACGGTCAACCCTCAGGGACGAGTCAATAGGCATCCCAGGACGGTGCCGCGTTACCTGAGCGTTACCGAATGACCTGGGCGTTACCGAAAAGCATCACGGAGCGTTACGTCAGGCCCGTCAGGACCGCGCCTTCGCCAGCTCCTCCTCGACCAGATCGGCCGCCCGCCGCGTACCGCCCTCGGCCGCCATCGCACCGCTGATCTCCTTGAGCCTGCGGGCCACTTCGGGGTCCGCCACGAGCGCGAGCACCGCGTCGCGCAGCGCCCGCGCGGTGACCTCCGCCATCGGCAGGTGCCGGGCGACACCGAGCGACTGGAGCACGTCGGCGTTGCCGAACTGGTCGGCGGCCTGCGGCACGGCCACCATCGGCGTCGCGGTGGCAAGACCCTCCTGGCTGCCGCCCGCACCGGCGTGCGTGACGAAGGCGTCGGCCTTCCTGAGCACCGCGAGCTGCGGCACCCACGGGTGGACCGCCACGGAGGCGGGCACCTCGCCGAGGTCGGCGGCGGTGACGTGCTTGCCGACCTGGAGCACCACGTGCCAGCCGGGCAGTTCCCCGAACGCCTCGACGCAGGCGCGGTAGAAGGCGGGCTGCTTGGTGAAGGCCGAGCCGAGCGAGACGAGCAGCACCTTCTCCGCGCCCGCGGGCCGCTCCCAGTCGCCCTGGTCCGCGCGGTCGCCCTGGCACGCGCCGACGAAGGTGTGTACGGACTCGTCGACGCGGTCGGCGTGCGGCTGGAGCGCCTTCGGGATCAGTACGAGGGAGCGCGGCGGACGCCCGACGAACGGGTCGGGCTCCTGGGTGATGCCGTTCTCCGCGAGCCAGGCGCGGAAGCGCGCGTAGTACGCCGTACCGCGCGCGGTCTCCTTCAGCTCCGCGTACATCGGCTCGGCGACCTCCTCCTCGTACCCGTCCCAGGCGACCAGGTTCGGCGAGAGCGAGATCTCCGGGACGCCCCAGCGGCGGGCGAGGACGCGGGCCGGGTAGGAGGTGATGTCGTGCAGGACGAGCTCCGGCTCGTCACCCTCGTACGCGCGGGCCAGCTCGGGCAGGACCGTGATCGCGTCGTCGAGGAACGGCTCGATGTTGTCGATCAGTTCGGTGCCCCAGGCCTCCGGGTCGTCGTCCGGGGAGGGCAGCGTCGAGGTGTAGGGCCGGGGCTCGGCGCCGGTCTCCGCGACCTTCTCCGCGAAGGCGTGCGGGATCGCGTACGTGACGCGGTGGCCGCGGGCGACGAGTTCACGGATGACTTCGAGGCTCGGGTTGACGTGTCCGTGCGCGGCGATCGAGAACATGGCGATGTGGGCGGGCCGGGTTGCGGTCATGCGCCGACCATAGGCGAGACGAGACGTCTCGTGCAATCCCTTACCGCCCCTCGCTCCTCACTCGATGCCGGCGACCACGCCCCCGGCGGACTCGTTGTAACGCAGCAGATACTCGGCGAACCGCGCCAGATCGGGTTCGCTCCACTCCGCGAGCCGCTCCCGGAAGGCGACCCGGCGGGCGTTGCCGACCTGCGCGAGCACCTCGACGCCGCGCTCCGTGAGATGCAGGACGTGCACCCGGTGGTCGGCGGGGTCGAGCCGCCGCTCGACGAGCCCGGCCTTCTCCAGGGCCCCGACCTGTCTGCTGATCGTCGACTTGTCGAGGGTGTAGTGCGCGGCCAGGTCCGTGGCCCGGCAGCCGCCCTCGAACTCCAGGTGACTGAGCAGCGTGAAGGACACGAGTGAGAGCTCGGGGTGCATGCGGGCGGCGGTGGCGCGGGCGCGGCGGGCGAACGCGGTCATCTCGCGCTGAATGGTCTCGATGGCGTCGTCCCGGCCCTCGGACCCGTCCCGTTCGGTCACGGTTTCTCCCTCTCCGCAGATGGTTGTAGAGTACAACATCGCAAAGAGTTGTATATGCCAACTACCTGGCCGAGTCACCCCCGGAGAGACCCCATGCCCGCCACCGCGGAACCCGCCCCCCGATTGCGCGACGCACTGCGCCACGTCCTCCTCCACCTGGTCACGCCCCTGCTGATGTGCCTGGGCATGGGCCTCGCCTACCTCGGCGCGTTCGTCACGCCCGAGCCGCACGAGATGCCCGTCGCCGTCGTCGGCTCGGGGGCGGAGGCCCAGGTGCTCGCGCAGAGCGTCAAGGACAAGGCGGGCGACGCCCTCGACGTCCGCACCCTCGCCTCGCGCGAGGAGGCCGTCGACGCGCTCAAGTCCCTGGACATAGCGGGGGCTTACGTTCCCGGCGCCCGGTCCCCCGAGCTGATCGTGGCCTCCGCGGGCTCCGACATGAGCGCCATGGCGGCCGAGAAGGTCTTCACGCCGGTCGCGGCCGGGCAGGGCGCGCCGCTGAAGGTCACCGACGTGGCGCCGCCGGTCTCCGACGACCCCACGGGCCAGGGCCTGTTCTTCCTGCTCGTCGCCGTGAGCATCGGCTCGTACGCGTCGGTCGCGGTGCTCGGCGCGGCGGGCGCGGGCCTGCGGATGCGGGTGCGCGCGGGGCTCGTGGTCGGGGTGTCGTTCGCCGTCAGCCTGATCGGCGCGGCGCTCGCGGGCCCCGTCTTCCACCTGGTGCACCAGGGGCTGTGGGGCGTGTGGGCCATGGCCTGGCTGTACGCGGCGGGCATCCTCTTCATCGGCCTCGGGCTGCACACGTTCCTCAAGCGCTGGACGACGCTGGCGATGATGGTCCTCTTCGTGATGCTCAACTTCACCTCGTCCGGCGGCCTCTTCCGCCCCGAGCTCCAGAACGGCTTCTTCGGCTCCCTGCACGCCTTCTGGAACGGCGCGGGCTTCGTCGAGGGCATCCGCAGCCACCTCTACTTCGGCGGGCATGAACTCGCGGGCCATGTCTGGACGTTGACCGCCTGGCTGGCGGCGGGCCTGCTGCTCGTCGCCGTCGCGGCGCTGTGGGAGCGGCGTCAGCGGGGGCCGGCGGCGGTCCCGGCAGGGCGTACGGCGCAGGAGGAGAGCCAGGAGGAGCAGGAAGAGCTGGAGGAGTCGGTGGGGGTGTGACGCGGGCGCCCTTGCCGTACGTGTGCGTACGGCAAGGACGTCAGTCCGCATGCGTCCTGCGGGGGGGGTGATTGAGGCCCGCAGGGCGGGAGTTGAGCCGTACGCGGGAGGGGCCGCGGCCGGAAACGGGGCGCCGTCTCCGCGGCGTCACCCCGCCCGTCGCACCGCCACCACCACCCCCGCCGCACCCACCACCGCCGCCGCCACCATGAAGGCGACGTGCTGGCCGGTCAGGGCCGCGTCCGACGTCGAGGCCGCACCGGCCAGCACCGCGGGGCCGAGGCCGCTGCCGATCTGCAGCGCCGTCGCGGTCACCGCGGACGCCGCGCCCTGGCTCGCCCGCGGCACGCCCCGCAGCCCGAGCACGGTGAGCGCGGGGAACGCCAGGCCCTGCCCGACACCGGTCACCACCAGACCGGCGAACACGGGCCAGACGTACGGACTCTGACTGCTCGTCAGACACCAGAGCAGCACCCCGCCGCCGGTCAGCAGCAGCCCCGCCGTGAGAACCGTGCGCGCCCCGAGCCGCTCCAGGAGACGGCCGGTGAGCAGCGCGGTGCCGGACACCGCCACGCTGACCGGGAGCACCGCGAGACCCGACTGCGCGGGCGACATCCCGCGTACGTCCTGGAGATACAGCGGCACGAAGAACAGCGAGCCGTTCACGCAGAAGTAGAACGCCACCGCCGCGCCCGCCGATGTCCGCACCGTCGCGATCCGCAGCAGCGCCCGGTCGATGAGCGCGTCGCCGCCGCGCCGCCACCACAGCGTCGCCGCGCCGACCGCACCGGCCAGCGTGGCGACGGCGAAGAGGCGCCCCGCGCCCCGGTGCGACAGCAGATCGACCCCGAGTACGAGCAGGACGACCGTGGCCACCAGGGCCGCGCCGCCCACGGGATCGACGCGGCGGCCCCTGTCCGCCGTCCCCGCCGGGAGCGCGCGCACCGCGGCGAGTGCGGTGAGCAGGGCCGCCGCGCCCTGCACCGCGAAGACGAGCCGCCAGCCCGCCGCCCCGGTGAGCACCCCGCCGAGGACGAGCCCCAGGCCGTAACTGCCCGCCTGCGCCGAGGCGAAGACGCCGAGGGCGCGCGAGCGTCCGGACCCCGCCGGGTACAGATCGGCGACCAGCGCGGTCGCGGCCGGGATGGTGATCGCGGCGCCCGCGCCCTGCACGATCCGGCCCGCCGCGACCATCCAGAAGTCGCTCGCGGCCAGCGCGGGGACGGCGCCCGCGGCCAGCGCGAGCAGCCCGGCGGTCAGGACGCGGCGGCGCGGGAAGCGGTCGGCGAGGGCGCCGCCCGCGAGCAGCAGCCCGGCGAAGGCGAGCGCGTAGCCGCCGACCGCCCAGGACAGCGTCCCCGGTGCGGCCTCGAACTCCGCGCCCAGGGCGGGGAGCGCGCTGTTCAGGACGGCGACGCTGCCCGCGTCGAGACCGGCGGCCGCGCTCAGGACGAGCAGCGCGAGCAGCGGCGGGCGCGGCCGTGGAACGGTGCCGGCTTCTGACGTACGGGATGCGGAAGTGCTCATGCCCGGCAGCCTCCGCGCGCCTGCGCCGCGCCACCAGACACCGGCCGGGGCGCTCCCCCTCGGGGGTGGCCCTGCCGGGGCCACCTCCGGGGCTGGCCCCGGCCGATCATCCGCCGGGACACTGGTCCCATGACGGCACAGACCACCGAGCTCGCCCGGTTCCTGAGGACCCGGCGGGAGCGGCTCACCCCGGAGAGCGTCGGCCTGTCGAGGACCCCCGGCCGGCGCCTGGCCGGGCTGCGCCGCTCCGAGGTGGCGGCCCTCGCCGGGATCAGCCCGGAGTACTACACGCGGCTCGAACAGGGCAGACAGCGGCGTCCTTCACCGGAGGTCCTCGACGCGCTGGCCGGCGCTCTGCGCCTGGACGCGGACGGCCGCGGCCATCTGCACCGGCTCACGGCACGGCCCGCCCGCACGGAGCGGGCGGCCGCGCCCGAGGCTCCGGGCGCGGCGCTCGACCTGCTGCGGGCCCTGACGGTGTGGCCCGCCTATCTGGTCAGTCCGATGCGGGCCGTGCTCGCCTGGAACGACGCGGCGGCCTGGCTCGTGACGGACTTCGGCGCGCTGGAGCCGCACCGCCGCAACCTCGCCTGGTTCGCGCTGTGCGACCCGCGGGCCCGCGCGCTGTACGAGGACTGGGAGGCGGTGGCACGCGGCAACGTCCACCGCCTGCGCAACGCCCTCGCCGGACACACCGGCGAGGAACCGCTCCTGGCCGAACTGGCCGAGCACGGCGGCGACCTGTTCACCGACGCCTGGAACGAGCACGAGGTGCGCGGCCCCAACACCGGACACAAGCGGCTGAACCATCCGGAGGCGGGACCGCTGGCCCTCGCGTACACCGGCTATCTGCTGCCGGGCCCCGAGCGGATCGAGCTGGTGGTGATGACCGCCCCGGAGGGCAGCCCCGAACACGCCCTGCTGCACGGGCTCTTCGGCTCCTAGCGCCGGTCCCCTGCCGTCGCGTACGGCTGGTAACGGTCGGGGGCGACGGGACCGCCGCCGCCCTGCCCGGCTCCATGGTCGTGCGCCGTCCGGCCCGACCTGCGCGGCCACCACAGGCCCCGTCCCAGCAGCGCGGCCAGCGCGGGCACCAGGACGAGGGAGAGCACCAGGGCGGAGAGGATGATGCCGAGGCCGGTGGCGAAGCCGAGCTCCTGGGTGGCGGGGCTCGCGGCCAGGCTGGCGAAGGAACCCGCGAGGACGACGCCCGCCGTGGCGACGGCGGGTGCGGTGTGCCGCACCGCCTCGGCCACCGCGTGCCGCGCGGACACCGGCTTGGCCATCTCCTCCCTGATCCGGTCGGTGATCAGGATGTTGTAGTCGGTGCCGAGGGCGACGACGAAGAGGAACAGCACCAGGGGCAGGGTGAACGAGATGCCGGGCCGGTCCAGGGTGTGCTGGAAGAGCAGCGTGCTCGCCCCGAGCGTGGCGACGAAGCCGAGGCCGACCGCGAGCATCAGCACGACCGGGGCCAGCACCGAGCGCAGCAGCAGGAAGAGGATCACGGCGATCAGCAGGGCCGCGACGGGGAACACCAGGCGCAGGTCCTTCTCCACCGCCGTGGAGATGTCGGCGAACACGGCGGCCGTGCCCGTGACGTACGCCTTGCTGCCCTCCGGCGCGGTCCGCGCCGCGGTGTCCCTGATCGGGCCCGAGACGAGGTCACGCGCGTGCTGCGAGTCGGAGGCGACGCTCAGGAACAGATCGACGCGGGCGGCCGTGCGGTCCTTGCTGAGCACCGGCTTGCCGACCTCGCCGACGCCCTCCTCCTTCGCGAGCGCACGGGTCATGCCGGTGAGCGAACCCGCCTTGAGGTCCGCGCCGTCGGCGCTGGTCACGTACACGGTGTGCGGGTCGGAGACGCCGGCGGGCAGGCTGCGGGAGATCTGTTCCGCCGTTCTGGTCGCGGCGGTCTCGGGCAGGCCCTGCTGGTCGTAGCTCATCTTCATGCCGACCGCGCCCGCGCCGAGCGCGCCGAGGAGCACCAGGCTGCCGAGCGCGTACCGCACGGGCCGTGCGCTCACCGCGTGCCCGAGGCGTGCGCTGATCCCGTCGGTGCGCTCCTTCTTCCAGGCGCGCGCGGGCCAGAACATGGCACGGCCGAGCAGGGCGAGCAGCGCGGGCATCAGCGTGAGGCTGGCGAGGAGCATCACCAGGACGGAGACGGCGATCGCGGGGCCGAGGACCTTGAACTGTCCGAAGCTCGCCAGGCCGAGGGTCGCGAAGGCCGCCACGATCGTCAGCGCGGCCGAGGTGATCGCGCTGCCGACCCGCCGGGTCGTCTCGCTCGCGGCGGTCCGCGCGTCCTGCCCGGGGTGGTTCCGCAGCTGCTCCCTGAACCGGAACATCAGGAAGAGGAAGTAGTCGATGCCGATGCCGAGGAGTACGACACCGATCAGCGAGGGAGTGGACGGGTCGAGGTCGATGCCGAAGAGCTTCGCCGTGCCGACCACCGCGCCCGATGCCACTCCGCCGATCAGCGACACCGCGATCAGCGGCACGAGAGCGGCGAGCACGCTGCGGAAGACGAGCACGTTCAGCACGATGATGAGGCCCATCGTCAGAATGCCGACGACTTTGCCCGTGGTCTCCTCGGCGTCCAGGCTGTCGACCGTGGAGGCGATGCCGCCGGTGAATCCGACGCGCAGGTCCTCGCGGGCGAATGCACGCTCCGCCTCGGCACGGAATTCCTTGTAGACGTCCTGAAGTCCGGGGTCCTGCGGATTTCCGTCAAGCGAGACCGTCAGAAGCCGGAAACTCTTGTCGGGCGCCACCGCGCCCGGCGATACCCGGGGGGTCTGGGAATGGTCCTTCATCAGCGGTTCGGGCTTCGGCCCGGTGATGCGCTCGTGGCCCAGACCGGTCGCGGTGCCGGTGATCCGCCGCTGGTCGGACGCCGTGAGCTTGCCGCCGTCTTCCCTGGCCACGAGCACCGTCAGCGCGTTGGGGTCGGGCTTGGCACCGAACTTGTCCTCGGCGACGCGCAGCGCGACCGCCGAGTCGTACTGCTTGGGCAGGAAGTCGCCGGACTGGGAATCGGTGACGTCGTACATCATCGCCTTGCCCACGAAACTCAGGCCCGCGCCGAGCACGGTCCATATGACGACCATCATCCATCGATGTCGGGTGGAGAATGAGGTCAGCTTGTGGATCATGGTTCCCTTTTCCCTGCGGAGTTCTTCGATGCTTCGCGGAGTTCTTCGACGCTTACAACAGGTCATCACGCGGCCCCCGTTGAAAACGTCGGCCGCCGGAAGGGGAAGCGACCGGGACTCCGGTCCGGTGCCGGGGCGCGGGCAGTACCCGAGTACTGGGGGAAAGCCCCGACCGGGCGCGGATCCGCCGGGCGGACGGCCGGGATGTAATAGGTGGGGAAAGCAGCGGAAAGCGAGGGTCCGAGGAGCGCTCGGCGCACCGGACACCGCACAGGACACCAAGGGCCCGAAGGCACGGCCCCGCTAGGAGGCGCCCGGATGGGCCGCGACTATTTCCCGCCGGTACCTCCGGTGGGCAGGACACGTCCCTCGCGGGGGGACGTGGTGCTCGCCGTCGTCGCCACGGGGCTCGAGGTGCTGGCCTACGTCCTGCCGGGCCCGGCGGGTCCGACCGTCTCCACCGGACCGGCCGGCGGTGGATCGCGGGTGACCGTGCTCGGGGTCCTCCTCATCGTCTCGTTCGTGATCCCGCTGGCCCTGCGGCGCCTGCACCCCGTGCCGGCGCTCGGCGCGGTCCTGGCCGTGCAGCTGGCCGCCAACGTGGGAGTCGCCGCCGACCCCGGCACCCCCATGACGCACAGCTACGGCGCCGCCACCTGCATCGCCCTGTACACCGCGGCCAGGTACGCGGGCCCGCGCGCCGTCGGCGTCGGCGCCGTCGTGTGTCTCGTCGTGCAGTGGGTGCGGGACACGGGGGGTGCCGAGCCGTTCGCGATGACGGCCACCCTCGACACGGTCTTCACCGTGATCGTCGTCGCGGTCGGCCTGGGCGTACGGCAGTGGAAACTGCAGCTGGACATCAACCGGGAGCTCCTCGCCGACCACGCGGTCGCCGAAGAGCGGCGCCGGATCGCGCGCGAGCTCCACGACATCGTGGCGCACCACATCACCACCATGTACCTGATGTCGGGCGGCGCCCGGTCCACGCTCGACCGGGACCCCGAGACGGCCCGCGACGCGCTGATGACCCTGGAGGAATCGGGCCGCACCGCGCTGCGCGAGATGCGCCAGCTGCTCGGCGTGCTGCGCAGCTCCGACACCCTGGAGGAGACGCCCTCGGAGCCCCAGCCAGGGGTGGACGGCATCGAACGCCTCGTGGCCGACGCGACCGCGGCGGGCCTGCCCGCCGAACTGCACGTCACCGGGGAGCCCCGGCCGCTCCCGATGACGGTCGGCCTCACGCTCTACCGCATCACCCAGGAGGCGTTGACCAACGCCCGCAAGCACGCGGGGCCGGCCCGTGCGACGGTCCGGCTCGCCTACCAGGAGGACCGCGTCACCGTGACGGTGACCGACGACGGCGCGGGCGACTCGCGGGTGCCGGGCGTGCTCGCCAAGGGCGGCGGATACGGCCTCCTCGGCATGCGCGAACGCGTCGCCCTGCACGACGGCACCCTGCGCGCGGGCAGCCGTGCGGAGGGCGGCTTCGAGGTGTCCGCGAGCGTGCCGGTTCCGGCGCCGGTGCCGACGGGGAGGTCCGGCGGGGAGGGGTCTGCTTCCCATGAACTCGGCCCGGAAGTGCCCCGAGCGGATGAACCAGTCGCTCATGAACCCCGTCTGCCCAAGAGCAGTCCGCACGAGATGAACGGGACCCGATGACCTCCTCCGACGCCGCGCCCGAGCGCATCACCGTGCTCATCGCGGACGACCAGCCGCTGGTGCGCAGGGGCCTGTCGCTCGTGCTGCTCTCCGATCCCGCCGTCGAGGTCGTCGGCGAGGTGGGCGACGGCGAGCAGGCCGTCGCCGCGGCGCACGAACTGCGCCCCGACGTCGTCCTGATGGACATCCGCATGCCGGTGCTCGACGGCGTCAGGGCCACCGAGCGGCTCAGCGCCGAGCTGCCCCGGTGCCGGGTCCTCGCGCTCAGCACCTTCGACATGGACGAGCACGTGGTCGGCGCGCTGCGGGCGGGCGCCGCGGGATTCCTGCCCAAGGACGTCTCGCCCGAGGAACTGGTGGCCGCGCTGCGCACCGTCCACCGCGGCGAGGCCGTCGTCGCGCCGCGTCTGCTCACCCGGCTGCTCGCCACGTTCGTGACGCCGCCGCCCGCCTCGCACCCGACGAACTCCGACCTCTCCGGGCTCACCCCGCGCGAGGTCGAGGTGCTCCGCCTGATCGCCGCGGGGCTCGACAACGCCGAGATCGCGCAGCGGATGGAGATCGGCGTCCAGACCGTCAAGAACCACGCCACCGGCATCTTCGGCAAGCTCGGCGTCCGGGACCGCGCGCAGGCGGTCATCGCGGCGTACGAGTCGGGGCTCGTCAGAGCGGGCCAGGGAAACGGGGCAGGGCACTGAAGTCCGGAGCGGTACGGGGCGCCCCGTCAGAGGCGCGGGGCTGCGACACATGCGGCTCCGCCACGTGGGCGCGAGCAGCCCCCACCGGCCCGCAGGTGAATCCCGCACCCCGGCGAAGTGCTCACCGCTGATACCGGGCAAGCACCAGATTCCCGTCCTTCACCAGCCGTTTCCTCAGCTCGTCGAGGCCGATCGCCCCGCTGTAGTACTCCTGGAACGCGGGCGTCGCGACCTTGTCCTTCCACTCCGGATACCCCCGCACGGACTGCGCGGGCGCCGGACGCAGGTGCTCGGCGAGGGCCGTCCCCACGGCCCAGTCGTCCTTCTCCGTGCGCAGGGCGGGATCCCGCAGGGCCTCCGTGCCCGTAGGGAGCATCCAGTCGCCGCGCGCGAGCTTGACCATGTTGTCCGGCTGGAGGAAGAAGTCGATGAACTCGGCCGCCTCCTTCTTGTGCGGACTGTCCTCGGAGACGGACAGGGTCTGCGGGCTGACGCCCTGCGCGAGCCCCTCGGACCCGGCAGGGGCGGGCAGCACCTGCCACTCGAAGCCCTTGGGCGCCTGCTGGACGATCTGCTGGCGGTAGGAGAAGCCGAGCGGGACCATCGCGTACTTCCCGCCGAAGAAGCCGGGCAGCGTGTCGGACCCGCCCATGCCCAGCGTCGTACTTGAGGCGCTCTTGTCGTCGTTGACCTGGTCGTGGACGGTGCGCGGCATGATCTCGTCGGCGGCGTCGAAGCGGACGTCGACCTTGCCGTCCGCGCCGCGGTGGAACATCTTGCCGCCGGTCGAGAGCGAGAGGTTGAGCGTCGCGGAGACCGGCTCCTTGAGCGGCCAGGCGACGCCGTACTTCCCGTCCTTGCCGTCGCCGAGTTCCTTGGCGACCGAACGGAACTCCGCCCAGCTCCACGGCTTGTCGGGCGTGGGAATCCGTACGCCGGACTCCTTGAGCCACTTCGTGTTGGCGATCAGGACGCGCGGCTCCTGGAGGAACGGCACCCCGTAGACCTTGCCCCCGAAGGTCGCCGTCTCCCAACTGCGCTCCGGGATGTCGGACTTGAGCCGCTCGGGCAGCAGGCCGCCGATGTCCGCGAGGTAGCCGCCGTACGCGAAGTCGGCGAGGTCGTCCGACGCGTCATGGATGATGTCCGGCGCCTCGCCGCCCTCGAAGGAGGTGAGCAGCTGGTCGTGGACGCTGTCCCAACTGCCCTGCACATAGTTGACCTTGACGTCGGGATGGGTGGCGTTCCACTCCTTCACGAGCGCCTTGTTGGCGTCGACGGACTCCTTCTGCCAGGCCAGGGACTGGAACTGGAGGGTGATCTTCCCGTCGTCGTCACCCGAGTCGCCGCTGCATCCGGTGAGCAGCAGCGCGAGGGCGGTGGCCGCGCCGGTGAGAAGCCGTGGTGCTCCGCGCATCAGGCCTTCACCGCCCCCGCCAGCATGCCGCCCGTGATCCGCTTCTGGATGATCGCGAAGATGACGAGGGAGGGGATGGTCGCGAGGAACGCGGCGGCGGCCAGCGGCCCGAGGTCCGCGACGCCCTCCGTGCCGATGAAGCGGTTGAGGATGACCGGCAAGGTCTGCTTCTCCGGGGTCTTGAGCAGGACGAGCGCGAAGAAGAACTCGTTCCATGCGGTGATGAAGGCGAACATCGCGGTGGCGACGATGCCGGGGGCGAGCAGCGGCGCGACGACCGAGACGAAGGTGCGCACCTTGCTCGCGCCGTCGACGGCCGCCGCCTCCTCCAGCTCCGTGGGCACCGCGCGCACGTACCCGACGAGCATCCACAGCGCGAAGGGCAGCGACCACACCACGTAGACCATGATCAGCCCGAGCAGCGAGTTGATCAGGTGCAGGTTCTTCAGGATCAGGAAGAGCGGGATGATGATCAGGACGAACGGGAACGCCTGGCTGATCACCACCCAGCCCGTCGCCGCCTTCGAGACGCGGTTGCGGTGCCTGGCCATGACGTACGCCATGGGGGTCGCGATGACGACCGCGATCAGGGCCGCGCTGAGCGCCGCGATCAGCGAGTTGCCCGCGGCCTGGAGGAGCGGCTGCTCGTCGAAGGCCTGCCGGAAGTTGTCGAGCGTCGGGTCCTTGGGGATCCAGGTGGGGTGCAGGCTGCCCAGCTCCCGCGCGGGCTTGAACGCCGTGGAGATCAGCCAGAGGAACGGGAAGGCGAGGAAGACGAGATAGGCGGCGAGGGCCAGGTACTGCGCGGCGCGCGTCGCCTTCTTCGTAGGCATCACGACTCGTCGCCTCCCTTCAGCCGGCCGACGAGGTAGAAGGCGAGGATCACGGAGATCACCGCGACCATCACACAGCCCATCGCCGCCGCATAGCCGAACTGGCCGTAACGGAAGGCTTCTTCGTAGGCGAAGAGCATCGGCAGTCGGGTGCGGCCGCCGGGGCCGCCCTGGGTCAGGACGTAGACCAGGGCGAAGGAGTTGAAGTTCCAGATGAAGTTGAGCGCCGTGATGGCGAGGGCGATCGGCTTGATCGCGGGCCAGGTGACGGTGGTGAAGCGGCGCCAGGCGCCCGCGCCGTCCATCGCGGCGGCCTCGTGCAGCTCGCGCGGGGTGTTCTGGAGTCCGGCGAGCAGCGCCACGGTGGTCTGCGGCATGCCGGCCCAGACGCCGACGACGATCACGGCGAAGAGCGCGGTGGCGGTGCCGGTCAGCCAGTCCTTCCCCTCCCCGAGGCCGAGGTGGGAGAGCGTCTCGTTGAGCACGCCCGCGTCCGGGTGGTAGACGAGCCGCCACATGATGCCGACGACCACCTCGGGCATCGCCCAGGGGATGATCGCGAGCGCCCTGGCCAGCCAGCGCATCCGCAGCGGCTGGTTGAGCAGCAGGGCGAGGCCGAGCGCCAGGAAGAACTGCGGCACGGTGACGCCGAACGCCCAGAGCAGACCGATCCGGAACGAGTCCCAGAACAGCGCGTCGTGCAGCAGGTCCTGGAAGTTGAGCGCGCCGACCCACTGGGTGGGCTGGGTGCGGCCCGACTGGGAGTCGGTGAAGGCCAGCGCGATGCCGTAGAGCAGCGGTCCCACGCTCAGGACCAGGATCGGGATCAGCGCGGGCAGCACGAGGAACCACGCGCCGTGGTCCACGCGTCCCCGGCCGGGTGCGCCTCTCGCTGACCGCTTCGTCGCGGTCGCCAATGTCACGGAATCGGCTCCTTCGGGCGGCTCGTACGGGTCTGGCCGCCCCGGCGGCCCCCGTCATCGTGCTGATGCGCTCTTGATACGTCAAGCAGCTGCGCGGCCCGCGCACACCGGTTGGCCAGTGCGAATGCGAGACTGTCGGGCGAACGGGGCAACTGGTACGAGAGGCGGGCGATGGACGAGGCACGGGCGCGGGACGTACTGGACGCGGCGGGGCTCCCCGGCGACGTGCCGGGGGCGAAACTCCTCGCCCTCGGCGAGAACGCCGTGTTCGCCCTCGACGAGCTGGTCGTCAAGGTCGGCCGCGCGGCACCGGAACTGCTCGACCGGGCCCGGCGCGAGCTGGCCGTCGCCGGGTGGCTCGAGGAGGCGGACGTCCCCGCGGTACGGGCCGCCGAGCCCGCGCCCCGCCTGGTGGACGGGCATCCGGTGACGCTCTGGCACCGGCTCCCCGAAGCCGTAAGGACCGCCGAACCGCGCGATCTCGCCCTGCTCCTGCGCCAGGTGCACGCACTGGAATCCCCCTCCTTCGCACTGCCGCGTCGCGAGCTGCTCGGCGGTGTCGAGCGCTGGCTGCGGCTCGCGGGTGACGCGATCGATCCGGGTGACGCGGACTATCTGCGTGAGCGCAGGGACGGATTCGCCGCGGCGGCCGCCGCGTTGACGCCCCGGCTGGCGCCGGGACCCATCCACGGGGACGCGCTGCCGCGCAATGTCCTGATCGGCCCCGACGGACCGGTCCTCGTCGACCTGGAGACGTTCTCCTCGGACCTGCGGGAGCACGACTTGGTCGTCATGGCGCTCTCCCGCGACCGGTACGGGCTCTCGCCGGAGGCGTACGACGGGTTCGTGTCCGTCTACGGGTGGGACGTGCGGGAGTGGGAGGGCTGCGCGGTCCTGCGCGGCGCCCGCGAGACGGCCAGCTGCGCGTGGGTAGCCCAGCACGCGCCCTCCAACCCGAAGGCTCTCGCCGAGTTCCGCAGACGGGTGGCGTCACTCCGTGACGGGGACGCCGAGGTGCGCTGGTACCCGTTCTGAGCGCCCCGTGGGGGCGCGGGGAACTGCGCGGCCAGCCACGACGCACCCGCAGGGGAAGTCCGCCTGCGGAAGCCCTCAACTCACCCGCACGGGAGAACCGCCCCGCCGAGCGCCCTAGCTCTCCGCACGGAGCGGCCACACCCCGTCCACGACCGCGTCCGCGTTCCCCTTCTTCCTGAGGAAGCTCTGGAAGTCCGCCGCCCACTCCGCGTACCAAGCGACCTGGCGGCGATGGAGCTCCGCGGGCCCGATGCCCGCGACCTTGGCGTGGCGGTCGGCTATCGCGCAGGCGAGCCGCGCCGCGGCCTGCGCGTCCGCCGATGCGTTGTGCGCGGATTCGAGCACCACCCCGTACTCCGTGCAGACCGCCTCCAGGTTCCGCTTGCCCTTGCGGTAGCGGTCCACGGAGCGGTCGATCGTGTACGGGTCTATGACGGGGCCGGGGTCGATGCCGCCGAGCCTGTCGCGCAGGGACGGCAGTCCGTACCGGCGCAGCTCGGCGGAGAGCAGGCTCAGGTCGAAGACCGCGTTGTACGCCACGACCGGGACGCCCGACTGCCAGTACGTGGTGAGGACGTCGGCGAGCGCCTCCGCGACCTCGGCGGCCGGGCGACCCTCGGCGGCCGCGCGCTCGTCCGTGATGCCGTGCACCGCGACGGCGTCCGCGGGGATCGGGACGCCGGGGTCCGCAAGCCATTCGCGGCGGCCCAGCGTCTCGCCCGCCTTGACCTCGATCACCGCGCCCGTGACGATGCGCGCCTCGGCCGGATCGGTCCCTGTCGTCTCCAGGTCGAAACCGATCAGCAGCTCCCGGTGCCAGCTCATGGCCGCCCCCTTCTTCGTGGTGCTTTCCCCCAGTGACCACCACGATCCCATGCGCCACTGACAATCCGAGGGCCGCGTTCCGCTTCGCCCGTCACGGCGGCCCGCGCCGCGCTCACGACACCGGCCGTGAGTCCGCCCAGGCCAGCTCGAACTCCTCGCGGTAGGTCGTGAAGAGCCCGCCCTCGCCGGGGTCGCCCGGCTTCACCACCCGGCCGCCGCCGCGCAGCACGAGAACCGGCGCCTCCATCCCGCGGGTCCTGCGCAGATACGACTGGACGACGGCGATGCCGTCCGAGCCGTCGCCGTCGACCAGATACGCGGTGAACCGCGGCGTCTCGTCGAAGACCTGGATCTCGAAGGCGCCCGGATCGCGCAGGCGGGCCCGCACCCGGCGCGAATGCAGAATGTTCATCTCGACGGAACGGCTCAACTCGCCCTTCTTCAAGCCCAGTTCACGCTCCCGGCGCTTGACCGAGCTGCTCGCCGGGTTCAGGAAGAGCAGCCGCACCCGGCAGCCGGACTCCGCGAGCCTGACCAGGCGGCGGCCGGAGAAGTTCTGCACCAGGAGGTTGAGGCCTATGCCGATCGCGTCGAGGCGGCGGGCGCCGCCGAAGATGTCCTCGGCGGGGAACTGCCGCAGCAGCCGCACCCGGTCCGGGTGCACCCCGACCACGTCCGCGTACCGGTCGCCGACCAGGTCCTCCACGGCGTCGACGGGCAGCCGCCGCGCGGAGGGCGTGTCGGTGCCGGCGCCGAGTATGTCCAGGAGCTTGGCCGACGCCCGCTCGGCCTGGGCGAGGACCGCCTCGGACAGGGCACGGTTGCGGGAGACGACGTTCCTGGTGACTTCCAGTTCGTCCAGGGCCAGTTCGACGTCGCGCCGGTCGTCGAAGTACGGCTCGAAGCAGGGCCAGTGCTGCACCATCAACTCGCGCAGCTGCGGCAGGGTGAGGAAGCTGAGCACGTTGTCGTCGGCGGGGTCGAGGAGATAGCCCTTGCGGCGGCTCACCTCGCGCACGGCGACGGCCCGCTGCACCCACTCCTGGCCCGCCGGGCCCGCGGCGGCCACCACCCAGTCGTCCGCGTGGACGGGTTCGTAGACGGGGCGCAGAACAGCGGCCACGACCGCGCGCAGCCGCTGCTCCACCAGGTTCAGCCAGATGTAGGCGCGGCCTGCCCGTTGGGCGCGGGTGCGGACCTCGCGCCAGGCGTCCGCGCCCCAGTCCAGTTCCGGTCCGATCTGGGATCCCATCTCCATCGGCCGCGCCAACGACACCGCTCCGGCGGGTACGTCCGCGGAGCCCCCCTCGTGACCCTCGTCACCAGGGGGCAGCTCCCGCCCACCCGAGCTCACCCGTGCACCGCCTTCCGCTCCCCCGAGCACTCCCCCAGTCAACGATCAAGGAAGGGTACTCCGGGAGCGGCGGGCGGTGCAGCCCGATGGGCAGGGTGGTTTCTCAACCACCCAGCGGGGGCTGGCCGTTCTGGTTCGCCAGATCCTGCGGAGTGAGCGGGCTCATAGCGGTGACATCGCGTGCGGCCAGCGAGAAGCCCTGCCAGTGGACCGGCATCGGCTGCTGGTCCTCGTCACGCGCGATGTGGTGGAAACCGATGTGGACCCAGGTGACGGGGTGGGTGAGGGTCTGGCCGTTCACCCACTTGTCGACGCTCGTCGGCACGCCGTTGGCGCAGCCGGGGTTCTGGCTCGCGTACTGCTCGCACTTCTTGTACTCGGTGAAGTACACGTCGTGCTTGGTGTACGGGCGTCCGGCGTGCTTGTTGCTGGGGCCCGGCACGATCTCGTACGAGCGCGGGTGGCCGTCCTTGTTCTTGCCGGCCCCGCTGACCACGCGCCACCAGCGCATGTCCGCGCGGTCGCCCGCGAGCTCCTTGGTGATCTTCGTGCGGGTGGTCTTCGTGGTCGGGCTGCCCTGTCCGGTGGGCGGGGTGACCTTGGAGTCGTACTGCTCGACCTTGGCCTTCGGGGAGCCGTCCAGGCCGAAGTTGAGCCGCCAGAAGACGTTGTGCGCGTGGCTCTCGGCCTTGGCCTGGTCGCCCTTGCCGATGGGCCAGCCGCGGTCGTCGCCGCCGTCGTAGTCGTACGGCGAGAGGCTGCCTGTCGCGCCGACCTGGGACGTGATGGTGCCGTCCGAGGAGAAGCGCCACTCGGTGATGTACTCGTACCAGGAGGCCTTGTTGACGGTGTAGACCAGCAGGTCCTTGCCCTGGCCGGTGTAGACCTTGCCGCTGCCGCCGGTGCTCGCGTCGTCGTTCAGGCGGTACGCGTGCCCACGCGCGCGCGTGGTGGTGCACAGGCCCTTCACGTTGCCACGCTGGGGGACCTTCACGGTCTTGATGGTGCCGCCGGGGCACTCACCGGGGTTGAGGTTCTGCAGGGCCTGGCCGAAGTCGGTGCCGGTGACGTCGTCGTACTCGGCCTGGCCGTCGTCGTAGGGCACGTGGACCTGCGCGAGACGGGCGCTGGTCAGGACGGGTATCGGCTTGGCCTCGCCCTTGGGCTGGTAGCTGATCTTGTCGAGGATCAGCCCGGAGAGCGTGTTGTAGTGCCAGCACATGCGCCAGGTCGTGCCGCCGTCGACGGTCTGCTCGATCTTGTAGGCGTCACTGCAGTCGGCGGCGGCCGCGGGGGCGCTGGGCGCCTGCGGGGTGGCCGAAGCGGGTGAGGCGACGGTGACGACGCCGCCGATCAGCGCGGAGACCGCGAGGGCCATGGTGGCCCGTTTGCGGGCGCGCGAGAGTCTGTTGACGTGCATTGCGGTGTGAACTCCCTCGTACGAGGAGAAGCAGAAGTGTGGAGTCGTGCGCGGTGGCCGCGATCAGCCGAGGCGTCCCACGGAGCGGCTGCTCAGGTCGACGACGAGGGACCGGGTGTCGATCCACGGGCCGTTCTTGACCTTGGTGACGACCTGGAGGCACCGGTGCGCGCCGCACTGGGTGAGGCTCGACGGCACGCGCTCGACGGTCTCCTTGCGGAAGACCATGCCGCTCAGCTGGAGCTGTCCCGGGCCGGTCAGCGCCTTGCCGGTGGCGTGCTTGAAGTCCTGCTTCAGGCCCTTGCCGAGCGGATCGGCGATCAGCAGCCTGGCGCCCTCGGCGAGCTCTTCCTGGCTGGGTGGCGGCTGGACGTTCCGCGTGGTGTTCTCGTTCTCCACCTTGCCGGTCTCCACGTTGACCGTCTTGGTGATGACCGCGTCCTTCTTGTAGTCGTAGTAGACGACCTCTGCCCTGCGCGGCACGGCGGCGCCCGAGTCGGTGGGCTCCGGCTCGCTCAGGTTCGTCGACAGGAGCTGCGGACCGCGGTCGCCCTCCACGTCCCTGGCGCTGGAGCGCATCTGACCCGAAACCGACGCCTTCTCGGCGCGCTGGATCTCGGCGTCGGTCAGCGGATCGCTGCCGATGCCCTTCTCACCCTCCTCGGGTGCGGCCTCGACGACGCCGTCCTTGGCGATCGCGTCCTGTTTCGAGGCTGCTGCGTTGGTCTGGCGGTCCCCCGACCCGTCCGACCCCGGCAGTGTGACGCCGACCAGCACGGCGGTGGCGGCAACCGCGACCGCGGAGCCTGCCACCACCTTCCCCAGGTGGCGTCTGACTAGCTCTCGCACTTACTCCCCTTTTCCCCCACGAGCCCCAACAAGGGGCATACCGAGTATGTGGTCAGACGGTTAGACGGACTCAACTCCTGCGTGGTTGCCCCACTTTCGGGGAGACTCTGGCCAAAGTGGCCCCAGCCCGAGGGGGCGTGAGTGGAAGAGTCGTATACATGCAGGTCTGGCCTGGGCAGGCGTACCCATTAGGTGCCACATACGACGGAGCCGGTACAAATTTCGCGGTCTTCTCCGAGGCCGCAGAGCGCGTGGAGCTGTGCCTTCTGCACGACGACGGCTCGGAGACGGCGATCGAGCTGCGCGAGTCCGATGCCTTCGTACGGCACGCGTACCTGCCCGGCATCATGCCGGGACAGCGGTACGGCTTCCGCGTGCACGGCCCCTACGCACCCGAGCAGGGGCACCGCTGCAACTCGGCGAAGCTGCTCCTCGATCCTTACGCGCGCGCGGTCAGCGGGCGCGTCGAGTGGGGCGAGGAGGTGTACGGCTATCACTTCGACGAGCCCGAGGAGCGCAACGACCTGGACTCGGCGCCGCACATGATGACGTCGGTCGTGGTCAACCCGTACTTCGACTGGGGCGACGACCGGCCGCCGCGCACCCCCTACCACCAAACCGTGATCTACGAGGCCCATGTGAAGGGCCTGACGATGCTCCATCCCGACCTGCCGGACGAGCTGCGCGGTTCGTACGCCGCGCTCGGGCATCCGGCGATCATCGAGCACCTCACCGAACTGGGCGTCACCGCACTTGAGTTGATGCCGGTCCACCAGTTCGTGAACGACCACCGCCTGGTGGACATGGGCCTCAACAACTACTGGGGCTACAACACCATCGGCTTCTTCGCCCCGCACAACGCGTACGCCTCCTGGGGCGACCGCGGCGAGCAGGTCCTGGAGTTCAAGCAGGCCGTCAAGGCGCTGCACGAGGCGAACATCGAGGTGATCCTCGACGTCGTCTACAACCACACGGCCGAGGGCAACCACCTGGGCCCCACACTGTCCTACAAGGGCCTGGACAACGCCTCGTACTACCGCCTGACGGACGACCCGCGCTACTACATGGACACCACGGGGACGGGCAATTCGCTCCTGATGCGCTCGCCGCACGTCCTCCAGATGATCATGGACTCGCTGCGGCACTGGGTCACGGACATGCACGTCGACGGGTTCCGCTTCGACCTCGCGGCCACCCTGGCGCGGCAGTTCCACGAGGTGGACCGGCTCTCGTCCTTCTTCGACCTGGTGCAGCAGGACCCGGTGGTGAGCCAGGTGAAGCTGATCGCCGAGCCCTGGGACGTCGGCGAGGGCGGCTACCAGGTGGGCAACTTCCCCGCGCTGTGGACCGAGTGGAACGGCATGTACCGCGACACGGTCCGCGATCTGTGGCGGGGCGAGCAGCGCACCCTCGCGGAGTTCGCATCCCGGATCACCGGCTCGTCCGACCTCTACCAGGACGACGGGCGGCGCCCGCTGGCCTCGATCAACTTCACCACCTGCCACGACGGGTTCACGCTGCACGACCTCGTCGCGTACAACGACAAGCACAACGAGGCCAACGGCGAGGACAACCGGGACGGCGAGAGCCACAACCGGTCCTGGAACTGCGGGGCCGAGGGCGAGACGGACGACGCGGACGTCCTCGCGCTGCGGGCGCGGCAGATGCGCAACTTCATCGCCACGCTGATGCTCTCCCAGGGCGTGCCGATGCTCAGCCACGGCGACGAGTTCGCGCGCACCCAGGGCGGCAACAACAACGCCTACTGCCAGGACAACGAGGTGGCGTGGGTGCGCTGGCCGGAGGGCGAGAGCTCGATCCTCGCCTTCACGCGCGCGATGGCCATGCTCCGGCGCGACCATCCGGTCTTCCGCAGGCGCCGGTTCTTCCACGGCAGGCCCGTGGAGGGCACCCACGACGAGCTCTCCGACATCGCCTGGTTCACGCCGGAGGGCGACGAGATGACGCAGGGCGACTGGGGTGCCTCGCAGGCGCGGGCGCTGAGCGTGTTCCTGAACGGCAACGCGATCTCGGAGCCGGGTCCGCGCGACGAGCGCATCACCGACGATTCGTTCCTGCTGATGTTCAACGCGTCGCCGGAGCCCCTGGAGTTCGTGGTGCCGGTCAACCACGGCCGCCAGTGGCAGGTCGTGGTCGACACGGCGCGGGAGGACGGGGTGCCGTCCGACCAGGGCCAGAAGGTGCGGGCGGGCGACCGGATCACGCTGGCCGACCGGAGCCTGACGGTGCTCCAGCGTCCCGCGTGAGCGCCGCGGCCCCGAGCGGCTCCGCGGCCGCCTCCTGGAGCACTCGCCCAGGAGGCGTCCCGTGGCGGGCGATCAGGGCGATGACGAAGGCGACGGCGGCGGCCGCGCTGCCCAGTGCGAACGCCGCCCCCGCGCCGTGGGCCTCCGCGATCCGGCCCGCCACCGCGAGGGTGACCGCCTGACCGCCGACGAAGGCGCTCGCCGCGAACGTCATGCCCTCGGCGAGCCGCTGCGGCGGCACGGCGCGCTCGGTGAGCGCGAAACCGGTGATGAGGTTCGGGGCGTAGATCGCGCCGAAGAGGGTGACCACTACGTAGAGGCCCATCAGGCTGTCCGTCCACACCAGGGGCAGCGACAGGAGCGCCGCGGCGGCCGTGGCGACCCGCCAGCGCGCGAGCAGCCCGAAACGCTCGGGCAGCGCGGCCATGGAAAGCCCCACGATCGCGCTCATGACCCCCATCGCGGCATAGACGAGCCCGGCCTGCCCCGGCTCCCCCAACTCCTGGGTGAGCGCGGTGATCCCCGCTCCGCAGGCCCCGAGCAGCACACCGAGGAAGACGAGACCGACCCGCACGACGTACACCGAACGCGGCAGCCGGGGGCGGGCTGTCCCCCGCGCGCGTGCCGTTGTGGGCGCCTGCGCCCTGGCGGTGCGGCCCGTGGGATGCAGCGCGAATCCCGTCCCGCAGCAGGCGACGAGGAGCGCGGCCGCTCCGAAGGCGTACGCCGGGTGACCGGCCACCGCCGCGAGCCCCACCAGGGCGGGGCCGAGCACGAAGGACAGCTCATCCATGGTGCTCTCCAGGGAGAGGACCGTGCCCGCGATCCTGTCGTCGCCGCCCTTGGCCCGCACCAGCGGGACGACGCGGGCCCTGGCGAGCGGGCCGATCCCGGGGATGGTGGCGCCCGCGACGATCCCGAGCGCCACGAGTCCCGGCGTCGGCAGCTTCGCCAGGGCGCCCAGGGTGTACGCGGCGATGGCCACCGCGTTGCCGAGCGAGAAGGCGAGGACGACGGCGCGCTGCCCGTGCCGGTCCGCGAGGCGCCCGACGAACGGGCCCATGCCCACCTGGCCGAGGGCGAGCGCGCAGGCGACGATGCCGCCGGTGGCGAGCGAGCCGCTGGTCTCGGTCACCAGGAGCACGCTGCCGAACTGGATCATGGCCACGGGGAGCCTGCCGAAGAACGACACCACCGGCAGCAGCGCCCCGGTCATCCCGATCACCTTGCGATACGCGTCCAGCGTGCTCTGAGCCATCGTCCGACGCTAACGACGCCGTAGAACAGACACGCATGGGTCGATGGCACGAAAGCCGCCCAGGCGGGTACGTACGTTCGCATGACGCCTGAGCGCCCACGGCCCGCGGTGCCGCCCGCACCCACCGCCACCTACCGGCTCCAGCTCCAGCCCGACTTCACCTTCGCCGCCGCCGAGGCGGCCGTCCCCTACCTGGCCTCGCTCGGGGTCTCGCACCTGCACTTGTCGCCGGTGCTCGACGCGGTGCCCGGGTCCACCCACGGCTACGACGTGACCGACCACGCGTGCGTACGGGCCGAACTCGGCGGCGAGGCGGGGCTGCGGGCCCTCTCGCGCACCGCGCGGAGCGCCGGGCTAGGTCTGGTCGTGGACATCGTGCCCAACCACATGGCGGCCGTGCCGCGCCACAACCACGCCCTGTGGGAGGTGCTGCGCGAGGGACCCGGATCGCCCTACGCGCGCTGGTTCGACATCGACTGGTCCGCGCACCAGGGCCGCGTCCTGCTGCCCTTCCTCGGCGGCAGGATCGGCGACGAGCTGCCGCGGCTGCGGGTCGACGGGCGGATCCTGCGCTACCACGAGCACGCCTTCCCGATCCGCGAGGGCACCGAGGAGCTGCCGCTGCCGGACCTCCTGGAGGCGCAGTGGTACCGCCTGGCCTGGTGGCGACTGGCCCGTACGGAGCTCAACTACCGGCGCTTCTTCACCATTTCGGACCTCATAGGAGTGCGCGTCGAGGACCCCGAGGTGTTCGACGCGACCCACGGCACGGTGCTGCGGCTGCTGCGCGAAGGGGTCGTCGACGGGCTGCGGATCGACCACCCCGACGGGCTCGCCGACCCCGGCGCGTACCTCCAGAGGCTGCACGAGGCCACCGAAGGACGCTGGACGGTCGTCGAGAAGATCCTCGCCGACGGCGAACAGCTGCCCGCGGCCTGGCCGGTGGCGGGCACCACCGGGTACGACGCGCTGCGCCACGTCGACGGCGTCTTCACCGACCCGGCGGGCGCGGGTGAACTCCTGGGCCAGTACCGGCGCTTCGCCGCGCCGCCCGCCGACCGGGGCGGCGACTGGCTGCCCACGGTGCGCCGCGCCGCCTACAAGGTCGTCACGCGCGAACTGGCCGCCGAGGTGGAGCGCCTCACGCACGAGGCCGCCGCGATCTGCGCCGCCGACCCCGCCCTGCGCGACCACGCGCCGTGGGCGCTGCGCACCGCCCTCAGGGAGCTGCTCGTGCGGCTCCCCGTCTACCGGCCCTACGTCTCCGGAGGCGCGGCTCCCGAGACGGTCCTCACCTCCCGGGCCGCCGAAGAGGCCAGGGCGGCCTTCGGCGTGCCCGAGGAGGCCGCGGCGGTCGACGTCGTGCGGGACCTGGCGCTGGGGCGCGTGGGGACGGCACAGGGGCGTTCGGCGGCCGCGGTGGACGGCTTCCGCGCGCGGTTCGCGCAGACCGCGTCCGCGCTGCGCGCCAAGGCGGTCGAGGACACCGCGTTCTACCGGCACGCGCCGCTGCTCTCGGCCGCGGAGGTGGGCGGCGCGCCGGAGCGGCCCGCGGTCTCCGTGGAGGCCTTCCACGCGTACTGCGCGCGCGTGCAGCGCGACTGGCCCTACTCGGGCACGGTCCTCTCGACCCACGACACCAAGCGCAGTGCCGATGTGCGCGCGGGCATCGCCGTCCTCACGCAGTGCCCGCGGCGGTGGGCCGACCTCCTGGTGGAGCTGACCGAGCAGACCGCGCGCGTGGGCGGGGTCTGCGCGCCCGATCCCCAACTGGCCTGGGCGGCCTGGCAGACCGCGGTCGGCTTCGGCTTCCCGTACGACATGCGGTTGCAGAACGCCCTGTTGAAGCACGTCCGCGAGGCGGGCCTGCACACCAGCTGGACGGAGCCCGACGAGGCGTACGAGAAGGCGGTGACCGCGTTCGCGGAGGCGGGTCCGTGCGGGCCCCCGCTGTACGCCGTGGCGTCCTTCGCGCGCGAACTGGCGCCCCACGTACGGGCGATCGTGCTGGGCGCCGCGCTGGTACATCTGACGATGCCCGGGGTGCCCGACCTCTACCAGGGCACCGAGGGCGAGTACCGCGCCCTCGTCGATCCGGACAACCGCGCGCCCGCGCGGTTCCAGCCGCACGTGCTCGAACGGCTGGACACCCAGCGGGAGCGCTGGGACCTCTCTGAGGAGAAGCTCGCGCTCACCGCGGCGGCGCTGCGGCTGCGCGCGCGGCGGCCCGAGCTGTTCGGGGGCGCGGCGACGTACGAGCCGCTGACCGCCGAAGGTCCCGGCGCCGCGCACTGTGTGGCGTACGCCCGCTCCGGAGAGGTCGTGGTGGCCGTGACCCGGCTCTCGCTGCGCCTGGAAGAGGCCGGTGGGTGGCGGGAGACGGAGCTCGCGCTGCCGGCCGGACGGTGGACCGATGTGCTCGCTCCTGAGCGGGAGTTCGACGGGCACACGCCCGTGGCCGAGCTCTTCACGGAGTCGCCCGTCGTGCTGCTCACCCGGATCGAGGAGGAGTGACTAGAAGCCGGGGCCGGCAAGGAGCAGCGGGGATCACTTGAGCCGTACGAGGAGCGAGCGCGGCCCGCGCGTCAGGAGCCCTTCCGGCGCCGGTCTGGCCCCCGGCGCCCAGCGCAGGCCCGGCAGCGCGTCGAGCAGGGCCCGCAGTCCGTGCCCGGCGGTGAGCCCGGCGAGCGCGGCGCCCGGACAGGAGTGCCGGCCCGCACCGAACGCGAGGCCGCCCGGGTCCGCGCGGAAGATGTCGTACCGGTCGGGGTCGGCGAACCGCGCCGGGTCGCGGCCCGCCGAGCCCACCAGGCACGCCACGACCGCCCCCGCGGGCAGCGGGAAGCCCGCCACGGTCACCGGGCGGGCCGCGCGGCGCAGCACGACGGGCGCGGGCGGATCGCGGCGCAGCGACTCCGCCCACGCGCCGGGTATCAGCTCGGGCCGCTCCCTGAGGAGGGCCAACTGCCCAGGGTGGTCGAGGAGGTTGGCGAGGAACGAGGCGAGCCCGAGGGCCGCTGCCTCGCCCCCGCCGCCGAGCAGGGTCCCCGCGACGCCCGTCACGGTCTCGTCGGACAGCGGGCGTCCGTCGACCTCGGCCGTGCACAGGACGGAGAGCAGGTCGTCGCCCGGGTGGGCCCTGCGGCGTGCCAGGTGGGGCCGCAGACAGGCGTCGAGGGCGTGGTGGGGGCCGCCGCCGAGGTGGGTGAGGCCGCCGCGGCACAACTCCTGGACGCGGGCGGCGTCTTCGTAGGGCAGGCCGAGCGCGGCGACGGCCGCGGCGGCCGGCAGCCAGTGACAGAACTCGGCGACGAGGTCGGCCTCCTGGCGCCCGGCGATGCGGCGGGCCAGGACGTGCGCGGTGCGTGCGGTGCCCGCGGCGAGCGCCTCCAGGGCGCGGCCGCGCAGCGCGGGCGAGACGAGCGCGCGGTGCGCGAGGTGCGTGGCGCCCTCCATGTGCGCGAGGGTCCGTCCCGGCGGCAGCGCGACGAGCCGCGGCCTGGCCAGCGCGGCGCGCACGTCCCGGTACCTGCTGACCAGCCACGCCCCCGTCGCCTCGTCCCACACGAGCGGAAATCCCTCACGGAGCACCCGGTACAGCGGATACGGATCGCGCGGGACGCCGGGCGCCGCCAGGCTGAGTCCCGCGTGACGTCCCCCGTGCGGGGCCCCGGAGGCCCGCCAGGGCGCGTCGCGCGCAGGAAGCGGGCCGGGGGCGCCACGGGTGCTCGCGGGGGCGGAGAGGGGCGCCGAGGGCCCGCTCGCGGCGGCGGGCGGCGCCGTGGCCGACGGGCGGCCGGCCGTGGGCGGGGCGGAGTGCGTGAGCGGGTTCCGGTTGGCCGTCGGCGGAACGTGCGGCGAGGTGGCCGTCAGGCCGGGGAAGCAACGCACCGCAGGGCTCCCACCTGTGCGTCGGCGCGGCGTGGGACCGCGCGGGTGTGTTCAAGACGACCACCGGGGGACGCGCGGCGCAGGTTCCGTACACCCGTACGAGTGACGGCCTATGGGAGCGCGGCGGCCCCGTAGGCGTCCTTGACACCGCACCCGGCGCGTGGCGTACTGCGGATTGCGTCAGTGACGGACCAGACGGGGGTGAGTCAACTGGCGGTGCAGCGCTATCCCAGTGTTCCGGAACTCACCGCCTCCGCACGACAGTTGGTGGCCCACCGTCCCGACCTGGGCACTCTGCGGCAGATCGGCGTCTCGCGCGCGGGCCGGCCGCTGCATCTGCTCTCCGTGGGGCGCTCCGCCCGCGCGGTCCTCGTCGTCGCGGGGGCGCACTCCAACGAACCGACCGGCGGCTCCACCCTGCTGCACCTCGCCGAGCGGACGCTGTGCGAGCGGCGGCTGCGCGCCGACACCTCCTGGCACTTCCTGCTCTGCGCGGACCCGGACGGGGCGCATCTGCACCGCACGCCCGCCCCCCGCACGCTTCTGGACTACCACCGGCACTTCTTCCGCCCCGCGGGGCCCGAGCAGCCCGAGTGGTCGCCCTCCGTGCTGCCGCCCGACCGGCTGCCGCCGGAGACCCGCGCCCTGACCGCCGTCATCGACGAACTGCGGCCCTACTTGCAGGTGTCCCTGCACTGCACCGACCTGGGCGGCAGCTGGGTGCAGCTGACGAAGGACATCCCCGGGCTCGCCGAGCCGTTCGCCAAGTCGGCGGCCGAGCTGCACATCCCCGTCGAGGCGGGGGCGTCCGACGCGGCGGGCTGGCCGGTCTCGGGCCCCGGCGTGCACATCCTGCCGGGACCGGGCGTGGACGCCGCCTACCCGAGCCTGCCCGAGGACGCCAGGCTCACCACCTGGCACCACGCCCACCGGTACGGCGGCCGCACCGCGATCGTCGAGGTGCCGATGTGGGCGAGCGACCTGGTCGGCGACGCCGCGACGCACCCGTCCCCGGCGCGGGCGATGCGGGGCCTGGCCCGACGGCTACGGCGGGACGCGGGTCTCGTCGAGGAGATACTCGGCGAGGCGCTGCCCCGGCTGCCCGCGGGCGCCGACGGGCCGCTGCTGCGGGCCTCGCGCTGGGCACTCGCCCTGGTGCCGGGGCTCGCCGACGACTGGGGGCGGCTGCCGCCCGCGGGCACCACCATGGCGTACATCGGCAGCGTCGACGCCTTCGGCCGCCGGCTGCCGCTGCGCGCGGCCGCGATGCTGCTGCGGGTCCTGGAGGACGCGGGCGACCGCGCGGCGCCCCGTCTCGAACGGCTCGTGACGCTCTGGAGCAACGCCTTCGCCGAGCGGTTCAGGGCCCGTTGGGTGCCGCTGGAGGACCAGGTGGAGCACCAGTCGAGGACCACGGTCGCCGCCGCCCGGCACGCACGCGTACCAGGCGACTGACGCGGCCGCCACGACCTCGCGGAGACCGGCCTGATCCAAACGAAAGGCCCTAGAGGTTGTCCCGTAACCGGTGGGGCGGTTGGTGCGTTGGCTGGGCATGGGTGGGGTGATCTCAGCGGATGATCCGAAGTGGATCCAGCCGTT